>NZ_WUPT01000001.1 GCF_009830125.1 Kangsaoukella pontilimi | reverse complement strand
CCCCCGACCGATCCCGGCCCCGTGAAGCGCCCCCCGAACCTCACCCCCCAGAGCCCGAAGCCCCCCATAGCTCAACCACTCCCGCCCAGGCGCCCCAAACGCAGGGGAAGTGTCGGGGTGGCCCGAAAACAGGGCCGAAAACGTCGACGTCATCTTGATATTCCTTGCAGTCTTTCTTCGGTTATTCGGCGGGCGAGATCGCCGCTTTGCCCGACCTTGCGCGCCACACCTTGATGAGCGGCAGCAGGAAGAAGAGCACCGCGATGGCGATGAAGGTGGCCGAGAGCGGACGCTCGACGAAGGCCATCATGTCGCCCTGCTCGGCGATCAGCGTCTGGCGGAAGCTCTTTTCCATGAGCGGTCCGAGGACCAGCGCAAGGACGAGCGGTGCCAGCGGGTAGTCGGCCTTGCGCAGGAGGTAGCCCGCGATGCCGAACCCGGCGATCAGCCAGACGTCGTGCATCTTTTGGCTGGGGGCGAAGCCGCCAACGATGCAGAGCACCAGAACCATGGCGCAAAGCACCGTGAACGGCATTCTGAGCGCCCAGACGAAGAGCGGTATCAGCGCGAGGTTGATCGCGACGGCGGCGAAGTTGGCCGTATAGAGCGACGAGATCAGGCCCCAGACGAAATCCGGCTGTTCGATGAAGAGCATGGGTCCGGGGACGAGACCCCACATGACCATGCCGCCGAGAAGGAGCGCGGTCGTCGGCGAGCCGGGAATGCCGAGGGTCAGCATCGGCAGGAGAGAGCCGGTCGAAGCGGCGTTGTTGGCGGTCTCGGGCGCGGCGACGCCTTCGATATTGCCCTTGCCGAAGGACTCGGGCTCTCGCGACGTCGTCTTCGCGATCCCGTAGGCCATGAGCGAGGCGGGCGTCGCACCGGCGGCGGGCAGCATCCCCACAAAGAAGCCCAGGAAGGAACCGATGCTCATGGTCTTCCAGAGGCGGTTCATCCGGCGGAGGCCATCGGCCAGTTCGCGGAAAGTCAGCCGGGCAGGGGTGACGGCGGGCGCGGATTTCGAGGTCTCGATGGTGTGGAGCACCTCGCCCACGCCATAGACGCCGATTGCGAGGACGAGGAACGAGATGCCCGAGTAGAAGCCCGGCATGTCGCCGAAGATCAGGCGCGGCTGGCCCGAGATCAGGTCGAGGCCCACGGTGGACAGAACAAGGCCGAGGCAGATCATGACGATTGTTTTCAGGATGTCGTCGCCGCCGAGGCCCACGAAGGTAGTGAAGGCCAGGAGGACGAGGGCGAATTCCTCGGCCGGGCCGAAGGCCAGCGCCAGGTCTGCGAGGGGAGCGGCGAAGAGCGTGAAAAGGACGACCGAGATCGTCCCGCCCACGAAGGACGCGACAGCAGCGGCGATGAGCGCGAGGCCCGCCTTGCCCTGTTGCGCCATGGGCCGCCCGTCGAAGGTTGTCGCGACGGCGGTAGAAGCGCCGGGGATGCCCAAGAGGACCGAGCTGACCGCGCCGCCATACATCGCGCCGTAGTAGATCGCCGCCAGCAGGATGATCGCGGATGACGGCGGCACGATGAAAGTCAGCGGCAGGACGATGGCCACGCCGTTGACCGAGCCAAGGCCAGGCATCGCGCCGATGAAGAGGCCGGCGGTCACGCCGATGATCACAATCATCAGGTTGACGGGCGAGAGCGAGGTGGCGAAGCCGTCGGCAAGAAGAGCAAGTACATCCATGGTGGCGGCTCTTTCTCAGAAGAAGGTTGCGTAAAGCGGCAGGAACAGCGGCTCGGTCCAGCCCTTGGGCAGCAGGATCTTGAGCGTCACTTCGAAGAAAAAGAAAAGGAAGAGTGGGGTGGCTGCGGTGAGCGAGAGCGTCAGCGTCCAGCCATGCCCGCCGAAGACGCGCAGGTACCAGAGCAGGAAGAGCACGATGGAGACATAGGCGCCCAGGATCGGTGTCAGCGCGATTGTGGCGGTCAGCGCGATGGCGACGGCGGCGACGGAGCGGATCGTCTCGGGGTCGAAGAAGGGCAGGCCGTCGTCCGGTGTGCCGAAGCTGCGGATCAGGACTCCGGCCGCGCAGAGCGCCATGATCAGAGACAACCAGAAAGGAAACGCGCCGCCGCCTGGCCCCCCGGTCTCGCCGTTCCAGCCGATGGGAAGGGCGATGGCGTGGCTCATGAAATACAGGCTAAGCCCGATGATCGCGAGCGCAATGGCGCGGTCAGCCGTCAACATGTCTCATGCCTCGGAATAGGGAAATGGGTCGGAAAGGCGGGGCCGGAGGGATGCGGCCCCGCCTGTCTTACGGACAGATCAGGAGGAGCCTTCGTCCATGATCTGCAGGATGTCGGCGTGCTTGGCCCGTTCTTCGAGGAAATAGGCCTGAAGCGCGTCACCGGTCAGGAAGTCGGCCATCAGCGCCTTTTCCTCGGTGTAGGTCTTCCATTCCTCGGTTTCGGACAGCGCCTCGAACATGGCGGTGTAGTAGGCCACGGCCTCGGCCGGCATGTCCTTGGGGCCGACGAAGGAGCGCTGCATCCAGTAGACAATGTCGTGTCCTTCCTCGCCCGCGGTGGGCGTGTCGGGGAAGGCGGCGATGCGCTCGGGCGTGAAGGCCACGATGGGGCGCGACTTGCCGGCGTTGTAGAAGCCCATCTGCTCGGACGGGTTGTTCACGGTCGAGTCTATGTGACCGCCGACAAGGTTCTTGGCCACGTCGCCGCCGCCCTTGAACGGGACGTAGGTGATATCGAGGTCGAACTCTTCTTCCAGCATCGCGGTCAGAAGGCTGTCTTCCTGACCGGTGCCGGTGCCGCCCATTTTCCACTCGCCGCCCGAAGCGCGTACGGCGGCGACCCAGTCGTCGAGCGTCTGGATGTCGCTGTCGGCGTTGACCCAGAGGACGAAGGTGTCGAGCGCCATGCGGGCAATAGGGGTGTATTCCGTGATATCGACGCCAATGTCGGTGCGGAGCGGCGTGGTGTAATAGCTGTTGAGCGTCGCCATGATCTTGTGGGCATCGCCTTCGTTGTCTTTCAGGTAACGCAGCGCCTCGGCACCAGATCCGCCGCCCTTGTTCACCGGCAGGATCGGCATCGAGGACAGGTTTTCCTTCTGGATGATCGACTGGAACAGGCGTGCGAGACGGTCAGCGCCGCCGCCCTGTCCGGCCATGATGACCATTTCGACCGGCTTCTGCGGTTTCCAGTCGGCGGCCGCCACGGGCGCACCTGCGGTCACGGCAATTGCAGCCGATGCGGCAAGGGCCATTGCGCTGCGGCGAGTGAAAATGTTGATCATGTAATATCCTCCCATGATGACACCGGGCCTTGGTGTCCTAGCAAGTCGCGGATGAGGCGCGTCTCGAGGGAGGGATATAACCGACGCGTAATTTAGTTCCGCAAAATTCGAGTTCTTAAGTAAATTATTGCGTTTACTGATATCTATACTGTAAATCTGTAAATATGCAGAAGACCTTCGTTGGCCCTCAACTGCGCCAGCTTCGGCGCGATCACGGTGAAACCCAGGCCCAGATGGCCCGGCGCCTCGGGATCAGTGCAGCCTATGTAAACCTGCTCGAAAGCAATCAGAGAAGCCTGTCCGTGCAGGTTCTGGTGTCAATCACCGAGGAATACGGTGTCGATTGGCGCGACCTGCTGGGCCACCAGAGCGAGACGCGAATCCCCGAGTTGCGTGTGGCGATGCGTGATCCGGTGTTCACCGGCGATGCGCCCGACCTTCAGGAATTGCGCGCCGCCGTCGATCATGCCCCGCGTTTTGTCGCGCGGTTCCTGCAAATCTATCAGAGCCACCGCACCATGGCGGAGCGGATCAACCGGCTGACCGACACGGCACAGATCGACCAGTTGCTTGCCGCCGCGCCGGAAGCCGCGATCCACGACTTCTTCCGCGACCGGCAAAACCATTTCGACGATCTCGAACAAGCGGCAGAGGAACTTCGCGAAAAAATCGGCGGGTCGCATGACGACATGTACGCCTCGCTCAAGCGGTATCTGAGGGTCGAGCACGGGATCGAGGCGCGGGTCGTCCGGCTGAGCGAGATGCCTGACACGCTGAGGGAATTCCGGCGCGATGCGGGGCAGGTTCTGCTGTCGGAGGCGCTCGACCATCCGAACAGGGTTTTTCAGCTGGCCTACGTCGCCGGCCTGCTGGTCACTTCCGAACTTGTTGCGGCGCGCATCGCGAAAGCCGGGTTGAGCGATGACGACGCCGAAGCCCGGCTGGCGGTCGAACTGACCAACTACTTCGCGGCGGCCTTCCTGATGCCCTATGACACGGTCCATGAACTGGCCGAGCTGACCCGCTACGATATCGACCGGATCGCCGCTGCTTTCGGCGTGTCCTATGAGCAGGCGTGCCATCGGCTGACGACGCTGCAGCGGGACGGCAAGCGCGGCGTGCCGTTTTTCTTTCTGCGCGTGGACCGGGCGGGGAACATCACCAAGCGGTTCAACGCCACCGCGATCACGCTGGCCGAGCAGGGCGGTGCCTGTCCTGTATGGGATATCCATGGCGCGTTCCGCTCGCCCGGTCTGATCCTGCCGCAATTCGTGGAGCTGCCCGATGGCGAGCGGTTCTTCACCATCTCGCGCACCACCGACCGCCCCGTCTTCAGCCGGCAGACGCAGGACCGCCGGCTTGTCATCGCGCTTGGCTGCGAGGTGGGGTACGCCGACCGGCTGGGCTATGCCGAGCGCTTCGACCCCACGGACCGGACGCTCTACGCGCCCATTGGGATCTCGTGTCACCTCTGCCCGCGACAGGCCTGTTCGCAGCGCGCGCATCAGCCGGTGAACGTGCGCCTGAAGATCGACGCCGACCGGCGGGGACGCACGCGCTACGAAAGCTGACCCCACCCGGGGAACGGATCGGTACGCAACGCCCTTGTATCGATGACGGGACCTTCGCTATGGGTGACTAGCACTGATGGCACCGGTTCCTTTCGACCGGTTTGAAGGCTTCTAACGCATGAATGTGAGCGCGCTCGCGTCGGGCCAATTCCGCAGGTATCTCGGCGGCAACGTCTTTGCGTTGAACGCGCTCTGGATGCTGCGCGTGACCGTCGGCTGGATCGCGTGGGAACTGACGGGATCGGCCAGCTTCGTGGGCCTCGTGGCGTTTCTCTATTTCGCGCCGACGATGGTGGCGGGGCCGCTTTTCGGCGTGCTGACCGACCGGATCGACATCAAGCGCGCGGCAGTCCTGACCCAGAGCACGCTTATGTTCCTGGCCGCGAGCTTGTCGGTTCTCTACGGCTCGGGCCTGCTGACGCCCTTCGGGCTTCTCGCCTATGCGACGCTGACGGGCCTGACGATGTCGGCCCATGCGCCTGTCCGCATGTCGCTTGCGCCGCGCCTTGTCGAGCGCGACAGGATCGGCTCGGCGGTCAATCTTGTGGCGATGAACTTCAACATCGCGCGCATGACCGGTCCGGCGCTGGCAGGCTACCTGATCGCCGAGTTCGGGGTCTTTACCTGCCTTCTCGTGACGACGGTCTGTTACCTTCCCTTCATTCTGGCGCTGGCAACCCTCCGCCCGAGGGCGCGGCAGGGTCAGGGCACCGAGAAGGTGCGGTTCTTCGAGGCGCTTCTGGCCGGGTTCGGCTATGTCAGAACGGATACCAATATCCGCGCGGCGCTTCTGATCGCCGCGCTGTCGTCGTTCTTTCTGCGCGGTATCATCGAAGTGCTGCCCATCCTTGCGGACGGAGTGTTCGACCGGGGTGCGTCCGGGCTTGGCCTTCTGACATCGGCAGCGGGGGTCGGGGCGGTCCTTGGCGGGCTGTTTCTGGCGATCCTGCCGGGGCGACCGGACGGCAGCGTCCCGCCACTCATCCCCGCGCTTTATGCTTTGGGATTGGGCGTTCTCTCCGCACTCGGCTTGTTTCAGGTCTGGGGTGTGGCCATGGCGCTTGTTGCGGCGCTCGCTTTCGTCGCGACGGTCGTCAGCATCTTCTGCCAGAGCGCGATCCAGATGCAGATCGATGACACCTATCGTGGCCGGGTGATGAGCATCTGGGCCGTCGTCGCGATCGGGTCCGCGGCCCTTGGCTCGCTCGCTTTCGGGGGGCTCGCGGATGTGATGACTTTCCGTGCGACAGCACTGACGATGGCGGGTGCGGGCCTTGCGGCGCTAATTGTGCGGATCGCGGTTCGCATCGCGCGCAGAGGGTGATTGCCGGAGCGGGCGGGTCTCGGCCCCCCCGTTGCCGCATCGGTCGCGCTCGGATAGGACTTTTTCGATGACCTGCCATCGTCCATACCTCAGAGAGAGACAGCGGTCGTGACGCGCTCGGCCGATTCCAAGGGGCTTGTCGCCGAACGCGCGGTTCTCTTCCCGGTCTCTTCACAGTTTCAACTGCTGAACGGTCTGGCCTATGCGCACCACATCCGCGCGAAAGGATCGAAGGCTGAGATTGTTTTCGGCCTGACAGATTACTGGAGCACCGGAATGGATGGTGCGTCCTATGAGAGCGTCGCGGCTGAACTCGGCGTCAGGATCACGGACATGACCGGGTTTCAGCAGGACCTCGCCCGTTTCAAGGGCGCGCCGGGAGTGGTTCATCTGACGACGCAGCCGACATACCGGCGCAGGAAGGGTGCGAGGCAGGTCGAGATCGACGATGGGACGGGCAACTACCGCTCCGACGAAGGGATTTTGTACCGGGACCTGTGCCGCGAGGCTGCCGTTCTGGGAAAAGACATGCCGAGCCGCAGGAGATACGGGCTGGCGCAACTGAAGAAGCGGATACGGTCTCTCTTCGTGACCGTTCCTCATTTCGGGATGCTTGAGGATCGGTTTCAATCGCAGGTTCGTCCGAACGCGGCCTATGTGGAGAGCGCGCGCGCCGTGCTGGCCGGCATGTCTCAGGCTGGTCGCCGGCACGACCTGCCGGATGAACCGTTTGCGTTTCTGATCCTTCCGCCGATGCGGCTGGCGCATCTGGCACCGGACAGGGATTGGCTGGCACGTCTTATCGACAGTCTTATCAGTGATTACGGCGCCGTCGTTCTCAAGCCACATCCCGCCGACCATACCGACACGCTGAATTTCGGAGCATTGCCCGTGACGCTCGAAACCTCGCCCGGAACGGCCGAGCGGCTGATGTTCGAGGCGGGCGACCGGATCAAGGCGGTGGTTGGCTTTCGGTCGACTGCGTCGTGGACCGCGAAACTGCTCTTCGACCTGCCAAGCCTGCGCGTTGGCCCGCCCGTCGCAGACCCGAATGTCGAGCGCATCTTCGGGAGCCTTACCGAGCCTTACGAGGTGACGTAGATCGACGCCTGAACGATCGGCTTGGCCGATAGCGTCGGTCCCGACAGGACCTGTTCGCTGGCGCATCTGCATTTTGGAGGACTAAGGACTGGTGCTGCCGGAGAGATTTGAACTCTCGACCTCTCCCTTACCAAGGGATAAATTCCCTCAAGTTGACCATAGTTGGCTATCAGCTAACCTTAGATATGTCCTGAATTTATTGACTGATTGTGTCAGCTAGCTTTAGTTCAGCCCAGGCAGCCCTTGTTAGCTGTTTTTGACTAAGGTTTGACTAATGGCTGATTTGAGGACGAAGACCGCCCGCGCCAAGCTGGCAACCGGCAAGGCCCATGCTCAGAAACTCGGTACCGGCCGCGCCCTGGTCTACCGAAGGCAGACGGAAGGCCGATCAGGTTCATGGATGCTGCGCACCGCCAAGCCGACCGGGGGATACGCCCACGAAACGCTCGGCACCGCTGACGATACTTCACCCGCAAACGGCGGCGACTGTCTCAGCTATGAGCAAGCCCTATCGAAGGCCGTTGGACAGTTGGACGCGGACCCGTCGAAAATCACCGTTGCCGATGCTCTGGACGATTGGGCGGAATGGAAATGCCGGACGGCGACGACCGCCAAGCGATGCACCGACCTTCGCAACCAAGCGCGCCGCATCGGCAAGGCATTCCCCACGACGGCGCTAAAGACGCTCACCGCCCGCGACGTTACCGCATGGATGAACAGCATCGTGGAGGCAGGCACCAACCCGCAGGCCCGCCGCGCCACCGCCAATAGGGAATTGGCCGTCCTCAAGGCCGCCCTGACGCGCTACGCCGACCTGCACAATTACCAAGGGGCGCGAGCATGGGTATCGGTGCAGAAATTCACCAAGGCGGACAGCTTCGGAAAGCGCATGGTCATCTTGACGGAAGCCGAGGAAGCCCGCCTGATCGACGCGGCACGCCAAGACGTGGCCGACCTGCTCAAGGCGCTTCAACTGACCGGGGCGCGGTGCGGCGAGATTGCCGGGGCCGTGGTGAGCGACCTTGAAGGCAACCGACTGGCGCTCACCGGCAAGACAGGCCGTCGCGTCATTGTGCTTTCACCCGACAAGGCCGAGTGGTTCCGGCTCAAGGCTGGCAACCGCCACCCTGATGCCCCTCTGATACCACGGCAGGACGGGCAGGCATGGCCTGACGGCGGCCACATGAAGCCCGTCAGAACCGCCGTGAAGGCCGCAGGGTTGCCCGAGGACGTGACAAGCTACGCCCTGCGTCATGGCTTCATATCGCGCGCCCTGAGCCGTGGCGTGCCGACCGTGGCCGTTGCTCAGCATGTCGGATCGAGCGTGGATATGATCGAGGCGACCTATGCGAAATTCACGGCCGCGCAACTGGCGGAGTGGTTCGCATGAACGAGTCGGAAGCAAGTCCCGAAACGCTGAAAGCGGTGGATATGGTCAACGGTCTCGCCGCTCGCTTTGTCGAACGCTTGTTGATGCTGAAATACGTGGACACGCCAGATGGACAGGCCGCAGCAATGAAGCAGGCCGAGGAAATGTCTCGCTTCTTTGTGGAGCAGCTAGACGAGCTTTCCGACAGCCCGGCTTGCAGAAATGTCCATGTGAAGCTGGCGATTGCCGAGGCACGGGCAGACATAGAGCACATTGCCGGTGACTTTGCCGTTTTGCGCCGCGTCACAAAATACACTGCAGACCGGCACAGGGGCGGAGCAACAGAGGCCGCACGGGTTGCTGAAGAGCGCGAGGCTGTTCGGCACTATTTCAATGAGCCCGGCGATACCTGGAAGACCGTGAAACGCAAGATGGAAGAAGACGGCGCAGACGTGCCGACAGACAGAGCCTTGCAGGCTCGGCTCACAGAAATTCGTAAGGGAAGATGACAAATTTCGCGGCTAAGTAGGGGCCGCAAAAGGGGAACGACTACGAAGCGTCTACCAGTTGACCGCAACTAAGGACGCACAAATGTCAGACACCGCAATTCCCCGCCTACAGTTCTCTATTGCCGAGGCTGCTGTGGCTCTCGACCTTCCGCAATCGACGCTCGAAAGCGAATGCCGCCACGGTCGCGGGCCGACCTTCTTCACGGTTGGCCGCCGCAAATACACGACCGTCGAACTTATTCGCGAGTGGCAGGCGAAGAAAATCGCCGAAGCTCAGTCCGAGAGCGCCGCCTAAAAACCCCTGCCGCGCGGGACGGTGCGAGGCAGGGGTGAAGATCGAACTGCAGTATAACGGTTCGGTATCTGAATTCCCCATGCACCGCCTGCGCGCAACAAGCGAGCAGCAACATGAAACTCTCAGTCACCATCGAAGGGTATGACAGCCCGATAGCACTCAAGGGCCGCACGGCTTGGGCCTTGCAGCAACTCATCATCGCCGGATCGACCGGCGTCAGCACTGTTGACCGGCCCGCGCCCAGGTGGAGCGCATACGTCGAAAAGCTGCGCAAGAAGGGCATCCACGTCGACACGAAGTGGGAGCGCCACGGCGGCGCCTTTCCCGGCCGACATGGGGTGTATGTGCTTCGTAGCGTCGTGCAGATCGAGGCCGCGTAATGGCGGGCTTCGCCAAATATGAGCGGAGCGAAGTTCAACTTTCCGCCTGGAAGGCTCTGACGCCAGCCGCGCGGGAAGTCTACATGCGCCTGAAGCTGAGATGCTTCGCGGAAGGCAAGAGGCTGAATAACAACGGCAGCGTCTTTCGCTCACCTCGCGACCTCGCGAAGGACACTGGCCTGAGCGTCAAATCCGTCTCGGCCGGCCTAGCTGATCTGCAGGCGAAAGGCTGGATCATTGCCACCGGGGCTTGGTCGCTCGGACTGGACGGGAAAGGCCGCACGGCGACATGGCGTCTAACCATGCTTGCCTCGGGCGCAAAGCCACCATTCAAGCCACCCACGCGCGAACCCGAGAGGTGGAGCGAAGGCTATGACTTCCCGGTACCGGTATACGGGAGCTATCGCCCAAAACCCCGAAAGGCACGGATCAAAAATGTAACCCCTAATCCGAATAGGGCGCACCACCGCGCCCCAATAGGACGCACCCACGAAGCTGAATTGCCCGAAAATGTCGTCGAAGTGCGCCCGAATAGGAAGCATGGGGGCGGGCAATGAGTGCGCCCGAATGGGAGGCATATCTAGTGCCATCTCTCTGGGTTTTTTCGCGGGACGGCACGGGGGGGCATTCAAAGTTCAGCGCCAGCTCGCATGGAAACCCGCCACCCACGTGCGCGTGCAATATCACCTCGGAAAAAGGGGGGTACCCCCCCCCTCACGAAAGGACCGACAATGACCGACACTGAACACGAGCAGATCGCCAGCCTAAAGCCGGGCCTTCAAAACCTCGCCAACCAAGCCGAAAGCCTCGGCATCGATCGAGAGGGCTTCGCGGCAAGCCTGATCGGCTTCGGACATGCGCTGATCGAAGCAAGGGACGGCAGACTTGCCGCTGACAGCTTCCTTTTGAGCCTCGCCCAACAGGCCATCCACGGCGCTGAAACCGGAGGGAGGGCAAGTTGAGTATTGGCGCTTTCACGGTGGGGTGCTATGATACCTCTGTCGGGTTTCTCAGCCCGGCACCCGGTCCCAGCCTGAGCGAGTCGGCGGACTGGAAGACGAGCCTGGCCTTTGTGAGAAAGGTTGGGATGAGGCGGACCCCAGCCGCGGGATGTGGCCGGTCCCCGAGAGTAGGGCCTTCGGGATGAAGGCGCGCTTTGAGAATTCGCATGAAACCTACACTCGGAGTACGCCCAATGGCACTCGATATCACAGCAGTTGAAGATGCGCTCAATCAAGTCGAGCAGAAGCTTCACAAGAAATACACGAGTCGCATCGACGAGCTTGAAACCGAAGTCACTGGCCTTCGCGACAGCATGACCGGAATGCAGCAGAAGGGCTTCGGCGGCGGCCTCATTGGCAGCACGTCGCGGAAATCTATCGGCGCCGAAATCCTCGGCTCTGACGCCTGGAAAGACGTTGCCGCCAAGCGCACCGCCCGTGCTGGCCTCGAAATCAAGAACACCATTCTTGGCGAAGGTGGCTCACCGCAAGACCCGACCGACACCGGCGTTGTTCCCAAGGACAACATGCCGGGAATCGTCGGAGGTGCCTTCCGTCCCCTGCGGCTCTTGGACGTGGTGCCACGCGGCACGGCGACCTCGAACCAGGTTCACTACACGCGGGAAGCCTCTTGGACGAACAACGCGGCCGAAACGGCAGAAGCGGCCCAGAAGCCGGAATCTACGCTAATCTTCGAGGGCATTGACGAACCGGTGCGGACCATCGCGACGTTCCTCAAAGTGTCGCGGCAGGCCATGGACGATCAACCGGCCCTTCAAAGCTACATCGATGCGCGCTTGCGTCACGCGGTGGAGCAGCGGCTCGAACAGCAGATCATCCAGGGCAACGGCTCATCTCCGAACCTCTCGGGCATGAACCAGACCGGCAACCACACCGACCTCACCGTGGTCACGGCCGACAACGACTTCGACGCCCTGAACCGGGCAAAGCAGCAGGTTGTCGTCTCGGACTACATGCCGAGCGCCTTCCTCGTGAACCCGGCAGACTTCGGACGCTTGGAACGCACGAAGACCGGCATCTCGGGCGATGCGTCGTACCTGGCGCAGGGTGGCAACAGCATCACCTATCTTCGGAACGGGATGCAGCCCATGACGTGGGGCTTGCCCGTCATCATCTCCAACAGCGTGCCGTCCGGCTCGTTCTTCTGCATCTCGACCGACAGCATGATGCTTTGGTCGCGTCAGTCCACCGTGGTCGAAATCTTCGACCAGAACGAGGATGACGTGGAGAAGAACCTTCTGACCATTCGAGCGGAAGGCCGATGGGCTTTCGGCGTCTGGCGTCCTGCCGCCGTTATCTTCGGCGCATTCCCTGACGCGTAAGGCATACCAGAGCCTGCCATGAGGCAGGGCGTCCAAGCCGAGAGTGGGCGTGCATGAAAAACCTCGGCAGTCGTGGGCGGCTCTCCTGGCGTTGACACGGCACAAGCGAGGCTCACCGCCGCAAGGCGCTCGCCTGTATTAGCGCCCGCCCGGAACGACCACCGGGCGGGCACCCATAATTCAAGCGGAGTTCCACCTTGGTCTTACCAGCGCCAACAATTCCTCAAGAAGGCCATCTTTCAGCCTCGTTTCGGAAATTACTTGGGAAACAACTGCCGACTGGAACTGCGTTCACGATCGAGCAGACAAAAAATTGGGGCCGCCCAAGTGGACGACCCCAGAACACATGCAAATCACTCGTTACTACACTCAAGAGTGTCGCTCTTCGGAGCGGCGCTTTTGAGGCATCGAGGGACAGTCTTCATGACAATTTAGTGCGAACCCCACGCTGCCTATGAAACAAAACGACGCATCAGCCCCCGGGGGGCGTGAAAAGTAAACAATGCGCGTCAGAGGAAACCGACTAGCCAGCGCTTCTCACACATCCCCAATTCAAACCTTTGGCCGATCTCCCCACCGTTCATTTGGCGTCAGTTGTGTCTGATCCGCTAAAGAAATTATCGTGGCTTGCGTGATCAACCAACTTTTCGGCGACAGCTTCTAACGACTGAATGCTCGGAAGATTTCTCGCACCTGTCAGAAGTTCTTTGATCATCTCACCAGATGGGTACTCTAACGCTTTTCCCGAAAAGAACGGTGAGACATCATCAATTGCTCTGATGTCATCGGCGGTCAGGAATCCGTCTGGAAGCTGCGGTTGAGCGGACCTACTCAGTTTCGAAAGGTCATGCCGAATGCGCTGATTTTCGTCCTTTCTCGCTTGAGTATTATTGTTGTTCAAGAGAAGGGCCTTCAGAACGAGCTCAATGGCTACGGAGTACAAAAAGTACCGATACAGTTTTCTTTCTTTTCCGCTATCAAACGACTTGGCTGACTGAAAAATATCATATGCCAAACGCGCCATGTGGTATGGGGTATAGTCGAACCTGCCTGGCTCAGCCTTCAGATGATGCACTTTTGCTCCCGTCATGGCAGATTCCCCTTTCCGGCCTATCGTAGCCGCAAGCCATCGTTCTGGGCGAGCGTAAAGCGAGCTGCAAGGCGGGGCATCAAGAGGGCGAAGCACTAAAGCCTTAAAGATGGCTCGTCTGTGGCGTATCAAGCCCTATGGATTCGAAAGGTTACATCCAGAGGGTGCTTCAACCGCTGGTCGAGAAGTTGCGCGAGAAGCCTTATGATCAGTCGCTTACCTATTCAGCGTCGATCCTGATCTATCATTGCGCTGATTGGATTGCGGAAGAGAACCGAGAGAAGCCGGGCGTAGTTGTGGCGCGCCTCATATCTCGCGAGCCCATGTTCGAGTACCTTCAAGCAGTTGCGAATATGCACAAGCACAAAGAGCTTCGCCGCGACACACGATTCAAGGGGCTTACGAGCGCACTGAAGCCATCTCAACTAAATGCTGTATTTGGCGGGAAGCTGATTTTCCTCCCTGGAGGCCGGATGGTCACGAACCGCACTGAGGCCTTCTATGAATTCCAGGATGGCACTCGGATCAAGCCGCTCGACCTTATTGAAGCGTGTCTGGTCGCGGTAAAGAAAGAGACCGGCGTGTGATTGCGGCCTAGCGCAATCTCACTCCCGGCCCGCCGCCCTTCTCCACAATGACTCGTGCGCAAGCGGTTTCCGCGCCGCAGGGATTTCGTAGCGGCGAAGGCCGAGGTCGGTCAATGACGGAGCATTGTTGGCGTCTGCAACGTTGCTCACCCTATCACCGCCGGACTTTTGAACCTCCCCACGTTCCTGCGCGGCGTCATATTCGTCGGCCAATCTCGACTTGGCTCTGGATTCAAAAGAAGTGGCAAAGTGAGACTAGCCCCTGAGCATAACGGAAGCACACCGTGCGATCCGGGCGGAGGTGCGGCTGGCGTTCGAGCGAGCAACCGTCCGTATCGTGAGCCTCGAGACCTAATCCTCCAGACTGAACGGCTCTGCCGAGAGAATATCGTCAATTCGGTCCCTCGTATGGCGGCAGTCTAACGTGAACACTTGAGCTTGATAAACCGCTCCAAAGAAGACCGTTCGGACGCCTATCCCTTGCCAATCGCTCTTATAGTATCGGTTTAGTTTCAGTTCGCCCCAAATTGGGCTTTCAAGGTCTATTCGGTTCTCGTCAAATATCATGTAGCCGGAGATGGAGGCTCCACGAGCGTTCTCGTCGAGGGCTATACCTCGGTCACTAAAGATGTTTTTCGTAACAGGTCCATTCCAAGTCACTTCGTCGTCGTTGCGAGCTTCATCCCGTAACTCCAATTCAAGCATGGGAAAGAACCTATCGGACGCGAGCTCATTTTCCTCCAGGATATATGAAAAAATGAGCGTATCACCGACTTCAAACTTGTCAGTTATTCCTGTGTAGCGCACGGGCCTGCCATCTTCGACGGCGATAATCTCGTTGCTCTTTACCTCGCAACGCATTGAACCTTCGATGTCTTCGGCGACGGCCAGTGTCGGCGAAAGTAGAAGGCTCGCGCTGAGGATGAGGTCTCTTCGGATCATTCTCGGTTTCTCCACACGCACATTCGAAATGCAGCCCGAGCCGAACATTTTGAGCTCTGAAGGTCAAATCTTTGGCCTTAGACGGATTGCGACATAGGTATCACTAGAGGTAAAACAGGAAGCCAAAAGTTTATCCAATTTCCGGCTCGCCTCATCCGCGAGGCAAGTATCGCTGAGCCGAGAGGAACTAAACCCTGAACCGAGTGCCAGCGCGCCGGGCTCTGTCGCCTCCGCTTCACGCAGCTTCCAGACTTCGATCATTCCTGGCCCGCCGCCGTTCTATGAAAGTAGCTAGTGGCAGCCACACGCCTGCTTGGAAGGAGCCACTAGATGTTGGCTCAGCACCCTCGACGCTCAGGCTTCATAGAGCTCGATGAAGTTCCGCTCGAGGTCCCACTTGATATCGGCGCGGGCCTTAGAGGGCGGATATCCAAGCCGGCCGCAGGCGTCGATGTACTGATCTACGGTCATCCCGTCGCGGTACTGGTCGAAGCGGCCTATGCTTTTCCCGCGCTTCGGGTTCGGGACCAAAACCTTGATTCTTGTTGGCATTTCGAGACCTTGCTCACTTGGAATCGGCGTCGGCGAATTCGACGGTAGCTAAATAGTCGCCGAAATCCTACCGTACTCAAAACAGTGGATTGAATACATCCAATGTTTCACTGATGATTTGCCTTAGAACTTCCCTTGGCTCTGCTCCTGGAAAGTAGTTGCCCCTCGCGTTTTCTATGTAGTTAGGAGTACTGGTGGTTGTACGTTGATTCCAAGTTGCTGTCCGCCATATGACATGAGGCAAGTACTTGGGGTTGCTGTCGCCCGGTTTATCCGCGAAGTCGATCACTCTCACAAAATCCTCAAAATAGAGAGTTCCTGTCCGCGCCCGATCAACCAAATCTGGTCTCGCCACTTGGAGAATTAGAAGCCCAGTATATAGGTGGAGAATTGTATCTGTCTCACTCCTCGGCTCGGGCGCAACAACCGCCAGCGTAGCAATCTTTTCAACATCTCGAAGTGTCAGTTCGGCATGGCGATCAATCCAAGCAAGGTACTTATCAATCCATCCTACTTTCCAGTAGCTTTGAATTCCCATAGAAATGGAGACATTCCGAAAGTGCTGCTGGATACTTGCCATTCCTGTTGATCCGCCTGTGGAGCTCAGCGGCATTGCCACAGTGATAAATTTTTGCAGATATTTGTGCGAACTGACGCCTGAGCCGTATCGCGCCTGTACTGAGTTGCCGAGTTCTCGAAGATTGACTCCTAGCACAAAGTGAACGTTGGGCACGTCAAAGAGGTGTTTGGCAATTTCCAATAACTCAAGCGCATAGTCCGGACGACAGCGATCTAATTCGTCTACGACGATTACTAACTTCCTTTCACTAGTTGCTGCTTCCTTCAGGCTCTGCCTGAAGAAGTCCATGGCGTCACGCCGCGACTCCTCTGCTTTCCAAAACTTGTTGATTGTTGCGCCGAGCTCACCCGACGTCGCATTGGCAAGATCATCTGCCAAACTTTCTTCTAGGTCTTCGATCCCTCGGACTATCCCTGCAGTAGCGAGAGCCAAGCCTACCTTTATTACTCCGCGCCCGATGGCAGGAGCATATTTTTTCGCCTTATCAATGCCGCTCTTTAGCTGCGAAACCTCCTCTGTATCAGACAAGGAATCGAGCCTGTCCGATACTTCTGCAATCAGTGAAATAAGCGGGTCATCGAGATAATCGTTCTTAAAGGCATCGAAATAGACGGTGGTTGCCGTGCCTTCATTTTCTAGCGTGTGTGCTCCAACCCAACGCTTCAAGAAAACTGACTTGCCAGCTCCCCAAGGTGCGTTCACTGCCACAACCATCGGTTCGGACACCTTTTCAACGAGCTGAGAAAGCTTCTTTCCCAATGGTGCGCGATGGAGTGCGTCGTTGCCTTGGAAGCCATCAGAATAAATGTCGATTGTTGTCTCGGGGACAGTCAGCAGAAAATCTGGCAAGGGATGCGCCTTTCAATACATATGAGTATTTGCAGTACGAGGCTTGAACGCCAAATCTGACGAAGTGATGGCGCCTCTCAAATTTGAAGCTTGTCGCAGAACTCTACCTGATCTCAAGAAACTTCCCCACCTCTCGGAGCATCCACGCCTCGCCGCCTAATTGGACAGCGCCGTGACGTCCGGACCAGATCGACCGCGCTCCGGCGACACGGTCATCCGGCCGTGTGTCTTCAACTAACGACTTGTGAGGTCGTCGTCTCATCGTCATCGCCGGAGAACAGTTGCACAGCACTGTCAAAAGGGGGGCAGTATTGTCCCAGACCGCAAGCTCCTCGTCGGTCCCAATGCCCGAAAATCGCCAGGCCGATCCCGACAGACCGACTTTCGCTTTCTCTCTCCGCGATTTGACTAGAATTTGACTAGGACGCTGCAGATGTTTTGCTAAGCTATTGTTTTTTATGGTGCTGCCGGAGAGATTTGAACTCTCGACCTCTCCCTTACCAAGGGAGTGCTCTACCCCTGAGCTACGGCAGCGCCGGTGTCCTTGACGGCGTGCGGGATAGACGCAAAGTGCGGGGCGCGCAAGCGTTATCTGGACCCTTTTCGAGCAACCCTGTAGGAAGGTCCAATGGCGGAGAAAAGCGGCAAATCAGACGGGACGAAACCCGCGAAGAACCGGGAAGACCGGCTGAAAGCCGCACTCAAGGCGAACCTCGCAAGGCGGAAGGCGCAGGCGAGGGCGCGGGCGGCGGCTCCGGACGCGGACAAGGCAGACAAGGCAGGCTGAGCATGGATTCGATTGTTGTAACGGGTGGCGCGCCTCTGAACGGGCAAATTCCGATCGCGGGAGCGAAAAACGCGTGCCTGACGCTGATGCCGGCAACCCTTCTGACGGATCAGCCGCTGACGCTGACCAATGCGCCGCGTCTGTCGGACATCAAGACGATGACAACGCTTCTGCAGTCGCTCGGGGCAGAGGTGCAGGCTCTGCAGGACGGCAAGGTGCTGGCGCTGTCGTCGCACAGGATCGGGACACTCAGGGCGGATTACGACATCGTCCGGAAGATGCGGGCGTCGATCCTTGTCCTTGGGCCGATGCTGGCGCGGTTCGGTCAGGCCGAGGTGTCATTGCCCGGCGGCTGCGCCATCGGCGCGCGTCCTGTGGATCTGCATCTCAAGGCGCTGGAAGCGATGGGGGCCGATCTGGAGCTGCGCGATGGGTATGTCCACGCCGAGGCGCGTGGCGGGCTGAAGGGTGCGGTCGTTGAATTTCCATTCGTGTCGGTCGGTGCGACCGAAAACGCGCTGATGGCGGCGACGCTGGCCAAGGGGACGACCGAACTCAGGAATGCGGCGCGCGAGCCCGAGATCGTCGATCTGGCCAATTGCCTGATCAAGATGGGCGCGCGGATCGAGGGCGCAGGCACATCGACCATCACGATCGAGGGCGTCGACGCGCTTGGCGGCGCGACGCATCCTGTCGTGACCGACCGGATCGAGCTTGGCACCTACATGCTTGCACCGGCCATTTGCGGCGGAGAGGTTGAGTGCCTCGGCGGGCGGATCGATCTTCTGGAAGCCTTTTGCGAACGTCTCGACGCTGCCGGTATTTCGGTCGAAGAGACCCCCGCCGGGCTCAAGGTCGCGCGGAAGAACGGGCGCGTTTCGGCGGTTGATGTCGAGACCCAGCCTTTCCCCGGCTTTCCGACAGACCTTCAGGCGCAGATGATGGCGCTTCTTTGCACGGCGGACGGGGTCAGCCACCTGCATGAGACGATTTTCGAGAACCGCTTCATGCATGCGCCCGAGCTTTTGCGGATGGGCGCGCGGATCGACGTTCACGGCGGCACAGCCACGGTCACTGGGGTGGAGCGTCTGAAGGGCGCACCGGTCATGGCGACCGATCTGAGGGCAAGTGTGTCGCTGATTCTTGCCGGGTTGGCCGCCGAGGGCGAGACGGTGGTAAACCGGGTCTATCACCTTGATCGCGGCTACGAGCATGTCGAAGAGAAACTCGGCGCGGTCGGTGCAAAGATCGAGCGGGTGGTGGGCGTATGACCGAAGACGCGCGATTTGAGGACGGGGGCGAGCGCCCGCTCCGGCTGAAGGCTGAGGATGCCGACGACCTGGGGGTTCTTGCCGCGCTGGTTCAGGACGCCGTCTTTCCGGTGACCGAGATGGCGTGGCGTCCGTCGGAACGCCGTTTCGCGCTGCTGATCAACAGGTTCCGCTGGGAGGACAAGGCGCTGGCCGAGCAGCGGGGCCGTCCTGTCGAGCGGGTACAATCGCTTTTGGCCATCGATGATGTGCAGGCGGTCAGAAGCCAGGGCGTGGACCGGAGTGACAAGGGCGTCGTTCTGGCGCTTCTGACGGTCACTTTCGTGCCGGGCGATGACGGCACGGGGCGGATCGAGCTGACGTTGGCGGGGGACGGTGCCATCGCGCTCAACGTCGAAACGGTGAATGTCACGCTTCAGGATGTGACGCGGCCCTATATCGCTCCCAGCCGCAAGGCGCCCAGCCACCCCGAATGACCGCGACTTGAGGCGGCGGGGCCGGGGCGGTAAGAGGCGTCTGTCGTCACGAAGGATCACCCGCCGATGCCTATCTTCCTCAATACCCGGGATGAGGATTTCGAAGACCGCTTCGCCTCGCTTCTGACCATGAAGCGCGAGGATAGCCCCGACGTGGACGAGGCCGTCGCCGCGATCATCGCGGATGTACGCCGCCGGGGCGATAAAGCGGTGATCGAACTTACCTCGAAATACGACCGGCTGGACCTGACGCCCGAGACGCTGGCCTATTCGCAGGACGAGGTCGACGCGGCAATCGCCACCGTGCCCGAGGCCGAAGCTGAGGCGCTGGAACTGGCGGCCGAGCGTATCCGCGACTATCACGCGCGGCAGTTGCCTGAGGATGAAAGCTGGACCGACGATGCGGGCGCGACGCTTGGTTGGCGGTGGGGGCCTGTGTCGGCGGCAGGACTTTATGTGCCCGGCGGGCTGGCGAGCTATCCGTCCTCGGTTCTGATGAACGCCATTCCGGCGAAAGTGGCGGGTGTCGAACGTCTGGTCATGACCGCGCCGTCGCCGGGCGGGGTGACCAATCCGCTGGTTCTTCTGGCCGCACGGATTTCGGGGATCGACACGGTCTACCGTCTGGGGGGCGCGCAGGCGATTGCGGCGCTGGCCTACGGCACAGAGACGATCGCGCCCGTGGACAAGATCACAGGGCCCGGCAACGCCTGGGTCGCGGCGGCGAAGCGTCGGGTCTTTGGCAAGGTCGGGATCGACATGATCGCCGGGCCGTCGGAGATCCTCGTCATCGCGGATGGCGACAATGACCCGGACTGGATCGCGGTCGATCTGCTGAGCCAGGCCGAACACGACGAGAGCGCGCAATCGATCCTGATCACCACCGACGCCCAGATGGCGAAAGAGGTGGCGCGCGCCGTCGAGCTTCGCTTGGAAACGCTTGAGAGGCGCGAGATCGCGGGCGCAAGCTGGCGCGACTATGGCGCGATCATTACCGTGCAGGATCTGGGCGAGGCGGCGGCGCTGGCCGACGATATCGCGCCTGAGCATCTGGAACTATGCGTCGACGACCCGGAGGCGCTGGCCGACAACATCGCCCATGCGGGCGCCATGTTCCTTGGAAAATGGACGCCTGAGGCCATCGGCGACTATATCGGCGGGCCGAACCACGTTCTGCCCACGGCACGCTCGGCGCGTTTCTCGTCCGGTCTCAATGTGCTCGACTTCATGAAGCGCACCACCATGGCGCGGATGACGCCGGAGGCGCTCAAGGCCATCGGCCCTGCGGCCGAAGTACTGGCGAAGAGCGAGAGCCTGGAGGCGCATGGTCTCAGCGTGCGCGCGCGGCTCGACCGGCTGAACGATTAGGCGGGCGTTGCCCTGACCGCGTCAGTATCCTATCGAAGCGGCATGAGCCGGATTACCCATATCGAGATCGACGACAGCGCCTTGCCGCCGCCAACACCTGAGATCGAGCAGGAGCGCCGCGTGGCGATCTTCGACCTGCTCGAGGACAACAGTTTCTCGCTGCCGCCCCGCGAAGGCCGCGCGCCCGCCGAGGGGCCGTTCAAGCTGTCCCTCGCGATCCGGGACAGGCGGCTGGTCTTCGACCTGAAGACCGAGGACGACGAGCAGGCAGCCGAGTTCCACCTGTCGCTCGGGCCGTTCCGGCAGGTGGTGAAGGATTACTTCCAGATCTGCGAAAGCTATTTCGACGCGGTGAAAAAGCTGCCCCCCGGCCAGATAGAGGCCATCGACATGGCCCGGCGCGGCATCCACAACGAG
This sequence comes from Kangsaoukella pontilimi, assembly GCF_009830125.1. GTDB lineage: Bacteria > Pseudomonadota > Alphaproteobacteria > Rhodobacterales > Rhodobacteraceae > Kangsaoukella > Kangsaoukella pontilimi. The sequence goes on along the minus strand of NZ_WUPT01000001.1, from coordinate 1,821,976 downwards.
GGCGCGCGGGTCCTGCAGGAGCGGCTGGACGGCAAGGCCGAGCTGGATATCGACACCGCGCGTCGTCTCTTCACCCTGATCTGCGTTCTGCATTTCGGGGGCTGAATGGGCGATCTGCCGTCATCCGTCCTGTTCTGCTGCGACCACAACGCGGTCCGCTCGCCCATGGCGGAAGGGATGATGAAGCAATTCTATGGCCATGCGGCCTATGTGCAGTCAGCGGGCGTCTATAACGACATGGAGATCGACGGCTTTTCGGTGGCCGTCTGCCAGGAGCTGGGGATCGAGCTTGCCCGGCACCGGTCGCGGTCCTTCGACGAGATGGAGCAATGGGGCGACGACCTGTCGGGCTTCGACCTTGTGGTGGCGCTGTCGCCTGCGTCGCAGCGCCGGGCGCTGGAGCTAACGCGGTATTTCCATCTTGAGGTCGAATACTGGCCCATCCTCGACCCGACCGGGCTGGGCGAGACGCGCGAGCAGAAGCTCGACAGTTACCGGCAGGCGCGGGACCAGATCCGCGAGCGGATGCTCAAGCGGTTCGGCCCGCCCACCGTGCCCCAGTCCGACGCATGACGCTTGTGATCGAGACGCTGACCGGGCCGGAGCTGGATGCGGCGCTCGACGATGTGGCGCGGCTCAGGATCGAGGTGTTTCGCGATTTTCCCTACCTCTACGACGGCGATCCGGCCTACGAGCGGCACTATCTGGAAACCTACCGCGACAACCCCAGCGCCATCCTTGTCGTTGCGCGCGACGGCGCCCGGATCGTTGGCGCGTCCACCGGCACGCCGCTTCTTCAGCACGACACGGCTTTCTTCGCACCTCTGAGCGAGGCGGGCTATGCGCCGCAGGACGTGTTCTATTGCGCGGAAAGCGTTCTTTTGGCCGGATATCGCGGGCAAGGTGCCGGTCACGCCTTTTTCGATGCGCGCGAGGCGCACGCGAGGACGCTCGGGGCGCGGCATAGCGTCTTTTGCGCCGTCGAACGTGCGCCGGATCATCCGGCGCGACCGGAGGACTATCGCGCCCTCGATCCCTTCTGGCGAAGGCGTGGTTATGCCCCCATTCCCGGCGCCGTGGCACGCTTTTCCTGGCGCGAAGTGGGGCAGGACGTGGAAACGGAACACCGTTTGCCCTTCTGGGGCCGCACGCTCTGACCGGGCGCGGGGCCGCCGGGCAAGGCCCGGCGAGGCGGAAAAGCCCCTTTTCCGGCGCGGCTCGGCCCGAAACGCGACGTTTCGCCGTGGCGTTCGAGACGATTTCGGTTGAAAAACGCGCGACTTCCGCCCATTTAATGCGCGCCCGGGACGTGTCCGGGCGCGACAAGGAGACATCATGGCCAAGGAAGAACTGCTCGAATTCACTGGCGTCGTGAAGGAACTCCTGCCGAACGCGACGTTCAGGGTCGAGCTTGAGAACGGCCATGAGATCGTCGCCCATACGGCGGGGAAGATGCGCAAGAACCGTATCCGCGTTCTTGCCGGCGACCGGGTGCAGGTCGAAATGACGCCTTACGACCTGACCAAGGGTCGGATCAACTACCGCTTCAAGTGAGCGCGGGCCGATTGCGGCTGGTTCTGGGCTCGGGCAGTCCGCGCCGCCGCGAATTGCTGGCGAGCCTCGGGATCGTGCCCGATGACGTGCGCGCACCCGACGTGGACGAGACGCCTCTGGCGCGTGAATTGCCGCGGGATTATTGCCGTCGTGTGACTGCCGCAAAGATCGACGCGATCCCCTGCGAGCCGGATGAGGTCGTGCTGGCCGCCGACACCACCGTCGCGCTCGGCCGCCGCATCATGGGCAAACCGGCCGATGCGGACGAGGCGCGGGCCTTTCTCGAATTGCTCTCGGGCCGGCGTCACCGGGTCATCACCGCCGTTGCCGTCAAGAGCGTGCGGGGGCAATGGCAGCGCGACGTCGTCAGCGCCGTGCGGATGAAGCGGCTGAACCGCGACGAGATTGACGGCTATATTGCCACGGGAGACTGGACGGGCAAGGCGGGAGCCTATGCCATACAGGGGCCGGCAGCGGCCTTCGTGCCGTGGATATCCGGTTCTCACTCGGCCATCGTGGGCCTGCCGCTTGCCGAGACCGCGACGCTGTTGCGGGCGGCGGGCTATGACTGGAGCGGAGAAACGGCATGAAGGGTAGTCTCGTCGCATTCGACACGGTGAACGGACGCGAGGCGGCGGCGCTGATGGTGGACGGCGTGCTGACCGATCTTCTGATCGACCCGCCCGAGGACCGCATCCGCCCCGGTGCCATCTATCACGCCCGTGCCGGTCGGCAGATGAAAGGGCAGGGGGGTGTCGTACTGGAGACGCCCGACGGCCCGCTCTTCCTGCGTCAGGCCAAAGGCATTGCGCCGGGCCAGAGTATTCTGGTGCAGGCCAGCACGTTTGCGGAGCGGGACAAAGCCGCGCCCGCCACAAGCCGCGTCGTCTTCAAGAGCCGCTTCGCCCTGATCACGCCGGGCGCGCCGGGTCTGAACGTCAGCAGGTCCATCCGCGACGAGGAACGGCGTGTGGCGCTCACCGATCTGGCGGCGGATTTGCACGATACTTCGCTCGGTGGCCTGATCCTGCGGTCGCTGGCCGAAGACGCCGAGGACGAGGCTGTTGCCGACGACATCGTGGCGCTGACGAGGGTCGCGGCGGCCGTTCTGGGCGATCCTCTGACCGGGGCGCCTGCGCGGCTTCTGGACGGGCCGGGCGCGCATGAGACCGCGCTCCGGGACTGGGCCGCACCAGACATGAGCGACACCGAGGAAGGGTCGTTCGCCCGCCATGGAATTGACGATGCGATCGACCGGGTGAGGCGCGCCGAGCAGTCCCTTGGAGCCGGCGCCTCGGTGGTGATCGAGCCCACGCGGGCGCTTGTCGCGGTGGACGTGAATACCGGGGCCGACACCTCGCCCGCGGCCGGTCTCAAGGCCAATATCGCCGCTGCGCGCGCGCTGCCGCGCTTGCTGGCGCTCAAGGGGCTTGGCGGGCAGATCGTGGTCGATATGGCGCCGATGCCCAAGCGTGACCGCGTCCGCGTCGAACAGCAGATCAAGTCCGCCTTCCGGAGTGACGCGGTCGAGACGAGCTTCGTCGGCTGGACGCCGCTCGGCCATGCCGAGCTTCAGCGCAAGCGCGCCCGGCTGTCGCTGGAGGAACTTCTGACGTGAGCTGTCCCATCTGCAAGAAGCCGTCCGACAAGGCCTATCGGCCGTTCTGTTCGCGGCGCTGCGCGGATGTCGATCTCGGCCGCTGGCTGACCGGTGGCTACGCGATACCCGCCGTGTCGGACGAAGACGAAGACCCCGAGGATCAGGGCCCCGATGCACCACGCCGCCTGAACTGATTTTTTCGCGCGAAGGCACTGGACAGCCCCCCGGACCGCCATTAGAACGCAGCGACCCAGACGAGGCCACCCGCGCCGCGTCACCCGTGCCCGGGTAGCTCAGGGGTAGAGCAGTGGATTGAAAATCCTCGTGTCGGTGGTTCGATTCCGCCCCCGGGCACCATCACCTCCTCCAAGAAAGACCAGAGACGTCCAAGCGCCACAATAGCGCCTTGCTTTTGCTGGGTTTGGTGTCCAGCCTCGTCCAGAGGCGCCCGATAGCATCCTCAGTGATTGGGGGTGGAATTGGGGGTAGGGCAAGCTAAGGACAAGTTTCGGGACTTTCTGACATGCCTTTGAGTGATACGGGGTTACGTAACCTCAAACCAAGTGACCGTCCGTACAAGCGTTTTGACGGAGGTGGGCTCTTTGTTCAGGTCAATCCTTCCGGGTCGAAGATTTGGCACCTCAAGTATCGCCACTTGGGCAAAGAGAAGCTCATAAGCTTTGGGCCATACCCGGTTGTTGGTCTCAGAGATGCTCGAGACAAACGAGACCAAGCCAAGCGTCAACTCCTTGAGGGCCTTGACCCCTCCGCCGAACGCAAGCTCGCTCGCTTGAAAGATGAACGAGATCAGAGAGTGGCTTTTGGCGGGATTGCTGCCGAGTATCTTTCCAAGCTCCGTAGTGAAGGGCGTGCGGCCCAAACTATGAAAAAGCAGGAGTGGCTTGTTTCGTTCACTGAGCCCGAACTCTCGAACAGACCAATCGCGACCATAGAGGCCCCCGACATACTGTCTGTGCTCAGACGTATTGAGGCGAAGGGAAACTATGAAACTGCTCGACGCCTGAGAAGTACGATTGGCGCAGTATTCAGATATGCCATTGCGACCGGGAGAACTCGCTACGATCCAACAGAAGCTTTGAAGGGGGCCCTGATTCAGCCGCAGGTATCGCCACGAGCTGCTCTTGTGAATCGCGAAGAGATCGGAAAGCTGCTTCTAAAGATTGAGAGCTTCAAAGGGCAAGCCACCACGAAACACGCACTGATGCTCCTCGCCATGCTTGCTCCGCGTCCGGGGGAGCTACGCTTCTCGATCTGGTCTGAATTTGACCTTGAAGAGGCGATTTGGCGTATTCCGGCAGAACGTATGAAAATGCGCAGGCCACATAGAGTGCCGCTCCCAAGGCAGGCGCTGTGGCATCTGTCCGAGCTCCAGCGCCTAACCGGAAATGGAGACTTTCTTTTTCCTTCGGTGCGGAGTTGGAAAAAACCGCAATCTGAAAACACTTGGAACGTGGCCTTGCGGCGCCTTGGATACACGTCACGACAGATGACGGCTCACGGGTTTAGAGCCACATTTAGCACCATTGCCAACGAGTCGGGCCTTTGGCACGCGGATGCCATTGAACGCGCGTTGGCACACGTTGAAGGCAATGATGTACGTCGAGCATACGTTCGAGGGGAGCATTGGGAAGAGAGAGTTCGAATGGCCCAGTGGTGGGCTGACGAGCTAGATCGTTATGAAGAGGCGGCAAAAACCCATTGACGCAAAGAGCCCAAAACTCACGTCGTCCAGGACGCCCAGGGCGGGTCACCGAGGCAACTGCCAAGCAGATAGTTGCGGCGGTTGGCTTACCGCTTTGCGACGGCGTAGAAGTTCCAGCACTCACCGCTGCACTGAACCACGTTACAACTGAAACTGCTATTCGTGCGCACGAACTGCCACCACGCGCTAGGATTGAAACGCTTTCCAAGTTCAAAAAAAGCTTCGAGGCAGTTGAGAAGCAGCTTAAACGCACGCTTCCAAAGCACGAACTCTACCCGCCACCTCCGACTGATGAATGGGTCGACCAAATCAGGGAGTGGGTTGCTTCTGCAGAGGAAGAACTGGCCGCCGAAGCTGCGTCGCACAGAGGACGCCCAACAGCGCTCCCATCACATTTTTTCGATCTGTCCCTTGGCCTCTACCATGCAGCATTTGGGAAGAAACCAGCTTACACTCTCAACGATTCAAATCAGAAAATTGGGCCAACTGGACGTTTCGTGTCAGCCTTTGTTCGTGCGGCGATTAACAGCTCCGAGGAATTAATGGTTTATAATGAGTACTTTCAATCGCAGGGTTCGAGAGATGATTGGTCAATCCTTGGAGACGACGCGCTGTCGAGCACCCTAAAGCGCGCAATTACAAAACCTAGTCGAGATCGCAGCGCTGAAGCGAAGGTAGCCGCTGACCATAAGTATGAGTGGCAGGTCTACTCGAACTTCTTCCGCACAGCATTTCTGCGTAGACGATAAATATACGCATTGCACATTCGCTGGGGGGGTAAAATCCTACCAACCAAGAGTACTAATTTTTCCCCATAACTTGCCGTTGCAATGCCGTGGCACGTTCCCCTCTGCACCTCGATGGACATCCCTGGCTTGGAGGAGAACATGACTACAGCCTTTATCTCTGAATCCCTTTGGACTGAAGTGCCGCCTACTGGTCGGCTATTGCGACCCGCGGAGGTATGTGAGCGCGTCGGCCTGAGCCGCTCACAAGTCTACGAACTCATCCGACGCGGAGAGTTTCCTCCTTTTATCAAACTGTCACCAGGAACATCTGCGATGCCGGAGGCTTGGCTCGACCAGTTCATTGTCGCGAAGGCTCGCGATGCTGTCAGTGACACCCAATCCTCGCCGCCCATCAAGACCTAAGTCGAAGGATTGAAGTTACACAGAGACGACCAATGACTAAAGAAATGATGTCTGTTCCGGGCGAGCAGCAAGAAAATCTGATCCCCTACGCGGTCGGTGGTCAGAGATTTGGGACGGTCGAAAACCGTTCCGGAACCTTCGCGCAAATTGCTTCTGAAGTGCTGCAACCACTTGAGTCAGATCTGACGCGGGAAGAGTTTTTGGAACTTCCCCCTAACAGACAAGCTTTCGAAAAGGGTTCCCATGGCTTCTGGCTCCGCACTACTTGTTTGGATGGTATTCGACGAAACGATCATGTGGAGCCGGGACGCATACTGACGCTCGACCTCGATTACCTAGAGGAAAGCTTCTTGCACTTTATGCGTATGGTGGGCTTGGCACCTTTGGTCGGCGTGGCAAATTTCTGGCACACTTCCCGGTCACACAGCGCAACCTGTCCAAAAGTGCGTCTCGCAGTGTTGCTATCGCGGGATGTGATTGCCCCGGAGTATGAGTTTGTTGCCCGCATTTTCGGTGAACTTATCGGACTAGAAAAGTGTGATTCAAAGGGATTCCGTCCGGCGCAGATGATGTTCAAGCCAACCACGCATAAAGGTGAGCTTGAGAATTTTGTTTCGGAATTTCGGGACGGCAAGCCGTTGGATGTTGACGCTCTGATTAACGAACACCCGGACGCAATCTACTCCGATCCAAGCACGTGGCCGCGCCTTCCCAATGAGAAACCCTTACCAAATACTCATGGCCGCAAAGCTGAATATCCACTCGACAAGGGTGGTCTCGTTGGAGCCTTCTGTCGTGCTCATCCAAGCTTGTCGGACGAGATCGATGATGGGCTGCTAACTGAATTTTACCTGAGCTCTGCCCGTGCCCAAGGCCGAGTGGCTAGGGCCCAGTGGATCGGTGGCTCTGGCGGCGAAGGCGTGCTCGTCTATGATGATGTTTTCCTTTATTCCCACCACGAATCCGACCCATGCGGTGATGGCCGCGTGCACAACATTTGGGATGCCGTGCGGATCCATCGCTTTGGCGAACTCGACGATCAGGATAGGCAATACACAAACCCTTCGAGCCGTCCGAGTTGGAAAGCGATGGTCGAGTTCGCCAACAATGACGAGGCGACAAGAGAGCAACTCCTGGTCGAGCTGAGCGACGCTTACAATCTCCTTGAGGTGGAAGAGGATCGAGTTCCTGCGACAGCGGAGCAAGCCCGTTCCACGATTATCTTCACGGTCTCGGGCCAAATCGCCCAGACCATGACCAATGCAATCGCATATCTCACGATCATCAACGAAGAAAACAATTTGCGTCTCTCACATAACGAACTGACGGGCGAAGACGAATGGAAGGGTGGACTTGAGATAAAGGATGCTGATCTGGCGCTTATCCGCGTCCAAATCGAGCAACGGGGATTCAGTAAAGTGTCCGACTCTCTGACTGCTTCTGCCGTCCGCGTTGTGGCAATGCGCAACGCCTTCAATCCAGTTACCGATTACCTTGACGGGCTAGTTTGGGATGGCGTGCCGCGTCTCTCTTTTTGGTTGTCGACTTATGCAAGAGTCGTTGATTCACCATATGCGCGGGCAGTTGGGCGGGCCTGGATTATCCAACTTGTCGCGAGAGCTTACATCCCTGGTTGCAAGGCAGATCATGTACTGACGCTCATAGGTGATCAAGGCATCCGGAAGAGCACACTTTGCGCGGTCTTGGGTGGGCCTTGGTATGGCGATGGCTTGCCTTCAATCGCTGGCCACAATGGAGAAGAAAGAGCCGCCCAATGGCTGCCCGGGCATTGGGTAGTCGAGCTTTCGGAAATGGCCCCAACTAGAGCAGCAGACATAGAGTCCCTAAAGGCGTTTCTCTCTAGGGGCACTGACAAATCAAGACACGCATATGCGCGACTGCATGAACGCACCCCAAGACGATGCGCTTTCATAGCGACTACGAACAATGCGCAGTTTATCCGAGACAAGACGGGGGGACGTCGCTTCTGGCCAGTCAACTGCGAGAAAGTGATCGACATCGACGGACTTCGTGTAGCCCGCGACCAACTGTTCGCGGAGGCGCGTGATGCCTTTAATGCAAATGAACCTTGGCACCTTTCGGAGGAGATCGAGCAATTGGCACGGGAGGCGCAAGAAGAAGCCGCCGAGCTTGATCCGTGGGAGGAACTTCTTTCCAATCACATTCAGCAGCAGAACGAACAGGGCAAACCTGCAGAAGGCTTCTCTACAACGGGACTGCTTGGAATTGTCGGCATGGAGCCGGGTCGATGGTGCAACAAGGATGCTGCTCGCATGGGGCAGATCATGAAAGGTCTGGGGTACACAAAGCGACGCAGGGGAAAGGACAGTTCACGAAAGTGGTGGCTCGGATAGCGTTAGGGGGCAAGCGGCGCTTTTTGACGGCACCAGGCGCAGGTTTGGAGGCAACCTACGGCAATCCACCGGCGATCACGCTTGCCGCTATTTTTTCTCATAAAAACAACGTCTTTCAACCCGAGCGGCGGGAGCGGCAATCACATTGACAAAAAGTTCCTTGAGGTCCCGATTAAATAGAGGGCTCATTATCGGTCCTTCGGAACAACAACGGTAAGTGGCTGGCCGGCGGTCGCCGCTTGGGTCCCTCTCCGGCCTGGGAAGCCTCCGTGGGGTGCGCTGAGCCGCGGTTCCAAAGAATTTTCGGTTCGTAGCGCAATCACACATCTATTTTCGTAACCTGTGCATAACGAGCGCCCTACAGATGTCTCATGAAGGATGCATGACTCTAGAGAGCGGCCGCCACATCCGCTGCCGCTCGGACTGAGAGCCTTGGGTGCTAGGTACGGCATCGACGACATCACCAATCGTCACATTTGACCTAGCGGCAATCTCAACGGCGTCTTGCACGGTAGTAGCAACTCACAAATCGCTGTCATGAATTGGTGCAATCTGGTGCATTGTCGTGTAGAACAGTGCACAGTGTCACTAGGAGGGTTTTATGTCAGACCCCGGAAGATCCGAGATGCATCGCTTCACTATCTCTCTGGAGGCGACTGCGTACGATGAACTGAAGCAACTTGCAGCGTCGCAGCGACCGCCGCTCACACTTCAGTACATCGTGCAGTACGCGCTTCTTCGTTTTCTTGACGAGAATAGAAGTCAGCAATTGAAATTGGACATCGAATAAAATGCGGGCTCTTCGCTTTATTGATCTTTTTGCGGGGTTGGGCGGCTTTCACATGGCCCTGGAATCCCTTGGGCATAGTTGCGTCTTTGCTTGCGAGAGAGACGAAGACCTGGCGGCACTCTACGAGAAGAATTTCGGTCTACGGCCGCACCTCGACATCCGCACGCTGGATTTAGGTGAAGTTCCTGAACACGACGTCCTGTGTGCCGGCTTTCCATGCCAACCTTTCTCAAAGGCAGGAGGGCAGCAGGGCCTCGACTGCCCCCAGTGGGGCGACTTAATTGATTACGTGATACGTATCCTTAGGACCAAGAAGCCTCAGTTCTTCATCATCGAGAATGTTCCAAATCTTGTACGTCACAATCACGGCCAGACTTGGCGGAAGATTCTCCATCGTCTGCGACTAGCAGGGTACAGTGTGGACGACGGGATGTTGTCGCCGCATCAGTTTGGTGTGCCTCAAATTCGGGAACGCGCCTTTATTGTTGGTCGGCGCAACGGACTCGAGGGCTTTTCTTGGCCAGAGCCGCGCAGTGACTCGAACCTGTCGATTCACAAAGTGCTGGATAAGAATCCATCTGAAGCGCGACGTCTACCAGAAGTGTTCGTCGAATACTTGGAGGCTTGGCAAGAGTTCCTCGACTTGTTTCCAGCAGACGAACAACTACCCTCCTTCCCAATTTGGGCGATGGAGTTTGGGGCAACATATCCCTTCGAGGAAATGTCACCACGTGGCGCGGGCTTCGATAGCATCAGTGGCTTTAAGGGCGCCTTTGGGAAGTCATTGCATGGCCTGGACGAACCTGGGGTTCTGGCTGCCCTTCCAGCTTACGCACGGTCTTCGCAAGATGCCTTCCCGAAGTGGAAAAGGGACTTCATCAGGCAAAACCGTGAGCTCTATCGGCGCCACAAGAATTGGATCGACGGCTGGTTGCCGCGAATACGGAAATTTGCGCCGAGCTTCCAAAAATTCGAGTGGAACTGCAAAGGTGAAGAGCGCTCTATTTGGAACTACGTGATTCAATTCCGCGCTTCAGGGATACGAGTGAAACGGCCCGTAACGGCTCCTTCGTTGGTCGCAATGACTACCAGTCAGGTGCCCGTGATAGCGTGGGAGCGCCGTTATATGACCGCTCGAGAGTGTAGCCGGCTGCAGAGCATGGGAGAACTCAGGCATCTTCCAACTGCGCAAACGTCTGCTTTCAAGGCACTTGGTAACGCAGTCAACGTTGACGTTGTACGCGAAGTCGCTTCGAACCTTTTAACAGAAACCAATTGCTCAAATCGAGCAGAGTTACTGCCCATTATTAGAAAAAGACCTACAAGTGCAGAATTGAATCCTGCTGCATAGAATTAGACAATAGAGAGGCTTTGAGCTTGTCGACGAAAAAGGTTGATATTCGCCCAGGAGTCAGTGTCCTGGCCGTTCTACGCCACCTGAATTACAAACCTTGGTACGCGCTTGCGGAGTTCGTAGACAACTCGGTTGAGAGTTTTGCGCGAAACCAAAACTCGCTCCGGGCACATCACGGAGAGGACTTCAAACTCAGAGTGAGTATCGACATAGACACGTCGGTGCCCGCTCGCATTTCCATCCGCGATAACGCGGGGGGGATTGCCTTGGAAGACTTCAGTAGAGCCTTCAGACCAGCCGCTATCCCGCCAGATCGTTCTGGGCTCGCCGAATTTGGCATGGGAATGAAAAGTGCCGCCTGCTGGTTCGCTCCGCAGTGGCACGTGCGCACTTCGGCTTTCGGTGACAACGTCGTTCGCACCGTGAATTTCGAGATCGCGAATATCGTTAACGACGAGATCGAGGAACTCGATATTCATGAAGAAGGCGAAGACGCGGGCCGGCACTACACAGAAATAGTCCTGGAGAACATTTTTCATGTCCCGGTCGGTCGCACATTGGGCAAGCTCAAAGAGCATCTAACCGACATCTATCGCGTTTTCATTCGTGAAGGCACGCTTGAGCTCCGGTTCGGGGGTGAAGTTCTCACTCCATCGGAGCCACCAATCTTGAGCGCTCCGTACTTCAGGGAAAAAGAAAGCCCACCTCGTCTTTGGCGCAAAGACGTCGCCTTTGACTTTGGGGATGGCCTCTCTGTGCACGGTTTTGCTGCGTTGCGTGAAACTGCCAATACTGCGAAGGCGGGGTTCGCTCTCTTCAGGAGAGGACGGGTGATCGAGGGAAGTGGCGACGAAGGCTACCGCCCAGCTCAGATTTTCGGCAGCTCGAATAGCTACCGCTACCAACGACTTTTCGGGGAGCTCCACTTAGACGGTTTCGAGGTAAGCCATACGAAGGATGGCTTTCGATGGGATGAGAACGAACAACCCTTCCTCGAACTCTTGCGAGAGCATCTCGACAGCGAAGACTTGCCGCTACTCAAACAGGCCGAGGGCTATCGTGTGCGTGTAGCTCGAGCGCAGCTGGCAAGCACCGCCACTCAAGCCGTGAATAATACAGCACGCACTATGGCAGAACGCTTGCCTGCTGCGTTGCCTCCGATCTCAGAAGCTCCCCCTGTCGAGGACATTCCGGACGAAGAACTTCCACACGCACGGACGCTGGCCCGGAAGCAGTTTAAGGTTCGCTTCCGCGACAAAGACTGGGACATAAACGTAGAACTCACCGACGATCCAGCGGAAAGCCAGTGGCTTGTATTTAGCGATGTCGCTGCTTCGACAGAGCAGCCGCGCAACCTCGATATTCGGGTGTCTATGGTGCACCCGTTCATGGTCCGGTTTGCCCAAAGGGATAAGGAAGATGTTGAAGCGCTGTTGCGAGTGGCAGCAGCCCTGGCGCTTTCGGAAGTTTTGGCCAGAGATTCAGGGGTACGGAAAGCGGGTACTATTCGCCGCAACCTGAATGACATTATTCGTGACGCATTTTCAGACGCATAACTTTTTGGAGATGAAATGACTGACGATTCAACCGTATTTGTTCAGCCTATTGCAGCCGGAGACGGCGACTGGGAACCCACGATTGGTCCAGAGACACACGATTTTCTTGAGCATGTCGTTCCAGAAGGCAGCCGTGACACCGTGCGAGACGCGGCCGCAGGCATCCTCGCCCGAGGCGTCGCGCCGGATGCAACTGAAGGCCAAGAAACCGGTTTAGTTGTTGGGTATGTTCAGAGCGGAAAGACCATGTCTTTTGAGACTGCCGCCGCTCTTGCACGAGACAATGGTTTCCAAATGGTCATTGTAGTGGCCGGCATCTCAAAGCCGCTACTAAACCAATCGACAGGGCGTATTAGGCGCGACTTGCGGCTCGATGAAACGGACCGCGCGAGGAGTTGGATTCATTTCGAGAATCCAGAGCGCGAGGATTCGGTTGTCCAAACATTGCGCGATGTATTCGAAGATTGGCGGGACGCAGGCACGCCAAGTGAATACAAGATGACTGTGCTCGTAACTGTCCTGAAGCATCACCAAAGGCTTAGGAACTTAACTGGGCTTCTTCAGGCAGTGGGGATGGATGGTGTGCCGGTACTTATCATTGATGACGAAGCCGACCAAGCAAGCCTTAATACAGAAGTCGCGCAAGGTGAGGAGAGCACGACTTACAGAAGGCTGATGGAACTGAGAGATGCGTTGCCGTTGCACAATTACCTGCAGTACACGGCAACGCCTCAAGCCCCTCTACTCGTGAGCATTGCGGACTCCCTGTCTCCGGGTTTTGTGGAGGTGTTGACGCCAGGCGACGCTTACGTGGGCGGCCAAGACTTTTTTGCAGGTGGCTTGGATCTTGTCCGCACGATCCCGGCAACGGATGTTCCCACTAACGCAAACCCACTGCCCGAACCACCAGACTCGCTCCTCGAAAGTCTTCGGATATTCATGGTGGGTGTAACCGTCGGACTTCACCAGGGTGGCAATCGCGGCAATCGTTCGATGTTGGTGCATCCATCGCACCGAACGGCACAGCATCAAGAGTATTACAATTGGGTAAGAGACATATTCGAAGAGTGGAAGCGTATCCTCGGGCTGCCTGATTCAGATACCGACAAACTTGAGCTGCTGGAGGAGTTACGCGTCGCCTACCAGGACCTAGCGGAAACCGTCCAGGCCGGGTTGCCTTCGTTTGAGGAACTATCACCCACCTTCCGTTTCGCCTTCCGTCGCACCCGTCTTCTTGAAGTGAACGCGCGTGCCGGTAGTACTCCACCTGTTGATTGGGGCAGTGCCTACGCTTGGATATTAGTTGGCGGGCAGGCAATGGATCGTGGCTTCACGGTAGAAGGTCTGACCGTGACCTATATGCCCCGCGGGATCGGCGTTGGTAATGCTGATACTGTGCAGCAAAGAGCCCGCTTCTTTGGATACAAGCGCAGCTATCTTGGTTTCTGTCGTGTATACCTTGAGCAAAGCACACGCCGAGCTTTCGAGCGATATGTTGAACACGAAGAAGACATGCGCAGGCAGCTCGAAGCCATTCGGGACAACGGCAGCAGCCTCGATGAATGGAAGCGCGCGTTCGTTTTGGACAGTGCGCTCAGGCCATGTCGTCACAGTGTTTTGGAGTTTGACTACATCAGGGGCATGTTCTCTGACCAATGGGTCGCACCGCGTGTAGTTTTGGCCACCGACACAGTTTTGACTGCAAACCGGTCAACGGTGGAAGCCTTTATGACTGCCACCTCGTTTGAGGACGACGAGGGTCATGCTGACCGAACCGAAACTCAACGACATCATGTTGCGAGGGGCCTATCGCTTAGGGATGTGATGGAAAGCCTCCTAGTTCCTATGAGAATAACCAGTTCCCGAGACTCGCAACAGATTACTGGATTGCTTCTTCAACTTAGTCGAGCTCTCGAGAATGACCCAGACGAGCAATGCACCGTTTATCGGCTTAGCCCCAATTCGAGGCGCGAGAGGGGTATCGATGCAAGTGGTGAGGTTACCAACCTCTACCAAGGTGAAGCACCCGTCAGCCCTCCAGAAAGGCGGGGCGAAGTTTATCCCGGTGATCGCGCCATCAGAGAAGATGACCAGGTAACCGTTCAGATTCGTATGCTCGACCTTAGACGCGATGGAGTAGTAGTGCGCGAGAACGTTCCGGTGCTTGCTGTTTGGGTTCCTTCTCGTCTCGCAGTTGGTTGGATCGACCAGACTCAGCCGGGACAAGTTTGATGAATAGCGCCGGTTTAATCGGCATTTTCGATGGGATCACCGCTCCCAACAACGAGACGTCTAGTTCCCCTATCTTCGCTGCTAGGCAGGTGCCTGGCTCTGAATGTTATTTTGTGGGCAAGGATGCCAATTCTCAAGCCTGCCTGCTGGTGGCTACCATGGATGGAAGTGGGCGCAATCCTCCGCCGATCCGACTGGAAAGCCTTGATGCGCAATTCGAACTCATATGCCAGATCACAGATGCCGATGGTCAGATGGCCGAGGGACGCTTCACAGTTGTCCGCTGTCGCTCTCGTGACGTCGAGACAATCCGGTACTTTCTTTCGGTATGCGGAGTTCTCATTCGCCATTTAGGTGACTTGCCATCTCGCTCTGATCTTGCATCGGCAGTTCAACGGATTGCATCTATCTTTCAAAGTCTCCGAAAGCCCCCGGTTCGTTCTCTGAACGGTCTGTTCGGCGAACTCTTCCTTATATCTAGAAGCAGAAACCCAGAGCGGTCAGTGGCGGCATGGCGCATTGATGAAGGTGCGCGTTTTGATTTTTCGGTCGGAGATGTGAGGCTAGAGGTGAAGACCTCCGCGGGACGCGCCCGCAAACATGTTTTTTCATATGAACAGTGCAATCCGCCATCGGGAACGGAGGCTATAGTTGCTTCACTTTTGGTCGAGAGAATCCCGGGCGGGCTTTCACTGGCGAATTTGATTACCGACATTGAAACGCGAATTTCGAAGAACGAAGACCTCCTTCTTAAGCTTCACGATGTTACGGCTTCCACTCTCGGAACTAGTATCTCAGGCGCGATGGATGTCTGTTTTGACCCCCGCTTAGCGGAGAGTTCGTTGCTTTTCTTTGACCTGAGGGAAATTCCAGCGATACGCGGCGAGTTGACCCCAGGCGTTTCTGATGTCCGTTTTGCATCCGATCTTGTTGATCAGTCACCTCTGACAGCATCCTCGCTGATAGACCGTGACCCTCTCTTCTGGGAACTGATGCCAGACCAAACACAATAGAAGGCTACGCTTGGATGGCCAATGCTATGCCTTTTCATATTGCCAAAACTGGCGGACTCAGAACGAACCAATTTTTGGCTGTGCGCTGCGCCAAGTTCGAAAAGTCTGAATTGCACATCGGCGAGCTGAGCCTGCGAAGGAAACTGAAAAAGGGGACAGAGACCGATGGCGGATAGTTGGCATGTTGCTTGGCTTCGCGAAGGCGTAGAGCAATGGAACGGTCGACGGCGAAAGGCGAAGTTTAAGCCGGACCTTTCGGGTGTGAACTTCAAGGAAGTGCTTCCTTCGCCAGATACGGAAAAGGATTTTTTCGATGGCGTTAATCTATCTAGCGCCAATCTAAGGGGCGCTGATCTTTCGGGGCTCAGTTTTCGCGACGCCAAGTTTACCTACTCAAAACTAGAGCGCGCTAACTTGGCGGAGTCCGACTTCAGCGGTAGCCAATTTTACCGAGCCAACATGCAGGGCTCTACCGCGCGAGCAGCGAGATTCAGCGGCGCTGCGTTGAGAAGTGTGAAAATCGCTGAGGTGGATCTTTCCGGTGCGAGCTTTGATCGCGCAGTGCTTTCCGGATCGGACATTTCTGCGGAGCAAGTATTGAGCTTGGAAAGTTTTGAGTTTGCCGAGATGCCGGAACGTATTCTTGACTCAGACTCCGTTATCCGGCGTCTAGCAGATCAAAACATCCGCCTTTCTTCGACAGAGTACCGTGATTATCGCGGCCCGGCTGAATCACTCGGCTATGCTTCCAGTTCACCACAAAGTACTTCGCGGAAAGCCGCGGCAGAAAAAGTTACATACGATGTTTATTATGGGACCGACAGAAAGCCGATATTTGTTAATGGTGTAGTTCGTGACTACAGCGGAGATAGGCACTCAAATGTTGACTTCGGGGTATGCGAGGTCTTCATACCGAAGTCACACAAGGTGGGCTCAATCGGTTCCCCTCTTTGGAAACGTATCTTTAGCGGGGATGATCGACTCAAGATCACTGGTCTCTATCAACTAAATGAGACGATCTTCTGGTCACAAGTTAGGCGCGTCTTAACAAAAAGTGGTCCGTCGGCATCACCTACGCTGTTCGTACATGGATATAATAATTCCTTCTCTCAAGCCGTCATTCGAGCGGCTCAGATTGGACGCGATCTGGGTCTGGGAAGTGGCATCGGCCTTTTTAGTTGGCCGTCAAAAGGAAGAAGCGGAAGTTATTCGGCAGACGAAGCTTCCATGGAAGCAAGCAAGTATAACCTAGCTGACTTCATTGAGAGGTTTGTTCAGAACTCTCCTTCAGGCGGGTTGAACATCATCGCTCACAGCATGGGATGTCGTTGTTTTTTGCTTGCGCTTGAGATCCTCGCACATAGGGGCTCCACGTCCGTTGATAGGCTTGAGCAAATAATCCTTGCTGCAGCCGATGTCGATCAAGGCATCATGACCAAGTTGGGGGCACATGCCGTAACGCACTCAACTCGATCCACATGTTACGTATCAACTGAGGACAAAGCGGTAGCTATCTCGGAATGGCTGCATGATTATCCCCGTGTTGGTATCTGCCCCCCAGTTTTTGTGATGTCCGGGCTCGATACGGTCGTGGTGAACAATACCGATCTCACAATGCTTGGGCATAGCTACGTTGGGAGCAGCAGAGAGGTACTTTCAGACATTTTCCATTTACTAAAGGATAATGCAGCGCCGACAGATCGTTTCACCGTCGAAGCGGCGGAGACACTTGGGATAGCACACTGGAAGCTAAAGGACTGAGGTGCCGCACTAGCACATGCAGTAAGGCGCTATCGAGCTTTCGCGTGAAGTACTGCTGAGGAAAATTATAGGAACTACGCGAATGGCTACTAGAAAGCTCAGACCCATCAAAAAGAAGAAGCCCTATACTGATGCCTCCGACGAGGAGAAAGTCGCTCGCAATTGGACCAAAACACTTGGATTGTTTGAGCGCGGAGAATACTCCGCTTCGACCCTTCGTGCGGCAATAACTCTGGAGCTTATGGTAAATTTCGCCATAAGAGAGGAGCTTGTAGTGGAGAAGGGGCTTCCTCTCGAATTTGTCGATAAGCTTTTGAAAGACGCGAACGGAATTACACGCAAGTATCAAGGTATCTTTCTCCCCATCATGTTGGAGTATGAGGAACACGATGAACTCAAGACCCTTTGGAACAGCCACATCAAAAAGGTAAACGAACGAAGGAACCGCATTGCCCACGGTGGTGAGTTTGACAACAAGAAGGCTGTAAAAGAACTGCTACAAATGGCACACCACGTCTTAGAGCGGATTGTGGTCATCTTTGGCTCCACTCAGACATTTCGAGCTCCGGGATAGACTGGGTCTTCCCACGTGAAGTCATTGATGGAAGGGAAGCCTCGCGTTCGGTGCCAACGGAAGCTATCTAAACAATCCGAGGTTCGACGCGCAGAGTTTGACGGTTGGGGTGTTTTTGGGGGTGGCTAAGGTTAGCTTTTCAAATAATTGATAATTTAATCAGTGTAATAGAATATAATCTCGATTCCGCCCCCGGCACCACTTTCTGAAGCTTAACGAACGTTACGTCTCGCGCCGCGACGGAGCTGCCTATTTCATGGGCGCGAGGCGTTCCGATCATGGTAATCGGATCCCGTCGAGTCATGGAATATTGAAGTTTGCATGTTAATTGCCCTGATTGCTGGCACTTCGGGGCCGGCGCGACTATGCACGACTATGACGTTGGGGCAGTTTGCTGACGTCCGGAAGACCGGGAACATCGAAGACCATGGAAGATCATACCAATGTGTCGGCCGCTCACGCCGATCTTGTTGCCATCCTGAGGCGCCTGAACGAGGCGCGGGACGCGGGTGAGAACTGGGAGACTTGTGTCGCTATCGCGCGAGAACTGGGTGCTGACGCGCTGAACATCGCCAAGTTCCGGGCCGATACGCCGGTGCCAATCTGGATCCGTGTTTCGACCCATGAGAAGGGTGGGCTCGAGGAGTACGTTACCCGCGACTACATGAGCGTCGATCCCGTTCTGGTGCCGCGCGCCGATGGCAGCATGAAGGACGTGGACCACATTTCGATCCACAGGAATATGGCCGAAAAAACGCTCTCGGAAAAAGAGCTCGAGTGTTATGACCATCTTCTGAAATACGGGCAGTCGGACTACGTCACCTTCCGCATCCGTGACAAAGGCGACGAGAGCGAAGAGATCCTCGTCGTCTTCGCCTGCTCCTCCGGTGTGGCCGAGATGCTCAAGGCTGATATCGACCAACTGGGTGTTATTGCGAACCTGCTGGCGCTTTATACCGCGCCGCCGACGCCTGAGCGGCCCGAGGGCAAGGTGCCTCTTCTCTATGATTTCCTGACCTCGCGCGAGCGTGACGTTCTGACGGCACTCGCCAAGGGAATGCACAACTCGGAAATTGCGCATGAGCTTGGCATTACCGAGGTCACGGTCCGGATGCATACTACCGGAGCGCGAAAGAAGATGGGCGCCACGACTCGTGCGCAGGCCATCGCGCTTGCACTCAAACGTGGCCTGATCACGGTGTGATGCCGGAAACCTATCGCTTTCGATAGGTTGCGGTGACGGGCATATCTCTCTCTTTTTGCTGACGCGGGGTAAAGACCTCCGGGACGGGGAGCCGTGCCGGTTCGGAGAGAGCAGTGAATCGACCCAAGTGCTTCGAGGTGAGCGATATTTCCCTGTCGATCATAGACATGGGGCTTTGCGCGCTGTGAAGAACGCTTTTGTCGCCGCTCTCCATCCATCACCAGACATCGCTGATCGTGCCGTTGGGCGCTGCAAGTCTTTTCAGTGTCGCGCCACACCCGTGTGCCGTGACCTGACGGGCCGCGCGGTGTGTTTTCAAAGGAACGGCAATTTTCAAACCGGGTCGCTGGCCCGGTCAGGCAAACGCAACGCCAAGTTGTGACGAAACGACAATTCCCCGGACGGGATGCCGGGGCCAATACGGGAAGTAACAAATGCTCGACAACAGACATGCCTCCACCACCTTCACGTTCGGCAAGGGCGAGGTGCGGGTCGCCCTCGATCGCGGAACGGTTCTGAACGGAGTCTTCCTGACCGAGGACACTGCGGCGCTCGCGGGCGTCGCCGACCGGCGTGTCTATGTGCCCCGGCAGGGGGATCTGCGCGCGCGTTTCCTCCGCGACTGGGCAAGGAAGAACATGCGCCGGGCGGCTGCGGGTCTGGGAACGCTGACGCTCGTCCTGCCTCTGGCGGGCATGGCTCAGGCGCAGGATGCGGACCGGGTGGACCTGTCGACGGTGGACGGCGTTGTGGCGACGCGCATCGACGAGAACGGCGACCTGATCGTTACGCTGGAAAATGGCCAGACGCTGACCCTGGGTGAAGGCACCTTTCTCGTCGGTGAAAATGGCGAGATCATCGTCACTGCGGGCACCGCCGACCAGATCGCGGCTGCCGCCATCGCAGAGGGCGGTGCGGGCAGTGGCATGAGCGGCATCCTTGCGGGCGGCGTGGCGCTTGGCGCGCTTGCGGGCGGGGGCGGCGGCGGTGGGGACAGCGGCGGTGGCGACCCCGCGCCCGAGCCTGACCTGGCCTATGTTGTCGACGGCTATCTGTCCGGCGCGCAGGTCTTCGGCGATGCGAACAACAACGGCGTTTTCGACACGGGCGAGACCACGACAACCACGGCGGCGGACGGCAGCTTCGACTCGTCGCTCTTCGCCGATGACGTGCCTCTCGTGGCGGTGGGCGGCATCGACATCTCGACCGGTGAGGCCTTCACCGGGACGCTCAAGGCGCCGGCGGGATCGAGCGTGGTGACGCCACTGACCACGGTCGTGCAGGCGATCATCGAGGCCGATACCTCTGGCACTCTGACCCCGGAGCAGGCGGCTGCGAACCTTGCCACATCGCTCGGCCTTTCCGGCGATCTTCTGAACGACGACCCCTCGGCTCTGGCCGAAGCGGGTGACCTGTCGCAACTGCAGGCGGCTGCCAAGATTGCGGCGGTGATCAACCTTGTCTCGGCTGCGGCCCCGAGTGATCCGGAAGGCGCGGTGGATGCGGTTCTGGCCGTTCTGGCAGAGGACCTGACCGATGGCGTAGGGGGCGATCCATTCGACGATCCGAGTGCAATCGAAGCCGCGCTCGCCGCCGCGGGCGACACGATTGAGGTGACGAGCGCCGATCTGGCTGAGGCTCTGGTCGGCGCGGCGGCGGAAATCGACGCGGCGACGGACCTCGCGGGGATCGAGACGTCGCAGACCGTTGTGCAGGGCACCCTGACCGATGCCGTCACGCAAAGTGTCGGGGATAGCGATGGCACCTCCGCGCTCAGCGACGCGAATGACGACACGACTCTCTACGACAACGTGGTGCCGCTCCGCCCCGAGATCACCAGTTTCACGCCGGATACCGATGTGATCGGCAATGGCGGTCCGGCCAACGCGATCACGATCGAAGGCACCGCGCGCGCCTTCTCGACAATCGACTACCAGGTCGGCAACGCCACCGGGACTGCGCAAACCGACGCCAATGGCGACTGGAGCTTCACGATCAGCAACCTGGCCTACGTATCTTTCGGAACCGAGGGCGACGTCACACCGGTCATTACGGCAACGTCGGGCGGTATCACTTCGGGTGCCGCCATCGGTGCGCCGACGTATACTGTCGACGGTGCACCCCCCGAGCCGCTGACGCTTGTGTCCCTGCCCAATGGCGATGATGCTTTCATCAACGCGGCCGAAATCGTGGGTGGCGAGTTCGTCGGACAGACCGAACCGGGTGCAGAGGTCACGATCACCCTGAACGGCGGCCCCGAGGTCGTCGTGATCGCGGATCAGGACGGCTTAGTCACCGTCTCGCTTGATGGCGGGCCGCTTGGTGACCTCATCGAGGGGCTGAACCAGTTGAATACGCTTGTCCGTGACAGCGTTGGAAACGTCGCCAGCGGCAACCTGAACGTCAGTTTCAGAGTAGATACGATTGCGCCGGATGCGCCCGTGGGCTCGTTCGACGACGTCGTGACTGACGGTACCATCGGCAGCGGCTTCCGGGGTGCCGGTACCGGCACGGCGGGCGAATTCGTCCGTGTCGAGTTGCGGCAGGACGGGCAGGACGCGATCCAGCTAGGCACGACGCAGGTGCAGGGGGACGGCACATGGGGCTTTGTCTCGACGCTGACCACTGTGCCGGATGGCTCTTACGACGTGGTGGCCATTGCCATCGACGCCGCCGGTAACGAGACCGAAGCGGCCCCCGAGCCGGTGCTGATCGACCGCGGTGCGCCAGCCGCTCCGCTCATCTTCGTGCCGCCGACCATCGGGCCCGACGACGTGGTCGACGGGTTCTACACCGTGAACGGCTTTGCCGAAGTGAATTCGACGGTCATCGTCACCATCGACGGCGTGGTCCAACCCGACATCACCGCTGACGCGAACGGAGACTGGTCGATCCTGGTGGCGGCCGAAGACGGCACCGACACGATCACAGCCATCGCGCGGGATGCGGGCGGCAACGAATCTCCCCAGGGCTTCGCGAGCACTACGGTCAATGTCGATCCTCCGGTCATCGGCGCGACGAGCGTTGATGCCGTGGTGAACGCGGCGGAGGCCGCCGCACTGGAACTGACCGGCTCGGTTCAGGGGGCGACCGGCGTGACCATCGAAATCGTCGATGGCGGCGGCACGGTCGTTCTGTCGGGCAGCGCCACGCCCGACGGAAGCGGCAATTGGGCCGACACCCTGTCCCTGACGTCGCTGGACGATGGCGCCTACACGGTCCGGATCATCGCGACCGACGGTACACTTGAGGCGACCGACAATGCAGCGGCGTCGCTGACGCTTGACCGGACCGCCCCTGCGGCGCCGGTTCTGGTGGTGGACGGCGCCGGCGTGGATTCGGTCGTCAACATCACCGAAGAGGCGGCTGCGACCCTGTCCATCACCGCCGAGCCCGACACGGATATTGCCGTCACCATCGGCGGCGCTCAGCAGGTGGTCACGACGGATGCGAACGGCGAGGCGACGGTGTCGCTCGACGGCCTTCTGGCAGATGGTGTCACTGCCATCAGCGCGACCCAGGCGGACGCGGCCGGGAACGTCTCTGCTGCTGGCGAGGCGAGTGTCACCGCCGACCTGACCGCGCCGGACGCACCGACAATCGACGCAATCACCGGCGACAACGTCATCACCGCCGATGAGGCGGCGGCGGCGGTCTTCGTCACCGGTACGGGAACGAACGGCGACATGGTCGAGCTGTTCATCGACGGGGCGTCGCAAGGCACCGACACGGTATCTGGCGGGGTGTGGTCCATCGAACTTACCGTGCTGGCGGACGGCGACTATATCGCGACGTCAGAGGCGACAGATGAGTACGGCAATGTCTCGACCGGATCGGCGCCGGTGAACTTCTCGGTGGTGCCGAACGCGCCCACGATCGGGATCGACGCGCTGACCATCGGTGGCGTGGCGAACGCGGATGAGATCGCGTCGCCCGTCACGGTGACCGGCACGTCCACGGACGCGACAAGTGTCAGCGTGCGGGTCATGCAGGGCGACACGCAGATCGGCGAGGTTGCCACGGCGACGCTCAATACCGACAACGGAAGCTGGATTGCACAGGTTTCGCTTTCGGTTCCGGATGGCAGCTACACGATCGAGGCGACGGCCACCGACGGCGTGACCCCGGTCACCACGAGCACGCCGATCGAGATCGACGCGACGGCTCCTGCCGCCCCGGTTCTGAAGCTGACCGGTGCGGGTGGCGACACGGTCGTCAATATCGACGAGGAAGCAGGCGCCACGCTTGAGATCTCGGGCGAGGCCAATACCGAGACGACCGTGACCATCGGCGGCGTCGAGCAGACGGTCACCACGGACGGCACCGGCAGCGCCACGATTTCGCTGGACGGGCTATTGAGCGATGGCAGCACCGCGATCTCGGCGACCCAGACCGACGCGGCGGGTAATGTCTCGGCTGCGGGCAACCTGAGTGTCACCGCCGATCTGACCGCGCCCGCCGCACCTGTGATTTCGCTCGTCGACACGGTGATCGACGGAACCGAGATCGGCGCAGTCACAATCTCTGGCAGCGGGGCCGAGGCGGGGGCGACGGTGCGCCTGTCCTCGACGCTCTTCGACACTGATATCGATGTCGTGGCCGACGGGTCGGGCAACTGGACCACCGGGGCGCTCGACCTGACAGGTGCGGCAGACGCGGTCTATTCGATCTCGGCGGTCGTGATCGACGATGCGGGCAACGCCTCGACCGTTGCTTCCGCGGACCTGACCATCGATGCGGTGCCGGACGGTGTCGTGACCTTTACCCTTGAGGGTGGCGAGCAGGAAGGCGACCTTGTAATCTACGACGCCATCGATTTCGGCCCGCTTCTCGATCCGACGGAAGACCCCGAGGGCGGTGGCAACGTCTCGAATGTGCCTGCCGGAACCGAGGTCACGGTGCGCCTGACCGGCGTGTCCTCAACGGGCCCATTCGACGAAACCTACGGGCCGTTCCTGACGGATGCGAATGGCGATTTCGTCGTGTCGATCCCCGACGCCGATCTGATTTCCTTCGATGGAATGACAGAGGCCGGAACCATCACCTTTAGCGCCGCCGGCGAGACGCTGACACTTGCTCTCTTGATCAACTCCGAGATCAACGCCGATGGAAGCACTGTCTTCAACATCGGCACCACCGCCGTCGATCCGATCGCGGCTGTGGCGGATGCGGTGACGGGCGAAGTGTCGGTCGATCTTCGCGATGGTGAAATCCTGCTGAACGACCTGGGCCTTATCATCGTCGACGT
This sequence comes from Kangsaoukella pontilimi, assembly GCF_009830125.1. Taxonomy (GTDB): domain Bacteria; phylum Pseudomonadota; class Alphaproteobacteria; order Rhodobacterales; family Rhodobacteraceae; genus Kangsaoukella; species Kangsaoukella pontilimi. The sequence continues at coordinate 1,797,841 of NZ_WUPT01000001.1, read as the reverse complement.
GACCGGTCCGCCCGAGGGCTTCGACTATCAGGTGGCCGTCGCCTATGACGGTGTCAGCGCCACGCCGGTCGAGCTTTATGCCTTCGACGGCGGAGCCAGCACGGATGTTCCGGCCCTGAGTTCGCAGCTCTTCATTCGGGACGATGCGCTTTACGTGCTTCAGGCCAATATCTCGGGGACGCTCCCGACGCCGGTGACGCAGGGCGAGAGCCCGCTCTACACGCTCTACCGCGTGCCGTCGGGCTCCATCGCCGCGGCGCTGCCGGACTTCGGAACGGCTGACAACTTCGATACATCGGCGGCCGGTGTCGTGAGTTTCGACATCGCCCTGACCGATATCGACCCGGACTATGCGGGGGGAGCGCTGGCCTCGAACGACGTTTTCCTGCCGCTCGATCTGTCTGATGGCGACAGTGCGCCGGTGGTTCTGTTCTTCCGCGAGGATCAGGACACTCTGATCACGTCCGAAGCCTATCTGGTGCGGATCAATCCTTCGGACGGTACCGTCGAATCCCGCGAGGTGGATATCTCGGCCTATGTCGATGGAAGCGGAAGGCTGGATGAATTCCCGATCGAGCAGTCCATCGTGACCGACCCATTCACGGGAGAGTATCTGCGGATCGATCTGCAGGGCTTCAACTCGCCCGAGGGTCACGCCCGCACCGTGTCCTATGACTACAACGGCGGCGGCTTCCTGACGCTGACGACGACAGGGACCGCCCAGCAGACCGATGTCATGGTGGCGGATGGCGGCATCCTCGAGTTCATCGATGGCGGCGGTGACAGCGGCACCGGTCAGGACAACGACTTCATGGCGCTCGGCAACACCATCGGCGACGAAAGCGCGATCAACATCACGGTGACCGGCGGTCAGGTGACGATCTCGATCGACCGGGATGTCTTCCTGAATTTCGTGGCCAATACTGGAACGGTTCCGAACTTCGCCTTCGACGTTTTCTGGACGGGTTCCGCTAGCCCAACCGGGGTTGCGGGTTTCGGTACATACACAAGCAATGGCACCGAGCCCGTTGGTGATACCACCGCCGAGGGTTTCAATTATGCTCGTTTCTCGGTGGATATCGACGCCGGCTCGTTCAACGCCGCCGGCGACGGGTCGGGTCCGCTGGAGCTTGTCACGCTGGATGTCTCGGGCGTTGATGGCTCTGACTTCTACGGGTTCGGGTGGAACCTCGTCGAGTTCGACGAGCTCGAACAGCCGCTGGACCCGCGCTTCGACGGGTTCCAGAAAGTCGACGGTGTGGACGGCTCGGGCGCGCAGTTCGTGGTGATGACTGACAGCCAGTTCACGTCCGGTTTCGACATCGTGCAGGGCTTCGATCTGGGTGCAGATGGCGATGTGATCCAGGTCTTCGCGCAATTCCCGAACTATCAGGGAACGGCGGTCGAGCGGATTGGCGAGGGCGAAACCAATGTCAGCCTTGCTGCGGACACCGGTATCGTCATTTTCGAAGGTCTCGTGGGCGCCGAGGATGCCGATGTCATCGCCATGGCCGAGGCGCGGATTACTGGGCTGGTCGACAAGTCAATCATTGCGGTCACCGCCGATGACAGCGGGCTTTTCGTCTGGAGCCTGGCTTTCGACGGCGCCGGGAACGTCTCGACCGACAGCTTCCTCCGTGTCGACAACCTCAACTACCTCGATCTGCCTGATTTCAACCTGAACACGACGGATATCGAGTTGTTCCTGCCGGAGGTCTGACGCTAGGGTCCGGCGCGCTTTCTGCGTGCCGGACCAAGACACTGACATGACGCGATTGGCACCTCTATCACAGGCCGCGCACGGCACATTGGGCTGGACACCGACGGTGTCCGGCCTGTCTCTTGATGGGACGGCTTCGGTGCCTGTCAGCATGGACGAGCTGCCGGATTTCGCGGTCCGCTTTCCACTTGCGATCCGCATGGTGCGCGGTCGGGCGGCGCCGGTGGTGCCTGTGGGCGCGTTGCAGGGCGGGAACACGCCGCTTCTGGATGCGTCAGGCGGCTGGCGACCCCGGATCGTGCCGTTCGCGCTCAGACAGGGGCCGTTCCAGTCGGTGCGCACCGGCGAGCGTGACGCGGTTTTCGTGGACGAGACGGTCCTTTCGGCGCCGGGCGGTCCGGTGGTCCCTCTGTTCGACGGCAAGGGCGACCTGAGTGATGCCACGCGGGAACACCTGTCCGCGCTTGCGGGTTGGCAGAAGAGCATGAGACAGGCCGAGCAGGCGGCGACGGCGCTGTTCAAGGCGCGGCTTCTTCAGCCCTGGCGCGAAGGCGAGACGACGCTTTTCGCACCGGATGCCGACGCCTTGGCGGCGCTGGGCGGGGTCCGGCTGGCCCAGATGCATGAGACCGGGGCGCTCAGGCTGGCGCATATGGTCGAGCTGTCGCAGGCGCTGATCGGCGCGGCCGTTCCCCCAGCGAGACCCGCGCCCGCGCGCGAAGCGAATGCCGAGGGCGACGCGTTCCTCCGGGCGCTGCGGGAAGAAATGTCATGAGGGCCGCCGGTCCGCTCCTGGTAGCCGCCTTTCTGCTGGCGGGGTGTGCCGAAGAGCCCGCAACGCCTGCAGTTGAAGGCGACGCGCACGAAGCCGATACCACGAGCGTCCGGACAAGTTATCAGCGCGAGCCCATCTTCGCCGGGCGTCCCTTTGCCGTTGCCGTTAGGCAGGCCGTCGAAAATGGCCCGACGCTGATGGCGGGGCGCGCGGGCGAGGCGAGCGCTGTCGCCCGCGTGGCCGAAGCGCGCTCGGCACTCCGCCCGACCGTCAGTCTCGGCCTGACCGCCGGGCGCGGGCTGGGCACGACGGATGATGTCGCACCGAGCGTGCGGGTCAGTCAGCGCCTCTATGACGGCAGCGCTGCGCGTCTCAGGATCGAGGCGGCCAGCCTGCGCGCCGAGCGTGCGGGGGCGGAAACGGCGCTCTCGGTGACCGAGCGGGTGCTTCTGTCCATCGAGGCCTGGGAAGAGCTGCATACCGCACGCCGTTTGCGTGACATCGCACGCGAGGCTGTCAGCCGCACCGATGCGCTGGCCCTTCGGATCGAGCGCCGCCTGTCAGCCGGCGCGGGGCGCATGGCCGACGCTCTGCGCGCCACATCTAGGCAGGCAGATGCCCGTGCGGGTCTGGCCGCGAGCGAGGGGCGTCTGGCCGAGGCCGAGGCGCGCGCACGCGAGCTGTTCGGCACCGTCCCCGCTCCCGGGCCATTGCCCGCTGCACCGGCCCCGGTCTTTGGCGGAGAGGCCAGCGCCGCGCTGCAATCCATTAACGTGCAATTGGCTGCCGCTCGCGCCGATGTCAGGGCGCGGCGTGCCGAACGCGCGCCCACAGTCTTTCTCGATCTCATCGGCGGTCTTGACGCCCGCGACGACCCGGACGTGGGCGCGGCGCTTCGCCTCGACTACGCGCTCGGGACCAGCGGCCAGCGGCAGGCCGCGGTCGAGGCCGCAGAGGCCGAGGTTGCCCGACTTGAAGCCGAGCAGGCCCTTCTGCAAAGCGACATCGGCCGGGCGCTCTCCTCGGCGGCGGCGCGACAGGCGAGCCTTGGCCGCGAACTTTCTGCCGCGCGAGAGGCGGCGGAGACGGCGGCGGCGGCGCTGGCCGATGCCGAGCGCGGCTTCGATGCCGGGCGGGTCGACAGTCTCGATCTCTTGGACCTTGGCCGCGAACTGGACCGCGCCGCAAGCCGAAGCGCCGAGATTGCCGCCGCACAACGGCTGGCCGGCTACGAGCGTCTGGCCTTGGCAGGCGAGTTGCTGGACGTTATCGGGCTGTCCTTGGAGGAAGAGGCAGAGTGAACGAGACGATCCGCATCAATTCGGGCGACCCGAAAGCGCAGGAGGAACGGCGCGGCGACAGCGGTCCGATCGAGCATGCACTGGCCCATGCCTCGGCCGTCTTGGGCCATCCGATCCCACAGAGCCGTTTCGAGGAGGCGCGTCGACCCGATGACCGGGATGGTGGGCTTGCCGGCGCCCTTCGCGCCGCCGACAGCGCGGGGTTCGAGGTGGCTGTCGGGCCGCTTTCCCTGTCCGAACTGGATCGGGCGGTTTTGCCGGCGGTTCTTCTGACGCGATCCGGAGCGCTGGTACTGGAAGAGCGGCAGGGCGCGGGATGGGCTGTTCACGATCCCCGGCTTGGGGCCGGGTCGCGGACCTATCTGGCAGATGCCGACGTGACCGCCGCCTATGCGGGACAGGCGATCCTGCTGCGTCCGCGTGCGGGTGCAGGGGGGGAGACGGTTCAACGCGGACACTGGTTCCGCTCGGCGCTGGCTGCGAATAAATGGAGCTATGTGCAGGTCGCGCTGGCCGCAGCGGTGGCGAACATCCTCGGCCTGACCACATCGATCTTCATCATGGTCGTCTATGACCGGGTCCTGCCGAACGAGGCGATGGAAAGCCTCGTCGCGCTGACCATCGGCGTCGGCATCGCACTTGGTTTCGATTTCGCGATCCGAAGCCTCCGCGCCGGGTTCATCGACCGCGCCGGACAACGGGCAGACCTGTCCATGGGGCGGGCCATCTTCGAGCGGGTGCTGTCGATCCGGCTGGCGGCACGTTCGGGTTCGACGGGGGCAACCGCGGCGTCCTTGCGCGAATTCGAGATGATCCGGGATTTCTTCACCTCGGCCTCGCTGGTCGCCATCGTGGACCTTCCGTTCATCCTGCTCTTCGTCGGGGTCATCTATCTGATTGGCGGACCGCTGGCGCTGGTGCCTGCCGTTGCAATCCCCACGGTCCTAATCGTGGCGCTGGTCACCCAGCCGTTCCTTGCGCGTCTGGCCGAGCGGAGCTTTGCGGACGGGCAGTCGAAGCAAAGCGTTCTCGTCGAGGCGCTGTCGGGGCTGGAGACGATCAAGGCGTCCCGTGGCGAGGCCCGCATGAAGACCCGCTGGGACCGCGCCCTTGCCGCGCAGGCCGAGCATGGCGTCCGGTCGCGCGCGATCAGCCAGCTTGCGTTGAATGCGACGGCCTTCGTCCAGCAGGTCTCGCAGATCGCAATCGTGTTCTTCGGTGTCTTCCTGATTGTCGAAGGATCGCTTTCGATGGGCGCGCTGATCGCCAGCGTGATCCTGACAGGGCGCGCTCTGACGCCGCTTGCGCAGATCGCTCAGACGCTGACCCGCATCAGTCAGACCCGCACGGCCTATCGCGCCATCGAGCGGATGATGCAGTCCGAGACCGAGCGCCCGGACGGAAAACGCTATCTCGCACGAGACCTGGTCGCGGGGCGCGTCAGCATTCACAAGGTCAGTTTCAGCTATCCCGGCGCATCAGAAGGCAGCCTTGAGGACGTGAGCCTCGACATCGCGGCGGGTGAGAAGGTCGCCATTCTCGGCCCCATAGGGTCGGGCAAGAGCACTTTGGCCCGGCTTATGCTGGGGCTCTATCAGCCAGCTTCCGGGGCCGTCCGCGTCGATGGAACCGACATCCGTCAGATCGACCCCGGCGATCTGAGGCGCAATATCGGTTCGGTGCTGCAGGACGCGTGGCTGTTTTCGGGCACGCTTCGCGAGAACATCACCCTCGGGATGCCCCATGCGGGCGACGCCGAAGTGCTGGAGGCCGCGCGCGTCGCAGGTGTCGAAGACTTCGCGGCCACGCGCGCGGACGGTTATGATCTGATGATCGGCGAGCGGGGCGAAGGCCTGTCCGGCGGCCAGAGGCAGTCTGTGGCCCTGGCCCGTGCGCTTCTGGGACGGCCACCGGTCCTTCTTCTGGACGAGCCGACGTCAGCCATGGACGTGATGACCGAAAAGGCCGTAATCGCGCGCCTGAAAGAGCATCTGGCGGGCCGGACGCTGATCGTGGTGACGCATCGGCCCAGCCTGCTTGAGCTTGTCGACCGCGTCATCGTGCTGGGACAGGGCAAGATCGTCGCGGACGGGCCGAAGGATAGCGTCGTCGGATCGGTTGCCGGGCAGGGAGGCTGAGAAATGGCGCCTCATGTCAAAGCCGCCCGCGATATGGCGCGTCAGATGCGCGGAGGGAACCCGCTCAAGGCGTCGCTACTCCTGCTGCTTATCCTTGCCTTCCTCGGCGCCACGGCGGTCTGGGCGGCGATGACGGAGCTCGACTCCGTGACGCGCGCGGATGGCCGCGTCGTCCCGAGCGGCGAAGTGCAGGTCGTACAATCCTCGGAAGCGGCCGTCATCGCCGAGATCCACGTCCGCGAAGGCGATATTGTCGACGCCGGCGCCGCTCTGGTGACGCTGGATGGCCGGCAATTGGAGGGAGAGCTGACCCAGGCCGAGCGACGGGTCGCCTCGCTTCGTCTCAGGATCGCGCGGCTGACTGCCGAGGTCGCCGGCGCGCGGTTCGTCCCAGACCCGATGCTGGCCGCTGACAGTCCTGCGCTGGTCGCCTCGGAACTGTCGCTTTTCGAGGCTCGGCAATCCGCCCTTGCGGATGAGATCGCGGTTCTGGAACGACAGGGTCGCCAGCGCGAGCAGGCTGTGATCGAAGCTGAGACGCGGGTGCGCACGTCGGAGGACACGCTGGCGCTGATCCGCGAGGACATCGCCGTAATGCGCCCGCTTGTCGAAGAAAATATCGAGCCGCGCACCACCCTTATCGGACTTCTGGGGCGCGAGGCCGAGGCCGTCGGGCGCCTGTCCGAAGCCCGTGCCGCGCTTGCCGGCGCAAAGGCGGCTGTGGAAGAAATCGCCGATCGCGTGGTGGCCGCCCGTTCAGGCGCGCGGGCCGATGCGCTGGATCAGCTTGCTCAGGCGGAAGCGGAACTGGCCGAGGTGCGCGTGATGCTGCCCGCGCTCGAGGCGCGCGTCGACCGATCCGTTCTGCGGGCCCCGGCGCGAGGCGTGGTCAACCGGATCATGCTGACGACGATTGGTGCGCTTGCGCGCCCTGGCGAGCCGCTGGTCGAGGTCGTGCCGCTCGGAGACGAACTTCTGGTGGAAGCCTATCTCGCGCCCGAGGATGTGGCCTTCGTGCGTCCGGGTCAGGATGTGCGCGTGTCGCTCAGCGCCTATGACCCCTCCCGCTACGGCAGCATCGACGGCACGATCTTGCGCGTCGGCGCCGACGCCGTCACCCGCCCCGACCGCGACGAACGCGCGTTCGCCGTCGAGATTCGCACGCTCGGGACACTGACGGATGCCGAGGGCGCTGACGTTGACATTCTGCCCGGCATGGTCGCCACGGTGGACATCCTGTCTGGCAAACGCACCGTCCTCGGCTACTTGACCGAGCCCATCGTGCGGGTGAAGGAGACGGCGCTCCGGGAGTGAGTATAAACGCTCCGCATCCGAGAGACCTGTAAAGAGGCAATATGCACGCCTGAGGGATGAGCGCTGGAGGCGAGTACCGGAATCGAACCGGTGTACACGGATTTGCAATCCGCTGCGTAACCACTCCGCCAACTCGCCGGCGCCGGGTGCTCTTAGCTGAAGGGCGGCGGCGCTGCAAGCGTCTCAGGTCACTTGCCCGCATTGTTCGAATGTGGTTCAACCGAAAAGACAGTTCTGAACGAATGAGTTTAGCTAATGAGCGATTTCGCCGTTCGCCGCCGCATCATGGTCGACACGCAGGTCCGGCCGTCGGATGTCACGAAGTTCCCGATCATCGACGCGATGCTCACCGTTCCGCGTGAGCGGTTCGTGCCCGATCATCTGAGAGAGACCGCCTATGTGGGCGAGCATCTGCCACTCTCGGGCGGGCGCGTGGTGCTTGATCCGCGTGTTTTCGCGAAGATGCTCGAAACTGCGGATATCGAACCGGACGATCTGGTGCTCGATATCGGCTGCGGGCTTGGCTATTCGTCCGCCGTCATGGCGCGGCTTGCCGAGGCGGTCATCGCAGTCGAAGAGGACGGCAGCCTCGCCTCGGAGGCCGAGCGCGTTCTGGGCGAGACCGGGGCCGATAATGTCGCCGTGATCGAGGGGTCTCTTTCCGAAGGGGCTGCCAAGCACGGGCCATATGACGTGATCATGGTCGAAGGCGGCGTTGAAGAGGTGCCAGAGACCATATTGCAACAATTGAAAGACGGCGGCCGCGTGGTCGCGATTTTCAACGACGGGCATCTGGGAACGGTGCGCGTTGGGCACCATATCGACGGTGCCATCAGCTGGCGCTACGCGTTCAACGCGGAAGCCCCGGTTCTGGAAGGATTTGTACGCGCGCGGGATTTCGTATTCTGACGCCTGTCTAGGGAACGGGATCAATGGGACGAAAATTCGGTTGGACGGCACTGGCCTGCGTCGCGGCACTGTCTTTTGGGGGCGCAGGGGCCGCCGTGGCGGAGACGCTGGCGGACGCGCTGACAAAGACCTATCGCAACAGCGGTCTGATCGAGCAGAACCGTGCCGTTCTTCGTGCAGCGGATGAAGATGTCGCGCAGGCGGTCGCCGCGCTGCGTCCGGCGATCACATGGGCCGGGTCGGTGAACTACACGAACCCCACGATAGGGGATGAGCTGACCGGGTCGCTCGGCCTGAATGCCGACATGCTGCTTTACGATTTCGGTCGGTCCCAGCTTGGGATCGACGCGGCCAAGGAAACCGTACTGGCCACGCGTCAGGCACTGGTCGACGTGGAGAACACCGTTCTCTTGAACGCGGTCACGGCCTATCTGGCCGTACGTCGGTCAGAGGCGTTTGTCGGGCTTCGCGAGAATAACGTGCGGCTCCTGACAGAGCAGCTTCGCGCCACACGCGACAGGTTCGAGGTGGGCGAGGTGACGCGCACCGACGTGTCGCTGGCCGAAGCGCGTCTTGCCGCCGCACGGTCGGGCCTCGCTGCCGAGCAGGGCGGTCTGGCGCGCGCGCAAGAGCAGTACAAAGCCATCGTCGGTGATTATCCGGGCAGCCTTGCCGCCGCGCGCGCGCCGGCCGTTCCGGGCTCGGAAGGTGCCGCGCGGGATATCGCCCGGAAAGAGAACCCCCAGATCCGGCAGGTTCAGCATCAGGTGCGGGCGACCGAGTTGATTGTCGAGCAGGCCAAGCTCGGACGGCGTCCGTCGCTGACCGCGTCGGGCGGTCTCTCGATCAATGACGAGGGCGACGACCAGACCCGGCTGGGCCTTACGCTTGGCGGACCGATCTATCAGGGCGGTGCCGTCTCGTCGCGCGAGCGCAGGGCGCAGGCGCAGCGTGATCAGGTCCGGGCGCAGCTTTATACGACCGGTCTTCTTGTCGATCAGCAGGTCGGCAACGCTTATGCCAACCTTGCGGTCGCGGTGGCCTCGATCGACGCGTCGCAGCGCCAGGTGCGGGCGGCGGAACTGGCCTTGGAAGGCGTGCGGGAAGAGCTTCAGCTTGGCGCGCGCACGACACTCGAAGTCTTGGACCAGGAGCAGGAGCTTCTGGACGCGCGGACGAATCTCGTCTCGTCCGAGGTGGATCGTATCCTCGCCGCCTATCAGATTCTGGATGCGACCGGGCGTCTGACCGCGACCAATCTTGGGCTGAACGTGCCGATCTACGATCCGGCAGCCTATTACAATTCGGTCAAGGACGCGCCGTTCAGCACACCCAGCAAGCAGGGTCAGCGTCTGGACCGCGTAATGCGCGCACTCGGCAAAGAGTAGACCGGCACCCTGTTGTGTCGCTGCGGGGTCGGGGGTACGCTTTCGGCCGGGGGCAGGAGTCGTAGAAGCATGTCGAAATCCGTTTCGGGTCAGAACGTCGAGGATATGCTTTCCTCGGTCAGGCGCTTGGTATCGAGCGAGTTGCCGCGCAATCAGCGAAGCCGCCTGCCCGACGGGCCGGGGGCTCTTGTGCTGACCAAGGACTTGCGTGTCCAGACGGCTCCGCCACGGGCCGAGGCCGCGCCTTCGTCGAAGACGCTGGAAGAGCGCATTGCGGAGCTTGAGGCCGCCGTCGATCATCAGGAAAGCGAGTGGGAGCCGGACGGGTCAGAGGATCAGACGGTTCATCAGCCCGACCGCATTGTGTTTCGTCCTTCGCGGCCGCTGACCGAGCAGGAACAGCGTCGCCCGCTGCGCTTGAGCGAGATTGCGTTGATCGAAACCGGCCCTGCGAATGAGGGCGAGGCCGAAGATGAAGGCGACGAAGCTGCGACTGCTGAAGCGTCTTTCCGGCATGAAGGCGTCGATGTGGAGGATACGCAGCCGGTTGAACCCGAACCCGCTGCGCCCGTCGAAAGCGAGGCCGCTGCTCCGGAACCCGAATCCGCAGAGAGTGCGTCCGCCCCGGCCGAGCCGGTGAGCGCACAACGCTTCGCACAAGATCCGTTTGCAGACGCCATAGCGCGGGATGTGGCCGCTGTCGTGGCTGAGATGGCCGAAGCGGCGCTTCAGGAAGACCGTGACTTCGAGGCCGCGCTGGCCGAGGCTGTCCGCGCTGCACCAGCCGTTGCCCCGATGGAAGACGAAGCCGTGGCCGTGGCGGAAGATGAGCCCGAGGCGGACGTCGAGGCAGAGGCCGACATGGACCTCGCCTTCGACGACGAAGCCGATCATGTCGAAGCCGAAGCCATGGTCGAAGAGCTTGAAGCCGAGGTTGCCCTCGCGCCCGAGGAAGGGCCGGAAGAGGCTCCGGAGGCGCAAAGCCGCGAGGATCGCGCTCAGGCGCTGGATGATTTGCCGGCTGCGGCGCCACTTTCGGAAGAACAGCTTCGTCCTTTGATCTCTCGCATGATCCGCGACGAACTGCAGGGCGAGTTGGGCGAGCGCATCACACGCAATGTCCGCAAGCTGGTCCGGCAGGAAATCAACCGCGCGCTGTCGGTTCGCGATCTCGAATAACTTCAGGTGAATACCCCGGCGCATCTTTTGATCGGCGCGGCGGCGATGGGCCGGCCCGGTCAGGCGCGGGTGACCACGGCGGCGGTTCTGGGTGCGCTGGCGCCGGACCTGTCGCTTTACCTGATGGTGTCGGTGTCGATCTGGGGCATGGGCATCCCGGCCGAGACGGTGTTCCGGCAGCTCTACTATTCCGACGCATGGCAGGCGGTTTTTGCCGTCGATAATTCGTTCGTGCTATGGGGCGCGGGGCTATTGCTGGCGCTCTGGCGGAAAAGCCCGGTTTTCATCGCCTTCACCGGTGCGGCGCTCCTGCACCTGGCGTTCGACTTTCCGCTCCACACCCATGACGCGCGGCAGCATTTCTGGCCGCTCAGTTCGTGGGTTTTTGAAAGCCCGGTCAGCTATTGGGACAGCCGCGCACACGCCGATATCGTCGGGCCTGTCGCGTTGATGATCTCGTTCGGCTGTCTCGCCTGGATCTGGCGGCAATATAGAAGCCTTGCCTTCAAGGCCTTTGCTGCGCTTCTGGCGGCAGCGGAGCTGATGAGTTCGGGCATCTGGCGGTTCATCTTCTGAACCGCCACCGCCGTCAGACTTCCTCGATTCTAAGCGCAACCGGCGCCGCGGTCAAAACGCCGGTCCCGTCCATCGCGGCGATAGCCTCGTCCAGTGCCTGACGCGGTGTCTTGTGCGTGACGATCACCACCGGGGCGCTCGGGTCCGTATGGGAAAGCTGGCGCATCCGGTCGATCGAGATGCCCGCATTGCCCAGAACCGTCGCGATCTTGGCGAGCGAGCCGGGTTTGTCGGCAAGCGCCATGCGAAGATAGAAGGGCGCCGGCGCGGTAGAGGTTGCCGCCCGTGCACGGGTCAGGGCCGAGGCGGGGGCGCCGAAGGTCGGAAGGCGGAAGCCGCGTGCGATGTCCGCGATATCGCTCATCACCGCGCTGGCGGTCGGTCCTTCGCCCGCGCCCGCGCCGCGGATCACGATCTGGCCAACGCTGTCGCCTTCGAGAACGACCATGTTGGTTGCGCCTTCGAGCTGACCCAGGGGCGAGGCCATGGGCACGAGGCAGGGAGACATCCGCGTCTCAAGCCCGCGTCCGGTCATCTGCGCCACGCCCAGAAGCTTGACGCGGTAGCCCATCTCGGCGGCCAGTTCGATATCCTCGATGGATACGCGCTCGATCCCCTCGATCTGCATCGCCGGGAAATCCACCTGCGTCCCGAAGGCGATGGAGGCGAGGATGGCCAGCTTATGCCCCGCGTCGATCCCGCCCACATCAAGGGTCGGGTCGGCTTCGAGATAGCCAAGCGCCTCGGCTTCGGAGAACACGGTCTGATAGTCGAGGCCCGCGTCCTGCATCCGGGTCAGGATATAGTTGCAGGTGCCGTTCATCACGCCCATGACGCGCTTGATCCGGTTGCCCGCCAGACCTTCGGTCAGCGCCTTGATGACGGGGATGCCGCCTGCGACCGCCGCCTCGAAGCGAAGGCGTAGCCCCGCGGCCTCGGCCGCTTCGGCCAGCGCCTGTCCATGAACGGCCAGAAGCGCCTTGTTCGCGGTCACCACGTCCTTGCCGGCGGCGATCGCCGCCTCGACCGCGTTCTTTGCCGGGCCTTCGTCGCCGCCCATGAGTTCGACGAACACGTCGATATCATCCCGTTTGGCGAGGGCCACTGGATCGTCTTCCCATGCGTACCCTGACAGGTCCGCGCCCCGGTCCTTGTCCCGCGACCGGGCCGAGACCGCCGTGATCTCGATGGTCCGGCCCGTGCGCTCGGCCAGCATCTCGGGCATCGATTGCACGATCTTGACGACACCAATTCCGACGGTGCCGAGCCCGGCGATCCCAAGGCGAAGCGGTTCAGACATTTGCGGGCTCCTTGACGGTTCGGGCAGGGTGTTAGCGGCTTCGCCCCCGGCCTGCAACGGCGTTAGCGCGCAAGCCTTTGGCGGAGGGCTTCCATGTCGTCCTCGTCGCGGACGGTGCCGCGCAGGATCGCCGCCCGTCCCCGCAGCGCCAAGGCCCGCACAAGAAGCGTTTCACGCAGCGCGTCGGGGTCGTCCACGACCTGCGCGCCCGCCACCTGATCGAGCGGCAGGAGTGTCGGCCAGGCGGTGCGCTCGGCGGCCCCCTCGACCTGCGGCACGTCGGGCCAGCCGGAGCAGGCGGCCAGCGCTGTAAGGCTCAGGACAAGGGCGGAGGCGCGAAGCATGGGCCAGTTATGCCATGCCGCCCGTCCGGAGCAAGCGCCCGAGAGGTCTTTAATATGAACGTGCGTTCAGATATCAGCGGATTATGGCGCGCAAGGCAGGCTCTCATGCTGAAATCACCGGTCCGGCGATCCGCGAGGCGGCGCTGAAGCTGTTTGCGCGGTCGGGGTATGCGGCGGTGTCGATGCGCGAAATCGCGGCCGAGGTCGGTGTGCAGGCCGGAGCGCTGTACCTCTACACGCCCGACAAGCAAACGCTGCTCTTCGAGCTGATGAGGGGCCACCTGGAGGACCTGCTCGCGGCCTGGGCGGACATTCCCGAAGCGGGAGCGCCCGCCGACCGGCTGGAGGCGTTTGTCCGGTTCCACCTTGGTTATCACCTGAACCGGCCCGACGCGGTGTTTCTGGCCTATATGGAGCTCCGCAACCTGACGCCCGAGAACTTCGCGGTGATCGAGGGGCTGCGCCGCCGGTATGAAGCCGAGCTGGAGCAAATCCTGATAGCAGGGCATGAGGATGGCAGCTTCCGGATGCCCGATGCCCGCGTCACGGCCATGGCGATGATCGCGATGCTGGCTGGTGTCCATGTCTGGTACCGGCCCGATGGGCGATTGACGCCGGACCGAATTGAGCGGATTTACGTCAGGCTTGCGCGACGGATGGTAAAGGCATGACCGAGAGCGACGACAGGATACTGGCGGTTCTACCCGCCTCCGAGCCGCGCCGCTGGGCTGGGATCGGGATGCTGGTTTGCCTTGGGCTTCTGCTGATCTGGACGGCGTTTGCTGCCGTGGGCGCGGTGGTCTGGCAAGGCGTCTTTCTGATCTGCGGCGTGCTTGCGCTCTGGGGCGCGGATGCCATGCGCCGGGCAACGAGCGCTGTGATCGAACTGACCAAGACCGAGCTTCGGACCGACGCCGGCGCGGTTCTGGCCCGCATCGAGGATGTCGAAGGTGTCGAACGCGGCGCCTTCGCGTTCAAGCCTTCGCAAGGCTTCCTTGTCCGGCTCAAGACGCCGGGGCCACGGGGCTGGGCGCCAGGTCTCTGGTGGCGGGCCGGCACCTTTCTGGGTATCGGCGGAGTCGTGTCGGGCGGGCAGTCCAAAGCCATGGCCGAGATCCTGACGGCGCTCATCCTCGAACGGGACGGTCACCTGTCCCGCGACTGACCGCCTTGTCGCATCCGCAGCCCGGCCACAAGCGCGGGGATACCGGCGGCGAGTGCGATGATCCCGATCATCATGATCGCAAGCCCCCAAAAAATCCACGACCGGTCCGGTGCGTCCAGAACTCGGATGACGCCGATGACATAGGTTGCGATGGCCCAGACGCCGAAGAGGGCGGCCAGACTGCCGGTGGCGATCAGTCCCCAAGACAGGATGCTTCGTGTGCCGTTGCCCATGCCATTGTCTCTTTCCTCAGAAGCTACTGGCTGGGTGGAATCCTTGGCAAGAGTCTCGACACTTTCAATCGACGGTCAGTTTGTTACGCTGCCTGAAAATTGTGCGGTTTGTGAACGGGCCGCGAAAGAACATTCAGGGAGGACTTGGTGATGGACATGCGCGCCACGAATGAACCGACGTTTCGCGAGAGCGTCGATCTTATGTTCAACCGCGCGGCAGCGCTGATGGACCTGTCGCCGGGTCTGGAAGAGAAGATCCGCGTCTGCAACTCGACCTACACCGTGCGCTTCGGGGTGAAGCTGCGGGGCAAAATCCAGACCTTCACCGGGTATCGCTCGGTCCATTCCGAGCATATGGAACCCGTGAAGGGCGGTATCCGCTATTCGCTCGGTGTCAGTCAGGACGAGGTTGAGGCGCTGGCGGCGCTGATGACCTACAAATGCGCCCTCGTGGAAACGCCCTTTGGCGGCTCGAAAGGCGGGCTGTGTATCGATCCGCGCGAATACGAGGAAGACGAGCTCGAGCGGATCACGAGGCGCTTCGCCTATGAACTGGCCAAACGCGATCTGATCGACCCCGCGCAGAACGTGCCCGCGCCCGACATGGGCACGGGCGAGCGCGAGATGGCGTGGATCGCAGACCAATACGCCCGGATGAACACCACCGATATCAATGCGCGGGCCTGCGTCACCGGCAAACCGCCCCATGCGGGCGGTATCCAGGGCCGGGTCGAAGCGACGGGGCGCGGCGTGCAATACGCGCTTCAGGAGTATTTCCGTCATGCCGAGGACGTGGCCGAGGCGGGGCTGTCCGGCACGCTCGACGGCAAGAGGGTCGTTGTTCAGGGCCTCGGGAATGTGGGCTACCACGCCGCCAAGTTCCTGTCCGAAGAGGACGGCGCGAAGATAGTTGGGATCATCGAGCGTGACGGTGCGCTGGTGGATGATGACGGTCTGGATGTCGAAGCCGTCAGCCAGTGGATCCGGAACCATGGCGGAGTGAAGGGCTATTCGGCCGGAGCCTATGTCGAGGACGGGGCGAGTGTCCTGGAAATTGACTGTGACATTCTGATCCCCGCTGCGCTGGAAGGTGTCATCAACCTGTCCAATGTCGAGCGTATCAAGGCGCCGCTCATCATCGAGGCCGCCAACGGTCCCGTTACGGCGGGCGCGGACGAGGTTCTGCGCAAAAAGGGCACCGTGATCATCCCCGACATGTACGCCAACGCAGGCGGCGTGACCGTGTCCTATTTCGAATGGGTCAAAAACCTGAGCCATATCCGCTTCGGCCGGATGCAGCGCCGTCAGGAAGAGGCGCGCCATATGCTGATCGTGCAGGAGCTGGAACGGCTGAGCGAGCATTTGGGCGACGCGTGGTCCATGACACCGAGCTTCAAGGAGAAGTACCTCAGGGGCGCGGGCGAGCTGGAACTGGTCCGTTCGGGTCTCGATGACACGATGCGGGGCGCCTATCAGGCGATGCGTGAGGTGTGGAGGTCTCGTGACGATGTCACCGACCTCAGAACCGCGGCCTATATCGTCGCGATCGACCGTGTGGCGGCGAGTTACCGTGCAAAAGGGCTGTAGAGGCGAGCGATTCTCGCCTCATTTTCCGGCCCTTTCGGTGACAGTCCCGCAAATCAGGCCGTGTTGTTTCGGCATCGGAGACGGCGTCTCTCAAAAAAGCCGCAATTCGACGAATTGCTGACATATTTCTTGCCTCTGGGTTAAGCTGATCGCGTTCTCACGGCCAAGTACCCCCCGGTCGTGAAGTTGATTGGTTAACGAGTAGGTGCCGTTATGCACGTCCCCCACGGGCCCATTTGGGCAACTCTAGCGCGATTCCGTTCTGATGAACGCGGTGCCATCACGGTCGAGTCCGTGCTCTGGATGCCGATTTACATGCTGTTTTTTGCATTGATCGCGGATGTTTCGATGATGTTCCACAGCCAGGCCAAGGTCACCCGCATCGTGCAGGACGCGAACCGCCTTGCGTCGTTTCAGATCCTCGAAGACGCCGACGCTGTTGAGAATAACGTAAAGGCACGTCTGGCACCCTTTTCGAAGAACGCCAGTGTCGAGACGACGCTGGGTTCGGGCGCTGTGGCGACGACCGTCACGATGCCGGTCACGGATGTCGCGATCATCGGCTTTGTCGGGAAGCTCTTGGAATTCGACATCACCGTTTCGTCCATGCATCTGGTTGAAAGCTGAGGTTCCCCCATGTCTGTCAGCAAATTCCTTTCCTCCGCCGCGCGCCTCAATCGCCGTTTCCGGAAAAGCGAAGACGGCGGGGTCACCGTCGAAGCCGCGATCTGGCTGCCGTTCTGGATCCTCTTCATGATCGGGATCGGTGAAATCGCGCTGCTCTTCAACGGGCAGGCCGCGGCGCTTGACGTCACTCAGGATGTCCTTCGCTCCTATTCTATCGGCGACATCACGTCCGAGACCGAAATCAAGGCACGCATCGTCAAGGCTCTGGCAAGCATCAGCGACGACGTTTCGGTCTATTTCTTCATGGCCGATGGCATGGCCACGGCGTCGGTCACTGTACCGGCTAGCGATCTTTCGGGTGGGTTTGGCATTTTCTCGGCCATGTCGGGTTTCGACGTGACCATCACAACCCAGCAGATGCGGGAGATTTGATATGACCCGGTTGCCCATGAATGATTATCTCAAGCGCACCCTCGACGGGGCGCGGGACGAGACCGGCGCGATTTCCGTGCTGAACCTGTTCTTCACCGTCGCGCTCGCCATCTTCGCGGGCCTTGCCATCGACATGTCGAGCCTGATCTCGGCGCGGACGCAGCTTCAGGTGGCTGCTGACGTCGCCGGTCATGCGGCGCTCTACACCCGGACCGAGACCGGCGACCCGGACCTGGCCAAGGATACCGCCGTCAAGGTGGCCGCCGCCAACATGGAGCAGAGTCGCTTCGGCACGATCCTGGAGACGTCGGATATCCATTTCGGCACCTACGATCAGGTCTCCAAGTCCTTCACCGTCGATGACACGAAGCCCAACGCGGTTTGGGTCGAAACCAGCCGCCTCGGCGAAAAGGCCAACCCGGTGTCGAGCTTCCTGTTGCAGTTCATCGGCTTCTGGGACTGGGATGTGCGGACGACCTCGGTCTTCACCCGCGAAGTGCTGCCCTGCACGACCGACGGCTTTTACGCGAATGGCCGCGTGGACATGCAGTCGAACAACAAATTCATGAACGGCTTCTGCGTCCACTCCGACACGCAGGTCGAGATGAATCAGAACAACTTCTTCGACTACGACAATGGCGTTCGCGTCTCGATGCCGACCTTTTCGAACCTGATCATCCCGGACAACGACTACACGAAGAACACCAATCTTGACGCGGCGCGGATGGAGCGGGGCCCTTACAATCTGAATGTCGAAAAGCTGATCGACGAGATCATCGCGGGCATCAAGTCGGGGCATGTGGACTACGCGCGGAGCTATATCACCAACCTCACGGTTCTGGATGTCACGCCGGGATCGGGTGCGGGTGGCTCGGGCGGCGGCTCGATCACCGGCACGGTGACCGATGGGGTCGAGACCGTGGTGGAGGTTGCTGTGGATACGACGGACACCACCAACACCAACGGCTCCGGCAAGAAAGAGCTGTCGATGGCCGACCTGACGAAGGGCCGCATCCACCAGGTGAGTTGCACCAGCGGCAACACCCTGTCGGTCGCGGCCGAGACCTTTGAGGACGTCGTCGTCATCACCGATTGCGACTTCGCCTTCGCCAATGGCGTGGTCCTGTCGAACGCCACTTTCATCACCGAAAGCACGGACATGGACAGCTCCATCGGCTCGCCCCAGGGACTGACCATCGGTACGGCCTCCGGCTGCGCCACGAACGGCTCTGCCACTTTGGTCACGCGGGGCGGCATGAAGTCGGCGGCCAAGATCAGCATGTTCGGCGGCCAGATCATCGCAGCCGGCAACGTGAACTTCGCGGCACAGGGGCTGGGCTTCGGCAGCGCCTCGGTGATTGCGGGCGGTGAGATCGATGGCACGTCGCTGGCGACATTCGCCGGATGCACCGTGGGCAACGGCCACTTCTTCACCGTGATGGGACGCCCCCGTCTGCGCGGCTGACGCCGGAGAGTTTGCAACCGGTCAGGGGCGCTTTCGGGCGCCCTTTTCCATGGTGCGAGGTCCGTTTGCGTCACGGGTCGTCGTATTAGGCGATTGCCAAGCGCCCGCCGAGTTGTTTCGATCTCCTCAGGCAGAGGAGGGACGATGCGCTATTCTGGGTTTCGCGTATTTCGCGAGGGGTTGCGCCGGAACAGCGGCTGGCAGCCCCTCTGGCGCGATCCCGAACCGAAACCGGCCTATGACATCGTTATCATCGGCGGCGGGGGGCACGGCCTTGCGACGGCGTATTATCTGGCAAGCGAACACGGTCTGACGAATATCGCGGTTCTCGAGAAGGGCTATCTGGGCGGCGGCAATGTGGGCCGGAATACGACCATCGTCAGGGCCAATTACCTGCTGCCGGGCAATTCGGAGTTCTACAGCCACTCGCTGAAGCTCTGGGAAGGGCTAGAGGGCGCGCTCAATTTCAACGTCATGCATTCGCAGCGGGGTGTCCTGAACCTTTTTCATTCGGACGGGCAGCGGGATGCGGCGGTCCGGCGCGGGAATGCGATGATAAATCAGGGGGATGACGCCATTCTGCTGGACCGTGAGGGTGTTCGCGAGAAGGTGCCGTTTCTCGATTTCGATAACCACCGTTTTCCGGTCTATGGCGGGCTTTTCCATCCAAGAGGCGGTACCGCGCGGCACGATGCCGTGGCCTGGGGCTTTGCCCGCGGCGCCGACATGCGCGGCGTCGACCTCATCCAGAATTGCGAAGTGACTGGCATCGACATCGAAGGCGGCCTCGTGCGCGGCGTCCAGACCACGCGGGGCGCGATCCGGGCGGGCAAGGTTGGCATCGTCGTCGCCGGGCGGTCGAGCCAGGTGGCGGCGATGGCGGGGCTTCGCCTGCCCATCGAAAGCCACGTCCTGCAGGCCTTCGTGACCGAAGGTCTGAAGCCCTGTCTCGACCACGTGGTGACCTTCGGCATGGGGCATTTCTATATCAGCCAGTCGGACAAGGGCGGTCTGGTCTTCGGTGGTGATCTGGATTTCTACGCCTCTTATGCGGCGCGGGGGAACCTGCCCATGGCGGAGCACGTGATGGAGGCGGGGATGAGCCTGATGCCGATGATCGGGCAGGCGCGGGTTCTGCGCTCCTGGGGTGGTATCATGGACATGTCGCCAGACGGCTCGCCCATCATCGACCGGACGCCGGTCGAAGGGCTCTATCTGAACTGCGGCTGGTGCTATGGCGGGTTCAAGGCCGTGCCGGGTTCGGGTTTTGCCTTTGCGCATCTTCTGGCCCAGGACCGTCCGCATGAGACCGCCGCGCGCTATCGTCTCGACCGGTTCCGGACGGGTTCCGGGCTGATGGATGAAGAGGGTACCGGCTCTCAGCACAACCTGCATTGAGGGGGCTGGCGCAGGTGTATCAGGATCGCTCTTTCATCGCCGGTTCGGAGGGCGCTCATGCGGATTGAATGTCCCCATTGCGGCGAAAGGGACCTGAGAGAGTTCACCTATCGCGGTCACGCTCTTGCACTTTCCCGACCTTCCGAAGGGGCCAGCGCGGAAGAATGGGACGATTTCCTGCACAATCGCGACAATCCCGCGGGCGCCACCCAAGATCTCTGGCGGCATGACCCCTGCGGCGCGTGGCTGGTGGCGGAGCGCAGCACCACGACCCATCAGGTGCGCGCCACCCGCGCGGTTCGGGGCGGCGAGGCATGAGAGTCCGGGGCGGACATGAGATCGACCGGCGCACGCCCATTCGCTTCACGTTCGATGGCCGCGTCATCGAGGGGTTTCAGGGTGACACCGTCGCCTCGGCGCTGATGGCGGCTGGGGTGCGGCTGGTCGGGCGGTCGTTCAAGTACCACCGACCACGGGGGCTCGTCACCGCCGGGTCGGACGAACCGAACGCGCTCGTCACCACCGGGCAGGGGGCCGAGCAGCGCCCCAATACGCGGGCGACGATGCAGGAGATCTGGCCGGGGCTGGAGGTGCAGTCCCAGAACCGCTGGCCCTCGCTTTCCATCGATGCCATGGCGGTCAACGATCTGGTGTCGCCCTTTCTGGGCGCGGGGTTCTACTACAAGACCTTCATGTGGCCGAGGAGCTTCTGGGAGAAGGTCTATGAGCCTGCGATCCGGCGGGCTGCGGGGCTTGGTGCCTTGTCCGGCGACAGCGCTGCGGACCGGTCCGAGAGGGCCTTTGCCCATTGCGACCTGCTGGTGATCGGCGCCGGACCGACCGGGCTGATGGCGGCGCTGACGGCTGCGCGGGCCGGTGCCGACGTGATCCTTGCCGACGAGAACACGCGGCCGGGCGGGCGTCTCCTGTCCGAGCGGATCGAGGTGGGGGACGAACCCGGCGCGGAGTGGGCGGCGCGTGCTGCGGCGGAACTGGCCGCGATGCCCAACGTTCGGATATTGTCCCGCACCACCGTGACCGGCGCCTATGATGGCGGCACCTTCGGGGCGCTCGAGCGTGTGGCGCTTCACGCGGCGCCGGGTGCGGCCCCGCCGGAGTGTTTCTGGCGGATCGCCGCGCGGCGGGCGGTACTGGCGGCAGGCGCCCTCGAGCGTTCGATTGCCTTTCCGTCCAACGACCGGCCCGGCATCCTGATGGCGGGGGCAGCGCGGAGCTATCTTCACCGCTGGGGTGTCACACCTGGCAAGCGGGTCGCGATTTTCGGCAATAACTCAGATATTTACCGAACGGCGAAGGACCTTTCGGCGGCGGGTGTAGAGATTGCCTTTGTCGCGGATACACGTCCGGGAGAATCAGGCAAAGGTGACTGGCCGGTCTTTCAGGATGCCCGTGTCGTCGCCACGAGGGGGCGGCGCGGTCTGAGCGGTATCAAGCTCGACCATTCGGGCGGCACCGCGCAGCTCCGTGCGGATGCGCTGCTGGTGGCGGGCGGCTGGAACCCGGCGGTACACCTGACCTGCCACATGAATGGGCGTCCGGTCTGGGACGAGGCCATCGCAGCCTTCGTTCCCGCGCCGGGCGCTGTGCCGGGCCTGATCGCGGCAGGTGCTGCGGCGGGGCGATTTTCCACGGCCGCGTGTCTGGCGGACGGTGTCAGGGCTGCGGGTGAGGCGCTTGAGGAACTCGGGTATTCCCTTCGCGGCCGCCCCGATCTGCCGGAAGCGGAAGATGCGCCCTACGACATCACACCTCTCTGGACGGTGAAAGCGCCGGGCCGGGCCTGGCTGGACCTTCAGAACGATGTGACGACCAAGGACGTCCGGCAGGCGGCGCAGGAGAACATGACCTCGGTCGAGCATATGAAGCGCTACACGACCCAGGGCATGGCGACCGATCAGGGCAAGGGGTCGAACGTGCAGGCGCTCGCCGTTCTGGCCGATGCGACCGGGCGCGGCATCGCCGCCACCGGTACGACCACCTTCCGCCCGCCCTATGTTCCGGTTCCGATCGGGGCGATGGGCGCGGGCGCCCGGGGCGAGGGCTTCGCGCCCCGTCGTCTGAGCCCGACCCATGCCGCCTGCGTCGCGCGGGGCGCGCCGATGATCGAGGCGGGGCTGTGGATGCGCCCCTCCTATTTTCCGCGGGATGGCGAGCGAGACTGGCGCGAAAGCTGTGACCGCGAGGTCGGGCATGTGCGCCACGCGGCAGGCGTGGCCGACGTCTCGACCCTTGGCAAGATCGACGTGCAGGGGCCAGACGCCGGGAGGTTTCTGGATTTCGTCTATGCGAATGGAATGTCCGGGTTGGCACCGGGACGTGTCCGTTACGGGTTGATGCTCCGCGAGGACGGCCATGTCATGGACGACGGCACGGCGGCGCGACTGGGGGACGCGCATTTCCTTGTCTCGACCACGACAGCCGCAGCGGCACAGGTCATGGCGCATATGGAATTCGTGCAGCAGGCCTATCTGCCGGACCTCGACGTCGCGTTCTCGTCCGTCACCGATGCCTGGGCGCAATTCGCAGTGGCGGGACCGCGCGCGCGGGACCTGCTGGACCGCGTGCTGGACAGGCCTGTCTCGTGGGACGGTTGGCCCTTCATGTCCTGTGGCGATGTCTCTGTGGGCGGCGTTCCGGGACGGCTTTTCCGAATCTCGTTCTCGGGCGAGCTTGGCTACGAGATCGCGGTGCCGGCGCGCTATGGCGGGGCGCTGTTCGAGGCTCTGGTGGCGCGGGCCGAGGATATGGGCGGTGGTGCCTACGGCATGGAGGCGATGAATGTCCTCAGGCTGGAGAAGGGATTTCTGACCCATGCCGAGATGCATGGCCGCGTGACCGCCTTCGACATCGGGCTACAGGGAATGCTGTCGGCGAAGAAGGATTTCATTGGCAAGGGCGCGGCGGCGCGACCGGGGCTTCTGGATGCGACCCGCGAGCGGCTTGTAGGGCTCAGAGCAGTTGAGCCGGAGGATCGGATCGTGGCGGGGGCGCATCTTTTCGGCGAGACGGGCTCTGAGGGCTATGTCACCTCGGCCGGGTTCTCGCCCACGCTCGGTGGCTTCATCGGCCTCGGCTTTCTGAGGAATGGGCCGGAACGGTACGGTGAGCGTTTGATCCTCAAGGATCGGCTGCGGCGGATCGAGGCGAAGGTGGATGTTGTCGCGCCCGGTCCGTTCGACCCAGAGGGAGGCCGGATGCGTGGTTGAACTGATGGCGCAATCGCCGGTGTCCAGTCGGCTGCCACTTGAGATCGGTGGCGTCACGCTGGCGCTGGCAGAACCGGGGCGCGTCACCTGGGTTGCGGTTCGGGACGACGGCGCGCTTGCCAGTGCGTTGGAGGAAGAGGTCGGTTGCGGCCTGCCGACCGCGCTTAGGTCGACCACAGCGTCTGGATTGCGGCTGGTCTGGCATGGACCGGGGCAGGTGCTCGCCATCGGCGCGCTGCCCTCTGCGCTGGCGGGTCTTCCGATGACCGATCAGAGCGACGGCTTTGCCTGCCTGGCGCTGTCCGGCCATGGCGCGCGGGATGTTCTGGCGCGGCTGACGCCGGTCGATCTTCGCGGTCACGTCTTTCCTGTGGATGGCGCTGCGCGAACCCTCCTTGGGCATATGACGGCGACACTGATCCGGGAGGGCGATGCGGCTTGGCTTTGCCTTGTGCCGAGGTCGATGGCGGATAGCGCGGTTCACGACCTGACGCGCGCGATGGAAGGTGTCGCGGGGCGGGCGACGCTGTGACCGGATTTCGTCGTGGGCTTTGCCCGCGCCGACCGGCCGGGGGAGCGCTGCTCCCCCGGACCCCCTCGGAGTATTTTCACCAAGAAGAAGAGGCGCGCGCGTCTGGACTCGGACCGAGGCGGCGCCGATAGTGAGACCATGAGTCTGCCACCCGGTTTCATGGACGAGCTTCGCAGCCGCACCTCGCTCGCGCAGGTGGTGGGGCGGAAGGTCATGTGGGACCAGCGGAAGTCCAACCAGGGCAAGGGCGACATGTGGGCGCCGTGCCCATTCCATCAGGAAAAATCCGCTTCTTTTCATGTAGATGACCGAAAGGGCTTTTATTACTGCTTCGGCTGCCATGCGAAGGGGGACCTGTTTTCCTTCGTTCAGGAAACCGAGAATGTAGGCTTCATGGAGGCGGTCGAGATCCTGGCCCGGGAGGCCGGGATGCAGATGCCCGCGCGGGACCCGAAGGCGCAGGAGAAGACGGACCACCGCGCCAAGCTGGCCGAGGTCATGGAGCAGGCGGTTCAGTTCTTTCGCCTGCAGCTGAAGACCGGCGGCGCGGCGGCGGCGCGGGAGTATCTGGCGGGGCGCGGGCTGTCGGGTGCGGCGCTCGACCGGTGGGAGATCGGTTTCGCGCCGGACGGCTGGCAGGGGCTTTGGGACCATCTGACGGGCAAGGGCGTGGCCGAGGAATTGATCCTGGGCGCGGGACTGGCCAAGCCCTCGAACCAGGGCAAGCGGCCCTATGACACATTCCGGAACCGGATCATGTTCCCGATCCGCGACGTTCGGGGGCGGTGCATCGCTTTCGGTGGCCGGGCGATGGACCCGAACGACAACGCCAAATACCTGAATTCACCGGAAACCGATCTCTTCGACAAGGGGCGGAGCCTGTATAACCACGGGCCGGCGCGCGAGGCGGCGGGGAAGGGCCAGCCGCTGATCGTTGCCGAGGGCTATATGGATGTAATCGCCTTGTCCGAGGCGGGGCTGGCGGCGTCTGTGGCGCCCCTTGGTACGGCGGTGACCGAGGATCAGGTCCGGCTTCTCTGGCGGATGCATGACGAGCCGGTGATCGCGCTAGACGGGGACAAGGCCGGGTTGAGGGCTGCGCTGAGAGTGATAGACATCGCGCTGCCGATGCTCGAGGCGGGCAAGTCGCTTCGCTTCTGCCTGATGCCAGAGGGGTTGGACCCCGATGATCTGATCCGCGCCGAAGGCGCCGGCGCGATGCGGAAACTGGTGGAGGGGGCGGTGCCGATGGTGCGGCTGCTCTGGCAGCGCGAGACCGAGGGCCGCGTCTTTGACAGCCCCGAGAGGCGCGCGGCACTGGACCTGTCGCTGCGTGAGGCCGTCAGGAAAATCGCGGACCCGTCGATCCGACGCCATTATGGAGACGAGCTGAACCGCCTCCGCCGGGCGCTTTTCGACCAGGGTGGGCCGGGTCGCGCGCGCGGGATGGGCCGGCCCTTCGCCATGGGGCGTGGCGGACGCTTCGCCGGACCCGCAACGCCGATGGTCGAGACCAAGGCAAGCGCGCTCGCCGCCGAGGGCGCCGCCTTCGAGGATCGGCTCCGCGAGGCGGTGATCCTTGCCACGCTGCTGCGGCACAGGTCGCTTTTGCCTGAGTTCGTGGCCGATCTGGAACGGCTGGACACGACCGATCCCGATCATGCCGCTGTGCAGGGCGCGCTTCTCTACCTTGCCGGCGACGGGTCTCTCGAAATCGAAACGCTTTGTCCGCCGCACGCTCTTGAAAAGGTCCACGCGCCGGCCCATGTGCGCATCGCGCCGGGGGTGCAGCCGCACGCGACGGAAGACGTCGCGCGGATGTCCTTGGCGGAAGAGTTTGCAAAGCTGACAGCGCGTCGGGGCGCCGAACGGGAGATCGCCGAAGCCATCGAGGATGTCGAGGGCCTGGTAGATGAAGGTCTGACCTGGCGGCTTGGCCAGGCGGCCGAAGCGCGGGCGGCGGCAGAGCGGTCGGGGCAGGAGGATCGGGCGGAATACGACACCGGACCCAACGGGGCGCGAATCAGACGTGAAGAGAAATCTGCCTTCTCTGCTCTGCTGGATCGAATCGACTTCGCCAAGAGCGGCCGCCGGGAACCGTAGCAAAAACGCTTTGCAAGCACATAAACAAGGGCCGCGCGGGTTGAAGAATCGTGATTCGCGCTAGATGATTCGGGTTGAAACCGAATCACAAGTTTTGTCGGGAGAGCCGCATGGCCGCCAAGGACACGGACGAGCGCAAACAAGACGATCAGGAAGGCGATGTCGTTCTCGACATGAGCCAGGCCGCGGTCAAGAAGATGATCGCGGATGCCCGCGAGAAGGGCTACATCACCTACGATCAGCTCAATCGCGTTCTCCCGCCCGATCAGGTGTCCTCGGAACAGATCGAAGACGTCATGTCGATGCTGTCCGAGATGGGCATCAATATCATCGAGGACGAAGAGGCCGAGGATGACGACGGCGACGGCAAGTCGACCGAGGTCGTTGAAACCTCTTCGTCGCGTGAGGTGGCGGTCTCCACGACCGAGACCGAAAAGCTGGACCGCACCGACGATCCGGTACGCATGTATCTGCGCGAGATGGGGTCGGTCGAGCTTCTGAGCCGCGAAGGCGAAATTGCCATCGCCAAGCGGATCGAGGCAGGCCGGAACACCATGATCGCCGGGCTTTGCGAAAGCCCGCTGACGTTCCAGGCCATCACGATCTGGCGCGACGAACTTCTGAGCGAGGACATCCTGCTTCGCGACGTCATCGACCTTGAGACCACCTTCGGACGGTCCATGGGCGAGGATGACGAGGACGAGCCTGTGGTCGGCAATGTTGATGTCGACGCCTCGGCCAATACCGAGAAGAAATCCGACGAGCCCGAACTCGACGCCGACGGCAACCCGATCCGGACCGACGATGACGAGGACGAGGACGATCAGGCCAACATGTCGCTGGCCGCGATGGAAGCCGCGCTCAAGCCGCGCGTGCTGGAGACGCTCGACCGGATTGCGCGCGATTACACTAAGCTGTCGGACATGCAGGAC
The DNA here is from genome assembly GCF_009830125.1 of Kangsaoukella pontilimi. Taxonomy (GTDB): domain Bacteria; phylum Pseudomonadota; class Alphaproteobacteria; order Rhodobacterales; family Rhodobacteraceae; genus Kangsaoukella; species Kangsaoukella pontilimi. Next base: position 1,771,196 of record NZ_WUPT01000001.1, on the reverse strand, counting down.
CTCCGCATGTCCGCCACGCTGAACGAGGATGACAGTTTTTCGGCCAAGGAGGAAAAGGCCTATCAGAAGCTGCGGTCCGAGATCGTCGAGCTGGTGAACGAGCTTCACCTCCACAACAATCGGATCGAGGCGCTGATCGACCAGCTTTACGGCATCAACCGCCGGATCATGTCGATCGACTCGTCCATGGTGAAGCTGGCCGACCAGGCCCGGATCAACCGCCGCGAGTTCATCGAGGAATATCGCGGCTACGAGCTTGACCCGAACTGGCTGGACCGGATGGCCGAGAAGTCGGGCCGTGGCTGGCAGACGCTGCTTGAGCGCTCGACGCCCAAGATGGAAGAACTGCGCGCCGAGATGGCGCAAGTCGGCCAGTATGTCGGTGTCGACATCCCCGAATTCCGCCGCATCGTCCAACAGGTCCAGAAGGGCGAGAAAGAAGCCCGTCAGGCCAAGAAGGAAATGGTCGAGGCGAACCTGCGTCTGGTGATTTCGATCGCCAAGAAATACACGAACCGCGGCCTGCAATTCCTTGATCTCATTCAGGAAGGCAACATCGGCCTGATGAAGGCCGTCGACAAGTTCGAGTATCGCCGCGGCTACAAGTTCTCGACCTATGCGACGTGGTGGATTCGTCAGGCTATCACCCGGTCCATCGCGGATCAGGCGCGCACGATCCGTATTCCGGTCCACATGATCGAGACGATCAACAAGCTGGTCCGGACCGGCCGTCAGATGCTGCACGAGATCGGCCGCGAACCGACGCCGGAAGAGCTGGCCGAGAAGCTGCAGATGCCGCTCGAAAAGGTTCGGAAGGTGATGAAGATCGCCAAGGAACCGATCAGCCTCGAGACCCCCATCGGGGACGAAGAGGACTCGCAGCTTGGCGATTTCATCGAGGACAAGAACGCGGTCCTGCCGCTCGACAGCGCCATTCAGGAGAACCTGAAGGAAACGACGACGCGGGTTCTGGCCTCGCTCACGCCGCGCGAGGAGCGGGTGCTGCGGATGCGTTTCGGTATCGGCATGAACACCGACCATACGCTGGAAGAGGTCGGCCAGCAGTTCAGCGTGACCCGCGAACGTATCCGCCAGATCGAGGCAAAGGCGCTTCGGAAGCTGAAGCACCCCAGCCGGTCGCGGAAGCTGAGGTCGTTCCTGGATCAGTGAGTCTTTCTCGAGAGCATATCGAAGAGCTCCGGGCACGCATCAAACGTCCCGAGGTGTCGCATGCTCTCGATGACATTATCGCATACTTCCTCGCCGCGCCGGAGTTGGTTCCGAAAGGCAAGACAGCAGGTCTAAAAAAGGCGCTACACGTAGAGTGGAAGGGGCGAGACGTTTTTGGTTTGATTGCCAATGCCGAATGGCTGTTGTGGTACTTTCGGCGACCGGGAGTAACATGCGGACTGTTCGAATATTCAGAGCTTCTGGAAACATTCCCGGACGCCAAAATGTCGGGTCGCTCAGAAAAAGACAAAGCTGAGCTGACCTTGAGAATAAGAAATCTTGACGATGCGCAGAGGTTGCTCGTCTCGGTTGATAAACTTTTCCGCTAACTGAAAGGGGGTCCGGGTTGTCGATTTTGAAGAGACTTTTCGGCGGCGGCGGGTCCGGCACGAAGACCGAGGCGGAAGCCACGGATCACAACGGTTTTTCCATCGTCCCGAACCCTCAGAAGGAGGCCGGAGGCTGGCGCGTGGGCGCTCGGATCGAGAAGGGCGGAAAGGTGCATCAGCTGATCCGGGCCGACACGATCCAGGATCAGGACCAGGCCATCGAAGCGTCGGTCCGGAAGGCCAAACAGGTGATCGACGAGCAGGGCGAGCGGCTCTTCGGTTAAGTCTTTCCCGGTTCAGGCGCTGGGGCTATCGTTCGACATGGACCCGATTTCACTGACTTTCTACGCCGTCATCTGCGGCATTCTCAGCCTCTTCGCGCCGTCGCTTGGCGGGCGGGTGCCCCGTCTCGCCATTGGCGCGGTTGTCGGGATCATCGCCGCGACGGTGCTTCCGGTGATCCGTGCGGCTGTCGGCTCCTGACTCGTTGCCATGACGCATTTTACCCTGACTGTTGCCACCAGCGCCGACGGCTACATCGCGCGGGCAACCGATGACGCGCCGCAGTCATGGGCCAGTCCCGAGGAGCAGGCGCTGTTCTTTCGGGATGTCGAGGCCGCGGACTGGGCGATCATGGGGCGGCACACCCATGAGGCGGCGGACAAGCCGCATCGGAGGCGTATCATCTTCTCGACGGGCAGGGGCGGCTGGCGGCGACCGACGCAACTGTGGCTCGATCCGCGCGATCTGACGCCGGGCGATCTGGCTGGGCGGGTTGCCGGCGTGGCACCGCTCGAGCGGGGGCTGATCCTTGGCGGAACGCGGGTGCATGACTGGTTTCTGGCCCATGGCGCCATCGACCGGGTGAATCTGACCGTGGAACCGGTCACATTCGGCGGCGGCTTGCCGGTCTTCTCCGACAGCGCGGGAGAGGATCCGGTCGGACTCTTCACACGGCACGGCTTCGCCATTTTGTCGGAAGAGGTTCTGAACGGGGAGGGCACGCGCTATCTTGAGCTTGAAAAGGCGGTGCTGCCGGACGGTCTGACATCGGAGGCAAGATGAATTCACTCAAGGCCACTGCAATCGGGGCCGTGCTGCTTGCGTTTCCGGGGGCGTCTGACGCCTTCGTGGCGGAGAACGGGCTGGTGGTAGAACCCGGCCCCGCCCGTGGTTTCGAGGTGACCTATCGCGGCCGCTCGGGGGCGCCGGCCTTCTGGTGCGCCGCGGGGGATTACGTGACGCGCCATCTTGGCCTTCGGCCCACGACGCGGATCTATCGTGTCTCCACCGGTCCCCGCCGTGGCGGGGCGGCGATGCGGTTCAGTCTGGATGCGGAGGGCGCCAAGAGACCGGGGCTTTTCATCTGGTCGGATGACAAGGGCCTGACCGCATCCTTTGCGCGCCAGTTCTGCGATCTGCCCGGAAGCCGCTGACCCGTGGCGGAGGTTATCGACATCGAAACCAGTGGACCCGGACTTTACGAGTTCACCGGAAGGCTCGCCTCGTTCGCCAAAGGGGACGGGGTGCTGACCGTTTTCGTGCGCCACACATCCTGTTCGCTTCTCATTCAGGAAAACGCCGATCCCGAGGTTCAGAGTGACCTTCTGGCCTTTTTCAATCGGCTGGTTCCGCCGTCCGATGACCCCTCCATGAGTTATCTCACCCACACCTATGAGGGGCCGGACGACATGCCAGCCCATATCAAAGCAGCGATGCTGCCGGTCAGCCTGTCGATCCCGGTCACGGGAGGGCGGCTGATGCTGGGTACGTGGCAGGGCGTCTACCTGTTCGAGCATCGCAGGCGACCGCATACCCGTCAGGTCGCGGTCGCCATGATACAGGCAGTCTAGGTTCAGTCTTCGAGAACGAAGGTCACCATCATGTTGACCTGATAGTACATGATCGAGCCGTCCTCGACGGAGACGCGCTGTTCCTTGACCCAGGCGGATTTCACGTTGCGAAGCGTCTTGTTCGCCCGCTCGATGCCGCTGGCGACGGCGTCGTCGAAGCTTGTCTTCGAGGTGGCGGAAATTTCGGTAACGCGTGCAATGGACATTTCAGTATCTCCCTTTGTCTAATGTCAGTCCCGTCAGGCGCTGATCGTCTGCGGTGACACGACCTCAATGCGGCGCCGGGGCGCTCCGTTCCCGGATTTCCCGAATTCAGCATCTTGCGCCCGGATTTCGCCCCTACCCAAAATGACGGGGCTCCCCTATAGTCTCGGTGGGTAGGTCAGAATGGACCCCAATCAGGCAGGGAGAAGAGGCGGATGCGCTGCCCGTTTTGCGGAAATATCGACACTCAAGTGAAGGACTCGCGACCGGCGGAAGACCATGTCGCGATCCGCAGGCGGCGGTTCTGTCCGGCCTGCGGCGGACGGTTTACCACCTATGAGCGGGTGCAGCTTCGTGACCTCGTGGTCATCAAATCCAACGGGCGGCGCGAGGATTTCGACCGCGACAAGCTGGAGCGTTCGATCCGCATCGCGTTGCAGAAACGTCCCGTCGAACCTGAGCGTATGGACCAGATGATTTCGGGCATCGTGCGGCGTCTTGAGAGCATGGGCGAAACGGACATTCCGTCCCATACGATCGGTGAGATCGTGATGGAGAGCCTCGCCCGGATCGACACCGTGGCCTATGTCCGGTTCGCCAGCGTTTACAAGAATTTCCAGGCCGCGGACGATTTCGACAAATTCGTCAGCGAACTGCGCCCCGCGCCCCCGGAAGAGTGACCGACACCGACCGGCGCCACATGGCTCATGCCCTGTCGCTGGCAGGGCGGGGTCTGGGCCGGGTCTGGCCCAATCCGGCGGTGGGCTGTGTGCTGGTTCGGGATGGTCGCATCGTTGGGCGTGGCCGGACCGCCGATGGCGGGCGCCCCCATGCCGAGCGCGTCGCTCTGGATATGGCGGGCGATGCCGCGCGGGGGGGCACGGCCTATGTCACGCTGGAGCCCTGCGCCCATCACGGACAGACGCCGCCCTGCGCCGATGCGCTGATCGATGCCGGGGTCGCGCGGGTGGTCGTCGCCCATGAGGACCCCGATCCGCGCGTGGCGGGCGGGGGCGTCGCCCGTCTCAGGGCGGCCCGGATCGACGTAACGGTCGGGTGCCTTGAGGGGCAGGCCAGGGCGATACAAGCCGGGTTCCTCAGCCGCGTGACCCGTGGCCGTCCCTGGCTGACGCTGAAGCTGGCGCTGACGCTTGACGGTCGGATCGCGACCGCTTCGGGGGAAAGCCGCTGGATCACAGGCCCCGAGGCGCGCCGCCGCGTTCATGCCGAGCGTGCCGCCCACGACGCGGTTCTGGTGGGCGCGGGAACGGCGCGGGCCGATGATCCCGACCTGACTGTCCGGGGGCTGGGCGATGTCGGACCGGGGCGGGTTCGGATCGTTCTGTCGCGCCATCTGCGCCTGCCGCGAGACAGCCGCCTGTTCCAGAGCGCGGGGGATCCGCCCGTCTGGCTGATCCACGCCGGGGCCGACGCGGGCGACGTGGGCGCGTGGGAAGACGCAGGCGCGCGCGTGATCGAAGGCAGGTCGCTCGGCACGCAGGTTGACTTGGCTCACGCCTTCGAGGCGCTCGGGCAAGCCGGGCTGACCCGCGTCTATTGCGAGGGTGGCGGCACGCTGGCCGCGGCGCTGATGACTGCCGATCTGGTGGACGAGTTGCAGGTCTTCTCCGCAGGCAAGCTGATCGGCGCCGAAGGGCAGCCCGGGATGGGCGCGCTCGGCCTGGCGCGGCTGTCGGAGGCGCGGGCTTTCGATCTGGCCGAGGTGTCGGCGCTTGGCGGGGACATTTTCCACCGCTGGATCAGACGCGTCTGAAGAACCTCTGCAGCCGCCCGAGAAGGGTCTCGCCCGGCAGATCCGCTTCGTCGCTTGCCAGAAGCGCGACCGTCTGTTCCGGGGACAGGGGCGCGCCCGTCGCAGGGTGGAAGTAGCGCGGGTATCCAATGAGACAGGCATGGATCAGCCCTGCGCGGGTCACGTCCTTTCCGCGATGCGCGGGCGCGGGCATCCGGTCGTCGGTCAGACCCCACCCGGCATAGAACGGCATTCCCAGCGTCGTCACGGGCTTGCCACGGAGAAGCGCCTCGAAGCCGAGTGTCGAGGTGATCGTCCAGACCTCGTCCGCCACGTCTATCGCGGCGGCGGCCCCCGCGCCGGTCAGCGCCACGTCGGCAAGTCCTTCGAGGTCGCTTTCCTCGACCCGGCCTTTTCGCAGCCCCGCTTCGACATCGGGATGCGGCTTCCAGATGATCAGCGCATCGGGATTGGCCTGCCGCGTCTCGCGAAGCAGGTAGATATTCCGCCTGATCTCGCCAGCGCCCATCAGGATGGAGGCGTCGTCTTCCACCTGTCCGGCCACAAGGATCTTGCGCCTCGGGTCGTCGAGTGACGGGGGAACGTCACTCTGACCGTATTTCGTCACGCCCGCCTTCGCGATGCGACGGGCAAGCGCTTCGGCGCGGCGAAGCTCTCCCTCGGGCAGGTCGCCGGAGGCTGCGATCAACCGGTCCAGCCGGCTTTCGCGGGTCGGGTCGAAATAGATGCCGCTATCATCCAGAACCAGCGATGCGGGCGGCGTCAGGCGGGCGCCAAGACCGCGGGAGCGGAGGAAGCCGTCTTCCATCCGGATCGTGCCGTCCGGGGCCTCCGCGCCGCCCCAGACCACCGCGCTGCGACCGTCTTTCTGTGCCAGGGTCTTCGCTTTGTCCGGGCTACTGGCGAACTTGAGCCGTTTTTCCTGTCCGAAAGCGTGCTGCAGGTGCGGGCGTTTCCAGCGCCGGATGCCTGCCGCGACATAGCCGGCCCGATCTTCGCGCCATTGCCGGGTCTGGGCATCCAGAATGGAGAGCGCATCCTCAACCTCGCACAGGCGGTCCGCCAGCGGATCGTACCAGACCGGGTAGAGGATCATGGCCGCCGCAAAAAGCTGCGCGCGGGAGAGCGTCCGGTCCCGCCGTGGGATCAGGTCCTCGTCCTGTGTCAGGCCCCAGCCGGCGTAAAAGGGCTGTCCGAAGACGCGCGGCTTGTGGCCTGCGTAGATCGCCTCGAACCCAAGCGTCGAGGAATGGGTATAGACCGCGACCGCGCCCTCGAAGAGCACCCATGGGCTAATTGGGTCCGAGTAGGGTTCGGCACGATCTACGCCACGGAGGTCGTCCAGCATTCCTTTCCGTGCGCCGCCCGCCGTCTCGGGGTGCTGCTTGACCAGAATGCGCGAGGCCGGGTTCTCGGCTGCGGCTGTCGTCAGCATCTGGCGGAAATCGTCTCGCGTGGCGCCCATCAGCGCGGCATCGCCCTCGGTCTGGTCGATCACGACCGCATAGCCTGGATCGGGCGGGGCGAGGTCGGGATCTGTGGCGGCGTATTTGCCCAGATGCGCATGGCGCATCCGCGCGGCTGCGTCGCGGGCACGGTTCAGAAGATGCGTGTCGTCCAGCGGATGAGTAGCCAGAAGAGTCTCGAGGTCAGATGGCACGCTTGCGTCGAAATGCACGCCCGTTCGGTCGAGGCAGAGGCCAAGGGGCAGGCTGTCTCGCAGGCGCGCAGGGTGCACCGATCTGAGAAACGCGTCCTCGACCGTCAGGACCGGGGCTTCCGTCCAGCCGGCGACCTTTTCGCCGCGCCAGGCGGTGGGGCTCCTGCCCCAGAGGCCGACCCAGTCGCCCTCGCCGGGAAGCCCCGTGGTTACGTCCCATCCCGCCAGCGACAGGATGCGCTTCAAACCGGGCTTGAGCAGCAGCCCGCCATTGTAGACGCAAAGCCGCGTGGCGGCGGCGGTGCCGTCGGTCACTCGACCAGCGTCTCGATCGACGCGGCCGCCCCAAGGGGCTGGACGATTGCGGACAGGATCTTGCTGAACTGGGTGTAGGGCGCCTCGGTGACGTAGATCGTGTCGCCATCGCGAATATCGAAGTCGCGGGCCACGAAGACACCGTTGGGGCTGGTCAGGTCAAGGACATAGACCACACGCTGTTCGTCCACGAAATCGTTCCGTGCCAGCACTGCGTTGGCGACCTCGGGGGTCTCGTCGCGGAAGACGAAGATGCCGGTCGGGTCGGCAAGGTTGGGCGAGAGACCGCCCACATTGGCCATCGCCTCGATCGCGGTAAGGGTCGGGGTGTCGAAAGGCACCTTGGTCTGCGCTCCGGTCGCGCCGAGCGCGGTGAAGGACCGGTTGTCCTGTTCGACAAGGATGCGGTCGCCCGCGCGGAGCGAAATGTCGAGCGCGGGGTCGCGGTAGAGGTCGCTCAGCCAGACGGTGCCGGATTCGTGGCCCCGGATCAGCGTGACCTGGGTGATGTCAGGCGTAAGCGTAATGCCACCCGCCTGCGCGAGCATGGCGGTCAGCGTGCGGGTCGGACGCTCGATCGGGTAGACCCCCTGACCGCCGACATTGCCGATGAGCGACACGGTCGCGCCGTCGCCCGCCACGCGGTTTACGAGGACCTGCGGGTCGGGCGTCTGCGCTTCCAGCTTTTCGGTGATGATCCGGCGGATCGCCTCGGGCGAGTTGCCTGCAGCGCGGATGCGGCCGGCATAGGGCACGAATATGAAGCCGTTACCGTCGACCTGGATTTCCTGAAGCGCGGCGCCGCCCGTACCGGCAGAGGCCAAAAGGCCATCCTGAACGTTTTCCCAGATCCGGAGGCTCAGGGTATCGCCGGGTTGGATCGTATCCGAGCCGAGCGTCGCGGCATTGATCAGTTTCGTGGGGAATCCGAGCGCAGGTGTGACCGAGGTCAGCTTTGCGACCCTGTCATCCACGGTCACGATATATGCATCGCCCTGCTTCTGGACGGAGCCAGCGAAGATTTCGTTCTTGGTGGGACCTGTACGCGGAAGGGCGCAGCCCGACACCAGCGCAACGGCCACAGAAAGCGCGACGGCGCGCCCGTAGGGACGGTGAATTCGAAACACTGCTCGGTCTCCTCGACCTTGTTTTTTGCCTGCCTCGGCCTGTTTTGCTGAGATGCTAGTCGCGCGCAGTCTCGTTTTCCAGAAAATTTCCGGGGCCTTAGGCGACGATATGCAACTGTTGCCTGTCGGACGCAGGGCTTTGAGCCAGTTTTTCATAAGGGTCGCGCGGGCTCAGCATCATGTCCGGCACCCGGCGAAGCGCCTCTTTCCTGCCGCGCGCTGAATAGAAACCGCCATGCACCTGTGACGTCGCCAAAAGGTACTGACGATAGGTCAGATATGCCTCGTGGTCGGGCGCGACGGGGTCGGCAAAAAAGGCGGCAAGAGACTGACCAGAAGCAAATTCGGGCCGGTCGTAGATGGCGCGGCCAAGTGCCCTCAGCGGCAGTCCGCGCCAGAGCGCCTGCTCGGCGGCGGTCGAGTTTACGGTTACAGCCGATGCCGCGCGATCGAGCAGATTGGCGAGCTTTCCACCGGTGACGAGATGAACCCGGCCCCGAAGCCCGTGACGGCGTGTCAGGTCGGCGATGAGCGGCGGTAGAGGCTCTCGCCCGTCTTCCAGTGGGTGCGCCTTGATCACGAGGTGGTGATGCCGTGGCGCGCCATGGGCGAAGCCGTTGAAGACTTGCATCAGGAAGGCGGCCTGAGACGGGATGTCGGAATGATCGCGGAAGTTCGCGTCATGGGCCAGTTGGCAGAGGACCACATGGTAGGGGAAACGGCCGTTCCGAATGCGCCAGGTCACGATACGACGTTGCAGGCGACGCCAGGGCAGTGTCGTCAGGTGATTGATATAAAGTGCGAATTCGCCTTTGGGGCCGGGCTGACGGTGCGGTCTGTAGCCCGGATGCCAACGCTCTCCGACCAAAAGAAGGAAATGGTAGACCGCGCCCCAGAAGATGTGCTGTCGCATCGCCCCCCATCGGTCCGGTGCCGCACGCAGGTGACCCGGACGGTGGGCAAGGGCGTCCGACATCTCGGTCAGACTGATCTCCATAAGACGTGAACCGGCGTTGGTGCCGCCCCGCTCGTAGGTGATCCAGTAGGGACGGAGGTACCCCTCTTCGAATACGTGAAAAGTCAGGCCAAGGGCCTCGGCCACCCCTCGCGCGGTTGCGTGAAGCGGGCGGCTCGCTCCGTAGCAGACGATATCGGTGATCCCGTCGCGCGCGATCCGGTCGCGAAGCGTGTTCTCCCAATCCTCGGGCCCACCGTCGAAGCGTTCGTATCCGGGCAGGCGGCCCCAGAAGATCCGGTCGCCAAGCGTCACGCCGATCCGCCCCACCTCGGCCCCGGCAGCGACAAGCTGACGGGCGAGGGACGCGAAGAAGGGACCGTGTGGGCCCTGAAGAAAGAGAAAGCGACGCTGTGCCATCGCCTTTCAATACGCGGACGAGGCGCGCGCGTCACGTCGCTTTGCTTGCCTGAGGCCCGCATTGGCATTACCCCGGCAGGGAAGGACCAGAAGGGCGGCACCATGTTCACGGGCATCATCACCGACGTCGGAGAAATCATCCATCTGGAGCAGGCCGGCGACCTGACAGCGCGGATCGCAACCGACTACGATGTCGATTCCATCGACATCGGCGCCTCCATCGCCTGCGACGGTGTCTGCCTGACGGTGGTGTCCATGGGACGCGAGCCGCGGAACTGGTTCGAAGTACAGATCTCTGCCGAAAGTGTCTCGAAAACGAACCTCGATACCTGGACGCTTGGTCGTGCCGTCAATCTCGAGCGTGCGCTCAAGGTCGGAGACGAACTGGGCGGGCATATCGTGTCCGGCCATGTGGACGGCGTTGCGACGCTGGTGTCGCTCCGGGACGAGGGCGACAGCACCCGGATGACCTTCGAAGCGCCCGAGGCACTGGCCCCGTTCATCGCGCCCAAAGGCTCGGTGGCGCTGAACGGCGCGTCCCTGACGGTGAACGAAGTGGAGGGCGCGCGCTTTGGCGTCAACATCATCCCTCACACCAAGGCCGTCACGACATGGGGTGCAGTCAAGGAAGGCGACCGGATCAATCTGGAAATCGACACGCTCGCGCGATACGTCGCGCGGCTGCGGGAATGGGGAGCGTAAGCCATGGCGGGTATCGGTCACAATAACGGCCCCACAATGGAGAAAGGCCGCGCCTGGCGGCGCTATGCCTGGACGCGGGCGCGCGCGGACCTCTTGCCCAAATTGCCGCTCGAAGTCGCGCGGCGGCGCGTGCGCCGCGCCCGTGAATTGGGGATCGACTATGCCTCCTATGCCGGTATCCGCGCCGCGACGGGCAGGGATATCGTGGCGCTTCTCTTCTCGACCAATGCGCTTGCTGCACTGAGAGACCTGAACATTCCCGAAGAGCGCGACGCGACGGTGCAGGCGGTGCGCGGCGCGGACCTGCTTGCGATGGTGCAACCGCCCATCGACCCGCACACCTTTCGCGAACGGCACCCGGTCTTCATACGTGCTGCGCGTGCGCCCGGCATTGCCAGTTCCTGGCGCGAGACGGGTGGCGCGCTTGCCGATCTGCGCGGTGCAGTTCCGGCCGACGGTGTCGTCGTCATCGGTGCCACGCATCTGGAAAGAGACTGGGTCGCGGCGGGCCGGCTGGCCGGCTTCATCAAGGCCGACCGCTACTTCGCGTCACGCTGACTGGCTCTGGCCATTGGCCGGACCTTGGGCTATGCGGGCGGCCTGAACGCCTGCTCAGGGATTAGCCGTACCATGTCTTTCGAAAAAGCCGGTGAAGTCGAGGAAAACTGGCGCGACGCCATCTCGTCGGTCGAGGAAATTCTCGAAGACGCCCGCAATGGGCGCATGTTCATTCTGGTCGACCACGAGGACCGAGAGAACGAGGGCGACCTTGTCATCCCCGCCCAGATGGCGACGCCCGAAGCAATCAATTTCATGGCCACCTACGGACGCGGTCTGATCTGCCTCAGCCTGCCGGCCGAGCGGTGCGACGCGCTGGGTCTGCAGCTCATGTCCTCGCAGAACTCGTCCCGTCACGAGACCGCCTTCACCATCTCGATCGAGGCGCGCGAAGGCGTGACCACGGGCATCTCGGCGCATGACCGCGCCCGGACCGTCGCCGTGGCGATCGATTCCGGAAAAACCGCCGCCGATATCGCGACACCGGGCCATATCTTTCCACTCCGCGCACGCGAGGGTGGGGTCCTTGTCCGCGCGGGTCATACCGAAGCGGCAGTGGATGTCGCGCGGCTGGCCGGTCTGAACCCGTCCGGTGTGATCTGCGAGATCATGAACGACGACGGTACGATGAGTCGTCTGCCGGACCTCGTGGCCTTCGCTCAGCGCCACAGCCTGAAGATCGGCACCATCAGCGACCTGATCGCGTATCGCAGACGCCACGACAACCTGGTTGCTGTCACACGGGAAAGCACGGTCACCTCGGAATTCGGCGGTGAGTGGCAGTTGCGCATCTTCACCGATACGGCTCATGGCGACGAGCACATCGCGCTCGTGAAGGGCGACGTCACGGGCGACGAGCCCTGCCTCGTCCGGATGCACGCGCTCGACCCGATGCTGGATGTCGTTGGCCTTGGCCCGAAAGGCCGCGCGGCGGAATTCGGGGATGCCATGGAGCTGATTGCCGCCGAGGGGCGCGGTGCTCTGATCCTCCTGCGCGACACCACTATGAAGCTGAAGACGGACGACGCGACCTCGCCGCAGACGCTCCGTCAGTACGGTCTGGGGGCGCAGATTCTGTCGTCGCTCGGGCTGTCGAAACTGGTCCTTCTGACGAATTCGCCGCAACCGCGCGTCGTCGGCCTTGAGGCCTATGGGCTGGAAATCGTCGGCACCCGCAAGATTTCGGAGATTGGATAATGGCCGGACATTCCGATAACGACCTGGGGCTTCCCAGCTTCGACCGCGCGGTCAAGGTGGCGATCGTGATCGCGCCTTACTACAAGTCCATCTCCGAGCAGCAACTCGCCTCGGCCCGTGGCGTGCTGGAGCGGGCGGGCGCGGTTCACGAGACGATCGAAGTGCCCGGAAGCCTGGAAATTCCATCGGCCATCGCGTTGGCGCATCGCATGTCGAACTATGACGGCTTCGTCGCACTCGGCTGCGTGATCCGGGGCCGGACGAGCCACTATGACGTGGTGGTAAACCAATCCGCAGAGGGCATCATGTTGCTCGGACTGCAGGGCGCGGCCATCGGCAACGGAATCATCACGGTCGAGAACATGGAGCAGGCGGAAGAACGCGCCGACGCGTCGCGTCTCGACACGGCAGGCGGCGCGTCGGCGGCGGCGCTGCATCTCATCGCTTTGGCGCGCCGCTTCGGCGGCTCCAGGAAGCCGGTGGGCTTCGGCGCGGACGACATTCTGCTTGCGGGCAAGACCGGAGGCGGCGACACCGCATGACGACCGCATCCAGACAGATGAAATCAGCCGCGCGGCTCTACGCGGTTCAGGCTCTGTTCCAGATGGAGGCGTCCGGGCAGTCGGCACCGGCGGTCGAGCGCGAGTTCGAGGACTTCCGTTTCGGGGCCGAGATCGACGGCGAGGAGCTCGCCGAGGGCGATGTGGACCTGTTTCGGAAACTGGTCGATGACGCGGTGAACTGGCAGGCCAAGATCGACCGCATGACCGATCGTGCGCTTGTTGCGAAATGGCCCATCGACAGGATCGATCCGACGCTCAGGGCGCTGTTTCGCGCCGCAGGCGCGGAGCTTATCGAGGGCGATGCGCCGCCGAAGGTCGTGATTACCGAGTTCGTGGACGTGGCCAAGGCTTTCTTTCCTGATGGCCGCGAACCCCGTTTCGTGAACGCGGTTCTGGATCACATGGCGCGAGACGCCCGGCCGGACGCGTTCTGAGGCGGCCGAGGGGCTCTGCCCCTCTTGGCCTCCGGCCAATTCACCCCGGGATTTCCAGACCCAAAGAAGAAAATTTGACTCAAATTGTCTTCGCCTGTTCGGAAATATCCCGGGGGAGGCGCCCGAAGGGCGACGGGGGCAGAGCCCCCTCACACGCAATCAGCAATTCGGAACGTTGACGGCGAGGCCGCCGAGAGCGGTCTCCTTGTATTTCTCGCTCATATCCTGACCGGTCTGGCGCATAGTCTCGATGGCGGCGTCGAGCGGCACGAAATGGGTGCCGTCGCCCCGCATGGCGAGCGAGGCCGCGGAGACCGCCTTGATCGCGCCGAGCCCGTTCCGCTCGATGCAGGGCACCTGGACCAGGCCGCGTACGGGGTCGCAGGTCATGCCGAGATGATGTTCCAGCGCGATTTCGGCGGCGTTTTCGATCTGCTCGGGCGTACCGCCCATCACAGCGGCAAGTCCCGCCGCCGCCATGGCCGAGGCTGAACCCACTTCGGCCTGGCAGCCGCATTCCGCGCCAGAAATCGAGGCGTTGAACTTCACAAGCCCGCCGATGGCCGCGGCGGTCAGAAGGAAGTCCCCCAGCCGCGCTTCGGATGCGCCCGGCATGTGGTCCAGCCAGTAGCGGATCGTCGCGGGGATCACGCCTGCCGCGCCATTGGTGGGGGCGGTCACAACTTGCCCGCCGGCGGCATTTTCCTCGTTCACGGCCATGGCGTAGGTGCTGATCCAGTCATTGATCACATGGGGCGCCTGCAGGTTAAGCCCGCGCTCGGCCTTCAGGCTGCGGGCGATTGCGGCGGCGCGTCGCTTGACGTTCAGTCCGCCGGGCAGGACACCGTCGCTGGCTAGCCCGTTGTCCATGCAGCCCTTCATGACCTCCCATATGCGCGCCATGCCCCGGTCGAGCGTCGCGGCGTCCCGGCGGGTGAGTTCGTTCCTGCGTTTCAGTTCGGCGATAGAGGCGCCCGCGTCGCGGCACATCTCCAGCATCTCCGCGGCGGTTTTGAACGGGTAGGGGACGGGCGGGCCGTCATCGGTATCCTTGCCCGCGGCCAGTTCCGCGTCAGTCAGAACGAAGCCACCGCCCACGGAATAGTATGTTTCCTGCAGGATTACGTCGCCTTCGGCGTCGAGCGCGTTCAGGATCAGACCATTCGGATGACCCGGAAGAGCGGGGCCGTAGTCGAAGGTCAGGTCTTGTTCGGGGTCGAAACGGAGCCTTCCGAAGCCTTCGGGAGAGACCGTTCCAGTCGCGCGAATGTCTTTAAGGGCCTGCTCGGCGGCCTCCCGGTCGTAGGTTTCTGGCAGGAAACCGGCAAGGCCCAGGATCACCGCCCGGTCGGTCGCATGGCCGACGCCGGTGAATGCAAGCGACCCGTGGAGCGAAGCGCTGAGGCCGCGTGGCTCGAACGGCGAGGCGCGGAGCCGGTCGAGGAACCGCGCTGCGGCCACCATCGGCCCCATCGTATGCGACGAGGAGGGGCCGACGCCGATTTTGAACATATCGAATACCGAGAGAAACATGTCCGTTCCCTTGTTGCTCGAAAGCCTTATCCGCTACCCGCCTGTCGCGAAGATGTCCCTTCGCGGCATCGGCGGGTGGAAAACGCCTTCAAACGTCTCGCCTCCTGTCTGCGAGGGGGCTATATCACCCCGAACTTAGGCGGATCGAGGCAGATTTCACGATGTCGATGCTGGAAGAAGTGGCGAACGGTCTTGCGAAACGGACGCTCGAGCAGATCGAGCGAACCGGCGACGAGACGATCGAGAAGCGGATCTCGGATGAGGTCGGGGCGTCTTCGCCCACGCTGCAAGAGGCTTTTGCCACCGCCATGCGCATCCGCAAGGCCGAAATCCGGGGCCATAAGCTGTTGGACAAATATGCGGCCGGCGCGGACATTCCGGTCGCGGCGATCTCGTCGCAGCCGCAGGACGATGGCGGCCACTAAGGCCGTCGCGCTCAGATAGCGCCCGACACCCAGACCAGCAGAACACCAAGCGCCACGGCGGCGAGCCCAATGGCGCGGCGTGTCTCGATCGGCGTCTCCGCGATCACCTTGATCAGCTCTTCCAAACGCGAAGGGGCCAGTGCGAACACCAGCCCCTCGAAGACGAGTACAAGTCCGATGCCTAGGAGGAGGACCGTCATCCGAAGGCCGCTCCTCTGGCCTTAGTTGCCGGACGGGGTCACGCCGGACGACAGACCGGCACCGTCGAGGAATTCGAAGAACTCGCTGTCGGGTGTGATGACCATGGTGGAGTTCTGCCCCTGCAGCGCACGCTCATAGGCTGCAAGCGAGCGGTAGAAGCGGAAGAAATCCTCGTCGGCACCATAGGCTTCGGCAAAGATCGCGTTCCGCTCGGCATCGGCCTCACCGCGGACGATCTCGGATTCGCGGCGTGCCTCCGAGACAAGCTCGACCACGGTACGGTCGGCCTGTGCGCGGATACGCTGCGCGGCTTCCTCGCCTCGGGCGCGCTCGTCGGTCGCTTCACGCTCACGCTCGGCGCGCATCCGGTCGAAGGTGGCGGCGAGGTTCTGCTCGGGCAGGTTGGTCTGCTTGAGACGCACGTCCACCACGTCGAGGCCGAGGGCCTGCGCACGGCTGTCTGCCAGCACGCGGATACGGTTCATCAGGGCGGAGCGCTCTTCCGACAGGATCGTGTTCGACGTCACACCCTCAGCACCAAGGACCGAGCGGATGTTGTCGTTCAGGATGTCGGCAAGACGGTCTTCTGCAAGGCGCGTGCCGCCGGGGCCCACCGCCTCGCGGAACTGGACCACGTCCGCGATCCGGTAGCGCGCAAAGGCGTCCACGACAAGACGCCGGTCGTCCGAGGGCGTGACCTCGATGGCGGGCGTGTCGAGCGACAGGATGCGGTCGTCGTACCGGACAACTTCCTGAATGAAGGGAATCTTGAAGGCGAGACCCGGTTCCTGCTTCACCGCCCGGATCTGACCGAACTGAAGGACGAGAGCCTTTTCACGCTCGTCCACGATGAAAATCGAGGAAAGGACGCCGACAATGGCCAGGACGGCCACGATGAGAAGCGCTGTTACACTGCGCATATCAGTTACCTCCCTGCGTGCCGCGACGCAGTTCGTTCAGCGGCAGGTAGGGCACAACACCCTGACCGCCCGATCCGCCCGCATTTTCGTCGAGGATGATCTTGTCCACGCCCCCGAGCACGCGCTCGATCGTTTCGATGTAGAGACGGCGGCGGGTCACCTCCGGCGCCTGTTCGTATTCATTCAGAACCGCGGTGAAGCGGCTGGCCTCACCCTGAGCCTCGTTCACGACCCTGGCGCGATAGCCCTCGGATTCTTCGAGGATCTGCGCGGCTTCACCACGCGCACCGGCCAGAACCCGGTTGGCGTAGGCGTCGGCCTGACGTTCGAGCCGGTCGCGTTCCTGTTCCGCCGCCTGCACGTCGCGGAAGGCGTCGATCACCTCGCGCGGCGGGTCGGCCTTGTTCAGGTTGACGCGGACGACATTGATGCCGGCCTGATAGCTGTCGAGGGTCGACTGGATCAGCTCCTCGGCGCGCTGCGCCGTTGCGGCGCGGTCACGGTTGAGAAGGGGGGCCAGTTCGGACCCGGCGACGATCTCGCGCATGGCCGATTCAGACACGGCGCGCACGGTTTGCGGACCGTCACGCAGGTTGAACAGATAGTCGGCCGGGTTGTTAATGTTCCAGACGACCTGGAAGTCGATGTCGACGATGTTTTCATCCGTCGTCAGCATCAGCCCGTCGCCGCCGGAAGAGCCGGAGCGACCCATGCCGATCTCTTCCGACTGTTCGCGGGTCACGGGGATGACTTCGTAGGTCACAAGCGGCCAGGGGGCGAAGTTCAGGCCCGGATCGCCGACGGCGCTGAATTCACCCAAGAAGAGCTCGACCGAGCGTTCTTCCGGGCGGACCGTGTAGAAGGATGAAAAAGCCCAGAGCGCTGCCAGTGCCAGAAGCCCGAGCCCAACGGTGCCGCGCGTGAGGCGCGGTCCGTCGCCGCCGCCATTGCCGCCCGAGCCGCCATTGCGGCCGCCACGGCCACCCATCAGCACCTTGAGCTGTTCTTGGCCCTTTTTCATGATCTCGTCGATTTCCGGGATCTGGGGTGTGTCCTGTCCCGGACGCCGACCCGGTCGCCGGTCATCGCCATTTCCGCCGGAGCCGCCACGGTTGCCACCGCCACCGCCGCCCCAAGGTCCGCCATTGTTACTGGCCATAAAGGCTGTTTCCCTCAATTATGGTCACGCATGTCGCTCAGAGTGCTACCTGTAGCGTCACCAGGTGAATTTCAAGCCGTTCTGACCGGCTTGTGCATCGTGACAAGCTCTTCCGACATGGTCGGATGAACGGCCACGGTGCGGTCGAAGTCCTCTTTCGTAAGGCCCGCCTTCACTGCGATGCCCACCATCTGGATCAGCTCGCCCGCCCCGTCCGCGACAATCTGGCATCCCAGAACCTTGCGGGTATCGGCGCAAACGACCAGTTTCATCAGCACCCGGTTGGGCTTTCCGGCGAAGGCCGAGCGCATGGGCCGGAACGACGTGCAGTAGACCTCGATCGGGCCGCGGTCGCGCGCCTGTTCCTCGCTCAGGCCGACGGTGCCCAGTTCCGGCTGGGTGAAGACGGCAGACGGCACAAGCTCGTGGTCTGGTGCGGTCGGGTTGTTCTTGAAGACGGTTTCGGTGAAGGCCATGCCTTCGCGAATGGCGACAGGCGTCAGCTGGATGCGGTCGGTGACGTCGCCGATCGCGTAGATGTTGTCGACGGCGGTTTTGGAGTACTCGTCCACCTCGATCGCGCCCCGGCGATTGATCCCGATACCCAGCTCTTCCAGCCCCAGACCGTGCGCATTCGGCGCGCGGCCGGTGGCGAAGATCACGGCGTCGTAGACCCGTTCCTGACCGTTGGTCGCTTTCACGCGGATCGGGCCGCGATAGGTGGCGGGCGCGTCTTTTTCCGCGACATCGCCGGTGTCTTTCGAGCCGCTGTCGCCTTCGCCCACCGGGGCGCCCATTGCCGCATCGGAGGCTGTCGGTCTCGGGCCGGCGTCGTCGCCGGCTGGACCCATTTCGACGATGTTCGTTCCTAGGTGCAGGTCGATGCCCTGCTCCTTCATCATCTCGGCCACCAGACCCCGCGCCTCGTCATCGAAGCCACGCAGAACCTGAGCGCCGCGATAATACTGGCAGACCTCGACGCCGAGGCCGTTCAGGATGCAGGCGAATTCGCAGGCGATGTAGCCACCGCCGATGATCAGAACCGACTTCGGCAGGCTTTCCATGCTGAAGATATCGTCCGACACCAGACCAAGCTCGGCATTCGGGATGTCGGGGCGCACCGGTCTGCCGCCCGTCGCCACGAGGATGGTCTTGGCGGTCACCGTCTCGCCCGCAACTTCGACGGTGTTGGCGTCGGTCAGTCGCGCCCGACCGTCATAGATCGTCACATCTGACCCGCCCAGCAGGTTGCGGTACACCTCCTCCAGACGGTCCAGTTCTCCGTTCAGCTTTGTCCGGAAGCCGGTCCAGTCGAAATTCTCTGCCTTGGCGTCCCAGCCGTATTCCCGCGCCAGATCGGCCTGGCCGCGAAACTCGGAGGCAAAGACCATGAGCTTCTTCGGCACGCAGCCCCGGATAACGCAGGTGCCGCCCATCCGGCTTTCCTCGGCCAGCGCCACACGGGCGCCGGTCGCTGCCGCGGTGCGCGCCGCGCGGACGCCGCCCGAGCCGCCACCGATGACGAAGAGGTCGTAGTCAAAGCTCATGGGTCAGTCCGCCTGCTCGCTGAAGAGGTTGTCGATCTCCGGTTCCAGCACTCGGGTGACGTCTTCTTCGCCCGTGTTGATATCGCGCATCTCGACCCGCCCGTCGCCGTGGCCGGTGACGATCACGTCGCAGATATCAATGAAAAGACCGTTTTCAACCACACCGGGGATCTGGTTCAGCACAAGAGCAAGCTGACGCGCGTTCCCGATCCGCCCGAGATGGAGGTCCAGAATGTGATTGCCCTCGTCGGTGACGTAGAGCCCGCCATCGGTCATGCGCGGCTCGGCCTTGGTGCCCATGACGTCGAGCCCGTCGAGCAGTTCCTCTATCAGCATCCGGGTGGTCCTCATGCCGAAGCCGATGACCTCGACCGGCAGGGGAAAGGCGCCGAGCGTGTCGACCTTCTTGGTCGCGTCCGCGATGACAATCATCCGGTCGGATGCGGTTGCCACGATCTTTTCCTGCAGAAGAGCGCCGCCGCCGCCTTTGATCAGGTTCAGCTCGGGGTCGTATTCGTCCGCGCCGTCGATGGTGAGGTCGAGCCAGCGCGCCTCGTCGAGCGTGGTGATGCGGATTCCCACCTCTTCGGCCAGCGCCGCCGTCCGCGACGAGGTCGGCACGGCGATGATATCGAGCCCTTCGTCCTTCACCCGTTCACCAAGGCATTTGACCAGCCACGCGGCGGTCGAACCGGTCCCCAGCCCCACCTTCATGCCGCTTTCGACAAAGGCACTGGCGCGCTTTGCGGCGGCGAATTTCGCGCGGTCGACGGGGGAAAGGCTGTCGCTCATCGGATGCTCCCTTGCATGGCCCCGGCCTTATAGGGTGGATAGGGGGCAAGTGCGAGGGGGAACCGAATTTCCTCTCGCAACGCGGACAAGCCTTTGCTAGACCGCGCCCGTTGCGGGTGTGGCGAAATTGGTAGACGCACCAGATTTAGGTTCTGGCGCCGCAAGGCGTGGGGGTTCAAGTCCCTCCACCCGCACCATCCTTTCGGAGCCTTCGCCGGGCGCCCCGAACCCGTGATTTATTTCCCCGCCTTTCGCCTTGCGCGCGCGCCCGTCCTTGCCTAGAAGGGCCGCTGATTTTTCGCCTTGCGGGACAGCGCCCCGCGGCCCGATGAGATGAGGACAGAAATGCAGGTCACCGAGACCCTGAACGAAGGCTTGAAGCGCGGCTACAACATTACCGTGTCGGCGGCCGAGCTCGATGAGAAGGTCAACGAGAAGCTGCGCGAAGCGGCTCCGGAAATTTCGATGAAGGGGTTCCGGAAGGGCAAGGTCCCAATGGCGCTTCTGAAGAAGCAGTTCGGCCCCCGTCTTCTTGGCGAAGCGATGCAGGAAAGCGTCGACGGCGCGATGGCCAAACATTTCGAGGATTCGGGCGACCGTCCGGCGATGCAGCCCAAGGTCGAGATGACCAACGAGAACTGGAAGGAAGGCGACGACATCGAAGTCGCCATGTCCTACGAGGCGCTGCCAGAAATCCCCGAGGTCGACCTGTCCAAGGTCAAGCTGGAAAAGCTGGTGGTCAAGGCGGATGACGCCGCCATCGACGAAGCGCTCGGCAGCCTTGCCGAGACCGCCCAGAACTTCGAGGATCGCAAGAAGAACTCCAAGGCCAAGGACGGCGATCAGGTCGTGATCGACTTCGTCGGTAAGGTCGATGACGTGGCCTTCGATGGCGGTGCAGCGGAAGACTTCCCGCTGGTGCTGGGTTCGGGTCAGTTCATTCCGGGCTTCGAAGAGCAGCTGGTCGGCGTGAAGGCGGGCGAGGAGAAGGCGGTCGAGGTCACCTTCCCCGAGGAATACGGCAACGCCGATCTGGCCGGTAAGGCCGCTGTCTTCGACGTGACCGTAAAAGCGGTAAAAGAGCCGAAAGCGGCCGAGATTGACGACGAGCTGGCCAAGAAGTTCGGCGCAGACGATCTTGCTGCGCTCAAGGCGCAGATTGCCGAGCGTCTGGAAGCCGAATATACCGGCGCCAGCCGACAGGTGATGAAGCGCGGTCTTCTCGACGCGCTCGACAAGGCGGTCAAGTTCGACCTGCCGCCGTCGCTGGTCGAGGCGGAAGCCAATCAGATCGCACACCAGCTCTGGCACGAGGACAATCCGGACGTGCACGGCCACGACCATGACCACATCGAGCCCACCGACGAGCACAAGGCACTGGCGGAGCGGCGCGTTCGGCTTGGCCTCGTTCTGGCCGAGGTTGGCTCGAAGCAGGAAATCACCGTGACCGACGCCGAGATGACCCAGGCCGTCATGAACCAGGCGCGCCAGTATCCGGGCCAGGAGCGGCAGTTCTTCGAGTTCGTTCAGCAGAACCCGGGGATGCGCCAGCAGATCCAGGCGCCGATTTTCGAGGACAAGGTCGTCGATCACCTGTTCGAGCAGGTGACGGTGAAGGAGAAAGAAGTCTCGAAGGACGATCTCCAGAAGGCCGTCGAGGCGCTGGAAGACGAATAATTCCGAAGCCAGAGGGCGCGGAAACGAGAAGACCCGCCGGCGGAATGCCGGCGGGTCTTTCCCTTTTGGGGTGGCTGCCTGATCAGCTGTCGGCGAAGAACAGGTCGACGATCTGGGTGCGGGTCACGATATCCGCGCGATAGTCCCGCTTTGCAAAAGGTGCGGGTCGGCCCGCGCGGCGCCAGGCCCGCGGCGTCATCAGGCGACAGGTTGAAACGACATAGGTGATGTAGGCGAAGGTTTCAGAGCGAAAGCCGCTCGCAGCGTAAAGTGCTGTCATTGTTGAACTCACTAAAAAGACTACAAAAAACTAAGTAACGATCCCCTTATCGCTCACGAATCGGTCCGATTTGCGGCAATCCGGGAAAATTTTCGCGGAATTGTCGCGACCCGTCGTGTGTCTACACACTGTTTCCGCGCGTTCTTGAAAAAGTCACGATCTGATCATGGTAAATATACCGTTGATCGCATATTAAGACCGGGTAACCAGTTTCGCCTCGTAAGGTGTAGTCACATGTTCGACCAAGCGCTCCCCCCCAAAGATTCCGGCCTGTCCTTTGACATGGACATCATGTTGGCTCTGCTGTCCGACCTTGATGACGCCGCATTGTCAGCGATCGAAGACGACCTTGATTTCTATCACTTTTCCGGCGTCGCGTCGGATCGTCTCAAAGGCCTTCTCGACATCGCCGCCATGCCTCCGGCCATCGCCGCCTGAGCCCTACAGCGGGCTGCCCTCGAACGGTTTGAGCGCGATGCCCGCGTCTTCCAGTCCCTTGCGTACCGCGCGCGCCACGGCCACGGCTTCGGCCGAGTCGCCATGGACGCAGATCGTATCGATCCGCGTTTCCAGCCGCTGACCGTCCTCGGTCAGGATCGCACCGGCCTCGACCATCTTCACCATCCGGGCCGCCGCTTCGTCAGGGTCGGTGACCATTGCACCCGGTTTCCGGCGGTCGACGAGCGACCCGTCCGGCTCGTAGGCGCGGTCGGCGAAGATTTCCCCCGCCCAACGGCAGCCAAGGTCGCGCACCACCTGTTCCATCGCGGTCGCGGGGTTGCCCATGATCACGACATCGGGGGCCACATCAAGCGCCGCCTCGTAGCAGGCCCGCGCCAGATCGGCGTCCTTCATCGCCATGTTCGAAAGCGCGCCGTGCAGCTTCAGGTGCCGCACCTCGCCCCCCGCAGCGCGCGCCATCGCCTGGGCCGCGCCAACCTGATAGCGGACCATGTTCGCGATGGTCTTGAGAGGAACCTCCATCCTGCGCCGGCCGAACCCTTGAAGATCGGGAAAGCCGGGATGCGCGCCGATGCCGACGCCCCGCGCGACCGCCAGCGCCATCGTCTCGGCCATCGTATCCGGATCGCCCGCGTGATAGCCGCAGGCCACATTGGCAGAGGTCACGACATCGAGAAGCTGGGTATCGTCGCCCATGCGCCACGGACCGAAGGCCTCGCCCATGTCGGAATTCAGGTCGATGCTCTTTGCCATGGGTTCCTCCCTTTTGGCGGGAAAAGACCCGAGCCGGGCCGGCAATGCAAGCCGGAATGGCTGCGCGGTGCATTAGCTGCCGCTGCCCTCGTCCGACGCGCGCGCGATCAGCTCCAGCACATGGGGTCCGATCCCCTCGACGATGCGTGTGACGCCCTCGGCATTTGGATGGATGCCATCGGGTTGCATGAGGGTCGCCAAGGCCGTCGCCATGTCGCTCTCTGCCGTCAGTGGCGCAAGAAACGAGGGATAGAGCAGAGCGTCATGCGTCTCGGCAAGGTCAGGGAATATGGCCTCGAACCGCGCCTCGTAATCGGCGCCGTAGTTGGACGGGGCGTCTAGGCCGACCAGAAGGACAGGCACGTCCGCCTCATCCGCCGCTTTCAGTATCCCATCCAGATTGGCGCGGGACACGTCGGGGTCGATCCCCCGAAGAAGGTCGTTGCCGCCGAGCGCGACGATCATCGCGTCGACTTCGGGCGTCAATGTCCACGCGACCCGGCTGAGGCCACCCGCCGTCGTGTCGCCCGAGACGCCCGCGTTTATCACCGTGACCTCCGCGCCGTTCCGATCTAGCCACCGGGACAGGACCGGGACGAAGCCGTTCTCCGGCGCCAGACCGAAGCCCTGTGTCAGGCTGTCGCCCAGAGCCGCGACGGTCACCGGCTCGGCCGTGGCAAGGCCCGTGCCAGCCAGAATGGTCAATCCGACATTGCGGATCGTCCGTATCACCCCATATGCCCCACTAAGCCAACGCCGCGGAGTTCTGATGACCGACACCGTCCTGTCCCTTGAGGATGCACGCCTTTCGCTCGACGGAAACGCCGGGCGCGTGGATATTCTGAAGGGTATCTCGCTGGAGGTCCGGTCAGGTGAAACGCTGGGTCTTGTAGGGCCTTCGGGGTCGGGCAAGTCCTCACTCCTCATGCTCATGGGCGGCCTTGAACGCGCGACGGGGGGGCGTGTGACCGCGCTTGGCCATGATCTGACGGCGCTGGACGAGGATGCGCTCGCCCGTGTCCGTCGCGAACATATGGGCGTGGTGTTCCAGTCTTTCCACCTGATTCCGACGATGACGGCGCTTGAGAACGTCGCGACGCCGCTGGAACTGGCGGGTGCCGCCGATGCCTGGGAAAGGGCGGAGGCCGAGCTGGAGGCCGTGGGCCTTGCCGGGCGCGCGGGCCATTACCCCAGCCAGATGTCGGGCGGCGAGCAGCAGCGCGTCGCGCTGGCCCGGGCCGCGGCGCCGCGCCCCGATATCCTGCTGGCGGACGAGCCGACCGGAAACCTCGATGGCGCCACGGGGCAGATTATCATGGACCTCCTGTTCGGGCTGAGGGATCGCCACGGCGCGACGCTGGTTCTCGTGACGCACGCGCCCGACCTTGCCGCGCGCTGTGACCGGGTGATCCGGCTGGACGATGGGCGGATCGCACCCGAAAGTCGCGCCGAGGCGGCGGAATGACACTGCCTGTCGCCGCGCGCATCGCCCGGCGCGAGCTCAGGGGCGGGCTGGACGGGTTTCGCGTCTTCCTCGCCTGTCTGGCGTTGGGCGTTGCCGCGATCGCGGCTGTAGGGACCGTCCGGGATTCCATACGCGCGGGGCTCGACCGCGAGGGGGCTACGATCCTTGGAGGCGACGCCGAAATAGAGCTGACCTATCGTTTCGCCGAGCCGGATGAGCGTGCCTGGATCGAAGGGCGCGCCCGCGCGGTGTCCGAGATCGTGGATTTTCGCTCCATGGCGGTCTTTGCCTCCGAGGACGGGGATGAAGAGCGCAGCCTGACTCAGGTGAAGGGCGTGGACGAGGCTTATCCGCTTCTGGGTGCGGTAGACCTCAGCCCAGAGATGCCGCTCGACACCGCTTTTGCGGGGCAGGGCGGCCGTCCGGGTGCCGTGATGGATCCGGTTCTGGTGGCGCGCCTTGGGATGGAGGTGGGCGACACGCTCCGCCTTGGTGAGACCGAATTCGTTCTGATGGCTGAGCTTCTGTCGGAACCCGACCGGGCGACGGCGGGGTTCGCGCTTGGTCCCCGCACCATGGTTCGGACCGAGGCGCTGGACGGAAGCGGACTGATCCAGCCAGGCACGCTTTTCGAGACGGAATACAAGCTGCTTCTGCCCGAGGGGACCGATCTGGACGAGATGCGCGCCGCCACCGATGCCGAGATCACCGGCGCCCGATGGAGCGACCGTCGGAACGGCGCGCCCGGCATCGCGGAATTCGTCGATCGGCTGGGTGCCTTTCTGGTTCTTGTGGGTCTTGCGGGTCTTGCGGTCGGCGGTGTCGGCGTCTCGGCGGCGGTCACGGCCTATCTGGACGGCAAGACAGGCGTCATCGCCACGCTGAAGACGCTGGGAGCCGACCGGCGCACGATCTTTCAGACCTATTTCCTGCAGATCGGCGCGCTGACGCTTCTGGGTCTGGCCATCGGGCTTGTGCTGGGGGCGCTGACGCCGTTTGTCTTCGGCCCGCTGATCGAGGCGCAATTGCCAGTCCCGGCCGAGATCGGCATTCGCCCCGTGGCGCTTGCCGAAGCGGCGCTCTATGGCGCGCTGGCGGCGCTGGTCTTCACGATATGGCCGCTGGCGCGGACCGAGCGGGTGCGGGCGGCGACGCTCTTCCGGGACGGCGCGGCTGGGGCGGGCTACAGCTTGCCGCGGCCGCTCTGGCTGGCGGTGACGGGCGGTCTGGTCCTGATGCTGGTCGGGGTAGCGGCCTGGCTTTCGGGGCTCGTCACGCTGACACTCTGGTCGGCGGCGGGCGTTCTGGCGGCTTTTGTCGTTCTCGTCGGCGCGGCCTATCTGGCCCGCTGGGTGGCGCGGCGGCTGTCGCGGGCGCGCGCCCTTCGCGGCAAGAGCGCGCTCCGCCTCGCCATGGGTGCCGTTGGCGGACCGGGCGGCGAGACCGCATCGGTTGTGTTGTCCCTCGGCCTTGGCCTGACCGTACTGGCCGCCGTGGGGCAGATCGACGCCAATCTGCGCGGCGCCATCGCCCGCGATCTGCCTCAGGTGGCGCCGTCCTTCTTCATGCTCGACATTCAGCCCGATCAGCTGGACGATTTCCGTGCGCGGCTCGACGCGAACGAGGCTGTCGAGACTGTGGAAAGCGCGCCGATGCTGCGGGGGATCATCACGGGCATCAACGGACGCCCCGCCGCCGAAGTGGGGGGCGACCACTGGACGCTTCAGGGGGACCGCGGCGTGACCTATGCCGCGACGCTACCCGAGGGCACGACGATCACCGCCGGCAGTTGGTGGTCTGAGGACTATACCGGCGCGCCGCAGGTCAGCTTTGCTGCGGAAGAGGCGGAAGAGCTTGGCCTTTCGCTTGGCGACACACTGACGGTCAACATCCTTGGCCGCGACATCACCGCCGAGATCACCAGCTTTCGCGAGGTCGATTTCTCGACCGCCGGAATCGGGTTCATCATGGCGATGAATCCGAGCGCGCTTGCGGGTGCACCGCACACCCATATCGCCACGGTCTATGCCGATGAGGATGCAGAGGCGTCCATTCTCAGAGAGATTTCGAACGCTTATCCGAACGTGACCGCCATCCGTGTGCGCGACGCGATCGACCGGGTGTCCGAGATCCTTGCCGGCATCGCCGCCGCCATCACCTATGGCGCGCTTGCCACGCTGGTGACGGGCGGCGTCGTGCTGATCGGTGCGGCGGCGGCAGGCGTGAGGGCGCGCACTTTCGAGGCGGCGGTCCTAAAGACTTTGGGCGCGTCGCGGGGCACGATCCTGAAGAGCTTCGCGCTCCGCTCGGCCTTTCTTGGCCTCGCCGCCGCAGTGGTCGCAATCGCCGCGGGCGCGCTTGCGGGCTGGGCGGTGACCACCTTCGTCATGGACACCGATTTCGTTTTCGAGCCCGTTTCGGCTCTTCTGATCGTCTTGGGCGGCGTGCTGGCAACACTTCTGGCGGGGTTGTTTTTCGCCTGGGCGCCGCTTTCGGCGCGGCCCGCAGGCATCTTGAGGGCGCGGGAATAGGAACTGCAGCCGCCCTCAGAGGAAACGGGCATTGGGCGGTTCGACAATAAACGGTCTTGATCGCTCCGAGGCTGACCAGGATGCTGTAGCCATGTCAGGGAATCGCCAGCGTCACTGGGAAAAGGTCTACTCCGAAAAGGCAGAGACAGATCTGAGTTGGCATCAAGATGATCCGGCACCCTCGCTCGCATTCTGCGATCTTGCAGGTATAGGCGCAGGGAACTCGGCAATCGACATAGGAGGCGGCCGCTCGCGCCTGGCTGAACGGCTGCTGGACCGGGGCTTGACCGATGTGACGGTGCTGGACCTGTCTCAGGCTGCTCTGGAAGCTGCCCGACGGGCCTTGGGGCCGCGTCGTGATGCTGTCACCTGGATCAATGCTGGCATCACAGAATGGCTACCCCAACGAACCTGGGATCTCTGGCATGACAGGGCTGTATTCCACTTTCTGACCGAGCAGGCCGACCGGGACGCTTACATCGAAAGATTGGAGCGCGCCGTGCGTCCGGGAGGTCATGCCATCATCGCGACATTTGCGCTGGACGGCCCTGAACGCTGTAGCGGGCTGCCCGTGCAGCGCTACAGCCCGGAAAGCCTTGGCCGGGTGTTGGGCCCCGGTTTCGAGCGGGTGGCGGACCAGGCGCACCTGCACAGCACTCCGTCAGGACGAGCGCAGTCATTTCAATTCAGCCTCTTCCTCAGAAAGGGTTGAGGATGCGGAAACCGGCCATGCCGGGGCGGCAGGGCTGGACAATTCCGAATTCGACGCCAAGCTTCGGAAAAGGTTTTTCGCGGAGATTGCAGCATGAGACTTCTGACTTCGGCCATGGTTCTGATGATGAGCGCCGGCGGCGCGCTGGCGCAGGATTCCTGCGCGGCGGGCAAGACCCTTGAGGACGGCGTCCTGACCATCGCGACGGGCAATCCTGCCTATTACCCTTGGGTGATGAATGACGATCCGGAATCCAAAGAAGGCTTCGAAGCGGCGGTCGCTTATGCGGTGGCCGGCGAGATGGGTTTTTCCGACGATCAGGTGACCTGGGTTCGGTCGTCGTTCGACGAGGCGATCCAGCCGGGCGTCAAGAATTTCGACTTCAACCTGCAGCAATACTCGATCACGCCCGAGCGTGACGAGATCGTCGATTTCTCGGCACCGTATTATTCCGCGGCCATGGCGGTGCTCACGACCGAGCCCGTGGCCGCGGGCGGCGCGACCCCGGACCTGGACTCGCTTGCAGGGCTAAAATGGGGCGGTGTGGCATCGCATACATCCTACGGGATGATTACCGGGGTCATCCAGCCGGACAGCGATCCGCTGCTTTACGGCGACAATGCCGATGTCACCGAGGCGATGAAGGCCCGCCAGATCGACGCGGCGCTCTTCGATCTGCCGACGGCGCTTTTCCTGGCTGCCGTGATGCTGGATGACGGGGTCGTCCTGGGCCAGTTCCCGGCGGATCGGAGTGAGAACCCCGACCAGTTCGGGATGCTCTTCGAAGAAGGCAACCCGCTGAAGGACTGCGTCGACGCAGCGCTTGAGAGCCTGAAGGCAAGCGGCCGTCTGGCCGAGATCGAGGCCCAGTGGCTGGCCGAGGCGACGGGTGTGCCGGTCATCGAGTAAATGACCTTTCGTAATGAGGGCAGGGGGCCGGCGCTGACACGTCGGCAGGCCTATGAGGCGCGATTGAGGCGGCGGTCAAACACGATCGCCGCCCTGTCTACGCTCGCGGTCGTCGTGGCCATCGTCCTTTTGGTGCCTCTCGCACCGCGCTGGGAAGCGGTGAAGAAGAGCTTCTTCAACTGGGATGTTTTCGCCCGGACCTTTCCGGGTCTTCTCGAAGCGTTTCTACTGGACGTGGCGATCTTCGCGTGGTCCGCGCCACTGATCTTCGGTCTGGGGCTTGTCATCGCGCTGATGCGCGATGTCCGCTCGCCGGCGCTCTATCCGCTGCGCCTGTTTGGCATCGTCTACACCGATGTCTTCCGGGGTGTGCCGGTCATCCTTGTGATCTACCTCGTGGGCTTCGGCATCCCCGGCCTCGGCCTGCCGCGTCCGTGGAATTCGCCCTATATCTGGGGGACGGTCGCGCTGGTGCTGACCTATGCGGCCTATGTGGCCGAGGTCTTTCGCACTGGCATCGAGTCTATCCACCAGAGCCAGCGGGCTGCCGCGTCTTCACTCGGCCTCTCGGAGGGCGACACGATGCGCTATGTCATCCTGCCTCAGGCGATCCGCCGCGTCGTGCCTGCCAACATGAACCTATTCATCGCACTGCAGAAAGACGTGGCGCTTTTGTCGTTCATCGGCCCGGTCGAGATCTTCCGGCAGGCAGGCGTCTACAAGTCTCTTCTGGCGAACTTCACGCCCTATGTCGGTGCCGCGCTGATCTTTCTGGCAATCACCATCCCGGCCACGCGCTATGCCGATTATCTGCTGGCCCGGCAGATGAAGGCGCGGAACTGATGGTCTGGCTTCAGGCGAAAGGCCTCAGGAAATCCTTTGGGACCAACGTGGTCCTTGACGGGATCGACCTGAGCATTGACCGGGGCGAGATGGTCTGCCTGATCGGCGCGTCGGGGTCGGGCAAGTCCACGCTTCTGCGCTGCCTGAACCTGCTCGAACCGCTGGATGACGGCGAAATCCGTCTCGACAGTGTCGATATCGCCGAACCCGGTCTTGATCCTGCGCCGGTACGGAGGCGGATCGGGATGGTTTTTCAGAGCTACAATCTGTTCCCGCACATGACCGCCGCCGAGAATGTTCTTCTTGCGCCCAGACGGGTGAAGCGCATGACGCGAGAGACCCTCTTGCCGGAAGTGACTGAGCTTTTCCGGCGCTTCGGTCTCGAAGACCGGATGGACCACTATCCGGACCAGTTGTCCGGCGGCCAACAACAGAGGGTGGCTATCGTTCGGGCGCTGGCCATGAAGCCCGAGATGATGCTCTTCGACGAGATCACGTCGGCGCTCGACCCCGAACTGGTGGGCGAGGTTCTGGACGTGCTCCGGCAGTTGCGTGCCGAGGGTATGACAATGGTTCTTGCCACCCACGAGATGGGCTTCGCGCGCGAATTGGCCGACAAGATCTGCTTTCTGGATCGGGGGCGCATTCTTGAAGAGGCGCCGCCCGAGGTTCTGTTCTCGGCGCCGAAAGAGGAGCGAACCCGCGCATTTCTATCCCGCGTTCTCTGAGGCGCCTTGTCAGGTCCGGTCGTCTCTTGCGACCATGTCGCGAAAACGCCTTTGGCAACCGGATTGTGGTCTTGACGGACGCGCCGCCAGCCTCTACCTAGCCCTCGCTTACGGCGGAGTAGCTCAGTTGGTTAGAGCAGCGGAATCATAATCCGCGTGTCGGGGGTTCAAGTCCCTCCTCCGCTACCATCCCATCCTAGACGTGCACTTTCGGCCATAGATGTCCCGCGGATGTCATGACACCGGCTGCGGAGAAATCAGAAAGCCGTAGCCGCTACGTTTTCCGCACTCGGGCTTTGATGCTGCTCTGGGCGACAAACCTGGAAAGCCGGCCTGACGAGTTCCCCCCGGTTTAAGCCCTCAGGCGAGGCGCCCAGATTGGCAAACGTGGTTCATACCCGCATTCAGGTCTGCGCCTCGACCCTCTTTCTTGCGAAGTCTATCCAAGGTTCGACATTCAGGATGTGCCCGACAACGCCAAGGCGCTGCGAGAGCGAGGCGGTTTCCTCATTCGCAAGGTCCGACAGCGAATTTACGCCACACTGGTGGAACATCCAGATCATACCGGCACCAGCGCCCGGCAGCTCGAACAGATCTGAGTCGGCATCGACCTTCTCGAAACCGGTTTCCTGAACTGGACTGGCCGTCGTCTTTGGCGCCTCGGCTTCCGGATCTGGCGTGGCCTCGGCCGATTCGAACGGAGCATCATCGCTTTCCGCTTCGGCCTCTGCCGCCTCGGTCTCGGAGGCTGGAGGCCGCTCGTTTGCCGACTCTGCCTCTTCCGGTACATCGGGCGCCATGTCGACGGGCGCGGCTACGGGGTCTCCAGACCCAGGTTCGTGACGGACCTCCGAAGGAATATCATCCGGGACGTGCGCTTCCGTAGCGGGTGCCGAGGACTCGATCGCAAAAAACGAGGCCGGGCTGATGGTCGTTTCGTTTTGGTGAGCAACTGGCTCGGCGCCCGCCGCTTCGCTACTCTCGGCGGACACGCGTTTTTTCGATTTCAACCGCGCCTCGCGGAACGCCAGAAGCGTTTCGCGCGCCTCGCGACGGGCCGCCCGTGCCTGTTCTCTGTAGGAAGTTTCCACCGACATCACATGTCCTTTCTGGTGCAACGGTCACTCTGCCTGTTCCAGCAGGCGGTCCCAGTCATCGAGCGCCCGTCCGGCGAGGCGGCGAAGGTTTCGCCCGGTGAGCCGATCAACCGCCAGTGAAGGAACAAGCGCCAGTGGTTCCATGTCAGTTGCGGTATCACCGGCCTCGCAAATCTCTTCGAGCCAGTCCATCATTTCGCCAAGATCAGCGCGTGAGGCGGCGTGCGACGCGTCGCCAGCTTCGGCCACGCCAACGAAGCCGCCGGACTTTTTCAGCCAGAGCGTGATCGACGCCGCCAAGATGCCGGCGCCATCCTGAACCCGTGACAGGGCACGCCCCTTGAAGCGCAGAGGCGGGGCGCCCGCGCGCCGAACCATCGTATCGGACCATTTGTCAGCAAGTACGCCGCGCGCTGTGCTGCGGCGAGCTGCGGTTCGGGACGTGGATTTCGAACGTGTTTTCGACAACATGCCAGCGCGGTACCATCACCTGCGTTAGCATGTGGTAAACGCGGCCTAATGCATCAGTGGCTGAATCACGAATTTCGCCGTCGGGAAGAAATCCCGCAGGAAATCGAACATCTCCGCCGCCTCGTCGATCGCCTTGAAGGAATAGATCAGGATGTCTTCGCCGTCCTGATGTACGCGGAGCTCAACTGCGCCGCTCCCGTATAGACTGCTACTCATAGTCTTCCCCCAACACAAAGTTACCCTCGCTTAACCGTAAGCCACGAAGTTTGAGAGCTTCAATGAATAATTTACTCCTGCGGTCGATACCGGCCTCGTTCGCTAGATGGCGAAACACGTAAATGCCAATGCCGCCGAAAGGAGCATTCAGCGTATGGATGAAATTGGTCAATTGAAGGAAGTCGACGGACGTTTCGAGTTCCGCCATGACGGTCTCGGCCTGGTTGTCCGCGGCGACCATCCCGAATGGGTCCTCATGGCCGCCGCCGAAGTTATCTCGAGTACCGCAAGGATCGAGGGCGAGGCCGAACTCGAAAGTCTTACAGCGCTCGCGGAGTTTGAAGAGGTGAGCGGAATCGAGGTCGATTCCGCGAAATTCGCCTTGAAGCAGCGCTTCGAAACGATCCCCCAGTGCATCGTGAGCCTGGGCAAGATCGACTACAAGTGGGCGACGGCGGAGGGTCGCGAGAAGCTCACCGAGGAATACGACGGCCATATGGTCCGCCGCATTCACGACATGTCTCTGACATTCAACGATTCCTTCCTCGATAACGAGGATGGTGTCGAGATGAACGACTAATCCTCCCGTCAACGACAAGGATACGAAAATGGAAATCATTCCTTTCGGCAGCCAAGACCTTGATAACATCTTGGCGCGTGAACCTCAGCGGGCGGAATACCTGCCCTTCGGCGCCGTCATGCTCGACCGGAACGGCAAGATCGTGAAGTACAATCGTGCTGAAGGCATGATCGCGAACCGGACCCCCGAAGACATGATCGGGAAGGACTTCTTCAACGAAGTGGCCCCCTGTGCCAAGGGCAAGCGCTTCCACGGTGAGTTCCTGACCTTCCACCGCACAGGCCAGATCAACGTCATGTTCGACTACAAATTCGCCTATAAAGGCGCAAATGTCGGCGTGAAGATCCATCTGAAGTCGCAGCCCGACGGCCAGCATTGCTGGATGTTCGTGAAGCGCGTGTAACGAGCCGTAGTTGGTCCGCAAGTGCGCACAGAAACAAACCACATACCCTACGAGGTCACGATCTCGGACGAGTTGCGGGCGCTCATGCGCGCCGCCAACTCGTCGGGTACGCCGTCCGATGGTGGTTGGCGCGAAGGCCGTCAGAGCCGGCCCGTCTACGAGAGGCGTAGGCTTCGCGTGGATGGCCATCCCCCGTTTCGGGACGATATGAGCGAGATTTTGGTGGTCCGTGTCGGCGGTCCGCCCGTTGCCGAAACTGTTTCGGCGGCTGGGGAAGCAGGCACGGAGACGCTCTCGATCATGTTGACGGCTGATGGGCATTGCGTTGCGCATTTTGCTGCTGAACCACCCGTGGGTGCACCGGCAAGACCAACCTATCGTCTCGCGCGGATCGAGGTCGGGGCAGATGTCTCAGCGCTTGTCCGTGAGGGCCACAGAGATCTCGAAGCGGTGATGACGACAAATATTGGTCCGGATAGTGCGAAAGCGCATGAGCATCCGGTCCAGCTCCTCAAACAAACCTCCGCGACCATGGAGAAAACGATCGCTCCATACGTCGCATCGTTGTGAAAAAAGGTGAACCCATGTCCTATGCACTTGAAGACACCAATAAAGATCATCCGGGTGCCGGCGGCGTCGCTCCCTCGAATATCGGGCAGCCCAACGGATATCGCATTTCGCGGTCTGGCGCCCGTCCGCTCAAGTTCAACGGGTCCGAACTTGCGATGGCGATGAGCTTCACTCCCGAAATTCCCTATTGGTATGAAATCAACCTCTACCGCACGACGGAGTCTGACTTTGTCGCCGCTGTTAGGCTCTTCCACCAATCGGAAGACAAGCTCGACACGGTCGAGGCGTGGCGCTGCAAGTCGCTGGATGAAGCGCTGACCAGTCTTGAGCATTATGATGCAGCGAATGACGTCGAAGTGACGCTGATCGCACCGGGTAAGGATATGGCCGCCTCGGAAGTCGCCGCCGCTTCATTGGAACTGCACGCGCGCATTCATGCAAAACGACAACACTACCGCGGCCTGGTCGGAGAAATTCTCCATGAGCTCGACGCAGGTTGACCGGTCGCAATTAAGTAGTTTGTCGCCATCCTTGGCAAATGGGGACGCCGAACGCTTGGCGTCTCCGAAAAACTTTGCTCTTGGCCGTGAGCATTCCGACCGTCTCTTGAGGCATCTCATCCTTGACGACATCCAGTCGAGCGGCGGGAAAGGACCTCTTTGGTTTCAGGCCGCCAAGGCGCTGTTTCGACCAGACGGCGGCGCGTCAGATGCGAAGGACGTGGTTATCGGCGAAGACGGTGTGGGTCTGGACAGCCTCGCGAGGCTCTCTGCAGCGTCCGCGGTGTCGCGTTTTTTCGATCTCGGTTCAGCCGGACTGGATGACTATCTCCTTCTTGAGCCTAGTCTCGACGGCTGGTGCGGTCTCGTTTTGAAGCGCCTGAAAGAAGCATCGGGTTCACCTGTTCTCGTTTTCCAGACCTCAGGCAGCACTGACAGTCCGAAAATGGTCACGAAGCCGGTTTCGGAGATGTTCATCGAGGGAACGGCTTTGGGTTCCGTCGGCGTCATGAGGGAGGTGAAGCGCATCGTGTCGCTCGCGGCACCGACACATGTCTTCGGATTCATTTTCTCGGTGATCATGGCAGAGATCAGGACCGTTCCTGTGATCGATTGCGCCCTGCGCTCTCCGATATCGGTCATGAAAGGGCTCCGACCTGGCGATGTGCTCGTCGCGACGCCGTTCCAGTGGAAGTTTCTGATGGAAACCGGAGTTTCCTTCCCGAACGGTGTCGGCGGGGTCTCGTCTGGCGCGGCCTTGCCGGAGCAGACTTGGAACGACTGTTCCAATGCTGGTCTCGCGACGATGACGGAGGTCTTCGGGTCCACAGAAACGGGCGGGCTCGGGTATCGGACTGCGCCTGACTCTCCTTTTGCGTTTCTGCCCCATCTGGATGTCTCGGCGGAGACGCTGAGCTATGCCGGTTCAGGCGTGCCCGTCCCTTTACAAGACGAACTGGAACGTATCGGCGAAGATGGCTTTACGCCAAAGGGAAGACTTGACCACGCGGTGCAGGTGGCCGGCGTAAACGTCTCCTTGAGCCGTGTGGCTGACACGCTCCGCCAGTGTGACCTGGTGGCAGATGCCGCTGTGCGCGTCTCGGGGGCACGCCTTAAGGCCTATGTGGTACCTGCAGATCCATTGATGCCGGACGAGCAAATCATGTCGGCGCTACATGCCCATGCGACCCGTCTTCTTGAGCCAGTCGCGCGGCCGATCGCATTTTCTATTGGTGCCAAGCTGCCGCTGAACGAGATGGGTAAGCTGTCCGACTGGTAGCGAGTCAAACAGGACGCCGCGGTCCGGATTTCTGGCCGTCATGGATCGATATCGGAGTTCACTTAAGAACTTATCAACCAGAATCGTGCGAAATCCGACGTGTCGACCGATAGAAAGTGAAGCGCCCGTGTCTGTGATCCCCCGCATCCCACCTGTCGATGTCGCCGAATTCGGACCGGCTTTTTCCTCCATTGCGACCCGCAAACCCGGCACGTTTTGCGACACCGCTGAAGTTCAGGACATTATCGGACGCGGCAGGCGCTGCCTCGATGCTGGTGTCGCTGTCCATCTCTCCGGCCCGGCCGGAATCGGGAAGACAGCCCTTGCCATTCGGATGGCGGCTGAGATCGGCCGCCCGATGGCATTGCTGACAGGGCATGAGGGGCTATCTTCCAAGGATTTTGTCGGCCAGGAGATCGGTCATTCGGAATCGGTGGTGGTAGACAAGTATATTCAAAGCGTAAGGCGAAAGCAGACGCAGCGTCGCGTCGACTGGCGTGACGCCATGCTGGCCGAGGCGATGCGCGAAGGCCATACACTTATCTACGATGAGTTTACGCGCGCCTCGCCACAGGCCAATGTGGTGCTTCTTTCAGTACTGGAGGAAGGACTGCTCGTCTCCGGTGGCGGGCAGAGCGGACATTCCTATGTCCGCGCCCATCCCGATTTCCGTATCATCCTGACTTCTAACCCGTCTGACTATGTTGCCGTGAATGCGGCGCCTGATGCTTTGCTCGACCGTATGGTGACATTCCGGCTCGATGGATACTCTCCGGAAACGGAGGCTGAGATCCTGCGCGC
Organism: Kangsaoukella pontilimi; assembly: GCF_009830125.1. Lineage (GTDB taxonomy): Bacteria > Pseudomonadota > Alphaproteobacteria > Rhodobacterales > Rhodobacteraceae > Kangsaoukella > Kangsaoukella pontilimi. Next base: position 1,735,021 of record NZ_WUPT01000001.1, on the reverse strand, counting down.
CACAACCGGGATCGACGCCAAACTGGCGCGGCGCATCGTCGCCATTGTGCGCCATATACGCGCCGAGCATGACGAGGCACTGCTGCCGTCCATGCGCACGTCCATCCTGATCGGACGCATCATTGCTCATGCCGCGCTGACCGATACGCTGGACGAAGAGCGGTTCCGAGTGGTTGTCTCGGACGTGATCCGCGGTCGTGCGCCTGACATCGCGCCCGACACCGTTGTACGGGCTGTCGCCCAATCAACGGTTCCACAGCCGAAGGACGCCTGATGCGCAGACCGGCACCCAATAACCCGCCCCAAGTCCACAAGTCCTATGCCACCGGCGCGCTGACACCGCAGGAGGCGGCGTCGCGGCTTGCGCGGTTGGAATTCGACATTGCGCGGTTGGAACGGGAAATCGCCAATTCCGAAGGTCGCGCGCATCGAGCGCGGCGCCAGCTCGCCAAACAGCATGACGATCGGTTCACGCTTCTGGACGTTATCGCGCGCGCTCCATCGGCCCTGAAAAAGAAGAAGTGACATGGAACATAGTCCGCCGGACACTTTCCTTTCCAGCCGCGGCGGTACCCGCCCGGGCTGGAAAGAGGCAATCGCAATCGCCCGACGCTCGGTATCTGGCATCACCGATCAGCCGATCGACGCGGTCTCGCATTGTCAGCGTAAGGAAAACGGCGACTGGAATGTCGTGATAGATGTCATCGATAGCCCCGCACGCATGGGGGACAATGATCTTCTGGCCGCATTCGAAGTGCATCTCGATGAGACCGGAGAGGTGATTTTCTGTTCGCGGACAAGGCGCTACCGACGAGAGGACCGGGAGGCGTCATGAGCCTCGACATGCAAAGCTCGGTCGGTGCCGACGGTCTGGCCGATGTGCTGGAGCGCATCCTCGACAAGGGGGTCGTGATCGCGGGTGATGTCGCGGTCTCGCTCGTCGGAATCGAACTTCTGACGATCCGTCTCAGACTGTTGATTGCGACGGTCGACAAGGCGCGCGAGATCGGGATCGACTGGTGGGAAAACGATCCGATGCTCAGTTCCCGCGCCCGTGGCCTCGAGACCGAAAACCGGGACCTGCTGGAACGTGTGGCGCTTCTCGAAGACCGGCTGGCTGGCCTGAAAGACAGGGACGGAGCAAACTGATGGCAGATCGTGAAAAAAGGCGAACCGACGCGGACCCGGTTTCGGATATTCGCGCAGGATTTGACGGCATCCTGAGCGCGCTGGGCGAGGCGCTATCGGACATAAGTAGTCGTATCGAGAACGGGAATACGGGCGAAGTCCACCGCAGCTTCGACATGGATACGGCCAAGGGGCCGCTCCGCGCCGAGGCGGGCGTGAGGGTGCGTTTCGCCGGACAGGAGATCGGTTCGACTGCGCCGCGACGCAGGGCGCCGACGACGCCCGTGAACGCCCCCAGGCCCGCGACGCGGGATGACACACCCCTCAGCGAAGCGCCGGTTCGCAAGATGGACCACGACATCGTCGAGGACGATGAGACGTGGCGCCTGACCGCCGACATTCCCGGCGTCGGCCGCGAGGACCTTGTGCTCGACCTGGTTGAGAACACTCTGATCATTACCACCACAGGCACGCGGCGCTTTCGCGGAGAAGCGTCCCTGCCGCCAGGCATCGCTCTGGACGACATCACGGTGAGCCTGAGAAATGGCATTCTGGAACTGTCGTGTCCGCATGGCGGCGAGGCGGGCGGATGATCTACCTCTACGGGCTTCTCGAACCGGGGGATGCCGAGGCCGGACGCATCGTTCTGACCGACGTCGCCGGGGTGACCGGTGCTGTATCGGTCAGCGCGTGCGGCGGTCTGGCCCTGATCTACGGTCCCCATGACGGAGAGGACATTCTTCCGCGCCGGCGCCTGCTTCTGGCCCATGCGAAGGTGCTCGAGCTGGCGATGCAGGCGGGCCCCGTGCTTCCGATGCGCTTCGGAATGAGTTCGCCGTCGCTGGACGAGGTCGAGAGGCTTGTGATCCAAAGCCGCGACGCGGTTCGCGAGGCGTTTGACCGGGTCCGCGGCCATGTCGAGATCGGCGTTCGGGTGTCCACCTCGGAGGAGGACGCGCTCAAGGCAGCCATTTCGGCCTCGCCGCAACTGGCCGCCGCGCATGCACGATTGTCAGACGGCCAGGCCGATCACTTTGCAAAAGTCGATTTCGGCCGGGCGCTGGGAGAACAGGTCGGACGTCGGCGCCAGGCTGCGCAGAAGAGGCTTCTGACCGAATTGAAGCCGTTCGTCGCATCGCATGTGCTTAAGGCGCCGGAAACTGATTTCGAAGTTCTTCGGGCCGAATTCCTGATCGCAGAGGACAGCCTCGATTCGTTCACTTCAGCACTGGAAGCGGCCGCCTCGGGCTTGGAGTTCGGCAATGGCACAGACGGCGCGGCGCAGATCGTGGGGCCCGGACCTGCCTTCCATTTCGTCAATATCTCTCTTGCCGGCGAAGCCGCCGGGAAGGCTGCCTGATGGGGTTGCTGACACGGCTTCTTGCGGTTCCCGTCTCGGGGCCTGTTCACGGCAGTCTGTGGATTGCGCGCAAAATCCACGAGGCCGCCGAGCAGCAATTGACTGACCCCGGCGCGATCCGCCGAGAACTGCAACAGCTCGAGGCCGCGCTGCTGGCCGGTCAGATCAGTGAGGAAGCATATGACGAGGCCGAAGAGGTTCTTCTGAACCGGTTGCGCGAGGCCCGGTCCGGGGCGGGCAGGTGAGCTTTCACGAAGTAACCCTGCGCGCGGCACCAGAGGCCGACGCGGGCCGGGCGGTCATTCGTCTCCCGTCAGACATGATGGCGGCGCTTGCCATTTCGCCGGGCGACGCCGTGGCCGTGCGGGGCAAGGCGCTGACCCACTGCCGCGCGGTGCGCGCAGCTTCAGGCGGCGACGCGGTCGAACTGGACCCGGCGGCGCTGGAGCGGATCGGTGCCTCGGACACCGGGCGCGCGGAGATTGCGGTCGCCGCTCTGCCGACGGCGAACAGCGTGCTTCTGACGCTGGACGGAGCAGAAATCAGGGTCCGGCCAGCGGACCTTTCCGAAAGCCTGTTCGACCTGCCGCTGACCCTCGGCGACCGCCTGATGGTACCGTCCGGCATGGGGCAAAGCGTGCCGGTTGTCGTGACAGAGATCACGCCCGGTCCGGCGGCCATCTTTTCCGCAAAGACGATCCTGTCCGTTGGGGGGCAGCCTGCGCCGGCCCCTGTTTTCGAGGGGATCGGTGGCCTCGAAGAACAGATCGCCCGCGTTCAGGAGATGGTCGCAACGCCGCTCGCGCGGCCCGAGCTTTTCGAACGGTTGGGAGTGCCGCCCCCCCGGGGCATTCTGTTCACAGGACCGCCGGGGTCCGGAAAGACGCTTCTGGCACGCGCCGTGGCCGCGCGCACCTCGGCAGCCTTCTTTCACATCAACGCACCCGAGATCGTGTCGAAACACTATGGCGACAGCGAAGCGGCGCTGCGTCAGGTCTTCGACGCCGCTGCCCGCAAATCCCCGGCGATCATCTTTATAGACGAGATTGATGCCGTCGCACCACGGCGCGACGCGCTTTCGGGTGAGAAACAGGTCGAACGTCGCGTCGTCGCACAGCTTCTGACATTGCTCGACGGGTTGTCTGATCGGGGCCGGATCGTGGTCATGGCGGCAACGAACCTGCCTGACTCCATCGATCCGGCACTGCGCCGACCGGGCAGGTTGGAGCGCGAAGTGGTGTTCCGCCCACCCAACCGAGCGGAACGAAGGGACATTCTGTCGGTCCATTTGGGGCAGGCCCCCCTGGACGCGGGTGTCGATCTGGACGCGATAGCCGAAGCAAGCCACGGCTATGTCGGTGCGGATCTCGCAGCCCTCGCACGCGAGGCCGCTCTTGCGGCGCTTGCCCGCTCGGTCAGGGCGGCAGGGGGTGAGGATATGGTCAGCGCAGACGACCTCGTTGTCTCCGCCGCCGATCTCGAGACGGGATTGGCCCTGACGCGCCCGGCAATCCTGCGCGATACCGTGGTCGACAGCCCGACGGTGCGCTGGTCGGACATCGGTGGTCTGGACGACGTGAAGGCGGCTCTGGAAGAGGCCGTCGTCTGGCCGATCCGGCACAAGGACAGTTTTCGCAGTCTCCGCGTTCCTGCCGCACGTGGTGTCATTTTGGCGGGGCCGCCGGGAAGCGGGAAAACCCTCTTGGCGCGCGGGCTTGCCGGTGAAAGCGGATTGAATTTCGTCGGAGTGCGTCCAACGCGCATCCTGTCGCAGTTTCTTGGCGAGGCCGAGCGTGCCGTAGCAGAACTTTTTGCCAAGGCCCGGCAGGCGGCGCCTGCGATCCTCTTCTTCGATGAATTCGACGCTCTTGCCCGGCGACGCACCGGGCAGGATGCTGTGCTCGACCGGATCGTGGGGCAGCTTCTGGTCGAGATGGACGGTCTCAGTCCAAACGACGACGTCGTCGTTCTGGCCGCCACGAACCGCCCGAATGCCATTGATCCGGCCCTTCTTCGGCCGGGGCGGATCGACCACGTGCTCACCGTGCCCTTGCCCGACGCGGCGGCGAGGAGGGCAATTCTGGACGTGCATTTCCAGTCGCGATCCGTTGAAGAAGGCGTCGATCTCTCTGCACTGGTCGGGGCGACCGACGGGTTCTCGGGCGCCGATCTGGCCAGCCTCGCACAGTCCGCTGCACGGCAGGCGCTGCGGCGGCACCTTTCGGGCAGCGACTTGGCGGCCGCACCAGCAATCGGCGCGGCGGATATCGACGCCGCGCTGGTCGCACTCAGGCGGCGTGCGTCGGATGTCGCCGTCGATCACTTGCGCCAGGTCACGGAGGCCATGCGATGAGACGCGAACTGCTGGCGATCCTTCCCGGTCATCCCGACCTGCCTCCACTGGGTGATTGCGGGGTCGTTCAGGACCATGGGTTCACGGCCATCCACGTGCCACCGACGCCCCTCTGGATCCGGGGCAAGATGCTTCGCCAGCGCCGACTGGAGGAGGCCCCGGCGCGCCAGAAACTGCTCGAAGGACTGATGCCCTCCGGGACCGTCCTGCCATTCGCTCCGGGCAACGTCATCGAGATCGCGCAGATGCCGGACCTTCTGAACTGCAATCGTGATATGCTTGATGGTCTGGCAAGGCGCCTGTCGTCGGTGGTCCAGTATCAGGTCTCTGTCGGCTGGGACGCCCCCCGGGTTCTGGAGCGGTTTCGCGACGCACCCGAGATCGTACCGCTCTTTTCAGATGCGGCCGTCTCGGGCCCCGCACTATCGTCGGCTGTGACACGGTTGGCGCAAAGGTTGGGCCGTGAGATCAGCGCGCGCCTCGAAGGTGTCGCTCGCGAACTGGTCGAGCTGCCGTGCGGCGCGAATATGATTGCCAATGCCGCGGTTCTTGTCGGTACCTCGGAGGACGCCGGTCTCGACGCGGCACTTTCGGATATCGATGCGATCTGGACCGAAGGGTTCCGCATCCGGCAGGTTGGGCCGGGGCCGGCCGTCTCCTTCGCGACATTGCAGCTTCATCAGGTATCTGCGTCCGGCGTGGCCGCTGCATTCGAGCGGCTTGGCGTCAAGGCGCCCGGCACCCCGGATGGTGTGCGCGAGGCGAGGCAGGCATTGCTCCGTAAACCGGACTGTGATGCAGCGGCCATCCGCCACGCCGCCCGCATCGCGCTGGCGGCCGGCTCCACCGCCTCTTCCGGGCCGATTGCGCTGATCGACACATGGTCCGAAGGGGTCTCTGTCACGCCCGGGCTGGAGGCGGTGGCATGACGGCGCTTGTCCTGCACGGCATCCTGCCCAAGGACGCCCCCGAGCCTTCCGATGCGCCGCAGCACCTCAGGATCGAGCTTGATCGGATGGCGCTGATCGTCACTTCCGCCCAGAGCGATGCGATGTCAGCAGAACAGGAGCCAGGCATCGACGAGGTTCTGGCACATCACCAGTTGCTCTCGGCCTATGCCCTTCAGACGGACGTGCTTCCGGTCCGGTTCGGGACCGTTTTTTCGTCGGCCTCCGGAATGCTCGATGGCATCGCCACGGATGAAGAATGGTTCTGTCGCGGTATGGCGCGGCTGAGGGGCCGTGTGGAATTCGCGCTTTCCCTCGTTTGGGGCGGGGGCGCTCCCGCACATGCGCCATATGAGCCGTCGCCGCCCTCCGAAGACGGGCGCACATTCCTAACACGGAAACGCGCTGTTCGCGACGGTATCCGAAACCTCTCGGCCAGAAGGGACGCCTTCGCGCGCGGTTTTGCCGAGAGGATCGCGACAGTCACCAACGAGTTGCGACAGAGCCCGACGGGACAGAAAGATACGATTGCCTTCTTCGCGGTTCTTGTGGATCGCGACGACATCGCCCCCTTTGTTTCCACCGTAAGAGATCTGGCGGAGGACGCCGGCGCGCTCGGCCTGACCGTAAAGCTTAGAGGGCCGGGCCCGTGTTATTCCTTCGCGGACATCCGGGAGACTGAAGAGCGGGGCAGGGTATCCCATGGCTGAACGCCGCCCCCTCGACATGGTATTCGCCACGCCGGAAGACGCATTGTCCGCGCGCGACGAGCGGCTGGTCGACCTTGTGGATGGGCTTCTCGATCACGGCGTCGTGCTCCACGGAGAGGTCTGGCTGACCGTGGCGGGCATCGATCTTGTTTATCTTGGTCTGAGCGCCGTCCTGACCACGGCCGACAAAATCCAGGCTGGACCGGGGGCGGCATGACGACCCTGCTTGGATGGACCCGCTCGGGCGGGCGTTTGCCGCCTGGATGCCTGGCAAAGCGGATGGTGAACGGCAACCTCGTAGAAATCGTGGCGGTGTCAGAGCTTTCAGAGCTGCGCGCCCGTCTTGCGCTGCTTCAGAAATGTTTTCGCATCTCCGATGGCTTCCTTCCGGCCCCTCTCGGTCATGACGCCATGTGTACCGACAGGATGGCAGCAGCTTTCGAGCGTATCGGGGATTGCGGCCAGTTCAGTCTGCACCTGCATTTCGTCCGGTCCGACGAGGGCGCCGCTACCGCTCCTACGACAGGTCGCGGTTTTCTGCGCCACCGCCGCCAGAGTAATTCTGACGCCAGGAAAGCGCGAACCGTCGGGGCGGAGGTCCTGCGCGATATCTCTGAACGACTGAAGCCGCGCGGCCAGTCGCTCCGCCCGATTGGTACCGGATTCGCGATGGACCTCCTCTTCCCGCGCGGCCAGGAAGCATCCGTGCGTAATCTCTTTTCTTCCGGACAACTTGGCGTTGACATCCACTTGGGCCAGCTCGTTGCATCAGGTCTCTGGGCACCTGTCGGCTTTGCGGCTGAGGCGTTGGCACCCGATGGCTGAGCCGCTGACGTTTGACCTGGACAAGGGCGCCGCATCCCTCCGCACGGCGCTGTCGGCCGCCGCAGGGCCGGACGGCCGGGTCGAGATCGATCCCGAAACCATCGAACAGGACCTGGCGCGTCTGGTGCTCGGCCTCATGGAATTCATCCGTCAGCTCATGGAATTGCAGGCGATCCGTCGGGTCGATGCGGGCACGCTCACCGACGAGGAGGAAGAGAGGATCGGTCTTGCCCTGATGCGCTCCGAACAGGCGATCCGCGACGTGGCCGGGCAGTTTGGCCTCGATCCTGCCGACCTCTCTCTCGACCTCGGCCCGCTCGGCAAAACGATCTGAGGCGCATTAGCCGGTCCTTAAGCTCGCTGAGCTAGGAGATGCGCGACATGTGTGCGCGCCGCCTTCGGCAGGGCGCAGGCAAATTGGTGATCAGCAGGAGGATGAGGATGTCAGGCCAGGACGCCACCTCGGAATATATTGAATTCTTGCGCGGACATGACCGTATTACGCATGTGGTGTCGGCGCCGCCCGCGCATGCGATTTCGACGCTGGCTCTGACACAGCGGTGCCTTGCCAGCGGCATCGATTTTCCTGTTCCGCTGCCTGACGGGCGCGTTGCAATCAAGGTCGACGGGGACGTCCCGCGCGCCTTGGCGGCGCTGGATTTGGTCATCGAGCGGCTTGATGCCGGCGAGGGTCACGTCTCGGACGTCGAGGACGTGGACGATGACGGCGTCGCGCAGGATGACGAGCCTGTGAGCGAACTGGACTTTGAAGCCAGCTCGGACACCGACCTTACACCGGACCATGAGGGGATCGAGACCTCGGAAAACCACGACGATGCGACGGAGCACATGGTCGAAGATGGGGTCATCGATGGCGCTGTCCCCGTCCCGGACGAGGATGCTCCAGCGGGATCTGAGGAAAGCGACGCAGCTGCCGAGGTGAGTGACGATTCGCCGCCCATGTTCCTGCGCGGCGGTGGCGCGGTACCAGAAGACGCGGACGCCCCGGTCGAGGGTGTGGACGAGTTCGCCTTTGTTGTGGACAAGGACGAAGACACCGGATCTCAGATCGATGAGGCGCAGAGCGCAGAAAATCCGATGGATGCCGAGGCTAGCGATCATGCAGAAGCCGTTTCCGAAGATATGCCGAATGCCTCAGAGGTGTCTGATGGAATTGGGGCCGCGGATGAGCCTGATGACACTAACGGCGCAGCTCGCGAAAACGCGCGCCTCGACGGGCTTGCCGAACGATTGGAAGCGGTCGAGCGACTGATCGAAGGCGGAAGAGTGGCGCAGGAGACTGTTGCACAGCAACTCGAAGCGCTGACACAAATGGTCGACACCTTGTGCTCGCGACCGCTGCCGCGTCCGGATACATCCGAATTCAACCGTGGCATGGCGCGTGTCACCGCCGCACTGGCTCAGACCATGCGGCGTCTCGATACGGTCGTCGACAAAGCGGCGGATCAAGGCGCAGGCATGGATGCTGCACAGGTTTCGGAGGCGCTCGCGCGCGGGTTCACCTCGCTCGCGGAGGCGATCCGCGGGGCGATGGGCGCGGCGTCCTCGCCGTCCTCCGAGACGCGGTCGGAACTCTCGGTCATCGCGTCCATGCAAGAGACGATGAGCCACCAGCTCGCCAAACTGATCGAGGCTCAGCCGGCTCACAAGGCGCCTGAGCTGGAGGAATTTCTGCTGGATGTCAGACATGCGACGGCCGAGTTGCTGGCCGAGCAGGCCCGTCTGGCGAAGGCAGTCTAAATATCGGAAATTAAGAAGTTTTTAGGAACGAGTTCATCGCTTCTTAGAAATTGTCCGATATCCAGACGAAATCCCGGGCTGCTGGGGTTTCTTGCACTCAAACGAAGGACTTAACATGGCTATCGAAAAAAGTGTTGCATCGGCCTCCATCGCCGAAGTCGTCGATCGAATTCTGGACAAGGGCGTGGTCGTCGATGCGTTCGTGCGTGTGTCGCTTGTCGGCATCGAACTGATCGCAATCGAAGTGCGTGCGGTTGTCGCGTCTGTCGAGACATGGCTCAAATATGCCGAAGCGGTTGGACTGACCGTGGATCCGGCCACCGCCTGACGAGGACGCTCTCCGGGATTTTCACAGCGGTCGCCGGTCTGACGCCGGCGTCCGCTTTCTGGCCGGGTAAGCTTATCTCGAGACCGCCGGCAGACCGTGCGGTGCGCCCTCCTCGCTGTCAGCCGCCAGGTGAGATGGAACGGGCGGTTCCTTGCTTTCGATGTGCGAAAGCATGTGCGTGACACCAGAGAGGTCACTGTCAGGTGATTTGAACGACGTCTCGGCTGGAAACGGTTTCCAGGCATTGCCTGGCTCATGGTCAGATAGATTTCGGGACGTCTTTCGGCTGGTCCGCTTCGCGTGCCTGACTTGGCGGTCATCCAAAACGATCCGCCCCGACCGTCTGGGCTGATGCCGCCCCTTGTCTGAATGCGCTGCAAGATCGACGGCTTCAGATGACTTCATGACAATGCCGCCTGGTTTATCCCGAATTCCAAGGTCCTGGCTGGCATGTTACACGCTTTTGCAATCAATCGTTTGGAATTGCCCGTCAGACTGTGAGCGGCTTCTGTCCCATCCGCGCGGCCAGAATGTCGATCTCGCCTCCGAGAGGGCGATCCTGCTCCAGGTATGGAGATGTTTTGCGGACAAACACCCGGAGCAGTGAGGCGGACGCCGAGAGAGGCGCAGCCGTGCCCCGCCGTTCGGCAATATCGAGCGCTTGTGCCGCCGCGATAGCCGCGATCGCTTGAATTCTGAAAAAATTGTCGAGCTTCTCTGACAGCATGCGGGCCGCGATCGTGCCCTGAGACACCACATCCTGATTGGCGCCGTTCGTCGAAATCGAATGCACTGATGCCGCGCCCGCAAGCCGCATCTCGGCCAGAAGCGCCGTTGAGGTGACCTGTGCCCCCATCAGACCCGAGTCCAGCCCGATCTCGCCGCCGCTCAGAAACGCAGGATAGCCGCGGATCAGCTTTTCGTCGGTGATGCGCGCGATCTGCCGCTCGTGAAATCCCGCAAGGACCGTGACGGCGTTTGCCGCCGCATCGGACGCGAGCGCGACGTGCAACCCCATGAAGTTGCCTCCATGCAGAGCAACCGAGCCTGCATTTGTCGGAAAGATCGGATTGTCGGTCACCGCGTGCAATTCGGTTTGGGTCACGCGTCGATGCCAGTCAACCGCATCCCAGACCGCGCCGATGACCTGCGGAGCACAGCGCAGGGAATAGGCATCCTGGCCTGCTTCATCCTCCTCTGTCACGCCCTGACCGGGTTCGAGCACGCGCGCGGCGAGCGGTAGGTCTCTGACGCAGCCAGTGCCTGCGATCGCCCGGTTCAACCGCTCGGTTGCGCGTTGCTGGCCGGGGTGAGGCCGAAGCGCGGCGAATGCCCGGTCCCAGGCCTCGCTTCGTCCGCCAAGCGCTTCGGCAAGGGCACCCGTGACCGCGACCGACCAGTCCAGCGCCCGTGCCATGCGCACAGCGTTCAAAACCGCGACCCCGGTCATGGCCGAGGTGCCGTTGACCAGCGCCAGACCGTCCCTGTGGGACAGATCGAGCGGCGCGATGCCTATCCTGGCGAGCGCATCTTTCGCGGCCACGCGAGTGCCGTCGCGCGTCAGGAAGTGGCCGTGGCCCTGGAGGCAAAGCACGATATGCGCAAGCGGCGTCAGGTCCCCCGATGCCCCAACCGTGCCGCGCATGGGAACTTCGGGCGCGAACTCGGAATTCAGGACGGCCAGCAGTTTCTCGACCGTGGCGGGTCGGGCGCCCGATGCGCCCTGCACCAGAGCCATGATGCGCGCCAGCACGATTGCCCGCGCCGAAGTCCAGGAGAAGGGCTCGCCGACGCCGCTGGCAAGGTGGTAGACGAGGTTTTGCTGCAGCCGCTCGCCGCTTTCCGCGTCGACCAGCCGATTGGCAAGAGGTCCGAAGCCTGTGGTCAGACCGTAGATATGACGCCGCTCGGACAGGGCGGCCTGGAGACGCGCGAACGCCCCTTCGCAGCGATCACGCGCGCTTTCCGCGAGAGCGATTCTCAAGCTGCCATCAGCGACACGTGCCGCGTCGGTGAGAGAAATGTGCCGATCGATCAGGAGGGTGCCAAGGTCTTCGGCCGCCATGTGCATGTCTGTCGTTTCCCGGTCCCAACGCTGTTGCCTAGAGGGGCTAGGCCATGTCGGTTAGCATTTCCCTAATTCCCATGAAAATCGGAGAGCTGCAGCGCGGCAAACCATTGCTTAACGAATGATACGGTATGCGGGCTTTCGAGCAGCACAGGACTTGCCGATGAGCACCGATACCCTCACCGAGCCGCCTCTTTCGGACGACACGCCGCCTTCCGCATCCGAAACCATTTCGGCGGCGCTTTTCGCGTCCGACGCCGTTTTGCGTTTCGACGCGGAAACGGGCGGTATTCTGACGATGAACGAAAAAGCGCGCGAGGCGCTGGATATCTTCAGTGACACCTATGACGGGTTGGATTTTACAGGCTCGATCACAGTCGATGGCGGCGAACCCAATGATATCTGGTGGCAGATGTCGGCGGGCGAACGCTCGGCCTGGACGGGCGCATTGGTCTCGGCCTCGGGTCAGAGCATGCCGGCGATGTTCCGCGGCGGCCTGTCGGCCGACGGCGCCGCGATTGACGTCGTCGCCATCGCAGGCGCCAGCGCGACCGCGGAGGGTGGCGGATCGGATTGGCCGTTGATCGAACCGGTTCTGGGCGTCATCGAATATGACGCCGACGGCGTGATCACCGCGGCCAACGATCGTGCCGTCATGTCGCTGGAGCTTTTCGGGGAAGAGGTCGCAGGACGGCATCACGATTCGCTCTGGCCACCCTCGACGACGCAGACCCCCGCCTATGTCGAGTTCTGGGAAAAGCTCCGCTCAGGCAGAATCATCGAAGGGCAGCACGAGCATGTCTCGGGCACCGGCGAGTCGGTCTGGCTGCAGAGCACGTTTCTTCCGATCCGCGATGACAGCGGTTTCGTGAAGCGGATCATGCAGATCGCGATGGATATCTCCGACGTGACGCATAAGGCGAAGCGTGACGAACTGGCGCTGGAGGCATTCAAATCCCAGTTCGCTTGGTCCGAGCTCGACCAGGAGGGGTATATTCGTTCGGTGAACGGAGCGATGCTCGACTGCTACGGTCTTCCGGAAGCCGAAGTTCTGGGCAAACGCTTCGATGCGCTCTGCGACGACGAATTCAGGAAATCCGAAGTCTTTGAAAACGCCTGGCAGGAGGTCTTGAAGCGACAGAAATACGCCAGGCTGTCAATCCGGCATGTGACCTCCGAGGCTTTGAAACGATGGATGGAAGTCACGCTGATTCCGGTGGTCGAAAGCGATGGTGAGGTGCGCAAGGTCATCCAACTGGCGCGGGACAACCACGATGAGCGGAACCACTCCCAGTCGCTGGAGGCCAAGAGTGGCGCCGTGGATCGCGGTCTCGCGTTGGTAGAATTCAATTTGCGGGGCGAGGTTACGTCGGCCAATAGGAAGATGTGCGAGATTTTCGGTGTCATTCCCGAGGATTTCACGGGCGTGAACCATGTCGATCTCTGCGACCCGGAATTCGCCACGACGCGACGCCATACGGATTTCTGGGACAAACTTGTCGCGGGCGAGGTGGTGGCGGGTGTTTTCCGCCGCATTTCGCCCGCCGGTGCGACCTTCTGGCTGCGCTGCGTCTATAGCCCCATTGTTGAGGCCAACGGACGCATCAACACGATTCTCCTCGTGGCAGAGGACGTCACTGAGAGCCACCAAGCGCTTTTGCACAAGGAGCAGAAGCTTCAGGCGGTCGACGATTTCGTCTGCATGATCGAATACTCGCGCGATGGCGATGTCGTGGATGCCGGCGGCACGTCGCTCAAATCCTTCGGTCAGACGGCTCAGCAAATCCGACGGAAGACCTTTTCGGATTTCTGTGCAAATGGGGGAGAGGTCAGTCGGAACGATACTGATATGTGGGCCGGCGTGTGTCGCGGCGAAACGGTTAAAGGAGAATTCCACCGCAGCCTAGAAGATGGCAATTCGGTATGGCTTACAGGCTCTTACAGCCCGCTTTACGACCGTTCGGGACAGGTCGATAGAATATTTCTTGTTGGAATCGACATCACCAAGGCACGTGCGGAGCGCATTGATTTCGAGGCGCGCTTCGCGGCCGCGGATTCCGGGCTCGCGATTGCGGAGTTCGACATCGACGGCAGCGTCCTTTCCGCCAACGAGAACCTGCTGAAATATCTCGGACACTCCCGTCGTGAGATCATCGGTGAACATCATAGCGCCTTTTGTTCCCCCGACTTTGTGAAGACCGACGAGTATCGGGAGTTCTGGCTGAGCCTCGCGCGAGGTGAATCATGGGTCGGGCGGATGAGCCATGTCGACCGATACAATGGCGATGTGCACTTGCATTCCATTTACTGCCCGATCCGCGACGAAAAGGACGAGATTTCGCGGATCGTCGCCTACTCGGTCAATGAGACACGACAAACGCGGTTTGAGCGGCTGGCGGTCGATTCCGCAGATGGTATCCTGTCCGAGACGCAGCGGTTGAAGACATCCGCGACGATGCTCTCGAGCCAATTGGCCGAGATCGCCACGCTTGCCCAATCTTCGCGGGAACAGGCCGAACGCAGTTGCGAAAACCTGACCACCGGGCGCGCCGCGTTCGAGACCGCGCGTGGGTCGTCTACCGAGATCTCGAAGGTCGTCGAAGTCATCGGAGACATCGCCGGTCAGACCAACCTTCTCGCGTTCAACGCCTCGGTCGAAGCCGCACGCGCCGGCGAACACGGAATCGGCTTCTCGATCGTGGCGGAAGAGGTGCGCAAACTTGCCGAGCGGAATGCCGATGCTGCGCGCAAGATCACCCGGCTTGTCGAGGATGCCGACCGGGAATTCGAATCCAGCTCGCGGAAGGTCGATGAGACGGTCGACGGCCTCCGCGCCATCACCAAATCCCTGAACGCCTCAATTGACGGGCTGGCATCGACATCCGAGGCCAACCTCGCGAATTCGAAGGTCTGTGACGGGATTGCGGACCTGGCCAATGCGCTATGCAAGACAGGAACCTGAGGGCGGCTGGAGCACCGAGGGGTCATGGCGTCTTCAGGATTGGGGACCGGCTTGTCGGTGTGCCCGTAAATCATCTGGCGGAGGTTTGCGTTGTCCCCGAACTTTCCAATCTGATGGAGCCGGACAAGGCCATTCTGGGGGCGTTTAACCTTAGGGAAAGCCTCGTCCCGCTTCTGGATATCGAAGCGTTGTCCGACCTTCCGGGCCGTCCCCGAAGCATCGAACGAGCGGCAGTGCTGAAATTCAAAGACCGCATTACGGCGGTCGCGGTCGATGAAATCGTCAGCCTGAGTGACGCGGATCAGATTGACACCCGTTTCGGCATGTCGGGCTCCGGTACCGCTGGGCATGGGGACCAGCGCCTCTTCGGCGGGGGCTTCGTTCTGGATGGAAAGGTGGTGAATTGCCTGGATGTCGAAAAGCTGTTCTCTAACGCGCAGGTCCCAAGCGTGTCTTTCGGGCGGGGCACGGGGCCCAAGGTAGAAACCGCGTCAAGCACGAAGTACCTGATTTTCACTTCTGGCGGTGCGCATTTCGGGGTCGATGCTGCGCATATCTCGGCGACCGTTCCGCGTAAGACCGTGGATAGCCGGGAGATCGGCGGCGACGGCGGGCTTTGCATGGGCTTCATCGACCATCATGGATGGAAGGTGCCCGTGGTAAATGCGAGCCGGGTTCTGGGCTTGGGGGACTCCGATGCCCCGCGCGAGACCGAAACGGTTGTCCTGCGTTTTCCTGGCGACAAACTGCTGGCGCTGTCAGTCGATGCGACCGAGCGTCTCTCGAACGTGCCGCTTGACCGCCTGAAACCATCCAGTCCTATTCTGACCAGGCATACCTTGCTTCCGCGGGTGTTCGTCGCCGAGACCGGCGCCCAGGTTTATGTGCTCGATTTCGAGGATTTCTGCCGCCGTCCGGACATTGCTTCGATTGCCGCTCTGTCCACACGAAGCAGCACCGAAACAGAGAGCGCGCCGCGAAAAGCTACGGATGGCTCGGGGATTGTCCGGGAAGCGGTGCGATACCTGATTTTCGATGCCGGCCACAAACGGGCGGTGCCAGCCGCTCAGATTTCCCGCATTCTGCCAATGCCGACGGAGCTGACCCCACCGGGTGACATGCCGCCAAGTGTCAAAGGTGTTTTCCCCGTCGGCGACCGTTCAGTCCCGCTCGTTGTTCTTCATGATGGCGCATCGGAAGGGCTGACGGAGAGCTACGTTCTTCTGGTTTCGCTCGGCGACCATGTCGTCGGGTTCGTCGCCGAACGGATATGCAGCATTCAAACCTCGCAATGGCGGAGTTCGTGCGACGCTGTCGACCGGATCGGTGCCAGTGAGATGGTCCAGGTCATCGACCGGGGTGAGACAATGGTTCTGCCCGTCTCGGACCTGCTGAGCGTCGCAAGGTCACTTTCCGCAACGGCGGCTAAGGACTGAAATCTCCTCGGTGGGCGCGACCTGCAAAGGGTAAGGAACAGAGACAGCGAGTGTGGTCGACGCTATCGTCGCGCGCCACCCTCGCAAAAAATCACAATGATCATGAAGAAATTGGAGCGGGCGATGAGATTCGAACTCACGACCCTTACCTTGGCAAGGTAATGCTCTACCCCTGAGCTACGCCCGCGTCCGTTGGGTGAGGGTCATCTATAAAGTCCGGCGGCAGGCTGCAAGAGGGAAATGTGCTGGCCGGTAAAAAAGCGTGTCGCTTTTTTCGAGGCTTGCAACAGCACGGCTGGTCCGCGGGTGTCGGGACGATTGCAGACCCATCGCCGCGTCGATGCGACCGGGAAATCTTACCAGCCAGAGGGATAGGCGTGGAGCGACAGCGCGGCCGTCATCAGGGCCGCATGATGTGCAGGCAGCACTTCGGCGATTTCCCGAGCTCCGAAATTGCCGTGGAGGCGACCGTCTTGCCCCGGGTGGGACCAGTCGACCACATCTGTCAGAACAAACTTGTGCTGAGCGGACGCGTCAGCAAGGGATTGGCCGACGAAGAATTCGCCTGTCCGACCGATGCGCTCGAGCCACAGAAATTCCACGGCTCCCTCGGAATTCGTCATTCGCACCCGTGCAGCCGATCCGGGAAGCGTTTTCCCGGATCGTCCCATGGCACCGGCAAGGAAGCGCGGAAAGCTCTCTCTGGCAAGCGCCGCACCACGATCGGCGGCGGCGCTGCGCATCATCGGATCATAGGAAGATCGTTCCGCGGCGGAGGCGGTGGACGGCTGTGCGATGGGCGAGCTGTTCGCGGTCAGAAACCCCACGGCAAGCAGGGCAATACCGGTCCAGCGTCCTATCGTCTTTGCAGTCATGCCACCCTCCTAACCAACGGATGGAACGGTTCTCGGCGAAAAATCGGGCCGCTTTGGCACCGGATTGTGACCAAAACGTGGATGGAGCGTTCATAGGTCCGGCCTGCGACGGCGTGTCCCGTTCGCCGACACTCTACGCGCGGCGTGGTTAGAACTTGGTAAACGGAAGATTATGAGCCCGGTCAGCTACTTGCGCTGCAACAGATCCCAGCGGTTGCCCCATGGGTCGCAAAAGACCGCGACCTGTCCGTAGGGCTCGTCGCGAGTCGGTTCCTCGTAAACCGTCCCTGCGGCCTCCATCCGGGCGCGGTCGCTCTCGATGTCATCCGTCTCGAGAAACAGCCAGACCCTACCAGCGCCCTGCTGACCGATGGCGGAAGCTTGCGTGGCGGACGCCGCACGGGCAAGGACGATGCCTGTCCCGCCGCCGGCTGGCCCGACCACCACCCAGCGTTTGTGTTCCTCGTCCCTGTCTTCTCGCAGAACCCACCCGAGCGCGGCCGTAAACCAGGAGATGGCGACGTCATAGTCTTCGACGATGAGCGTCACCAGCCCGAGGCGGCTCACTCCAGCTCCACAAGAAGGTCCTTGGCGTCGATCTGTGCGCCGGGCGCGACGTTGACCGCCTTGACGGTCGCGTCGCGTTCGGCGTGGATACCGGTTTCCATCTTCATGGCCTCTATGGTCAGAAGAAGATCGCCAGCCTTGACCGTGCCGCCTACCTGAACGCCAACCGAAGCGACGACGCCCGGCATGGGCGCACCGATGTGGTTCGGATTGCCCGGGTCGGCTTTGGGATTCACCTTGGCGGCCGCCGCGCTGGCGCGGTCGGTGACGCGCACGGTGCGCGGCTGGCCGTTCAGCTCGAAGAAGACCTTGGCAATCCCCTCGTTGTTGGTGTCCGCAATCGCCTGACACCGCACTTCCAGTGTCTTGCCGGGGTCGATTTCCACCGAGATTTCGTCACCCGGCTGCATTCCATAGAAGAATGTCTTGGTCGGCAGCGTGCGTACCGGGCCATAGGTGGCGTTCCGGCGCGCGTAATCGGTGAAGACCTTCGGATACATCAGGTAGCCGTTCAGATCCTCGTCATCGATCTCGCGTCCGTCGAGCTCCTTGGACAGGGCCTTTCGGGTCGCCTCGAGATCGACGGGGGGAAGATGCTTGCCCGGCCGCTCGGTTTCGCCTTTTTCGCCCTTCAGGATTTTCTTCTGGATCGCCTTCGGCCATCCGCCCGGGGGCTGACCGAGATTGCCCTTCATCATGTCGACGACGCTTTCGGGGAAGGACACCTCTTTCTTGGGGTCCTCCACATCGGCACGGCTCAGGCCTTGGCTGACCATCATGAGGGCCATGTCGCCCACAACCTTGGACGAAGGCGTGACCTTCACGATGTCGCCGAACATCTGGTTCACCTCGGCGTACATCTCTGCGACCTCGTGCCAGCGCTCTTCCAGCCCGAGCGAGCGGGCCTGCGCTTTGAGGTTGGTGAACTGACCGCCGGGCATCTCGTGGAGATACACCTCGGAGGCGGGGGCCTGCAGCCCTGACTCGAAAGCGGCATAGTGGCCGCGGACCGCTTCCCAATAGTTCGACATCTCGCGCACCGCGCCGATATCGAGGCCGGTGTCGCGCTCGGAGCCCTTCAGAGCCTCGACGACGGTGCCGAGCGTTGCCTGGCTGGTGTTGCCGGACAGTGCGTCCATCGCACAATCCACAGCGTCGACGCCAACATCGGCAGCGGCCAGGATCGTGGCCGAGGCGATACCCGCGGTATCATGGGTGTGGAAGTGGATCGGAAGACCGACATCCTCTTTCAGCGCCTTGATGAGAATGCGCGCGGCGTCGGGTTTCAAGAGGCCAGCCATATCCTTGAGGCCAAGGATATGTGCGCCCGCATCCTTCAGCTCGCGGCCCATGTCGACATAATATTTCAGGTCATACTTGGCGCGGTCAGGATTCTGGATGTCGCCTGTATAGCAGATCGTGCCTTCGCAGATCTTGCCCGTATCGATCACCGCGTCCATCGCGACGCGCATGTTCTCGACCCAGTTCAGGCTGTCGAAGACGCGGAACACGTCGATGCCGGTTTCGGCGGCCTGTTTGACGAAGGCCTGCACCACATTGTCAGGATAATTGGTATAGCCCACCCCGTTCGAGCCACGGAGCAGCATCTGCGTCATGATGTTGGGCATCCGCTGGCGAAGATCGCGCAGGCGTTGCCAAGGGCATTCCTGAAGGAAGCGGTAGGCCACGTCGAAGGTCGCGCCGCCCCAGCATTCCATGCTGAACAGGCCGGGCAGGTTCGTGGCATAGGCGGGCGCTGCGTTGATCATGTCGATCGACCGCATCCGTGTCGCCAGAAGCGACTGGTGGCCGTCGCGCATGGTCGTGTCGGTGATCAGGAGGCGCTTTTCTTCCGCCATCCAGTTGGCGACGCCCTCGGGGCCGAATTCCTCGAGGATATTGCGCGTGCCCGGTACCGGCGCGTCGGCACGGAGCGCCGGCGGCACGGGGTCGCGGGCATCTGCGTGAGGCTTAGGACGGCCGGCGGTCTCGGGATGACCGTTCACGGTGATATCCGCGATATAGGTCAGAATCTTGGTGGCCCGGTCCTGACGCGGTTTGAAGTCGAAAAGGCCCGGCGTCTCGTCGATGAACTTGGTGTGGTACTCGTTGTTCAGGAACATCGGGTGCTTGAGCAGGTTCTCGACGAAGGCGATGTTCGTCGCCACGCCGCGAATACGGAACTCGCGCAGCGCACGGTCCATGCGGGCGATCGCGGCCTCGGGCGTGGGGGCCCAGGCGGTGACCTTCTCAAGCAGCGAGTCGTAGTAACGCGTGATAACAGCGCCCGAATAGGCCGTGCCGCCGTCAAGACGGATGCCCATGCCGGTCGCGCCGCGATAGGCGGTGATCCGGCCGTAGTCGGGAATGAAATTGTTGGTCGGGTCCTCGGTCGTCACGCGGCACTGGATGGCGTGGCCGTGCAACTCGACGTCGTATTGGCTCGCGGTGCCGGTCGCCTCCATCAGGCTCTTGCCCTCGGCGATCTTGATCTGTGCCTGCACGATGTCGATGCCCGTGACCTCTTCGGTCACGGTATGCTCGACCTGTACGCGTGGGTTCACCTCGATGAAGTAGAATTCGCCCGAATCCATATCCATCAGGAACTCGATGGTCCCGGCGCACTCGTAATTCACCTCTTCGGCGATCTTCTTGCCGAGCGAACAAATCCGCTCGCGCTGCGCGCCGGACAGATACGGGGCAGGGGCACGCTCGACCACCTTCTGGTTCCGGCGCTGCACCGAGCAGTCGCGCTCCCAGAGGTGATAGATGTTGCCGTGACTGTCACCGAGGATCTGAACCTCGACGTGGCGGGCGCGCATGATCATCTTTTCCAGATAACCCTCGCCGTTGCCGAAGGCGGCCTCGGCCTCGCGACGGCCTTCGAGAACCTTTTCCTCAAGCTCTTCGGGCTTCAGGATCGGGCGCATCCCGCGCCCGCCGCCGCCCCACGACGCCTTGAGCATCATCGGATAGCCGATCTCTTCCGCCTGCTTACGGATCACGGACATGTCGTCGCCCAGAACCTCGGAGGCCGGGATCACCGGAACGCCGGCCTTGATCGCCACCTTCCGCGCGCTGGCCTTGTCGCCAAGGGCGCGCATCGTCTCGGCCTTGGGCCCGATGAAGGTGATGCCGTTCTTCTCGCAGGCCTCTACGAAGTCGGGGTTCTCCGACAAGAGGCCGTAGCCCGGGTGGATCGCATCCGCGCCGCATTCGCGGGCCACGCGGATCACCTCGTCGATCGAGAGATAGGCGGCAACGGGGCCAAGCCCCTTGCCGATCTGGTAGGCCTCGTCGGCCTTGAAGCGATGCAGGCTGAGCTTGTCCTCTTCCGCATAGACCGCGACGGTTCGTTTCCCGAGCTCGTTCGCGGCGCGCATGACGCGGATGGCGATTTCTCCCCGGTTTGCGACGAGAATCTTCTTGAATTCAGCCATGTGCATCCCCTTTTTGCAGGTGCAGCATTTGGTAGCCCCGAGGTGGTGTCAAGGCAAGGACGTTATCTGGGGCCAGGAAACGCTTGCCTTCCCGCGTGCCTCGATGGGGCGGTTGACACCCATCTGCGCCATGTCGAGGCGTATCTCTTCGGTCAGGATGTGGATCGCTTGCCGCACCCCGTCCAGACGAGCTGCCGCCAAACCGTAATGGAAGGCGCGCCCCAGCATCACGAAATCCGCGCCAAGTGCGATGGTTCTCAGAACGTCAGTGCCGGACCTGACCGCCCCGTCCGCGATGATCGGGACGTCCGGGCCAAGCGCTTTCCTGATCTCGACCAGGGCGGGCAGGGGGGCGGGCGCGGCCTCGAACTGTCGGCCCCCGTGGTTCGACACCCAGATCGCGTCGGCTCCGGCCTCGGTCAGCCGCAGGGCATCTTGGGCGTTGAGGATGCCCTTGACGATCAGCGGGCCATCCCATTCCGCGCGCAGCGCTGTCAGATAGTCCCAGTCCGGCGCGCAACGCACGGTCAGGCCGATATGCTTGTCACCCGCTGCCGGTGTCATTCCTTTGGTATAGGGATCGAAGATCTTCGGTCGGGGAATGGGGCGGCCGAAATGGCCAAGGGCCCAGGCCGGATGCATGGCGCTCTCGAGGAGCACTCCCGGCGTCAGCTTCATCGGATTGGCAAGACGCGCCCTGAGCTCGCGCGGTCTGCGGCTGAGAAGCGGCACGTCCAGCGTGAAGACCAGCGTGTTGAAGCCCGCCTCCCTGGCCCGCCTCAGGATGTCGCGGCGGATCTCGGGATCGCGTGGCGCGTAAAGCTGAAACCACGCGGAAGGGCCGAGGGCGCTCGATACCTCTTCCGGTGTTGCTGCCGCGACGGTGGAAAGGCCATAGGGAATGCCCGCCTCGCGCCCGGCCCGCGCCAGAAGACGCTCGGCATCGGCCCAGACGACGCCAGACATGCCGACCGGCGCGATGCCGAAGGGCAGCTTGTGGCTCTCACCCAGAAACTCGGTTGTCATGTCGGGCGCGGGATCGCCTGCCAGGATACCGGGGCTGAGCGTGACGGCCTCCATCGCCGCTTCGGCGCGGGCATGGGCCGCCTCGTTACCGGCACCCCCTTCGAGGTAACCCCAGACGAAACCGGGCAGGCGCCGCCGCGCGGTCCGGCGCAGGTGTTCGATGGTCGGATAGAGATGATCGAGCGACATGAGCGCCGCTTAACCGAAAACGCGAGGCATTTGAATGACCTCTTACGCCGATCCGCAAATCCACTTACCATTTCCCTCAGGGTGTATGTGAGGGTGCTATGAACGAACTTGCGGTGACGGCGCTGCTCTGCGGTCTTCTCGGCGGGGGCGTCACGGAACAGAAGCAGTATTTCCCCTCGCTGGGCGAGACGCGCCACATTCGGACCGATTGCGAGACGCCGACCCACGTGATCGAAGTCGGGCTTGATAACACGTCTTCGGCGCGCGACAGCGTTCATCAGGCGGTTTTCGCATCGATGCTGACCGGCAAACGGCCCATGGTCATCCTGATCGATACCGACGGCATGGAGGGGCGCTACGAGCAGGAAATGCGCCTCGTCACCCGCCGCCTCGGCGTGCCTTATGGAACATGCCGCAAGAATTTCGTTCTGCGCTGGGCCGCCACGTCGCCCTTCCGCGGCGTCGGGCTCGACAAGACGCTTGACGACCTCCCGCAAAGCGCAAGCACCCGCACCCATTGCGAGCTCGGCGCGGAATTCCAGGCCCCGAGTCTCGGTAACTGACCCGTTTCTTCTTGGCGGAAATACTCCCGCCGGAGGCGCAATCTGTCTCCGTGAACAGAAGAAGAACAGTTCTTTAACTCGCCTCTCAGGCGCGCTAGTCTCCCGCGCCATGAGCAGTGATTTCGCAGAAGACGAATTCCCCGACCGCATGCCGCTTTCCGCGCAGGCTCTTGCAGCGCGGCCTGCGCCCTATCTGGACGAATTGAACGCCCCTCAGCGCGAGGCGGCGACGACGCTTGACGGCCCGGTCCTGATGCTTGCCGGTGCGGGGACGGGCAAGACCAAGGCGCTGACTGCGCGCATCGCGCATCTTCTCTGGACCGGGACCGCGCGCCCGAACGAGATCCTTGCCGTCACCTTTACCAACAAGGCCGCGCGCGAGATGAAATCCCGCGTCGCCCGGCTGCTCGGCCAGACGGTCGAGGGGATGCCGTGGCTCGGCACCTTCCACGCGATCTCGGTCAAACTTCTCCGTCGACATGCCGAGCTTGTGGACCTGAAGACCAGCTTCACCATCTTGGACACAGACGATCAGGTGCGCCTTCTGAAGCAGCTGGTGGTGGCCGAGGGGATCGACGAGAAACGCTGGCCCGCGCGGCAACTGGCCCACATCATCGACAACTGGAAAAACCGTGCCTGGACACCTGACAAGGTGCCCGCCGCCGAACACGGCGCGTTCAACAACCGGGGCGTCGAGCTCTATGCCCAGTATCAGGAGCGGCTGAGGTCGCTCAACGCGGTCGACTTCGGCGACCTCCTTCTTCACGTCGTCACGATCTTCCAGACCCATGACGACGTGCTGGAACAGTACCGCCGCTGGTTCCGCTACATCCTCGTGGACGAATATCAGGACACCAACGTCGCGCAGTATCTCTGGCTGAGGCTTCTGGCCGGAGGGCACCGGAACATCTGCTGCGTCGGCGATGACGACCAGTCGATTTATGGCTGGCGGGGTGCAGAGGTCGGCAACATCCTGCGGTTCGAAAAGGACTTTCCCGGCGCCAAGGTGGTGCGTTTGGAACAGAACTACCGCTCGACGCCACATATCCTCGCGGCCGCCTCTGGGGTCATCGCATCGAACGAAAGCCGGTTGGGCAAAACGCTCTTCACCGAGGCGGAGGAGGGCGAAAAGGTCCGCCTGATCGGCCATTGGGACGGCGAGGAAGAGGCGCGCTGGATCGGGGAAGAGATCGAGGCGATGCAGACCGGCACGCGGGGGATGCGGCCCTTCGGTCTCGATGAGATTGCGATCCTCGTCCGGGCCTCGCA
Organism: Kangsaoukella pontilimi; assembly: GCF_009830125.1. Lineage (GTDB taxonomy): Bacteria > Pseudomonadota > Alphaproteobacteria > Rhodobacterales > Rhodobacteraceae > Kangsaoukella > Kangsaoukella pontilimi. The sequence continues at coordinate 1,711,214 of NZ_WUPT01000001.1, read as the reverse complement.
CCAGATGCGCGCCTTCGAAGACCGGTTCCTGACCATTGGGCTTCCCTATCGTGTCATCGGCGGTCCGCGCTTTTACGAGCGGATGGAGATCCGGGATGCCATGGCCTATTTCCGCGTGGCCGTCAGCCCGGAAGACGATCTGGCCTTCGAGCGGATCGTGAACACGCCTAAGCGCGGTCTCGGCGACAAGGCGCAGCAGAAAATTCAGGTTGCCGCCCGGCAGAACGGCGTAAGTCTTGTCGAAGGGGCGCGGCTGCTGCTTCAGTCCAAAGGGCTGACCGGCAAGGGCGCGGCCGAGTTGCGGAAACTGATCGACGGGATCGACCGCTGGCACGCCGAGGCGCGGGCTCAGGCCGTGGCCCCGCAGGACGATCCGGATGCGGTGGTCGAGGATATGGACGCCCCAAGGGGCAGCGCCCATGACCATGTCGAACTCGCCGAGATCATTCTGGAGGAATCCGGCTATACCGAGTTCTGGCAGAACGAGAAGACGCCCGAAGCGCCGGGCCGGCTGGAGAATCTGAAAGAGCTCATCAACCAGTTGCACCAGTTCGAGAACCTGCAGGGGTTTCAGGAACATGTGAGCCTTGTCATGGACAATGAGCGCGACGATGGGGGCGAGAAGGTCTCTATCATGACTCTTCATGCGGCCAAGGGGCTGGAGTTTCCCGCGGTCTTCCTGCCAGGGTGGGAGGACGGGCTTTTCCCGTCGCAGAGATCCATGGACGAAACCGGGCTCAAGGGTCTCGAAGAGGAGCGGCGTCTCGCCTATGTGGGCATCACGCGGGCCGAAGAGCTGTGTACGATCAGCTTCGCGGCCAACCGCCGTGTTTATGGCCAGTGGCAGTCGGCGCTGCCGTCGCGTTTCATCGACGAATTGCCGGAGGCCCATGTCGAGGTTCTGACCCCGCCGGGGCTCTATGGCGGCGGCTTCGGGGCCGCGGGCATGGCGGCAAGCGCATCGCCGTCAATCTCGGGCGGAACTGGGTCGGACCTTTATGAGCGGGCCAGCCGCGCGGATGTTTACAACTCGCCCGGCTGGAAACGGCTTCAGTCCCGCGCAGGGCACCGCCCGATGTCGCAGCCGAGCGAGGGCCGGAACATGACCATCGACGCGACGGCGATCTCGGCCCATTCGGTGGGTGACCGGGTGTTTCACCAGAAATTCGGCTACGGGCGGATCACGGGCATCGAAGGCGACAAACTGGATATCGCCTTTGAAAAGGCCGGTGAAAAGAAAGTCGTCGCAAAATTCGTGACTGCGGCAAGTTCCGGTGGCGATGTCCCGTTTTGAGGGGCAAAGCATTAAAAAGTTTAAATAAATGCACCTAGTCCGCCGCGCTTGAGCGTGACTGTGCGGCGAAGCACCTAAAGGTTTTCGGGAACTTGCCATCCTTCGTCAGGGTTGCCTTGACGAAAGGAACTCATCGTGCGTGACCAGATCAAAACCGGAGAATTCGTTCACCCGCTCAGCGTGTGCGCCAACAATCTTGGCGGCGAGCGCGGTCTGACGCGAGAGGACGAAAATGCGTTCTTCACCCTGCCGCACACTCCGATGGATGCACGGCGTGGACAGGAATTCGTTGCCGTGGGCGCAAAGCCCCGCGCGGTATTTCTGGTTCTGGATGGCTGGGCGATGCGATGCGTGCCTCTTGCCGACGGCCGACGCCAGATCCTGAGCGTCGCATTGCCGGGCGATATCGTCGGTCTGGATAGTCTGGCGATTGGGACGTCGGACTATGCCGCAGTGGCCTTCAGTCACATGAGCCTCGCCGCGGTCGAACCGTCCGCGTTTCTGCGCGTCATGACCGAGCGTTCAGGTCTGCGCGATTGCGTCAATCGGGTCGAGGCTCTCGAGGCATTGCACATGCGCAACCAGATTCTCCGCCTTGGCCGCCTGAACGCGAAGGAGCGCATTGCCCATTTTCTGTGGGAGGTCCATGGACGCCTTGCACGCGTGGGTCGCGTCGAGGACGGCATGATGTCCTTTCCGATGACGCAGACCGATTTGTCGGACGCTCTTGGCCTGAGCCTTGTGCACACGAACCGGCAGCTTCAGGAACTGCGCCGCGACGACCTGATCACGCTCCGCCGTGACCGGCTGACGATCCATGCGCCGGACCGACTGAGAGAAGTGGCTCTGGCTGGCGCCGGCTGAGGATCAGTCGGCCCAGTTGCCGCCCCGGAAGACAGGCACGCGGGTTCCATCTGCCGCGATGCCGTCTATCTCGGTATCCTTCGCGCCGATCATCCAGTCAACGTGAACGAGGCTCTCGTTGCCTCCGCGCGCCGCCAATGCGTCTCCGGTAAGAGCACCGCCATCCTCAAGGCACTCGGTATAGCAGTTGCCAAGCGCGATGTGGCAGGCGGCGTTTTCGTCAAAAAGAGTGTTGTAGAAGAGAACGCCGGACTGCGAGATCGGGGAGGCGTGAGGCACCAGCGCAACTTCGCCCAGGCGCCGTGCACCTTCGTCCGTATCAAGCAGGTTTAGGAACGCCTGTTCGCCCCTGCTGGCCCGCGCCTCGGTAATCCGACCGTCTTCGAACACGACTTCGATCCCGTCGATCAGCGTCCCCTGGTATGCAAGTGGTTTCGACGCGCGTGCGCGTCCGCTCACGCGCATCTTGTGCGGTGTAGTGAAGACCTCTTCAGTCGGCATGTTCGGGTTGCACACGATGCCGTTCTTGGCCTCTGCCGCGCCACCTGCCCAGAGATGGCCGTCCGCCAGACCAACCGTAAGGTCGGTGCCCTCGGAGCGGAAATGCAGCGCATCGAAGCGCTGCGCGTTCAGCCAGTCGCGGCGGCGTGCGAGCTCGACATTGTGTTCGGCCCAGGCAGCGACAGGGTCCTCCACGTCGACGCGGCTTGCCTTGAAGATCGCTTGGGCGAGGGCGGCCTGCGCGGCATCCGCGTCGAGGTCGGGGAACACCTGCTCGGCCCAGGCGCGACCCGGATAGGCGGCGATGGACCAGTTGATCTCGAAATTCGCGATCTTCGCCATAGCGGGCTTGTAGGCCTTCGAGTTGGCCCGCGCCGCGCGCGCCACGCGGGCCGGGTCCTGGTCCGCCAGCGCCATGGGATTGTCGGCGGCGATATGGCAGCGCGCCCAGTTGTCCTCGAAGGCCTGCGCAACCCCCTGATAGAGCCATGCGGGCGCGGCATCGAGCGCCTCATCCCGCGCCAGTTCCATCCGTGCTCGTGTCAGGTCTTCGTCCGAAAGGACCGGCACCACGATGCCCGCGCCCGCCTTGTACGCCTCGCGCGCGACGCGGCGGATGAGCGGGAGCGCTTCTGCCGAGCCGGTCAGGAACACGTTCTGGCCCTCGGATACATTCAGACCGGTGCGCACCACCGCTTCGGCGAGCTTGTCCAGAAGGGCTGTATCGAAGGGAAGGGCGTCAGACATCGGGAACTCCGGTTTGGGCGTGGTTCTGGCCGAGAGGTAGCGTATTGCCGTCCGCGTTCCCAGAGCGAAACGCGGCGATCCTTATCAGGCGGCAGATAGTCGGAAGACAGGGTTCCCAAAAGAAAAAGCGCGCCCCGCCGGGACGCGCCTTTTTCAAGAAATCCGGCTGATATCAGGCGGCTTTCGCCTGCTCAGCTGCATTGCGCCGTTCGCTTTCCTCACGGCTGAGCGCGACCGAAGTCCGCACGCCTTTGGAGACGAATTCCATCAGGCCCTTGACCACGCGCTCGTTCGGGTCGATGCCCGCACAGGTCAGAACCTCGCGACCGTCGCGCGACCGCGCCCAACGCGCAATCTGCTCCGGTCCGTTGCCGTATTTCTTGTCGTCGGCGATGGCATCATCGAGCGCCGCCAGCACCACGGCTGCGAAAAGTTTTCGCGCGCGATTGCCCTGCTCGTGATTGAATGCCGTGCCGTCCACAAAGTCAGCCATTATCCACCTTTGTTTTTCCTGTCGCGTTTCATGGCGTGCCGCCCCTTATGACGGCTTCGCGACCACTTTAGTCTTTCTTTTTTGGAATACCTGATATGCGCTGTATGCATAACAGATCGCCACTTCCTCCGGATTTACGCGCCTTGTCAGCGTTTCTTCGGTCGAATATAGGACACCCCAACTCTCCATCAACCTTTACGCAGGGTTAACAACATGCCCAAGATCAACGGGAACGAGATTCGCCCCGGAAACGTACTCGACCATAATGGCGGCCTTTGGGCTGCCGTGAAGGTCGACCATGTAAAGCCCGGCAAAGGCGGTGCCTTTGCACAGGTGGAACTCAAGAACCTGCGCAATGGTTCCAAGCTGAACGAGCGTTTCCGCTCTGCGGACAAGGTCGAGCGCGTGCGTCTCGAGCAGAAAGATCAGCAGTTTCTATACGAAACCGACGGCATGCTGGTCTTCATGGACAGCGAGACGTTCGAGCAGATCGAGCTTCCGGCGGATATCCTCGGCGATCGGCGCCCTTTCCTTCAGGACGGCATGACGATCCAGATCGAATATTACGAAAGCGAAGCGCTGAACGCGACGCTTCCGCAAAAAGTGACCTGCAAGGTGGTCGAGACCGAGCCGGTGGTCAAAGGCCAGACGGCGGCAAACTCGTTCAAGCCCGCGATTCTGGACAATGGGGTCAAGGTCATGGTTCCGCCCTTCGTCGGGCAGGACGAGGACATCATCGTCAACACCGAGACGATGGAATACGCCGAACGGGCCTGAGCCTAGGCTTCGCGCAGGCTGCTTCTCAGCCTCATCACATCATCGCGCAGGCGCTCGATTTCGTCTAGCGTCATGCCGGTTTTCTCGGCGATGCAGCGCGGCACATGTGCCGCGCGCGTCTTCATTGCGCGGCCCTCGGCCGTGAGCGCGATCACCACCTGGCGTTCGTCCTTGTCGCTGCGCGTCCTGCTGACCAGCCCCATCAGTTCGAGCCGCTTGAGAAGCGGGGTCAGCGTACTCGACTCCAATTGCAGGCGCCGTCCGATCCCATTGACCGTTTGATCTGCGTCCTTCGTCCAGAGCGCACTGAGGACGAGGTATTGCGGATAGGTCAGACCCAGCTCGTCCAGAAGGGGGCGGTACGCCTTTTGCATCGCATGGCCCGCCGAGTAGAGCGCGAAGCAGATCATATCCTCAGGTGCGAGCGTCATGAATGGAGTGTATGTCGCGCGCGATATTCTTGCAAGCGATTGACAATCCGCCTGACAGGCTCTAATTAATCGTGCACGATTTAATCGCGTAATGTAACGGAGGAAAGCTATGTCTATTGAAACGAAATACTGGACCGAGGCGAAAGCTACCGGCGGCGGCCGCGAGGGCCGGGCGGGCCTGACGAACGGTATGCTGACGGTCACCATGGCGCCTCCGACCGAGTTGGGAGGTTCCGGCAAGGGACACAACCCCGAAGAGCTCTTCGCGACCGGATATGCCGCGTGCTACCTCGGTGCGATGCGCTTTGCGGCTCAAAACGAAAAGCTGGGCACCGTGCCGGATGACGCGACCGTAACGGCCCATGTCGGTATCGGCGGGCGGAGCGAAGGTGGCTTCGGGCTCAAGGTCAAACTTGTGGTCTCGATGCCCGGAGTCGAGCGGGACGTGGCCGAAAAAATCGCCGAGCGGGGCCACTTCATCTGCCCGTACTCGCACGCCACGAAGGGCAATATCGAGGTCGAGACGGAAGTCGCCTGACCTGATCCTCAGCTTGTGAATGGGCCCGCCGGAGCATCCCGGCGGGCTTTTTCATGCGCCGTCCGGAAGGCGCAAACGCGCATCACCGGCGCGCATCGGACCCGTGGCCCGGTCAAAGCGCAGATAGGCGATCGCCTTGCCTTCGGCCTGACTGTAAAGCGTGCCCGCGGCCTTGCCGTCTTCGGTGATGATCTCGGTGCCGACAGGTGCTTCGCCCTCGATCTCGACCGTGGCAAGACCTTTGCGCAGCTCGGTCTTGTGCTTCATCCGGGCGGTGACTTCCTGCCCGACATAGCAGCCCTTGCGGAAATCGACCCCATGCAGCCGCTCGAACCCCGCTTCCAGCGGATAGGTGTCGTTGGGGATCAGCTCGATCCCGCTTTCGGGGATGCAATGTGCGACCCGTATACTCGTGTCGTCGAGCGGCTCGCCCGCGCGCCCGTCATAGGCGCGCCAGCCGAGCGCCTCGTGCCGCGGATCGGCAAAAGCGCCGTCTGGCACCGGGCCTAGACCGCGCGAGACATCGATGCCCGACGGTTCGATCGAGACCTTGGAGCGGAGTTTGTACATGGTCAGCCGCTGCAACAGCCCGGCGGCAAGCGGTGTCGCCACGTCGAGAAGGATGGCGTCGCCCTCAGGCACCAGAAAGAAATCGGCCAGGTACTTGCCCTGCGGCGACAGGATCGCGGCCCAGACCGCGCCCTTGTCGAGCCGCCCGACATCGTTGGTGACCAGCCCTCGCAGGAAGTCGCGGGCATCCTCGCCCGTGATCCTGAAAACCGTTCTGTCGGTCATGTTCAAAACTCCTTCTGGCCCGCCGACGCGCCGCGGCGCGGTCAGCCGTCGAATTGCAGCGCGTGAAGCTTGGCATAGACGCCGCCGCGCTCCAGAAGCTCTTCGTGGCGGCCTTCGTCCACGACCCGGCCGTTTTCCATCACGATGATCTTGTCCGCCTTCCGCACAGTGGACAGCCGGTGTGCGATGACAAGTGTCGTGCGCCCTTGCGCCAGGCCGTCGAGCGCCTCCTGCACCTTGACCTCGCTTTCGGCATCTAGTGCCGAGGTCGCCTCGTCCAGAAGCAGTACCGGGGCGCGTCTCAGAAGCGCGCGGGCAATGGCGACCCGCTGTTTCTGCCCCCCCGAGAGAGCGGAGCCGCGCGGACCTGCCGGCGTGTCGAGACCGTCGGGAAGCCGCGCGACGAATTCCGACAGGTTGGCCGCCGCGACCGCTTCCTCGATCCGCGCGTCATCGACGCCGGGCGTGCTGAGTACGATGTTGTCCCGAAGGCTTTCGTCGAACATCGGTGCGTCCTGTGTGACCACCGAAAAGAGCGAGCGCAGGTCCTTCAGGTCGAGCGTGCCGGACGGCGTGCCGCCGATCCGCACCGCGCCGCTCGACGGGTCGACCAGCCGGGTGAGCACGTTGAAAACGGTGGATTTGCCAGCGCCGGATGCCCCGACAAGCGCCGTCGTCTGCCCTGCCTTGGCCGTGAAGCTTGCGCCGTTAAGGGCGGGCTCGCCGCCATAGACGACCACGACATCCTCGAAAACGATATCGGCTTCGTCCGGCTGCGTCGCCAGCCGGGCGGGGGTGTCGGGCGAAGAGATCGTTGGGGAGGAACGGAACACCTCCTGGATACGCTCCAGATTGGCCCGCGCCGCCTGCCACGCGCCGGTGACGTTGGCCACCCGGCGGACCGGCTCAAACAGAAGGCCCATCGCGGTGAAGAAGGACATGAATTCGCCCACGGTCTTGTCGCCGTCGATGATCTGATTGCCGCCGTAGACCAGCACCCCGGCAAAGCCGATGGCGGCGACGAAATCGGTCATCATCGGAATACCGGCCTGACCGGCGCGGGCCTTCATCTCTTGCTTGAGGTAACCGTCCGTGGCCTCGGTAAACCGGTTGTTCTCGCGGCGCTCCGACGTGTTCAGCTTGATCGTGTTGACGCCGTGGAAAATCTCGTCCAGCCGGGTCGAAAGCCGACCCGCCGCCTCGCGGGCGCGGAAAGTCGTCTTCCGCACATAGCGCTGAAGCGCCACGACAGGGCCGAGAAGCAGCGGCACACCCGCCACCGCGACCAGCGTCCAGAGCGGATCCACCGAGATCGCAACACCCAGAAGCGCGATCATCCCGATGAGGTCGCGCCCCGCTGCGCTCAGGATCACGCCCCAGATCATATTGGCCGCGCCCGTGTCGCCGCGCACCCGTTCGATCAGGGTGCCGGGCGGGTTCTTCTGGAAATACGCGCTGTCGAGCGTCATCAGATGAGCGACCATGTCCCGCTGCATGGTCGTGATGATCCTGAGACCCGCGCCTTGCATCAGCATCCGGTGAGAAAAGGCGGACACCGCCCGGATGACGAAGATGCCGCCGACGGCGGCGGCAACCCAGTAGACCGCCGACCGGTCGCCGGCGATGAAGACCTCGTCGAACATGGGCTGGATGATGTAGCTCAGAGCACCCAGCATCGAGCCTTCGACCGCCATGAAGAACAGCGCGAAACCGAGCCAGAGACGCTGCGGCTTGAGATAACTCCGCCAGAGCCACGACAGCAGCGCCAGATCGCCTGCCTGAACGGACGAGCTTCGGGCGCGGTCCGCCGAGGCGTCCACGCTCTGGTCGTCTGAAAGTTCGTCGGTGCGGCTCACGGGTGGGTTCCTGCGTTCTCGGGATGTCCTATCCGCTGGTGCCGCTTCAGACAAGAAGCGCCGATTGACGGCGCGCGGGCCTGCGCTTAGGCGGAGGTCGTGAGACGAGTATTTCCGACAGGTAGACGATGACGCTTTCCCAAGGCCGCCCCTATCTTGCCACTCCGGGACCTTCGGTCATTCCCGACAGGGTGCTGGCCGCAATGCACCGCCCGGCGCCGAATATCTACGAGGGCGAACTGGTCGAGATGGTGCCTGGCCTCATCCGCGATCTGAAGAAGGTGGCCCGCACCGACGGTCATGCGGCGATTTATATCGCGAACGGTCACGGCGCATGGGAAGCAGCGCTGTCCAATGTCCTGTCGCCGGGCGACAGGCTGCTGGTCCCCGCCATGGGAAGTTTCGCACGGGGCTGGGCGGATATGGCCGAGCGCCTGGGCGCGGTGGTCGATATCGTGGATTGCGGAACAACGCATCCCGTCGATCCGCAGGCGGTGGCCGAGCGTCTGGCCCGCGACGATGGCTCGATCCGCGCCGTTCTGACGACCCATGTGGATACGTCTTCCTCGGTCCGGGCGGATATCGAAGCGCTCGGGCAGGCGATCCGCGAAACCGGGCATCCCGCGCTCTTCATGGTCGATTGCATCGCCAGCCTTGGCTGCGACGTCTACGAGATGGACGCCTGGGGCGTGGATGTGACCGTGGCCGCCTGTCAGAAGGGGCTGATGACGCCGCCCGGCATGGCATTCGTTTTCTTCAACGACCGTGCGGACCGGGTGCGCGAGACGGCACGCGCCGTCACGCATTACTGGGACTGGCGGCCTCGTGTCTCGCCCGAACTTTTCTACCATTATTTCGATGGCACCGCGCCGACGCATCACCTCTATGGGCTGCGCGAGGCGCTGGACATGATCGCCGAAGAGGGGCTGGAACATGTCTGGCAACGCCACGCGACGCTGGCGCGCGCGGTTTGGGCCGCTCTCGACTGCTGGAGCACGGATGGCGGGGTCCTGTCGCTGAACGTGCCGGACGCCGCCGCGCGCTCGCACGCGGTGACCAGCATTCGGGCCGGTGGCGAGAACGGGGCGCGTTTGCGCGACTGGTGCACGCGCGAGGCAGGGCTGACGCTTGGGATCGGGCTTGGGTTCACGCCGCAGGATCAGGCTTTTCGGATCGGCCATATGGGGCACGTGAACGCGCAGATGGTGCTGGCAGTTCTGGGCTCGATCGGGGCCGGGCTTCGTGCGCTCGGGCTTCCGCATGGGGCAGGGGCGATCGATGCCGCGCTTTCGGTCATTGCTGAAGGGGGCGGCCCGGCTTGATCAGGTGCGCTTGCGCCGGAAATCGATGGTGATCAGCCGGTCGGCGATCCAGCTCACGATGCCCGCCATGATCAGACCCCAGATCGCCCATATCGCGAAAAGTGCCATGAAGATCAGCACGCCGAACGAGGCCAGAAAGGCCCCGGTATAGTCCGGTACGGGCGAGGGATGTTCGGGTCTGCGATCGTACATGCGCCAAGAATAGCGGCATTGTGACGCGGTTCCAGACCTGAATTCGGACAAGGCGAAACAAAATTTCGCGAGCGGCGGGATTCAGCCGTCGTTCATTGCGGATCCAGCTTCCGCCAGCGCCGGGGGCAGGGCTGCGGCGAAGCGGTCGAGGTCCTGATCCGTGCCGCAGCTGACCCGGATACAGCGATTGCCCGGCTCGGCGAAGGGCATCCGGATGAAAATGCCGCGCGCCACGAGCGCGTCGAGCACGGTCTTGGCGAATTCCGCGCCACGCCCGCAATCTATGGTGACGAAGTTCGTGGCGGATGGCAGGGGCGTCAGGCCGTTCTCTCGGGCGATGCCGGCGATCCGGTCGCGCGCTCTGGCGACCTCGGCTCGGACGATCTCCAGCCACTCGGTGTCGGCCAGCGCGGCGAGCGCTGCCTGCTGGCTGAGGCGGCCGATGCCGAAATGGTTGCGCACCTTCTCGAACGAGCGGATGACGCCAGCCTCTCCGATGGCGTAGCCGATCCGCATTCCGGCCATGCCATAGGCCTTCGAGAAGGTCCGCATCCGGATGACCTGCGGGTTCGACGTATCGATCAGCGGCGCGGTGCCGTCCGGAGCGAGTTCGATATAGGCCTCGTCGAGGACCAGAAGGCAGCCGTCGGGAAGGTCCGCGATCATGTCGTCGATGACTTGCGCGGGATGGTGGCTGCCCATCGGGTTGTCGGGGTTCGAGAGATAGATGAGCCGCGCCCCCGTTTCGGTCGCCGCTCGCAGAAGCGCCTCGGGGTCTTCATGGTCATCCCGAAACGGCACCTTGGTCAGCGTGCCGCCATAGCCTGCCACGTGGTAATTGAAGGTGGGGTAGGCCCCGTCCGAGGTCACGACAGAGACGCCCGGTTCGACATGGAGCCGGACAATCGAGTTCAGAAGTCCGTCGATGCCTGCGCCGCAGACGATCTCGGACATCTCGACTCCGTGATGCAGGGCAAGTGCGCGTCGGAGATCGTGGCTTTCGGGGTCGCCATACATCCAGACATCGGGGGCCGCGGCCTCGATGGCGCGGAGAACCTTGGGCGACGGGCCGTAGACGGATTCGTTCGCCCCGAGCCGCGCGGTGAAGGCGGTGCCCCGCTGACGCTCGGCGGCCTCGGGGCCGACGAAGGGGACGGTCGACGGAAGCGCCTCGGCGATCTTCGTCAGTTTCGCGCCGCTCATGGTTGCGCCCCGCTTCGCGGGTCGCGGTGGTCGGATGCCGGGACGGCGTCCGGACGGAATGCGGACGCATTCCGGTGCGCGGGTGCTGTCGCAGCCGCGCTGCCGGAGGGGCGCTGCCCCTCCGGACCTCCCCGGAGTTTTTTGACCAAGAAGAAGGCCATCAGGACACCTCGGCAAGGCGCGCGAGCGCTGTTTTCAGGCGCGTCTCTTCTTCCTCTTTTCCGGAGAGAAGCTCTTTCGTTTCCTCGACCACGTCATCCGGCGCGCTTTCGAGGAATTTCGGGTTGGAGAGCCGCCCTTTCAGCCCTCCCATTTCCTTGGCGAGCTTGCCGAGGCTCTTCTCGAGCCGCGCCTTTTCGGCGGCAATGTCGATCAGCCCTTCGAGGGGCAGCGCGAAAGTGCCCCCATGCACCGCGATGGTGGCCGAACCCTTGGGCGCGGCATCGGTGGAGGTGAGGCTTTCTATTCTTGCCTGGCGCAGAATCATCGCTTCGTTCCGCGCCCAGGCCGCTTCGCCTGTCTCGTCCAGCGCAAGTTTGAGAAGCGGCACCTTGGCGCCGGCGGGGACGTTCATCTCGCCCCGGACCGAGCGGACCTTTTCGATCAGGTCGATGACCCATGCCATTTCGGCATCGGCCTCGGTGTCGATCAGGTCGGCCCCATAGGTCGGCCAGTCGCCATGGATCAGGTGTTTCTCGCGCGTGGCGGACGCGCCCCAGAGCTCTTCGGTGATGAAGGGCATGAAGGGGTGGAGCATGATCAGAACCTGATCGAGTGCCCAGCCCATGACTGCGCGTGTTTCCTCGGCGGCGTCCGCGTCGAAGAGTGGTTTCGAGAACTCGAGATACCAGTCGCAGAACGTGCCCCATGTGAAGGCGTAGAGCGCGTTGGCGGCGTCGTTGAAGCGGAAGGCCGTCAGCGCCTCGTCCACGGCGGCCCGCGTCTTGGCGATCTCGCCCACGATCCACTTGTTCGCGGTCGCCTCGATGGGCTGTCCCGGCTGCCATCGCGCATGGCCGAAGACGCCGTTCATCTCGGCGAAGCGCGCGGCGTTCCAGAGCTTGGTGCCGAAGTTGCGGTAGCCTTGAATGCGCTGCGTGGAGAGCTTCAGGTCGCGGCCCATTGCGGCCATGGAAGTGAGCGTGAAGCGGACGGCATCGGCGCCGAATTCGTCGATCAGCTCCAGCGGGTCGAGCACGTTACCAAGTGATTTCGACATCTTCTTGCCCTTCTCGTCGCGGACAAGCGCGTGGACATAGACGGTGTCGAAGGGTCGTTCGCCCACGGTGGCGTATTGCATCATCATCATCCGGGCGACCCAGAAGAAGATGATGTCGAAGCCGGTGATGAGGACGGAGGTGGGGAAGTATTTCTTCAGCTCCTCGGTCTCCTCGGGCCAGCCGAGGGTGCCGATGGGCCAGAGGCCGGAGGAGAACCAGGTGTCGAGGACGTCGGGGTCGCGCCAGACCGGGTAGACCAGCTTCGTCGGGTCCTGATCCACCGTATAAGCCGCAAGGCTTTCGCTGATCGTGTCGATTGCTGTCGCGCGGTCCGCGACCTCGACCACGCGGGCGTGGTGAACGGGTGTCGGAAGGTCGGCAAGGACATCCCCGAAACGCTCTGCGACCTCGGCAAAGGACGCCGCCGCGTGGTGACGTTCGTCGCCCTTCAAAAGCGATTGGTCCGACAAAAGCCGCCGGAGTTCGACCTCGTCCAGCGCGCCGTCGCCTTCGTCGTCGGTGAACCCCGCCCCGGTCAGGTCGAAGCCGTACCAGACCGGGATCTGATGCCCCCACCAGAGCTGACGCGAGATGCACCACGGTTCGATGTTCTCGAGCCAGTTGAAGTACACTTTCTTATGCTGCTCGGGCAGGATGTCGGTCGTGCCGTTCCGCACCGCTTCCAGCGCCGGGCCGACGATCTTGGCAGTGTCGACGAACCACTGGTCGGTGAGCATGGGTTCGATGACGACTTTCGAGCGATCCCCGAAGGGCTGCATGATCTTCTTGGCCTCGACGAGGGGGACGAGGTTCTCGTCCTCGGTCCGCATCTCGCCGCCTTCGGAGGGCTCGACGGGCGCCTTGACGGCAGCCTTGCCGAGGCGCGGATCCGTTGCCTCGGTCATAACGGCCAGACCCTCGGAGGTGATCTGATCGATGACGCGCGTGCGCGCCTCGAAGCGGTCGAGACCGCGCAGATCGTCGGGGACGAGGTTGACCGCATCCGCCTCGGCCTCGGTCAGCATCGCCTCGCCTTTGGCGACGGAAATCGCCACGCCCGCCGCCTCGGCATAGGGTGCGCCGTCGTCGCGCATCGCACCTTTCGTGTCCATCAGGCGGTACATCGGGATGCCGCCGCGCTTGGCAACCTGATAGTCGTTGAAATCATGGGCGCCGGTGATCTTGACCGCGCCCGAGCCGAAAGTCGGGTCGGGGTACTCGTCGGTGATGATCGGGATAAGGCGGCGGTGCTCCTTCGGGCCGACCGGGATTTCGCAGAGCTTTCCGACGATGGGCGCATAGCGCTCGTCCGACGGGTGAACCGCGACCGCGCCATCGCCCAGCATCGTCTCGGGCCGGGTCGTGGCGATGGAGATATAGTCGCGGGTTTCGCGGAAGAGCTCGTTACCGTCTTCGTCGCGCTCGACATATTCATATGTCACCCCGTCCGCGAGCGGATACTTGAAGTGCCACATGTGGCCGTCGACTTCGATATTCTCGACTTCGAGGTCGGAAATCGCCGTCTCGAAATGCGGGTCCCAGTTCACCAGCCGCTTGCCGCGATAGATCAGGCCGTCCTCGTACATCTTGACGAAGACCTTGATGACGGCGTCGTGGAAATTGCCTTCCTCACCCGCAGGCGCGCCAGGAGCGCCCGACATGGTGAAGGCGTTTCGCGACCAGTCGCATGACGCACCGAGGCGCTTCAGTTGTTCGATGATCGTGCCGCCCGATTGGGCCTTCCACTCCCAGACCTTGGCGGTAAACGCCTCGCGTCCCATTTCGCGGCGGGAAGGCTGCTGGTGCCTGGCCAGTTCGCGTTCGACCACCATCTGCGTTGCGATGCCGGCATGGTCCTGACCCGGCTGCCAGAGCGTGTCGTGCCCGCGCATCCGGTGCCAGCGGATCAGGATGTCCTGCAACGTGTTGTTGAAGGCGTGGCCCATATGAAGGCTGCCGGTCACATTTGGGGGCGGGATCATGATCGAGAATGTCTCCGCGCCCGGCGCCGCGTTGGCCCCGGCCCTGAAGGCGCCGCTCTCTTCCCAGTCCTTGTAGATCCGCGCTTCCGCGTCCTCAGCGTTGAAGGTCTTTTCCATGGTCACATGCCTTTTTTGTCGGGCATCGTTTAGCCGGGCCGGAAGGCGAGGGGAACCCCCGGAGGCCATTCGGGACCACAGCCGCCAGGCCATTTCGGGGCTCCGCCCCCGCTCGTCCCTTCGGGCCGCGCTCCCCCGGAGTATTTCAGCCAAGAAGAAGCGCAAATTTGAGTAAAATTGTCTTCGCCTGTTCCAAAATATCCCGGGGGTGAGACCGGGCGAAGCATGGTCGAGGGGGCAGCGCCCCCTCAGCGGCGGTCGAGCTTGGTTGTCAGGTGGATCAGGCTTTCGGAATCGGTGACGCCGTCGATCTCGCCGATGGTGTCGAGGGCCTTGTCCAACTCTTCGGTCGTGCGGGCCGCGATGGTCACCAGAAGATCGATGCGGCCCGAGGTCGTGTGGACCGACTCGATCGAATCGATCTGCCTCAGCCGCGCCATGACCGCGACCAGCTTCCTCGGCTCGATCTCGAGAAGCGCGGACGCCCTGATCGGTCGTGCGCGGACCGCCGAACTGACCCGCACGGTGTAGCCCTCGATCGCGCCCGAGCTTTCCAGCCGCTCCAGCCGGGATTGCACCGTCGAGCGCGCGAGGTCGAGCCGCTTGGCGATGGCGGCCACCGGCGTGCGGGCGTTCTCCCTGAGGCAGCGCAGGATATCCCGATCAGTTTCGTCAATCTGTATCATATAGCCGTCTTATTGTCCGAAATGACCTGACATTACCTCAGAATGATACTGGTTTTCCACGGCCAAACAAGAGACTCTGCCGGTGTAACGCTTATTAGGACCCAACGCCGATGCGCCTGTCTCCCGCCCTCTGGTCGACCCCTGCCGCCTATCTCAACCACGCGGCGCCCGACCTGCCGGTGCTTTTCTTCTCGCCTGCCACGCTTCAGGACACGGCCAGGCGGTTCCTGGCGGGTTTTCCGGGGCTCGTGACTTATGCGGTCAAGGCCAATGACGGCGACGCGGTGCTCGACAACCTCATGACGGCCGGTATCGAGGCGTTCGACGTGGCGTCTCCCTTCGAGATGGAGAAAATCCGGGCCCGGAACCCTCGCGCGGTCCTGCACTACAACAACCCGGTCCGTTCCGAGGCCGAAATCCGCATCGCGCTCGGCTACGGCATGGCCTCTTGGTCCGTCGACGATCCGTTCGAACTGGACAAGCTCCTTGCCGCCGGCCTGCCCGATCGTACCGAGATCGCCGTCCGCCTCCGTCTACCGGTTGCAGGTGCGGCCTATCATTTCGGTGCGAAATTCGGCGCCGATCCGGACCTTGCCGTGGCGCTTCTCAAGCGCGTGGCAGAGGCGGGTTTTGTCCCGGCGATGACGTTCCACCCAGGCACGCAATGCGAGGCCGCGTCTGCATGGGTCACCTATATCGAGGCCTCCGCCGATGTGGCCCGCCGCGCCGGCGTCCGTCTTGCCCGTCTGAACGTGGGCGGCGGTTTCCCGTCGCACCGGACCGGTGACGCTCCGGCGCTCGAAGTGATCTTTGCCGCAATCGGCGAGGCTACGGCGCGCGCTTTCGGCGCGGACGCTCCGGCGCTGGTTTGCGAGCCGGGACGCGGGCTTGTGGCTGAGTCCTTCACGCTGGCCGCCCGGATCAAGGCTATCCGTCATGACGGCTCGGTCTTTCTGAACGACGGCATCTATGGCGGTCTGGCCGAGCTTCCGATCGTCGGCAATATCGACCGCATTACGGTTCTCGGCGAAGAGGGCTGGCGCACCGGCGCTGCGGTCGAACGGGTCGTCTTCGGCCCGACCTGCGACAGCCTCGACCGGCTGAAGGGCGCCGTGGGTCTGCCGGCTGATGCCCGTCCGGGCGACTATGTCGTCTTCCGCGGCCTCGGCGCATACTCGACGGCGACGGTCACCCGTTTCAACGGGTACGGCGCCATCGAGATCGTCACGACCGACTTTCCTGGCTGAACCCTCTGGACACGCCCCGCCGGCCCGCTAGGGTCCGGCGGGTAGCAGTCCCGAGGTGTCAGATGGAAAAGTTCGGCAAGGCGCAACCGGTCGCACGGTTCGAGGATCACCGCTTCGTCACGGGGCATGGACGGTACATCGACGATATCGCTCCCGAGGGTGCGCTTCACGCTGTCTTCGTGCGTTCGCAGGTGGCCCATGGTACGCTGGCGCCTGTAGACCTGACCGATGTGCGCGAGATGGACGGCGTCCGTCTGGCCGTCGCGGCCGAGGATCTGGACGAGCTTGGTGTCCGGAATTCCATGAAGGCGACGGTGGTCAAGAACCGCGACGGCACCAAGGGCGTCAAGACACTCCGGCCCATCCTCGCAACCGGGCGCGTCCGTTTCGTGGGCGAGCCAATCGCGTTGATCGTGGCGGACACTCTTGCCCAGGCCAAGGATGCCGCCGAGGCGGTCTTTGCCGAAATCGACGACCTGCCCGCCAAGGTGGACATCGCGCCGGGGGGCGAAACGCTCCACGAGAACGCGCCCGAAAACGTCGCCTTCACTTGGGGCAAGGGCGACGAGGACACCGTGAAGTCAGCAATCGCTGGCGCGGCCCATGTGGTACACACCCGTGTCGTGGACAACCGCATCATCGTGAATTCGATGGAGCCGCGCGGCTGCGTCGCGGACTGGGACGGTGAGCGGCTGCATTTCGGCTTTGGCGGTCAGGGTGTCTGGGGAACGCGCGACGAGCTGGCCAAGATGCTGGATCTGAAGAAAAAGCAGGTCCACGTGACCAATCCCGACGTCGGCGGCGGCTTCGGCATGAAGGGGATGGATTATCCCGAGTATTTCTCGATCGCAGGTGCAGCGCGTGCCCTTGGGCGCCCCATCCGCTGGATGAGTGAACGGACCGAGGCGATGCTCTCGGATAATGGCGGGCGCGACCTGATCTCGGACACCACGCTCGCGTTCGACGCCGACTTTCGCCTCGTGGCCTATCACGTCGAGACGGTCTGCAATCTCGGCGCCTACAACTCGCAATACGCCCAGCCGATCCAGACCGATCTGTTCCTCAAGGTCGCGACAGGTGTTTACGACCTGCGCACCGTGTCGCTGAACTGCCGGGGCATTTATACGAACACCACCCAGATCGACGCCTACCGTGGCGCAGGACGGCCCGAGGCGATCTTTGCGCTCGAGCGTTCGATGGACAACGCCGCGCGAACGCTCGGCGTCGATCCGCTGGACCTGAGGCGGCGGAATTTCATCAAGCCCGATCAGTTCCCCTACAAGACCGCGCTGGCCGAGACATATGACGTCGGCGATTTCGAGCGGGTGCTGGACCGGGTTGCCAGGGAAGCCGACCTTGCCGGTTTCGCAGCGCGCCGGGCCGCGTCCGAGGCAAAGGGAAAGCTCAGAGGGCAGGGGCTTTGCTACTACATCGAGAGCATTCTGGGCGACAAGGAAGAGACCTCGGCCATCGAATATGGCGATAACGGCAAGGTAAGGCTCTATGTCGGCACCCAGTCGAACGGGCAGGGCCACGAGACGGTCTATGCCACCTTCCTGTCGGACCAGACGGGCATCCCCGTAGAGGCGATCGAGATCGTTCAGGGCGACAGCGATCTGATCAAGGAAGGCGGCGGCACCGGCGGGTCGCGCTCGGTCACGGTGCAGAACACCGCGACGCTTGCCACGGTCGAGACGATGACCAGGGCATTCCAGTCCTATCTGGCCGAGAAGACCGGCGAGGACGGGATCGAGTTCGATGACGAGCGCTTCCGCATCCCCGGATCGAACGAGACGCCGACCATGCTGGACGTGGCCGCAATGGCGCGCGCCGACGGGCGCGAGGATCTGCTCCGCTTTCAGGAAAAGATCGAACTTGAAAGCCGCTCCTTCCCGAACGGCGCGCATATCGCCGAGGTCGAAATCGACCCTGAGACCGGGCTGGTGAGCGTCGACCGCTACACCGTCACCGACGATTTCGGAAACCTGATCAACCCGATGCTGGCCGAGGGTCAGGTGCACGGCGGCGTGGCGCAGGGGATCGGCCAGGCGCTGACCGAGCGCGTCGTCTATGACGGCGAAGGTCAGCTTCTGACGGCGACCTTCATGGATTACGCCATGCCGCGCGCCTATGACCTGCCGATGATCGGCTTCACGACCGAGCCAGTGCCCTCTACGACCAACCCGATGGGGATGAAGGGCTGTGGCGAGGCGGGGACGGTGGGCGCGCTTGCCGCCATCGCGAACGCCATGGCAGATGCCTTCTCCACCCGCGGGCTGGACGCGCCCGACATGCCGTTCACGCCCGAGAGGGTGTGGCAGGCGCTACAGCAGGAAGCGATCGCCGCCGAGTAACATTGCTCTCGAAGGCTTGACACTCTGTTTCGTTTACTGGGGCCGTCCGGCACCCTATCTCTTTGGGATGAGCGGGCGTTTTGAATATAGCCCAATGGGCCGGACAGTCGGGCGAAGATGAGCGTCGCCGCCCGCCTCCGCGACCTTCTGGGTCTGTTCCGGCGTACAGAGCGCAGTCAGACCACGTCATCCCGCGGGCCGGTGTCTCATGTCATCCTTCTCGACGGGACGATGTCGTCGCTCGATCCCGGTGAAGAGACGAATGTCGGCCTTATCTACAAGCTGATCGACGAGGCCGCCGAGAACGGGCAGGTGGGCCTGTATTACGAGGCGGGCGTGCAATGGACCGACTGGTCGGCCACGCTGGATGTTATCGAGGGGCGTGGCATCAACCGCCAGATACGGCGTGCCTATGGCTGGCTTGCCTCGCGCTATCGTCCGGGGGACGCAATCTACTTGATCGGCTTCTCGCGCGGCGCCTTCGCCGCGCGTTCGCTCGCGGGTGTGATTGGGCGCGTGGGTCTTTTGCGACGGGATTGCGCGACCGAGCGGATGGTGCGGGACGCGTACCGGCACTACGAGCTTGAGAGCGACCCTGAACTGACCGCGTATTTCCGGGACCATTATTGCTATCCCGAGACGCCGATCGAGGCGGTGGCGGTCTTTGATACGGTCAAGGCTCTGGGTTTCCGCGCACCTTTCATCTGGAAATGGGCCGAGGTGAAGCACGCTTTCCATGATGACCGGCTGGGGGCACATGTGCGGCACGGATTCCACGCCGTTGCGTTGGACGAGACGCGCGAGGCCTTCGCGCCCGTTCTATGGACCACGCCGGACGATTTCGACGGCCATGTCGAGCAGGTCTGGTTTCCGGGCAGCCATGGCGATGTGGGCGGCCAGTTGACCGGCTTCGCCGATGCGCGGCCCTTCGCGAATATCTCGCTGGTCTGGATGCTGGAGCGGCTGGAGAGGTGCAGCCTGCCGCTACCCGCCGACTGGCGCCTGCGCCATCCAACCGACGCCGACGCGCCCCGTGTGGGGTCGTGGCGCGGCTGGGGGCGGTTCTTTCTGGCGCGCCGCCGACGCGTTGTGGGTCGCGACAAGAGCGAGGCTTTGCACCCGACCGCCGAGGATCGCAAGGACCGTCTGGGCCTTCCGGTCAGCGAACGTCTTGCCCTGAACTGAACAAGCGGTTGCCGTTGCCGCAAACACCGTTATATCCCCCCACGAGGTCATACTTGGTGGGGTAGTAGGTGGTTCGAATTCGGTCCAGGGTAACCCGCTGTTTTACATATGTTTTGCTGACGTTCGGCGTGGCCGGTCCGACTGCTGCGGCAACTGTCGATGGCAGAAACGCAGCCTATCTTCGATCGGAACTGGTCACGGATTTTCTCGCCACCGGCGAGGCAGACGAACCAGCGCAGATGCCCTTCGATCTCGGAGTTTTCTACCAGATCGTCCGGGCGGTCTTTCCGCAGGGCGCGGATATGCTCTGGACGGAAGTATCCGGAGAACTGCCGGAGCCATCAGCACCGGCGTTCCGATTCTTCGACGTCGGTGGATAACCGGCACAGCACGGTGTGAGGTGCCGGCCAGACTGGTTCAGGCAACTTTCTGAAGCGTCGCGGCAGGTGCAAGACCAAGCGCGTGCGCCACGTCGCGGGTCAGGTCGGGGCGGTTCAGCGTGTAGAAATGCAGGTGCTCCACGCCGCCCTCGATCAGGTCGGTGCAAAGCTCGGTCGCAACCGCAGTCGCCAACAGTTCGACCCTGTCGTCGCGGGTCGCCGCCTCAAACGCCTGTGCCAGCGTCTCGGGGATATGCGCGCCGCAACGGGCGGCGAATTTCTGAACGCCTTCCCAGGACTGGATCGGCAGGATGCCGGGAAGGATCGGCGCGCTGATGCCGGCATCGACCGCGCGGTCGCGGAAGCGGAAGAAGGTCTCGGCCTCGAAGAAGAATTGCGTGATCGCGCCGGTCGCGCCAGCGTCAATCTTGCGCTTCAGCCAGCGGACGTCGGCATCCGGGTCGCTCGCTTCGGGGTGCGGATCGGGATAGGCGCCGACGAGGATCTCGTCGAAAAGACCCGTTTCGGCCAACGCGGCCACAAGCTCGGTCGAGTCCGCGAAACCGTCGGGGTGCGGCACGAAACGCTCGGCGCCCTTCGGCGGGTCGCCACGAAGCGCGACGATCTTGGTGACACCGGCTTCGGCATAGCTTCTGGCGATCTCCAGCGTTTCGTCGCGGGTCGCGTCCACGCAGGTCAGATGCGCCGCCACGTTCAGCCCCGCATGCTTGCCGATGGTCTTGACCGCATCGTGGGTCAGGTCACGCGTCGTGCCGCCTGCGCCATAGGTGACCGACACGAAGGACGGGTCCAGATGGGCCAGCGCATTCATCGTGTCCCAAAGGCGGAAGGACGCCTCGAGCGATTGCGGCGGGAAGAACTCGAAAGAAACTGTGGGCGCGGCCATGTCTGTTGGACTCCTGTAAGACAGCCTCTTGTCTCACAGTACCAAGCATGAAACAAATTCATAAAACTAAAGTTCATTATGAGCAGAACCGCGAATGCATATCGAGTTCCGTCATCTCAGAACGATCCGCGCCATTCACCAAGCAGGTGGGCTGGCGCGTGCTGCCGACCTTCTGAACATCACGCAATCGGCCCTCAGCCATCAGGTGAAAGGCCTTGAAGATCAGGTGGGTGTCGAGCTTTTCGTGCGGCGCTCGAAACCCCTGAAACTCAGCGCCGCGGGGCAGCGCCTGCTGGCGCTGGCCGAGCGGATCATCCCCGAGATGGAAGCGCTGGAAGAGGATTTCCGCAACCTCAAGACCGGCAAGACCGGGCGGTTGCATATCGCGGTTGAATGCCACGCCTGTTTCGAGTGGCTGTTCCCCGTCCTCGAAGAGTTCCGCAAGGCCTGGCCCGAGGTGGATGTCGACATCCGCCCCGGCCTCGCCTTTGGCGCGCTTCCGGCGCTGGAGCGGGAAGAGGTCGACCTTGTGGTGTCGTCCGACCCTGAAACGATCCGGGGCGTCGAGTTCCGTCCGCTTTTCGACTATGAACCGGTGTTCGTGGCCTCCGCCCAGCATCCGCTGGCCGAAAAGAAATTCGTCGTGGCCGAGGATTTCCGAGACGAGCTTCTGATCACCTATCCGGTGGACCGTTCGCGGCTGGACGTGTTCACCGAGCTTCTCACGCCTGCCAAGGTCGAACCGCGCGCGGTCCGGCAGGTGGAACTGACCGCCGTGATCCTGCTTCTGGTGGCGTCCAACCGGGGCGTGGCGGTGCTGCCCGACTGGGTGGTTCGAGAGGTGCGCTATCATTCGGACTATGTGACCCGGCCCCTGACCGAGGACGGGGTTACAAAGCGCCTGTACGCCGCCATCCGCAGTGACGACGCGGCCAAGCCGTTCATGGCGCATCTTCTCAAGCTGGCCCGCAAAATCCCGGTCCAACTGCAGCGCGGCGGCTGAGAGACCGCGAAACCCATTGTTTCCCAATAGGTATTTGCCTTGCGCACCCCTCCTGCGGATACTCCTGACCGTTGGTAAGGGGTTAGGGCTGGAATCATGCCGAAGCGTAATGGTGAAATGGTCGAGCGCATTCTTGCCGTTGCGCGCGACATCGTCCGCGAGGACGGGCCGGACAACCTGACGTTCGACCGCGTGGCGGCGCGGGTCGGGGTTTCGAAACAGGCGATCATCTACTGGTTTCCGAACAAGGCGCGCCTAGTCGAAGCACTGGTGCGCCCCGCGCTTGAGGCCGAGGCGGCGGCGGGCAAGGCGGCGCTGCGCGCAGACACCACAAACGCGGGCCATGCGATCCGCGCCTTCGTCGAGGCGCTGGCCGCCTTTCACGTCTCGGATCTCGACAGATTCCGACTGATGTATGTCACCCCGCAGATCGGGCAGCGCCCGGGACGTTCGGGCGCCATGCTCACCACGCTCGGCCGCATCCACCCCGCCACCACCGAAATGTACGACGCGCTGGCCGAACGGCTCGTCGCGGCAGGGCGATATGGCCGGGTCATCGACGCGCGCCGTGCGGCGACGGCCATTCACACCGCGCTTCTCGGCCTGCTTCTGAGAATGGCGATGGCCGACACGCTGGATGCGCCGCTCCGGCACCGGGATCACGCCCTGATCGACGCGCTTCTCGGCGTGCTCACGCCCGAGGCCGCCTGAGCGGCCCCTTGCAGCCTCCCTGATTGCCGCCTACCTCCTCGGTAACGACGGAAAGGACGGCAGATGGCGCGGATCGGAGTGACGGGACTGGGAACGATGGGCGCGGCACTGGCGCTCAACATGGCGGATCGCGGGTTCGACGTGGCGGTGCACAACAGAACCGAAGCCGTGGTCGATGAGTTCATGGAAGGAACCGGCTCTCTCTCGGATCGCTTCACGCCCGTGAAAAGCCTTGAAGCCCTGGTCGACGCGCTGACGCCGCCCCGCGCGGTTCTGATCATGGTGAAGGCGGGCGACCCCGTCGATGCCGTGATCGACGCGCTTGTTCCGCTGCTCGACAAGGGCGACCTAATCATTGACGCGGGCAACGCCGACTTCAACGACACGCGCCGCCGTACTGCGCGCGTGACCGACGAGGGCATCGGCTTTCTCGGCATGGGCGTCTCGGGCGGGGAAGAGGGCGCGCGGCACGGCCCGTCCATCATGGTGGGCGGCACCGAAGACCTGTACCGCCCCGTGCAGGACATCATCGAGGCCATCGCCGCGCGTTATCAGGACGACCCTTGCGCGGCGTGGCTCGGTCCGGACGGGGCGGGTCATTTCGTCAAAACCGTTCATAACGGCATCGAATATGCCGACATGCAGTTCATTGCCGAGGTCTTTGGCATCCTGAACGCCTCAGGCCGCAGCTATGCCGATCAGGCCGACCTCTTTGCCGAGTGGAACGGTGGGCCGCTGCAGTCTTACCTCATCGAGATCACCGCCGAAATTCTCCGGGCGCGTGACAGCGAGACGGGCGCGCCTGTGCTGGATGTCATCGTCGACAAGGCGGGGCAGAAGGGCACCGGACGCTGGACAGTGATCGAGGCGCTGAAGCTCGGCCAGTCCGCGACCGCGATCGAGGCGGCCGTCGCCGCGCGGTCGTGGTCAGCCGAGGCCGACGCTAGAGCCAAGGCCGAAGAGACCTATCCGACCGGCACGACCCGCATGTCCCACGTTCTGGATGGCGACCTTGAGAAGGCACTCCTGGCGGCACGGATGATCGGCTACGGGCAGGGCTTTGCGCTTCTGAGCGCAGCCTCGCGGCATTTCGACTGGTCGCTGGACCTGGCCCGGATCGCTGAAATCTGGCGCGCGGGCTGCATTATCCGATCAAGCCTTCTGGACGATATCTCGAGCGCCGCGCGTGACGGTTTGCCCCATGACCAGCTCATCCTCGCCCCCGGCATCGCGCCCCGGCTGGCCGACGCCGTTGAGGGGCTGAGGCGCGTCGTTCTGGCGTCGATGGAAGAAGGTGTGCCCGTTCCCGGGCTGGCTGCGGCGCTGTCCTATTTCGACACCTACCGGCGGGCGCGCGGAACAACGAACATGATTCAGGCGCAGCGCGACTTCTTCGGCCGCCACGGTTTCGAACGCCGGGATCGTGACGGCACCGGTTTCCACGGACCCTGGGCCGAAAGCGACTAGCCCGCGAGGCCAAGGGTTCGCAGCCCGTTCATTATTGGCCCCCCAAGTATCCCGGGGTTTGGGGCAGAGCCTCAATCCGCCCGTTCGACCGGGCACTGGGGTATTTTCACCTTGCCCGGTCGGGCGAGGTTGCGTACACGACGCCGGTTATTCCAAAGGGGCACGCGATGCAGGGCAGCGCCAATCTCAACGTGATGATCAAAGCCGCGCGCGCCGCCGGGCGCAGCCTGGTGAAGGATTTCCGCGAGGTCGAGAATCTTCAGGTCTCTTCCAAGGGCGCGGGCGACTTCGTGAGCCGCGCCGACATCGCCGCCGAAAAGATCATCCGCGACGAGCTGATGCAGGCGCGTCCGAACTATGGCTGGGTGGGCGAAGAGAGTGACGCGGTCGAGGGCAAGGACCCGACGCGCCGCTGGATCGTCGATCCGCTCGACGGGACCACAAATTTCCTGCACGGGCTGCCGCATTGGGCAGTGTCCATCGCGCTTGAGCACAAGGGCGAGATCGTCTCGGGTGTGGTCTTCGACCCCGCCAAGGATGAGATGTTCGTGGCCGAAAAGGGCGCGGGCGCATGGCTGAACGAATCCCGTCTACGCGTGTCGGACCGCACGAAGATGATCGAGTCGATTTTCATCACCGGTCTGCCCTTTGGGGGCCGCGGCGATCTGCCGGAGACTTTGAAAGATCTGGGCCGGCTTCTGCCGATGACTGCCGGTGTCCGCCGCTGGGGCTCGGCCGCGCTGGACCTCGCCTATGTCGCGGCGGGGCGTGGGGACGGTTATTGGGAACGGCGCCTGAACGCGTGGGATATTGCCGCCGGTCTTCTGATCGTCCGCGAGGCTGGCGGCTTTGTCGAAAGCCTGTCGGGCGAGGGCGATCCGCTGGAAACCGGCGATCTCATCTGCGGCAACCCCGGCGTGTTCGATAAGTTCTCGAAGACAATCCGAAACGTCTGACGTCACCGAACAAGGCATAGCGCAACGGTTTGTTTCCGTTTCGCCTCCGCGTCCCGACATTTCCGCCCCATTCTCGTCACAATGGGCGGCTTGGCTGGGACCATGTTGCCCCCACCCGAATTCACACGCAACGAAGACGGCGGTCTCCCGATGTGGAGCATCGCCGTCCTTCTTCTTCTTGCACTGTCCGTGATGTTTCTGCGTCCGGTCGCCCCCGAGCACATCACGCTCGAAGAAGGGCTTGGCCCCGAGGTCAGGATCGAAAGTCTCTGACATCCTGTCGCATGGGCGGTTTTCCCTTGCTTTTCTGCATCCGCGAAGTAATTAAGTTTCGTAATGGAGCATTCTTGCGCCATTAAGTTGCGAGAAGGGCTTGGCATGTTGGACAACGCACCCAGAGGAACAATCGTCATCGAGGATCTCGAGGTCGGCATGACCCGGACCCTGATGAAAGAGGTGACCGATCTCGACATCGAGCTCTTCGCGCAGGTCTCGACGGACCGGAACCCGGTCCACCTGGATGACGCTTACGCAATGGACACGATCTTCGGCGGGCGCATCGCCCACGGCATGCTGACGGCTGGCCTGATCTCGGCCGTGATCGGCGAGCAGCTTCCGGGCCACGGTACGGTCTATCTGGGCCAGAGCCTGAAATTTCTCGCCCCGGTCCGGCCAGGCGACATGGTGACGGCCGAGGTCGAGGTTCTTGAAATCGACTATGCCAAGCGGCGGGTCCGGCTGGATACCCGTTGCCTTGTCGATGGCAAGCCGGTCCTCAAGGGCGAGGCTACGGTCCTCGCACCCTCGGCCAAGTTCGACTGACCCTTGCGGCGTCCGGCGCGGGGCGCTACCCCCGCGACATGCGGATCCATCGGGACACCACCTTTCTTGCTGACAAAGACCGGGGCGCCACGGCGGCCATCGGCAATTTCGACGGTGTCCACCTCGGCCATCAGGCGATCCTGAAGATCGCGGCCGATGCTGCCGACGCGCCCTTGGGTGTCGTCACCTTCGAGCCGCATCCGCGCGAGTATTTCTTTCCCGACGCGCCCGCCTTCCGCCTCATGAACAGCGAGGCCAAGGCCCACCGTCTGGAAAGCCTCGGTGTGGCGCATCTCTATGAGCTCGGGTTCAACGCTCGGCTCGCCGAACTGACGCCGCGGGCCTTCGCGGGTGAAGTGCTGCGTGACCGGCTGGGCCTTGTTCACGTCACGATCGGTGCCGACTTCCGCTTTGGTAAGGACCGCGAGGGGACAGCCGAGATGCTCACCGAATTCGGAAGTGAGATGGGTTTTGGAGTGACCGTTGCCGATCTCGTCGCCGCCTCCGGCACCGAGGTCAGCTCGACCCGTATCCGCGAGGCGCTGAGCGAGGGCCGCCCCGAGGATGCCGCCCAAATGCTGGGTCACCTTCACCGAATTGAAGGTCCGGTCGAGCGAGGCGACCAGCGGGGCCGCGACCTGGGCTATCCCACGGCCAACATGTCCCTCGACGGGCTGCACCAGCCGAAATTCGGGGTCTACGCCGTGCGCGTCCGGGTTCAGGACGGCGATCACAAAGGCGATTACGACGGTGTGGCGTCTCTTGGCGTCCGGCCCATGTTCGGGGTGAACCGGCCAAACCTTGAAACCCATGTCTTCGACTTCAAGGGCGACCTTTACGGTGCGCATCTGTCCGTCGCGCTTGTCGCCTATCTTCGTCCGGAAGAAAAATTCGACAGCCTCGATGCGCTGATCCGCCAAATGGATGCCGACAGCGCCCGTGCGCGCGAGATCCTCGGATGACAGCCTCAGACCCGATCCGCCGCGAAGGCCTGCGCGACCTCTATTGGGAGCGTGTGCCGCTCCGCAACATGACGCCCCGCGAGTGGGAGGCGCTCTGCGACGGTTGCGGCAAGTGCTGCCTGAACAAGCTTGAAGACCCCGACACGAACGAAGTGGCATTCACCCGCGTCGCCTGCCGGCTGCTCGACGATGCGACCTGCCGCTGTGCACAATACGATATCCGAAAAACGCTCGTGCCCGAATGCGTGGTCCTGACCCCCGCAAACCTGGCCGAGATCGCCTATTGGATGCCGTCGACCTGCGCGTACCGGCTTCTTTACGAAGGCAGGCCGCTCTACGACTGGCACCCGCTCGTCTCGGGCCGCGCCGAGACCGTCCACGAGGCGGGGATGTCGGTCAAAGGCTGGACGGTGCCCGAGTTCGAGGTCGACGAGGACGAGTGGGAAGACCACATCATCGAGGATCTCTGATGTTTTTCGCGTCCGACAATTCCGGGCCCGTGCACCCCAAGGTTATCGAGGCGCTGGCCCGCGCCAATGACGGCTATGCCATGGGCTATGGGAACGATCCTCTGACCGCGCGTGCCATCGAGAGGGTGCGCGACCTGTTCGAGGCGCCCGAAGCCGCGGTCTGGTTCGTGACGACCGGCTCGGCGGCCAATGCGCTGGCGCTTGCCTGTCTCTCCGAGCCGTGGGATTCGATCTACTGCTCGCCCGCCGCGCATATCTTCGAGGACGAATGCAACGCGCCCGAATTCTATACCGGCGGCGCAAAGCTGATGACCATCGGGGATCAGGCCGACAAGTTCACGGCCGAGGCTCTGGCCGCCGAGTTCGCGCGGTGGCCGCGCTCGGTCCACACGCCGCAGCACGGGCCGGTGTCGATCACCAACGTGACCGAAAAGGGAACGCTTTATTCCCTGGACGAAATCCGGGCCATCGCCAATGTGGCCCATGGGCAGGGTCTGAGACTTCATCTCGACGGCGCGCGGTTCGCCAATGCCTGCGTTGCGCTCGGTGCGACAGCGGCCGAGATGAGCTGGAAGGCGGGCGTCGATGCGGTCAGCTTCGGCGGCACCAAGAACGGTCTGATGGCGGTCGAGGCGGTGGTGGTCTTCGACCGCGATCTCGCCCGTGACTTCGAGCTTCGCCGCAAACGCGCGGGGCATCTGCTGTCGAAGGGGCGTTACCTCGCGGCGCAGATGGACGCCTACCTGACCGACGACCTCTGGCTGGAGATGGCGACGTCGGCCAATCGCGCGGGCCAACGACTGGCCGAAGGTCTACGTCAGGATGAACGCATAGGGTTTCCCTGGGCGCCCGAGGCCAACATGATCTTCGCGGAATTGCCCTCCGTCGCGCACCGCCGCGCGCGGGAGGCGGGCGCAGTCTATCACGTCATGTCAGGCGATCCGGACCGCGACCCGACCGCGCTCTGCCGCCTGGTGGCCGACTGGTCCGCGCAAGACGCGGATGTTGACCGCTTCATCGACCTCGTGACCGGTTAGGGGGGCTCTGCCCGCCGGGTCTGAAGACCCTCCCCCCGGAGTATTTTCGAACAGAAGAAGACAATTTGAATCGAATTGTCGCTTCTTCTTGGTGGAAATACTCAGGATCAGACGTCGCAATCCGCACGCGGATCGGTGTCAGCGGGCGCGTGCCAAGGGTGGCGGATTCTCTCAGAATCCGGCTTTCTCGGCACTGTCCATGGCGACCATGCGGTCGATGGCATCCTGTCGGTGGGGGCGCCGGGTACGGCCATCCTGTTCGAGGCTGACGACAACCGCCGTGCCGGTAGCCCGAAGCGCGCCGTCGACATGGACGGCATAGGCCATGACGAAGCTCGACGGTTTGATCAGAGTTGTCCTGGCGGTCAGGAGATAGTTTTCGTCCTGGTACATCGGCGACAGGTAATCGGCGCTGACGTGGCGCACCACCAGTTGCGGGTCGCTGTCGGTGTGGCTGTAATCGGTCAGGCCGTAGGCTTTCACATAGGCAACGCGGATCGTCTCGAACCATCTTAGAAAAATGACGTTGTTCACATGGTTGAGCGCATCGAGTTCGTGAAAGCGCACGCGGTCGCGGTAGCCGAAGGGCCAGCCGGGCAGACCCGCGGCGGTCAGGGCGTCGCCGTCGAGATAGTCAAGATAGGCGGGGTCGCTCATGTCGTTGATCCTCGGGTGGCCTTGATCGTTCGGGGGATGGAGCGGGTGAAGGGAATCGAACCCTCGTCTTAAGCTTGGGAATCGTTGCGTGCCAGTGCAAACATCTACGACTAAACACAGCTACGGCTTCCTCGGGGGCGGATAAGTGTCTGTTAGAAATAGGAAAACCAAGAGAATTGTCCATCTCTACCCAACTTAGAACGGCCTTGAACTGGGTACTATGCTGGGCAAAATTCTAGGCAAAGCCGGGGGTCTGCAACCGCTCCAACCGTGATCTTTTGCTAGTCATCTACGCGTGAGTAACAGAGCACTTTTCGTGCGCGACGCATCATTTCATCGGGCGGGTGTGCAGTCATGGCGCTTATGAGTTCCGAATCCCAGTCCGGTTTCTTTAACTTCCCCAATACTACCATCGCAGCAAAGAACATCTCCTTCTCATGCGTCATTTCGCAATTTAGATGAGCGGCGCACCCGATAGCTTGAAATATCAGATCTTCGTTGTTCAAGTGAGCCTGATCGAGAAGTTTAGCGTGGTCGCGATCCGCATGCTTAAGGAAATTGTATGACTTCCTCTTCTCTCTCCAGAACTCCTGCACGTAGGCAGGCGGTCCCGAAACCCGGATCTCATCGACGTTCAGCTCAGGATCGTTGCGCAGCATCTCAATAAAGGGCTCAAGAGCCTCAAAAGCGCCGTCTCCCCATTTTTCCACGTCTTCTTTCGCCAAATTGCCGTCGATGTAATCTCTCGCTGCCCGTAGCAGCCCATAAACGATGCCGAAGATAGCGGGGTCCTTTCCTCGACGCTTCAAGAGATCGGCATAGAGGTTCATTGCGGCGGAGGCGACGGTGTGAATTGCGAGGGGGTCCTCTTCCATGAAGTACATCCTGATGGCAGCAGAAAGCTGACGTTCCGCGGCCGCCAACTTGTTCACGAAGACCTTTCCGTCTTCAGCCTCGTTCTTGATGATCTCCATCTACTTCCCTTCAAAGCTCGGCTTAGTACGGCATCGACCTGATTGGTGGTCCGCAAAGCACTGTGAACTCGCCATAATTTCTCTGTTTAACCCAAAGTGACCCGATCGAAGAAAATTTCGGACCGGGCACAGATTGCCGCATCTTATGCCACGGAGGAACGGATGACGATCAAGTTGACTCAAGGTGTGGTCGACCGGGCGACCCGCGAGGGCTCAGGAGCGACACTCTATGATGAAGAGGTTCCGGGGCTCGTGCTTAAAGTAGGCAAGCGCTCTGGCAGCTACCGCTACAAAGGCACCGTAAATGACGGTCGCTCGACCCCTTTGACCCTGACCATCGGCAGGGCGGACTGCATCTCGCTTAAGGAGGCGAGGAACGAGGCGCGCTCCCTCAAGGTCCGCCTTTCTCGGGGGGAAGATCCAAGAGATGAAAGAAAGCGAAACAAGGATGCTCCTACGGTCGAGGAGTATCTGGAGCGCTACCTTGAGAACCGCCCGAACCTCAGCCCGAGGACGCTCGTCTATTATCGTGATTGTCTCAAGCGGATGGGCCGGCTTGCGCGAATGCCTATGGATAGGATCACGCGGCAGGATGTCCGCTCGCACTTCGAGCGCGTGAGCCGCAAGGGAGCTTACGGGGCGAATTCAATGTATCGCACGGGTCGGGCCCTCTGGGCCGACTACCTCAGGTCCGACGAACTCTCAGAGGGGAACGTGTGGGCGCGGGCCATCAGGCCGAACAAAGAGACGCCAAGGGACTGGGCACTCGACGACGATGCATTCCGATCACTTTGGCGCGCTGTGGATGCCATGGAAAACCGCGTAAGGGCCACGGCGTGGATTTCCTTGGCACTGACCGGCCTGCGGCTTTCTGAGGCGCTGTCGCTCAGGTGGGAGAGCATCGATCTCGACGCAGGCACGGCATGGATCGCATCGCCCAAAGGCGGGCGGGATCGCGCCTTCACCCGCGCTCTGCCAAAGGCGCTGTGCTCCGAGCTTCATTCGATCAGAGAAGCTGCGCCCTGGTCGCCTTTCCTTTTTCCTGCCAACTCGAAGAGCGGGCACATCCCGCATCTTCGGACCGGCGACGCCGGGTTTCCGCCCCCGCACGCGTTGCGGCACTCCTGGGCAACTCGCGCGCTCGACCTCGGCGTCGAGATGTCGACGATCAGCCTCTGCCTTAACCATTCCCAGCTCGGCAAGACGACGACCTCCAGATACGTGTCGCGGGATAAGGTCACGAAGCCCGTAGTCGAAGCGACTGAACGTGTGGCGGAACATCTTCTTTCCTTCCGCGACTGAACTCCATCAAGCCCGACTGATGGTTCGCAGCCCAGCCCTCCGTGGCTCAAAATGGTCCTGACTGGTGACGAATGGAGTGCGGACCATGGGCTTGATTGAGAGGCTTGAGGAGAAAATCGACGCGGTACTGGACCGGCTGGAGGCGCTTGAGATGGCGGAGGCTATGGCTGTTTCGGTGTCTCCGGCTGATGCGGTGCGATGGCTCACGCCCGAGCAGGCGGCAGAGCATCTCGCGGTCGGGGTGAGGACACTCGAGCACTGGCGCACCAAGGGCGGAGGGCCGCCTTTCGCACGTCAGGGCCGGACGGTGCGCTATGAGGTAAAGCGCCTCGACGAGTGGATGAATGCGCGGGGGTCTAAATGAGGATTGACACGCAAAGGACTGCTTTTGTATTGAAATCAGCCGGTCATTTTGACCGCATGACTCGGTCTCGCAGACCGAGATGACAGTGAACCGAAACCAACGGATGAGGCGCCGGCCCTGACCGCCGACGCCCCCTGATCCGTGCAGTTAGAGGAGCACTGTCCTGTGCCCCATCATGATACTCAAGACCAAAAGACCCGCGAACCCTCGAAGGCACCGGCGGAGACCGCGTTTCCGGAGAACTTCGAGACCACTCTGACAAACCTGTGGGAGGCGTCTGAAGACCGCTTCCTCGAGCCGGCGTTCGTCCTGCTGCGTGACAAACGTGCGTTCCGGAAGAACTGGCCCAACCTTAGGCCGACGCTCGAAGAGGTACTCAGGCACCTGCGTAACTCGGCGGCGAATTCGGTGGGCATCCAGCCCGGATCGCTCGGATGCGTGGTGTTCGACTGCGACGAGGGCGATGGACCCGAAGCGGCGGCGGAGGCGCTGAGAGAGGCACACGGTGACGTCGTGGCCTGCGTCACGCCGTCGACAAGCGGTGCAAAAAACAAGGGCCATGTATGGGTCCGCTGTGACGATCCGGCAGCGGTCGGAAACTGGAAGTTCCGGACGGGGTACTTCCTCGAAGGCGAGGCACACGGCGATCTGCGCTCGTGGGGCGGTCAGGTACGCCTGAACCAGAACTCGGCGGCGCTGATCCTCGAGCACGTGATCGAGGGCGCCTCCGGCGACGTCATGACGGCTGCTGACCTCGCCGCCTATCGCACTTCATCGACCGCTGAGCGCGACCCCGCCTTCGATCGGACCGAAGGCAGGGTCCCGGACTGGCACGGGGCCGACGCTGCCCTCTGGCCGTGGCTCGAGCAAAGGCTGATCGAGGATCCGGACGACCGTTCGGCGGAGTTCTTCGCCGTCGTCGGACGGATGAAGATGAACGGCCTCTCGTTCGACGCCTGTCTCGAAACGCTCGAGCCCTATACGTCAGCATGGACGAAAAACGGCGCTGCCGACGGCAAGTATCAGGGCCAGGCGCTGAAAGATGCGCTCGAGAAGGCGTGGACGAAGCTGCCAGCACGTCCGTCTCCTGCCGAGGATTTCGAGGATGATGCCGACGTCATAGAAACTGACGATGAAGATCCGTCGCCGACCGGAGTTCTGAGGAACTGGGTCTGGGTCGCGGACGCATCGAGGTTCATCCGCCGGTCCGACCTGAAACAGTTCAACAAGGACCAGTGGAACAGTCTGTTCGCCGACCTCGAGCCGGAGGGCAGCCTCCTGAACAAAGTCTGGAGAAGCAAGACGCCCGTGCGGCGCTTCGAAAGCCTCGCGTACATACCAGGTAAGCCGGAGCTGATCGGCGACTCGACCTACAACATCTGGCGGCCGTCGCGCATCGAGCCGGCCGAGGGCGATGTCTCGGTGATCGAAGAGCACCTCGCGTACCTGCTGCCCGATCCGGTCGAGCGGGGCCACCTGATCGACTTCATGCACTTCGCATGCGTAAAGCCCGAGGTGAAAATTCACTTCGCGCTGCTGCTTCAGGGGATGCAGGGAACGGGCAAGACAGCTGTCGGCACGCTGATGAAGCGGATCGTCGGAACTGCAAACGTGGCCGAGCCTAGCCCCGATGAACTGAAGAGCCAGTGGACCAAGTGGCAGGAGGGCGCCTCGCTGGCGTTGGTCGAAGAACTCATGATGAACGGCCGCCTCGAACTGGCGAACAAGCTGAAGCCTGTCATCACGAATGAAACGCTGCGGATCGAGGATAAGGGCGCGCCGCTCTACTCCATCCCGAACCATCTCAACATGCTCTGCTTCACCAACCACGAGAACGCGGTGCGGCTTGAGGAGGGGGACCGGCGGTGGCTGGTCCTGTTCTCGCCTGCCGAGCCGCGCGATGACGCCTACTACAGCCGCCTGTTCGACTTCATCGAAGGTGACGGTCCGGCGCGCTGGCTTCGTCGTCTGCAGGCGCACGAGCCTGCGCTGAACCCGAAGGGCAGGGCGCCGGAGACGGCGGCCAAGGCTGCGATGCGGGAGGCGTCTCTCACTGACGTCGAGTCGACGGTCCGGGAATGGATGGCGTCGGGCACCGGTCCGATGGCAAACGACCTGTTCCGGTTCGACGACGCATGGGGAATGCTGTCTGGCCGTTCGCATAAGTCGAACCTGACGCTCGCACTGAAGGCGGTCGGGTGCGTAAAGCACACGCGGCAGACGAATGAAGGGCTGCCCAAGGTCGTCGTCTGGTCCTGCCGGAACCACGAGAAGTGGGAGAATGCCGGGCCGACGGAACGGACACGGGCATGGATGGAGATGGAGGGCTACGACACCCTCGCCGACTTCCAGGCAGTGAACTGAGCCATGCAAGTCGCCATTTAATCGTGGCGACTTGCCAGCCGACTTGGCGAGGTGGCTTTAGATTTGTTCCTTGTTTTTATGGTGTTCTTCGAGAGTAAGTCATCAAGTCACCTAGAATTACAGGTTGTCGCGAGTTCTGTTTCTTTTTGCGGCAGTGGAGCGTTCGATGGGGCGGACAACTCGCTCGTGTGTTCCTCGGACCTTGGGCTCGGTGACTTAGGTGCCTTGCTGTCTTGATTGGCTCAAATCGCTGAAATCGCTTCGAAAAGGGTAAGACATACAGTCAATCCCCTTCTTGTCTTGGGTTGGCAACGTGACTTCGCGGTCTGCGGGGCTGCAAGTGCTGGTTCGACGGAACTGGCGAATGCGGTATCCATGATGTGCGAGACGAGCGTAGCTGAAATCTTCGCCAGCGACATCTGACGACCGATCAGGCGCCCCTCGTAACGCCATGACGATGAAGGGGAATTGGCCCCCTTTTTTCGGAGCCCAGCATATGCCCAATAGAGCCACTGCCATCATGCAGCCTCCGAAGGAGCGCCAGGCAGGCAATGCGAGCGTGATGTCCTTCGAGGACATGCGCGAGGAACTGTTCGAGGAACTTGACCGCCAGGGCGGGGTCATCACACGCGCCTGCCGTGAACTGGGCGTATCTTTCCACGCCGTCCATCGCGAAAGAATCCGGGATGCCCGGTTTGCCGCCGAGCTTGCCGCCCGCATAGACGACGCCCGGAGGAACAGGGCGATGGAGATGGTGGACCTTGCGGACCGGCACGTCCGTAGCCACCTCGAACGCAACCTCGAGCCCTTGATCGATGACGACGGCAACCTCGTCCTCGACGACGACTTCGAGCCGGTCATGGTTAGCCGGCTCCCGCTTAAAGGTGTGATCGACGCAAGGCGCGAGTACAGGCAGCAACTCGATGGCGGGGAGGGGACGAGCATTGCCATCCAGAACGTGAACGAGGCTGTAGTGGCACAGGTGCCGCCCACGGCGCCTCGGCTGGTGCGCCCGGAGCTCTCGGCGGATTCTTATGGCATGGAGGACGCCGAGATCATCGAGGAGCTGTACGATGCCGAAGAGTGAGATGCAGCGGATCGCGGATGGGAGGCCGCCCACCGGCGCGTTTTCGATCTCGTTCGTGAACCCGTCCGGAGTGTTGGCGCTGCCGACCGCTGAGGGGGCCTATACGGTCCGCACGTTCATCGAAGGGTGCGTGCTCCACGTCGATGCACCCGACGACGGTCTGATCGCGGAGATGCAAAGCGGCAGAGAGCCGATCCCTTGGAAGAACGCGGAACAGCGTGAGGCGGCGTTGCGCCAGATCAGGGAAGAACGCCCTGATCTCCCTGATGACATTAGATCTCGGCTGGCGGATTGGATCAAAACGTCGGGTTGGTATGAGAGTTAACCCGCAAACGTGGTTTTTGCTGAAGGCGTGTCGCACGCGCTCACGGTTAGCTGGTAGGCCAACATTGTAGCGGTTCGCCTGCACACTCGTTTGCGCGTTACGGACATGCAAGGTTGAGCGTTCGGTGCCAGCAGGTCCGTTGACGCCACGTTCGAAATTATTACATAAAGACCAATCCGTCGGGCGTCCCGGCGGGCTTTTTTGTTGAGTGACGGCCCATTAGGGTTGCGTGAGGAAGCGAAAGGAGTGCCCGGAGCCATCAAACATACCTAATATGTGTGCATTTTGTTTGAGGTGCACAACATGTTGGGGTAGTGTGCTTTACAGCACCTGCGGTAGATGGGTGGCACGGGCAAGAGGCTAGATGTTGCAGATGCCGAATCATACAAGGGGCGATGCGACGTTCAAGGACTTCCAGCGACGTTCTGAGTTGCGCCAGAACCGTTCTGTGGAGCCCAAGAACGACGGACCGACGAAGTACTCGTTCGCAAAGGTTGTAGGAAATCTTGCGAAAGAGGACGGGATTCATGGGACAGTCCTCAAGCGTTTGAGACGCAAAGAACCAACATAGCCCTTCCATTGAGCGGGAGGGAGTAATGAACTCGTTGCCTACCAACGAGATCGGGTTCTTCGCTGACCGATCTTATAGAATAATCAACGAGATCTTGGCTTCGTTGAGCGTCGAGCCCAACGAAGCCTCTATCGACAAAGATATTTTGCTCGAGGTGTCGGAGTTTTTCCTCAGAGACATCTATCGTGTAGACAAGCAGCAGCGCGGATCGGTTTCCATTGCAAAATGGGCTGGCTATTGGGGCTTCTGGATCCGGAAGCTCAAACCAGTAAAGATGCAAACACTTGAAGATGATGCGACCTACAAAACCATTTCAATTGAAGATGCTGTCAACATAAACGAGAGAGTAGCTTTCCAATTTGCTTTGGAGATTGTCGCTGGACACCGCAAATATGGTGGTTTTCAAGATCACGTCTATCGCAACTGCTCCCTGGCCGCAGCGGGAGAGTGTGACGGCGTGGATTGCTTCTGGAAGTTTGCACTTAGATATATGAATTTTGAGGATGAGTTCTTCTCAAACTACATCACTTACTCAATGAGGAACCGCACTTTTGGTCCTCATCACTTCGCGCTATTGCTAGAAAACATAGTATTTTCGTCGTGTCGTGGGTTGGAGGAAAAAGATGGTTGAGAAGGCGATTCATTTGAAGGATGTGCAAAATGTAATAGTGAATTGGCTGGATAAGTACGATGTAGATGAAATATTTGACCATACATTCATTTTTGGCAGCTTAATAAACCGCGACGGACGGCACTTTGTACCTCAGGGAAGCATGGCTTCAGACGTTGATTTGGTGCTTCGGTTAGGGGATCACTTGGAGGGCGCAAATTCACGATTTGAAGCCATATTGAAACTGCGTAGCATTGTTCCTGAACTTGAGCATGAAACTGCAAAAGTACTTGGGAGGAAAAGTGTCGAACCTATCTATAGTATCCTTCCCATAACAAGCTATGAGATCCATCAGTGCATCCACAAAGGGCATGATCCAAAACTCTTTATGTCAAATCTATTTCTTGATGCGCGAACCGGCGAGAGACTTGAGGCCGGCCTCACAAATTATGTTGATTACGATTATCACTTTGAAAACCTTGAGCCATTCTCAGTAATTAGACTTTCACAAAGCTATCGGAATCGGTATCTTCGTTGCGATCACCTTGGCGTTTATTCCCAGGGTGATTTTGACGGAGATACTGCGTTTCCAAAGGAAGTAATGCGAAGTGCGGCACTGCTCAGGTTCTACGACGGCAAACAAGATGATGGTGCGCGTCGTACGGACCTCGAAGAAGGAAACAGATATATTTCAAGACTAATTGAGGACTTAGCTGACGAATCTGACCGGCATCGTCAGCTTTGGGACACCGTTAGTGCAAGGTCATTTCCGCGTGGCGATACACCTAACCTGTTAGCGGATCAGATGCTACTTATTCATGAGATCATGTACGACAAGGCGCGCTCATTAGTCATCCCTTCAGTTAGAGATGCCATCCGTGAGGTGATGGAGTCCGAGATTGGTGAATGATCTCGTTGATCTAGAACATGCGTAGATCAGGGAAATTGCGACGGTAAAGTCAGTTGCCAGAGAGAATGGATCTCTTGGATTCGTTCGTTCTGGATTTGTCCCGTCCGGTAACATCATAGCATTTCTAGAACACAAACTGCTACGACGCACCTTTCATTATTTTGCTTAGATTGCTGGCTTACGCACGCGGTACGTTGCTGCATCCTTTTCCTGAATGTGCGCGTGCGGGCACGCACGTAACAGAAAGTGGACTACGGATATGAAGACGCCGCAGGAACTGAATGCACTTTGCAAGGACGCTGCCGCTGCGGTCGAGAACCTTGATCTGAAAATCGCTGCCGCGCTTGCGAATGGCGAAACTTTAGAAGAACTCGAGAACGAGCGAGACAGGGCGGCGACACGGGTGCGCCAGTTCCAGATGGCTGCCAGGTCCGCCGAGGAGCAGCTGGAGGCCGACAGACTCCGTGCGTCACGTGAAGCCCGTTCGAGGCGTCTCGCGGAGGCGGAGGTGGCCGCGGATGAACTTATGGCGGCGGCTGAGCAGATCGACCAAGCCTTCGTGGCGCTCGAACTCGCCTTCGAGCGCCTGACGCTCGCCCACCTGGAGCTGCAGCAGCGTCTGAGGATTGCCGGATTCTCAGATGCCAACCGTCTGGTTAACACGATGCGGGCGGGCCTCAGATGGAGCGCCTACCACTTCTGCGATGGCGCCGCAGATGCACTAGAAGTGCCCCGGGTGCCCGCGAACAGGCGGCAGTCTCTCCAAAAGACACTGGACGCTGCGATCCCGCGAATTGTGGACGAACAGGCGGCCTGAAGGTTCCGGGGAGTTCGCAAGATGATGAAATCAGATCTTAAGAGCGAGGATCACATGACCAGCATCAGCAAATCTGCGGCGATGGACGCCCTGAGAACCCTCGATGGCCTTTTGGCCAAGGCCGAGGCAGACGGAGGGGCGATCCGGAAGCGCGCTGAAGACCTCTGCGCGGAAGTCCAGGCCCGGTTCGAGGCCCAGGGCATGAGCAAACGTGACGCCAGCGTGGCGGCGACGAAGGACCCTGTGTACCGCAAGGCCTATGCCATCGCCATCGAAGCGCAGGAGCGCCAGCTGCGCGACATGGCAGGGGCCCGCGCCGTAGGCGCGTACATCAGCTGAATAGAACAGAGACGCCGGCGCTGAGTGTTCCTCCTCACGGGCCGGAACAGATCCGCCCCGCCGTTGGCCTGGTCTGGCGGGGCGGGTTGCTTACTCTGCCCGCTGTGGTCTCTGTCAAGCTGTGCGCGAGGTAAGTTCCGCTTGGTCAAGTCGGGAAATTCCTCTCACGCAAGGTCAGCATCAACAATCACGATTTATTACAGTTGCGCGCGGCAAAATGCCAAGCCACTGTAATTGCAGGAAAAGACGCCTAGCGTTGCAGGATAAATAATAATATCCAGCTGGGAAAATGTGGTCTTTATGGGTTGTCAGGCGAAACTTCAAAGAGAGAACCTGATATGCCCTACGACAATATGCTCGCACACACGCCCCGTGGCGCCATCGGCCACTTCGCGGAGCAGCTGATTCTGGCTGGCTTCAATAACAGCGATGTTCTGACCATCGTGCGGAAGCGGTTCCCGACTGCCCGCACATCGGATGCTTCGATCAGGTGGTACCGGTGCAAAGTGCGCAACAAGAATGCGTTCGTGCCTGCCAGCCGTGAGGTTCAGAAGGCGGATTTCTAACAGACCAATGCTGATTGGCCGATGTCAGGGCCGGCAATCTGCCGGCCTTGCATCGCTCAGTATGTCTCTTGATGGTCGCCGAATAGTTGAGGCCCTTGCGCAAAAGGGGAAAGGACAAACTCTCTAGCAAACGGTATTTCCTCGCGTTGCACCGGCCGGCCCTAAGAATCTTCGAAGCCTTTTGCGAATAGCGGCCTCGTCCTTCAGCTCACATTCCCAAACGACTAGCACTCGCCAGCCTGCTTCTTCTAGCGCTGTGCGGGCCGAGACGTCCCGTTCGACGTTGCGCGCGAGCTTCGGTGTCCAGTAGTCGGAGTTTGAGGAAGGGATCCGGCCTGCACGGCAGTTGTGCTGATGCCAGAAGCAGCCGTGGACAAAAACAACTGCCTTGCGTGGGCCGAAAACAAGGTCAGGTTTGCCGGGCAAGTCTTTCCTGTGGAGACGGAAACGGTACCCCATTCCGTGGACAATCCGTCGGACATGCATTTCCGGTTTCATGTCCTTTGAACGGATGCGCCGCATGTTCTCGCTTCGGCGCTCCTTCGTGATCCGGTCAGCCACGGGATCTAGGCGTTATGCAGCCTCTCGATCGGCGCCAAGGAAAAGCAAATTGAGATGTTCTCCGATGGCTCGACCGAGGAGCGGCGGCACGGCATTGCCTACTTGAACATACTGTTCGGTCCTGGAGCCCGAAAACTCAAACCAGTCTGGGAATGACTGCAGACGTGCAGCTTCACGCACTGAGATTGCGCGGTCCTGGTCTGGATGTATGTAAGCGCCCCAATGGACATCGCACTTCGTCAGGACGGTGCAGGAAAGGCCATCCCAAGTCATTCGACCATAGCGCTTTGTGTGGTCACTTCGTTTAGCCCGTTTCATTCCTGCAGGGAGCAGGTCGATCGGGATGTCTCTCCAGCTGCCGCCTGGGGGAATATGTGCCATTCGTTCTATGTTGATTGCCCCGAGTCTTGGAGCGGAGTGGTTGCTGACCTTTGTCCTGTTGCCGCGCAACAGGCGCTGGTAGTCACAGTTCGGCTCCGATGCGTAGGCCTTCGCACCTGAGTCCTCCCCGTTCTCGAGTGGCGGCAGATCACTGATTGCATCTTTGATGCTAACAAAGGGTGTGAGGCCCGGCCCATGTGTCGGCTCCGGGTGCGAGATGGGCAGACCCAGCCTGTTCCCAATGAAAACGACCCGCCTTCGTTCTTGCGGTACGCCGTAGTCCTCAGCGCGGAGTACCTTCTCTTCCACCTTGTAGCCAATCGCCGAGAGTTCATCCTTGATAGCTCTTACGGCCGCGCCGCCTCCGATCGAATAGATACCGGTTACGTTCTCCATAACGATCCACTCAGGTCGAAGGCCGTCAACAATACGGAGATATTCCCGGAACAAGGTCGCTCTTGAATCGTCCATGCTGCGCTGATGGTTGTAAACGGAGTAGGCTTGGCAGGGCGGCCCCCCGACGAGCACCGTCAGCTCTTTGCGCTGCAATCCCGTAGCTTCCATCACGGCTTCAACACTTAGATCCTCGATCGGACCAGGCAGGAACCGCGCGTTCGGATGTGTCTGACAGAAAGTGCGACCTGCTGCCTGGAAGATGTCGTTACCAGCGAGCACGGTGAAGCCGGCCATTTCGAGACCTGCCGATAGTCCGCCAGCTCCGCAAAAAAGATCTATCGCAGTCTTTTTCATGATGGATGCCTGTCTGTTTTGTTCTTGTTTTGTGCTGAACTTATATAAGAAACGTTAACTGGGCAACAGCCCCATCAGCTTATCTTGGACGCAATCCTCTTTTCGAACTCATCGAGCGAAACCGGCACGCCGCCGGTCAGTCCCTCGATGGAGTCTTCCAGTGTCGTATAGACTTCACGCACGACCTCCAGGCGTCGTATGTCCTCCCCGGGCACCGACCTGAAGTCCACCAGGTACCAGACGATGTCGGCATTCGAGACATTTTCCACAGTTCGCATGTTGCCCATCGACATAAAGAAGGGGATGTCCACGACGATGCCCATTTTCTTTCCCCATCTTCGCAGCGTTGGGACTTTGATTTGCAGCTGTGGCATGAGCCGTTTGGGCCCACTGCTGCGGTAATCTGGTCGCCGCTTGGCCTGAGCCATCGAGAGGCGCCCAGCTGTCTTGTCGAGGTGGCGAAACTCAAGCCCCATCTCGCGCCCCGAGAAATAAACTGCCTGAATCTCTACCGCTGCCCATTTTGCTGGAGCACCCATCGCTGAAGCGGGGCTGTAAAGGATCATGTCGATCCGGCCAACATTCTCGCCCGGGGCGCTGTCTAGGTTGCCGGTGGACTCTAGAAAGCCGACTTCACCAACCTGTTTCGGTGCGGGATCGTCCAAAAGGTGTTCGCCGATATGACGGAACACTGTGTCGTCCTGGTGAAACCTGTAGGGACAAAGTGCCCTGAGCATCCCTCTCTCACCTTCCGCAGCTCGGATCTGCCCGTTGTCGTCACTCAGCAGCTGTAGTGAGCACACGCCGCCGGGCTTGGTGCAGGTCGGGTGCCTCATATCAGTTCGAAAAGGGCACGGACGTTCGTTTCGCTGCTGTTCATCCAGCTTCAGCGTGAGATCATGCAGTTGCTGCTCTTCTCGTGCATCAAGTGTTGTAGTTTCGGCCTTATCCTCCAAGGCAGCCAAGCGCTCTACATCGGGCTTTTTCATCGCGGACCCGCCCACCTTGTGGCGAGCCATTTGGACACGCTCCTCCTCGGTCAGGTTTAGGAACGGTTTTCCGTACCACTCACCAATGTGGAATCGCTCTGCCAATACGATGCCCTGCGCCTCTCTCCGAGGGATGGCACAACATATTGCGTCTCAGGTCAATTCGAAGTGGATAAAAATTCAACTCACCCATCTCTTGACGGACTAAATTGAGATTGCTAGAGCTTGCTACAGCAAGTCACGCAAGGAGAGTGCAATGGGATCCGCTGAAACAATGGATGCCGCAACGGGGGCGAGCAGGCCGCCTGTTCGCGTCCACCATGAGAAGTACGGAGCCTCAGAGTGGGCCCTCGAGGAGGTGCAGCTCGACGTCCATGACGAGGTCCGGCTGTGGGGGCTTAACCCGAGGTTGCAGTCCTACCTCCCGGTAACCGGAATCAACTCGGAGACTGAGCTGGAGGCTGCTTTGGAAATGACCAAGGGCTACGACGCCCTGAGGAAATCGATCGACGATCTTGGCCAGATGGAGCCAATCTACGTATGGCGCCCGAACGAGACGTCGAAGTTCCTTGTTCTCGAAGGCGCCACCCGAGTATGTGTCCTCCGCACCCTCGACAAGAAGTACACTTCGGGGATCAAGGAAGGCACGTTCCGGCGCGTCAAGGCAAAGGTCTTGCCACCCAACTTTGGAGAACTCGAGCAGGCAATTTTGCTGGCTCGCATTCACGTGCGCGGCTCGGGCGTACGCGCATGGGACAGGTACATCCAAGCCAAGTTCATCCATGAGAAAGTGGTCGGGGTGAATGGTCAGCCGCCAGTGATGAATCAGGCGCAGATGGCACAATACATGGAGAAGTCGCTCGCGTGGGTGAACCGACTTAAGAGCGCCTACGAGTTCGCCTTGCAGTTCAAGGAGCACGTTGACGTGGAGCGGCTCGGTAGCGAGCCGATTGACCGCTTCACCGCGCGGAACTTCAGCGTATTGGAGGAGATCAGCAAGGCGCGCATCATCGGCTCAAAGTTGCGTGAGTACGACAACCCTGCGTACGACGACTTGCGCGAGGACGTGTTTGGCATGGTTCAAAACGGGGTCTTCAAGGAATACCGCGATGCGCGGTTTCTCAAGGAGTTCTACGACGACCCCGAGGCTTGGGAGCAGCTCAAGTCCGGTGAGGAGCACGTCGCCAATAGGCTAGCCCGAGAGGTTGAAAGCAAGGGCAGCAGCCCGAAGGCAAAGATCGCGGGACTTACCCAAACGCTAAAGCGCGCCATCGACAGGGGAGACTCGGAGTTCGATGAGGAGGATATTGCCGAACTCGGTCGCGCCATCGATTTGATCGAAGAAAAGGTGCATGACGGCGTGTCCACCTATCGAGTCTCAATCAAGAAAGCTACGCAAATGCTAAATAGGGTGAGCCGTGCGGATGTGCGGGATCTGCCTCAGGACGAGCTGGACGAGTTCACCGACGCCTATGAGTACTTCATCGGCATGGTCAAAACGCACGGCGGGCGCGGGGCAACTTGAAATGGGCTTCGAGCTGCTCGCACACCAGCGTGAGGGCGTCGAG
This sequence comes from Kangsaoukella pontilimi, assembly GCF_009830125.1. Lineage (GTDB taxonomy): Bacteria > Pseudomonadota > Alphaproteobacteria > Rhodobacterales > Rhodobacteraceae > Kangsaoukella > Kangsaoukella pontilimi. Next base: position 1,667,560 of record NZ_WUPT01000001.1, on the reverse strand, counting down.
TTCCTGACGGAACGCGGCCAAGGGCTACTGGCTTTTGAACAGGGGCTTGGTAAGACCTTTGTCGCCATAGAGTCGTTCAGAAAACTCCTCGAGGCGGGGTGGGCGGACAAGCTCCTCGTGATCTGTCCGAATTCGCTCAAACGCAATTGGGCTGCTGAGTTTCGTAAATTTGCCCCGAACGTTTCGTGGGAGGTGGTGGAGGGACCACCCAAGACTCGGCGGACTGCATTTAGCCAGTCTAGCGCAAGGGTCGTAATAACGAGCTACGAGACTGCGCGGGCTGAAACGACCGCTCTTACTGCGCTCTGCCAGAGGCAGCGAACAGCTTTGGTGCTCGATGAGTCCCACGCCGCCAAAAATTGGAAATCGCAGACGTCCGCGGCGATGAGGTCTGTCGCGCCGCACTGCAAGTACCGGTGGCTACTTTCCGGCACACCGGTCACCAATACTGCGACAGACCTTTACACTCAAATTGATATCCTTGAGCCCGGATCCCGCTCGCTCGGCTCGCTTGAAACCTTCGCAGCCCAACTGGATGAAGACCCCACAGCTTCTTTTGCGCAGCCGACCCTGGAAAGGCTCGTGTTCCGCCGCACTAAGGAGCAGTGCTTAGACTTGCCGGAGAAATCGTATGTCGATCTGCGAGTGGAACTGCCGCAATGGCAGCGGCGGATCTACGATCAGATGCGGGACGAGATGGTAGCTGAGATTCGCGCGATGTCGGGAGAAGAGTACCGTGCCTTCGCCTCGACCGCTCTGTCGAAGCTCACGCGCCTGATCCAGATCGCCAGCAACCCGCGCCTAATCTTCCCGGAGCTAAAGGCGCGTCCCGCGAAGTTCGATGCTCTTGCAGGGCTGATGACGGACATCCTCTCAGTTCCCGAGCGGAAGGTCATCGTTTGGTCAAACTACATCAGGACGATCGAGGAACTCCTAGATGAGCTGCCCGGCGCTGTAGCCATTTACGGCGCCACTCCAAATGACGAACGCCAGGAGATTGCACGCCGTTTTCAGACTGATCCCGAAACTCGGGTCTTGGTGGCGAACCCGGCAGCCGCCGGGACAGGCTTCACGCTCACTTCTGCTAGCTACACAGTCTATGAGTCGCTGTCTTGGCGATACGACCACTATGCGCAGAGCCAGGATCGCAATCACCGGATTGGGCAGACCCAGCCAGTGACTTACGTCCGGATGCTCGCGGCGGATACGATCGAAGAAGCGGTCGTCACTGCGCTGGAGCGCAAGTCAGCACTGGCGCGAAGTCTGCTCGGCGACGGAGATCAGCCAAGCGCCGTCTCGAACCTTACCAAAGAGGAGATGTGCGACCTATTGACAGGGAATGTAATACCAGACTCTGCGCGCTGATTTGTAGACTATTTCAGTGCCTAAGTGTCCCAAGCGCCGAATTCGTGCCCGCGTTTTCGAAATGACAGAGTTATCGGGCCCCGAACGGGTATCTACGATACTCCGACTTACAAGTCTGTAGCTAAGTGCCTGGAAACCTTGGAGCGGGTGAAGGGAATCGAACCCTCGTCTTAAGCTTGGGAAGCTCCTGCTCTACCATTGAGCTACACCCGCGTCGGCTCTCTCCTAGGGCCAGCGGCTTTGCCGGTCAAGATCAACCGCGCCGACGTCTCCGGCGCCCGCCACCTTCGCCGTCGCCCACGTTGAACGACACGTCGGGCAGGGTGACCACCTGTCCGAGTTCGGGGAAGGGGGCGGTGGCATGTGGGATCGCGTTGGCCGCGACGAAATGCTCCTGAAAACGCGGCTCGATGGCGGTTTCGACCTTGTGAATGCGGTGCACTTCTTCCTCGATCCGACCTCGGGCAGACAGGTCGCAGAGCGCAATCCGCGCCCCGGTGCCGGCGGCGTTGCCGGCGGAGGTGACCCGGTCGAGCGCGCAATCGGGGATCATGCCCAGAACCATCGCGTGTTTGGGCGAGATGTGGGCGCCAAAGGCTCCGGCGAGGACAACGCGGTCGACCTTGTCGACCTCGAGCGCATCCATCAGCAGACGCGCGCCCGCATAGAGCGCCGATTTCGCGAGCTGGATGGCGCGGATATCGCCCTGGGTCACCGAAATGCGCGGCCCACCCTCGGCGGTGCCATCGTAGAGCACGTAGGCATGTGTCCGTCCCTCGGGCACGCATCGCTGGGTGCCGGTCGCCTCTGCCGAACCGATCAGCCCGGAGGGGTCCACCAGACCGGCGATGCGCATTTCCGCCACTGCTTCGATAATGCCCGAACCGCAGATGCCGGTGACGCCCGTGGTGGCGACGGTGGCGTCGAAGCCCGGCTCGTCCGACCAGAGATCGGAGCCGATCACCTTGAAGCGCGGTTCCTTTGTGGCGGGGTCGATCTCGACCCGCTCGATGGCGCCGGGCGCGGCGCGTTGGCCGGAGGAGATTTGCGCACCCTCGAAGGCCGGTCCGGTGGGCGATGAGCAGGCCAGAACGCGCGTCTTGTCACCGAGCAGGATCTCGGCATTCGTTCCCACGTCGCAGATCAGCACCAGGTCTTCGGACTTGTAGGGCTCTTCCGACAGCGCGACGGCGGCGCAGTCGGCCCCCACATGACCGGCGATACAGGGCAGGATGTAGCTTTTTGCAGCAGGGTTGATCGTGGTCAGGCCGATCTCGGCGGCCATCCCGTGGACGGCATCGGACGTTGCAAGCGCGAAGGGCGCCTGACCCAGTTCGACCGGGTCAATACCGAGAAGGAGGTGGTGCATGACCGGGTTGCAGACGACCACGGCCTCGACGATCTGCCGTGCCGGGATGTCAGCGTCGGCCGCCAGTTCGGCGGCCAGTTCACCCATGGCGGCGCGGATCGCTGCCGTCATCTCCTTGTCGCCGCCGGGGTTCATCATGGCATAGGAGACCCGGCTCATCAGGTCTTCGCCAAAGCGAATCTGCGGGTTCATGACGCCCGCGGACGACACGACTTCGCCGTTTCTCAGATCGCAGAGATGCGCGGCCACCGTGGTCGAGCCAAGGTCGATCGCCAGCCCGTAAAGCCGCCCCTCGAAATAGCCGGGCCAGACGTCGATCAGGACATGCCGGGGCGCGTGATGGTCCTTCCAGACGGCCACGGTCACCGCCCATTTCCCCTCGCGGAGGGCGGGCTGCAGACGGGTCAGGACGTCCAGCGGGGCATCAAGTGCCTCGATCCCCCATTCCGCCTTCAGTGCCTCGGCCAGTCGCTGAAGGTCACCCGAGGGCTCGTGCATGTCGGGCTCGCGCACTTCGACGTAAAAGAGCCGCGTGGCCGGGTCCATGGTGATGGAGCGGGCTGTGGCGGCCTTGCGGACAACCTGCTTGTGGACCTGGCTTTCGCGGGGGACGTCGATGACGACATCCCCCTGAATGGTGGCCTGACACCCGAGACGGCGCCCTTCCTTCAGGCCCCGCTTTTCGTCATAGCGCGCCTCGACCGCGTTCCATTCGGACAACGCGTCGTCGGCCACGGTGACGCCATGCTTGGGGAACGAGCCATAGCCTGGGCTGACCTGACATTTCGAGCAGATGCCGCGCCCGCCGCAGACGGAATCCAGGTCCACGCCCAACTGCCGCGCAGCGGTCAGGACGGGCGTGCCCTTTGCGAACCGCCCGCGTTTGCCCGAAGGCGTGAAAATGACCAGTGCGTCTTCCGTCATGATTCCCGGCTTTTAGGGCCGCTTTTCCCGAAAGGCGAGGGCGCTTAGCCGCGCCGCCGCCGACGGCCCTCGCGTCCGCCCCGTCCGCCGCCCGAAGCCATGGCGGCCTTCGAGGCGTCGATGAAGGTTTCGCCTTCGGCAACCGCATCCAGAACCCGGCTGAAGCGGATCCATTCGCCGCCGTTCGGGTCGTGGTTCATCAGGAAGTTCGCGGCGCGGATGGCCTCCATCTCGACGGCGCGGATCGGGTTCATGATCGCGCTCGTCATGCCCGCGCCGATGGCCATGGGCAGGAAGGCGGCGTTGATCCCGTGGCGGTGGGGCAGGCCGAAGGACACGTTCGACGCGCCGCAGGTCGTGTTGACGCCCAGCTCGTCGCGGAGACGCCGGACCAGTGTGAAGACCTGCTGACCGGCCGTGGCCATGGCGCCAACGGGCATCACTAGGGGGTCGACCACGATGTCGTGGGCGGGGATGCCGTAATCGGCCGCGCGCTCCACGATCTTCTTGGCAACGGCAAAGCGGACTTCCGGGTCTTCCGAGATACCGGTGTCGTCGTTCGAGATCGCAACGACCGGCACGTTGTATTTCTTGACCAGCGGCAGAACCAGTTCCAGCCGCTCTTCCTCGCCCGTGACCGAGTTCAGAAGGGGCCGGCCCTCGGCGGCTTCGAGACCGTTCTCAAGCGCGCCCGGCACCGACGAGTCGATGCACAGCGGGACGTCGACGATCGCCTGCACCCGCTCGACCAGTTCCTTCATCAGCGGCGGCTCGACGAAGTTGTTGTCGGCATATCGCGGGTCCTCGGCCATTTTGTTGGTGAAGACCGCGCCCGAGTTCACGTCCAGCACCATCGCGCCGCAGGCGACCTGATCCAGGGCGTCCTGTTCGACGGTCGAGAAATCGCCCGCCTCAAGCTCGGCGGCCAGCTTCTTGCGGCCGGTGGGGTTGATGCGTTCCCCGATGACGCAGAAGGGCTCGTCGAAGCCGATCACGACGGTTTTCGTTTTCGACTCGATGACGGTGCGGGTGCTCATTGTGTTCGTTCCGTTGTGAGAGTTCAGGCAGAGACGGCCGCCGGACGCGCCGACGCGCCGCCCCGCGACATGGCCCATTCGGCGCAGGTCTTGATGCCGCCCAATGGGAAGAAATGCACGTGACTGATCGCGAAGTCCGGATGCGCCGCCTTGTGCGCGGCCAGCGCCGCGACAACGTCGTCGGGCTCGTAAGGCAGGACCAGTTTCGAGACGTCCATGGCGCGCTTTTGCAGGACGCGCAGCGAGGGGCCGACGCCGCAGGCAATGGCGAATTTGATCATGGTCTGCAGTTTGGCCGGGCCCGCGATGCCGATATGGATAGGCAGTCCGATGCCTTCGGCCTGAACGCGGTTGGCCCAGTCGATGATCGGGCCGGCCTCGAAGGCGAACTGGGTGACGATGGCCATCTCGGCATCCGTCCGCTCGTTGAAGGCCGCCTTCCACTTGAGTGCCGCCGACACGTTTGCCTCGCCGCCATCGGGGTCGATGTCGCGGTTGCCCTCGGGGTGGCCGGCGACGTGCAGCCGCGTAAATCCCGCCTTGTCGAAAAGACCGGTTTCCATCAGCTGCATGGAGCTGTCGAAGGCGCCCTTTGGTTCGTTCACGCCACCGGCGAGCAGCAGCGCCTGCTTCACGTCCGCCTCGCCCTGATAGCGCGCGATCCAGTCGCCCAGCATCGCCTCGTTCGCGATTATACGGGCCGGGAAGTGCGGCATCACCTGAAAGCCGTCTGCCGACAGGCGCTTGGCGGTGGCGACCATGTCCTCAATCGGCGTGCCGTCGATATGGGCGATGTAGACGCGCGTGCCTTCGGGCAGGATCGCGCGGAAATCCTCGACCTTTTCGGCGGTGCGGGGCATCACCTCGATCGAGTAATCGTTCAGAAACGCCTCAACATCGCCATTGGCGGCGCGTGTATCGGTCTTTCGCTTGAAGTTCAGAAGCGCCATGAGGGCATTCCTTATGTCACGGGGCGTCAGGCCCATCCGTCATTCGCAATCAGAGCCTTGATCTTGGCTTCATCGTATTCGGCATCGATCCGGGCGGCCTCGGCGGCTGCGACCTCTTTGTCGTCGCCGGCGACCTGATAGGGCGCGGCCTTCCGCCACTCCGAGAGATAGGCATCGCTGTCCCGCGCGCCAACTTTCATGGCGGCGCGGTCGATGGCCTGTTCAAAGCGCTCGGGCAGGGGCGCCTTGGCACCGCGACGGCCCTTGCCGACGATGACCTGCGCCGGGATATCCCGCCAATAGACAATGGTAACGTCCGCCATCGCGCCTTCCTCTGTTTCGCCCTCTCCTACGCGCAGAAGGCCCGGATTCGCCGCCCGATTTCGACATGTTGCACGACACTCGCGACAGCAGTGGTTTTAGGCGAGCGGGCCGGGCAGTGCGAGGGGCCGGCCCATGAAATCTTTTCACCAAGATCGTGAGCCTTGCGCGATACCGTGGCGGGGCATAGGTTGGAGGTAACTTGACATCGGAGGGCGATATGCCGCCCAAGCGTCCACCGGGCGCTGACAGGTTCCCGCGCGAGGTTGAACCGTCCCCGCCCGCAAAGGCAGATCCGGCCGAGCTTTATGCCGCGCTGGACCTCGGCACCAACTCGTGCCGCATGCTGATTGCCCAACCGAAGGGCAACCAGTTTCATGTCGTGGACAGCTTTTCGAAATCGGTGCAACTGGGGCTTGGGCTTGAGGGCTCGGGGCGGCTGAGCCGGGCGTCCATGAACCGGACGATCCAGGCGCTGAAGATTTGCCGTGCCAAGCTCGACAAGCACGAGGTGCGCCATCGCCGTCTTGTGGCGACCGAAGCGTGCCGCCGAGCCGCCAATGGATCGGCCTTCATGGCCAATGTCCGGCGCGAGACGGGGCTGAACCTCGAGATCATCCAGCCCGAGGAAGAGGCCCGTCTGGCCGTCATCTCCTGCGCGCCGCTGGTCTCGACCAAGACCGAGCAGCTTCTGGTCGTCGATATCGGCGGCGGCTCGACGGAACTGGTCTGGATCGACCTCAGCCGGGTGCCGCGTGTCGAGCGCCCGCAGGCGATTATGCGACTTCACGCCGGGTTCACGCCGGACGCGGCCTCGCCCTTTCAGGCGGCGCGCGTGGTGGACTGGATCTCCGTGCCGCTCGGTGTGGCGACGCTCCGCGATCAGTTCAACGACGTGGAAGACGACGCGGCGCGTTTCGCGCTGATGAGCTGGTATTTCGAGGAGAACCTCGCCGATTTCAGCCCCTACGAGTCCGAGCAGACCCGCGAAGGGTTCCAGATCATCGGAACCTCGGGGACGGTGACAACGGTCGCCGCAAGCCACCTTGGCCTCCGCCGCTATGACCGGAACAAGGTCGACGGCCTGCGGATGACGTCGGATCAGATCGACCGGGTGATCCGGGGGTATCTGGAGCTTGGCCCCGCCGGGCGTCGTGCCGACCCGCGGATCGGGCGAGACCGCCATGCGCTGATCATGTCGGGCGCCGCAATTCTGCAGGCGCTTCTCAGGGTCTGGCCGACCGACCGTCTGTCCGTTGCCGACAGGGGGCTGCGTGAGGGGCTGCTCTACGCCCAGATGAGCGCCGATGGCGTCTTGGAGGCCGGGCCTTTCTGAGGCAGGTTCTCAGCGCGTCCAGGGGCCGCGCCGCCGGGTGCGGGTCACGTGGGGAATGTCGGTGCGCACAAGGCGCGCGTTCGTTTCGGGATGGGGCGGATGGCCAAGGTTGCGCGACCAGAAGGCCGGCCCGCCGAGCCTCAGCCAGAAAGGTAGCGTCAGCACGACACCGGCCGCAAACCCGCCTGCGTGGGCCCAATATGCGACGCCGCCGCCCTCGAGCGGAGTCATCGAGCCCTGAAAAATCTGAATGCCGAACCACGCGCCCAGAACGAGCCATGCGGGGATCGGGATGATGCGGAAGATGATGACGAGGATGATCAGCACATCGACCTGCGCGCGAGGATAAAGAAGCAGATATCCCCCCATCACACCCGCGACGGCGCCCGACGCGCCGACCATCGGGACCGTACTGGACGGGTCGGCTGCGTATTGCGCGAAGGCGGCGGCGAGCCCGCTGACAAGGTAGAAGCCCAGAAATCCGCCATGGCCGAGCGCGTCTTCCATGTTGTCGCCGAAGACCCAGAGGAACAGCATGTTCCCGGCGATATGCATCAGCCCGCCATGGAGGAACATCGAGGTCACGAATGTCTCGGGTGCGCCGATGGCGGGCACCAGACCCCACGCGTAGAAGAACCGCGCCAGCGCGGCATCGTTCGAGAACAGGTGCCAGTAGCTGGCGAAGACGGCGATGTTTATCGCGATCAGCGCCCAGGTCACATAGGGCACCCGACCGGATGGGTTATGGTCACGGATCGGGAACATGCCTTCAAAGTGGAGGAGACGCGAAGGAAATCAAGCGGTTCCTTCGCCGGTCTCGTCTCCTTCGGAGCCGACCGACCGGGGGGCTCTGCCCCCTGGAGCCCCCCGGAGTATTTCTGAACAGAAGATGCGCTGAAGCGTCAGGCGGCGGTGTCCCTTGCGACCTCGGCCAGAAGATCTGCATTGCCGCCCGACGCGGTCGTGTCGACGCAGAGGTGGCGTTCGTGCAGGACCTCGAAGGCGCGCGGTGCCTCGGTAATGAGGGGAACGAGCGGGCCGTCGCGACGGGCAAGCGCCTGAGCGAGGTCGCGTGCACTTTCCGCGCGGCCCCACCAGAGCGCGCCACCGATATCCGGTGCGTCTCTCAGAGCTTCGGGTGCAATCTCTGTCGCGATCCTGGGTGTGCCGCCGATCGCGCGGACCGCGTCCGCCTGTTCGCGCGCCCGGTCTTCTCCCGGTCCGAGGCACAGAAGCGGCGCGCGCGGGTGGAGCGTCAGCCGGTTGGTCTCGCCCGTAGGTCCCGGCATGTCGCGCACCGCCTCGACCGGCGCGCTGCCGCCTGACTGGAAGCGGCGCGGATACCAAGGGCCGCCCGCCTTGGGGCCGGTGCCGGACAGTCCTTCGCCGCCGAAGGGCTGGCTGCCCACCACCGCGCCGATCTGGTTGCGGTTGACGTAGATGTTGCCTGCATGGACGGCTTCGACGATCTCCTGCACGCGGGAGTCGATCCTCGTGTGAAGCCCGAAGGTCAGGCCGTAACCCGTTTCGTTGATTGCAGAAATGACGTCATTCAGGTGATCTGCCTTGAAGGTCGCAATATGCAGAACCGGACCGAAAACCTCGCGCCCGAGCGCGGCGATGCCCTGAACCGGAATGACCGTCGGGCCGTGGAACAGACCTGTTTCGGGTGCCGGTACAGCCTGGGCGGCCGGGTGTTTCGTCACATAGTCCGAAATATTGCCCTGTGCCTCGGCGTCGATCAGAGGGCCGATATCCGTGGAGATGTCCCAGGGGTCGCCAAGCGATAATTCCGCAATGGCGCCATCGAGCATCCGGCGGAAGGCAGGGGCGATATCTTCCTGCACGTACAGGCAGCGGAGCGCGCTGCAGCGCTGGCCGGCCGACTGGAAGGCCGAGGCCACAACGTCGCGCACCGCCTGTTCGAGAAGCGCGGTCGAATCCACGATCATCGCGTTCAGCCCGCCGGTTTCCGCGACCAGCGGCGCACCGGGTGTCAGGTGATCCGCCATGGCGCGCTGGATCAGGCGGGCGGTCTCCGTCGAGCCGGTGAAGGCCACGCCGTTCACGCGGGCGTCCGAGGTGATGGCGCGCCCGACAGTGGCGCCGTCTCCTGGCAGGAACGCAAGCGCGGTATCGGGCACGCCAGCCTCCAGCAGGAGGCATGAGGCGAGATGGGCGATCAGGGGCGTCTGCTCGGCGGGTTTCGCAAGAACGGCGTTGCCCGCCGCCAAAGCGCCCGCGATCTGGCCGGTGAAGATGGCAAGCGGGAAGTTCCAGGGCGAGATGCAGGCCACCGTGCCGAGCGGATTGCCGTCAAGATCGCCTGCCAAGCTGGCGTAATAGCGAAGAAAATCGACCGCCTCCCGAAGCTCGCCAACGGCGTCGAGCGGTGTCTTTCCCGCCTCGCGCGCGGCGAGGGCGAAGAACTGGCCTGCGTTCTTTTCGTAGAGATCGGCGGCGCGGTTCAGAACCTCTGCGCGCATGTCTACGGGAGCGTCCCATGGGCCGGCGGCGGCGAGCGCGGTTTCGACCTCTGCCTCGGTCGCGGTCCGGACATGTCCGACAATGTCGTCCGGCCGGGCGGGGTTCGTGACAGGTTCGGCCGGCCCGGCGGGCGTGGGCGCGCCGGGCAAAAGCGGGCCTGCGTGCCACTGGTGGGTTTTCCATGGCGCACGGGCTTCGTCGAAGCGGGCAAGCGTTCTGCGGTCCGTCAGGTCCCAGCCCTCGGAGTTCCGGCGCGCGGGCTGGAACAGTTCGGTGCCAGCACGGACAGGATGTGCCCTGGGCGCGGAGAAGGGGTCGGCCGCGACGACCTCTGGCGGGACATCCTCGTCCACCACCTGGTTCACGAAGCTCGAATTGGCCCCGTTTTCCAAGAGGCGGCGCACGAGATAGGCCAGAAGATCGCGATGCGCGCCTACCGGGGCGTAGATGCGGCAGCGGGTGCCGTGACGCTCCATCAGGATATCGTGGAGTCGTTCGCCCATCCCGTGAAGGCGTTGAAATTCAAAGGCGTCGCGGTCGTCGCTCATCTCGATGACGGCGGCGGTGGTGTGCGCGTTGTGGGTCGCGAATTGCGGATAGATGCGGTCGGTCATGCCAAGGAGCTTCCGAGCGCAGGCGAGATAGGAGATGTCGGTCGCCGCTTTCGAGGTGAAGACCGGGAAACGCGCCATGCCCGCGACCTGGGCGAGCTTGATCTCGGTGTCCCAATAGGCCCCCTTCACGAGACGGACCATGATCCGGCGGTCGGCCTGCTCTGCGAGGCGGTAGAGATGGTCCAGAACCGGCGCGGCGCGAAGACCATAGGCCTGCACGACCACACCGAACCCGTCCCAGCCGGCAAGCGCGGGGTCGGGCAGAACGCGTTCGATGATGTCGAGGGAAAGTTCAAGCCTGTCAGCCTCTTCCGCGTCGACATTCAGGGCAATCCCGGCCTTTGCAGCGGCTTGGCAGAGCTCTCTCAGGCGCTCGGTCAGCGCATCGGTGGCACGGTGACGCTGGCTTTCCTCGTAGCGCGGGAAAAGCGCCGACAGCTTCACCGAAATGCCGGGGCGTGCGCGCATGTCGTCGCCCGTCGCATGGGCGCCGATCCGGTCGATGGCATCGGCATAGGCTCGAAAATAGCGTTCAGCATCCTCGGCGGTGCGGGCGGCCTCGCCGAGCATATCGTAGGAGTAGGTATAACCGCGCGCCTCCTGCCGCTTCGCGCGGTCGATGGCGTCCTTCATGGTCTGGCCCAGCACGAATTGCTGACCCATCTCGCGCATGGCCTGTCGGGCGGCGGTACGGATAACAGGCTCGCCCAGACGCTTTACGGCAGAGCGGAGGACACCGGTAATGCCGGGTTCCTGCCGCTCGTCCAGAACGCGACCCGTCAGCATCAGCGCCCACGTGGAGGCATTGACCAGCGATGACGACGAATGGCCCAGATGCTTGCCCCAGTCGGAGGGAGCGATCTTGTCCTCGATCAGGGTATCGATGGTCTCGGCATCCGGCACCCTGAGAAGCGCCTCGGCCAGACACATGAGCGCCACGCCCTCTTCGGTCGACAGGCCGTATTCGGCGAGGAAGACCTCCATCAGGCCGGGTTTGCCGGTCTGGCGGATACCTCGGACAAGATCGGCGCCTGCGGCGGCGATCCGGGCGCGGGCGACCTCGTCGAGCGCCGCGACGCGCGTCAGGTCGTCGATGAGGGCGGCCTCATCGGGGTATTTGTCGAAGGGGGTGCGAGCGATCTTTTCCATGATTGCAGAATATCACGGAGATGATGGTCAATCCGACCAACTATGTTATGTTTCGTAGGTCATTTGATAGAAAATATGGGATTATCTTGTCCGAAACGACTGAAGCACTGGATCGAACAGACCGGAAGATTCTCGAAGTGCTCTCGGGCGATGGCCGTATCAGCCTGACCGAGCTTGCACGACGCGTGGGCCTGTCCAAGACGCCGGTGCAGGCGCGGATGAAACGGCTGGAAAAGATCGGCGTCATCCGGGGTTATGCGCCACGGATCGACCCGGTGCGCCTTGGCCTGCCGCATATCGCCTTTGTCGAGGTCAAGCTGGCAGATACCCGGGAGGTCGCGTTGAAGGCGTTCAACGACGCCGTGGCCCGGATTCCCGAGATCGAGGAATGCCACATGATCGCAGGCGCCTTCGACTACCTGCTCAAGGTCAGGACGCGCGACATGGCGGGCTATCGCGAAATTCTGGGCGAGCGGATATCGAACCTGCCGCATGTGGCGCAGACATCGACCCATGTGGCGATGCAGGCGGTCAAGGACGTGGTTCTCGGGACTTGACCTGTGGGCCGGAGCGGGCAGAGTGAACTCATGCTACGCCTGTCCGTCATTGCCATCTGTCTTGCCGGTGTCGCCTCGGCCGAGTGCCCGCCCGCGCCCGACATCATTGACGCCGAGACCGAGCTTCTGGGCCAGGTGCAGGCGGCGGGAAACGAGCTGCAGGCGCGGCCGTATTCGCTGGGGCTTTGGGAGCTTTGGACGACCGCTCCGGATGAGGCGGCGCAAGCGCTTCTGGACAGGGGCATGAACGCGCGCGCCTCGTGGAACTTCGTCGAGGCGACCGACGCGTTCGACCGGCTTGTCGCCTACTGCCCGGACTATGCCGAGGGCTATAACCAGCGCGCCTTCGTCAACTTCCTCAGCGAGGACTACGAAGCGGCGCTTGTCGATCTGGACCGCGCCATTGCGCTCTCGCCCCGCCACGTGGGCGCGATCTCGGGCAAGGGACTGACGCTGATCGGTCTGGACCGGATCAAGGAAGGGCAGGACGTCCTGCGCGAGGCGGTCAAGCTGAACCCGTGGCTGAGCGAGCGTCATCTCATCCCGGAAGAGCAGGGCGAAGAGCTCTGATCTTGCCCCCGGGCTTGCGCTTGCCTACCAAGGCGTCACGCGGGCGTGGCGGAATGGTAGACGCATGAGACTTAAAATCTTTGGGGCGCAAGCCCGTGCCGGTTCAAGTCCGGCCGCCCGTACCACCCTCAATACCGTCTGAGCGGCCGTTCGGCCCGAAGCGTCACGAGTTCCAGTCGAAGCGCCAGCCGCTCGGCCGTCAGCGTCGCGCGTTCCGGAGCGTCCGGGGCGAGGTCCGAGAGCTGACGGTTGATCTCGCGGATGCGGGCTTCGGTCTGCGAGATTTCCTGTCCGATCCTGTACCAGGCGAGACCATCCCGGTTTGCGCGAGTCAGAAGGATAAGGTCCTCGGGCGGACAGACATTCGACAGAACCTTCCCGCGAGAGCCTTCGCGCCAGGCCCGTTCGGGGATGCAGTAAGCCTTGAGGCCTTCCTGCCGGCCCTCTTCCCACGGGCCGCGCAGGGGGGCGATGCCGTACTCGTTGCAGGCGCGCGCATGGGCCAGAATGTGGTCCGGGCCGCGCCCGTCGATCCCGTCCGATACGCCGATGCTGTACCAGTCCGCCGACCGGCACTCTCCCTCATCCAGCGTGGCGCAGCCGGCGAGAAGAGCGAGGGCGAAAAGGGCAAGAACAATACGCATCACTGGGCTTTCGGTTGATTTCTGACACCGGTATCGGCATGTAACAGCGTCTGTCATGCAATAACGTTCCTTCGGGCATCGGATCAAATGGCCAAAAAATCCAGCGGTCGCGGCCAGCGCGACCTGAAAGTCAAGGTCAGGACGGCGCGAGGCCGGAAGCTGTCGTCGACGCGCTGGCTGGAGCGGCAGTTGAACGACCCTTATGTGCGCCGCGCCAAGGCCGAGGGCTATCGCGGGCGGGCGGCATTCAAGATCCTCGAACTGGACGACAAGTACCGGTTCCTCGTGCCGGGGGCGCGGGTCGTGGACCTTGGGTGTGCGCCAGGCGGCTGGTGCCAGGTGGCGGTGCAGCGGGTCAATGCGCTTGGTGAGAAATCCGGCAAGGCCGTGGGTACGGTGCTGGGCGTCGATCTGCAGGAAGTCGAGCCGATCGCGGGGGCCGAGATCCATCAGCTCGACTTCATGGAGGACGGCGCCGACGACAAGGTCAAGGCGTGGCTGGGCGGCTCGGCGGATGTGGTGATGTCGGACATGGCGGCAGCGTCCTCGGGGCACAAGCAGACCGACCATCTGCGCATCGTGGCCCTTTGCGAGGCGGCGGCGGAGCTTGCCTTCGACGTTCTGGAGCCGGGTGGCACCTTTGTCGCAAAGGTGCTGGCGGGCGGGGCCGAGGGCACGCTTCAAACGCTTCTTAAACAGCGGTTCGACAAGGTGGCCAACGTCAAGCCGCCCGCCTCCCGCGCGGACAGTTCCGAGAAGTTCGTGGTGGCGCAGGGCTATCGCGGACGGGGCGACGACGAAGCGGACTGACCCCGGCGGTCAATCCCCTGACAGAAACCCGTCCACCAGCGCGTTGAAAAGCGCGGGACGCTCCATGTGGACCGCATGGGCGGCGTCCGGCACGACGGCCAGCCGCGTGTCCGGGATCTCGCGCCAGAGGCGCTCGACCTGCGGCCATTGATAGGTCCGGTCCCGGTCGCCCCAGAGAACGAGTGTTTTCGAGGCGATGGTCCGCAGCGCGGCCTCACCGCTCCAGTCGCGCATAGCGGCGAGTCCGGCAAGGATTGCGGGCAAGGTGCTTTTCCGGGCGATCTCGGCGCAGGCGGCGTAGTGCTCCGCCGCCTCGGTCTTCAGGAACCACGTGGCGGATATGCGGCTGGCCGTGGCTTCGGGCCCATCCGCTCGCGCGCGGTCCATCGAGGTTTCGATCGGCTCGAACCGCCCCGGCAGGTTTCCGACCGGGCCGGTGCCGTAGAGGATCAGCTTTTGCACCCGGTCGGGCGCATCGGCCGTCATTTGCTGTACGATCATGCCTCCCATGGAATGGCCCAAGAGGTCGAACCGGTCGACGCCCCGGCGGCTCAACTCGTCAAGCACCCAGGAGGCAAAGCCGCGGATGCTGTCGATGGGGTCCAGATGCGCGTTCCGGCCAAAGCCGGGCAGGTCGACCGTAACGATGTCTCGCGCCGCGCCAAGGGGCGCCTGAAGCGCCCACTGATCGCTGCCGCCCATGAACCCATGGACAATGACGAGGGGTGTCACCGCCGCCCGCCCTGCACGATCCGGTCAAGGATCATGGCGCAGAACAGGATCGAGAAGCCCGCAAGGATACCCTGTCCGACATTGGCGTATTGCAGCGCTTCCAGCACGTCCTCGCCCAGCCCCTTTGCCCCGATCAGCGAGGCAACGACGACCATGGCGAGCGACAGCATGATGGTCTGGTTGATGCCCGCCCGGATCGAAGGCGCGGCGAGCGGCAGGTCCACCTTGGTCAGAAGGTACCACTTGTTCGCGCCGAAACTGATCGCGGCTTCGCGCACGCTTTCCGGCACACCGCGCAGGCCAAGCACCGTCAGGCGCACGACCGGCGTGCCGCCGAAGATCATCGTGGTGACGACCGCTGCCGGTTTGCCGGTGCCGAAAAAGGCGATCACGGGGATCATGAAGACGAAGGCCGGCATGGTCTGCATGAAGTCCATGATGGGCTGAATCGCGGCATAGAACCGGGGCCGGCGCGCGGCGAACATGCCCAAGGGGATGCCGATCAGGATCGACAGACAGGCTGCGGTGCCGAGTAGCGCCAGCGTGGTCATCGCCTTTTCCCAGAAGCCTAGGAGGCCCATGTAGGACAGGAATGCGCCCGAATAGATGGCCATGCGCACGCCCGCCGTCAGCCAGGTGAGGAGGATGATCAGGCTCGCGATCACGATCCACGGAGTGCTGACGAAGACGATTTCCAGAGCATCCAGGACCAGCCGGATGAAATAGGTGATCGCGTCGAAGAGCGCCTCGCCGTTCAGCACCGCCCAGTTGAAGAAGGCTTCGACCCCGTCAATGCTGACCAGTCGGATATCGGGGTCGGTGGGGAAATCCGCCAGAAGCGGGAAGCGGCCCGGGAAGCTGTAGTGCAGCATTGCGGCGGCCACCATCAGAGCCATGAAAACCGCGCTGAAGACGATCTGCGGGACAGGCATACCCGAGCGGACGCTCCGGTCGCTCAACCAGTCGGAAAAGCGTGCTTCCAGAGCGGTGTTGGCGACGACCGCCTGCACCAGCTTGGCGGCGATCAGGAGGAGAAGGCCCGTCAGCGCGATGGTCGGTCCTTCGGCGGCCAGCGCCTCGGCCTCGTCGCGGATGCCGCCGATATTGGCTTCCAGCCCCTCGACCGCGCGCCGGAAGGCGTCGACCCGATCGGACCCGCTTTCGACTGCGGCGGCCAGTTGCTGACGGCGTAGCTCCAGAGTGCCCTCAATGGACGCGATACGCGCCATGGCGTCGGCGGCGAGGTCTCCGAAGAGGCCGCGCGCGATCTGTACCAGCGCCAGCGCCTCGACGATCAGAAAAGGAAGCGCCCATGTCCAGAGCCCGCGCGCCCCGAACCAGACAGGACCGAAAAGACCTGCGAAGATGTTGAATGTGGGGGTGAAACTGGCGGAGGCGCCGATCTTGTCGAAGTTTCGGATGTAATAGTCGGGGCTGGTCCGGACGAAGGCGCGGATGTTCTCGCGGCGCTCCTCGGCATAGGCCTGCGCGGCCTCGCTTTCGGTATCTTCCAGCGGATTGGTGGCGTCGTCCCTCATGATACCTCGGTCCCCTCAATGACCGTGCGCAAGAGATCGGCACGGGTGATGACGCCGACATCCCTGCCACCATCCTCGACCAGAATGGCGCTGTCGTCGTCGATGGCGATGTTGATCAGGTTGCTCAGCGTCTCGGCCTCATTCACGCGCGGCGCGTCGGCGCCGAGCGGGCCGTTGGCGGCGAAATAGGCCTCGACGGGCTGCATTACGGCGTGGGCGTGAACCACCTTCAGGCGCGAGATGCCGGCCACGAAATCGGCGACGTAGTCGTCGGCGGGATGCATGACGATGTCTTCCGCCGTCCCGATCTGTACCATCTTGCCGTCTCGCATGATGGCGATGCGGTCTCCGATGCGCACGGCCTCGTCCAGATCGTGGGTGATGAAGATCGTTGTCTTTTTCAGGATCGTGGACAGTCGGATGAATTCATCCTGCAACTGCCGCCGGATCAGCGGGTCGAGCGCCGAGAACGGTTCGTCCATCAAGAGAACGTCCGGGTTCGCGGCGAGCGCGCGGGCGAGGCCGACGCGCTGCTGCATACCCCCCGACAGCTCATGGGCGAACTTCGCGCCCCATGCACCCAGTTCGACAATGTCCAGAATGGCGGCGGCCTGCCGCATCCTCTCGTTCTTGGCGACCTTCCGGATTTCCAGCGGCATCGCCACGTTGTCCAGAACCGAGCGGTGAGGCATCAGCGCGAAATTCTGAAAGACCATGCCGATCTTGCGGTTCCGGAACTTCTGAAGCTCGGAGGGACCAAGCGCCATGACGTCGGTGCCCTCGATTTCGATCTTGCCGGCGGTGGGTTCAAGAAGCCGGTTGAAGTGCCTGACAAGGGTGGATTTTCCGCTGCCCGACAGGCCCATGATACAGAAGATTTCGCCGCGATTGACCGACAGGCTGACATCCGCGACGCCGACGACGGCATTGAATTCGGCCAGAACCTCGGCCTTGGTCAGACCCCTCTGGCGGATGGCTTCGAGGGCGGCTTCCGCCTTGCCTCCGAAGATCTTCCAGACATTCGAGATCTCGATAACGGTGTCCTGGGTCATTCTGTCCCGCCCGGCTCAAGGGTGGTGGAGGCGGCGCAGGGAGGTGCGCGCCGCCTCGTCTTTCGGGTCCTCAGAGACCCAGCATTGCGTCGACGCGGTCGGAATTCGCCTCGACCCACTCGGCGGCAACCTCCGCCGGATCGCGGCCATTGGCGCTGATCTCGAAGGCGAGCGAGCTGACGTCATCTGCCGAGAGCGAGAAGTTGGCGAAGAATTCCGCAATGGCCGGCGAGCGCTCTTCGAGCGAGTTCGACCATGCGATCTGTACCTGCTTCAGGTCGTCCTTGGTGGCGACCATCGACTTCTCGTACCAGTCGGCGTCGTCCGACGGCTGCACCATCACGTATTTCGCCGGGTCATAGGTCGGCTCGGTCAGCATCATCACGTCGAACATGTACCAGACCGCGTGCGGCTCGTAGCAGTAAAAGGCATAGCCTTCGCCCTTGGCGATCGAGTCCTTGATGCGGGCGGTCTTTACGGCTTCCTCGGCGCGGATCGGCTCGATAAAATCCAGAAGGCCGTAGTCACGCACCTTGACCTCGTTCACGTTGGCCGAGGCCCAGCCCGGCGCGCCGATCCACATCTCGCCACGGCCATTGCCGTCGCTGTCCATCAGCGCGGCCACATCGGGACGGCCGAGGTCGGCGATGTCGGTGATGTTGTTGGCCTCACCAAAGTCCTTGGACACGCAGAAACCCTGATTGCCCTGATAGGGGTTGGACGACAGCGTGACGGTGCCGGCGCCATCTACATACTCCTTGGTGAAGCTCTCCTGGTTCGGCAGCCAGACATCCGGATGCACGTCGATGTCGCCTTTGCCCTGGTCCATGGCCTGGAAGATCGTGGCGTTGTTGCCGGGGACGTATTCCACCTGACCGCCGATACGGCTGGTGACGATCTCGCCCAGTACATGGGCGATGGCCTGCGCGCCGGTCCATGACGGGACGCCGATGGCGACCTCTTCGGCGGCGTTCGCCGTGACCGCGACGGGCGCGATCGCAACGGACAGTGCCAGTGCCTTCAGTTTGGTTTTCATTGTCTTCTCCTCTGTTGGTATGCGCCTTTTTCGGCGTCAATTCAGGTTATTGAAGCGATAAGCTGATCCTCGTAGGCAAAGAGCGCGGACGCCCCGCCAGTGTGCAGGAACAGAACCTTGTCCGTTGGTTTGAAAAAACCGGCACGCACCATGCCGATCAATCCCGCCATGCCCTTTGCCGAATACACGGGGTCAAGAAGCAGGCCCTCGTGCCGCGCCAGAAGGCGGATTGCCTCCAAAGTGCTCTCGGCGGGAATGCCGTAGCCTTCGCCGACATAGCCGTCATCGACGAGAATCTTGCTCAGCGGGATGCCGTCCACGCCCAGCTTTTCGAGCGTCTTCTGGGTCAGCGCGTGGACCGCGTTCATCTGCCGTTCGCGCGGCTGGCGGACGCTGACGCCCATCACCGGAAGCGCGTACCCCATCGCGTGGAACCCGGCGACCAGGCCGGCTTGTGTGCCGGTGCTGCCGGTGCCCATCACGAGCGAGTCGAAAGTCTGCCCGGTCTCGCGGCTGTGCTCGGCGATTTCTTCGGCGCAGCCCACATAGCCAAGGGCACCGGTCGGATTCGACCCCCCACCGGGGATAAAATACGGCCGATGCCCTTGCTCCGCGAGTGTGTCGGACACCGCCTGCGCCTCGGCGTTCATGTCGAGGCCCGAGGGGCGAAATTCATAAGTGGCGCCGAAGAGCCGGTCCAGAAGGACGTTGCCCGTTTCTTCATAGCTGGCGTCGCGGTCGGGGACGCGACGCTCGAGCAGGACGTGGCACTTCATGCCCACCTTGCAGGCCGCCGCGGCCGTCTGCCGGACATGGTTCGACTGAACCGCGCCTTGCGTGACAAGCATGTCGGCCTTTTCCTTCATCGCCTCGCCGACGAGAAATTCTAGCTTCCGCGTCTTGTTGCCGCCCATCGCCAGTCCGGTGCAGTCGTCGCGTTTCACGAAAAGCTGCGGTCCGCCCAGAAGCTCGGTCAGGCGCGGCATGGATTCGATGGGTGTCGGGCGGTGGCAGAGTTGCGTCCGGGGGAAGCGCCCCAGATCGAGAGTGGCGCTGGCAAGCGGCATCGTGTCGAGATCAGCCATGTTATGTCCTGATTGGAGTCCCCTTTCATTCAGCATGCGGCAGTGCAGCGAACGGGTCCAATGCTATGAATGGATGACATTATGCAAAAAACGCATTATGCAGATGATCCATGGACATGCAGCTCTTCCGCGACCTCGAAAGCCTGGCCCGGACCGGCAATTTCTCTCAGGCCGCGGCACTGGGAAACCTCAGTCAACCGGCCTTCAGCCGCCGTATCCGCGCGCTGGAAGGCTGGGTCGGCGCGACGCTTGTCGACCGGTCGCGCCAGCCGGTCCGGCTGACGCAGGCGGGCGAGCAGATGCTCGAGGCCGGGCTTCAGGCGCTGGCCCGGATCGAGCATGAGCGAAGCCAGATCCTCGAGCTTCAGTCGCTGCCCGACAAATACGTGGTGACCTTCGCGGCGCAGCACTCGATCGGCTGGCGCTTCTATCCGACCTGGCTTCAGGCCCTGGAAGAGGACTATGGCCCGATCATGTCCCGGCTTCGGGCCGATGACCTGCCCGCCTGCATCCGGGATCTCAGGAACGGCGATGTGGATTTCGTCATCGCCTATGTGGGCGAGGCGAAGGCGCCCGAGCGGCCGCTCGATTCAATCGTCATCGGGGCCGACCGGCTGGTCCCGGTCTGCAAGCCCGATACCGACGGCACGCCGCTCTTCGCCTTCGGCACGACCGAGGTGAAGATGCCCTTCCTGCGGTTCGGAAACGCGGCTCCGATCGGCGCGCATCTCGAGCCGCTCTTCAGGGCCGAGGGGCTGTCGGACGCGCTTCAGACCGTCTACGAAAACTCGATGGCAGGCGCTTTGCGCATTCGCGCGCGGGCAGGGGACGGGGTGGCTTGGCTGCCGCAAAGCCTCGTCCAACCGGATCTCGACAGCGGGATCCTTGTCCGGACGGGCAAGCCCGGCTGGGTCGTGGACCTGACAATCCGGCTCTTTCGGAATAGCGAGCGCACGAACCGGGTCACACGCTCGATCTGGACCTTTCTGGAGGTGCGGCAGTCGGTGCCGCTGGTGCCGTCCCCTGACCGGGATCAGCCTTCGTAGCTGTCCCTCAGGACATTCTTCTGAACCTTGCCCATGGTGTTCCGGGGCAGCGCCTCCATCACCCGGTAGACGCGCGGCTGCTTGAAGCGGGCGAGTTTGTCCCGCGCGTGGGCCTCAACCGGTCCCGTATCGGGCTCGGCGCCTTTCTCGAAGACAATCGCCGCGACGATGGCCTCTCCGAAGTCAGGGTCCGGCACGCCGAAGACGGCGCTTTCGGCAACGCCGTCCACGTCGTTCAGCACATCTTCGACCTCTTTCGGGTAGACGTTCAGCCCGCCCGTGATGATCAGGTCCTTCGCGCGCCCGACAATCGTCAGATAACCGTCCGCGCTGACCTGCCCCAGATCGCCGGTGATGAAGAACCCGTCCGCGCGCAGCTCGGCGGCAGTCTTTTCCGGCATCCGCCAGTAGCCTCCGAAGACGTTCGGTCCGCGCACCTCGATCATGCCGACCTGACCTTCCGGGACAGGCTCACCGGTCTCAGGGTCGGTCAGACGCATCTCGACGCCGGGTAGGGGGCTGCCCACCGTGCCGGGCCGCCGCTCGCCGTCATAGGGATTGGATGTGCTCATGTTCGTCTCGGTCATCCCGTAACGTTCGAGGATGTGGTGCCCCGTCCTTTCGGTGAACGCGGTGTGGGTCTCGGCCAGAAGCGGCGCGCTGCCGGAAATGAAAAGCCGCATATTGGCGGTGCGTTCACGGGTCAGGCGCGGGTCTGCCAGCAGTCGCGTGTAGAAGGTCGGCACCCCCATCAGCAGCGTCGCGCCCGCGTCTATCCCGGCGAAGATCGCGTCCAGATCGAAAGCTGGCAGGAACCGCACCTGCGCCCCCGCCATCAGGGCCGTGTTAAGCGCCACGAACAGCCCGTGGGTGTGAAAGATCGGCAACGCGTGGATCAGGGTGTCGGCCTCGGTGATCCGCCACAGATCGCAGAGCGCCTCGGCATTCGAGACGAGGTTCGCATGGCTCAGCATCGCGCCCTTCGAGCGCCCGGTCGTCCCAGAGGTGTAAAGGAGCGCGGCAAGGTCGCCGGGTCCGCGGGCGACGGTGTCGAAGGTGTCCGGGTGCCGGTCAAGGCCGTCGGTCAAGGTGCCGCTGCTGTCCGGGTTCAGCGTCAGGACCGTCGCGTCGCCGGCAATCTGTCGGATTTCCCCTTCGGAGGCCTCGTCGCAGACGATGACGCGTGGCTCGGCGTCGCCGACGAAATAGGCGACCTCGTCCTGTGTATAGGCCGTGTTGAGCGGCAGGAAGACCGCGCCCGCCTGAACCGTCGCGATGTAGAGTGCGACCATCTGGATGGTCTTCGGGGCTTGAACCACGACACGGTCGCCCGGCGCGACACCGTGGGCGACGAGGACATGCGCCAACCGGGCGGAAAGCTCTGCAAAGTCGCGAAAGGTCAGGTCTGGTTTGCCGTCCTGCCGGAGAAAACAGGCGTCCTTGCCGGCATGGGGCAGTATCAGGCTGTCATAGAGATGGTTCGCGGCCATGGGCAATCCCCGGATGTTGTCGGCGTCGTGCCCGGAGTTTCTGCCCCGAAGCCCGCGCCGTGGCAATCGCCCGACAGAAAAGGGGCCGCCCCGGCGGGACAGCCCCTCATCATGTGCGGCCTTGCGGGGCCGCAGGGGAGTTACCAGGAATTATAGGCGAGGTACTTGCCCGACATCTCGATCTTGACCCGGTCGCCCTTGGGGTTCGGCACCTTTGTGATCTGCATGTCGAAGTCGATTGCCGACATGATGCCGGTGCCGAATTTCTCTTCGATCAGCGCCTTTATGGTCGGGCCGTAGACGCCCACGATCTCGTAAAGGCGGTAGATGCAGGGATCGGTCGGAACCGACTGTTCCCAGACCTTTGTGGGAGGCTCTTCAAGGACGCTCACGGCCTCCTGCGGCAGGCCCATAAGGGCGACCAGCGCCTCGGCCTTGTCCTTGGGCCAGCCGTTCATGCCCATGCAGGCCGAATGGGTCCAGACCGGCGACATGTCGATTTTCTCGGCAATGCCTTCCCAGGTCATCCCGGCCTGTTTCTTGGCCGAGAGGATCATCATGGTCACGTCTTCCTTGGTCATCATGCCGGTCACCTCGTATGTATCTTTCATGGGGTCTCTCCTCCGGTTCTCAAGTTTCGTTCAGGTGTTCAGAGCCCGAGCTCGCTCAGCCCGGGGTGGTCGGACGGCCGCGGTCCCTGCGGCCAGCGAAATAGGCGTGCGCCCTCGGCGATCGGCACGTCGTTGATCGAGGCGTGGCGGACGGCCATGTGGCCGGTGTCCGAGAACTCCCAGTTCTCGTTGCCATGGGTGCGGTACCATTGACCGCCTTCGTCGTGCCATTCGTAGCAGAAGCGCACGGCGATACGGGTCTCGGCAAAGGCCCAGATCTCCTTGATCAGGCGATAGCCGTTCTCCTTCGACCATTTCCGCGTCAGGAAAGCCTCGACCTCTTCCCGCCCGTTCAGGAATTCCGAACGGTTCCGCCAGCGCGTGTCGGGCGTATAGGCCGCCGCTACGCGGACGGGGTCGCGGGTGTTCCACGCGTCCTCGGCCATGCGCACTTTATGCACGGCCGTCTCGTAGGTGAAGGGAGGCAGCGGCGGGCGCTGCCCGGGGTCGATGGTCATGGTCCCGGTCCGTCAGTCGTTCACGGCGCGCAGCCGCGCAGCCGGCTCGGGATCGGCTTCCGCCGGAGCGGTCGCGGTCTTGTCGATGCGCACCGTTTCGGGGCGGTTGTCGGCCTCGTCCGATTTCTTGCCGGCCAGCTCTTTCGAGCGGGTGCCGAGAAACTGCACGAGATGGTTCCGGATCGCGTAGTAATTCGGATGCTCGATGATCTCGGTACGGTTCCGGGGGCGCGGGATCGTGATTTCGACCGATTCCGCCACCCGGGCGAAGGGGCCGTTGGTCATGAGCAGGATGCGGTCGGCCAGAAGGATCGCCTCGTCGATATCATGGGTGATCATGAACACCGTCTGCTCGGTCCCGCTCCAGATCTTCAGAAGCTCGTCCTGGATCGTTCCGCGCGTCAGCGCGTCGAGCGCGCCGAACGGCTCGTCCAACAGCAAGAGCTTCGGATGGTTCGCGAAGGCGCGTGCGATGGACACCCGCTGGCGCATACCGCCCGAAAGCTGAGAGGGCTTGCGGTGCACCACGTCACCGTCCAGGCCGACCATCGCAAGGTATTCCCGCGCGTGGTCTTCCACCTTGGACTTGGACCAGTCGGGATAGCGCGCGCGCACCCCGAAGGTCACGTTCTTGAGCGCCGAAAGCCAGGGAAGCAGCGAGTAGTTCTGGAACACCACGCCCCGGTCGAGCGAGGGTCCTGAGACCTCGAAGCCGTCCATCTTGACCACGCCGGACGTGGGCTCGGCCAGCCCGGCGAGGATGTTCATGATCGTCGACTTGCCGCAGCCGGAATGGCCGAGAATGCAGACGAATTCGCCCTTTTCGATGCCGAAGCTGGCGTTTTCGAAGACGGTCAGGGTGCCCCCCTGACCGTCGGGGAATTGCTGCGTCAGGCGTTCGATGCTGAGAAAGGATTTTGCCATGGAACTGCTCCTTATTCCGCGTAGGCGACGGCGCGCTGCAGGACCCCGAAGGCGGCGTCGAGCAACATGCCGACCACGCCGATCATCAGGATCGAGAAGATCACCGAGGTCAGGTCGAGGTTGTTCCACTCGTTCCAGACGTAGTAACCGATGCCGGTACCGCCCACGAGCATCTCGGCCGCCACGATCACCAGCCACGCGATCCCGATCGAGATGCGCATACCCGTGATGATGGTGGGTGCCGCTGCGGGCAGGATCACCGTGAAGGCGGTTCTGAAGCTGCCAAGCTCATGGGTCCGTGCCACGTTGACCCAGTCTTCTCGTACTCCGGCCACGCCGAAGGCGGTGTTCAGCAGCATGGGCCAGATCGAACAGATGAAGATCACGAATATGGCGCTGGCCTCGCTGTCCTGAATGACAAAGAGCGCAAGAGGCATCCAAGCCAGCGGCGAGATCGGGCGCAGGACCTGAATGAACGGGTTGAACGCCTTGTAGGCCACCTGACTCATCCCGATTAGGAAACCCAGGGGAATGGCGACCATCGCGGCAAGGATGTAACCCGTCAGAACGCGGTAGATCGAGTAGCCGATCTGGATGCCGATGCCCTTGTCGTTGGGGCCGGCGTCGTAGAACGGGTTCGACAGTTGCTCCCAAGCCTTGGCGATGACCTGGCTCGGAGGCGGGACGCCCGCCTTGGGCGCGCCGCCGCCGGTCAGACGCTCGTATTCGGTGAGTTCGGCTGCCGCCTTCTGGGCGGGGATCGCGGTCTCCCAGAACAGGAGACCGACGACCAGCATCACCACCGACAAGAGCGCCGCGCGCTGATTGACGGAAAGGTTGTCCAACATGGATCAGCCCTTCCCGATGGCGAAGCTTTTGACATAGCCTTCGGGATCCGCCGGATCGAAGGTCTTGCCCATGATGGTGTGCGACTTGTAGGTGACGTCGGGCGCCTCGTAGCCGAGGTCTTCCATCACCTTCTTGGCGTCGGCGGCAAGGTAGACCTGCTCGGCCACGCCCTTGTAGTCGACGTCGCCCTCTATATAGCCCCACCGCTTCATCTGGGTCAGGATCCAGACACCCATCGAGTGCCAGGGGAAGGGGTCGAAGTCGATCCGGTCGGGGACCTGCTTCACCTCGCCCAGACCGTCGGCATAGGTGCCGGTCAGGACCTGCTCGATCACCGGAACCGGCTGGTTCAGGTAGTTGGTGGGCGCGATCGCCTCGGAGATTTCCTTCCGGTTGGCCGGGTTCGACGCGTATTGCGTGGCGTCGATGATCGACTTCAGAAGCGCGCCATAGGTGTTCGGCAGCTCTTCGGCGAAGGACAGGGGCGCGGCGAAGGCGCAGCAGGGGTGACCCTCCCAGATGTCCTTGGTCAGCGTGTGAATGAAGCCGATGCCTTCCCAGACCGCGCGCTGGTTGAACGGGTCGGGCGAGAGATAGCCGTCGAGGTTGCCCGCGCGCAGGTTCGCGACCATCTCCGGCGGCGGCACGACGCGGATCTGGATGTCGACATCCGGGTCCAGACCGAATTCGGCCACGTAGTAGCGCAGAAGGAAGTTGTGCATCGAGTATTCGAACGGCACGCCGAAGGTGAAGCCCTTCCACTGCGCCGGATCGCGCTTGTCCATGTGCTCGTTCGACAGAACGATGGCTTGGCCGTTTATATTCTCGACGGCGGGCATGATGTAGGGCGTCGCGACCGAACCTGCGCCGAGCGTCATGGCCAGCGGCATGGGTGTCAGCATGTGGCTGGCGTCGTATTCGCCGGACAGAGACTTGTCGCGGGCAACGGCCCAGCCGGCGGTCTTGATGACCTGCGCATTCAGGCCGTAGCGCTCGTAAAAGCCCATGGGCTGTGCCATGATGATCGGCGTGGCGCAGGTGATCGGCACGAAGCCGATGTTCAGGTCGGTTTTCTCCGGGTCGCCCAGATTGTCGAGGATCGCGGCTTTCGCCTTGTCCAGCGGGAAGACCGAGGCCAGCGCCGCGGCCACGGTGCCGCCGCCCAGCATACCCATGAAAGACCGCCGGCCGATATCGTTATGGCCGAAGACCGAGCGGACGACCGCGCTTTCGACGGCGCGCTCGAGCATTTCTTCGCTGGACATCATGGACGGTTCGGCATGGCCCGCGTCGTGGCCGTGGCCCGCCAGACATCCGTCACAACCGCAATCGGCGCCGTGGCGCAGGTCAGTCTTGTCCGAGAACGGATTTCCAAGGCTTTTCGTCGTCATCGTGCTCCCCTTTCGCATGGTGGTTGGCCAGACAATGCCAGCGTGCGGCCGGAGCATGAAGTCGATGCCTATTATTTAGTCATCAAATAAAATATATTATTAACAGTGACTTGATGAAAAATCGACAGGCCAAAATTTATGAAATATCGTAAATTACGAAATGTCGTCTTTTCGGATTCTGCGCGTTGGTTAATATCGTCTTCATGGCGCTCGATCTCTCAGAAACCGATTCTCTTTTGAACGCGCTGCCCGAGGCGGCGCTTGTTCTCGATCCCGATACCGACCGCATCGTTTGCTGGAACAGCCACGCCGCAAGGCTTTTGACCGGCCGGGATGACGCTGCCCCGGGGCGGTTCTCGCGCTTTCTTGGAGGGTCCCTTCCGCGCTTCGTCGTCTTTCTGGAGGAAGTGCATCACCGCGCCCATGGCTGGACCCGCGACGTGGCGCTTCGGACCGAGGACGGCCGAGCGCTGAAATGCGAACTGAGGGCGCAGCCCTTTGGCGGTCCGGGCGATGGCCCCGGCGGGCTGATCATGGTGATGCTGACCGATCTGAGGGCCTTCGACCAGAGGACCGAGACAACCGAACTGGCCGAGACCTTCCGCGCCGGTCTTGTCGACTGGAAGCGGACCGAGGGCTTTTTCGCGGAACTCGAACGACAGAACCAGTTGATCCTGAACGCGGCGGGCGAGGGCATCTATGGCGTCAATGCCGAAGGCAAGACCACATTCCTGAACCGCGCCGCGCAGGAGATGCTTGGCTGGACCGCCGAGGACCTCTTGGGCAAGGACATCCACTCGATGATCCACCACCATCACCTGAACGGTGAGCACTACCCGTCGCAGGAATGCCCGATCTATCGCTCGTTCCGCTTCGAGCAGGTCAATCGGATCGAGGATGAGGTATTCTGGCGGAAGGACGGCAAGCCAATCATGGTCGAATATGTTTCGACCCCGATCTACGACCAGAAGCTACTCGTTGGGGCGGTCGTGATCTTCCGCGACATCACCGAGCGCAAGGAGAACGAGCGCCGCCTGCGCGAGGCGCTGGACGAGGTCGCCGGGCTGCGCGACAGGTTGGAACAGGAGAACGCCTATCTGCAGGAAGCGATCTCGACCGAGCGCGCGCATCACGACATCATCGGCAACTCGCCCCTGATCCGGCAGATCGTCGCGCGGATCGATCTTGTGGCCAAGACCGACGCCACCGTCTTCATCACAGGCGAGACGGGGACGGGCAAATCCCTCATTGCGACCGAGATCCACAAGACCAGCGGCCGGGCGCGGCGCCCGCTCATCCATTTCAAATGCAGCTCGGTCGCGCCCGAGGATGTCGAGGTCGAGCTCTTCGGCGTGCGTGGCGGGGCTGGGGGCGCGCTGCGCGACCGGCCAGGCAAGCTGGAGCTGGCCCATGGGGGCACGCTGTTTATCGACGATCTGGACGAGATGCCGCTCGAGATACAGGGGCGGCTCTTGCATGCGCTTCAGACCCGCACCGTGACCCGGCTTGGCGATCAGCGGGAAAAGCCGCTGGATATCCGGGTTATCGCTGCCAGCGCCGCGCCGGGCGATGCGGCGCGACGGTCGGGGCGCATCCGCGAAGACCTGTTTCTGTTTCTCAGCGTGTTTCCCATCACCTGTCCGCCTCTCCGGGACCGGCCCGAGGACATCCCGCTCTTGGCGGCGCATCTTCTGAAGATCGCCTGCCGCCGGTTCAACCGCCCCGTGCCCGTTATCACCGAGCGGGTGGTCCAGCAGCTGCAGGCCTATGACTGGCCCGGCAATGTGCGCGAGTTGCACAACGTGATCGAGCGCGCCGCCATCGTCTCGCAGGATGCAAAGCTGATCGTCGAGCTTGCCGCCGCGCCAGCCGAAGCCGTCCGGCACGGCGGTTTCCAGACCGAGGCGCGGATGCAGGAGATGGTCCGCAGCAATATCGTCGCCGCACTTCGCGAGGCAGGGGGCAAGGTGTCGGGGCCCAACGGGGCAGCCGCGCTTCTGCAAATTCGCCCGACAACGCTCTATTCGCGGATCAAGTCCTTCGGCATCGGCGAGGAGGAGTGGCGCTAGGGGCATTGCCTGCGCGGCCCCTGCCGGGACCGGATCGGTCCGGTCCCGGAGGAGAGAGCGCGCCGCCCAGTTGTCCTCTGCGTCCGGTGTTGCCGCGTTAGAGCCCCAGCATCCCGGCGATGATCCCGACGATCTCGTCATGGACTGCTTTCCGGTCAGTGCCGTCGGGATCGGTGCAGACGGGATCGTCTTTCTCTTCGGCCAGAATGTCCGGGCCCGTCTCGGTGCAAAGGGGCATTGCCGTGAAGTGGAAAGCCGGGGCCAGCCGAACGGCGCGCGTATCGGGCAAGAGGCCAGTCAGGCCGCTTTCGTCGAAATCCGTCGCCATCATCCGCGTCTCGTCGCCGAGGCTGATCAGTACCGCGTCGGGCAACAGACTGGCGGTGTTGCCCGCTTCAAGCCCCCAGACAAAGCCGGGATCAATGGCCACCACGCTGGTGATGCGAGCGTCTGAATAGTCTGTATTCCAAGCCTGCGGGTCCTGCTGCTGAAGCCCGACCCCGTCCGAAAGAAGCATTTCACAAGCCTCCATCCTGTCGCGATGGACGGTGCAGGCGTCGACCAGCCCGGCAAGGTTGCCCGTCATCCCGCCCAGAGACAGGGCGGTCCAGCCGCCGTAGGAAAAACCCGCTGCCATGATCCGCGACGGATCGACGAGGGGGCCGAAACTCGGGTCTTCCAGCAGGTTGTCCAGCGCTACAGTGATATCCTGCGCGCGGGTCCAGTGCCGGACCCCTCTCGACATGTCGAAATCGCCCCAGGTGGAATTCGGATGATTGACCATGACGACCATCGCCCCCCCGCCGCGCAAGGCCTGCACCCAGCCAGGCCTGCGCACGGTCGGTGCCGCCCATGCCATGGCTGAACATCACGACAGGATGCATTCCGGGCGCAGGTTCGGCATCCAGAGAGGCGCCGACGCTCTGAAAGATGGGGCTCGCCGCGTAGGGCGTGGGCGTGCCGCCGGTACCGGGGTACCAGATGGCCACGCGGGCAGGGGCGTCGTGGTGCGGCATGGGGAATTCCACGGATTGCAGGCCGGCCTCGTAGGCCGGAGCTGCCGTGGCGACGACGGTCAGGGCAAGGGCGAGCGGGAAGCGGTGCATGTCGGGTCTCCTGTAACTTGGCGATGCGCTTGCTCTGGCACTCAAGGCGTTTGTCCCGCGTCCTTTTTCCGGTTTCAGGTCGTCACGACCCGGTTTTAGGTCTATCCGGACCGGGCTTCAGACCGTTGTGACATTGCCTATGCCCTCTCTACCCATCCCCGTTTTCGTCGCCCTTGTGCTTGCATTTGCCTGCCTCAGGGTCTGGCGGGAACATGCGCGCGCCTCCACGCTTGGGCTCCTGTTGGGCGTCTGTGCGCTGCAATCGCTGATCATCGCTCTGGCCCAGCATTATGGGGTGCCGGGGATGCGCCTTGTGCAGCCGGTCACCGCCTCGCTGATCCCGCCGCTCGCCTGGCTTGCCTATCAGGCCACCGCCGTCCGCGGTCTCGGTCGTCGGGACCTGTTGCACGGTCTCGTGCCTCTGACGGTGCTCGCGGCGCTTTTGGTTGCTCCGGCGTCTCTCGATCTGTTGCTGCCCACGGTATTCGTCGGTTATGGCGCGGCGGTCCTCGTGCGTGCGGCCAGAGGCGCGGATGCCCAGCCCCGGGCGCTTTTGGCGAACGGCAATATCCCGGCCCGGATCTGGCTGGTGATCGGCGCCGCGCTGATCCTGTCGGCGCTGAGCGACGCGTTGATCCTCGGCGCGCAGATCGCGGGGCGGGGCGAATTGCAGCCATGGATCGTCACCGTGTTTTCCGTGGGCAATCTGTTCCTGATCGGAGTCTTCGGTCTGTCGCCTCATTTGCGGGGCAGCCCCGAAGCTGCCGCCTAGCAGGACGCCCCAAGTCTCGCGCCCGACGCTGATATCTGGGCGCGGGTCACGGCCCATATGGAGCGGGAGCGGCCCTACCTCGACCCGAACCTGGCGCTCGAACGGCTTGCGCGGCAGGTGCGCGTGCCGGCGAAGGCGCTGTCGGTCACAATCAACCGCGCCACCGGCGAGAACGTGTCGCGCTATGTCAAAGCCGCGCGCATCGCGCACGCACAGGCGCTCTTGCTCGCCGGTGAAACGGTGACCGAGGCGATGCTGTCGGCGGGCTTCAACACCAAGTCGAACTTCAACCGCGAATTTTTGCGGGTCACGGGGGCAAGTCCCAGCGACTGGCTTCACGAGGCCCGGCGAGGCGCCTGACGGGCAGGGAGGTCAGTGGCCGAGAACCTGCAGGTACCGCCTGACGGCGGCGGGGAAGCCCAGAAGCAGCGCATCCGCCGTCAGACCGTGACCGATCGAGACCTCGGCAAGGTCCGGTATCGCCGCGCATAGGGCGGGCAGGTTCTCGGCAGTCAGGTCGTGGCCGGCATTCATGCCGAACGGCCTCTCGCCGCCTACGCTCCGCGCCGCATCGGCCGCAGCGACAAGGCGGTCGATTTCCCGCTGCGCGTCATCAGGGGCGAGAGCGGCACCGTAGGGACCGGTGAAAAGTTCGATCCGGTCGGCGCCCGCCCGGACTGCCGCGGCGGGTGCGTCGGGTGCGGCGTCCAGGAAAAGGGACACCCGCCGCCCGCCCTGCCGCAACTCCTCGGTGACGCCGCGAAGCATCTCTCCATGCGCGGCAAAATCCCATCCGTGATCCGACGTGGACTGTTCCGGGTCATCCGGCACAAGCGTCACCTGATGCGCGGCGCTGGACGCCACGAGGTCAAGGAACTGCCGCGAGGGATAGCCTTCGATGTTGAACTCTGCCTCGGGGTACTCGGCCGCCATCAGCTCGGACAGGACCGCCACATCCGCGAACCGGATATGCCGTTCGTCGGGGCGGGGGTGCACCGTGATCCCGTGCGCACCGGCATCGAGCACGGCGCGCGCCACGGTGGCGAGATCGGGCCATGGGACGGTCCGCCTGTTCCGGAGAAAGGCGACCGCGTTGAGGTTCACGGACAGTTTTGTCGGCATCGGGCGTCCCCGTCTCCGCAAGGTTCAGTCGGGCCACCGGAAACCGGTGATATGGTCCGGAGCCTCGACGCCCGGAAGATTGCGTGGATCGGGGGCGGGCACGCCGACGCCGCGGGTCACCGGCAGGACGCCAGCCCAGATCGGCAGGGCGTAATCCTCTTCGTCGTCGATCGGCCCGCCCGTCCGCACCTTGGCGCTGCCTTCGGTGATCTCCATCGACAGGATCGTGGTAGCCTTCAATTCTTGGGCGTTGGTCGGACGCAGCATGGCCGAGCGGCCCGGCCAGAGCCCGTCGATGAACGCATCGAGCCGCGCCTCTTTCTGGTCGTCCGGCACGGGTTCGGCCCGACCGAAAAGCATCACGGACCGCGTATTCGCCGAATGGTGCAGGCCCGATCGCGCCATGACGAACCCGTCCAGGATCGACACGGTCAGGCACACCTCCTGTCCCCGGCTCTGGCGGATGGCGCGGCTGGCGGATGAGCCGTGCCAGTAGACATGGTCGCCCTCGCGCCACTGGAAGGTCGGCGTGACATAGGGTTTTCCGTCGATCACATAGCCCACCGAACACATGGGCTGCGCGTCGAGGATCGCTTCGATCGTGTCGCGATCGAAGGCGCCACGCTCGTGCAGGCGGCGCAGGCGCGTGCGGTCGGTCTTTTCCAGGATTTTGGTCATTCGGAGCCTCGGGTCTTGTCCGACCTCGTGGTAGGGCGCTATTGGTCATGTCGAAATGTCCAATTCCCAAAATTTCTCCCAGTCCAATTTTCAGGCCGCGCTGTTCGCGATTGGGTTGGACCGCGCCGCCCCCGAGCCGCTGCATGTGCAGCTTGCGGCACGGCTTCGGGCGCTGGTGCTCGACGGAACCGCGCCGCCGGGAATGCGGCTGCCGGCAAGCCGGCAGTTTGCGCAGGAATTGTCCGTGTCGCGGGCCACAACGCAGGCGGCGCTCGAACAACTCGTGGCCGAGGGTTATCTGGTGGCGCGCCGTGGGGCAGGGACATTCGTGGCCGAGCATATCCCCCACCTTGCCTCGCCGCTGATGCCCGAACGGATCGAGACCGGGGTCGCCCGGCCGGAGACCATTCGCCCGTTCCAGCACAACCTGCCCGACCTTGCCTCCTTTCCTTACGCTCAGTGGGCCAATTACCTTGCGTCTGCCTGGCGGCGGCCGCATCCCGACTTGCTCAAGGCACCCGATCCTTTTGGCTGGGGGCCGCTGCGGCAGGCGATTGCCGCGCATCTGGGAGCATGGCGCGGCATCACCTGCGGGGCAGGGCAGATCGCGATCACGTCAGGCGCGCGCGAAGCGTTCGAACTGATCGCGCGGCTGTTCCCCGCAGGCGCGACGATCCAGTTTGAGGACCCGTGCTTTCCGCCCGCCCGGAGAAGTCTGGAGATGGCGGGGCTGCGCTGCATCCTCTCTCCGGTCGACGAAGACGGGTTCGACCCGGCCCGGATCGAGCCGGATGTCGCGGGTGTGGTGGTTACCCCGTCCCGGCAATATCCGCTCGGCATGGCCCTGCCTCTGCCCCGCCGTCTCGAGTTGCTTGAATGGGCCAAACAGAACAATACGCTGGTGATCGAGGACGATTACGACAGTGAGTTCCGCTTCAGCGGCCAGCCGCTTCCGGCCATGACGAGTCTCGATGGCGGAGAGCGCACCATCTATGTCGGTAGTTTCTCGAAGCTGCTCTCGCCGTCCTTGCGGCTTGGCTACCTGGTCGTCCCGGAACGGCATATCGATGGGCTGAGCGCGGCCATCGGGCCGGTCGGGTCCATGGCGTCGCTTGTCCCTCAACCTGCGCTGGCCAGCTTCCTGCAGGACGGCACCTTCGCAACGCATCTCCGCCGGATGCGCCGCATCTATGCCAGACGCCGGGCGGTGCTGACGGAGGGGTTGCAAACGTATCTGGACGGCTGGCTTGTGCCGCGCCCCGAGCCTTCGGGGCTGAACGTCGTCTGCGGCTTCGGCCCCCGACTGGACGCTGTGCCCGAGGGGGACGTCGTCGCGGCCGCTGACAGGGTGGGTCTGACCCTGCAACCTCTTTCACCCTATTTCGAAACCGGACCCGCCATGAAGGGCGTGTTGCTGGGCTTTGCCCATTTCGACGAAGCCACACTGGCCGAGGGCGTGCGGTTGCTTGGGCGGGCGATCACGGCGCTTGCTCCGGCGCGCCGGGGGTGAATTCCGCGCGCTCAATCGAGGTGCCGGGCCTCGCGTGCGATGGACCATTCGATCAGGTCGGACCAGATGCCGCGCACCAGATCGGGGTCGAGCCCATGGTCGCCTGCCGTTGCCGCAACCTTGTCCAGAACTTCAGCCACGCGGTCCGTGGTCCG
Organism: Kangsaoukella pontilimi; assembly: GCF_009830125.1. Lineage (GTDB taxonomy): Bacteria > Pseudomonadota > Alphaproteobacteria > Rhodobacterales > Rhodobacteraceae > Kangsaoukella > Kangsaoukella pontilimi. The sequence continues at coordinate 1,633,743 of NZ_WUPT01000001.1, read as the reverse complement.
GGCGGGTAAACCTTCGATCCGTTTCAGGGCGACGGCGCGGTCGATATAGCGGGTCCGCAGCGAGAGAAGCGCGATCAGGTCGCGGTCGATCGCGTCGATCTGCTGGCGCAGCGTCGCCATCGTGGCGCAGTCTTCGGGCGGGATAAGAGCGGTCATGCCGGCGGCCTTTCGCATGTCGTGGGGACCGGGATCATACGAGGAGGGCTTTCAGGTAACGCACGGCCCGAGCAGCCCGCGCCGCGCGGGCGGCCGCGTCCGGGCGCGGCTGGCGGCCGATCACACGGCGGATTTGCAGGTCGCCGATCAGAAGGTCGAGATATAGACCCACCGCCTGGGCGCTGTCGTCGAAGCGAAGCGCGCCTGAGGACCGGGCGCGGAGCAATACGGCCTCCAGCAGGGGAAACACTGCCTCGCGTCCTGACGCGGACAACGTCGCGCCGAGTTCTCCGGTGCTGTCGGCTGCCGCAGCCCGGTTCAGTGCCACGGCCCGGTCTCCGGTCAGCAGGTCGAGAAGTTTCGGCCCGAGGCTTTCCAGAATGGATAGCGCGTCAGTGTCGGTTTCCAGTTCGGATTCGAGATGGCCTTTCACTTCGGCCGCGTTTCGGGTCACCAGCGCCCGGAACAGCCCCTGTTTATCGCCATACCAGTTATACAGCGTCTCGTTCGACGCCCGCGCCTTGCGGGCGATCCCCTGCATGGACGTGCCGGCATATCCCTTGGTTTCCAGAAGTTCGTAGGCCGCGGCCTCGATCTGTTCCTGGCGGAGTGACCGGTTTTCCTCGCGCATCGTCTGCCCTCATCTGTTGACAGCATCCGTAACGTATATTACGGATATGCGCAACCGTAACCAAAATTACGCTTTTGGAGATTGCAGATGCTTTATTCTCAACGCTTGCCCCTTGCCGCACTTGCGATTCTGATCGTGCTTCAGATTGTCATGCTCTCGGCGCTCTACGCAGGAATTCCGCCGCACCCGCCCGTCGCCACGCCGCTCTTCGGCATCGCGCCCTTCATCGGGGCCTCGGTGTCCGTCGCGCTGGCCGCGATGATCACCGGGCCGCTTTCAGGGCGGGCGGGAAAGACCCTCTCCGGGGTCGCCGCGGTGCTGGCGCTCGTATCCTTCGGGCCGCAGAAATACTTCGACGCTCAGATCGGGCTGATATGGCCCGCCGTCATTCTGGGGCAGGGGGCGGCGCTGGCCGTCTTCGTGTCGATTTTCCGCCCGGCAGACGATAAGGCCGCCGGGTCACCCATGGCCTCGTACACGCAGGCCGGCTGATGGAGGTGTCGCTTCTGGCCTTTGCCGGCGTTGCCCTTGCCGTCGTGCTCACGCCCGGTCCGACCGTCCTGCTGGCCCTCGCCAACGGTTCGCGGTTCGGGGTCGGTGCCGCGGGCATTGGCATCGCGGGCGCGGCGCTGTCCGACATCGTTCTGATCACCGCCGCGGCGGTCGGACTGGGCGCGGTTCTGGCGGCTTCGGCCTTCTGGTTCTCTGTGGTGAAGTGGATCGGTGTGGTCTATCTAGTCTGGATCGGGTGCCGGATGCTCCGGGGCGGCGCACCTGTCACAACGCCGTCCGCCCAGGGGGCGGGGAGCACGGCCCTGCACCAGCGAAGCGCGCTTTTCCGAAAGAGCTTCCTCGTCGCTGTGACCAATCCCAAGGGTTACCTGTTTTTCACGGCGTTCCTTCCGCAATTTCTCGACCCTTCGACACCGCTTTTCGCGCAATACGCCACACTGGCCGTGATCTTCGTTTCTGTCGATATCGCGGCGATGGCACTTTACGCCGGACTTGGCCGCAAGGCGGCGCACTACCTTACCACGGCGGGCGGCGCGTGGTTGGACAAGGGCTGCGGCGGTTTGCTGATTGCACTCGGCGGGTCTCTGGCCATGCTCGGCCAAGACACGCGCTAGGATTTGCTTGGGGCCACTTCGTAGAACCGTGACCTTTGTCGGTTGCGAAGAAGACGGAACGGCCAATTCGCCTGTTTGCGTGCCTGTCGATGACGTCCGAGAAAGACCGCGCGCAATACCTTAAAATGGACACGGGCGGTGCCGGATCACTCCAAAACCGCCCGTGATTTAGTTACCTGGCTCGATCAGGCGAGCTGAAGGTTCGATGCGCTTTCGCGGCCATCACGGCCGGCTTCCACATCAAACGTAACTTTCTGGTTGTCGGCGAGGCCGGTGAGGCCCGAACGCTCGACTGCACTGATGTGCACGAACACATCCTTGCCGCCGGTTTCAGGTTCGATGAAGCCGAAGCCTTTTGTGGCGTTAAACCATTTCACGGTGCCATTGGCCATATCCGTGGTCTCCTATTCAATTCGATGCCCGCGGAAGTGCGGCATCCCGGCTTGGTCGGTCTGGATCGATAGACTGAAGCCGGTTGAAGGGAGACAGTAGGTCGAAAAAGAATAACGTCTGCGACTGTCCGCATGACAGCATTGCACTCCGAATGCAAAGAAATTCTGGGACGTGTCCCGAAATGGCGATCCGCGACCCCAGACGTGGATGACCTCATCCGCGCAGGTCAGCCGTCCACCTCAACAGCCTCTACAGCCGAGACATGTACCTACCCGGCAGTCACCGCCTGTCCATCCACCCGCTTTCGTGCCTGCCACCAGAAGACCTACACAAATGGCCGGTTTTGGGTTATGATAAGGAATGATCTGAAGGGGGAGTACGTTATGACAGTAGAACGTGGAATCCTTTTGATAGTCGGTGTGCTCGTAGTTGGAAGCGTGCTGCTGGCAGCCTTTCACAGCGTGAACTGGCTTTGGCTGACCGGAATTCTTGGCGCACACTTGATTCAAGCGTCATTTACGGGCGTTTGTCCGGTGGTGATGACGCTGAAGAAGATGGGTTTGGAAACCAAGGCAGGCTTTGGCTAAGCAGATCCGCCAAATCATTGTCTGATCTTTCGGACATGCTCTTCGGCGACTTGGCAATCTGTCGAGGACGCGCCAAGCGGTCTCGAACCCCACGACGTGACAGGTTTTTCCCTTTCACCCGCTCTTTGACTTGAGCATTTCAAGGACTTCCTTGTTCGGACAGAAATCGGGCGGACCGCCGGTCGCGTCGGCTAGTGTCAGCCAGCCGATGCAAGACCTCGTATGCTTGCAGCCAAGGCAGTTGATAATGCTCCGCCTGATCGCTTCGCGCGTCTCTTCGTCTATGCTCTTGGGCAGATCTATCCCCAACGCGTCCATGACCTGACGCCGGATATTCATCCGCTCGTCAAAGATCGCACCCCATCGGAGGTAATTGTCTTCCGCCATTCTGCCCTCCCATTTTTTCAATGACTTTTACGGTGCGCGCCGAGAGGCCGTATTGACCTTTGTCAAGGAAGGAGAGGTGCGGCTGTGCGAAGGATTGTTCCGGTGTGGAAAGCTGCGTCCCTTTCTGCCGAGAAGAATTCTCGGTCCCAAAGCACAAAGCGCGTCCGCCGAATGCAACAAACCTGTCAACCGAGGCTTTCGCCTGGAATGGGGTCGCCAAAATGAAATTCTGGATTCTGTTTGTGACGGCGGCCATTGGCCTTTCGTCAGTTGCGATCGCTCATGAGAAAGCGACCGGCGTGGTCAAAAACCGCATGGAACGGATGGAGCGCTATGAGGAATTGATCGAACGTGTCTTCGCCATGGTTCATGGCGAGTTGACCTATGATGCAGAAGTTGTGCGGCGCGCCGGTCTGGAGATCAGCGAAGGTGCCGGGCAGCACATGGTTGCGCTTTTCCCGGCAGGTTCAAATGAACCGCCCAGTGAGGCGAAAGACGAGATTTGGTCCGATTTCGAAAATTTCGAGCATTATGCGCTCATGCTTGAACGTTGGGGCGCGGAGCTGGCGGTACAGGCCTCTGAGCCTCCCCGAGGACGCCTTCCCAAGAGCTGGGAAGATGCCGAAATGGGGCCGTCCATGATGCAGGGTGGCGGCATGATGCGTCAGTCGGGGTCGGTGTTTGCAGCGTGGCACGTTGCTGCGACCTGTAATGCATGTCACGCGGAATTCCGGAAGAGCGAGTGACAGCAAATGCCTTGGAGCGGCAAGTTGACGGGCGCGCGGATCAGGGCATGACGCATTTCCGGCGATCTCCGAGACCGTCAAGGTCGCTCGCTCAAACGACAGCTTTGATCCCCGCTCCTGCGAGGTCATCGAGGATCGGGCATTCCGGACGATCGTTGCCATGGCAACTCGTCACCAGAAGTTTCAGTGTCGATTGAAGGCTCTGCAGTTCGGCGATCTTCCTTTCGACGCGCCCAAGGTGTTCTTCGGCAATCTCTTTGACGTCGGCACTCGCCCTGCCGCGATCATCGTAGAGTGACATCAAGGTCCTGCATTCCTCGATTGTAAAACCCAGCGAACGCGCCCTGCCCAGAAAGGCGAGCTTGTGAAGATCCCTGTCGCTGAAATGGCGGTAACCGTTCTCGCTGCGGGCGGGTCTTACAAGATCTATGTCCTCGTAATAGCGGATCGTTTTGGCCGGAAGTCCGGTGGCAGATGCAACATCTCCGATATTCATTGGTCACCTCCTTTTTGCGGACATTTCCGGTTTAAGCCTTCCAGCGACTGGAAGGTCAAGAAAAGATCGCGGGGTTGACCTTCTAGTAACTGGAAGCCCTATCTGTCCTCCGACTCGAAGGAGAACGCCATGTCCGACGCACATTCAGATGCCGCCATTATTCGCGATCCGGTCTGCGGAATGACCGTGGATCCGACCAAGGGAAAGCCCGCCCACACCCATGACGGGCATGACTATCATTTCTGCAGTTCGCGTTGCCTTGAGAAGTTCGTAGCGGAGCCCGGCGCCTATATCGAAGCTGAGGATCCCGTCTGCGGCATGAGTGTGAACCGCGCCACCGCGAAGCATATGTCGAAGCATGACGGCGAAAGGTTCTACTTCTGCTCGGGCCGCTGCCAGGAGAGGTTCGAGGCCGAGCCGCAGCAGTTTCTGGGGGACAGGCCGGAGCCTGAACCGATGCCAGAGGGGACGCTCTATACCTGTCCGATGGACCCCGAGATCGTGCAGGAGGGGCCGGGCGATTGTCCTATCTGCGGCATGGCCTTGGAGCCGATGATGCCGACGGCGGACGCAGGGCCGAACCCGGAGCTGGTGGATTTCAAGCGGCGACTGATGATTGGCGGACCGCTGGCCTTTTCCGTCTTCGCGCTGGAGATGGGCACCCATGTGGGCATCCCCTTCGATGAATGGATCGGACATCGCGCCTTTGTCTGGCTTCAATTCCTGCTGGCGACGCCGGTTCTATGGCTGACAAGAGTGTTCTTCAAGCGCGGCTGGGCGTCGGTCGTGAACCGAAGCCCGAATATGTGGACGCTGATCATGCTCGGCACCGGGGCCGCGTATCTGTTCAGCGTTGTGGGACTAATCGCGCCAGGCGTCTTCCCCGATAGTCTTCTGGGCATGGACGGTTTGCCGCCGGTCTATTTCGAGGCGTCGGCGGTGATCCTGATCCTCGTCCTGGTCGGGCAGGTGATGGAGCTTGCCGCGCGCGACCGTACGGGCGACGCGATACGTGCGCTCCTCGATCTGGCGCCCAAGACCGCGCGCCGGGTCACGGAGGCGGGTGAGGAGGACGTACCCCTCGACGCCGTGACCTCCGGTGACCGGCTGCGGGTGCGTCCGGGCGAAGCGATACCGGTGGACGGGCATCTGACAGAGGGTCACTCGGCCGTCGATGAAAGCATGATCACAGGTGAGCCGGTGCCGGTCGAGAAGTCGCCAGGCGATGCAGTGACGGGCGGCACAATGAACAAGTCGGGCAGCTTCGTGATGGAGGCTGTCGCGGTCGGCAGCGACACGGTGCTCTCTCGGATCGTCAACATGGTTGCGCAGGCGCAGCGGTCTCGTGCGCCGATTCAGGCGGTGGCGGACCGCGTGGCGGGCTACTTCGTGCCGGCCGTCGTCGCTGTGGCCGCGATTGCCTTTCTCGTTTGGCTTCTCGCGGGGCCGAGCCCGGCGCTTGCCTATGCGGTGGTGGCGGCGGTCAGCGTTCTGATCATAGCTTGCCCCTGCGCCCTCGGTCTTGCGACGCCGATGTCGATCATGGTTGCCACTGGGCGTGGCGCTCAGGCCGGCGTCCTGATCCGGGACGCCGAGGCGCTGGAGCGTCTCGCGGGCGTAGACGTGCTGATCGTGGATAAGACCGGAACGCTGACCGAGGGGCAGCCCAGCCTGACCGACGTCATTGCTCTGGGCGATGTTGATGATGCCCGTATTCTGACGCTGGCTGCCGCGCTGGAGCGTGGGTCCGAGCATCCCCTGGCCGAAGCCATCCTTGCCGGTGCGACCGAGCGATCGGTGCCTGAGCTGCGTGCGGAGGAGTTCGAGGCAGTGACCGGCAAGGGTGTGAAAGGCCGGATCGAGGGTGAGGACGTTGCGCTTGGGAATCCTGCCCTGATGTCGGATCTGGGTGTCGACATCTCAGCCATCGAAGATCGTATGTCCGCTCTTCAGTCCGAGGGCAAAACGGCGATGCTTCTGGCGTTTGCAGGTCAGCTTGCCGGAATCGTGGCCGTCGCCGACCGGATCAAAGCCTCGACTCCCGACGCCATCCGGGCGCTGCACGAGGAAGGCATCAAGATCGTCATGGCCACGGGCGACAGCCGTCGCACCGCCGAAGCCGTCGCGCGGGAGCTTGGTATCGACGAAGTTCGTGCCGAGGTCAGCCCGGAGGAGAAGGGCGCATTGGTCGAAGCATTCCGCAAAGACGGCTTGAGTGTCGCCATGGCGGGCGACGGCGTCAATGATGCGCCCGCCCTCGCTGCGGCAGATGTCGGGATCGCCATGGGCACCGGTGCGGACGTCGCCATGGAAAGCGCCGGTGTCACGCTGGTAAAAGGCGACCTGAACGGCATTGTTCGCGCGCGGCGCCTTGCCCACGCGACGATGCGCAACATCCGGCAGAACCTGTTCTTTGCCTTCGTCTACAACACGGCCGGCGTTCCGGTGGCGGCCGGAATTCTTTATCCGATCCTCGGAGTGCTGCTTTCGCCAATGATCGCCGCAGCAGCAATGAGCCTGTCGTCAGTCTCGGTCATCGGAAACGCGCTGAGACTGCGCGGCCTGAAACTTTGAAGCGGAACTGACACTGCCGGAAAGCTGAAGAGATGGAACACGGACATTCAGGGCGTTTAAGCAGCGGAGGCCGGGCCGGGCGGGGAGCCGACAAAGGCGCTCTGCCAGTGTCGGCACACCATCTTCTGCGGAGCAAACTCGGCTTCCTTCTCGTAGACCTCTAGATCGAGGACCGTCGTCTCGATGAGGCAGGAGCAGAAGATATCGACATCAGGAGAAAGACTTCCGAAGCCCATGCCCTTTTACCAATGCGCCATTCCCCGCTCAGCGCGATGCACATTGTCGAAACGACGCTTTCGCAGAATGGTGCCGGGGCAGGAATTTGGCCTGGGGATTACGTTGAAATCGTTCGGTTTTCGGGTAGAGAAGGCACCTGAAGGTCGTCGGACGTACAGATGCCTTCTTCACGGCTAGGAAATTGCATGGGCAAGCTCGGTTACATGGCTCTGGCGATCGCGTTCGCACTCGCGGCCGGGGTATTTCTGACTTGGGACGGCTCAAACGAAAGTGGCTCCACTGTCACTTCCGAAGGCGCTCCGTCGGGTGCGGCGCTTGTCCAGGTCAGGTTGCCGGAGACGCTGACCGACATCGCCGTGATGGGCAAGCGGGCGTTTGAAGCGAAGTGCATTGCATGCCATGGAGAGAACGCCGCTGGCGTCGATGGATCAGGCCCTCCACTCGTCCACAAGATCTACGAGCCCGGCCACCATGGGGATGCCGCATTCTGGCTGGCCACGCAGAACGGCGTCAGGGCGCATCACTGGAACTTCGGAAATATGCCGCCGATCGATGGCCTTACCCAAGGCGATGTCGCCGCGATCGTTGCGTATATTCGGGCACTTCAGACGGCCAACGGCATCCTGTAAGGGTCTCCGGCCGGATAGCCGGCCTTTGGCAGGTGTTTCTTGCCCCGTAACCGGCACAATCCGGCAGAACTGCGGGGGCGCGCGCAGATCATGCCGACACGCCCCGGCACTCCATCGAGTTGCAACAACCCTGTCCCGGTCTAGCGCGCGGACCTCATGATCCTGACCGTATCGCGACCGTCGGGCAGCGGGTGCGTCCAGGCCACGAAAATACCATCTGCCGTAGCCGCCATCTGCGGGAAATTCATCGAACTGCCTTCCGAATTCTCGACCAGTCGGTGGGTCTTGCCGCATCCATCGGCTGTAACATGGCAAACCAGCAGGACTTCGCTCGACCCCTGCCATTCGACCCAGGAGACAAGTGTCGTTCCATCGGCAAGCATCGCCGTGTTCACCCGCCCGACGGGCTCGCCCATATCGACCCGCACCGGGTCTCCGAAACTGCTTGCGCCGTCAGTTGAAAACGCCACTTTCACGGCAGGTTCGTCTCCGGCCCCGGTGAACCAGGCCACTGCAACCTCTTTTTCTTGCGCCGAAATCGACGGACCGTCGACCGGACAGCCGGAAATCTCCCAATTGTCCGCGTGGACGGTTCGGGGGACGGACCAAGCGCCCTCGTGCAAACGCACCAGAGAAATATCGCGAACCTCGGATTCCGTACGGTCGCGATAGACAACCAGCAGTTCATCCCCGGCGATGGCCGCTGCTGTCTGGCAACAGGAACAGGTCGTGAAATCAACGGCGATTTCGGAACCCATGCCGCCATCGGACGAGATCTCTGCCGAACGAAGCTGCATTTGCCCGGATTGTGCGCCCTCTTCCACGAGGTCGCCGTCATAGGCTCGCCCGTCGAGCCAAACGGCGGTCACTTTGTCTTGAAAGGGCGCCAGAGTGACGAAGCCATGCTGGGCCTGCACCATGTCCCTGTGGGGTGCCATCGGTGTCGACCATGTGTCGCCGTTGTCGTCGGAAAGAGCGATGCGCACGTCATAGGCGTAGGCTGATGCTCCCGCTCTTTGCAGCCAGTGAACAATGAGCGTGCCGTCGGAGAACTCTGCGACGGACGGGAAGTCGGCCCAGTTGACGAAGAGAGAGGAGGACGTCGTCACAAGTCGTGGCTCGTCCCACTGCCCGTTCTCAAGGCTGGCGATCTTGACGGATGTGCCACGTCCAGACCTCTCCATCCAACTCATCAGGAGACGACCGTCCGCGGTCGCATGCAGAAACGGCTCTTGTGCGTCTGGACTGCCCGGGAATTGGAACTCCTCGAAAGTGGCCAATTCCTCGGCAGCGACTGAACAAGCCAAGCCCAAGAGAACGAGTATACCGGCGATGATCCTTAACATCTCCGCACTTTACCGCATGTCCGGTGTTGCAAGAAGCCCGGACGAAGACGCCACGATGTCCAAGCCGTCAAATCTCCAAAATCTTCTCGTCACGAGGTGGGTCTTTCAGTCTGTGTTCGTGAGGCTCAGTCATTTCCGCATGACGGGCACGTTTCTGATCTGATGAAAGCGTCGGAGACGAATTGTAACAAGTCGCCCTGGGCAGGCTCCGCGTTTGGCCGGAAGGGGGACCGGTTCAGCCCCGAAATCGGACGCTCGTTTCTTTTACGACTGCAGGCCTTTTTGTGGGCGGTCAGAGGAGTCGAGCACTTCGACAAACAGTCAAATGGCTTCCAGTCTGGTCGAAAGCGTATCGGCAAGAGCCTCTCCAACCAAACGCGCCGCCCGCGACAATGGACGGCGCGCATCGACGGCGACGCTGATGGACTGCGGGCGAAGGTTCTGATCGGTTATCGGCACGAACCGGAGCGTACCGTTCTCCAATTCGCTCAGCGCATCCAATTGCGAAGTGATCGCGAGATACTTTCCACCGACAAGCATCTGCTTCATGAACTGAAGCGAGTTCGTGACCAACGCCGGCTCCGCCGGATCGAACAGCCATCCAAAGCGCTTATCGAGATATTCGCGCACGGGCAGGACGCGGCTCTGGGCGGCCAATGGGTGTTTCGCCGCTTCGCCGAGAGTCGTTCGCGGACAGTCCCAAAGGCTATGGCCGCGCCCCACAACGCATCCGAACGGCAAGGGCGCAGACCAAAGAACATGCCGTGACCGGTCATCGGGAAGATTGAACGCCAGAGCAAGGTCGATGCTGCCGATTTCAAGTTCGTGGGCGGCATCCTGCGGCGTAAGAATGTCGACGGAAAAACGGATCCGCGGGTATCGCTCCGCGAAAGTAGACACGAGGTCGGGCAGGATCGAGTTCACGAGACTGTCCATTGCGCCAAGGCGAACTGTTCCGAATTGCTCGCCTCGCATCGTGCGGATCGTCTCTTCGAGGCGCTCCTCGTCAGCGCGCCATCGACGGGCGAGAAGCACCGCGGCCTCTCCCGCCGATGTCAGCCGCATACCCCGTGCATGCCGCTCGAATAGAGGTGTTTGGCATCCTTCCTCCAAGGCAATGATCTGTCGGTCGATCGCCGAGGCAGCAATCCCCAGAGACCGTGAAGCAGCCTGGATCGACCCGAGCCGAGCAACCGTTTCAAGGTAATTCAGCGCCCGCGGCAGGACGTGCAACGCCACTACATCTCTCCCACCATTGCCATTTTGCGAATGCAGCATGGATGATTTTGAAATTGTTGGCAACGCTTGGCCGGCGCTAGCATTCCCTCAGTTCTGGGGGTTCAGATGCAGGGCACCGCGCCGCTCGCCTTTTCAATCGATGCGCTCAATCGGGCGACCAGTGGTCAGGCCACGGCCATGATGGACAGGATTGTCGAGCGCTCGACCTGGCTGGCCCATCGCGCGGCGCAAGCCCGCCCTTTCAGGAACGCAGACGACCTGGCGGCCTGGCTCGACACAGAAGTGCGAAGCCTTTCGCGGGACGAAGCGCTGCATCTGCTTTGCGCCCATCCCGAACTTTCACCGCCCGATCCGTCAAACATGACGTCGGCGTCGCAGAGCGAGCAGGGCCGGCTCGACCTTTTGGCCCTCGACGCCGTGGCAGCGGCAGAGTTGACCGATCTCAACCGGCAATACTCGCGCCGGCACGGCTATCCGTTCATCATTGCCCTTCACGAACATGACAGCCTCGAAAGCGTGATCGCGCAGTTCGAGAGCCGGATCGCCGCGGAGCCCGGCGAGGAACTGGCGCGCGCGCTTGATCAGGTCGTTTCCGTGATGAAGGCGCGCCTTAAAAAGCTGACCGGCACGGACCGGAGTTCGCGGGAACTGGAGCCGACGACCGTTACCAGCGCGAATTCCGACGGTGAAGTGACATGAAAGATCTCTTGCTCCGCCTGCGCAGAAGCGAAGACACAGCGCGACCGCCGCATGCCTACCTTGGCGCGCTCGGCGGAGTTGCGCTTCTGATCCTGAGCATCGTGTTCATTCTTGGGGGCTATGAGCTTGGCGTCGGATCGCCGCGCCGCCTTGGAACCGGTGCGTTCCCGGTCATCACCGGCTTCATTCTTGCGGTTCTTTCGCTCGTCGTCATCGCAAGTGATCTCAGAGATACTTCTGACGCAGAGCGCCCTGACTGGATTTCCTTTGCGGCCATCGGGGCCGCTCTGGCCATATTTGCGCTGACCGTCGGTCGGATCGGTCTCGTTCCCGGCGCTTTCCTGACGGTTATCACGGCCAGCGTGCCGGACCCGTCCTTGCCGATTGTCGGAAAGATTATCCTCGGGGCGCTGGTGTCACTGGCCTGCTGGGCGCTTTTCATCGGTCTGATAGGCCTGCCTTTCGCCCCATTCGGAGGGCTGTGAGATGGAGATTATCTCCGGTTTCGGAAACGGCCTTCTCGTTGCCCTGCAGCCCGAGAACCTGCTCTATTGCTTCGTCGGCGTCTTCCTTGGCACCTTCATCGGCGTGCTGCCCGGCATCGGGTCGATGGCCGCGATCTCGATGATCCTTCCACTGACCTTCTACCTTGAGCCCACATCGGCTCTGGTGATGATCGCCGGTGTCTACTACGGCGCGGAATACGGGGGATCGATCGCTTCGATCCTGATGAATATCCCCGGCACGCCGTCATCCTCGATCACCTGTATCGACGGCTATCCCATGGCGCGCGACGGTCGCGCGGGCATCGCGCTATTCGCAAGTGCAATCGCCTCGTTCGGGGGCGGCATCGTGGGCATGATCGTCATGGCCGTGCTTGCGCCGGGACTGGCCGAGCTCGCCCTGAATTTCGGACCGACCGAATATTTTGCGGTCATTCTCCTGGGCCTTGTCGCTGCTTCGGCCGTGTCGAATGGCAGCCCGCTGAAGGGGATCACCATGGTTGTCGCCGGCCTCATGCTGGGAACGGTCGGCGTCGACATCACCACGGGCGCCGAGCGCTTCACCATGGGCATCCCCGAGATGCGCGACGGTGTTCACCTCGTGATCGTGGCGATGGGCCTTTTCGGAGTGGGCGAGCTGATCGTTTCGATCCGCGCGAATGCGAGCGGCGCATTCCAGAACGAGATCGATTACAAGAAATTCTACCCGTCGCGCGCCGAATGGAAGGCCATGTTCGGCCCGATCATGCGCGGGTCGGGCATCGGCAGCTTCTTCGGGGCGCTACCGGGAACCGGTCAGACCGTGGCCTCGGCCGTCGCTTATGCCGTCGAGAAGAAGGTTTCCCCGAACCGTGCCGGTTTCGGCAAGGGCGCGATCGAGGGTGTCGCGGTGCCCGAGGCCGCGAACAACTCGGCCACGCAAACCGCCTTCATTCCAACGCTGACGCTCGGTGTGCCGGGCAGCGCGTCCATGGCGCTCGTGATCGGTGCGCTGATGATGTACGGCATCGTGCCGGGGCCCCGGCTGCTGGTAGATCATGCCGACCTTTTCTGGGGCCTCGTGGCGAGCTTCCTGATCGGGAACATCCTGCTTCTGATCCTGAACATCCCGCTGATCGGCCTTTGGGTCCGGCTTCTGAAAATTCCTTACAAGTACATGTACCCCACGATCATCGTGCTGATCTGCGTGGGCGTCTACTCGCTGAACAACAACGTCTTCGACGTCTGGCTGACGCTGGTCTTCGGGTGGGCGGGTTACCTGATGCGGCTGTTCCGCTTTGAGCCCGCGCCCTTTCTGATCGGTTTTGTTCTTGGGCCCATGATGGAAGAGCAACTGCGCCGCGCCATGCTGCTTTCGCGCGGGGACCCCACGGTTTTTCTGACCCGACCGATCAGTGGCACGCTCATCGCGATCACTGCGCTCCTCCTCGTCTATGCGCTCTACTCCGGCATGAAGGCGCGGCGCGCCCGCCAGAGGGCGCACGCCGTCACCGAAACTTCCGACCTCCAACAAGGGAAATCCTGAACCATGAAGCATCTTCTCATCCTTGGCGCCGCCACCGTTCTTCTCGCAGCCCCGGTCCACGCCGATCCCGGCAAGTGGACGGATGAACCTGTCCGGATCGTCGTGACCTTCCCGCCGGGCGGAACCAGTGACCTGATCGCCCGTGTGCTCGCCCAGTATTTCGAGAGCGAGTACGGCCAGAAAGCGGTGGTCGACAACCGGCCCGGCGCGGGTGGTACGGTCGCCGCCGACTATGTGGCCGAGCAGGCGCCGGACGGCACCACGCTCATTCTCGGCAACAACGCGCCTTTCACCATCGCACCGACCCAGTTCGACAACCTGCCCTACGATCCGATGGGCGATTTCACCCATATCGCGTATCTGGGAGCGTCGACGCCCGCACTCTTCGTGCAGCCGGCTTCCGGCATCACCACACTCGACGACTACATCGCACAGGCCAAAGGTGACGGCATCACCTACGGGTCCTCCGGGGTCGGCTCGATCACGCATATCCTTGGAAAAGCCGTCGATATCGAACTTGGCATCGAGCAGATCCACGTTCCCTATCAGGGCAGCGCACCGGCCATTCAGGACTTTCGCGCAGGCGTTCTGGAAGCCTATTACGACATGGTCGCATTGAATGGCGATCTGATCACCGAAGGCGCGACGCAGCCGATCGCACTTGCTGCACCTGAGCGGTCCAGTGCCTTCCCCGACATCCCGACCTTCCGGGAGCTTGGCCACGATATCGTCATCGAGAACTGGACCGGTCTCTCCGGCCCCGCGGGCATGGATCCGGAAATGGTCAAAACCATCAACGAAACCGTTGGCGCGATCATGCAGCTCGAGCCGGTGATCGAACGCCTGGCGCAGTTTGGCGTCGCTCATACGCCGATGTCTTCGGAGGAGTTCACCACCTTCGTCGAAGGAACGATCTCTACCTGGGAGCCGCTCATCAAGGCCGCAAACGTCAACGGCTAAAGAGACCATGCGCGGAGCGCTCCGGCGCTCCGCAATCTCGCGGAAGAAACGGCATGAAGATTTCAGTCATATTCGTCGGAGAACTCCATGATACAGGGTTCAACGCGTGTGCACTCGAAGGCGCGCAGCGCCTGCAGCGGGATAGCAGAGGTGACGAGATCGAGGTCGTAAGCGGCATCCCCTATGACCCAGGCGCGATGGAAAGAGCACTCCGCAAGGCCGCTGCACGGTCCGACGGTGTGGTTTTCATCGGCGGACAAGGCAATCGGGTCACACCGGACATCGCGACTGAATTTCCCGACCGTGCCTTTGCCGTCGTGCAGGGAAACGTCGTGGGTGCCAACCTTGCTAGCTATGACGTGCTACAGGAACAATCGGCATTTCTTGCCGGGGTGCTCGCGGCGCGCATGACGCGGACGGGGACGGTCGGCCACCTGTCAGGCCATCGCGTCGTTCCCGGTCTGAAAGGCCGGGCCGCCTTCGCGGCGGGCGTGCGGCACGCGGACAAATCCATTCGACTCGTTACCGGATTTTGCGGGACGCAGGATGACAGCGCGGTGACCGAGCACTGGGCACGGGGCATCGCGGGCGATGGTGCGGATGTTCTATTCACAATGCTTAACGCCGCACGCGATGGCGCTACCCGCGCTTGCCGTGCAACCGGCATGCGACAGATCGGAAACGCCGTCGACTGGTGTCAGATCGATCCGGACGTCTTCGTCGCGTCTGCCGTCGCAAGGATCGACCTTGGTGTCGAGCTAGCGATCGACGACATTCGTGAAGGTGTACGACCGGGCAAGATCCGCGAATTGGGGCTTGGCGAGAAGGCCGTGAGCCTCTCCATGGCAAGTGACGTCCCCGATTACATCAGACAGGAAGTTGAGGACCTCGCTGGCGAGATTGCTGTTGGTACTGTGACTATCGATGCTGTCTACGAGGGGCCCGAATTCGAGGCAGCGGCATGACTGACGCGGGGGGCATTTCGATCCATGCCGTCGACGTGGCTCATGGAGTTCCGGCCAATGGCCTGTCGGTTTGCCTAAGACGCCTCTCCCCCGACGCAGTCGAGATCGCACGCGGCGTCTGCGCGACCAATGGACATTTCATACACCCTGTTTCCGAAGGCGAAGGAGTCACCCGGGGGCTCTATGAGGTGACATTCGGCGTCTCGGCATTCTACCGAAGTCACGGCATCGACCTGCCGGATCCC
Source organism: Kangsaoukella pontilimi (assembly GCF_009830125.1). GTDB lineage: Bacteria > Pseudomonadota > Alphaproteobacteria > Rhodobacterales > Rhodobacteraceae > Kangsaoukella > Kangsaoukella pontilimi. The sequence goes on along the minus strand of NZ_WUPT01000001.1, from coordinate 1,618,298 downwards.
GCCTTTGTCGAGGACGCGGTGTTCCGTTTCGGGATCGACAAGGTCGCCGAACACTTCCACATCCCGTTCAAGTTCACGCCATGGGGGTTTTCGCTGTTTCGCGGCGGGGCCTGAGGCGCGCATCAGACGGAAACTCCGGCCTAATCAAGCTGCCCGACTTCGAACCTGGCTACGGCCGAACTCGAATTGTCCGCTCAGCGTTCGGATCGAGCAGTTTCGAACAGCGGACGCCTTGCGTCCTTGGCCCTCACATGATGCTTTTTCGAACGAAGGTCGACGTTTGCATGACGAATTAAACCGCCGGCGCCGGAGGGTTCTATTGGCCGGCATCGCCATCCTGAGCCCCTTCGTCGGCCAGCTTGGTCAGATATCTACGAAAGTGGCCGTGGCAATGACACTGCCCGTGGGTGCCCCTGTCGGAGACCCTCCCGGCGGCTCATCGGAAATGGCGACCGTACCAGTGCGCACGCCAGGCGCGATGTCGTCCGGTACACGGATTCGTGTCGCACCCTCGTCCTGCAACACACCGAGCGAGACAGGCGCAGTTGCGCCTTCAGCGATAAGCCAAAGCTCATGCACACGGCCAGGGGGCGGCCCGCCGGCCACGCGCTCGACCACGATCTCGTGGGTCGCTGGTATGACCTGTGCCACGAGGATGACGGATCCGTCTCCGGCTGAAAGCCGAGCCTCGAATTCGGGCGTCAGGTCCGCCGGACCGCGCAGGACGTCACCGAACATCAGGAAACCGAGAAGTCCGGCGGCAACCGCACCGCCCAGCACGAGGGACCAGATGCTCTGGAGCGGCGATCTTTCACGCGACGGCCCAACCGCCTCCATGACTTTGGACTTCAGCGCAGGTGGCGGCGCAGCTGGAGCGATTTCTTCGGATAGCGGCGCCAATTCCCCTTCCCAGCGATAGACCATGTCCTGAAGCGCACGGTCATCGCGGAGACGGTCCTCGAACGCCCGCCGCGCGTCGGCATCCAGAAGATGCAAGACGTACTCGGCCGCGAGGGCCTCGTCGTCATATGCGTCGTCGGGTGCGCTCATCGCGTCAGACATTCCCTCAGTTTGATCAGGCTGCGGCGCAGCCATGTTCGCATGGTATTGAGCGGCACGTCATGGCGTGTCGCAAGGTCCTGATATGTCAGCCCATCAAGGTAGACCGAACGGACTGCATCCGCCTTGCCCTCGTCGAGCTCTTCGAGGCAGGCCGCAATTCGGGCTCTCTCGGATCTTTCCATTGCCACAGCCTCGGGCCCGGGCGCGGAGGCGGGCAATTCGTCCATATCGCCCGGCGGTGCCGTTTCCGGCTTACGTTTGCGGAGGCGATCAATCGCAAGGTTTCGCGCCACGGTGATCAGCCAGGTCATGGGGGAGTGACCTGTGACGGCATAGGTGTCGGCCTTGGCCCAGATTCGCAGATATACCTCCTGCAGGGTGTCTTCCGCTTCGCTTCGGTTGTTCAAGACACGCAGGCACACACCAAATAGTTTCGCGCTTGTCGCATCGTAAAGCGCGGCGAAAGCAGCGCGGTCTCGCAGTGCGACACGCGCGATCATCGCTTCTATGTCAGTGATTGAGGTCATGGCCCTGCATTCAGCCGCATCATGGAAGCAGCTATCTTGGGAACCCCGGAAGTCAAACATAACAACGCCGCGCCCTCGGGTACACCGGGGACGCGGCGCCGCTTGGGCAAGTTGATGTCGCGCGTTACTGCGCGGTGATCACACTCATCACAAGGTTACCATCCACTCGGATCGGCCCATCTTCCTTGGCCCCAAGAGTGTACTCGAAGCTGCCGGTCGCCATGCCGCCGTTCTCGGCGTGCACCATGAGCATCAGCATGTCCCCGGCGGCGACCTCTTCCGTTAGGATCGCGGCGACGTCAGCCGTCTCGCCCTTGCGGATCGGTGCGTGACCGACGACAACGCCCGGCGCCATATCGGCATCGGTACGGTGGACGACCAGCCAGCCGTTTTCGGGGGCGACGATCTTTTCCGCGGAGACGATGCCGTTGGCGACCGACTGATCACTGGCCATGACCATGGGCGCAGCATGCCCTCCGGCAAGAGCTGCGGTCGATGCCGTGGCGAAAAACGTGGTCAGAAGAATACGTGTCATTTGATTTCCAATCATTGTTTGTCCGGGGACGTGCGGTCCGCACATCCCCTGTCGTTTTTCAGTCTGTGCTCAGCGTCCGGCAGAGGCCGATTTGCCCCGCTCTTTGCCTTCGTTCTTGTCGTTGCCTTCGCCTTTGCCGAGCGTCTGTGCAGGCCCGACGGTTTCGCCACCGACATTCGCACCGGGATCGCCGTCGGTGAGGATGTTTCCATCCGCGTCGAGCGTCAGATCGTTGTTCTGGTCGTGTCCCTTGGCATGAGCCGCACCGGCGACCAGCAGGGCGATGAATGCAACTGCGGAAATGGTCTTCATGATCTTTCCTCCATTCTGGTTTGATCGACGAAGACACGTGACCGGCCGCAGGAGAGTTTCAGCGACGGCAAAAAAAGTTTTTTGAGCTGTTGAGACTGCGGCGTGGCCCGTCTTCGGGTCAGGCCGGCCTCAACAGCTGACCAACATGGCGGGTGGCGGCTGCGGGGCGTTCATACGTCGCGCCCATGTTTGTACTGTGAGTGCCGAAACAGCCCCGTCAGCGCACGGTCCTAGAACCGAATGCGCGGTGCGCGCTAATGTCTGATACGCGGGACGAAGCTGTCCAATACCTTGCTGAACTGAACGTCCGCTGTCGTGCTGGCTAAACCTCCAAAACAAGCGGGCAGTGGTCCGACACTTCGGGATCTTGGATCACGTCGAAGTCCCTCACTGCATCTATTTGGTCGATGAGCATGTAGTCGGCAAAGCGCCCCGGCTTCTTGTACTGCGTGTTGCGTGTGCTGTCGAAGCCGCGCCCCGTTACCAGTTCGTTCAGCCCGGCACTACTTAGAATCGAAAGCGTTTCGCTGTCCGGCTCTACGTTGAAATCGCCGCAGATCACTGTGAGATCGTCTGATTCCGCGAGATTGTGCGACATTTCGAGCAGCTTCCGCGCCTGCCTTTCACGTTCTGGCGTGTCCATCTTTCCATTCAAGTCGCGTAGACCGTGCATGTGGGTGATGCTGACGGCGCGGTTGGCGTTATAGTCCCATACCCGAACACCATGCGCGCTGCGTGAGCGCGGGTGATCGCCATAACCAACAGGGGAATAGTTCTTGTGAACAAAGCCTTGCACCTGTCCGATGATCGGAAAAGAGCGATGTACGAAGGTCGCAAGACCCCATTGCGATGGGATCGAGGTATCATCGTCCCAAAGCACCCCTTGCGCTGCCGGACAGAAGATTGCGAGATGCTCCGGCAGAGCGGCGCTGACGTCACGAAAAAGATTGGCGCGTTGCGGCAGAACGTGATCGCCGTCACGATAAGTCAGCCAGTCTTTTTGAGATGCTGGGCTATGGATGACTTCCTGCAGGCACAGAATATCGGGAGCCGTCCCGGCGAGATATGGCAGTAGTGCTTCATGGAGCTTTCCTCCCCAGCCATTGAGACACATGATCTCCATTGCTTGCTCCCTGTTCTTGGAGCGGACATTCGCTGCAACGAAGAAAAGAAGCAAGTTGGGCTCGAAGCAGACTTTCGCTGCAAACGCGATATGACGCGGGGGCCTTTGAAATTGGCAACCCGGATTGGACCTCATCCAAAATACTAAAAAATTCAATGGAAAGTGGCGGAGAGACAGGGATTCGAACCCTGGGTTCCCTTGCGAGAACAACGGTTTTCGAGACCGCCCCGTTCGACCACTCCGGCACCTCTCCGCGGGGGTCAGGCCGCGCTTATAGCTATCCGTGCCGGTCGCGCAACCCCTTTCGCTCAATGTTGCGGAAAGCCTTGGATGCAAGCGGGGGAGGGACTAGATTTCCCTTGTCCCTAGGGAGGTTCGATATGGCCGTGACACCGACGATCAGGGCCGCCGTTCTGGCGGTTCTCGTCTCCGCGCCTGCTTATGCCGCGAGCGAGGCCGAGCTCGATGCGCTTTACGCGGCGATCGGCACGCCGCGCCTTCTGGAGATCATGCGGATCGAGGGTATGGAGCAGGCCGGGGAGATGGCTTCGGACATGTTCGGCGACGGGGCAGGGTCCTTCACGCCGATGGCCAGCCGCATCTACGACACCGCCCGCATGGCCGAAACGTTCCGCGTCGAGTTCGACGCGGTTCTGGCGGATGCCGATGTCGGCCCGCTTCTGGATTTCTTCGGCTCCGACCGGGGGCGGCAGATCGTTGAGCTCGAACTCTCTGCGCGCGAGGCCCTTCTGAACCCCGATGTCGAGGATGCCGCCGAGCGCGCCGCCGAGGCACTGATCGACGACGACCCCGACCGGCGCGCCCTGATCGAGGGTTTCGTCGACGCCAACGACCTGATCGAGCTGAATGTGATGGGCGCGATGAACGCCAGCGTCGCCTATTATCAGGGGCTGGCCGATGCCGGCGACGTGACGCTGCCGGAAAGAGAGCTTCTGGCCGAGGTCTGGGCGCAGGAACCGGATATCCGGGCAGACACCAGCACATGGGTCTTCGCCTATCTGGGCATGGCCTATGAGCCCTTGTCAGACGACGATCTCAAGGCCTACACGGCGCTTGCCGGATCGCCTCATGGACGCGCGCTCAACCGGGCGCTGTTCGAGGGATTCGATGACGTTTTCAACGAGATCTCCTATCTGCTCGGCGGAGCGACGGTGCGCTTCGGTCAAAGCGAAGAGCTTTGACGCCGAAAGGGGCGGATTCAGGTCCTACGGGGCTTGACTTGTGACCGGCTCCGGTCAATAAGCCGGGCCTCTGGCGGGCGTGGCCCGCCTTTCATGTTTGAAGGACGCCCCGACCGGGGCGCGCAGTTCGAGGCGGCGAGATGCCGGGAACACCGGGTAACCCCGGGGGCCGAAGGACGCGGAAGCGAAAAGGAAAGACCTTATGTTTGCGGTCATGAAGACCGGTGGCAAGCAGTATCGGGTCCAGGCGGGCGATGTGCTCCGCGTGGAAAAGATCGCGGCCGATGCCGGTGAAAAAGTTCAATTCAACGACATTCTGATGGTGGGCAACACCATCGGCACCCCGTTCGTGTCGGGTGCGGCCGTGCAGGCCGAGGTCATCGACCAGATCAAGGGTGATAAGGTCATCCACTTCGTGAAGCGTCGCCGTAAGCACGGCTCGAAGCGCACGAAGGGCCACCGCCAGCAGCTGACGCTTCTGCGGGTGACCGAGGTCATGGAAAAGGGCGCCGACAAGTCGGGCGTCAAAGCCGCGATCGGTGCTGGCCTGGCAATTGCCGGTGTTGCTGCAGTCGCCGCCGGTGCGGCCGCTGCCGTCGCCGCGTCGTCGGAGAAAAAGCCCGCCGCGAAGAAAGCCGCGCCCAAGGCCGACGCCGCCGGTGCGGACGACCTCAAGAAGCTGTCGGGCGTTGGCCCGGCGCTTGAGAAGAAACTGAATGACGCTGGCGTGACCACCTTCGCTCAGATCGCATCCTGGACCGAGGCCGACGTCGCCGAATTCGACGAGAAGCTGTCGTTCAAGGGCCGTATCGAGCGTGAAGGCTGGGTCGAGCAGGCGAAAGCCTACGCCGAAGGTAAGGAGTAAGCGAGATGGCACATAAAAAAGCAGGTGGTTCCAGCCGTAACGGTCGCGACTCAGCCGGTCGTCGTCTTGGCATCAAGAAGTTCGGCGGCGAAGCCGTGATCCCGGGCAACATCATCGCGCGTCAGCGCGGCACCAAGTGGTGGCCGGGCGAAGGCGTCGGCATGGGCCGTGACCACACGATCTTTGCGACCGTCGAAGGCGCGGTGACGTTCCGCAAGGGACTCAAGGGCCGCACTTTCATTTCGGTAATGCCGGTGGCCGAGGCCGCAGAATAAGCTGATCCTTTAGAGACACATTCAAAGGGGGATCGGCGCGCCGGTCCCCCTTCACTTTTCAGGGATCGGCTTGCGCGCCGCCATCCCGGTACGCATTTCTTAATGGTTCTGCGCTGTGAGGGGGCGCAAGACCTGTGACGAGGCGAAGGAGGAAGCCCCGTGCAACTTGAAACCATTCCGAACCAGCCGGTCATCGACACCGAACGGTTGATCCTGCGCCCCTTGCGCAAATCCGACAGCGGTCCCCTTGAAATGTTTTGCGCCGACGAGCGCGTGGCGCGCATGACGCGCGACATCCCCCATCCGTTGCCCCCCGGCGCGATCGAGGGCTTCGTGGCCCGCGCCACCGCAGAAGAGCGGGACGAGGACGTCTGGGTCATGGATGGCAGCCAGTCGGGACAGGGCACGATGCTGGGCCTGATCTCGCTCGAACGCATGGACCGTGCGCAGTCCGAGATCGCCTACTGGGTGGTTCCCGCCTTCTGGAACACGGGTCTTGCCTCGGAAGCGGTGCGCGCGCTGGTCGCGGCCAACCCGCGCGGCGACAAAACCATGTTCGCCAGCGTGTTTCAGGATAACCCGGCCTCGGCCCGCGTCCTGACCAACACGGGTTTCGAATATCTGGGCGATGCCGAAGCCTATTCCGTCGCACGTGCCCATATCGTACCAACCTGGACCTATCTGAAGCGTTTGGAGTGAGCCTATGTCACACGCGGCGCTTCCCGAACTGAGGACGCCGCGGCTGACGCTCCGGCCCCTCGAAATGACCGATGCCGACGCCATCGTGGAGGGCGTCGGCAATTTCGACGTGTCCAAATGGCTGGCCGTCGTGCCCTATCCCTATGGCCGCGCCGATGCGCGGTGGTTCCTGAACCGTGTCCGCGAAGAGCGGCGCAAGGTCTGGGCGATCTGCAATGCACATGGGCTGATCGGTGTGGGCGGGATTGAGGACGAGCTCGGATATTGGCTGGCCCGGCCCGCGTGGGGCAAGGGGTATGGCTTCGAAGCGGCCCACGCCATCGTCGCGCACTGGTTTTCCGACCCGGAGGCCGGAACGCTTCTATCCCATGTCTTCGACGGCAATGACCGCTCGGCAGCGATCCTGACCGCACTCGGCTTCCGCCCCGTAGAGCGGGTCGAGCGGGATGCCCGCGCGCTCAGCCAGAGGGTGACCGCGCTTCGCGTCTCGCTGACCCGCGCGGATTGGGAGCGTCGGCAGGACTTCACGCTCTATACGCCGCGCCTGACGATCCGGCCCCTGACGCTGGACGACGCGCCCGCCTTCAAAGCGCTTACCGTGCGCGAGGTCGCGCGCAATCTCGGCCGCGTGAAGCCCGACATGACGCTGGACGAGGCGCGGGCGGACATGCCCCGCCGCATCTGGCGCGGTTATCCGGGCTTTACCCTCGCGGTCGAGCAGGGCGACCGGATGATCGGCTGGGTCGGCTTCGGGGGGCTGCCTCTCAGCGTCGGCTACGCTCTTGCGCCGGACGCCTGGGGGCAGGGGCTGATGACCGAGGCGCTCTCGGCGGTCATGCCCGAGCTTTTCATGCGTTTTCCCGTGAACCGCATCGTTGCGGACCATTTCGAAGACAACCCCACATCGGGCGTGGTCTTGCGGAAACTGGGCTTCGATGTCACTGGCGAAGACGTCTCCACATCGCAAGCAAGGCTTGAGCCTTGCCGCGTGATAACCTACGCCGTGACGCGCGACAGCCTGAAGGTGCCGGTATGAAATTTCTAGACCTTGCCCGCGTCACGATCCGCTCCGGATCGGGCGGCAACGGATGCATCAGCTTCCGTCGCGAGAAGTTCATCGAATATGGCGGCCCCGATGGCGGAGATGGCGGTGACGGCGGCGATGTCTGGGCCGAAGCGGTCGAGGGGCTGAATACGCTTATCGACTTCCGCTACCAGCAGCACTTTTTCGCCAAGAACGGCCAGCCCGGCATGGGCCGGCAGCGGACGGGCAAGGATGGCGACGATATCGTGCTCCGCGTTCCCGTGGGCACCGAGATCCTCGATGAGGACGAAGAGACCGTGATCGCCGACCTGACCGAGGTGGGCCAGCGTGTCTGTCTTGCCAGGGGCGGCAATGGCGGTTTCGGCAACCTGCATTTCAAATCCTCGACAAATCAGGCGCCCCGCCGCGCCAATCCCGGCCAGCCCGGTGTCGAACGCGAGATCTGGCTGCGCCTTAAACTCATCGCGGATGCGGGGCTATTGGGTCTGCCCAATGCGGGCAAGTCCACCTTCCTCGCCGCCACGTCAAACGCGCGGCCCAAGATTGCGGATTATCCCTTCACCACGCTTCACCCGAACCTCGGTGTGGTGGGCGTCGACGGAGCGGAATTCGTCATGGCCGATATCCCCGGCCTGATCGAAGGCGCCCACGAGGGGCGGGGAATCGGCGACCGCTTCCTTGGCCATGTCGAGCGCTGTTCGGTGCTTTTGCACCTCGTTGACGGCACGTCCGAGGATGTGGCCGCAGACTGGCAGACCATCATCACCGAGCTTGAAGCCTATGGCGGCGAGCTGGCCTTCAAGCCCCGGATCACGGCGCTCAACAAGATCGACGCGCTGGATGACGAAGAGCGCGCCGAGCGCATCGCAGCGCTCGAGGCGGTGGCCGGCCCGGTTCTGGCCATGTCGGGCGTCAGCCGCGAAGGTCTGACCGAGGTGCTGCGGGCCGTCCGGGCCAAAATCGAGAAGGACCGGAAGCTGGCCCGCGACGCCGACAAGGAGGACGAGCCTTGGCGTCCCTGAGCGCGGCCCGCCGTGTCGTCGTCAAGATCGGCTCGGCGCTGCTGGTCGAGAACGGGGCGCTTCGGGCGCGCTGGCTCAACAGCCTGGCCGAGGATGTGGCGGCGCTCAGGTCGCGGGGGGCAGAGGTCATTCTGGTCTCGTCCGGCTCCATCGCGCTTGGCCGCGCGGTCCTGAACCTGCCCACCGGGACGCTGCCCTTGGAGCAAAGCCAGGCAGCGGCGGCGGTGGGGCAGATCCGGCTGGCGCGCGCCTATGAAGAGGCGCTTCAGCCCCACGGGATCACCACGGCACAGGTCCTTGTGACCTTGGAAGACAGCCGTGACCGCCGCCGCTATCTCAACAGCCGCGCGACGCTGGAGCAGCTTCTGTCGCTCGGCGTCGTGCCCATCGTGAACGAGAACGACACGGTCGCCACCGACGAGATCCGCTATGGCGACAACGACCGTCTTGGCGCGCAGATCGCCGTGACGGTGGGGGCGGATGTGCTGGTGCTGCTCTCCGACGTGGACGGCTTCTACACCGCCAACCCCAAGGACGACCCGACCGCCCGCCGCTTCGACGTGATCGACCGGATCACACCCGAGATCGAGGCGATGGCAGGCGATGCCGGGACGGGTCTCTCCAAGGGTGGGATGAAGACCAAGCTGATGGCCGCCAAGACTGCGACGGCGGGTGGGGCGGCCATGGTAATCACTTTGGGGTCGCCCGATAACCCTCTGGAACAGATCGAAAAAGGCGCGCCTGTCACGTGGTTCGCGCCCGAGACCGACCCCCAGCTTGCCCGCAAGCGCTGGATCGCCGCGATGAAGCCGAGGGGGCGCGTGGTGGTCGATGCGGGCGCGGCGCGGGCGCTCGGTCAGGGCAAGTCGCTTCTGCCTGCCGGCGTTATGCAGGTCACCGGCGCCTTCGGGCGGGGCGACCCCGTCGATATTGTCGGACCGGACGGGGCGCGGCTGGCGCTCGGGCTTGCGCGATACACCTCCGACGAGGCTGACGCGATCAAGGGCCAGCGCTCGGATCGGATCGAAGAGATCCTCGGCTATCCGGGCCGCGCGGCGCTGATCCATCGCGACGACATGGCGGTGTAGCATAGCGCGTCGTGGCTCGGTGCGAACGTCAACAAATCTGGCGGGACGCCGAAACTTCCCTTACACTCTGACGAACCCAGAAGGACCGGACACATGAAAGACGCATCCGATATCCATGAAATCATGATGGAAATCGGCCGCAAGGCGAAAGCGGCCGCGGCTGAGCTCGCCTTCGCGCCGGCCGAGGTCAAGCGTCAGGCGCTGGAAGCCGCCGCCGATGCCGTCTGGGCGCGCCGGGGCGAGATTGTCAGCGCCAATGCCAAGGATATGGAGTTCGGCCGTGAAAAGGGTCTGAGCGACGCGATGCTCGACCGTCTGTTCCTCGACGAGGACCGGATCAGGTCAATCTGCGACGGACTCCGCACCGTCGCGGCGCAGGACGATCCGGTGGGCGAGATCATCACCGAATGGGACCGGCCCTCTGGGCTACATATCCAGCGCGTCCGCACGCCCCTTGGCGTGATCGGCGTGATCTATGAAAGTCGGCCCAACGTGACCGCGGATGCGGGGGCGCTTTGCCTCAAGTCCGGCAATGCCGTGATCCTGCGCGGCGGCTCGGAAAGCTTCCATTCGTCCGGCGTCATTCATGACTGCCTTGTGGACGGGCTGGAGCAGGCCGGGCTGCCCCGCGCCGCGATCCAGCGGGTGCCCACCCGCGACCGTGCGGCGGTGAGCGAGATGCTGACCATGACCGACCATATCGACGTGATCGTGCCCCGTGGGGGCAAGGGCCTTGTCGGGCTTGTCCAGCGCGAGGCCCGCGTGCCCGTTTTCGCCCATCTCGAAGGGATCGTGCATGTCTATCTCGACGCCGCAGCCGACCCCGAAAAGGCGCTTAAGGTGGTCATCAATGCCAAGACCCGGCGCACCGGCATCTGCGGCTCGGCGGAATGCCTGCTGATCCACCGCGATATCGTCGACACGATCGGGCAGGGCGTCATCAAGGCGCTTCTGGACGCCGGTGTCGAAGTGCGGGGCGACGAGATGCTCCAGAAGATCGACGGCGTGACACCTGCCACGGATGACGACTGGGGCCGCGAGTTTCTCGACATGATCATCGCCGCCAGGGTGGTGGACGATGTCGACGCGGCGATCCAGCACATCCGCAGCTATGGCTCGAACCACACCGACTGCATCATCACCGAGGATGACGCCGCCGCAGCCCGCTTCTTCCAGAGGCTGGACAGCGCCATCCTGATGCGAAACGCCTCGACCCAGTTCGCGGACGGGGGCGAGTTCGGCATGGGCGCGGAGATCGGGATCGCTACTGGCAAGATGCATGCGCGCGGCCCCGTGGGCGCGGCGCAGCTTACCAGCTTCAAGTATCTGGTGACAGGCGACGGAACCGTCAGAAGCTGACGGTCACCGTATCCTCGCCGAGCGCGACCGAGAGTGAGCGCCCGGCATCTCCTGCCGCAAGAGGCAATAGCGCGAAGTGCACGTCGGACGCGGGCAGCCGCTCGGGCATGGCCCGGCCGCGGGCGAGTTCCCAGAGCATCTGATCGTCCCTCAGCCGTTCGCCGTGACCGCTCACGCGCCAGGCATTGCCCGTTTCGCTGACCGTGATCGTGCCGCCCCGGGGGAGGTAGCCCTCGACGCATTGGATCGCCAGATAGGCCAGCTTGACGTCGCGGCGTGGCCGGTCGCCGTCGAGCGTCCACCTGACCGACACCCGGCCCGAGCGGTAGGTGGCGTCGAGAATCCCCATGATCTCGCTCCGTGCCATGGATGCCTCGGCCGATGCGGCCCCGAAGGCGACCCGGAAGAAGCGTATCCGCGCATTCGCGTTCTCAACCGATTCCGAAATCAGCGCCAGCTCCGGACCCTGCGCCTGTCCGGACATCTGCAGCAGCTCCACACCGTTGCCGATCGCGCCAAGGGGAGAGATCAGGTCGTGACAAATCCGCGATCCGATCAATGCGTTGAGGTCAATCCCGCTCATCGTGCTATCTGTCCTCTCGAAACCCATCTTGATCACCTCAGGACCGCTATGACCGACATGACTTCACTTCTCGAGCCGGGAATGCTCGTCCGGCACCCCGACCGGCCCGATTGGGGCACGGGGCAGGTGCAATCCAATATCGGCGGCACCGTCACGGTGAATTTCCCCGAAGAAGGGAAGGTCGTCATTGATGGAAAACGCATCGGCCTCATCCCCGTGTTCGATGCCTGACCCGACGGGTCTAGCACAACCATTGCGTGTGGGCAATTCGCATGACGCCCCGTTGCATCGCGCGGGGCCTGCACATAGAAGGCCTGAACCGTCACGACCCGCCCCGAGGGCCATGCAAGAAGACGACAGCCACCTTGTCACGCGTTTCGCCCTGTCAGAGGCTGACCGCCTCGCTGCCGAGCGTCTGCGCTATACTGTCTTCGTCGAGGAACTGGGCGGCGACGGCTCCCTTGTCGATCACGAGGGCCGCTTCGAGCGTGACCGTTTCGACGACCACGCCCGTCACCTCGTTCTCATTGACACGAGACGCGACAAGGCGGCGCTCGAACATGTGGTGGGCGTCTATCGTCTGATGGATGGCGAGATCGCCGATAAGCTCGGCGGGTTCTACAGCGAGGGCGAATACGACCTGACCCCTCTCAAATCTTCGGGCCGGAAGCTGCTGGAACTCGGGCGCTCCTGCGTGCACCCCGATTTCCGGGGCGGGACGGCGGTCTACCGGCTTTGGAACGCACTGGCCCAGCATGTCGAGGAGACCGGAATCGAGGTTCTGTTCGGCGTGGCCAGTTTCCATGGCCGCGATCCGCAAGCCATCGCACCTTCGCTCTCGCTTCTCTACCACGCTCATCTGGCCCCGCGCGAGCTGCGCGTCCGCGCCCGTGAGTACCAGCCGATGAACCTTGTCGCGCGTGACAAGATCGACAAGGCCAAGGCGATGCGCGACGTTCCTGCGCTGATCAAGGCTTACCTCCGGCTCGGCGGGTTCGTGGGCGACGGCGCCTATATCGACCACCAGTTCAACACGATCGATGTCTGCCTCGTTATGGATATGGAGCGGCTGAATGCCCGCTCTCGGGCGATCTACGGAAAATCCCGGCTGTGAGCCGCGATCCGACATGGATGGGCGAGGATGACGTCCCGCCGCTCGAGCTGACGGCTTTGGGCTATCTGCGCGCTGTCCTGCGCGGTCTGGTTCTGGCCGTTCTGGTCTTCGGCTGCCTGCTGATCCTTCTGCTCCTGCGTCTGGCCGAGCGTCCGCTTCACGGAGTCCAGCGCCCCTGGACGCCGCATATCACCCAGTTCGTCTGCCGGAACGCCTTCCGCATCCTCGGGATACGCTACGAGAGCCACGGCGAACGCATGACGGAACCCGGCGCGGTTGTGGCGAACCATTCCTCCTGGCTGGATATCTTCACGCTGAATGCCGAGAAACGGGTTTATTTTGTCGCCAAGGCCGAGGTCGCCTCATGGCCGGGGATCGGCTGGCTGGCGAGGGCAACGGGCACGGTCTTCATCCGGCGGGACGCGCGCGAAGCGGCGGCCCAGAAGCAGATTTTCGAAGAGCGGCTGACGGCTGGCCATAAGCTCCTGTTCTTTCCCGAAGGCACCTCTACCGACGGGCTGCGCGTGTTGCCGTTCAAGCCGACGCTTTTCGCGGCCTTCTTCAGCGACGCGCTCCGCGATGTGCTCTGGGTGCAGCCTGTCACCGTCGTCTATCATGCGCCTCGAGGTGCCGAAGAGCGCTTCTATGGCTGGTGGGGGGACATGAGCTTTGCCTCGCATCTCGCAAAGACACTCGCCGCATGGCCGCAGGGCCGGGTCGAGGTCTGGTGGCACAAACCTGTCCGTGTGAACGCCTTCAAGGACCGGAAAGCTCTTGCCCGTCATTGCGAAATCGCAGTACGCGAGGCCCATCCTCTGGCGGTCGGAAAGAGCTGAGCGCGCCTCAGCCCATCGCCGCGATCAGACGTCCGAGAGCCTCAGCGGGATCGTCGGTGGACCAAATTTCCTCTCCTATGGCGAAGAAATCGGTGATCGGCGCAAGCCGCGCGATGGCGTCCGCATCGAGAGCGCCTTCGGCCACCACCGGCACCTCGATCATCTCGGACCACCACGCAAAAAGGTCATCCCCGGCCCGGCTTCCGTCGCCGAGCGCTGTGGCGCCGACCGGTCCGAAGGCGACATAGTCGGCGCCTGCTTCGCCCGCCGTCATGCCGTCGTGACGGGAGGAGGCGCAATAGGCCCCGACGATGGCGTCCGCGCCGAGCGCGGTGCGCGTCTTCCGGACCGACCGGGCGCCATCGGTCAGATGCACCCCGTCCAGCCCCAGACGCTCGGCCAGTGCCACATGGGTGTCGATGACAACGGCCACGTCGCGCGCATGGGCGACCTCTCGCAGCGCATCCGCCGCCCGCGCCAGCCGGTCCTCGTCCCGCGTGGCAAGCGCGATGCGAAGGCAGGCCACCTCATGGGCGTCCATCACCCGCGCCAGCTCGGCAGGGAAGCTCGACAGCTCGATTTCGGGCGGTGTCAGAAGATAGATTTGCGGAGTCTCGGTCTCGGCCACTGGCTTGGGGTCCTTCGAAGTCTTTGCCCCTCATAGGCAGAAACGCGGAGCGGCGAAAGCCCGCTTGAATGCACCCGGCAGGAGGCGAGGGGCCAGCCCCTCGCGCTCCCCGGAGTATTTCTCAACAGAAGAAGCGAAAATTTGAGTCAAATTGTTTTCGCCTGTTCGGAAATATCCCGGGGGGAGGCGCGCGGCAGCGCGGCGGGGGGCAGAGCCCCCTCTGTCCGGTCAGACCCTGGGCGGCAGGTCGGCCACGTTGGCCAGCGCCAGCGCCATGAGAGCGGAGCGGCGCGCGTCATCCGCGAGGGCCTCGTCCGTGACGTCCACCAGACCGCCCATCGGGCGGCCGGTGAAAGCCATGGGCGACGTCCCGTCGATCTTCAGCGCCTGGGAATGGCGGGATTTGCCCACCCGGAACATGCCGCCACCCTTGTGGACGCCGCAGAGCATGTGCCCGTCCTTCATGAAGCAGAGACCGCCGAACATCCGCCTTTCCTCGATCGTTCCGAACTCTGCCAGATCGCCGCGCAAAAGCTCCGCCAGTCCTTCATCATATGCCATGACACCCTCTCTTGCGCTTGCCGTCCGTCGTCCTTAATCCCCGCCATTATGACAGACCAACCCGCATTCGTCCTCATTCGTCCGCAGATGGGCGAGAATATCGGCGCCGCCGCGCGCGCCATGTGGAATTTCGGCCTCGACCGGATGTGCGTCGCGGCACCCCGGGACGGCTGGCCCAATGCCCGCGCCGTCGCCATGGCGAGCGGGGCCGGACGGCTTCTGGACGAGGCGCGGCTGGCCGCAACCACCGCCGAGGCCATCGGCGAGGCGCAGTATGTCTATGCCACCACCGCACGTCAGCGCGACCTGACAAAGCCCGTCTTCACGCCCGAGGCCGCCATGCAGGACGCCGCTGCCCGCATCGCGCGGGGCGAGCGGGTGGCGGTCATGTTCGGGCCCGAGCGTGCCGGGTTGGAGAATGACGACATCGCGCGGGCGAACGCCATCATCTCGGTTCCGGTGAACCCCGAGTTTCCGTCACTCAACCTTGCCCAATGCGTCCTCCTCACGGCCTATGAATGGCGCCGTGCGACCGAGGAGACCGAAGCGGTGACCACCGAGATGGCCGGCACCGAGTGGGCCAGCCAGATCGAGGTCGAGAAGCTGGCTGAGCACTATGAGGACCGCCTCACCGAGGCCGGTTTCTTCTTTCCCGAGACCAAGGCGGAGGGCATGAAACGCACGCTCCGCAATCTCTGGAGCCGGATGCCGCTGACCCGCGCCGACATACAGGTGCTCCATGGCATCCTGCGTCAGATGGTCCGCTGGAAAGAGCGGGGCGACTGACTGGACGGCGTCTCGCCCGAGACATAGGTTTCGCGCAAGCGACAGGGAATGAACCGATGAGCGAGAAGCGCAGCATCTTCGAAGAGGTCGACGCAAAGGCGAAACCCGCCGCCAAACCGGCGGGCGGCGTCATCGACAACGCGGCGCGGCGGGGCGCGCGGCGTGCGATCCGTCTCTGGCTGATGGTGCTGTTCGCGCTGGTCGTTGTGATGATCGCTGTGGGCGGCCTGACCCGGCTGACAGACTCGGGCCTTTCCATCACCGAATGGGCGCCAGTCACCGGGGCGATCCCGCCCCTCAGCGAGGCCGACTGGCAGGCCGAATTCGACCTCTACCGGCAAATCCCCGAGTACCAGCTTCAGAACCGGGGCATGTCGCTGGAAGAGTTCAAATACATTTACTGGTGGGAATGGGGCCACCGGCAGCTTGGCCGCGTCATCGGACTGGTCTGGGGCATCGGTTTCCTCTTCTTCCTGCTGACCAAGCGCATTCCCACAGGCTGGACCGGGCGCCTGCTGCTTTTGGGTGGTCTGGGCGGCCTGCAGGGGGCCATCGGCTGGTGGATGGTGTCTTCGGGCCTAACCGGCACAATGCTGGACGTGGCGTCCTACCGGCTTGCCACGCATCTCGGGCTGGCCTTCGTGATCCTTGGGCTGATCGCGTGGTTCGTCTTCCTTCTGGGACGAACCGAGGCCGACCTCTTGCAGGCGCGCCGGAGCCGCGATGCCAAGCTCTTCTCGATGGGCACGGGGCTGACCCATTTCGCCTTTCTGCAAATCCTCATCGGCGCACTCGTGGCCGGTATCGACGCGGGCCGGACCTATAACGAATGGCCGCTCATGGGCGGGCAAATCTTCCCTCCGACGGCCTTCGATCTGGAACCGGTCTGGCGGAATTTCTTCGAGAACGCGGGCCTTGTTCAATTCATCCACCGGATGGCGGGGTACCTGCTCTTTGCCTTCGGCATCGTCGTCTGGCTTCGTGCCCGCAAATCGGCCAATGCGCGGACCCGCTTCGCCTTCAACGCGATGATGGCGATGATGGTCCTGCAGGTTCTGATCGGGATCATGACGGTGCTCTACTCGGCGCCGCTTCTGCTTGCGATCCTGCACCAGTTCGGCGCGGTCGTGCTGTACGTCCTGATCCTGCGGGCGCGGTTTCTTGCGCAATACCCCGTCAATCAGTCGGTGCGCGGATGAGCGGCGCCTTCGACGCGCTGATGCGCTTCCAGCGCGAGACCGAGGCGCTGAGCCAGGTCATGGGCCGTCTCGGCTGGGACCAGGAGACTATGATGCCCGAGGGCGCCGCCGAACAGCGCGCCGAGGAGATGGCGGCGCTGGCGGGTGTGTTGCACCGCCGCCGGACCGATCCCCGCATCGGTGAGTGGCTGGCCGGGGCCGAAGCCCCGGATGAGCTCGGCGCACGCCAGCTTGCCGAGGTTGCGCGCGAATTCGAACGAACGGCACGCGTTCCCGAAGAGCTTGCGAGTGCGCTCGCCCGCACCACGTCGCTCGCCCACCGGGTCTGGGCCGACGCGCGGGCGACCGAGGATTTCGCGCTCTTCCTGCCCAAGCTCGAAGAGGTCGTGGACCTCTCGCGCGAGAAGGGCGCGGCACTGGCGGATGGGGGCGACGCCTATGACGCGCTTCTCGAAGACTACGAGCCGGGCACGACGGCGGCGGATCTGGATGCGATGTTCGGCGCACTCCGCCCGCGCCTGACCGCACTTCGTGACCGGGTGCTTGGGGCCGATCGTGCGATCCCGTCGCTCGGTCGCGACTTCGACGAGGCCGGGCAACTGGCGATCTCGACCGATCTGGCGCGCGCCTTTGGCTATGACACGAACCACGGGCGGATCGACAAGGCGGTCCATCCGTTCTCGTCCGGTTCGGGTCTCGATGTGCGCATCACCACGCGGACCGAAGCGCATAACCCCGCCAATTGCTTTTACTCGACCATCCACGAGGTCGGCCACGCCACCTACGAGCAGGGGGTTGCCCGTGCGCTTCTCCTGACGCCGCTCGGGCGGGGCGCGTCCATGGGCGTCCACGAGAGCCAGAGCCGCATCTTTGAGAACCAGCTGGGCCGGAGCCGCGCCTTTACCGGCTGGCTGCATGGGCGAATGGAGGCGGAGTTCGGTGACATCGGGACCGATGCGCATGGCTTCTACGGCGCGATGAACGCCGTCCGTCAGGGCTATATCCGGACCGAGGCGGACGAGGTGAATTACAACCTGCACGTCCTGATGCGCTTCGACATCGAGCGTGACCTGATCGCGGGCCGTCTTGCACCCGCCGACTTGCCCGAGGCGTGGGATACCCGTTTCGAGTGGGATTTCGGCGTCGCGGTCGACAAACCGTCGAACGGTTGCCTTCAGGACGTCCACTGGTCCGAGGCGTTGTTCGGCTATTTCCCGACCTATACGCTTGGCAATGTCTATGCGGGCTGCCTCCATGCGGCGATCCGGGCGGATATTCCCGACCTCGACGATCATCTGGCCAAGGGTGATCCGATGCCCGCGGTCCTTTGGCTTCGCGAGCGGGTCCATGTCCACGGCGCGGCAAAGGAGCCTGCGCAGATCATCGCGGATGCAACCGGCCGGACACCGGACGAGGGGCCTCTTCTGGATTATCTCGAAGACAAGTTCGCGGCACTCTACGGCGTGTGACGCGTCAGGTCGGCTCGACGGGCCATGTCTTTGCCAGATCGTCCAGACCGGAGCGGATCAGATCGGCCAGAGCCTCGGTGTCGATCTCGTCCATCCGTTTGACGTACCAGCAGCTTTTGCCGCGCCTGTGCGGGCCGAGCCGTGCGGCGAGGGACGGAAACTCGGTGTATCCCGGCAGGATATAGATCGAGAATTCGCGCTTGCCGATGCCGAACCCGGTGGCCAGCCAGTCGCCCTCGCGCCCGCTGTCATAACGGTAGTGATATTTCCCGTAGCCGATTTTCTCGCCCCAGAGCCTGGGCTGAAATCCGGTCACCTCGCGGAAGAGAGCATCCAGGGCAAGCGCATCCTGTTTGCGGGTGTCGTCGGTCAGGGCTGCGATGGGGGCCAACATGGGATTGTCCTTTCCGGCCGCTGGGGTAAAGCATAGTTCATGGAACCGAAAATGACATTGGCCGAGTTGCGCGACTTCTTCGCGCGGGATTTCCCGCAGGTGGGACCGGAATTCGGCATCGACGCCGTGGGCCCCATGGAGGCTGTGGTCCGCTGGTCGCCCTCCGACGCGCATCTGAGGCCGGGGGGCACCGTCTCGGGGCCGACACTCTTCGCGCTTGCCGATCTGGGTGTCTATGCCGCGCTTCTGGCGATGATTGGGCCCAAGGCGCTGGCCGTGACCACCAATGCCAGCATCGACTTCATGAGGAAACCCTTGCCGGGACAGGATATTCTGGCCGAAGTGCGGCTTTTGAAACTGGGCCGCGCCCTGGCGGTGGGGGATGTTCTGATGCGGTCGGACGGGTCAGACGCCACCGTGGCCCGCGCCTCGATGACCTATTCGATCCCGCCCAAGGGATAAGCGGCGCGGGACTTCGCCCTTGCCCGGCGGCCTTATGCGGTGCCTACTGGCGATGGGACAGCGGACGGGGGGCGAAGCCATGAGCGGGGATGACTATCACGTTGCGGTTTTCGGCGGCGGTTCGGTGGGCCTTTGCCTTGCCGCGCATTTCGCCGTGGCGGGTGCGCGGGTGACCCTTCTGGTGCGGGACGCATCAATTCCGACCCTCAGGGGCAAGCCGATCACGGTGACCGGTCTTCTGGGCGATCACACCATCCCGGCCGGAACGATTGCGCTCTGCGACGCGGCCCGTCCCACCGACGATGTGCTGGGCGCGGATATGCTGGCACTGACCACCAAGGCCCAGGATGTCGAGACGGCCTTGAAACCCTTCGCCGCCGCCGGGACGTGCCCGCCGCTTCTTCTGTTGCAGAACGGTATGGGCTCGGCCGAGATTGCCCGCCAGACGGTAGGGCCGGGTGCCCCGGTCTATTCGACCGCCATGATGATCGGCATGGTCCGCGGTGCTCCGGGCGAGGTCGAGGTCACGGCGCAGGCCAGCCCGATCAACTGCGGGGCCCTTCTGGGGGACGCTACAGGACTGCTCGACCGGATGATCGACGTGGCTGGAGCCGGGTTCATCCCGATGAGGCATGACCCGGCGATCCGCGAAACCATCGCCTTCAAGCTGTTGTTCAACTGTTGCATGAACCCGACGGGGGCGCTGACCGGACAGACCTATGGCGAGCTTCTGGAAAACCCCGACAGCCGCGCCCTGATCGTCGGTCTCGCGGACGAGGCGCTGGCCGCCTTCGCAGCCGCATTCGACTACCGGCCCGCCGCCAGCGGGCAGGACTATGTCGATACGACGCTGGACAAGATCGTTTTCCCGCGCGGGATCAAACACCGTTCATCCATGCTGCAGGACCTGCAGGCCGGCCGGACAACCGAAGTCGATTTCCTCAACGGCGCGGTCATCAGGATCGCGGAAGAGCATGGCCTGTCTGCTGCTCGACACGAAACTATCCTCTCCCTGATCAAGGCCCGCGCGGCCACGGGAGAGGCGACGCGGGCGGGGTGAAGCACAAGCCGCACTTTTGCGCACGTGCGGCAACATCCTGACCGGCAACACTTTGTTTCCCACACGGCACTCGCCTTTTGTCGGCAGCGCCGCCAAAATATCACCGGGTTGTTAATTGTGGGGGGCTGGTTATGCCGAAACGACTGCTCGCGTTCATTCGCGGATCCGAAGACGCCTATCCGGGCGATTACCTTGTGGCGATCGTTGCGGTGGTGGTCATCATGCTGTCGATCGTCGCGGTAATGATGCGCGGACTGGTCTGACGGGCAGGGCCGTGGGCGAGCGGACAAGAACCGCTCAGACAGTCCTGACCAGCCGATAGCCGAGGTCGCAGGTCTCGCGGTCAAGCAGCGCGCCGTTTCGTGCGTGCCATGCGCCGCTGTCCAGATCATCCGCGAGCCTCGCAAGACCCGGCGACGCGTCCTCGAGCGCCCAGAACGAGGACATTGCCGCGCGCGCCTTTGCCTCCAGATAGACCTCCGGTCGCCGCCAATAGGCGTAGAGAAACCCGTCCACGCAATCATGCGGGATGGGAACGGCCTCGGTCTCGACCGGCCCCAGCCATTCCTCATAGGCTTCCATTGGGGGGAAACGGCGGTCGTCCTGTTCAGCGAATTCGGGGAAATAGTCGATCAGCCACGCCTCGCGGAATGCGGGGTCGAACGTCAGCAGGACGACCGGGCCCGTCGCGACCCGCCTCATTTCCGCACAGCCCCGCGCCTTGTCCGTCCAGTGATGGAGCGACAGAACCGACATGGCGGCGTCGAAGGCGTCGTCCTCGAAAGGCAGGTTCTCGGCATAGCCGCGAATTGCAGGAGCCGCGCCAGGTGGCCGCTGGCCGATCATCTCTGCGGAGGGTTCGACAGCGGTGACTTCCCTGTCGGCAGGCTCGTACGATCCCGTGCCCGCGCCCACGTTCACGACCCTGCGCGCCGAGCCGAGCGCACCGTCGATGATGGCGCCGATCCTGGGGTCGGGGCGGCGTTTCGTGGCATAGCCCTTGCCGATGGTATCGTAGGTCGGGGACATGAACCGCACTATCGTCCGTTGCCGCGCGCCCGGCAACCGCTACCCGCCGCGCAGCGGCTCCTCGTCCAAATCGGCGGGCGCGCGTCGCCCTCGGGATTGCCTCTGGCCCCGCGAGGGGGTGCCACCTATCAAGGTCGCGGGACCGGCTGTGAAAGGCCAGACCAGCGAGGGATAGGTCAGAATATGTTTGAACGGACGGAAGACCTTGAATCCAAAGGGATGTTGAGTGCTCCGGGCGACCACTTTCGCGGCCGTTACGAGGTCGAGCGCAAGTTCAGGGTGCCCGAGACCGCGCCCGTGCGACAAAGGCTTCAGGAATTCGGCGCGGTGCCTTTCACGCTTGGAAACACGGAGACTGACATATTTCTGGACCTGTCCGATGGACGATTGGAACGAAACCATCAGTTCCACACGCTCAGGGCCATGCAGCCTTCGGGCCGGGTTCTGTGGATCTCGAAAGGCCCGGCGAAAGACGCCTGCGTCGCGATGGACCTCCCGGATTTCGACAAGGCGCTCGCGATGCTTTCCTCACTCGGCTTTCAGGAGAAAAGAAGGATCACCAAGCGGCGGGACATCTATTTCCATGGCGATTTCCACGTGACGCTGGACCATGTCGATGGCCTTGGTGCCTTTGTCGAGGTCGCCGTGATGACGGATGACGAAGACCGTCTGCCTGCGCTGAGGCTGGGTGTTCAGGATGCGGTGACCGAACTCGGCCTCGCTGCGCATCAGGAAGAGTACAGGTCGTACCGCGAGATGCTTTTCGGCTAGCACCTATGCCGGACGCACACGACGGCGCCTATGTTCCGCTCAGACGTCTGCTCGGCGTCAGGCCGGCGAGTACATCCCGTCATAGATCGGCTCCAGCGTCTCGGGCTGGAACAGGCTCGACACGCTGGTGCCATGCCAGATGTTCAGAATGGCCTGCGCGAACATCGGTGCCATGGGCACGATGCGGATGTTCTTGGCCTTCTCGACCTGGGGCGTCGCCTGGATCGAGTCGGTGATGACGAGGCTCTTCATCACCGATTTGCTGACCCGTTCAACGGCCGGGCCGGACAGAACACCGTGGGTAATATAGGCGTGGACCTCTTTCGCGCCGGCTTCCATCAGGACTTCCGCCGCCTTGCAGAGCGTCCCGGCGGTGTCCACGATGTCGTCCACGATCACGCAGATACGGTCCTTCACGTCACCGATGACGGTCATCTCGGCCACTTCGCCTGCCTTCTCGCGGCGCTTGTCCACGATTGACAGCGGCGCGCCGATCCGGGTCGCCAGTTCGCGCGCCCGCGCCACGCCGCCCACGTCGGGGGAAACAACCGTTACACCGTCCAGACGGCCCCGGAACGCGTGCTTGATCTCCAGTGCAAAGACCGGCGCGGCATAGAGGTTGTCGACGGGGATGTCGAAAAAGCCCTGAATCTGCGCGGCGTGCAGGTCCATGGTCAGCACCCGCTCGATGCCTGCGCTCACCATCATGTTGGCGACCAGCTTGGCGGTGATGGGGGTGCGCGCCTTGGTGCGGCGGTCCTGACGGGCATAGCCGAAATAGGGGATCACGGCGGTGATCCGCTGCGCCGACGACCGGCGGAGCGCATCGGACATGATCAGAAGCTCCATCAGGTTGTCATTGGCCGGGTTCGACGTGGATTGCAGGATGAACATGTCCTCGCCACGCACGTTCTCGAAAACCTCGACGAAGATCTCCGCGTCGTTGAACCGCTCGACCCGCGCATCGACCAGCCCGACATTCATGCCGCGATGCATGGACAGGCGCCGGGTGACGGCCTTCGCCAGACGCTGATTGGAGTTTCCGGCGATGATCTTGGGCTCGTCGACGTTGGGCATGGCGGCGCGCTGTCCTTGGCTTCGAGGTCTGATGACAGAATCGTGACGTTGACACCGCTTAGCACGGGCATAGGGTCTCGCAAACGCACAAAGCCCCGGGACATATCAGAAATGGCGCATATCGACTATTATCTCGCAACGATCTCGCCCAATTGCTACTTTGCCGGGCGCCGCCCCGGCGAGATCGCTGCAAAGCATGGCGCCACGATCACCTACAAGCCGCTCGACATCATGGGCCTCTTCGGCCGGACCGGTGGTTTGCCCCCCGGTCAGCGGCACCCCAGCCGTCAGGAATACCGCCTGATCGAGATCGAGCGGACGGGCCGGGTGCTGGACATGCCGGTCAACGTCAAGCCTGCGCATTTTCCCACGAACCCTGCGCCTGCATCCTATGCGATCATTGCGGCGCAATCGGCAGGCGGCGGCGATGTGGGCGATCTGGTGGCCCGGATCACCGAGGCCTGCTGGGCGGGCGAGAAGGACGTGGCAGATGACTCCGTGATCAAATCCTGTCTCGAGGCGTCGGGCTTCGACCCGTCACTGGCCGACAGCGGCCTTCTGGCCGGTGCGCAGGCTTATGAGCAGAACATGGAGGACGCGGTCGCCGCCGGCGTCTTCGGCGCGCCGTTCTTCATCACCGATGACGGGGCGCGCTTCTGGGGTCAGGACCGGCTCGACCAGCTCGACCTCCACCTGGCGGGGAAACTCTGACGGGGCGGGCGCCTCAGAACCGGCCGGGATAGACGCTCATCATGCACTGGATGTCGGCCTCGCTCTGAAAGGCGTCGCCGTTCCGGTCCAGCATGTCGGTCAGAAGGGCCCGCCGCGCGCGGCACTCTTCTGCTGTTTCCGGAGTGGACGGCACCTCGGGTGCGAGCCATTTGAAGAACCGGCCGATCATCCCCGGAATATCGGTTTCGCGTCGTGCCATTCCTGCGTCGATCATCGCCATTTGGGCCTCCTGATGTGCTGTCTTGCTCAAAGCTAGCGAAGCGCACTCAAGGCTGGTATCCGGCGCGGCGTTGTGCTGTTCTACAAAAATGAAGAGCCAATTCGCGAATTGGTCGGATGTTCGGGTCTTCCTCGCGGTACTCCGCGAAGGCTCGACCCTTGCCGCCTCGCGCAAACTGGGGATGGCGCAGCCCACCGTGGCGCGCCGGATCGACGCGCTCGAACACGCGCTGGGGCTGACGCTCTTCGACCGCGATACGCGCGGTTTTCGCCCGACACCGGCAGCGCAGGAGCTGACCCAAGCGGCAGAAGCCATCGAGCGGGCATCCTGCACTTTTTCCGAGCGCGCCACCGATCTGGCCCGGCCACGTCCAATCCGTGTGACCGCGTTCAGCGCCAATTTCTCAAGCCGGGCAAGTGCGATCTTCAGCGACTACTCGCAGCGTCACCCGGAGGTGGATTTCGAATTTCTGCCGAGCACGTCGCGGCTCGATCTGTTGGCAGGCGAGGCGGATATCGCACTGCGCCTCACCCGGCAACCGCCCGAGCCCGAACTCATTCAACGCAAGATCAGCACTGCCCGCTTCGCGCTCTTCGCCTCCCGGTCCTACGGAGACGAAAATGGGCTGCCCTCGTCCGAGACCGACCTTGCCGGACACCGGTTCATTTCCTTCAGGCGCAACGACGTCCCCGCCTATTTCGACACCTACCTGCGCGCCCGCGTCTCCCCCCAGCAGATCATCATGACATGTTCGGAGATCGACCTGATGACCGCCGCCATCCGGTCGGGACGCGGGATCGGCATCATGAATGTCAGGCTGGCGGAACATGAGGCTGATTTCGTCCAGTGCTTCGAGCCTCCGCCGGAACTCGACGCCGAACACCTCCTGCTGGTCTCGCCGGATGCCTGGCGGCGGCCCGAGGTGAAGGATTTCGTGAAATTCTTCGCTCCGCGCTACGCCGCGCTCTACAAATAGCGCCGGAGCGATCTGCTTCTTCTGTTCGGAAATACTCCCGCCGGAGGCGGAAATCGCCGCGAAGCGGCCCACCGCGACGGCGAAGCCGGCGCAAAAAGGTCGTCAGCCGATGGCTCGAGGCAGATGTTCGGCCTGCCCAGGGCTCGGCCCGTTCGGCTCAGAAATCGGCTCACCGGACCGATTTCCGGGCGCGCCCTGCCTGGGCTCCGCCCGTTCGCGCCTTGAAAGGTCCACTGGACCTTTCACCGGCTACGCCGGACCGGCGCTCACCCGCCAGTATGGCTCATGTGGCGGCTGACCTGACCGTCGGCGCGCTGGCGGGAATAGTCGAAGTCGTGGCCCTTGGGTTTCCGGCCGATTGCCGCGCGGATCGCGTCTTCAAGCGGTGCGTCCGACTCGGACGCCCGAAGCGGCGCCCGAAGGTCGGCCATGTCCTCCTGACCGAGGCACATGTACAATTCGCCCGTGCAAGTCAGCCGCACCCGGTTGCAGCTTTCGCAGAAGTTATGAGTGAGCGGCGTGATGAAGCCTACCTGCTGCCCTGTTTCTTCCAGCCGAACATAGCGCGCCGGGCCACCGGTCCGGTAGTCGAGATCGGTCAGCGTATAGCGCTCGCGCAACTGGCCGCGCAGGTCCTTCAGCGACCAGTACTGGCCCACCCGATCCTCGCCGCCGAGATCTCCCATAGGCATGACCTCGATGAAGGTCAGGTCCATGTCGCGCTCGGCGCACCATTCGGTCAGACGGAACAGCTCGTCCTCGTTGAAGCCCTTCAAGGCCACCACGTTGATCTTGACGCGAAGACCCGCCTTTTGCGCCGCGTCGATCCCCTTCAGAACCTGGGGCAGGCGACCCCACCGGGTGACGCGGGCGAACTTGTCCTCGTCCAGCGTGTCGAGCGATACGTTGATCCGGCGCACACCGGCGTCGAAAAGATCGTCCGCAAAGCGCGCAAGTTGCGAACCGTTCGTGGTGACCGTCAGTTCCTTGAGCGCGCCAGACTCCAGATGCCGGGTCATCGAGCGGAAAAACGTCATGATGTCCCGCCGGACCAGCGGTTCGCCGCCGGTGATCCTGAGCTTCTCGACCCCCATCCGCACAAAGGCCGAACACATCCGGTCCAGCTCTTCCAGCGTCAGAAGCTCCTTCTTGGGAAGGAAGGTCATGTTCTCGGCCATGCAATAGACACAGCGGAAATCGCAACGGTCGGTGACCGAGACGCGCAGGTACGTGATGGCGCGGGCGAACGGGTCTATGAGCGGCGGTGTCGACATATCCTGCAGACGATATGTGCGCTGTCTGCCGCCTGCAAGAGGAAGCGGCGATTGCCGAAGCCCCTCGCGGCCCCTAGGTTTCGGGCATGACTCGTTTTCTTTTTATCCCCGCCATTGTCGTCAGCCTCGCGGGCTGCGCCGTCCTCGAACAGGCGGCCGCGCCGCCGACCGGCGAGACGGTCGCCGAGACGCCGACGAATGCGCCCCCGCCGCCGCCCGCGAATGCGCGTACGGTCGAGGATTTCGACACCACAAGTGCCGAGGACCGCGCGGCCGCCGCGACGGTTTCGGCGGATGGCCGTCTTCTGGGCTCGGTCGTTGCCTCTCTGGGCGACCCGACGCGGCCGGGCTTCTGGATCGAGACGCCGCTCGTGAGCGAGGCCGGCCGGGGGCGCGTGGCGCTGTCGGGCGGGAAAAGCGTCGAGGTGGACCTGATCCCGGGTGCGGCAGGCAGCCGGCTGTCGCTGGCCGCGCTTCGCCTGCTTGAGGTGCCGCTCACCGATCTGCCCACCGTTCAGGTCTATGCGTTCTGACCGCCGGACGCTCGGCCCCGGCGACTGGCCGTCGGTCCGCGCGGGCTTCCGCTGGAACATCCCCCAGCAGTTCAACATCGCCGCCGCCTGCGCCGATGACTGGGCGCGGGTCACGCCCGACGCGCCCGCGATCATCGATATCGGCGGCGACGGCCTCCGCCGCGTCTGGACGTATGCGGAGCTGAAAGACGCCTCCGACCGGCTGGCGAGCGCGTTCAGGGCATGGGGCGTGGTCAAGGGCGACCGGGTTGCGGTGCTGCTCAGCCAGTCGCCCGAGGTCATGGTGGCCCATTTCGCCGCGATGAAGCTGGGCGCGGTGGTGCTGCCGCTCTTTACGCTTTTCGGCGAGGATGCGCTCGCGTTCCGGCTGTCCGACAGCGGGGCGAAAGTGGCCGTGACGGACGACGCCAATCTCGACAAGCTCTTGGGCGTCGCCGCCGGGCTCGACACGCTCGAGACGGTGGTGAATGTGGGCCACCGGGGCAGGGGCATTCCGCGGCTCGACGATATTCTGGCCGAGGCGGCGCCGCTCCCGGCGCCCGAGCCGACGCTGGCCGACGATCCGGCGATGCTGATCTATACCTCGGGCACCACGGGCGACCCAAAGGGCGCGCTTCACGCGCATCGCTTCCTGATCGGGCATCTGCCGTCGGTCGAGATGCATCTCGAACGCTTCCCGGCAGACGGCGACGTCTCTTGGACGCCCGCCGACTGGGCGTGGATCGGGGGGCTGATGGACCTCGCCATGCCGACGCTCTATTTCGGGCGGCCGCTTGTCTCGCACCGGATGCGCAAATTCGACCCCGACGCGGCCTTCCGGCTGATCCGGGACGAGTGCGTCTCGACGCTCTTCCTGCCGCCCACTGCGCTGAAGCTGATGCGGCAGACGGATGTGCCGGGCGGGCTGAAGATCCGGGCGATCGGTTCCGGCGGCGAAAGCCTTTCGGTCGACCTGCTGGACTGGGGTCAGGACAAGCTCGGCGCGCCGATCAACGAGCTTTACGGCCAGACCGAGTGCAACCTCGTGGTGTCGTCATGCGCCGGGCTGGGCGTATTGCGCCCCGGCACGATGGGGCAGGCGGTGCCGGGGCACCATGTGGCGATCCTCGATGCCGAGGGGAGGGAGGTTCCGCCCGGCACCGTTGGCGAAATCGCCGTCCGGCGGCCCGATCCCGTCATGTTCCTCGGCTATTGGAACCAGCCTGAAAAGACGGCGGCCAAGTTCACGGGCGACTGGCTGAGGACGGGGGACCTCGGGCAGGCGGACGAGGACGGGTATCTCACCTATGTCTCGCGCGACGATGACGTCATCACCAGCGCGGGCTACCGGATCGGGCCGACCGAGATCGAGAATTGCCTCACGGGCGACCCCGACGTGGTGATGGCCGCCGCCGTGGGCCTGCCCGATCCGGTCCGGACCGAGATCGTGGCGGCCTTCGTGGTGCTCCGGGCCGGGGCCGCTCGGGACGGGCTGGAGGAGCGGCTGGTGGCCCGCGTGCGCGAGCGCGTCAGCCCACACGTGGCGCCGCGCAGGGTGGTCGTGGTCGAAAGCCTGCCGATGACGGCCACGGGAAAGATCATGCGCCGGGCGCTGCGGGAACGGGCGGATTAGGGGGCTCCGCCCCCGGCCCCTGAAGGGGCCTCCCCCGGAGTATTTTGGAACAGAAGAAGCGCAAATTTGATTTAAATTGTAGCGGTTTGCCTCAGACCGTACAGAGGAGGGCCGAGCGCATATGCACGAGGATCACGAGCGTCTGGAGGATCAGCGCCGTGACGATGGCCGGGCGGAAGGGGGCGAGGCGGGCCCGAAATGCGCGTCCGCCGAAGGCCGATGCAAGACTGAGGCTGATAACGCTCAGTCCGAAGAGGAGCGTTGCGGCGGGAAATCCCCAGATGCCCGTCAGGCAGGCCCGCATCGCGATACTGCGTTCGGCGGTGAACCAGAGGCCAAGAAGCGCGATTGTCGCCTGTAGCGGCACGATCCAGAAAAGCGCGGTCAAAAGTCCCGGTCGGTCGATGCCGGAGCGGCGCCAGAGGAGCGCGGCGAGACCGGCGCAAAGGGCGATCAGCAGGGCGGTATAGACCGGAGCCGGGGTGACGGCGATGTAGAGCACCGGCGCGCTGCTCCTATTCCACCGTCACCGATTTGGCGAGGTTCCGGGGCTGGTCCACATCTGTCCCTTTGGCGATGGCCGTGTGATAGGCCAGAAGCTGGGCCGGGACTGCGTAGAGGATGGGCGCGAGGACATCGGGCACGTCCGGCATCTCGATCACGGCCATGGCACCGTCGCCGGCCTCGGCCGCGCCGGTGCTGTTCGTGACGAAGACGATCTGGCCGCCGCGGGCCATGACCTCCTGCATGTTCGAGACGGTCTTGTCGAAGAGCGCGTCATGGGGTGCCATGACGATCACCGGCACAGTGCGGTCGACCAGCGCGATGGGGCCGTGCTTCAGCTCGCCCGAGGCGTAGCCTTCGGCGTGGATATAGCTGATTTCCTTGAGTTTCAGGGCGCCTTCCAGCGCCAAGGGGTACATCTGGCCCCGGCCCAGGAACAGGATGTCATCGGCCTCGGCCAATTTGCGGGCGACCTTTGCGATCCGATCCGAGGTCTGAAGCGCCTGGTTCATGCGTCCGGGGAGGGTGCGCAACCCCTCAAGTGTCTCGGCCAGCGTCTCGGGCGCCAGGCGGCCCCGGTCCGTTCCGGCGCGGAGCGCCAGAAGGAGCAGCACCAGAAGCTGGCAGGTGAAGGCCTTGGTGGACGCCACGCCGATCTCGGCGCCGGCGAGGATCGGCAGGGCCACGTCCGATTCCCGCGCGATCGAGCTTTCGGCCACGTTGACCACCGACAGGATCTGCGCCTTTTCGGCGACATGGCGGAGCGCGGCCAGCGTGTCGGCGGTCTCGCCGGACTGGCTGACGAAGATGGCCAGAGTGTTCGGGCCGATGGGCGGTTCGCGGTAGCGGAATTCGGACGCGATATCGACCTCGACCGGGATGCCCGCCATCCGTTCGATCCAGTATTTCGCCGTGGCACAGGCCAGATAGGCGGTGCCGCAGGCGACCATGACGATCCGGTCGATGGTCGCGAAATCCGGGACTGCGTCGGGCAGGTCGATGGTGTCGCCGGAAAGGTAATGGCTGAGTGCATCGGAGAGGACCGTGGGCTGTTCCGCGATCTCCTTGGCCATGAAGTGCTTGTGCCCGCCCTTTTCGATCCGGGTGGTGTCAATCTGGACGCGGCGCATCTCGCGATTGGCGCGGCGACCGTCGGCATCCACGATCTCGACGCCGGCGCGGGTCAGGACAGCGATGTCGCCTTCTTCCAGATAGGTCACGCGGTCGGTCATGGGCGCGAGCGCGATGGCATCCGAGCCGAGGAACATCTCGCCGTCGCCATGGCCCACGGCAAGGGGCGAGCCCTTGCGCGCGGCGACGATCAGGTCCTCTTCGCCGTCGAAGAGGAAGGCCAGCGCGAAGGCGCCCTCCAGCCGTGCCACGGTCTGTTCGGCGGCGTCGCGTGGGGCGAGGCCCTGATCCAGATAGGATTGCGCCAGGAGCGACACGGTTTCCGTGTCGGTTTCGGTTTCGGTCTTGTAGCCCTTCTCGGTCAACTCGGCGCGGAGCGCCTTGAAGTTCTCGATAATCCCGTTGTGCACGACCGCGACCGGGCCGGAGCGATGGGGGTGCGCGTTGGTCTCGGTCGGTGCGCCGTGGGTGGCCCAGCGGGTGTGGCCGATGCCGATCTTGCCCGCCAGCGGCTCGTGGACCAGCTTGTCGGAGAGGTTGACCAGCTTGCCCACCGCGCGGCGGCGGTCGAGATGTCCGTCCGAGACAGTGGCGATCCCGGCGCTGTCATAGCCGCGATATTCCAGCCGCTTCAGCGCCTCGACCAGAACCGGCGCCACCTCGTGGTTTCCCAGAATTCCGACAATGCCACACATGGCCTATTCCTTTGATTTCGCAGCCTTTGCCGCGCGAAGTTTTTCGAAAAACCTTGTGGCCAGACCGGCCTTGTTCACCTGGGGCGCACGACCCAGGGCCATATCGCCCGCGGGGACGTCCTTGGTCACGATGGTGCCTGTCGCGGTCATCGCGCCGTCGCCCACCGAGACGGGGGCGACCAGCATGGTGTTCGAGCCGATAAAGGCGTTCCGTCCGATCTCGGTCCTGTGCTTGAAGACGCCGTCGTAATTGCAGGTGATGGTGCCCGCGCCGATATTCGTGCCGTCACCGATCGACGCATCGCCGATATAGGTCAGGTGATTGACCTTGGCGCCCTCTCCGATCTCGGCGTTCTTCACCTCGACGAAATTGCCGATGCGGACACCGTTCGACAGCTCCGCGCCGGGGCGGAGGCGGGCATAGGGGCCGACGATGGCGCCCGCGCCCACATGGCAGCCCTCCAGATGGCTGAAGGCGCGGATGCGCGCGCCGGATTCCACCGTCACGCCGGGGCCGAAAACCACGTTCGGCTCGATCACTGCGTCCCGCCCGATATGTGTGTCGAGCGACAGGTGCACCGTTTCGGGCGCGACCAGCGTCACGCCATTGGCCAAGAGTTCGGCACGCGCGCGGGTCTGGAAGATCGCCTCGGCGGCGGCCAGTTCGGCACGGGTGTTGATCCCCAGAGTTTCGGCCTCGTCGCAGATCACGACCTGTGCGGTCAGACCGCGTTCCCGCCCGAGTGCCACGATATCGGTCAGGTAATACTCGCCCGCCGCGTTGTCGTTGCCGACGGCGGCGACGAGGTCGAAAAGCGTGCCCGTGCCAGCCATGACGACGCCCGAATTGCAAAGCGTGATCGCGCGTTCCCCCTCGCTGGCGTCCTTCCACTCGACGATCCGCTCAAGCCGGTCTCCGTCGGTGATCAGGCGTCCGTAGCGGCCCGGATCGGCAGCGTCGAAGCCGAGAACGACGATATCCGCACCACCCGCCCGCGCCTCGGCCATCGCTTCCAGCGTTTCGGCCCGGATGAAGGGCGTGTCGCCGTAAAGGACCAGCGCGTCGCCATCGGCATCGGCCAGTGCGTCGGCAGCGGCGGCCACGGCATGTGCCGTGCCGAGTTGCTCGGTCTGGCGGGCGATACGGATGTCGGGGTCGATCTCGGCGGCGGCCTTGGCGACGTTGTCACCGTCATGGCCCACAACCAGCACGCGTTCGCCCGGCGCCTCCAGTTCGGCCACGGCGCCAAGCGCATGGGCGAAAAGCGGCGCGCCGCCGATCTCGTGCAAGACCTTCGCCCGGTCGGACAGCATCCGCGAGCCCTCGCCGGCGGCCAGAAGGATCAGATGGGTGGACATGCCTGCTCTTTCCTTTTCTTGTCCGCCGTTTTAGCCACACGAGACGCGCACGCAAGCGGCGTTGCCTTCACTTGATATTGCCACAGGTTACAGCGCTGGCGGGGATTTGCCGACAGGAGCAGATATGCAGACCGTGATTTTCGACCTGGATGGCACACTTGCCGACACGAGCGGTGACCTGATCGCGGCGGCGAATGCCACGTTCGAGCATATGGGGCTGGGTCCACTGCTCGACCCCCAAGCCGACAAGCTGACGGCCTTTCACGGGGCGCGCGCCATGCTCAGGCTTGGATTTTCTCGGATCGAGGGCGGCGGCGAGGACGATGTCGAGGCGGGCTATCCATTCCTGCTCGACCACTACGCCGCCAATATCAACAACCTGACGGTTCTCTATCCGGGCGCGCGCGACACGGTCGAGGCGCTGCTCGGGCAGGGCTACAAGGTCGGCATCTGCACAAATAAGCCGGTCGAGATGGCCGATGACCTGATGCGTCGGCTCGACATGCGCGACCTCTTCGCCGGGTTCGTGGGGGCCGGGACGCTTTCGGTCTCAAAACCCGACCCTGCGCCCTACAGGCTGGCGGTGGAACAGTCGGGGGGCGCAGTCGAACAGTCCCTCATCGTGGGCGACACGGCGACGGACGCAAAGACGGCGCGTGCCGTCGGCGTGCCTGCGGTGCTGGTGGGCTTCGGCCCCGAAGGCGACGAGGTGGGCCGGCACGGTGCGGATGCGGTCATCCCCGATTTCCCTGCCTTGCCCGACACGGTGGCGCGCCTGATCGGGCGGCCATGAGAAAAGGGCGCCTGCCGCCCGGCAAACGCCCTTTCCCTGTCGGTGTGAAGCTTGTTCAGGCCGCGAAGCTCAGCCGTCCGTGCGAGCCCGTTTCAGGCTTCTCGCCGGTCACGTTGGCCTTGGCGATTTCGAACAGGAATTTGAGGTTGCCTGCCGTCTGCCAGACCTCGGCCTCGGACAGGTCGAAGCGGATGAGTGCGATGTCGTCGTCCTTCTGGCCATCTTCGAACCAGGCGGCGCTGACCACCGACCAGATCTCGTCCAGCTTCGCCGGATCGATGACCAAGGTCGCCAGACCGTCGATCGTGGCGTAAAGCTCGCCGCTTTTCGACGCGACGACATGGCGTCCCGATTGCGGCCCGCCGCGGAGCGCGGCCTCAAGATCGGTACCCTTGGCGGTGATGAACCAGAGCGCGTTTTCGTCCCGGTCCACGTAATGGCTCATGGGCACCGGACGGGTCTGATCGACCGAGAGCATGCCAGCGACGATGTCGTCGAGACTGTTGTAGAAAGTATTGTGTGTAACGTCTTCCGTCATGTTGTCTTTCCTCCGAATATCCTTTGCAGACTCAACCTGCCGCACCCCCTCCGGGTTCCCCGAGACTTGACCGATGGCAGGGGCGCGCATAGAAATGAACAACCGTTCAATAAACGGAGAGACAGCATGTTCACCGCCTCCATGCGCTTCGACCTGGGCGAGGATGCGAATGCGCTTCGCGACATGGTCCACCGTTGGGCGCAGGAGCGTGTGCGGCCGATGGCATCCGAGATCGACCGATCGAACGATTTTCCGCGTCCTCTCTGGCGCGAGATGGGCGATCTGGGGCTCTTGGGGGTCACTGTCAGCGAAGAGTATGGCGGCGCCGGCATGGGCTATCTCGCCCACACTGTTGCGGTCGAAGAGATCGCCCGCGCCTCGGCCAGCGTCGCGCTGTCCTATGGCGCGCATTCGAACCTCTGCGTCAACCAGATCAGCCTGAACGGCACGGCGGAGCAGAAGGCGCAATACCTGCCCAAACTCATCTCCGGCGAGCATGTCGGCGCGCTTGCCATGTCCGAGGCGGGTGCAGGGTCCGACGTGGTCTCCATGTCGCTCCGCGCCGAGCGGCGAAACGATCACTACCGGCTGAACGGCACGAAATACTGGATCACCAACGGTCCCGACGCCGATACGCTCGTCGTCTACGCCAAGACCGACCCCGAGGCGGGTGCCAGGGGCATCACCGCCTTCCTGATCGAAAAGACCTTCAAGGGGTTCTCCACCTCGCCCCATTTCGACAAGTTGGGGATGCGCGGTTCGAACACGGCGGAACTCGTTTTCGAGGATGTCGAGGTGCCCTTCCAGAACGTCCTCGGCGAAGAGGGGCGCGGCGTCGCCGTCCTGATGTCGGGTCTCGATTACGAGCGGGTGGTGCTGGCGGCCATCGGTCCGGGGATCATCGCCGCCTGCATGGACGAAATCATGCCCTACATGGCCGAGCGCAAGCAATTCGGCCAGCCCATCGGGTCGTTCCAGCTCATGCAGGGCAAGATCGCGGATATGTACACGGCGATGAACTCGGCCCGCGCCTATGTCTATGAGGCGGCTCGCGCCTGCGACCGGGGCGATATTACCCGGCAGGACGCAGCGGCCTGCTGTCTCTATGCGTCCGAGGTCGCCATGCAACAGGCCCATCAGGCGGTGCAGGCCATGGGCGGGGCGGGCTTCATGAACGACCATCCCGTAAGCCGTCTTTTCCGCGACGCCAAGCTGATGGAGATCGGTGCCGGCACCAGTGAAATCCGCCGGATGCTGATCGGGCGCGAACTGATGGGGGCGATGCGGTGAAACTGCCCCGCATCCTCTACTGGGTGGTGGGTCTCCTGCTGGTGATCGCGGGCTCGCTCGGATTCATCGCCGGGCAGAACGCGCTTCCCACCGAGACCGCCGTGATCGAGGCCGGGGCGGACCTTTTCGCGGAGCAGACGGGCGGCGCGCGCACCGCCTGCGTGGGCCGTCCGGGCGAGGGCGAGGTCTGGATTATCGTCCGCTGCGATGACGGAGTGGCCGCGCGCACCTATCTCTTCAACAGGCAGGGGCGTCTCCTTGCCTTCGAGGGAGGGCCGCGAGCATGAATCTGAATTCAATTTCATTCAACAATCCCAATATCTTGGGATGCGTTCCTGCGTTGGTTTCGCGATGAGCGATCTTGCAACTGTCCCCTACGTTCAGACGGTACTGGCCGAGCAGGATGCCTACCGCGCCGCGCCGCCCTCGGCCTTTCCGCGCGCGGTGCGTTCGATCGCTAAGCCGGTCAGCTTTCTCACCAATCGTCTCATTCCCGGCGAGGTGATCGAGGCCGTGATCCGGAGCGCCGACTGGGCGGCCAGCGGCTCCATCCGGAAGGCGGCACTCGATCACGACTTCACCGACCTTGCCGCCTGCGACGAGGCCGCGTCCGAGGTCCGGCGCTGGGCGCTGGGCTATGCTGTCACCGGCGGTGGCGCGGCCGGGGCTCTGGGGGCTGTCGGGCTGGCGCTGGACGTCCCCGCCACCATCGCGCTCGCGCTCAGGACGGCGCGGCTGACCGGGCTCTGCTATGGCTTTGGCGGAGATTCCGAGGCCGAGCGGGTGCATATCCTCGACATTCTGCAACTGGCGGGCGCGAACAGCCGCGCCGAAAAGGACGACGCCATCGCGCGGCTCGCTTCGGAGAGGGGCGATTTCACACCCGAGGACTGGCGCAAGATCGTTCGCCTCACCGGTCAGACCACCGGATCGGTGGCTGCCACGCGAAGGGTGGCGGCGACGCTCGGCGTCAACCTGTCCGCACGGAAGGTGGCGCAGATCGCCCCCGTGATCGGCGCGGCAGTGGGCGCCGGGGTCAACGCCGCTTTCCAGAATGACGTGGCGACAGCGGCGCGCTTCGCCTACCGTGCGCGCTGGATCGAGGTGAACGAGAATATCGTTGAAGGGAGGATCGGAAGTTCATGAAATCAGGTGTTTTTCTGATAGCTCTCGCGGGCGCTGCGATGCCTCCCGCGGCGGTCTTGGCCAATGACCTGTCTTTCACGCCCGAGGCGACGGAAACCTGTCTCGCCGATGCCGGAGATATGCCGGAACGCCTGTCCTGTATCGGGCTGTCAGCGCAGGCCTGCATCGACACGCCCGATGGCTACACCACGGTCGGCATGGGTTTCTGCTATGGCGTCGAGGCAGGTTATTGGGACTACAGGCTGAACGACGCCTTTGCCAAACTGATGAGGGCCGAGAGGGCGCTGGTCGCGGAAATGACCGAGATCGGCGCAAGAATGCCCGACGCGCCCGGCGCGCTTCGCGACATGCAGCGCGCCTGGATCGGCTATCGGGATGCGCTTTGTGGCTATGAATACAGCACATGGGGCGGCGGCACCGGGGGCGGTCCGGCCCATGCCGCCTGCCTGATGCAGGAGACCGGGCGGCAGGCTCTCCTGCTGGAAGATCGTCTGGAAGAGCGCAGCCGTTGAAACTTTCCTCCACCATATCAACCTCCTCCGAGGCGTTCCGCAGGAACGAGACCGCTAATCGCGACCTTCTGGACGAGGTGCGGCGCGCGGCCGAGGCGGCGGCACAGGGCGGGGGCGACAAGGCGCGCGAGCGGCACCTGTCGCGCGGCAAGATGCTGCCCCGCGACAGGGTGGCGGGACTTCTCGATCCCGGCGCGCCGTTTCTCGAGGTGGGCGCGACGGCGGCGCACGGGATGTATGACGGCGCGGCGCCTGCCGCCGGTGTGATCGCAGGGGTGGGCCGGGTCCATGGCCGGGACGTGATGGTCATCGCCAACGACGCCACCGTGAAGGGCGGCACCTATTACCCAATGACGGTCAAGAAGCACCTCCGCGCGCAAGAGATTGCCGCCGAGTGCCACCTGCCTTGTGTCTACCTCGTGGATTCGGGCGGTGCGAATCTGCCCAATCAGGACGAGGTCTTTCCCGACCGGGACCATTTCGGGCGCATCTTCTACAATCAGGCACGCATGAGCGCGGCGGGTATTCCCCAGATCGCGGTCGTCATGGGCTCCTGCACGGCGGGCGGCGCCTATGTGCCCGCCATGTCGGACGTGACGATCATCGTGAAAGAGCAGGGCACGATCTTTCTGGCAGGTCCACCGCTGGTCAAGGCCGCCACGGGCGAGGTGGTCAGCGCCGAGGACCTGGGCGGTGGCGATGTCCACACCCGGCTCTCCGGGGTGGCCGACTACCTGGCCGAGGACGACGCCCATGCGCTGGCGCTGGCGCGCGAGGCAATGCGGCACCTGAACCGGTCCACGCCCGCGGGCGTGGACTGGCAATCGCCCGAACCGCCCGCCTATGACCCGTCCGAGCTGCTCGGTGTCGTGCCCGCCGATCTGCGCACGCCCTACGATATCCGCGAGGTCATAGCCCGGCTGGTCGACGGCTCGCGTTTCGACGAGTTCAAGGCGCGCTACGGCGAGACGCTGGTGACCGGTTTCGCCCATCTCGAGGGCTGCCCGGTGGGGGTCGTCGCGAATAATGGCGTCTTGTTCTCCGAGTCCGCCGAAAAGGGCGCGCATTTCGTCGAGCTGTGCTCACAGCGGAAGATCCCGCTCGTTTTCCTGCAAAACATCACCGGCTTCATGGTGGGCCGCGCCTATGAGGCGGGCGGCATTGCGCGGGCAGGCGCCAAGATGGTGACCGCCGTGGCGACGACCGCCGTGCCCAAGATCACGATGATCGTGGGCGGCTCCTTCGGCGCGGGCAATTACGGCATGGCGGGGCGGGCCTATGGACCGCGCTTTCTCTGGACATGGCCCAATAGCCGGATTTCGGTCATGGGCGGGGCGCAGGCAGCGGGTGTGCTGGCGACCGTGAAGCGCGACGCGATCGAGCGGGCGGGTGGCGCGTGGTCCGAGGACGAAGAGGCGGCCTTCAAGGCGCCTACCATCGCGCAATTCGAGGAACAGTCGCATCCGCTCTATGCCTCGGCCCGGCTTTGGGATGACGGGGTGATCGATCCCCTCAAGGCGCGGGACGTGCTGGCGCTGTCGCTTGCGGCCAGCCTGAACGCGCCCATAGACGAGACACGCTTCGGCGTGTTCCGGATGTGATGCGGGCCGGGCAAGGCGGTCTCGGGGGGCATCGAGCCCCCGCTCGCCCGGGCCGCGCCCCGCGGCCAGGGGCCGGAGGGAGAGGGTAGGAGAGATGGAGAGCATCGAAAGTCTGCAGAAGCGCTATCCCGGCGCCGTCACCTTCCGCTTCGGCGACAGCGCAGAGATGTCGTCATGGCTCCTCCGCCTCGTCCGCGCGGGGCAGAAGACCGCCACCTGCGGCGCGCTCCGCGATTTCGCCCCCGGCGGCGAGCCGAAGCCGGTGGCCGGACGGCGGGACATCGCGCTCAACTGGGACGGCACGCCCGCGCTGGTGATCGAGACGGTGTCGGTCGAGGAAATGCGCTTCGATGAGGTGGGTGAGGAATTCGCACTGGCCGAGGGCGAAAACGAGACTTTCGAGGGCTGGCAGCGCGATCACCGCGCGTATTTCGACCGTCACGGTGGCTGGTCGCCCGACATGATGCTGATCTGCGAGCGCTTTCGCGTCATCGAGGACCTGGCGTGACCGGACGGCCCTTTTCCACGCTGCTGATCGCCAACCGGGGCGAGATCGCCTGTCGCGTGATCGCCACCGCGCGTGCCATGGGTCTTCGCACGATTGCCGTCTTCTCCGAGGCGGACGCGGAGGCGCGGCATGTAGCGCTGGCGGATATGGCGGTACCCATCGGTCAGGCGGCGGCCGCAGAGAGCTATCTCCGGATCGACAAGATCGTGGAGGCTGCGCTCGAGACAGGCGCAGAGGCCATCCATCCGGGCTACGGCTTTCTGTCGGAGAACCCCGATTTCGTCGACGCTGTCGAGGCGGCGGGGCTGATCTTTGTCGGGCCGTCGGCGGATGCGATCCGGGCCATGGGCCTGAAGGATGCGGCCAAGGCGCTGATGGAAAAGGCCGGCGTCCCGGTCGTGCCGGGCTATCACGGGGACGACCAGTCCGACGCGCGGCTCGCGGAGGAGGCTGATCGCATCGGCTACCCCGTCCTGATCAAGGCGGTCGGCGGCGGCGGCGGCAAGGGGATGCGCGCGGTGGAGGCCCCGGGCGGGTTCGCCTCTGCGCTGGCGTCGGCGCGCGCCGAGGCGGCGTCGGCCTTCGGCAATGCCGGCGTTCTGATCGAGAAGCTGATCCAGACACCCCGGCATATCGAGGTGCAGGTCTTTGGCGACGGCGCCCGCGCCGTGCATCTCTTCGAGCGGGACTGTTCGCTCCAGCGCCGCCACCAGAAGGTGATCGAGGAAGCGCCGGCCCCCGGCATGACCGAAGAGATGCGCGCCGCCATGGGGGCCGCCGCTGTCCGCGCGGCGGAGGCGGTGGGCTACAGGGGCGCGGGAACGGTGGAGTTCATCGTCGACGGCTCGAACGGGCTCAGCCCTGACCGGTTCTGGTTCATGGAGATGAACACCCGGCTTCAGGTCGAGCATCCCGTGACCGAGGCGATCACGGGCGTGGACCTTGTCGAGTGGCAGCTTCGGGTGGCGATGGGCGAGGGGCTGCTGCTGGAGCAGGAGGCGCTCCGGATCACGGGCCACGCCGTCGAGGCGCGGCTTTATGCCGAGGATGCAGGCGCGGGGTTCCTTCCGGCGACGGGGCGGCTCGACCGGCTGGTCTTTCCCGAGGACGCGCGCATCGACACTGGCGTCGTCGAGGGCGACCGGATCAGCCCGCATTACGACCCGATGATCGCCAAGATCGTGACCCATGGCGCGGATCGCGAGGCGGCGCTCAAGGCAATGGATCGCGCGCTCGCCGGGACCGGCATCGCGGGGACCGTCACGAACCTGGGTTTCCTCTCGCGGCTGGTGGCCCAGCCGGACTTTCGCGCCGGCCGGGTCGATACCGGGCTGATCGGGCGGGAGATTGAGGCGCTCGCCCCCGATCCCGAGCCATCATCGGTGGCGGTGGCAGTTGCCGCCGTGGCCGCACTTGACGCACATGACGGGCCGATGGCGGGGTTTCAGCTCTGGGGCGGGCGCCGTCACCGGGTTCTGCTTGGGGAGCGCGAGATCTGGGTCACGGTGACCGGGGACGGTTTCGAGGTTGACGCAGGCGGGACGCGGCACCGCGTCAGCCGGGACGGGACCCGCTGGTGGGTCGACGGCATCCTCCGGGACCTAGCAGTCCTTGCCGCACCGGGCGAGATCGCGCTTCACGGCGGTGAGCGGACACGTTTCACTCTTGCCGATCCGCTGGCCCGCGCGGCATCGGCCAGCGCGGCAGGGGCCATCGAGGCGCCCATGCCGGGGCGGGTCACGGCGGTCCGGACGCGGGCCGGGGACGAAGTCCGCGAGGGAGAGGCGCTGTTGACGCTGGAAGCGATGAAGATGGAACACGCGCTCGCCGCGCCCCGCGACGGGGTGGTGGCCGAGGTGCTGGTAGTGGAGGGCGGTCAGGTCGAGGCCGGCGCGGTTCTGCTGAGACTGGAGGAATTGCCCGAATGATCGTGCTGCACCATGCCCACCAGACCCGTTCGATGCGGGTGCTCTGGCTGCTCTACGAACTAGGCGTCGAGTTCGAGCTGCGCGTGCGCCCGTTCGACAGGACGCTCCGAAACGAGGAATTCCTTTCGCTTTCGCCCGCGGGACGGGTGCCGGCGCTCGAGATCGGGGGCGAGGTGCTGTTCGAATCGACGGCCATCCTGCAGGTGCTGACGACGCGCTTTCCCGAAGCCGGGCTTGGACGGATGCCGGGCGATCCCGACTGGCCAGACTGGCTGGTCTGGCTGAATTTCGCGGAGACGCTCAGCCAGCACGTTGCGGCGCTGACCCAGCAGCATGTCGCGCTTTACGAGGACCATATGCGGTCGCCCGTGGTCATGCGGCTGGAGGCGGCGCGGGCGCGGAAATGCTTCGAGGCGATCGAAGCGCGGCTGTCGACGCCGGTCGAGAACCGCGACACGCTTCTGACGGCGGGCTTCTCGGCGGCGGATGTAGCGGTGGGGCAGGCGGTTTACATGGCGCTGCATTTCGTTCGCGCGGACGAGTTCCCGGCGCTCAGCGCATGGTACGACAGCCTGTCGGCGCGTCCCGCCTTCCGGAAATCGCTGCCGGGGCCCGCTGACGAGCGGCTATATGCCCGCGCCTTCTACGAGCCCTGGGATGGCTGAAGCTTTCCGAATTGAGCGGCCTCCGGCCGCACATGAGGTTTTGCGCCCGGCTGCGCCGGTCGCGGTGCCTCCGGCGGGGATTTTCCGGACCCAAAGAAAGGCGGGCCTATGAGCGGTGATGGCGACATGGTCGAGATCGTCGAGGTGGGGCCGCGTGACGGGTTGCAGAATGAGACGCGAGCGATCCCGGTGGCGGAGAAAGTGGCACTGATCGACCTTTTGTCCGAGGTGGGGTTCCGGCGGATCGAAGCCGCGAGTTTCGTCAGCCCCCGCTGGGTGCCCCAGATGGCGGGCTCGGCGGAGGTGATGGCGGGGATCACCCGCAAGGCTGGTGTCAGATACACGGCGCTGGTGCCGAACCTGAAGGGGGCCGAGGCGGCGGTTGCGGCCGCGGTCGACGAACTGGCGGTCTTCGCGAGTGCGTCCGAGGGGTTCAGCCGCGCCAATATCAACGCAAGCATCGACGAGAGCCTTGCGCGGTTCGGGCCGGTGATGGCGCGCGCGCGGGAGGCTGGGCTGCAGGTGCGGGGCTATATCTCCTGCGTGACCGATTGCCCCTATGACGGGCCGGTCGCGCCCGAGGCGGTCGCCCGTGTGGCGGCGGCGCTTTTCGGCATGGGGTGTTTCGAGGTCTCGCTTGGCGACACGCTGGGCCGGGCGGTGCCCGAACGGGTGGACGCGATGCTGGCGGCGATTCTCGATCTGGCGGAGCCCGGTCAGCTTGCCGGGCATTTCCACGACACGTCGGGCCGCGCACTGGAGAATGTCGAGGTGGCGCTTGGGCGCGGCCTTCGGGTGTTCGATGCCTCGGTGGCGGGGTTGGGCGGATGTCCCTACGCGCCGGGAGCGGCGGGGAACCTGTCCACCGGCAAGCTGGCGCGGTTTCTTGCGGATCGGGGCTTTGCTCACGGTCTGAACCTGGAGCTTTTGCAGCGGGCCGAGGCGATGGCCGTCGGAATGAGGGAGGTGCGGGGATGACCGGGATCAGATGCGAGACCGACCGGCGCGGCGTGGCGCGGCTGGTGCTGGCGCGGCCGGAGAAGCGGAACGCGCTCGACAGCGCCATGATCGGCGCGCTGGCCGAGACAGCCGGGCGCCTTGCCGGGGATTCAGGCGTGCGCGTGGTCGTGCTGTCCGCCGAGGGCCCGGTCTTTTCCGCGGGTGGCGATCTTGACTGGATGCGCGCGCAAATGGCCGCTGAAAGCGAGACGCGCCGGCGCGAGGCCCGGGCGCTCGCCATGGCGCTCAAGGCGCTGAACGACCTGCCGAAGCCTTTGATCGGGCGCGTGCACGGGGATGCCTATGGCGGGGGCGTGGGGCTGATGTCGGTCTGCGACGTGGTGCTGGCCGCGGCGGGCACGCGGTTCGGCCTGACCGAGACGCGGCTGGGTCTCAGCCCGGCCACCATCGGGCCTTACGTGGTCGAAAGGATGGGGGCGGCGCGGGCGCGGCAGGTGTTCTTTTCGCCGCGGCTTTTCGGTGCGGAGGAGGCAGCGACGCTCGGTCTGGTCTCTCGGGTGGTCGACCCAGGGGCGCTGGACGCGGCGATCGAGGACGAGGTCGCCGCCTATCTGACCGCCGCTCCGGGCGCCGTGGCGGCGTCGAAGGCGCTTGTGGCGCGGCTCGGCAGCCGGGTCGATGAGGCCGCGATCGAGGCCAGCATCGACGCACTGGTCGCCCGGTGGGAGACGGACGAGGCCGAGGAAGGCACGCGTGCCTTTTTCGAGAAGCGCCCTCCGGGCTGGACCCGTCGCGAGTAACCGCTTCTTCATTCGGGGCTGCTAGTCCGGGCGCGGTTCCAGAAAGGAGAGCGTCATGAATGATGTGAGCATGTCCCAGGGGCTGGGCAACCGCCCGGTCGAGCGGCCTCAGATGGGGAAAAGCGCCGAAGCGGTCGGTCAGCGGGCGAAGGCGGCCGTTGAGACCGCCCGTGCGGCAGGCACGGATCTGCCGAAGAACGCGCAAGGGGTGGCGGCCTCGGGGCTGGCCCGCGGCGCGACGGCGGAAAGCCTGTTCGCGGCCCTGGTCAGCGAACCGGGTGACGGTGGCGGCGCGGTGCCGCCGGGCGGTGAGGGTAGCGATGTCGTGGCGGATGACGGGGCGACGCCTGCTCCCGCGACGGAAGAAGGTGATGTTGCCGGTGGCGGCGACCCCTTGCCGGATGGCGGTGACGTGGCCACAGGCGACGGCGCGGTGGACGACGGTGGTTCGGTGCCGGCCGACGATGGGGGCGATGAGACGGTGGTGACCGTGACAAGCGATCTGCCACCCGTGGGGATAGATGCCGAGGCGATCGGGGAGGGCGACGATCCTTATGAAGCGATCTGAGGCGGCTGACCCGCTCCGATCGTGGCTTGTGGGCGTTGACCCTGTCTTCGGGGGCCACTAGGAAAGGGACACGCGCACCATCCACGCGCAAAAGACCGGGAGCCTGCTGTGGAAGACCTGCTGAGAGAATACCTGCCGATCCTCGTATTTCTGGGGCTCGCCATCGCTCTTGGGCTTGTTCTGATCCTGGCTGCGGCGGTTGCCGCGCCTCGGGACCCCGATCCGGAAAAGCTGTCGGCCTATGAGTGCGGCTTCAACGCGTTTGATGACGCGCGGATGAAATTCGATGTGCGTTTCTATCTGGTGTCGATTCTGTTCATCATTTTCGACCTTGAGATCGCGTTCCTCTTCCCTTGGGCCGTGGCGTTTGGGGACCTGTCGGATGTGGCGTTCTGGTCGATGATGGCCTTTCTTGCCGTGCTGACCGTCGGCTTCGCTTACGAGTGGAAAAAAGGCGCACTTGAATGGGAGTGAGCACCGGTCCGCGCAGCGGGCAAAAAGGTCCGGTGGACCTTTTTGAGGGTGAGCGGCGGTCCGGCTTTGCCGGCGAAAGGTCCGGTGGACCTTTCGAGCAGCGAACGGGCGAAGCCTGAACACCCTGAGCCCCTGCGAAGGGTCAACCGGCCCGCGCAGCGGGCAACAAGATCCGGTCGGCATTCCCAAGAGTAAGCGGTTGATTGGCGGCTCCGTCGAGAAGCAAAGTGGTCTTCCCGGTTTGATCTGAGTATCAGTTATGCCAACCGCCCCCGCCCGAATGCTTGAAAAAAAGGCAGAGCCCCCGCTAAGGAAAACGCGCCGGGCGGCGGCGCAGGCAGCATGACCTTTCCAGACATCGGCTCTTCCGGTCAGATGGACAGACAGACGCTCAGGAAGTTTTGGGGGCCAATCGGCAGCCTTCTATGAAGACACTTGCGCCATCAGGCGGAGTTGACCGCCCAAAGGGCCGAGACATGGGGCTCGCCACGGCTATGCCGCTTCGGCACGCCCAGAGAACGGCTGGCCCCTGGCAGTCCGTGACCCGGCACGCCTTTGCCAGCACCATGATCGGTGCCCCGTCACCCGCCGCACTGCCGCTTTTCCGGGCAGTCTGGCTCACCTCCTGGCGCCCCGCGATGAGGCACGGGACAACTCGCCCCAATCTGCCCGGAGCGCGTTGAACTGATCGGGGCTGTAGGTTAGATACCTTTCGAACGGCACGCGAAAACGACGTGCAGAGCCAATCCGGGATGGAGCCAGGATGTCTGTAGCCACCACAGCGAATTCCGCTGGACCCGACCGCGAGGTCGCCACTCAGGCGCTGAACAAGGAACTTCAGGACAAGGGGTTCCTCGTCACGTCCACCGACGACATCATCAACTGGGCGCGCACCGGCTCGCTGCACTGGATGACCTTCGGGCTTGCCTGCTGCGCGG
The DNA here is from genome assembly GCF_009830125.1 of Kangsaoukella pontilimi. Classification (GTDB taxonomy): domain Bacteria; phylum Pseudomonadota; class Alphaproteobacteria; order Rhodobacterales; family Rhodobacteraceae; genus Kangsaoukella; species Kangsaoukella pontilimi. The sequence goes on along the minus strand of NZ_WUPT01000001.1, from coordinate 1,573,458 downwards.
TCGAGATGATGCATACCTCGATGCCGCGCTACGACCTCGAACGCTTCGGCACCGCGCCCCGCGCCAGCCCGCGGCAGTCGGACCTGATGATCGTCGCCGGTACGCTGACCAACAAGATGGCGCCGGCACTCCGCAAGGTCTATGACCAGATGCCCGAGCCGCGCTACGTGATCTCGATGGGGTCCTGCGCCAATGGTGGTGGCTATTACCACTACAGCTACAGCGTGGTGCGCGGCTGCGACCGGATCGTGCCGGTCGACATCTACGTGCCCGGCTGCCCGCCAACGGCCGAAGCCCTGCTTTACGGTATCATGCAGCTCCAGCGGAAAATCCGCCGGACCGGCACCATCACCCGCTGACGAGGACTGCCATGAGTGAAGCCCTGACCGAGCTTGCCCAGCATATCGAGGCCAAGCGCCCCGATTGCGTCCTCTCGTGGGAGATTTCCCACGGCGAGCTGACCATGAATGTGACGCTGTCCTCGCTTGCAGGTTTCGTCGAGTTCCTGAAGACCGACCGGAACTGCCGCTTTTCCACGCTGGTGGATATCACCGCCGTCGACCTGCCGGACCGCGATCCGCGTTTCGACGTCGTCTACCACTTCCTGTCGATGTACCAGAACCACCGCATCCGCCTGAAACTGGCTGTGCGTGAGGATGACATGGTGCCGTCGATCACCTCCGTCCACCCGTCGGCCAACTGGTTCGAGCGCGAGGTCTTCGACATGTTCGGCCTTCTGTTCACGGGCCACCCCGATCTCCGCCGGCTGCTGACCGACTACGGCTTCCGTGGCTATCCGCTGAGGAAGGACTTTCCGACCACCGGCTATACCGAGGTGCGTTATGACGAAGAGCAGAAGCGCGTCGTCTACGAGCCCGTGAAGCTGGTGCAGGAATACCGTCAGTTCGACTTCATGAGCCCCTGGGAAGGCGCCGAATATATCATGCCCGGCGACGAGAAGGCCGAGGGCTGAGGCGATGATGGGCGGCGGCTCTCTCATCTGGTTCCTGATCATAGCGGTGGCCATCGTGGTCCCGTTCTGGAAGCTGCTGCCGCGCTTCGGCATCTCGAAATATTTCGCGCTTCTGGCAGTGTTGCCGGCCATCGCGTTGGTCCTTCTCTGGATCATGGCGTTCAAGGACGACATCGACGGGAGCGCGGAATGAGCGTCGTCTTCTTCTGCGTCGGCGCCGCGAAGGCGGGCACAAGCTGGCTTCATGCGCAGTTGGCCGACCATCCGGAGTGCCATTTCCGCGCGATCAAGGAACTGCACTATTTCGACGCGGTCGAGGCAGGTCAGCTCGACAGGGAACATGAAAAACACCGGCAGGAACATCTGCGGGTTCAGGGCTATGCGGGCGACGACCCCAACGAGCGGCAGGAAGTGCTTTTGCGCGACCGTGCCGACTGGATGGACGTTTTGTCCTCGGGCCGTCAGGACGACGCAGCCTATCTGGCCTATCTCCGGGGTGGCGCGGGCGCGGCCCGTGTCGTGGGCGAGGTGACGCCCGCCTACGCGCTTCTGCCCCGCGAACGGCTCTCTGCCATGGCCACCGTCGCGCCAGATGTGCGCGTTCTCTACATGCTGCGCGACCCGGTGGAGCGGCTCTGGAGTCATGTGCGCATGATCGCCGCGCGCCGCGACGACGAGGGTCGTGTGACCGCACGGCGGGCGGCGAATATCCTCCGCCGCGTGTTTCGGGGCGAGGAAGACCAGATCGAGCGGCGGGGCGACTATGCCCGCGCGCTGAGGAAACTTCAGGCGACGATCCCACAGGGTCGCCTGATGCTGGGTGTGTTCGAAGAGATGATCGCGGGCGGGCTCGACCGGCTGGCGGCGTTTCTGGGGATCGCGCCTTTTGCACGGGTGGTTGCGCCGGTTCATGCGGGCCAGCCGCTGGACATGACGGCGGATCAGAGACAGGCGGCCGCGGCGTTTCTCCGGCCGCAATACAAGGCGGTCGAGCGGGCGCTCGGCCGGGTGCCCGACAGCTGGCACTGGAAAGGATGAGCGGATGATGGACGGCAATTTCGACGACGCCCTGACGGGCGAGCAGAAAATCCGGAATTTCAACATCAACTTCGGCCCGCAGCACCCTGCGGCGCACGGGGTTCTCCGGCTGGTGCTGGAACTCGACGGGGAGATCGTCGAGCGGTGCGACCCCCATGTGGGGCTGCTGCACCGGGGTACGGAAAAGCTGATGGAAAGCCGGACCTACCTGCAGAACCTGCCCTATTTCGACCGGCTCGACTACGTGGCTCCGATGAACCAGGAACATGCCTGGTGCCTCGCCATCGAAAAGCTGACCGGTGTCGAGGTGCCGCGCCGCGCCTCGCTGATCCGTGTCCTTTATTCCGAGATCGGTCGCGTTCTGAACCACCTCCTGAACGTGACCACGCAGGCCATGGACGTGGGCGCGCTGACGCCGCCGCTCTGGGGTTTCGAAGAGCGCGAGAAGCTCATGGTCTTTTACGAGCGGGCCTGCGGCGCGCGGCTTCATGCCGCCTATTTCCGCCCTGGCGGCGTTCATCAGGACCTGCCGCCCGAGCTGATCGACGATATCGACACATGGGCCGACGAATTCCCGGCCGTGCTGGCCGATATCGACGGGCTTCTGACGGAAAACCGCATCTTCAAGCAGCGGAACGTGGATATCTGCGTCGTGTCCGAGGAAGAAATTCAGGACTGGGGCTATTCCGGCGTGATGGTGCGCGGCTCGGGCCTTGCCTGGGACCTCCGCCGCGCGCAGCCCTACGAATGCTACGACGAATTCGACTTCCAGATCCCCGTCGGCACCAAGGGCGACTGCTACGACCGCTACCTCGTTCGTATGGCCGAGATGCGGGAATCGGTAAAGATCATCAAGCAGGCCTGCGAGAAACTCCGGAACGAGCCGGGCGACGTTCTGGCCCGCGGCAAGATCACGCCGCCGTCCCGGACCGACATGAAGACCTCGATGGAAGCGCTTATCCACCACTTCAAGCTTTACACCGAGGGTTTCCACGTCCCCGAGGGCGAGGTCTATGCCGCCGTCGAGGCGCCCAAAGGCGAATTCGGCGTCTATCTGGTGGCCGACGGAACCAACAAGCCCTACCGCGCCAAGCTGCGCGCGCCGGGTTTCCTGCATTTGCAATCCATCGACCATGTCGCCAAGGGCCACCAGCTGGCGGATGTGTCCGCCATCATCGGCACGATGGACGTGGTGTTCGGCGAGATCGACCGGTGATTGTACGGGTGCACGGCGATTTGCCCCGGCGGTCGTCGCGCTGAACATGCCGAAAGGCTCGAATTTTCTTCTGGCCCTGTCGACGCTGATCGCGGCGATCTTCGTCGGTGCGCAGGCCTGGATCGCGCGCACCGCCCTTGTCGAGGCGTCCGAAACCCGGCTTCTGGAAAAGAAGCTGGACATCTGTTTCGAGAATTTCGACGCCGCGACCGCTCTCGATGCCGAGTTGCGTGCCCTCACGCCGGGTGTCGGTGAGGACGAGGAGTGGCCACCCAGTGTCAGCGTGATGGAGCCGCAGACGCTCGTCCTCATCCAATCCAATATCGTTCCCTTGCTGAATCAGCTCGAATCCAGCCTTGCCAAGGCCACCATTCTGGGCGAGCCGGACCGCTTCCGGCTCTATCTCGCCGGTCAGGCCCAAGGTCTGAGCCAGCAGCTCATGATGATTTCGCCCGCCCGGCTCGACGAGCCCGAAACCGAGGCCGCACTGACCGAAATCCTCGATACCTTGAGCGAGTTCCTGGGCGCGCAATATTCCGTTTTCGAAGGATGCAGCCTCGTGGCGGCGGGCGATGCCTGACGGCGAGACGCTGACGGTCCTCGCGCTCGGCATGGGCTGGGTGGCGCTGCTCCTTGTCGCGGGGCTTGCCCTTGCCTTTGCGCATGATCCCGATGCCGGGCTTTGGACCCGCGCCCATCGCCACGACCAGCTGCCCCGTGTCATGGCCAGCCGCTATGTGGCTTTGGGGCTCCTGCTGGCGGGAATTCTTCTGGCGGGCTCGCTGCCGCTCTTGGCGCTTTTCTTTGCGGTCGGCGCCTATCTCGGCCTGACCGACGCACTGATTTACCGCCGCGCCGGCGGAACGGTCTGGCCACATGCCGCCGCCGCCGGGGCCGGTGCGCTCGCCGCACTTCTGACCCTCGCCGCGCTGCTCCTGACCGACGCGGGCGCAGTCGGCGCGGCCGCGGGTGCCGCGACCGGAGCATTGGGGGACTGAGCCTCTCCCCCTTGAATCCGGCGCCCGTCTGGGCGAGAGACAGGGAAAGACCGAAGGGAACCCGACATGCTCCGCCGCCTGCACCCCGAACAACCCGACAGCTTCGAATTCACCGAGGCAAACCGGAAATGGGCCGAGGCCCAGATTTCGAAATACCCCGAGGGGCGGCAGGCATCGGCCATCATTCCGCTTCTGTGGCGCGCGCAGGAACAGGAAGGCTGGCTCAGCCGCCCGGCGATGGAACACGTCGCCGCGATGCTCGACATGGCCTATATCCGCGTGCTCGAAGTCGCGACCTTCTATTTCATGTTCCAGCTTCAGCCGGTGGGTTCGGTTGCGCATATCCAGGTCTGCGGCACGACCTCTTGCATGATCTGCGGGGCCGAGGACCTGATCGGCGTCTGCAAGGACAAGATCGCCGCCAACGCGCATGAGCTCTCAGCCGATGGCAAGTTCTCGTGGGAAGAGGTCGAGTGCCTCGGGTCGTGCTCGAACGCACCAATGGCCCAGATCGGCAAGGACTATTACGAAGACCTGACCGCCGACCGCATGGCAGAGATCCTCGACGAACTGGCGGCGGGCAAGGTGCCGACGCCCGGGCCCCAGAACGGGCGCTTCGCGTCCGAACCGCTTTCAGGGCTGACCAGCCTCGAGGACGGTGAGACAGGCCACACCAAACACAACGCCTCCGTGCAGCTTGCCGTCGATATCGGCGACACGGTCAAGCGCATCGACGGCACCGAGGTTCCGCTCCGCGCGCCTTGGCGCGAGGCCGGCACCGCCGACCCGAACCAGGTGGCTGCCGCGCGTGACGACCTGATGCCGCCCGAGGGACCGGATGGCAAACAGGGCGGCCGCGTCGCGGGTGAGGCGCCGGCGGATCGCGATGTGGGCGCAAGCTCGGACAAGAGCGGCGAGGTGCCGGGCGAAGGCGCGGGCGTCGAGGCCAAGGCCAAGCCGCCCGCGGGCGAAAAGCCCGCACCGCTCGATGGTCCGCGCGACGGTGCCGCCGACGATCTGAAGAAGATCAGCGGCGTCGGCCCCAAGCTGGAAGCGCTTCTGAACTCGCTCGGCGTCTATCATTTCGATCAGGTGGCGGGCTGGTCCGAGGCCGAAATCGCATGGGTCGACGAGAACCTTGAAGGCTTCAAGGGCCGTGTCACGCGGGATGAATGGGTGCGTCAGGCGAAGGAATTGTCAGCGAAATCTGACACCTGATTTTCCTAAGCGCCAAAGCCTGCTATATGGTGGGACATTCTGACGCAACCGGAGGCGCAATTCCAATGTCAAGACACACTCAGGGCTCGCTGGCGATCGTAGGTATGATCGCAGGGGGCATCTTCCTCGTGGCCTTTGTGGCCCTCCTGGTCGTGGGGGACGCGGGCTTTAATCCGTCATGGTTCTTTGCGGCACTGGTCTCGCTCGTCGCGGCAATCGTGCTCTATCGCGGCTTCCAGACCGCGCCTTCCGCGCCCGCGATGCGTGCGCCCGTCATGCCCGCCGCTGCCCCCGCTCCGGCACCGGCACCCGCTGCCGTATCCGAGCCCGAGCCTGCCGCGGAACCCGTGGCCGAGGCTGCGTCGGAAGAACAGTCCAAGCCCGAATTGCTCGACGGCCCGCGCGAAGGCGGTGCCGACGACCTTAAGAAGATCAAGGGTGTCGGTCCGAAGATGGAAGAAATGCTGAACGGCATGGGCATCTATCATTACAGCCAGGTAGCAAGCTGGGGCCCGTCGGAAGTGGCCTGGGTCGACGACAACCTCGAAGGCTTCAAGGGCCGCGTCAGCCGCGACAACTGGGTCGAGCAGGCCAAGACGCTGGCCGGCGGCGGCGAGACCGATTTCTCGAAACGGGTCGATGACGGCGACGTCTACTGACACCGCCCGCGAAAGCGGATAGACATTTCCGCGCGAGGGCGGTCCAACCGCCCCGCGCACCGAAGGGGAACCATATGTGCATCCGGGTCAGGCCGGGTGCCTCCGACGGCGAAAGACGCCGCGAGGGGTGGAGGACATGAACGAACCCGACCATCAGGACAAGGCACAGGCCCGCCAGGCGCGCGTCGTGTCGATCGTGATTGCCCTCACCATGATTCTCTGGATGCTTGCGCAATATCTGGGCAGAGAGATGGGGCTTCCGGACCGCTTCGTCTTTTTGTTCGATCTGTTCGCGCTTGCGGGTTTTCTCTGGGCGCTGATCGTGACATGGCAAATCTGGCGCAAGCGCCGCGACAATTGAGACGGGTGCGGACCGGGGCCGGTCCGCGGTAAGAGGTGAGCATGCTCGAAGACAAAGACCGCATCTTTACCAATCTCTACGGGATGCACGACCGCACGCTGGCGGGCGCGAAATCGCGCGGCCACTGGGACGGCACCGCCGGTATCATTCAGAAGGGCCGCGACTGGATCGTGGACCAGATGAAGGCCAGCGGCCTGCGCGGCCGGGGCGGCGCGGGCTTCCCCACAGGTCTCAAATGGTCGTTCATGCCCAAGGAATCCGACGGGCGCCCGTCCTATCTTGTCGTGAACGCCGACGAATCCGAACCCGGCACCTGCAAGGACCGGGAGATCATGCGCCACGATCCGCACACGCTGATCGAAGGCTGCCTGATCGCGTCCTTCGCGATGAATGCGCATGCCTGCTACATCTACATCCGCGGCGAATACATCCGCGAGAAAGAGGCGCTTCAGAACGCCATCGACGAGGCCTATGACGCCGGGCTTCTGGGCCGGAACGCGGCCGGATCGGGCTGGGATTTCGACCTCTACCTGCACCATGGGGCAGGGGCCTATATCTGCGGCGAGGAAACGGCCCTTCTCGAAAGCCTCGAAGGCAAGAAGGGCATGCCCCGGATGAAGCCTCCGTTTCCGGCGGGCGCGGGGCTCTACGGCTGCCCGACCACGGTGAACAACGTCGAATCCATCGCCGTCGTGCCGACGATCCTGCGCCGTGGCCCCGAATGGTTCGCGGGCTTCGGCCGTCCGAACAACGCGGGCACCAAGCTCTTTGCGATCTCGGGGCACGTGAACAACCCCTGCGTCGTCGAAGAGGCGATGTCGATCACCTTCGAAGAGCTGATCGAAAAGCACTGCGGCGGCATCCGTGGTGGCTGGGACAATCTCAAGGCGGTGATCCCCGGCGGCTCGTCCGTACCCTGCATCCGTGGCGAGAACATGCGCGAGGCGATCATGGATTTCGACTATCTGCGCGAGCAGCGGTCGGGTCTGGGAACGGCGGCTGTGATCGTGATGGATCAGTCGACCGACATCATCAAGGCGATCTGGCGTCTGGCCAAGTTCTACAAGCACGAAAGCTGCGGCCAGTGCACGCCCTGCCGCGAAGGCACGGGCTGGATGATGCGCGTGATGGACCGTCTGGTCCGGGGCGAGGCCGAGGTCGAAGAGATCGACATGCTCTTCGACGTGACCAAACAGGTCGAAGGCCACACGATCTGCGCGCTTGGCGACGCCGCCGCCTGGCCGATCCAGGGCCTGATCCGCAACTTCCGCGACGAGATCGAGGACCGGATCAAGGCGCAGAAGACCGGCAAGATCAGCGCCGTTGCTGCCGAGTAATCGCATGATGCGCGCGGCGGTCGCGGTCTGATGCGCCGCGCCGCCGACGGCTTTCTCAGCCTCATCGCCGCGCTTGTGGCGCTATCGGTCGTCGGGTTGCCGATCTGGGCCGCGGTCACGGCGCTTTTATCCGATCTTGTGCCTGTCTGGGTCTGGGGGCCGGTTGTGCTGCTTGGTGGGATGGGCGGAATTATCGCAGCCAGTTTTGCGCGAAAGGCCGTCCGGGGCGTGCACCCCATGCGTGACCGCCGACGCTGACGCGCGGTCCTTTGCCGACGCTGCGTCAGGTTTGAAACATTTCATCAACTCTTCCTGCAAGCGCAGGGCAGGGGCTCTATATTGGTCTCACGGCAGAGGCGGGCTGCCGGTGTGTGAGTGACCAATGAACAGGCAATGACCGATGAAAAGACTGGCAGTACCATTTCTTGTCCTGGCCATGGCGTCCCCGGCGCTGGCCAAGGTTCCGCTTCATGAAAATCCGACCGTTGTGAACGGTTTCTACGCCATCGGCCTTGCCGATGAGGTGCGCAAGAACTGTGACAGCATAAAGCCGCGCTGGCTTCGTGCTTATAACTATCTGAAAGCGCTTGAGAAATACGCTCAGGACGCCGGCTATTCCGAGGCCGAGATCGAAGAGCTGACGGACAACAAGGCCGAAAAAGAAGCTCTCCGGTCCCGGATTCGCGCCGATCTGAAAGCGCGTGGCGCGTCGCCGCAAACGCCGGAAGGCTATTGCACTGTCGGGCGCGAAGAAATAGCCAAGGACACGGCTGCGGGGAGGCTTCTCCGGGCCGATTGACGGCCGCCCGGACAAGAGGCGGCGGAACCGAAGGGGACCGAAGCCACATGTCCGATACCCGCACGATCATCATCGACGATATCGAAATCGAGGTCGATCCGGCGCTGACGCTGATCCAGGCCTGTGAGCAGGCCGGAATCGAAATTCCGCGTTTCTGCTATCACGAGCGCCTGTCGATCGCGGGCAACTGCCGGATGTGCCTTGTCGAGGTCGTGGGCGGCCCGCCGAAGCCGGCTGCCTCCTGCGCCATGCAGGTGCGCGACCTTCGCCCCGGACCCGAAGGCCAGCCGCCGGTCGTGAAGACCAAATCGCCCATGGTCAAGAAGGCCCGCGAAGGGGTGATGGAGTTCCTTCTCATCAACCACCCGCTCGACTGCCCGATATGCGATCAGGGCGGCGAATGCGACCTGCAGGACCAGGCAATGGCCTATGGCGTTGATTTCAGCCGCTACCGCGAGCCGAAGCGCGCCGTGGACAACCTGAACCTAGGCCCGCTCGTTGGCACCCACATGACGCGCTGCATCTCGTGCACGCGCTGCGTCCGCTTCATCACCGAAGTGGCGGGGATGCCCGAGCTGGGCCAGACCGGGCGCGGCGAGGATGCCGAGATCACGTCCTACCTGAACCAGACGCTCGACAGCGAAATGCAGGGCAATATCGTCGATCTCTGCCCCGTAGGCGCGCTGACATCCAAGCCCTATGCCTTCACCGCGCGGCCCTGGGAGCTGACCAAGACCGAGACGATCGACGTCATGGACGCGCTCGGCTCGAATATCCGCGTCGACACCAAGGGGCGCGAGGTCATGCGCATCCTGCCCCGCAACCATGACGGCGTGAACGAGGAATGGCTCTCGGACAAGTCGCGTTATGCGTGGGACGGCCTCCGCCGCCAGCGGCTCGACAAGCCCTACATCCGCGAAAACGGCAAACTGCGCCCGGCTAGCTGGGGCGAGGCGCTTGCCGCCGCCGCTGCCGCGATGAAGGGCGGCAAGGTTGCGGGCCTCGTGGGCGATCTGGCCCCGGTCGAGGCGATCTATGCGCTGAAAGGCGTGGTCGACGGCCTTGGCGGCGAGATCGAATGCCGGACCGATGGCGCGAAACTGCCCGCCGGCAACCGCTCGGCCTATGTCGGCACCGCCCGGATCGAGGATATCGAGAACGCGCAGGCGATCATGCTGATCGGCACCAACCCGCGCGCCGAGGCACCGGTCCTGAACAGCCGTATTCGCAAGGCGTGGTCCAGAGGCGCGAATATCGGCCTGATCGGCGAGGCTGTCGATCTGACCTACGACTACGCTCATCTGGGGACCGGCCGCGACGGCCTTCGCGGGCTGTTCGACATGCAGCCTGAAAACGCTCACGGCAAGGAAACGGTTGTCATCGTGGGGCAGGGCGCCCTGACCGGGGATGGCGGCAAAGGCGTTCTGGCCGATGCGATGGCCTATGCCGAGGCAACTCAGTCGAAACTTCTGATCCTGCACACCGCCGCCAGCCGCGTCGGCGCGCTCGATCTGGGTGCCGTGAACGCGGGCGGCGTGGAGGGCGCGCTCGACGGTGCGGCCTGCGTCTACAACCTCGGCACCGACGAGATCGAGATCCCCGCAGGCCCGACGGTCATCTATCAGGGCAGCCATGGCGACCGTGGCGCGCACCGGGCGGATATCATCCTGCCCGCCGCCGCCTGGACCGAGGAGAACGGCCTTTTCGTGAACACCGAAGGCCGTCCCCAGCTTGCCATGCGGGCCAGCTTCCCGCCGGGCGAAGCCAAGGAAAACTGGGCCATCCTGCGCGCGCTTTCCGCCGAATTGGGGGCCAAGCTGCCCTATGACAGCCTTGCCCAGCTTCGGAAGGCGCTGATCGGTGACGTGCCGCATCTGGGCCGCATCGACGAGGTGCCGGAAAACGAGTGGGAAGCGGTCGAGGCGGGCGGCGACGGCTCGGGCGATTTCGGGCAGGCGGTGCGCGATCACTACCTGACGAACCCGATCCTGCGCGCGGCACCTTTGATGGGCGAACTTCAGGCGGCGGCGCGCGAGCGCAAGACCGGCAAGCTCGCTGCGGAATAGGCCCGGTTTATTGGGCCGTTAGGGCTGGCACTCAGCGGCCAGATGCTGTTTACAAGGGGCGGCGCAAAGACGCCCGAGGGAACCCGAAACGTGGGGTGACATGGCAGAATTCTTGACAACGCCGGCCGGCATTCTGGTCACGATCATGGCACAGGTGCTTCTGGTCATCGGCTTCGTGATGATCAGCCTTCTGTTTCTGGTCTATGGCGACCGCAAGATCTGGGCCGCGGTGCAGATGCGGCGCGGGCCGAACGTGGTGGGGCCGTGGGGCCTGCTTCAGACGGTGGCCGACGCGCTGAAATACGTCGTGAAGGAAATCGTCGTGCCCGCCGGGTCCGACCGTTTCGTCTTCATGATGGCGCCGATGACCTCCTTCGTGCTGGCCATGATCGCCTGGGCCGTGATCCCGTTCAACGACACTTGGGTTCTGGCCGACATCAACGTCGCGATCCTCTATGTCTTCGCGGTCTCGTCGCTGGAAGTCTATGGCGTGATCATGGGCGGCTGGGCGTCGAACTCGAAATACCCGTTCCTCGGCTCGCTCCGCTCGGCGGCACAGATGATCTCTTACGAGGTCTCTCTGGGCCTGATCATCATCGGTGTGATCATCACAACCGGCTCGCTCAACTTTGGGGACATCGTCCGGGCGCAGGACGGCGACTGGGGCTTCTTCTCGTGGTACTGGCTGCCGCATTTCCCCATGGTCTTCCTGTTCTTCATCTCGTGCCTTGCCGAGACGAACCGCCCGCCCTTCGACCTGCCAGAAGCGGAATCGGAGCTGGTCGCGGGCTACCAGGTGGAATACTCCTCGACGCCGTTCCTTCTGTTCATGGCGGGCGAATACATCGCCATCTTCCTGATGTGCGCGCTGACCTCGCTTCTGTTCTTCGGTGGCTGGCTGTCGCCGGTGCCGTTCCTGCCGGACGGTCCGATCTGGATGGTCCTGAAGATGGCGTTCTTCTTCTTCCTCTTCGCGATGGTGAAGGCGATCGTGCCCCGCTACCGCTACGACCAGCTGATGCGCCTTGGCTGGAAGTGGTTCCTGCCCTTCTCGCTGGTCTGGGTGGTGCTGGTGGCCTTCTTCGCGAAATTCGAACTCTTCGGCGGTGCCTATGCCCGCTGGGCTGTGGGGGGCTGATCCGATGAGCTCAATCGACTGGAACCGCGCGGGCCGCTACTTCCTGCTGATGGACATCCTCGGCGGCTTCAAGCTGGGCATGAAGTATTTCTTCGGCCGCAAGGCCACGCTGAACTACCCGCATGAAAAAGGGCCGCTGTCTCCGCGCTTCCGGGGCGAGCACGCGCTTCGCCGCTATCCGAACGGCGAAGAGCGCTGCATCGCCTGCAAGCTCTGCGAGGCCATATGCCCGGCGCAGGCCATTACCATCGACGCCGAACCCCGCGCCGACGGCTCACGCCGGACGACGCGCTATGACATCGACATGACGAAATGCATCTATTGCGGCTTCTGCCAGGAAGCCTGCCCCGTGGATGCCATCGTCGAAGGCCCGAATTTCGAATTCTCGACCGAGACCCGCGAAGAGCTGTTCTACAACAAGGAAAAGCTTCTCGAGAACGGCGAGCGGTGGGAAGCCGAGATCGCCCGCAACCTGGAAATCGACGCGCCTTACCGATGACCGACCCCAAGAACCCTTTCGAGGCCATGATGGCCATGGGTCAGGACATGGCCAAGGCGCTGAATCCGGCGCTTGAATCCTTCACGCCGAAAGGGTTCGAGGCGCTGTGGCCGACCATGCCGAAAGAGGTCATGGAAACCGTCATGGGCAAGACCTTCAATCCCGAAGGGCTTGATTCCAAGACGCGGCTTCTGCTGACGCTCGGCGCGCTCACCATGCTCGGCGCTCAGGCCGAGGCGCAGATCCGGCTGACCGTGCGCCACGCCATCGAAGCCGGCGCCACCAAGCAGGAGATCGCGGAAGCGATTGCCGTCATGGGCGTCTTCGCGGGCGTGCCTGCGATGTCGAAGGCCATGGAACTGGCGAGCTCCGTGATGGACGCTCCGAAGGAGGACGAATGACCCCTCTCGTTTTCGCATTCTATCTCTTCGCCATCTCCGCGCTTCTGGGCGGGCTGATGACGGTGATCTCCCGCAACCCGGTGCATTCGGTGCTCTGGCTGATCCTGGCCTTCCTGTCGGCGGCGGGTCTCTTCGTGCTTCTGGGCGCGGAATTCGTGGCGATGCTGCTGATCATCGTCTACGTGGGCGCGGTCGCGGTGCTGTTCCTGTTCGTCGTCATGATGCTCGACGTGGATTTCGCCGAGCTGAAGGCCGAGATGGCCAAGTACATGCCTCTGGCGCTCTTGATCGGGGTCGTGATCCTGATGCAGCTTGCGCTGGCCTTCGGGGTCTGGACCAGCGCCGAGGGCGTTGAAATGGCCGCTGTGCCGGACGCCATCGCGGGCGGCGGCGACCACAACACCGACGCGCTTGGCCGCATCCTCTACGACCGTTATTTCCTGGCCTTCCAGCTTTCGGGTCTGATCCTTCTGGTGGCCATGATCGGCGCCATCGTCCTGACGCTCCGCCACCGCGCGGATGTGAAACGCCAGGATATTCTGCAACAGATGTACCGCGATCCGGCCAAGGCGCTGGTGATGAAGGACGTCAAACCGGGGCAGGGGCTCTAACCGATGGCGAAGAAGGGCAAAGGCGTCTTCGGCGCGATGGGCAACCTCTTCCGCTGGACCATCTACGGTCTGGCCGCCGTTCTGCTGTTCGCCATCTATCTCGGCTGGACCGCCGAAGAGAGCGATCAGATCGCCAGCGCGCCCGATATCGTTCTGGAAGAGCCCGCCCCCGAACCCGAAGTGCTGTCCGATGCGGAGCCAGAGGTCACCGAGGCGCCCGCCACCGAGGCCGAGCAGGCCGCCGAAAGCATTTCTGATCAGGCCAGCGCCGCCGCCGAACAGGTCCAGGCTGAAGCTGGCGCCCTCGCGGCCGAGGCTGAAGCCGCAGCAGCCGACGTGGCCAGTCAGGCCGAAGCCGCTGCTGCCGAGGTCGCCAGCGAAGCCCAAGCCGCGCTGCAGGAGGCCGAGACGGCGGCCAATGACATCCGGTCGGATGTTGAAGAGGGGCTTCAGGGCCTCGCAGACCGGCTTGCCGGTCAGGACGCGCCCGACAGCGCCGCCGCAGCTGCGACCCCCACTGCAGAAGAAGTCGAAGACGCGGCGCGGCCGGGCGACACGCCCGAGTTGTCCGACGCCGTTCCCGCCGAAGCGGCTGTCGAGGAGGTTGAAACACCCATCGAGCTACCCTCCGACATCACGACATTCACCGTTCCGGGCGATGACGCCACTTATAGCCTTCAGAACGCCTTCAAGCGCGATGACGGCGCCATCGAGTTCACAACCGAGCGCACCGGGCCGGACGGGATCACCCAGACCGTGACCCGCCTGATCACCTGCGCGCCTTTCGCCGTTGGCATCATCTCGGAAGGCGACGGCGCCCGCATCGACCAGCCGGACATGGAGCGTCTGGCGCTCGGCACGCCCGAGGCATCGGTCGCCGCGCTGGCCTGCGGGGTCTTCAAGTGACCGGGGCCGCGACATATCCGACCGCGCGGGCAGAGGCGAAAACGCCCGCCCGCCGCGACGTTGAAAACGCCCGGCAATCGGGCACGACTAAGCCGTATCAGAGGGACCTATGATCGGACTTGAGCATTACCTGACGGTCGCCGCGGCGCTCTTCGTCATCGGGATTTTCGGCATCTTCCTGAACCGGAAGAACGTCATCATCCTTCTGATGTCGATCGAGCTGATGCTGCTGGCGGTCAATATCAACCTTGTCGCCTTCTCGGCCTATCTGGGCGATCTGGCGGGGCAGGTCTTTACGCTCTTCGTCCTGACCGTGGCCGCCGCCGAGGCCGCCATCGGCCTTGCGATCCTCGTCTGTTTCTTCCGGAACCGCGGCACGATCGACGTCGAAGACGTCAACGTGATGAAGGGGTAAGGCGACATGGCGACGATCATTCTCTTCGCGCCCCTGATCGGAGCGCTGATCTGCGGCTTCGGCTGGCGGCTTATCGGGGAAAAGGCGGCTCAGTGGACGGCCACCGGCCTTCTGTTCCTCGCGGCCTTTCTGAGCTGGATCATCTTCCTGACCTTCGACGGCGAGACCCAGCAGATCCAGATCCTGACCTGGATCGAGTCGGGCACGCTCGCCACCGACTGGGCCATCCGGCTCGACCGGCTGACGGCGATCATGCTGGTGGTGATCAACAGCGTCTCGGCGCTCGTGCACCTCTATTCCTTCGGCTACATGGCGCATGACGACAACTTCCGCGAAGGCGAAAGCTATCGCCCGCGTTTCTTCGCGTATCTGTCGTTCTTCACCTTCGCCATGCTGATGCTGGTGACCGCCGACAACCTCGTCCAGATGTTCTTCGGCTGGGAGGGCGTGGGCCTCGCCTCGTACCTGCTGATCGGCTTCTACTACCGCAAGCCTTCGGCCAACGCCGCTGCCATCAAGGCCTTCGTCGTGAACCGCGTGGGGGATTTCGGCTTCGCGCTCGGTATCTTCGCGATCTTCTTCCTGGTCGACTCGATCAATTTCGACGATGTCTTCGCCGCCGCGCCGACGCTGGCGGAAACCGAGATCAGCTTCCTCTGGACCTCTTGGAACGCCGCCGAACTGATCGCCTTCCTGCTCTTCGTGGGCGCCATGGGCAAATCGGCCCAGCTTCTTCTGCACACATGGCTGCCGGATGCGATGGAAGGCCCGACGCCGGTGTCGGCGCTGATCCACGCGGCCACCATGGTCACTGCGGGCGTGTTCCTCGTCTGCCGCATGTCGCCGGTGATGGAATTCGCGCCCACCGCCACGACCTTCATCGTCATCGTGGGCGCCTCTACCGCCTTCTTCGCGGCGACCGTCGGTCTGGTCCAGAACGACATCAAGCGAGTGATCGCCTATTCGACCTGTTCGCAGCTTGGCTACATGTTCGTGGCGGCTGGCGTGGGCGTCTACTCGGTCGCGATGTTCCACCTTTTCACCCACGCCTTCTTCAAGGCGATGCTGTTCCTCGGCGCCGGTTCGGTCATCCACGGGATGCACCACGAGCAGGACATGCGGAACTATGGCGGTCTGAAGAACAAACTGCCCTACACGTTCTGGGCCATGATGATCGGCACTCTGGCGATCACCGGTGTCGGCATCCCGCTTCTCTATCTCGGCTTCCCGGTGGGCTTCGCGGGCTTCGTCTCGAAGGACGCGATCATCGAGAGCGCCTTCGCGGGCGGCACCGATGCGTCGATGTTCGCCTTCTGGGTCCTCGTCATCGCGGCGCTCTTCACCAGCTTCTATTCCTGGCGGCTGATGTTCCTGACCTTCTACGGCGAGCCGCGGGGCGACAAGCATACCCATGAGCACGCCCATGAAAGCCCGCGCGTCATGCTCGTGCCGCTCGGCGTTCTGGCCGTGGGTGCGATCCTTGCCGGCATGGTCTGGTACAAGCCGTTCTTCGGCAGCCAGTCCTCGGTCGACAAGTGGTTCGGCATCAAGACCGCCGCGGTCGAGGCCGAAAGCGAAAGCCACTCGCAGCTTCTGGGCATTGTCGGTGCGGCCCATGCGGCGGGCGAGGAGAGCGACAGTCACGGAAGCTCCGAGCCGCGCGTCCAGACGCCGGGGCAGGGTGCCATCTATATCGGTGACGACAACCACGTGCTGCACGACGCGCATGAGGTGCCTGTCTGGGTCAAGCTCTCGCCATTCGTCGCGATGCTCATCGGCTTCCTGACGGCGTTCCAGTTCTACATCCGCCGCCCGGACCTGCCGGCCAAACTGGCCGAGAACCAGGCGCCGCTCTACCGCTTCCTGCTGAACAAGTGGTATTTCGACGAGGCCTACAACTTCCTCTTCGTACGTCCCGCCATGTGGGTCGGCCGCTTCCTCTGGAAGAAGGGCGACGGCGCGACCATCGACGGCGCGCTCAACGGGTTGGCCATGGGCGTGGTGCCGTTCTTCACCCGCCTCGCGGGCCGTGCGCAGTCTGGCTACATCTTCACGTATGCGTTCTGGATGGTGGTCGGCATCGCCGTCCTCATCACGTGGATGTCTATCGCCGGGGGGGCTGAATAATGCTTCTCGACAACCTCCTCTCGATCGTCACCTTCATCCCGCTGATCGGCGCGGTGATCCTCGCGCTGTTCCTGCGAGGCGATGACGAGGCCGCGCAGAAGAACGCCAAATGGCTGGCGCTGGCCGCGACCTCGGCCTCGTTCCTGGCCTCGCTCTTTATCCTGTTCGGCTTCGATCCGACCAACCCGGGCTTCCAGTTCGTCGAGGAGGACGAGTGGATCCTCGGCCTGACCTACAAGATGGGCGTGGACGGGATCAGCGTGCTCTTCGTCATGCTGACCACGTTCCTCATGCCCATCGTGATCCTTGCCTGCTGGGACGTCACACACCGGGTCAAGGAATACATGATCGCTTTCCTCGTTCTGGAAACGCTGATGCTGGGCGTGTTCTGCGCGCTGGACCTCGTCCTTTTCTACCTGTTCTTCGAGGGCGGGCTGATCCCGATGTTCCTGATCATCGGCATCTGGGGCGGGAAAGAGCGGATCTACGCGTCCTTCAAGTTCTTCCTCTACACCTTCCTCGGCTCGGTCCTGATGCTGGTCGCGATGATCGCGATGTATGTGGATGCGGGCACCACCGACATCCCGACGCTTCTGGCCCACAATTTCGGTTCCGAGACGCTGGATGTCTGGGGCTTCCAGATCGTGGGCGGTTTGCAGACCCTGCTCTGGGTCGCCTTCTTCGCCAGCTTCGCGGTCAAGATGCCGATGTGGCCGGTTCATACCTGGCTTCCGGATGCGCACGTTCAGGCGCCGACGGCGGGCTCGGTCGTTCTGGCGGCGATCCTTCTGAAGATGGGCGGCTACGGCTTCCTGCGCTTCTCGCTGCCGATGTTCCCGGTCGCCTCCGACCTTCTGGCGGATTTCGTCCTCTGGCTCAGTGCCATCGCCATCGTCTACACGTCTCTGGTGGCGCTCATGCAGGAGGATATGAAGAAGCTCATCGCCTATTCGTCGGTCGCCCATATGGGCTACGTCACGGCGGGCATCTTCGCGGCCAATCAGCAGGGCGTCGACGGCGCGATCTTCCAGATGCTCAGCCACGGCTTCATCTCGGGCGCGCTCTTCCTCTGCGTCGGCGTGATCTATGATCGGATGCACACCCGCGAGATCGACGCCTATGGCGGTCTGGTGAACCGGATGCCGGCCTATGCGGCGGTGTTCATGCTGTTCACCATGGCCAATGTGGGCCTGCCCGGCACCTCGGGCTTCGTGGGCGAATTCCTGACGCTGATGGGTATGTTCCAGGCCAACACCTGGGTTGCGGTCATGGCGACCACCGGCGTGATCCTCAGCGCCGCCTATGCGCTCTGGCTCTATCGCCGGGTCGTCATGGGCGACCTGATCAAAGAAAGCCTGAAGAGCATTTCCGACATGACGAGCCGCGAGCGCTGGATCTTCGCGCCGCTCATCGTCATGACCATCCTGCTCGGCGTCTACCCGAGCCTTGTGACCGATATCATCGGCCCCTCGGTTGAAGCCCTTCTGGGCCAGTACGAGACCGCCGTGGCCGACTTCGCAGCCGAGAACATGGTTGCGGCGAATGAGGGGGCGAACTGATGCAACCCGGCGATCTTTCGATCATCCTGCCCGAACTGGTGCTGTCGATCTATGCGATGGCCGCGCTTCTGGTCGGCGTCTATGGCGGCAAGGACAAGCTCGCGCCGCTTCTTCTCTGGGTGACCTCGGGGCTTTTCGTGGCCGTGGCGCTCTGGATCGGGTTTCAGGGGCGGGGCACCTCGGTCGCCTTCGAGGGTATGTTCATCGACGACGCCTTCGCGCGCTTTGCCAAGGTGACGATCCTTCTGTCGGCGGCGGTGATCCTGCTCATGAGCGAGGGCTACATGCAGAGGCGGGGGCTTCTGCGCTTCGAGTACCCGCTTCTGATCGCGCTGGCCGCTGTCGGCATGATGATGATGGTCTCGGCCGGCGACCTGATCGCGCTTTACATGGGGCTCGAGCTTCAGTCGCTGGCGCTTTACGTCGTCGCCTCGCTTCGCCGGGACAGCGTGAAATCGACCGAGGCGGGCCTCAAATACTTCGTGCTCGGCGCCTTGTCCTCGGGCCTGCTGCTCTACGGTGCCTCGCTGGTCTACGGTTTTGCCGGAACGACGTCTTTCGCTGGTATCATTCAGGCCGCTCAGGGCGAGACGCCGCTCGGTCTTCTCTTCGGTCTCGTCTTCGTCATCGCGGGTCTTGCGTTCAAGGTTTCGGCCGCGCCGTTCCACATGTGGACGCCGGACGTCTACGAAGGCTCGCCCACGCCTGTCACAGCGTTTTTCGCCACCGCGCCTAAGGTCGCCGCTATGGGCCTTTTCGCCCGCGTCGTACATGACGCCTTCGGCGGGGTCGTGGGCGACTGGCAGCAGATCGTGGCCTTCCTGTCGGTGATCTCGATGTTCCTCGGCGCGGTCGCGGCCATCGGTCAGACCAATATCAAGCGCCTGATGGCCTATTCGTCGATTGCCCATATGGGCTATGCGCTGATGGGCCTTGCCGCCGGCACCGCCTTCGGCGTGCAGGCGATGCTGGTCTATATGGCGATCTACGTGACGATGAATATCGGCACATTCGCCTTCATCCTCGCCATGGAGAAGGACGGCAACCCGGTGGTCGAGATCGCGTCGCTCAGCCAGTATTCGCGCCGCGACCCGGTCAAGGCGCTCTGCATGCTGGTGCTGCTTTTCAGCCTCGCAGGCGTGCCGCCGCTGGTGGGCTTCTTCGGCAAGTATTACGTGCTTCTGGCAGCGGTCGAGGCGGACCTCGCATGGCTCGCCGTCGCGGGCGTGGTGGCCAGCGTCATCGGCGCGTTCTACTACCTCCGCATCGTGTACCTGATGTATTTCGGCGCTGACGAGAACCACCTCGATACCGGCACTTCGCCGGTGCTCTGGGGCGCGCTGGTGGCCTCGGCGGTGATCATGGTCGTGGGTGTCATCAACCTCTTCGGGATCGAAGGGGTGGCGGCGGCCGCGGCGGCGACGCTTGTCAATTAAGCCCGGAATGACCCTTTCGCCGGGGCGACAGCCCCGCATCGCGCCCGCCCCCCGCCATGGGGGCGGGCGGCCTGCTTTCGGGGGTATCGATGTCTGACCACCTGCTCCCCTGGCCCGACGGCACCGGCCGTATCATCCTCGACGAGGTCGACAGCACAATGGCCGAGGCGCAGCGCCGTGCTCCAACGCTGGACCGCCCGACATGGATCATGGCCCGCCGCCAGACCGCCGCACGCGGCAGGCGGGGCCGGAAGTGGTCACAGCCCAAGGGCAATTTCTCGGCCACTTTCGTGATGAAGCCGCGCGGCAATCCTGCCGCCGCAGCGCTTCGCTCCTTCCTCGCCGCCAATGCGCTGTTTGAAACGCTTGCGCTTCAGGTCAACCGCGACGCGCTGGCGACGAAATGGCCGAATGACGTCCTGCTCAACGGAGGCAAGGTGGCTGGCATCCTTCTGGAAAGCGCCGGGGCGGGTGGCCGCGTCGACTGGCTCTCTATCGGGATCGGCGTCAACCTGATGACGGTCCCCGAAGACGTGCGCGACGCCGCTTTCCCGCCGGTCAGCGTCCGGGGCGAGGGCGGTCACCCGATGCCCCGCGACGAGTTCCTGTCGGCCATCGCCTCCAGCATGGCCACCGAAGAGGCGCTGTTCAAGCGCTTCGGCTTCGGCCCGATCCGCGAGCGCTGGCTTCAGCACGCCGCCCGGCTGGGCGAGGTCATCACCGCCCATACGGGCCGTGACGAGATCACCGGCACGTTCGAGTCCGTGGACGAGGCGGGCCAGCTTGTGCTTCAGACGCCGAAGGGCCGGGTGACCGTGCCCGCGGCGGATATCTATTTCTAGAAAGGCCGAACGACCATGCTGCTCTGCATCGACTGCGGCAACACGAACACCGTCTTTTCCGTCTGGAACGGGTCCGAGTTTCTCGCCACCTTCCGCGCCTCGACCGAGCATCAGCGGACGGCGGACCAGTATTACGTCTGGCTCTCGACGCTGATGCAGCACAAGGGCCTGCCAATGGACATCGACGAGGTCATCGTCTCGTCCACCGTGCCGCGCGTGGTGTTCAACCTGCGTGTCCTCTCGGACCGCTACTTCAACACGCGCCCCCTTGTCGTGGGCAAGCCCGACTGCCTGCTGCCCGCCGCGCCGCGTGTGGATGCGGGCACCTCGGTCGGCCCGGACCGGCTGGTCAACACCGCCGGGGCCTATGACAGACATGGCGGCGACCTGATCGTGGTGGACTATGGCACCGCCACCACCTTCGACGTGGTGGCCGAAGATGGCGCCTATGTGGGCGGAGTGATCGCGCCGGGGGTGAACCTCAGCCTTGAGGCGCTGCACATGGCCGCCGCCGCGCTGCCCAACGTGGACGTCACCCAGCCCCAGAACGTGATCGGCACCAACACGGTCGCATGTATGCAGTCGGGCATCTTCTGGGGTTACATCGGCCTCGTCCGCGAGATATGCGGACGGATCAAGGCGGAATACGATCGCCCCATGCGCATCATCGGCACCGGTGGCCTCGCCCCGTTGTTCGACCGCGCCGACGGGCTATTTGATACAATCGAAGACGATCTGACCATGCATGGCCTGACGGTCATCCATCGGTTCAACAAGGAAAATACATGAGTAATGACAGACTGATCTACCTGCCCCTCGGCGGGGCCGGGGAAATCGGCATGAACGCCTATGTCTACGGATACGGCGCGCCCGGAAAGGAGCGGCTAATCGTCGTGGACCTTGGCGTGACCTTCCCGGAGATGGAGGGATCGCCCGGGGTCGACCTGATCTTCGCCGACGTGGAATGGCTGGAAGAGCGCGCCGACCGCATCGACGGCATTTTCATCACCCACGCGCACGAAGACCACGTGGGCGCGGTCGGCCATCTCTGGTCGCGGTTGCGCGCTCCGGTCTATGCGCGGGAGTTCACCGCCCATCACGCCAAGCGCAAGATGGAAGAGCAGGGCCAGAACCCTGACAACGTCACCGTCATCCCGCCATGGCCCCAGACCATGACGGCCGGCCCGTTCAAGCTGGGTTTCGTGCCGATCAGCCACTCCATCCCCGAGTCCTCGGGCCTCGTCATCGACACGCCCGCCGGGCGGCTGGTCCATACGGGCGACTTCAAACTCGATCCCACCCCGCTGGTGGGCGAGCCCTTCGATGCCGTGATGTGGGGCGAAATCGGGGCGTCGGGTGTCAAGGCGCTGATCTGCGACTCCACCAACGTTTTCTCGCCCAATCCGGGCAGATCGGAGGCATCGCTCGGCCCCGAGATCACCAAGCTGATCCAGGCACAGGACGGCATGGTCGTGGCCACCACCTTCGCGTCGAACGTAGCGCGGGTGAAAACCTTAGCCGAAGCCGGCGTCGCGGCGGGCCGCTCGGTCTGCCTGTTGGGTCGTGCCATGCGTCGGATGATCGAGGCGAGCGTCGAGACCGGCGTCCTCACCGATTTCCCCACCGTGGTCAGCCCGGAAGAGGCGACCAGCATTCCGCGCGGCAACCTGATGCTGATCGTCACCGGCAGCCAGGGCGAGCGGCGCGCAGCGTCGGCCTCGCTCAGCCGGGGCAAATATCTCGGCCTGACGATGGCCGAGGGCGACATGTTCCTCTTCTCGTCAAAGACGATCCCCGGCAATGAGCGGGGCGTCATCCGCATCATGAACGCCTTCTCCGAGATGGGCGTGGACGTGGTGGACGACTCGGACGGGCTCTACCACGTGTCGGGCCATGCCAACCGGCCCGACCTCGAACAGATGCACGAGCTGATCAAACCCCAGATGCTGGTCGCCATGCATGGCGAGCACCGTCACCTCCGCGCCCACAAGGCGCTCGGCGAGGCGCGCGGCATTCCGGGCGTCGTGGCTCCGAACGGCACCATGGTGGACCTGACCGGCGACCGGCCCGTGGTGGCAGAATATGTCGAGGCGGGGCGCACCTATCTCGACGGGTCGGTTCAGATCGGCGCGCTCGACGGCGTGGTGCGGGACCGTATCCGCATGGCGCTGAACGGCCATGTCCTCGTCACGCTCATCATCGAGGATGACGAGCCCCTGGGCGAACCGTGGGTCGAGCTTCGGGGCTTGCCCGAAACCGGCAGTTCCAATGCACCTCTGGCCGAGGTGATGGAAGAAGACCTGTCGCAGTTTCTGGGCCGCGCCAAGCGCAAGACGCTGGCGGATGACGACAAGCTGGAAGACGAGTTGAAGCAGATCGCCCGCAAGGTCGCGCAGGACGAGATCGGCAAGAAGCCCGAGGTTACGGTTGTCATCAGCCGCCTGACCGCATGACGCCGGTTCTCTTCGATCTAGACGGGACGCTGATCGACAGCCTCGGCGGTATCACCGAAGCGGCCAATGCTACGCTGGCCGAGTGGGATGTCGCGCCCATCGGCCCCGATCTGACGGTGGGCTTCGTAGGGCGGGGCGAAAAAGTCTTCGTCCAGCGCATGATCGCTGCGACGGCCTTGCCCGAAGGCGAGGAGGCCGCGATCCTGCCGCGCTTCGTCGAGCACTATAAGATCGCCGCGCGCAACACGCCGCTCATGCCGGGCGCGCGGGCGGCGCTCGACCGGCTCCATGCGCAGGGCGTGGCCCTCGGCCTTGTCACGAACAAGCCACGCGCGCCGCTCGGCCCGACGCTCGAGGCGGCGGGCCTGACGCAGGATTTCCAGGTGGTGCTGGCGGGCGACGATCTGCCCCGGCGCAAGCCCGACCCCGACCCGATCTTCGAGGCGATGCGCGTGCTTGGCGCCGAGCGCTGCCTCTACGTCGGCGACAGCGATATCGACGCCGAGACCGCGCTCGCCGCGGGGCAACCCTTCGTGCTCTACACCGAAGGCATCCGCACCGTGCCGGTGGAGGATATCCCGCATACCGAGAAATTCAGCGATTTCGCCGATCTCGACGCGATCATCGCCCGGATCGACGAGGGCTGGAGCGCGGGGCGCGTCGGCCTCTGATCACCCAAAAGAAAAGCCGGAAACGCGTCTCGCGTCTCCGGCCTTTTCAATGGCTTAGGGCAGGGCAATCGCCTTATCAGCCCGCTTTGCGTTCTTCGAAGCTCTTGGCGATGAAACTGGGCATATGATCGCCCATGCCGACGACCTTGTTGCCCCCCCGGTCATCATTGCCGCCACGCCCGCCGCGACGGCCGCGGCCGCCCCGGGTGTTGTCCTTGTCGGAGCGGGCCTCTGCAGGCTCGCTCGCCACTTCGGCTTCGGCCTCGGCGGGGGCAGCGTTTTCATTCGTCGCCTCGACGATCTCTTCCGCCTTGGCCTCGTCCTTGCGGCGACGGCCGCGGCCACGACCCCGGCTTTCGCCCTCGTCACTGCCCTCATCGTCCTTCTTGCGGCGGCCGCGCTGCGGCTTGTCGTCAAGCTGAACCTCGGGCGCGTCGGCGCGGGGGATGGCCTTGTCGATCAGTTTCTCGATCGCATCCAGCAGCTTTTCATCGGACGGCGCGCAGATCATCACCGCCTTGCCGTCACGACCCGCGCGGCCCGTTCGGCCGATCCGGTGGACGTAATCCTCGGAATGGGTGGGGACGTCATAGTTGAACACGTGGCTGACCGACGGGATGTCCAGACCGCGCGCCGCCACATCGGAGGCCACGAGGATCTTCAGCCCGCCATCGCGGAACTGGTCCAGCGTGCGCGTCCGCTGCGACTGGTCCAGATCGCCATGGATCGGGGCCGCGTCGAACCCGTATTTCTTCAGCGACTTGGCGACGATGTCCACGTCCACCTTGCGGTTGCAGAAGACGATCCCGTTGGTCATCTTCTCGCCTTCGCGCTCGATCACACCGCGCAGGATCGCGCGCTTCTCGCGTGCGCCCTTCTCGCCACGGGCAGTCTTGGTCATCACGACTTCCTGCGCGATCGTCTCGGACGCCGTCGCCTGACGGGCGACCTCGATACG
Organism: Kangsaoukella pontilimi; assembly: GCF_009830125.1. Classification (GTDB taxonomy): domain Bacteria; phylum Pseudomonadota; class Alphaproteobacteria; order Rhodobacterales; family Rhodobacteraceae; genus Kangsaoukella; species Kangsaoukella pontilimi. The sequence goes on along the minus strand of NZ_WUPT01000001.1, from coordinate 1,548,777 downwards.
GACGGGGTTCGACAGGAAGGTGTTGGTGATGCGCTCGATCTCGGGCGCCATGGTGGCCGAGAAGAACAGCGTCTGCCGCGTGAAGGGCGTCAGCGAGAAGATACGCTCGATATCCGGGATGAAACCCATGTCGAGCATCCGGTCGGCCTCGTCCACCACCATGACCTGCACGCCGGTCAGCAAAAGCTTGCCGCGCTCGAAATGGTCCAGAAGACGGCCCGGCGTCGCGATCAGGACGTCCACGCCCCGGTCGATCAGCTGGTCCTGCTCCTTGAAGCTGACGCCGCCGATCAGAAGCGCCTTGGTCAGCTTCACGTTCTTGGAATAGGTGTCGAAGTTCTCCGCCACCTGCGCCGCCAGTTCCCGCGTCGGACACAGGACAAGACTGCGCGGCATCCGCGCCCGGGCGCGGCCGCGTGCCAGCATGTGGATCATCGGCAGCGTGAAGCTGGCCGTCTTGCCCGTGCCGGTCTGTGCGATGCCCAGGACGTCGCGTCCTTCGAGGGCGGGAGGGATGGCGCCGGCCTGAATGGGTGTCGGCGTCTCGTAGCCTGCTTCTTCAACAGCCTTGAGGATTTTCGGCCCGAGGGCCAGATCGGTGAATTTCGTCATATTGGTCCATATATTACGGACCAAAATTCACGGCCCGTCGGCATTGTCGCGGGCGGGTCCGGATGACCCTGAGCTCATTTGTCCACAAGCCCCCGCCTAGGTGCGTGAGAGGTAGGGCAAGAATGCCCTCTGGTCAATGCGCCCTTTCGTTCCGGCAACAATGCGTGGAAATCGACAAACTTGTTTCCGTTTCGCAGGAGGCATCTGAAATGCCGAAGAATTTCCGCTTTTCTCAGAAAAATCGGATTTGAGGCCGATCCGGTCCTATCGCCTGACGCCGCGTCATGCGTCGAACGGGCTGCGGATAGGACCGGATCACCGGGTCTGCCGTTGTTATCGGAAAGCGATGTCCTCGTGACTTCACGTCATCTGTCAGGCGCCGAGTGTCAGATTTCGCGAACAGGGTTATCCACAAGTCGCAGCGGTTGCGTGGCCAAGCTGCGCGCGCTAGGCCGAGCCGGGCGCACTGCGGGACGCGGGAATGGGACGGATAGAAGCCATCTGGACGAGCTTTTGCGCGCTGCCGCTCTGGGTCAGAGTCTGGATCGCTGTCGTCCTCGTTCCGGTAAACCTCGCTACTGTCACGCTAATCGGCCAGCCGAACGGGGGGCTGATCGCGGCGCTGGCCGTGGCTGGGCTCGCCCCAAATCTCGTGTTGCTACTGGTCCAGCGCGGCTTTTCCCGCGCCATGGCCTTCTCGCATCTGGTGTTCTGGACGCCGCTTCTGGTTGTGCTTTGGCCGCTTCTCGGCGCGCTATTCCCGACGGTGCTCTTCGCCGTCAACGCGGTGTCACTGGCGTTCGACCTCCGCGACGCGGCGCTCTGGGTGCGGGGCGACAGGGCGGTTGCCTAGACCATCATCTCCTTGGTCGCACTCAGCGTAAGGTCGGGATAATCGCGCTCGATCCGGTCGATGTCCCACTGAAGCCGCGTCAGGTAGACGAGATCGCCGTCATTATCCTGGGCCATGTGTCCCTTGTTGGCCTGCGCAAACGCCTCGACCTTGTCCTTCGGGCCACTGACCCAGCGGGCGGAGGTGAACTGCGACGGCTCGAAACGGACGGGCAGGCCGTATTCAAGCTCGATCCGGCTGGCCAGAACCTCGAACTGAAGCTGGCCGACGACGCCCACGATAAAGCCCGAGCCGAGCACCGGCTTGAACACCTTGGCCGCGCCTTCCTCGGCGAACTGCATCAGTGCCTTGTCCAGATGCTTGGCCTTCATCGGATCGCCCGCGCGGCAGTTCTGCAGAAGCTCGGGCGCGAAGGACGGGATGCCCGTGACCTTCAGCGTCTCGCCCTCGGTCAGCGTATCGCCGATACGAAGCTGCCCGTGGTTCGGAATGCCGATGATGTCGCCCGCCCACGCCTCTTCCGCCAGCTCGCGGTCGGACGCGAGAAACAGCACCGGGTTGGAAATCGCCATCGGCTTTTTCGACCGCACATGGGTCAGCTTCATGCCCCGTTCGAAATGCCCCGAGGCGAGGCGGACAAAGGCCACCCGGTCGCGGTGCTTGGGGTCCATGTTGGCCTGCACCTTGAAGACAAAGCCCGCGACTTTGTCCTCCTCAGGTGCGATCTGGCGCGGCTCTGCCGATTGCGGCTGCGGCACGGGGCCATAGTCCCCGATCCCGTCCATCAGTTCCTTGACCCCGAACGAGTTGATGGCCGAGCCGAACCAGATCGGCGTCAGCGTCCCGTCCAGAAAGGCCTGCCGGTCGAAGGCGGGCAGCAGCTCGCGCGCCATCTCGACCTCTTCGCGAAGCTGCTCCAGAAGCGCGGCGGGCACATGCTCGGCCAGCTTGGGGTCGTCCAGCCCGTCGATCTTGATCGATTCCGCGACCTTGTTCCGGTCCGACCGCTCCATCAGTTCCAGCCGGTCCCGCAGCATGTCGTAAGACCCGATGAAATCGCGTCCCGTCCCGATGGGCCAGGAGGCGGGCGTCACGTCGATGGCAAGGTTCTCCTGGATCTCGTCGATGATCTCGAAGGTCTCGCGGCTTTCCCGGTCCATCTTGTTACAGAAGGTCAGGATCGGCAGATCGCGCAGGCGGCAGACCTCGAACAGCTTCTGGGTCTGGCTTTCCACGCCCTTCGCGCCGTCGATCACCATGATCGCCGCATCCACCGCCGTCAGGGTGCGATATGTGTCTTCCGAGAAATCCGAGTGGCCGGGCGTGTCCACCAGATTGAAGCGGTACTTGCCGTAATCGAACGACATCGCCGAGGCCGAGACCGAGATACCCCGGTCCTTTTCCATCTGCATGAAGTCCGATCGCGTCCGCCGTGCCTCGCCCTTGGCGCGGACCTGACCCGCCATCTGGATCGCGCCGCCATAAAGCAGGAATTTCTCGGTCAGCGTGGTCTTGCCCGCATCCGGGTGCGAGATGATCGCGAACGTCCGGCGACGCGCGATTTCCGGGGGCAGGGGGGCGGTGTTCGAGGCTCGGTCCAGCATGATGCGCCGCCTATACGGTCCCGCGCGTGCGCTGGCAAGGAACAGCACGCGCGGACGCAGCGTTTACCCCTGAACGGACAAGGAGACCACGATGACCAAGGACCACGGCCCCAGCATCAAGGACGATGAGGCCTATGAAAGCCTCCGCGACGAGGGCTATTCCAAAGGCAAGGCGGCGGCCATCGCCAATGCGCAGGCCAATGACGATATGGACCCCGGCCAGAAGGGCGGAAAGCAGCCGCCTTACGAGGAATGGACCAAGGACGAGCTCTACGAGCGCGCGCAGGAGCTCGACATCGACGGGCGGAGCGACATGACCAAGGACGAGCTGATCGAGGCCCTGAGAAGCTGACTTGACGGGGGTGTCGGTCTGAGATTAGGCTGCGAACATAACAAGAACATTTGATTTGAGTTCGAGCCTTTTTCAGAGAGGAAACACCATGTCCGTTAAGGATATCGCCGAGAAACTCGTCCAGCACTGCAATACCGGCACCGAGGGAGAGGCGCTCAAGACGCTTTACGCCGATGATGCCGTCTCCATCGAACCCATGGCCCCCGAAGGCCAGTCGCCCGTCTCCGAAGGCCGCGCCGCGATCGAGGCCAAGCATGAGTGGTGGAACAACACGATGAAGGTGCACAGCGCCGAGCTGGAAGGCCCGTTCATCAACGGTAACAATTTCAGCCTGATTTTCGAGATCGACGCCGAGGACACGACGACCGGCCAGCGCTGGAAGGCGAAAGAGGTCGCGCTTTACGAGACGGACGGCGACAAGATCGTGCGCGAGAGCTTCTTCATGGCGCCGATGGGCTGAGCCTTGGGACAAGCGCCACGTGGACAGTCGCGGTGAAATCCCGCGATTGTCCGCCTATTCCGACCGTATGCACCGGCGGAAACAGCCATTTTCCGACAAATCGGATTTTCCCGCTTGAACCCGCGCGCTCGCAGGATACCCTCGCCACGGGTTTTAGTGGGGAGTTACCAATGTCCATTCGTTTTGTAATAACCGGCGCTGCGCTTCTGGCCCTGACCGCCTGCGGCGGCGGTGGTGATGGTGGGACAGGCGTCGATCTTGGTGCCGGACCGGCAGGTTTTGATGGTCTGATCGCCGAAACCGAGCGGCTTACCAGCTATTTTTCAAGTACTCCGACATCAACTTTGCCGACTAATGACACTGCCACCTACAACGGTGTGATCGTGATCGGTCAAGACTTGACGGCCGATGCTACGCCGGTATCGGCCACCGGTTACATCGGTCAGGTCGCGATAGCTGTGGATTTCGGGGCGTCGGATGCCAATCTCAGTGGTACAGCGAACAACTTTTTCTCGACCAACCTAAAGACGAATGGCGATCCGGATACACGGATAGCGGATCTTCCGGAAAATTCGGACAACGAATTGGCCTTTGTTGGATCGGGAATAACTGGCAACAACTTCGTATTCACCGCCGATGGCGCGCTTGAAGGTGTAACGGTCGATGGAGATATGGTGGGTGCGTTCGCCCTGAGCAGCGCAAGGGCGCTGATTGCGCGCGAAAACGGTACCGATTTCCTTGTGGGCGGAGATTCTTGGGACGCCCGTCTGGCGGCAGACGACAGGTCGCGCTAAAAACCACCATTTGAACATCCGCGTGTTACACGCTACCTCCCCCGGGTCACCACTCAGGGGAGGTTTTTCATGGATTTCGGTATCAAGGGCAAAAAGGCGCTGGTCTGCGCGTCGTCCAAGGGTCTTGGGCGCGGCTGCGCCGAGGCGCTGGCGGGTGAGGGGGTCAACCTTATCCTGAACGCGCGCGGCGATGAGGCGCTGCAGGCCACCGCGCAGCACATCCGCGTTACCTACGGGGTCGAGGTCACCGCCGTCGCCGCAGACATCACAACCGAAGAGGGCCAGGCCAAGGTGCTCGAGGTCGCGGGCGAGGTCGACATCCTCGTGACCAACGCGGGCGGCCCGCCTCCGGGCATGTGGACCGACTGGGACCGCGAAGACTTCATCAAGGCGCTCGACGCCAACATGCTGACGCCCATCGCGCTCATCAAGGCGCTGGTCCCCGGCATGATGGAGCGGGGCTGGGGCCGCGTGGTCAACATCACCTCGCAATCGGTGCGTGCGCCCATCGGTGTTCTCGGCCTGTCGAACGCGGCCCGCACCGGCCTGACCGGCTATGTCGCCGGCACCTCGCGGCAGGTGGCCGACAAGGGCGTGACGATCAACAACCTTCTGCCCGGCATTCACGATACCGACCGGGCCGTGTCGCTCGACACCGGCGTGTCGAACAAGGAAGGCATCTCGTTCGAAGAGGCCCGGAAAAAGCGCGAGGCGTCGATCCCCGTGCGCCGCTACGGCACGCAAGAGGAATTCGGCGCGACCTGCGCATTCCTCTGCTCGGTTCACGCCGGCTTCATCGTTGGCCAGAACCTCCTCCATGACGGCGGCGGCACCAACATCACGATGTAGGGCATCTGCCCAATTCACCGGACCCGAATCCCCCGTTTGAATGGGCGTGGATCAGGGACCGGTGAATTGGGAGAAATGATGAAATACGTCGTAATTGCAGGAGTTTGTGTTGCGCTTTCCGGGTGTGGTTGGTTTGACGGAGGCGGCGAGGACAGCGGTGGAGGCGGCACCACGCCACCCGTGTCCAGCGGTCCGACGCCGGCAGAGTTTGCCGCCCTCGGCGACGAATATGCCGACGTCTACGAGAGTACGCGCGGTCTCACGCTCAGCTCCAGCCTGCCCGGCAGCGGTACGCCCACCTATACCGGCGTCATGTATATCGTCGACGATTTCGGTGTCTCCACCGAGGGCATGCTCGGCAGCCTGACGGTTGCTGTCGATTTCGCCAACACCACGGTCGACGGCACGGCCAACGGTTTTTACGCGGGCACGATCGACAGCTCCGGCACCATCGCGGGCGAGGGCCGCGCGGTCGATGGCGAGATCACGTTTCTTTCCTCTGCGGCGGTGGGCGGCGGGACGTTCTTCGCGCCGCTCGACGGGGCGCTCGAGATCGACGAGGACGGCGTTGTCCGGGACATCACCGGCGGTGACATCGAGCTCTTCTTCCTCGACAACCCCACCACGGCGCTTCGGGGGGGCAGCACCGACATCACATTCGACGGCTCCGCGACCTCGCCCAACGCGATCGTCTACGCCGACTGAGGCCCTTTGATGCTTGCCTGACCGGGCGGGCGTTGTTATTCCGCCTCAATTCCGACTGCTTCGGTCGGAATTGGGGACGAGGCACGCCGTGAGCACGACAGCCAAAGGCTTGGTGGTCGAAGGACTGACCCGCCGGTTCGGCGGGCGGAACGTCGTGCATGACGTCTCGCTTAATGTCGCGCCGGGGCAGGTGACCTGCCTTCTTGGGCCTTCGGGCTGCGGCAAGTCCACGACGCTCCGCCTTGTCGCGGGCGTCGACCGGCAGGACCGGGGGCGCATCCTTCTTGACGGCACCGTCCTGTCCGACGACAGCATCCACCTGCCGCCCGAGGCGCGCCATATCGGCCTGATGTTCCAGGATTTCGCGCTTTTCCCGCATCTCTCGGTCATCGACAACGTGGCCTTCGGCCTTTCGGGCGCCAAGGCCGCCAAGCGCAAGCGGGCCGAGGAGATGCTGGAAAAGGTGCACCTTGCGGGCTTCGGCAGCGCCTATCCCCACGAGTTGTCGGGCGGCGAGCAGCAGCGCGTGGCGCTCGCCCGCGCCATCGCGCCGCGGCCCCGCGTGATGCTGATGGACGAGCCGTTCTCGGGCCTCGACAACCGGCTGCGCGACGGTATCCGGGACGAGACGCTGGACATCCTCAAGGCCGAGAACACAGCCGTTCTTCTGGTCACCCACGAGCCGGACGAGGCGATGCGCATGGCCGACGAGATCGCGCTGATGCGCGAAGGCGAAATCGTGCAGCGGGGCGCACCCTATAACGTCTACAATGCCCCCGTCGACCGGCGTGCGGCGGCGTTCTTCAGCGATATCAACGTGATCCGGGGCACGGTGCGCGGCGCACTGACAGACACGCCCTTCGGCGTCTTCCTCGCTCCCGGCGTGCCGGACGGCACCGAGGTCGAGATCGTGATCCGCCCCCAGCACATCCGTATCGACTTCGACCGCGACGGGCGCGGCCCCAACCCCACACCCGAGGACGGCGTGCCCGCGCGCGGCACCGTGATCCGCTCGCGCTACATGGGTCGGGAAAGCCTGGTCGAGTTTCTGATGGACCATGACGGCTCGGTCCTGAAGGCGACGGTGCCATCCGTCTTCCTGCCGAAACCCGGCACCGCGCTCTGGCTGATGATCCGGCGGGGGCGGTGCTTCGTGTTTCCCGTGATGAAGACGGCTGCGGCCGAATAGATTGGCCGCGGTGGGCGAGGGGGACGCTGTCCCCCTCGCGCTCCCCCTTGAGTATTTTTACCAAGAAGAAGGGATCAGGCGGGCGGCGCGTCCACAGTGGCAAAGTAATCCGCTAGCGTCTTGCCCGGCTCCTCGTCGAAACTCTCGGGGCGGATGTCCAGCGTCTGAATGCGGTCCACGCGGAACACGCGAAAGGCGTCGCGCAGCTCGCACCACGCGGTAAGCGTCCAGACCCGGCCCCAGTACTCCATCTGAAGCGGACGGACGGTGCGGGTCGTCTCGGCTCCGTCAAGTGCCAGATACCCCAGGTCGATCTTGCGGCGGCTCCTGATCGCGGCCCGGATCGGCGCCATGTGGACAAAGCCCCGCGCGGCCTCGGCGAAAGGGTAGACAGCAAAGCCCCAGCCATTGGCGGGCGCGGTCCGGTCCTCGGGCAGGACGGCGTCGATCTTGGACGCAAGGCTGAGGGCGGCGCGGCGCATGTCTTCGTCGGCGGCCTTTTCGACGACCGAAAGCCCCAGATGCAGCGCCTCCAGTTCGGCCAGGGTCAGGTTCAGGGGCGGCAGCGTGATCGGCGCGGTCATCATATAGCCCAGCCCACGTTCGCCCTCGACGGGGATGCCGCTCGCGACCAGCGTATCCATGTCACGGTAAAGCGTGCGGAGCGACACGCCGAGCCGCTCCGCCAGATCCTTGCCGCGATGCAGCCGGCCGTCTCTCAGCACCTGGATCAGTTCAAAGAGGCGGTCGGTGCGGCGCATCGGTCAGTCCATCCGCCAGCGGATGGGCGCGTGCCGCATGGTGACCGTACCGGGGTCGATCATCGCGCCGAAAGGGGCGAAGTCGGGATGGCTCATCACCGCCTCGGCGGCGGCCATGGCGGCCTCTATCGAGGTCCATTCGACGACATCCGTCCAAAGCCCGTCGGCGTCCCGGACAAGGGCGCGGCGGACAAGGCTGCCGCGCTCTCGAAGCAGTGCTTCGGTTCCGGCGGCGGCGGTCAGGAAGGCGGCCTCATCGGTGCCGTCCAAAAGGCGGAAGGTCACGATTTCCAGGACCGGGCCGGCGCCCTCGGCGGTGATGGTGGCAGGTTGTGTGGACATAGGTGTCTCCTTGATTCGGGTTTCGAGGCTTTCCGACTACAGCACCCCAACTGCCATTGACCTGTCAGTTGTATTCCCGGACCCCGCAAAAAACCAGACCCGAGCCGCGCCCATGCGTTTGCCGCTTTTCCTCGCCCGGAGGGCTGCCTAAATACGGTCCGAAATCAGGGAGATGATCCATGCTCAACAATATCGGCCTTCCCGGCCTTCTTCTGATCGCAATCGTCGTTCTGGTCCTTTTCGGACGCGGCAAGATCTCGTCGCTCATGGGCGAGGTCGGCAAGGGCATCACCGCCTTCAAGAAGGGCGTCGACGAGGGCAAGAAAGAGATCTCGGACGAAGAGAACGCTTCGGCCTCTGCCCGTGACGTGACGCCGGCGGAAGAGACGACCGAGACCAAGGACAAGGTCTAAGGCCCCCCAAGGGAGACAGACCCAATGTTCGACCTCGGTTGGAGCGAGCTTCTCGTCATCGGCATCGTGGCGCTGATCGTGGTGGGTCCCAAGGACCTGCCCGGCATGTTCCGTGCGCTTGGGAAATTCACGGCCAAGCTCCGGCGCATGGCGCGCGAGTTTCAGCGCGCCATGGAGGATGCCGCCGATGAGGCCGGGGTCAAGGATGCCGCCAAGGATTTCCGCAACATGACCAACCCGTCCAAGATGGGCATGGACTCGCTGAAAGAAGCGGCGGACGACCTGAAGAACTACGACCCGGACAAGCCGTCCAAACCGCGCGGCCCCGAGACATCCAAGCTGACCGAGGAGCGGGCCGAGGCCGCCCGCAAGATCCGCGAATATTCCACCAAGAAGACGCAGGAACGGCTGGACCGCGAAGCGGCTGAGGCTGCCGAAGCCAGCGCGGAACCCGAGACGCCCCCCGCCACCGAGGACAAGGCATGAGCGCCCGCGAAGACGATATCGACGACAGCTCTGCCCCCCTGATCGAGCATCTGGCCGAGCTTCGCACACGCCTGATCCGCTCGGTCATCGCGCTTCTGATCGGCATCGTGCTGGCCTTTACCGTGGCCGAGCCGATCCTTCAGTTCCTTCTGGGCCCGATCGAGGCGACGCTGCGTGATCTGGGCGATCCGGCGCCGACGCTGCAATATACAAGCCCGCAGGAATACCTTTTCACGCTCTTCCGCATCTCGATGGTCTTCGGCTTCGGCCTGGCCTTCCCAGTGATCGCGCACCAGCTCTGGCGATTTGTCGCGCCGGGCCTCTACCGGTCCGAGAAATCGGCCTTTCTGCCGTTCATCATCGCCTCGCCGGTGATGTTCCTTCTCGGCGCCTCCTTCGCGCATTTCGTGGTGACGCCGCTCGCCATGGCCTTCTTCCTGGGCTTCGCGGACGTCTCGTCGATCTTCGCGAACCTTCTGTCCGGCACCGTTGACGAGCTTCCGCCCGATGCCGCCGTGGTGCCGGAAACGGCGGACGGCATCCGCATCACCTTCTTCGGCAAGGTCAACGAGTCGCTGGATATTTCGCTCAAGTTCATCATGGCCTTCGGGCTTTGCTTCCAGCTTCCGGTGCTGCTGACGCTGATGGGGAAGGCGGGCCTCGTGTCGTCCAAAGGGCTGGGACAGGTCCGGAAATACGCGGTGGTGGGCATTCTGGTCCTCGCCGCGCTCGTCACGCCGCCTGACGTCATCACGCAGGTGATCCTCTTCACCGTGGTCTACGGGCTTTACGAGATCTCCATCCAACTCGTGAAACGGGTCGAGGCCGCGCGTCTCCGCCGTCTCCGCGAGGAGGGCGTCCTTGACGAGGACGAAGACCTTTGGGGCGAGGATGACGACGACGAGGACGCCAAGGCGTGACGGATGAGGCACTGACCCGCATCGCCGCCGCGTTGGAGCGGATGGCGCCCGCGCCGCTGGCGGCCCCCGATTTCGACGAGGCCGACGCCTATGTCTGGCATACCAACCCAGACCGGCTTGACCCTGTCGCCCGCGTCAACCGGGTGGAGATCGGGCTTCTGGTGGGCATCGACCGGTCCCGCGACACGCTTCTGGAGAACACGCGCCAGTTCGCGCGGGGTCTTCCCGCCAATAATGCGCTTCTCTGGGGATCGCGGGGCATGGGAAAATCCAGCCTCGTAAAGGCCGCCCATGCCCAGGTGCTGTCCGAGGGGCTCAGGCTCAAGATCGTCGAGATCCAGCGCGAGGACCTGCCGAGCGTCGGGCGGCTTCTCAACCACCTCCGCGCCACCGATCACCGCTTTCTCTTGTTCTGCGACGACCTGTCGTTCAGCCATGACGACCAGCATTACAAATCGCTGAAAGCGGTGCTGGACGGCGGGATCGAGGGGCGGCCGGACAACGTGCTGTTCTACGCCACGTCCAACCGACGCCACCTGATGCCGCGCGACATGATCGAGAACGAGCGGTCGTCCGCCATCAACCCGTCCGAGGCGGTCGAGGAAAAGGTATCGCTCTCCGACCGGTTCGGTCTGTGGCTGGGTTTCCACCCCTGCACGCAGGACGAATATCTGTCGATGATCAGAGGGTATTGCGATGCCCATGGCGTCGAGATCGACGACGAAACGCTCCGCGCCGAGGCCATCGAATGGCAGGCAACCCGTGGCGCGCGTTCGGGGCGTGTGGCGTGGCAATATTTCACCGATCTTGCGGGACGAAAGGGCGTAGCGCTTTGAATTTCCTTTGACGCAAGCCCCCGAACCTGTCATACGCCCGCTCGCTAAGTTACTCTTTCGACCCCTGACTCCTTTATGGCGCCAAGGCACTCGATCGCCCTGACGACGCCAAGCTGCCACATGTCGTGGGCAGTGAACTATCTAAAGGAGACACGGATATGGCCAATGGCACCGTGAAATGGTTCAACACCACCAAAGGTTACGGCTTCATCGCCCCTGAATCGGGCGGCCGTGACGTTTTCGTTCACATCTCGGCTGTCGAGCGTTCGGGCCTGACCGGCCTCGCCGACAACCAGAAGGTCACCTTCGACCTCGAAACCGGCCGCGACGGCCGCGAAAGCGCCACGAACATCTCGCTGGCCTGATCGACCGTACGGTTGATTGACGAAAAATGAACGCGGGGCGGAGATGATCCGCCCCGAACGTTCATTCGGGGACGGGGTAGCGCCCGACCCGGCACAAAACCGGTTCCATCGGGCCTGACATGCCCTGTCCGACCGGCCGAATTCAGGACATACCGGGACCGCTTTTGCAGCGGCGCCGTTGCTTCCCTCAGGAATTCAAAACCATTCGAGACACCGCCGACACGGCACCGCGCCCTCGATCCGAAGGCGGCGGCGGCATCGGCGTGCCGCTACGGGCCGTCGTTGGCAATCGGTGCCGTTGTCAGGTCCGACGCGAACAGACGGACAAGCTCGCTCTTGCGGGCGCGCTCTCGCGGTCGATGGGACGGCAAGTCCTGCGGTGTGGCCCTGGCCATCTCGCGAGCGGATACTTCCACGATCGGCGGACGAGTGGTGTCATTGGCGGCCGTTTGGCGCCATGAAATCATTTTCCGGATCAATACTTTGCTCCAATGTCTTTTGCGACGCGTCAGTCTCTTGGCGTCTTGGTCCGATCCGCATCGCTCCGGCTCGATCGTTGGATTTCTATGATGCGGTACGGCGCCACCAAAGTGACGACCAGTACGGCCAGGAAGTACGTCAGCACATGTTCCGACATCGCCTTCTCACGAAACACTATGTGAAAGCTGACGTGACTGGCTGATCCGGCTGCGGCGATAGGCGCGCACCACGTCCAGTTGATCATGCGGTGGATTGGGGTCCGGGCAGACCGGCTGCCAGCCGGTGTCGTCCTGGCGCATCACGGACATGCGATGGCGGATGGATCCCAGAAGCCCTGGTTGTTTGGTGGTCATACTCATACCCTCTCACTCGAAACACATACGGTTATTGCAATCATATTTGTTTAAATTTGGGCGGAATTTTCAACGCTGCTCTCCTTGAGGTGGAGTATCTCGTTAAATCAGAGGGTTATACTATTTCATGACGCAACGTCACGAGCGCCGATCTCTGTTCAGAAACCGTTAACACTGGCGCGAATCGGGCGCCTGCCTGGGTGAATACGGGCGTGGCGTCCCGCCACGAACACGGGCGGGACGGAAAGGCGTCACCGCAGGTAGGGCTCGGGATCGACACTTTCGAAGCCCTCGCGCACTTCGAAATGCAGGAAGGACGGGCTGCCCTCGCGGACCTCGGCGATCTTCTGGCCCCGGCGGACGCTGTCGCCCTTTTCCACGCCCACATTGGCGACGCCCGCATAGACCGTCAGGATGTTGTTCTCGTGGCGGATGACGAGGATCGGCACCTGATCCGTATCGCGGGTGATCGCAGCGACGGTGCCCGCGTCGGCGGCTACCACGGCAGTACCGGCCGGGGCCGAAATGCCGATCCCCTCGTTCCGCCCCTTCTCGAAGGCGCGGATGATGGGGCCTTGGACCGGCATCCTCAGCCGCGAGGTGTCCGAGGCCGCCGATTGCGTGCTGGCCGTCGGTTGCGGCGCGGGCGCCGGGGTTGGGGCGGCGGCAACGGGTGTCTCGTCGACCGCCGGCAGCGGCGCTGAGGCCGAGGGCGGCACAGGCGTGGCACTGCCCGCACCGGGGCGCGCGACGGGGACGGGGGCGATGGTCGCGACCTCGACCGGTTCGCTCCGCGTCGGGATCAGAAGCGTCTGCCCGTCGCGCAGCGCCAGGTCCGAGCCCAGCCCGTTCCATTCCGCCAGCGCCGAGACCGGCACGCCATAGGTGCGCGCGATCGAGAAGGCGGTCTCGCCCGGCTGGACCGTGTGCCGGATCGGCTGCGTGGCCGAGCCGTTTTCCGCACGCTCGATGGCCGAGCCCGCGATGGTCGCCACATCCACCGTGCCGCCGGGGCCGACAGGCGCGATGCCCGGCGTGACGGCGCCCTGCGGCAGGATGACGACCGCGCCAGATCTCAGCGCCACGTTCTGCGGCAGCGCGTTGATCCGGGCCAGCTCGTCCGCCGAAACGCCAAGGCGGGCCGCAATGGTGCCGACCGTGTCGCCGGGCCGTGCCACGGCCACCTGATAGTCGGGATAGGTCAGCACGCCGCGCGCGTCCGGCTGCGGCGCGGGTGAGGTCAGCCCGCCCGTCGGCTGGAAACGGTCATTCCCGTTTCCGCGCATATCCATGTCGAAATCGCCCAGCCCGTTACAGGCTGTCAGCATCAGAAGCGCCGCCACCGCCACGCCGCTCTTCGCACTCATCATGTTCGCCATCGCTCAATCCTCAATCCGGAGGGACCCGTCTGTCGGGGTCCTCACCCTGAAAAATCCTTCAGTCCTGTCCCATCCCCTCGACAAGGGGGACGAAGCGGACCGGTCGAAGCTCGTCATAGTCGTAGCCCGTCTCGGTGCGCGTCACCTTGATCAGGTGCTGCACCGCGTCCGACTGCCCGACCGGCACCACCATGATACCGCCAGTTTTCAACTCTGCCAACAAGGGGCCGGGCGGGTCTTCGGCGGCGGCGGTCACCAGAATGCGGTCGAAGGGCGCCTGTTCGGGCAGGCCGCGCGATCCGTCGGCGGCAAAGGCGGTGATATTGGTCAGGCCAAGCGCGTCGAACCCCGCCTGCGCCTCGGCCACGAGGCGGCGGTGACGGTCGACCGTATAGACCCGGCGCGCCAGCTGGCTGAGAACGGCGGCCTGATATCCCGAGCCGGTGCCGACCTCGAGCACCTTGTGCCGCGGCTGCACGTCCAGCGCCTGTGTCATCAGACCCACGACCGAGGGCTGGCTGATGGTCTGGCCGCAGGCGATAGGCAGCGGCATGTCCTCATAGGCGCGTTCCGCGAAGAGCCCCTTCACGAAGACGCCCCGGTCGATCTTTTCCATCGCTTCCAGCACGCGCTTGTCCGTCACGCCCCGTTGCCGGAGCGCGAAGAGAAACGCCATCTGGCGCTCGGCATGATCCGCGGTCATTCCAGCCGGTCCTTCAGAGTCTGGATCGTGTCGTGGGCTGTCAGGTCGGCGCGGAGGGGCGTGACCGAGACATAGCCGTCGAGGTTCGCCGCCGCGTCGGTGCCGGGGGCGGTCGGTACGTGCTGCGGCCCGCCCTTGACCCAGAGGAACATGCGCCCCGAGGGCGAGACATGCGGCTCGACCCCGAAGGAGGTGTCGTCGCGCCAGCCCTGAGTGGTGACCTTCAGCCCCTTCACATCCGCCGCAGGCACGGGCGGGAAATTGACGTTGTAAAAGACGCGGTACGCCTCGCCGTCCCAGATGCCGTGGCGGAGAAGCCGCCGCACCGTGTCGACGCCGTGCTTGGCGGCTGCCTCGAACGGGTTGTCGAGACCCGCATTCTCGGGTCCGTAGAACTGGCTGAGGGCGATGGCCGGCAGCCCCTGAAGCGCCGCTTCCATCGCGCCGCCAAGGGTGCCGGAATACAGCACGTTCTCGGCGGCGTTGTTGCCCCGGTTGACGCCCGACAGCACAAGGTCGGGGGGCGCGTCCTTCATCACCTGATAGAGCCCCGCCAGCACACAGTCGGCGGGCGAGCCCTCGGCGGCGAAACGCCGTTCCTCGAGCTGGATCAGCATCGTCGGGTGAGTGTAGCTGATGCAGTGGCCCACGCCCGACTGCTCGAAGGCTGGTGCCACGGTCCAGACCTCGCCATCCTCGCCCGCGATCTCGCTGGCGATGGCGTGAAGCACCTTCAGACCGGGTGCGTTGATCCCGTCGTCATTGGTGATGAGAATACGCACGCGTGCTGCCCCTTCTGCCCTTGGTTCTGATTAGAACATCCGCGCGGGGGATTGAATCCCAAATTCACCGGGTTTCTGCGGGAATGAGACGGTGACGGGCGCCGCGCGCGTCAGAGAGCCGAGACGATCCGCTCGGCCACATCCGCCGGTGCGGCCAGAACCGAGCGGTCCTCGCCGGGAAAGAAGCGCGCGCGGACGGCGGTGGGCATCGGGTCGGGCGTCGCGATGACGACGCGGGGGCCGGTGCGCTCGGTCTCGGCCTGCCAGCTTCGTGCCAGCGCGATCTGCGCGGCCTTGGTCGCGCCGTAGCCGCCGAAGAACTTCTGACCGGCACGCAGGTCGTCCATGAAGACCGCCGTCGCACCTTCGCGGTTCAGAAGCGGCGCCACCATGCGGATCAGCGTGGCCGTGGCCGTCACGTTGATATCGACCGATTTCGACAGGTCCTTGGCGGCAAGGTGATCGGCCGGCGAGAGCGGGGCGGCGTGGATTGCGGTATGGACCCAGAGGTCGATCCCGCCCCAACGGTCGAAGACCGAGCGGCAAAGCTGCGCCATCGCGCCTTCGACGGTGACGTCCATGGGCGCCAGCGTGGCTGAGCCGCCCTTGGCCTTAATACGGTCGTCCAGTTCTTCCAGCGCGCCCACCGTCTTGGCGACGGCAACGATGTGATGCTCGGGCGCCAGCGCCTCGGCCATGGCGGCGCCCAGGCCGCGCGATGCGCCGGTGATCAGCGCGATTTTCTGTGTCGTCTCGGTCATGGTGCCCGCGATGTGCGCCGCGCGCGCCCAAAGGTCAAGCGTTCAGCCGTCCAGAAGGTGCGGCCGGATGTCCTGACCGGCGGCGGCGTAGATGTCGAGCAACTGGTCGAAGGTGATGCCCTCTTCCTGAAGACGCGCGAGGTCGTGGCTACCATCGTGAACCTCAAGCACCGGCCGCTGGCCGGCTGCTCCGGGGACGAGGTTGCAGGGCAACCAGTCGTCGAACTCGAAACCGGGCAACTTGTTCATGAGCCAGGCGAAGCTGCCCTCGAACGGCGCGCCGCCCAGGCTCGCCTCGATATAACGGTCGTAGTTGGCCGGGTTCACGCTGCCCCATGGCCCGAAGGCGAACACCTTGTCGCTGCCCCTGATCGGCAGGGGCAGGACGGCGCGGATGAACCGGTGCTGCCCCCAGGAACAGTAATCCGCCGTCAGCCCGTCTTCGCCGACCTGCAGCACGTCCTCACCGCTGGCCGAACGATTGCCGTGGGGCCAGGGATCGGGATGGTCATAGCCGATGTCGAAGACGCCGTCGAAGCGGCGTCCGCAGCAGGGGCAGGGGCGGCTGGTGTCGTTGAACCGCCGCCAGCGGGGATCGTCGTTCAGGTCCATGGCCACTTGATGGGGCGGGGACGCGCCCCGGTCAAGCGCTCCGCTTGGCCCAGAGCCAGCCTGCCACCCAGACGGCCAGCGCCGCGCCAAGGCATTCCGCCACGATGAACCCCGGCAGGTCGCCCGGACGAATGCCCGAGAAGGTGTCGGTCAGCGCGCGCGCAATGGCAACAGCGGGGTTGGCGAAGGATGTCGAGGCGGTGAACCAGTAGGCCGCCGTGATATAGAGCCCCACCAGCCACGGCACGGCATTGGCGCGCGTGGCCAGCCCGCCAAGGATGATCGCCATCAGCCCGAAGGCGGCCACCAGTTCCGAGAACCACTGTGCCGGCCCCGTCCGCATCGTGGCCGAGGCCTGTAGCATCGGCATCTCGAACATCAGATGCGCCGCGAAGGTGCCAAGGATGCCGCCGGCCACCTGCGCCGCCACATAGGGCGCCAGTTCGCGCCAGGGCAGAGCGCGCGTCAGCGCGAACCCCAGCGAGACCGCAGGGTTGAAATGCGCGCCCGACAGCGGCCCAAGTACCGTAATCAGCACGACAAGGATCGCCCCCGTCGGGATCGTGTTCCCCAGAAGCGACAGCGCCACGTCCTCGGTCAGCGTGTCCGCCATGATGCCCGAGCCGACGACCGTGGCCACAAGGAAAAAGGTGCCAAGCGCCTCGGCAGCAAGGCGGCGGGGAAGGTCGGTCTGCATCAGGCGGTCTCGGTATGTATTCGGGAAAGCGCGGTTTTTCGCTCGGCCGGGGTCATGTCTTCAAGGGGCAGAGCCAGCATCGCCTCGACGCGGGACTTGAGCGCGGCGAACGCCTCGGCAAAGGCGCGCGGCTCGTCCTGGGCGCCCGCCGGGTCCGGCAGACCCCAATGCACCGTCACCGGCGCGCCCGCCCAGTAGGGACAGGTCTCGCCCGCCGCGCTGTCGCAGACGGTTATGACGATGTCGAGCCGGGGCGCATCGTCGCCCGAGAACTCGTCCCAGCTTTTCGAGCGGAACCCTTCGGCCGCGATCCCCTCGGCGCGAAGCCGTGCCAGCGCTTCGGGGTGCGGCTGACCCTTGGGATGCGAGCCTGCGGAATGCGCGGCGACGCGTCCGGCGCCGAGCGCGCCGATCAGGGCCTCGCCCAGGATCGAGCGCGCGGAATTCCCCGTGCAGAGAACCAGAATATTCAGCATTGCCCGACGCGCGCCCCCGACCGTTTCTTTCCGCCCTCGGGCGATACGACGGTTTTGCAAAGCTTTTGTGACAGTTGGAGCTTATTCCGCCGCCTTCAGCGTGAAGCCCTTGTCGATCTGGTCCTTCGGCGCCACCGGGTATTCACCCGAGAAACAGGCGTCGCAATATTGCGGACTGTCGGCGTCGCGCCCCTTGGCCTCGCCCACAGCGCGATAGAGCCCGTCGAGCGAGATGAAGCGGAGCGAATCCACCCCGAGATGCTCGCGCATCTCCTCCTCGCTCATGGTGGCGGCCAGTAGCTTTTCCCGCTGCGGCGTGTCGACGCCGTAGAAACAGGGCCATGCCGT
This sequence comes from Kangsaoukella pontilimi, assembly GCF_009830125.1. Taxonomy (GTDB): domain Bacteria; phylum Pseudomonadota; class Alphaproteobacteria; order Rhodobacterales; family Rhodobacteraceae; genus Kangsaoukella; species Kangsaoukella pontilimi. The sequence goes on along the minus strand of NZ_WUPT01000001.1, from coordinate 1,530,645 downwards.
TGGCGGCGAGGCGATGCGGAAATGCACCTCGGCCGCGCCCGCGTCCAGGATCATCTCCTTGATCTTCCGGCTGGTGGTGCCGCGTACGACGCTGTCATCGACCAGAATGACCCGCTTGCCCCGTATGAGCGCCCGGTTCACGTTCAGCTTCAGGCGCACGCCCATGTTCCGGATATGCTCGGTCGGCTCGATGAAGGTCCGGCCCATATACTGGTTCCGGATGATCCCCATGGCGTAGGGGATGCCCGATTCCAGGCTGTAGCCGATGGCCGCAGGCGTGCCGCTGTCCGGCACCGGGCAGACGAGGTCGGCCTCGACCGGCGCCTCGATCGCCAGTTCCCGCCCGATGGCCGAGCGCGTCTCGTAGACCGACCGCCCGCCAAGCGTCGAATCGGGGCGGCTGAAATAGACATGTTCGAAGATGCAGAAGCGCGGGCGCTTCGCCTCGAACGGCCGGTGGCTCGCCACCTTGTCGTGCTCGATGACGACCATTTCGCCCGGCTCGACCTCGCGCACGAACTGCGCGCCGATGATGTCGAGCGCACAGGTCTCGGACGCCAGCGCCCAGCCATCCTCACCCAGACGGCCCAGGACCAGCGGGCGCACGCCTAAGGGATCGCGCACGCCGATCAGCTTGGTCCGCGTCATGGCGATCACGGAAAACGCCCCTTCGACCCGCCGCAGCGCATCCTTCATCCGCTCGGGGATCGAAGTCTGCAAGGACCGCGCCATCAGGTGGATGATGCATTCGCTGTCCGACGAGGACTGAAAGATCGAGCCGCGCTCGATCAGCTCGCGGCGGAGCGAATCCGCATTGGTGATGTTGCCGTTATGGGCAATCGCCGCGCCGCCCATCGAGAACTCGCCGAAAAACGGCTGCACGTCCCGGATCTGCGTGTTGCCCTTGGACCCGGTGGTCGAATAGCGCACATGCCCGATGCCAAGCGCGCCCGGCAGCGTGTCCATGATCGACTGGTTGGTGAAGTTGTCCCGGACCAGCCCGAAACGCCGGGCCGAGTTGAAGCCCTGCTCGGGGTCGTAGGTGACGATCCCGCCCGCCTCCTGACCCCGGTGTTGCAGCGCATGGAGGCCAAGCGCCACGAAATTCGCGGCATCCGCCACGCCGGTCACGCCGAAAATACCGCATTCCTCGCGCAGTTTGTCGTCGTCGAAGGGATCGGTGGTCAAAGGTGTCGGGGACAAGGTCTGGGCCATCGCGTTGCAACAGGCTCCGATGTCATGGGCAGCTTGGCCCCCTATAGCGGCCAGTGCCGGCGCTGTCACGGGTAGAAACCGCCTCGCGGTCCCTCACATGAGCCACCGGGACGGAATGCCGCGTGGGCGGGCGCTCCTGCCGCCTCCTTCGCCTGTTCGGAAATATCCCGGGGGGTGAATTGGGCCGCGCCAGCGGACCAAGAGGGGGGCAGCGCCCCCCGCCACCCCGCGACGGGCGAAGCCCGGCGCAACCCCTCAGAGTCCGAAGGCCCGCATCCGGTGGGGACACGGGCCTTCAGGGGCGGGGTTGCACCATACTGGTGGCACTCACTACACAAACGGGCTGAAACACTTGTCCCGATACACTCGCTACCGCCCGTTCTGGGGGTGGCGCCGGGGACCAACACGGCCCTCCGGCGCCGGTACGCTTTCACTCGTTACGCGAAACCCTGGAAACCACGACTTCGCTTACAAGACTGTTTATGACAGGTGGGCTTGGCCTCACTTGGGCGCAATTCCTCGCTTTCGGGGCGTCTTTATGATCCTGCCGCCAAAAGCATGAACGAGGCGCCTCCAGAGGCCCGCAAAAGGCGAAACAATGCGGGCCGGTCTTCGGGCGCATCTTCAGGAATCATTGGATTTTTCCGGGTCATTGTTCCGGCTGGCCCGACAATAACCGTCGAAAACAGCCTTAACCCGACGTCCCGAGTTTGCCCGATTTCGCGCCGCCCCAGCATGGAAACAGTTTGTTTTCCATGAATTTTTCGGAAATTTCTTTGTTCAAAACGGATTTCGGTGCAGCCACCTGCACCGAATCAATCCGCTTTCAGCGGTCCAAGGTCTCAATTGTGGCGAAAGATCACGCGCCCGAGGCGGTCGAGCACTTGCCGATCAGCTCTTCGTACCGCGCGACGACCCAGCCGGGCGCGTCCTGCGGCATCCGCTCATCCAGCGCTTCCGAGATTTGCGCGAAGACCACGGCGGTCCGGCTGTCATCCACCATGGGGATGGGGTCGGAGACGATCACGCGCTCGTAGATGATGAAGGCGATGGCCACCAGAAGCGCACCCCGCACCACGCCGAAGAGAAATCCGAGCCCCTGGTCGATGCCGCCAAGGGCCGAGCGCTGCACCGCGCCCGCGAAGAGGGGTGTGAAAACCGACACGATAATCAGCGCCAGCGCGAAGACGGCGGCGAAGGACGCGATCATCGCCAGTTCGCAGGACGGTCCCAAGAAATCCTTCAGGACCGGCACTTCGCGCATCAGAGGCTCGGCGGTGGGCGCGAAGATATAGGCAGCGATGGCGGCGAGGATCCAGCCGCCGATGGCCAGCGTCTCGCGGATGAAGCCCCGGCTATAGGCCAGGATGGCCGACAACAGGATGATGACGGCGACGATACCGTCGATGATGGTGAAATTATCCATGCCTTGCCTCGCTCAATTGCCTCCGGGCCTAGCCCGCACCAAATACATCACCGACCAGCGTCTGAAGGTTCGGCATCTGGCGTGCCGCCACCTTTGCATCGCTGCTGACCTTGGCGCCCTTGGGCAGTATGGCCGCCCCGAAGCCCAGCTTCTCGGCCTCCTTCAGGCGCGCATCCGTCTGCCCGACGGGACGCAGGTCTCCTGATAGGCTGATTTCGCCGAAAACGACAGTATTGGCGGGCAGGCTCACGTCTTCACGCGCCGAAAGTAGCGCCGCGGCCACAGCAAGATCCGCCGCCGGTTCGGTGATCCTGAGGCCGCCGGCCACATTCAGATAGACGTCGAGCCCGGCGAAGGGGATGCCGCAGCGCGCTTCGAGCACGGCAAGGATCATGGCCAGCCGCCCGCCGTCCCACCCCACGACCGAACGCCGCGCCTGACCCGCCGGCGCAGGCGCCACGAGGGCCTGGAACTCGCAAAGGACGGGGCGGGTGCCCTCGATGCCCGCAAAGACCGCCGATCCCGCTGTGTTGGCGCCCCGGTCGGACAGGAACAGCGCCGAAGGGTTCGCCACCTCGGCCAGACCGCCGCCTGTCATCTCGAAGACGCCGATCTCGTCGGCAGGGCCGAAGCGGTTCTTGACCGCGCGGAGAATGCGGAACTGGTGCCCGCGCTCGCCCTCGAAATAGAGAACCGTGTCCACCATGTGCTCGACCACGCGCGGACCCGCGATCTGGCCGTCCTTGGTGACGTGGCCCACAAGGATCACCGCCGTGCCCTTGCGCTTGGCGAAGCTCGTCAGCTCATGGGCAGCCGCGCGCACCTGAGAGACCGAGCCGGGGGCGGAGCCCACCGTGTCGAGCCACATGGTCTGGATCGAGTCGATGATGGCCACGTCCGGCGCCTCGCGGTCGAGCGTGGTCAGGATGTCGCGCAGGTTGGTCTCGGCGGCCAGTTGCACCGGCGCGTCGCCAAGGCCGAGGCGGCGGGCGCGCATCCGCACCTGCGCCGCCGCTTCCTCGCCCGTGATATAGGCGGCTTTCAGCCCGGCCCGGCCAAGGGCGGCCGCGGCCTGCAGGAGCATCGTGGATTTGCCGATCCCCGGATCGCCACCCACCAGAACGGCCGACGCCTCGACCAGACCGCCGCCCAGCACGCGGTCCAGTTCCGCGATGCCCGAAAGCGTCCGGGGCGGGGGGGCGTCTTCGCTTGCCAGCGTGCCGAGCGCGATGGCGCGGCCCCGCGCGTCGCCCAGACCCGCCTTGGCGGGACCGGCCGAGAGTGGGATGTCTTCGGTAATGGTGTTCCACGCGCCGCAATCGTCGCAGCGGCCCGACCATTTCGAGTGGACCGCGCCGCAATTGCTGCAGGTGAACGAGGGTTGCTTCGCCATGCCGCCTTCTTGCCCCCGCCCGGAGCCAAGGGCAAGCGTCCTTGGGTGGCAGGCAGGGGCAGCCGGGGGAACGGCGGTGTCGGTCTATTCGGCGGCGATGTCGCGCGGCTTGGCGCGGTCCGACAGGCGGATCACGTCGGGGCGGGTCGCGGGCGCGGTGGGGGCGAGGCCGATCTCGGGCAGCACCTCGTCCAGCTCCGCGATCAGGACGTTCAGGCGCGACTGCGCCACGTCTTCGTCCAGCGCCACGCGGTCATGCCAGCGGCGGATGTCGCGGCTGGCGGCAAGCGCGGTCTCGATCCGCTCCTGCATCCGCTCGGCCTCGGTCTGACGCTCGGTCAGGAAGGCGCGGGCGCGGGCGACTGTCTCGTCTGAGTATTTCCGGGCGAGGTCCTGGCTGGTCTGGCTCATCTGTGCGGCCAGTTCGAGGATGCCGGGCTCAAGATGGCCAAGGTCGGGGTGGTTTGCCAGATGCTCCATCCGTTCACGGACCGCGTCGTATTCCGAGCCGAGTTTGAACGCGCCCGCGCGGTCGGCGGCGTGGGCCGCGCGGTAGGCGCGGATCACGTCGTCCTGCCCCATGCGGAACGAGCGGTGCGACGTCTCAAGCGCGCGCATCCGCCAGTTCGCGGGCATGTAGGCCACGAGCAGAAGCGCGACGAGCGCCGCCGCACCGTGCAGGGCGGGGCCGGCGGCAAGCGCCGTGCCGTCGCTGAGCGTCAGCGTGGCGGTAAGGCCGGGCAGGATGCCGGCCGTAGAAAGAACAAAGGAAAGCGTAAGTCCCAAAGCCAGGGCGGCGACAAGCGCCATGGACATGGCCTGCAGGACGGAGTGCGCGCGCCAGAGCGGCGTCAAAGCATTAACGGACATGGGAGACCCCCACTAATTAACCAACACAAGGCGGCGCGGCTCAAATACAACGCCTACCGCATGGTTAACATAACACACATCCTGCCGGTTCCGATGGAAACAGCGGGTTGCGGTTGGGTGGTCAATACCCCCCGAATTCTGTGGATAAGCCCTAGCGCAGGAACGGCAGGTCGGCGGGGCCGGGGGCAGGGGGCGGCAGGAGCTTTCTGACGCGGCGCGCCTCGCTCGTCGCGCGGCCCCGCATGGCGCGGGCCACCTCCATGACGCTGCCGGGCGTCGTGGCCACGGCGACGGGTGCCGGGCGGTGGCGGAACACGGGCACCGGATCGGCCTTTGCTTCGGGCGCGACCGGGTCGGTCAGAAGAAGCGGCGCAACGCGCGGTTTCAAGGCCGCGGGGTTGTCCGTCACGGCCATGGTTTCGGCATCCGGCAGATCGTAATGATCCCTGCGCCCGATCCCGCAAACCACTACGGTGACAAGCCAAATCAGGGGCGACACCGCCGCCGAGACAGCGAAAAGAATCGGGAGGTCGGCCAGACCGACCGCCCAGGGCACCAGCCCGGCAACCGAGAAGGCCGCGAAGCCGACGATCAGGGCGTAGAGCCATGCGTTCAGCGTTTCTGACAGCAACAGGCGGCGAAAGGCCAGAAGCCCTACCGAGATGGGCAGGGCAAGGAGGCAGGCGCGCAGGAAAATCAGCGCAAAGAGATCGATGGGCAGCATCAATGCTCCGTCCGTTTGTCACCCCATGGGCAGAACAGACGGGAGTTTGGTTAAATTTCCGTTGAGAGTCCCCCGTTGTTTCCAAAATGGAACCAAACCGTTGCGAATTTGCAAAAAGGGTTAACGGACAGATTCGATGGGGCCGTCCGCGGAGCCGGTGATGAACTGCGTGAGGTACGGGTCGCCGCTGTTGTCCATCTGGGAGATCGGCCCGGTCCAGCGCACCTTGCCGCCGTGAATCATGGCGACCTTGTCGGCAATTGCGCGCACGCTGGTCATGTCATGGGTAATAGTCATGGCGGTTGCGCCCATCTCGACCACGATCTCGCGGATCAGCTCGTTGATGACGCCCGACATGATCGGATCGAGGCCCGTTGTCGGTTCGTCGAAGAAGATGATTTCGGGCTCGGCGGCGATGGCGCGGGCGAGGCCTACGCGTTTCTGCATGCCGCCCGACAGCTCAGACGGGTAGAGGTCCGCCACGTCAGGGGTCAGCCCCACGCGGCGCAGCTTCTCGATGGCGATCTCGCGCGCCTCGGCCTTGGTCTTCTTCATCGTCCCGCGCAGCAGGCGGAAGGCCACGTTCTGCCAGACGGTTAGCGAGTCGAAGAGCGCACCGCCCTGGAACAGCATCCCGAAGCGGGCGAGGAAGGCGTCGCGCTCGGACGAGCCCTGGCGGAGCTTGGTCACGTCCTGCCCGTCGACAAGGATCTCGCCCTTGTCGGGCGTGATCAGGCCAAGCACGCATTTCAGCGTGACCGACTTTCCCGTGCCGGAGCCGCCGATGATCACCATGCTTTCGCCCTTCGGGATCGTCAGGTCGACGCCCCTCAGAACGTTCTTGGGCCCGAAGGACTTTTCTATGCCGCGAAGCTCGATCATGCCGCGAAGAACAATTCTGTCAGGATGAAGTTGGCCGCCAGGATCAGGACCGAGGCCGCGACGACCGCGCCCTTGGTGGCCGCGCCCACGCCCGCCGCGCCCCGTGCCGAGCCCATCCCGAAATAGCAGCCCATCAGCGCGGCGAGAAAGCCGAAGACAGCGCCCTTCGAGAGTGACGACACGATGTCGAGCCATTCGAGAAAGTCGATGGTGTTGGTCAGATAGGTTCCGGGGTTGAAGCCCAGACGCCCGGTGCCGACCAGATACCCGCCCATGATCCCGATGGTGTCGCCCACGGCGACAAGGATCGGCATGACCAGCGTGGCGGCCAGCACGCGGGGCAGCGTCAGGTATTTCATCGGGTTGGTCGACAGCGTGACCAGCGCGTCAATCTGCTCGGTCACCTTCATGGTGGCGATCTCGGCGGCGATGGACGAGGTGACGCGCGCCGCGATCATCAGGCCCACAAGGACGGGGCCAAGCTCGCGCACCATGCCGATGGCGACGATCTGGGGCACCACGGCCTCGGCCGAGAAGCGCGCGCCGCCGGCGTAGATCTGCAGGGCCAGCGCGCCGCCGGTGAAGATGGTGGTCAGGCCCACGACAGGCAGCGAGAAATACCCGATCTGCATCAGCGCCGCGCCGAATTCGCGCGGGTACCATGGCGGACGGAACAGGTGGCTGATCGTCTCGACGGCGAACAGCGCCACGCGCCCGATCGCCGCCAGAAGGCCAAGGACCGACCGTCCTATCGTGGCGAGAAATTTCATGCGCCGCCCGTGTAGTGGCGCGCGTAGCGGTGACCCAGCGAGGTCAGGATCTCGTAGCCGATGGTGCCGGCGGCGTCGGCCAGTGCATCGACGCCCTGAGCGGGGGAGAGGATGTCGAGACGCTCGGGCACCTCGTCCAGATGGGTGACGTCCACAGTAATCAGGTCCATGGACACCCGGCCCACCACGGGGCAGGGCGTGTTGCCCGCATAGACCTGAGCCTTCGGTCCCATGGCCCGGATCAGCCCGTCGGCGTACCCGGCCGAGATCGTGGCGATCCTGCTTTCGATCTTGGCTTCCCAGCTATTGGCGTAGCCGACCGTCTCGAAGGGGCGGACGGTGCGCGTCTGGATCACCGGGGCGGAGAGGGCGACGACGGGGGTGGCCTCGGCAAAGGGCAGACCCCCGTAAAGGCCGACGCCGGGGCGGGTCAGGTCGAAATGGTATTCGGGTCCCATCATAATGCCGCCCGTCGCACCAAGGGACCGGCGATGCGCGATCCCATCTGTCATGTCGCGGAATTGCGTGAGTTGCCGGGCGTTCATCGGATGGTCCGGCTCGTCGGCGCAGGCAAGATGGCTCATCACGAGGCGCGGGCCCGCGTCGATCAGGTCGCCTTTCAGCGCGTCCCAGTCCTCGGGCTCCAGCCCCAGCCGGTTCATGCCACTGTCGAGCTGGACCGCAAAGGGATGGCCCGGCAGGCGCGAGAAATGCCGCGCCACCTGATCGGGGCTGTTGAGGCAGGGGATCAGGCGGCTGGCCGTCAGAAGGTCGGCGTCACCATCCAGATGCCCTGCAAAGACATAGATATCGGCCTCGTCACCCACCGCCTTCCGAACCTCGCGGCCTTCGCCCGCTTGCGCGACGAAAAAGCTGGTGGCGCCTGCGCGGGCCAGCGTTGCCGCGACACGGCCGGAGCCCAGCCCGTAGCCGTCCGCCTTGACGACCGCGCCGGTCTCGACATGGGGGGGGGAGGTCTCGTCCAGCGCGCGCCAGTTGGCTGCGATGGCGTCGAGGTCGATGGTCAGATGTGCATGGGCCATGGTGAGGTTGGTTTCGCCTTGCGACGTGGCGGGGTCAAGCCGCTTTCGCGCGAGGATGCCCTTAGGCGGCGGCCGCCATCTGTATCCAGATGAATAAATGCGCGAGGCTGACGAAGGCGACCCAGATCGTAGTCCAGCGCGGAACCTTGGGGCGCACCTCGTTCATCTTCGACAGAAGGAAGGTCGCCAGAAAGGCGACAAGCGGCACGCCGAAGACCGAGGTGATGATGTATTCCGGGTCGAGGACGTAGAAGGAACCCCGGCCTATCGCGAGCGCCATTCCGCCAAAGAGAACCACGGGCGTCAGAACGGCCCCGGCCAGAAAGGACCACGGTGTGCTCTTGCCGCGCCCATCCTCATGGCTCGCCATAGATCAGCTCCCTTTCGCGGCGGAGCTTTTCTCCGATCATGCAGTCATAGCCCGTTTCGGTCGCGCCAGTGCGCCCCTGAACCGGCCAGAGCCCCTCGGGCATCGGCCCCACCAGTTCGAGGACGAGCTTGCGGCGCACCGCCAGCGGGAAGTCGGCCCAGTCGGTCACCGGCACGACGAAGGCGCCGGGACCGCCGATCACGCAGCGCTCATAGTAGACGTCGAGGTCGTCGATCCCCCAGCGAGAGGTCGAGTCCTCGGTCATCAGCGGCAACCCGTTGATGACGATGCCGGCCTCCAGCGCGGCGTCGCGGGCCATCGTCACCGGGCGCCCGTCATTGTTCGGCCCGTCTCCCGAAACATCGATGACGCGGCGCAAGCCGATGAAATCGTTGTTTTCTATCTCGTAAGTCGCGAAACGGATCGCGCCGGACACCGACGTGCGGCGCATCCCGTAATCGTAGGTGGCCGTCAGTTGGTCCGCGATGGCCTGTGCTGCCTCAGGCCCGTCGACGATGGTCCATGGCACCACCACACGTTGCAGCCCGTCGCCCGCCCATTCGACATAAGTCAGCGCGATCCGCCCGGTGAAACTGGTTTCGATCACCCGCGTCACCTCGTCCGAAGCGATGGCCTCGGCATAGCCCTTCCGCTGGAGCTCCAGCTCCATTGGCCCCATCGAGCGCGAGACATCGACCATGAGCGCAAGCTCGACATCAACCTCGACGGGGTCGGCGGCGGCAGGAAGGGCGAGAAAGGCGAGCAAAGGAATGACAAAAATGCGCATGGTTTCAGTCTGCCCGAGAATTCCAACCGGACAAGCCCGGATGAACCTCAAACACGATGATTTTATAGGCGATCCACGTCCTGACATGAGGCCTGCGGCTACCCATTCCCGTCCTTTGCGCGCCCCATTCCTGCCACCTTCCGCCTCTAGCACGGTCAGTGAAACAAGAGCATTTTTCCTCTTCCGGGGCAGACACGCATGACGGCGGACGCCAATATCCAGACTTTCGACAGGCCGCAAAGCCTGCCGCTCGGCCTGTCGCGCGCCTATCTGTTCCTGATTGCTGCCCATGGGGCGACCGCCATCGCGCTGGGCCAGGTCTCGGCCTATCGTTTCGACCCCGGTATGGTGCAGATCCTGGGCGTTCTCTTGACCATCTGCGTGCCGTGGTTCCTGCTTGCGCTGCTGATCCGGCGCGTTGTCCTGCTGGCGGTTGTCGAGAAATCGACGACCCCGATTCCGGACCTGATGGCATCGCTCCGCGCGCTTTTCACCGACCGGGACCGGGTGCTGGGTGGCATCGCCAAGATGGTGATCCTCAGCTTCTTCATCGGCGCGTCGGCATATCTGAAAGAGATGATCACGGTCCTCAATCCCTTCGCCTGGGACGAGGCTTTCGCGAAACTGGACCGCATTCTTCATTTCGGCGTCGACCCCTACCGGATCACGCTGGCGCTGTTCGGAACGGCCCCCGCGACGACATTCCTGAACGCGGCATATCACGCGTGGTTCTTCCTGATTTATTTCGTGACCTTCGTGGCCTGTTTCGCCCGGCCCGAAGACACAAAGGCCCGCGCCTATCTCATCGGCTTCGTCCTGACCTTCGGCGTGGGCGGCAACCTTCTGGCGATGGTGTTCTCCTCCGCCGGACCGGTCTATTACGACCGGCTCGGGCTGGGCTCTGATTTCGAGCCGCTCATGATCCATCTTCGCGCATTGGCCGAGGTCTCGCCGGTCTGGGCGCTCGACGTGCAGGAAGGGCTCTGGTCCGGTCACATGACCGACGGGCGGCTTGCGGGTATCTCGGCCATGCCGTCCATGCATGTGGCGACATCGGTCCTGATGGCGCTCTACGCCTCCACCCATGCGCGCTGGTCCGCCTGGGTCATGTGGGGTTTCGCCGCGATCATCATGGTGGGCTCGGTGCATCTTGGCTGGCATTATGCCGTCGACGGCTATGCGGGCGCGCTGATCGCATGGGGCGCCTGGGTGATCGGCAGACGTCTGGCCTGAGCGGCCGCGTCCCGCATCGCCCGATCTGTGTTCTTGGGGGCTCCGCCCCACGCCTCGCTGCGCTCGTCGCTCCCCGGAGTATTTTTTGAACAGAAGTAGCGACAATTTAAGTCAAATTGTCTTCGCCTGTTCCGAAAAATCCCGGGGTGAGCCGCAAAGCGGCGAGGGGCAGCGCCCCTTGCCACCGGAAAAGATCAGAAGCCGCTGTCGGCCCCCTGCTGCCACGGCTTCACGAGGTTCCCGAAGCGGGTGAAGCGGCCTTCGAAGGACAGTTCCACCGTGCCGATCGGGCCGTGACGCTGCTTGCCGATGATCACCTCGGCCCGGCCGTGGAGCCGCTCCATCTCTTCCTGCCATTTCGCCATGGCTTCAAGATCGTGATCGCCCGGCTTTTCGCGCTCCTTGTAGTACTCCTCGCGGAACACGAACATCACCACGTCGGCGTCCTGCTCGATCGAGCCCGATTCCCTCAGGTCCGACAGCTGCGGGCGCTTGTCCTCGCGGCTTTCCACCTGACGGCTCAGCTGCGAAAGCGCGATCACGGGGATGTCGAGCTCTTTGGCGATGGCCTTCAGGCCCTGCGTGATCTCCGAGACCTCGTTCACCCGGCTGTCTTTGGCCGAGGCCGGCCGGACAAGCTGCAGATAGTCCACGATCAGAACGTCCAGCCCATGCTCGCGCTTCAGCCGCCGCGCCCGCGCCGCCAGCTGGCTGATCGGCAGGGCGGGGGTGTCGTCGATATAAAGCGGGCAGGCCTCCAGCGTCTTGGCGGCCTCGACGAAGCGGCGGAACTCGCCCTCGGTCATATCGCCCCGCCGGATCTGCTCCGACGGCACCTCGGCGGCTTCCGACAGGATACGTGCGGCCAGCTGTTCGGCGGACATTTCCAGCGAATAGAAGCCCACCACGCCGCCATCCACCGCGCCCTCGGTCCCGTCGTGTCGTTTGCCCTTCCGATAGGCCTTGGCGATGTTGAAGGCGATGTTCGTGGCGAGCGACGTCTTGCCCATCGACGGCCGCCCGGCGAGGATCAGAAGGTCCGACTTGTGCAGACCGCCCAGCTTCTTGTCCATGTCGATCAGGCCCGTGGACACACCGGCCAGCCCGCCGTCCCGCTGATAGGCGGCGTTGGCGACGTTCACCGCGTCGGTCACCGCTTTGAGAAAGCTCTGGAATCCCTGCGTCGTCTGACCCTGCTCGCCCAGCTTGTAGAGTGCCTGTTCCGCCTCGACGATCTGTTCTTTCGGCTCGCTGGCCACCTCGACCCGCGCGGCCTTGGCCGAGATGTCCCGGCCAAGCTCCATCAGCTTCCGCCGGATGGCGAGGTCGTAGATCATCTGAGCGTAATCGCGTGCGGCAAAGGACGAGATCGCCGCGCCCGCCAGCCGCACCAGATAGGCCGGTCCGCCCAGCTCCTTCAGGCCTGGATCGTCCTCCAGAAACGCCTTCAGCGTCACAGGCGACGCCAGCGCATTCTTGGCGATCCGGCTTGCCGCGATCTCGTAGATGCGGGCATGGACCGGGTCGTAGAAATGCGTCTCGTTGATGACGCCCGCCACCCGGTCGTAAATGTCGTTATTCGTCAGGATCGCGCCAAGCAATTGCTGCTCGGCCTCGATATTGTGCGGTACGGTTTCTTTCTCGTCCGGCGCGGTGTCCGTGCGGATCTGTGCGATCTCGTTCATGCCTGCTCATCCTGTCCCCTGAGGCCACGGTCTTACTGCCTTTCCCCGGCCTCTGGCTATCGGGAAATCTCTGGGGGTAAGGGTGAGGATAACCCGAGGGATGGTTCGGGTCGATCAGAAATATGGTATCGACACGCTGCGCCGCCACAAGATGCAGGCCGGTGAGGGCGATTCTGTGGACGGGTTCTCCACAGGGACGGCCTCCCTGTGGAGAAGATTTCTCAGGCCCGCGCGTCCTGCCACGCCCTCGGCGCGCGCAGGAAGGATTCCACTTCGTCGAGGGTCTTGGCATCAAAGGTTTTTCCCTCGCGGGCGACCTTCAGCACGTCCCACCAGGTGCAGAGATGATGAAGCTGGACGCCATGCGCGCCAAGCGTGTCCACCGTCTCGGGGAAGATGCCGTAATAGAAGATCACCGCCGTGTGGCCGCAGCTCGCGCCGGTCTCGCGAATCGCGTCCACGAAGGACAGCTTCGAGCCGCCATCGGTGGTCAGGTCCTCGACCAGAAGCACCCGCTCGCCCTCTCGCATGTGCCCCTCGATCCGCGCGTTCCGTCCGTAACCCTTGGGCTTTTTCCGTACGTAGGTCATCGGCAGCGCCAGCCGCTCGGCCATGAGCGCGGCGAAGGGGATGCCTGCGGTTTCGCCGCCCGCGATATTGTCGAAAGCCTCGAAGCCCGCGTCGCGCATGACCGTCACGGCCAGGAAATCCATCAGTGTCGATCTGATGCGCGGGTACGAGATCAGCTTCCGGCAGTCGATATAGGTGGGCGACGGCAGACCCGAGGCCAGCGTAAACGGCTCGGCGGCATTGAAATGCACCGCTTCGATCTCCAAAAGCATCGACGCGGTCAGCCGGGCGATCTCGTCCTTGGGCGGAAAACTCGTTGGGATCATCGTCGTCCTTCGTCCTTCTTCTGTTCGGAAATACTCCGGGGGGAGCGTCAGCGGGGGGCAGCGCCCCCCTCCGTCACTCGCCAGTGGATGGGCCGGTTCGGGTCGAAGACCACGACAGGCCCCGCGCCGGTCTCCACCCGGTCGGGCAGGTCCACGGGGTCGCCCTTTTCAAGCGTCAGTGTCGCGGTGTTGACCGGGCGACGGTAGAAGCCGGGTCCGTGCCGCGACACGAAGCCCTCCAGCCGGTCGAGCGCGCCTTCCGCCTCGAAAAGTTCCGCCAGACAGGCCAGCGCCACGGGCGCGGTGAAACATCCGGCGGCGCAGCATTCGGCCTCTTTCCGGTCGAGCGGGTGGGGCGCGCTGTCGGTGCCGAGGAAAAAGCGTTCGTCTCCGCCGGTGGCGGCGGCGACAAGGGCGGGGCGGTGGGTGCCGCGCTTCAGGATCGGCAGGCAGTAGTAATGCGGACGCATACCGCCAACGAGCATGTCGTTCCGGTCGAGCATCAGGTGCTGGACCGTGATCGTCGCGCCGAGATCGCCAGTGGTATCCGCCTGCACGTACTCGGCCGCGTCGCGGGTCGTTATGTGCTCCATCACTACGCGCAGTCCCGGCGTGGCTTGGCGGATCGGGTCGAGCACCTCTTCGATGAACACCGCCTCACGGTCGAAAATGTCGATCTCGGCCCGCGTGACCTCGCCGTGGACGCAGAGCGGCAGGCTGATCTCGGCCATGCGTTCCAGCACTGGGCGAACGCGGTCGAAATCCGTCACGCCCGAGGCCGAGTTCGTCGTGGCCCCGGCGGGATAGAGTTTCACCGCCGCGATCAGGCCGCTCTCTGCCGCCGCCGCCACGTCGTCCGGGTCGGTGTCCTCGGTCAGGTAGAGCGTCATCAGCGGCTCGAACGTCATGCCCTCGGGCAGGGCGGCCATGATCCGCTCGCGGTAGGCTGCCGCATGCGCGCCGCGCACGACGGGCGGCACGAGGTTGGGCATGATGATGGCGCGGGCGAAATGGGCCGCCGAATGGGGCAGAACGCCTTTAAGCATCTCGCCGTCGCGCAGATGCAGGTGCCAGTCGTCGGGGCGGGGGATGGTCAGCCGGGTGGTCATGGCGTTGTCCTAGAGGAAGGCCGCGATCTGCGCCAGTCGGGAATGACTGCCCATGTTTTAGGCGGTCGCCCCGAAATCCGGCGATCTCGTGCAGCGCGGGGCACGGCAGACGTTGCAGGCGGCGGCGCGCCGGTTAGGGTGGTGTCGCTGCCAAACGGAAGACCCATGTTCGACGCGCCATTCTCAAGCTATCAGCGAAGCCGGGGCCGGGCGCGCGTGGCACTTGGTGCAACGGGGGCGTTGACGGGTCTCTTCCAGCAGGGATCGGCCAAGGCGATGCTGCCGCGCACCCATGGTCCCCTTCCCGAGGTCGTCTTTCTGAATACGTCCGGCGGGTTGACGGGAGGCGACCGGTTCCAGTTCTCGCTGGATGTGGCGGCAGGCGCGGGCGCCATGGCCGCGACCCAGACCGCCGAGCGCGCCTATGCCTCTCCCGACGGGGTGGCCGAGGTGTCGGTCTCGCTGAGCGCGGGCGAGGGCGCGACGCTGTTCTGGCTGCCGCAGGAGACGATCCTATTCGACCGCTCGGGCCTCGACCGAAGAACCGAAGTGACGCTGGGCGAGGGCGCGCGCTATCTCGGGCTGGAAACCGTTGTGCTGGGCCGCGAGGCGATGGGCGAGCGGGTGGAGACGCTCGACTTCCAAGACGTGCGCGTGGTGCGGGATGCGGCGGGCAGGGTGATACATGCCGAGCAGATCGCACTCGGCAGCGGCACGCTGGCCGGGCGGGACAGGGCCGCCGGGCTGGCGGGCGCGAGTGTGCTGGCGAGCCTTGTTTACATCGCGCCAGATGCCGGGGACCGGATCGGGCCGGTCCGGGCTGCCCTTGGCGATGCGCCGGGATGTGCGGCCAGCGCCTGGGACGGGCGCTTGACGATCCGCGCCATGGGCCGCGACAGTTGGGATCTGCGGCGTGCGCTGATCCCGGCGATCCGCCTTCTGACAAATGACCATCTGCCGCGCGTGTGGCAGACATGACAAGGAAAGACCAATGAACCTGACCCCCCGCGAAAAGGACAAGCTCTTGATTTCGCTCGCCGCGATGGTGGCGCGCGAGAGGAAGGCGCGCGGCGTCAAGCTGAACCATCCCGAGGCGATCGCGCTGATCACCGATTTCGTGGTCGAGGGCGCGCGCGACGGACGCTCGGTCGCGGACCTGATGGAGGCGGGTGCCCATGTCATCACCCGCGCCGACTGCATGGAGGGGGTGGCCGAGATGATCCACGACGTTCAGGTCGAGGCGACATTCCCCGACGGCACCAAACTTGTCACGGTACATGCGCCGATCCGCTGACCGTGTGCTAGGATCGGCCTTGTGTGATGTGAGGAGGATATGATGTTCGGAACATTCATTCTGGGGATACTGGCAGGCGCCGGCGCGCCCTATGCCGAGCCCAAGATCAAGGAGTTTCTGGAAAGCGTTCTGCTGAGCGACGCGCCGATCCAGCCCGGAGAGATGAAGCTTTTTTCGCTTGCCGTCTGCCTTGTGGGTGCGGCGATCCTGTCGATGATCTTCGGCGAGCCCCACGCGGTGCCTCTGGCGCTTGGCGCGGCGGCGGGCGTGTTCGGGCCGCGTCTCATCGACAAATACAAGGCGTCGCGTGCGCCCGATTACGACAGTTAAGGAGTTTCCATGATTCCCGGAGAAGTCATCACTGCGCCCGGCGACCTGATCCTGAACGAGGGGCTGGAGCAGACCGTTCTGATGGTCGCCAATACGGGCGACCGCCCGGTGCAGGTGGGCAGCCACTATCATTTCGCCGAGACCAACCCCGCGCTCGATTTCGACCGCGAAGCGGCGATGGGCAAGCGGCTGGACATCGCGTCCGGCACCGCCGTCCGGTTCGAGCCGGGCCAGCGCCGCGAGGTGCGGCTGGTGCCCTATCGCGGGGAGCGAAAGGTCTATGGCTTCAACCAGAAGGTTATGGGGGCGCTTGAATGATGCCTTTTCTCGCCTGGTGGGGGCTGGGGATGCGCACCGCGCAGATGCTGGCCGAGGCGAATACGGTCATCGCGATGCGAAGCCTGGGCGCCTTTGGGCTCTGGCCCGTTGCGGCCGGCGAGGCGCGGCGGATGTGGATGGAAAAGCCCGGCGCCTTCGTCGAAAGCGCGGGCCGCGCGACGACCGCCATGGTGCAGCTGAAACGCCCTGATCAGATCGTCGACGCGGCGCTCAAGCCCATCGGGCGCAAGACCCGGTCGAATTCGCGCCGGCTGTCGAAGCGGCGGCGACGCTAGGCGCGAAGGAAGGGGCGACACCATGCCAGATGCCACGATCGAGAAAGTCCGAAGCGCGCCGCAGATCGGTGACGCAACGGCTATGGTGTGGGAATTCTTCGATCTGCTGAAGGACCGCTACCCGGACATGGTGACCGAGATCGACGAGTATATCGCGTCTCAGGGCGTCGCCGGGGAGTTGGAGAACTTCCGCGAATACTTCAATCCGCCGAAGGGCGAGGCGTTTCTGGGGCGTCTCGACGGACAGCCCGCAGGGATCGTCATGCTGAAGCCGCACGGCGAAAACGATGGCGAGCTGAACCGGATGTTCGTCCGCGAAGCCGCGCGTGGAACGGGCCTCGGCCGGAAGCTGGCCCAGGCGGTCATCGACGAGGCGCGCGCCCTTGGCTACCGGACCGTCTATCTCGACGCCCTCTACCGACATGTCGAGGCCCTGCCTCTCTATGAGAGCCTTGGCTTCGAATACTATACGGACCCCACGGCGTTCCGCGCCGATGACAGCCGGGTCATTCACATGAAACTCGCGCTCTGAAGGACGACATATGCCCACATCCATCTCCCGCGCCGCCTATGCCGACATGTTCGGACCCACCACCGGGGACAAGGTTCGGCTTGCCGATACCGACCTGATCATCGAGGTTGAGAAAGACCTCACAACCTATGGGGAAGAGGTGAAATTCGGCGGCGGCAAGGTGATCCGCGACGGGATGGGCCAGTCTCAGGCGACCCGCGCCGAGGGCTCGGTCGACACTGTCATCACCAACGCGCTGATCGTGGACCATACCGGCATCTACAAGGCCGACGTGGGACTGCGCGACGGGCGCATCCACAAGATCGGCAAGGCGGGCAACCCCGATACCCAGCCCGGCGTCGACATCATCGTCGGCCCCGGCACCGAGGCCATCGCGGGCGAGGGCAAGATTCTGACCGCCGGCGGTTTCGACGCGCATATCCATTTCATCTGCCCGCAGCAGATCGAGGACGCTCTGCATTCCGGCATGACCACGATGCTCGGCGGTGGAACCGGTCCGGCCCATGGCACGCTGGCCACCACCTGCACGCCGGGCCCTTGGCATATCGGGCGGATGCTGCAGGCGATGGACGCGGTGCCGATGAACGTGGCGCTCTCGTGCAAGGGCAACGCCTCGACCCCTGCCGCGCTTCACGAGATGATCAACGCGGGCGCGGCGGCGATGAAGCTGCACGAGGACTGGGGGACGACGCCCGGCGCCATCGACTGTTGCCTGACCGTGGCCGACGAGATGGACGTGCAGGTGATGATCCACACCGACACGCTGAATGAGTCCGGCTTCGTCGAGAACACGGTCGCGGCCATCGGCGGGCGCACCATACACGCCTTCCACACCGAGGGGGCGGGCGGCGGCCACGCGCCCGACATCATCAAGGTCTGCGGGCTGCCCAACGTGATCCCGTCCTCGACCAACCCGACCCGGCCCTACACGGTGAACACCCTGGAAGAGCATCTGGACATGCTCATGGTCTGTCACCACCTCGACAAGGCGATCCCCGAAGATGTGGCCTTTGCCGAAAGCCGCATCCGCAAGGAGACCATCGCGGCCGAGGATATCCTGCATGACATGGGGGCGTTCTCGATCATCGCGTCCGACAGTCAGGCCATGGGCCGCGTGGGCGAGGTGGCGATCCGCACATGGCAGACCGCCGACAAGATGAAGAAGCAACGCGGGCGTCTTGCCGAAGAGACCGGGGACAACGACAATTTCCGCGTGCGCCGCTATATCGCCAAATACACGATCAACCCGGCCATCGCCCACGGCATCAGCCAGCATATCGGTTCGGTCGAAGAGGGGAAGCGCGCGGACCTCGTCCTCTGGAACCCGGCGTTCTTCGGCGTGAAACCCGAGATGGTTCTGATCGGCGGGTCGATTGCGCTGGCGCAGATGGGCGACCCCAACGCCTCGATCCCGACGCCGCAGCCGGTCTATTCGCGCCCCATGTTCGGGTCCATGGGCCGCGCCGTCGAGAACTCGGCGGTGACCTTCATCAGCCATGCCGCCAACGCGGCGCTGGTCAGGAGCACGCTCGGGCTCGCCAAGGAAACGATTCCGGTCGAGAAATGCCGCGGCATCGGCAAGAAGGACATGGTTCTGAACGATGCCATGCCAGAGATCGAGGTGAACCCCGAGACCTACGAGGTCCGCGCCGATGGCGAACTTCTGGTCTGCGAGCCGGCCGAGGTTCTGCCCATGGCGCAACGCTATTTCCTGTTCTGAGGCCGCACATGAGTTATGCATTGGCGCCATATCGGGCATGCTTTTTGAGCAGTTGTAAAACCTCCGTCTCCACACCAGTTAGGGCGCATCTATTGACCTATCTGACTCTAATGGAGACTTCCCATGGCTTCGCCCGCCTGGTTTCACGGCTTTCTGCACGCGTTCACGCGCGCCAACCGTTACTCGACGCTCTTTTCGATGAGCGATCGCGACCTTGCTCGCCGCGGCTACGACCGCGCCGGTCTGACCCGCAGCTTCATCACGGGTATCGGCGGCCACTGATCGCCGACGCCCATGCGGGGGATCGGTCATGAGCCTGCCCCGCGCCGATGGTCTCGCGCCCGCTGAGACGGGCGACGACACCGTCTCTCTCACCTACGACGCCCGGCTTTTGCGCAGAAAGCGCCTTGTCTCAGAGAGCGGTCGCGCCTTTCTGGTGGACCTGCCCGAGACGCGCTCGGTCGACGAGGGAGAGGCTTTTCTTCTCGATGACGGAACCCGTGTGGCGGTCAGTGCCGCGCCGGAGGACCTTGTCGCCGTGACGGGCGGGCCGCTGACGCGGCTGGCCTGGCATATCGGCAACCGCCACACGCCCTGCCAGATCGAAGCCGGACGCCTGCTTATCGCCCGCGACCACGTGCTGGAGGCGATGCTGGCGCATCTGGGGGCCGAGATCGCCATTGTGACCGAGCCCTTCCGCCCCGAGGGCGGAGCCTATGGCCATGGCCGCACCTTTGGGCACAGCCACGGGCCTGATCACGGTCACAGCCATGGTCACGGGCACAATCACGGGCACGACCATTCCCACGATCATGGCCATGACCACTCACATGATCACGATCATGGGCATCACCACCACCATCACTCCCATGACTGACGCGGGGCTGCTCACCCTGACGCACTGGCTGTCCCCGGTCTTCCCGGTGGGCGGCTACGCCTATTCGGCGGGGCTGGAGACGGCGATTGCCGACGCGCTGGTTGCCGACGAAGAAGCTCTGGCGGACTGGCTGGACCATTCTCTCGCTGCGGGGGCGGGGCTGACCGATGCGGTGCTTCTGACCTCCGCCATGGAAGCCGATGCTGATGCCGCCACCCTGAACGACTGGGCGCGGGCGCTGTCGCCCTCGGCCGAGCGCTGGCAGGAAACCTGGGAACAGGGGCAGGCTTTCACCCGCGCGCTGGCCGACATGGGCAGCGATCCGGGCGTGCCGGTGGCGTTGCCGGTGGCAGTGGGCCGCGCGGCACGGGACCTCGGGCTTCGGCCCGAACAGGTGGCGGCGCTGTACCTGCAGGCGATGGTCGCGAACCTCGCCACCGGTGCCGTGCGGCACATCCCACTCGGGCAGACCGCGGGGCAGAGGATTATCGCGGGGCTGGCCCCCCGCATCCTCGACACGGCTGCGCACGCGGTGACGCTTACGCCCGAAACCTGCTTCACCGCGTCTTTCGGCGCCGAACTCGCCGCGATGCGCCATGAGACGCAGGAGACGAGGATCTTCCGCACATGATCGCGTTCCTGCTGTCGGCGGTGCTCTTGGTGCTGGCGGGGTTCCACCTGCTCTGGGCGCTCGGCTACTGGATGCCGATCCGGGACGAAGCGGCGCTGGCCCGCGCGGTCACCGGGCAGCCCGGCGCGACGCGGATGCCGGGGGCCGCCCCGACCGCAGCGGTGACGGCGGCGCTCATGCTGGCCGCCGCCTGGCCATGGTTCGAACCGTCGCCCGTCACCACGATTGGCCTCATGGTCCTCGCCCTCATCTTTCTCGCGCGGGGCGCGGCCGCATGGGTGCCCGTCTGGCGCCGTCTGACGCCGGAAGAGCCCTTTCCCCGGCTCGACCGAACCCTCTACGGCCCGCTCTGCCTGATCATCGGCGCGGGCTTCACCACCCTCGCAACACGAGCCCTGACATGACCTCACCGAACGGACCTCTTCGCATCGGCATCGGCGGCCCTGTGGGCGCGGGCAAAACCTCGCTCACCGAGGCGCTCTGCCGCGCCATGGCGCCGCGCTATTCCGTGGCCGTCATCACCAACGATATCTATACGCGCGAGGATGCCGAGGCGCTGACCCGCGCGCAGGTGCTGCCCTCCGAACGCATCCGGGGGGTTGAGACCGGCGGCTGCCCGCACACGGCAATTCGCGAGGACGCGTCAATCAACCTTGCTGCTGTCGCGGACCTGAGAGAAACCTTCCCCGATCTGGACGTGATCTTCATCGAGTCCGGCGGCGACAACCTTGCCGCGACCTTCTCGCCCGAGCTTGCCGACCTGACCATCTACGTGATCGACACGGCAGCCGGACAGGACATTCCGAGGAAAAAGGGGCCGGGCCTGACGCGCTCGGACCTTCTGGTGGTCAACAAGCTCGACCTCGCCCCCCATGTGGGTGTCGATCCCGACCTTCTCGAGGCCGATGCCCGCGCCGCCCGCGGTCCCCGCGAAACCGTCATGGCTGCGATCCGGCAGGGCCGGGGCGTGGACCAGATTGTCAGGTTCCTCGAACGCGAAGGCGGGCTGGCCGAACCGGCAAGCGCCTAAAATTCAATTCAAATTTTCGCCTCTTCTTGGCGAAAATACTCCGGGGGAGACGCCCGGAGGGCGGCGGGGGCAGAGCCCCCTTCACCCGGCCCGTTCGCGCATTCGTTCGGGCAGCGTCCCGCCCCGTTCGGCCAGCCGGTGCTCGGCGATCCCCAGATGATGCCGGAAACGCGGGATAGGCTGCCAGTCGAGGACGGCGCGACAAAGGAGGGCGGTCAGGTATGGCCGGTCATCGCCAAGCGTCCGGGCCAGCACCGCGCGCAGATAAGGCACATGGCGGTGGCGCGCCTTGAAGATGCGCCCGACCGCCGCCGGATCGAGCGCGCCGGCGACGGCGGCCTCGGCCAGACGCGAGACAAGCCCCATTGCGCGCAGATCCCCGTCTATCGCGCCCGAGCGGCCGCGCCGGTACCGGACATGTTCGATATTCGCGCCCTGAAAGAGCGTGGCGTGCATCGCGTCTTCTGTCTCGTCGGGGTCATAGATGACAAGGGCTTGCCCCGCCGCCTCTAGCATGAAGGGCGCGTAACCATAGCGGCTCCTGAAATCGAGCCCGCGCGCCTTCGGAAAACGGTCGTCCCATTCGGTGAGCCGCCGCTCAAGCGTGGCCTGCGGCGCCACCGCGATGACGCTGGCCCCCGGCGCTACGACGGAAAACGCCGCGGCCGCGTAACCGCACATGCCCGCGCCATAGAAGACCACATGGTCGAAATCCTCGAAGAAGCCTTCGTCCACCAGCCGGTCGAAATAGCCATAGACGAAGCGGTCGCGGTACCACGTGTCCGAGGTGGCGAGGATCGTCAGATGCGACCAGCCGCGGCTTTCGCAGACGTCGAAGCCGAGCGGCAGCCCGCGTTCCGATGTCGCGCGGATTCCGGTCACCGTCTCGAAGGCGACGAACAGCACTTTTTGCGAGCGGTCCACGAAGACCGCCGCATGATTGTCACCTAAAGGTGAAAAATACCCTTCTTCCTCACCGATCTCCTCAAGCTCAGCGAGCCATTGGGTTTCGGTGAGGTCTCCGGATAGGTTAGCCCCCGCTACCATATCACTCTTTCCCCACTCAGTGCGCCGATCCTAGCGGCGCTTGGGGGCGCTCATCAAGCCACGTTTGGCGGACAGTCGGTGGCGATTGTTTCCGCGCGCCGGGCGGCGGAATCACGCCGGAATGGCGGTTTTCCGGCCTGTCGTGGCGGAACAAGTGGCGGCGATCGGGGGTTTCCCTCGTGACAAGCCGCTCTGCATCGCCGGGCGGAACACAAGATAGGTGGTTGATCATGTTCAGTAAAATCAAATCGACAACGGCTCTGGTGACTTGCCTCAGCCTTGGTCTTCAGGCGCCCGCGATGGCGCAGGGCAATGGCGAAGGCCGCGCGCTCGGGCTTGCAAAACAGACGGCCCGTGACCTTGGGCTTCAGATGTGCATGGACGCGGATGCGCCTTGCGTGACCGAGGAGAATCTCGTCCTGCTGCCCGCCGACGCGACGGGCGAAGAGCTGTCCATCTGCGCGACCGACGCGGTCGAAGCGCCATGTGTGCGCGAGGAAGACGGACAGATTCTGGCCGAGGCCGAGAGCGAGCTTGTCGTGAATGTGCTGGCTGGCGTATCGACCGAAGGCGGCGCCGTTCAGGTCGAAGACAATGCCGTGATGGAAGCCGCCTCGTCGCCCGCGGGTGACGATGATGCCGCCGACACGACGGCAAGTGCCGAGGCTGAAGCCGCTATCGAGGCCGAACCGGCCCCGGCGGATCAGCCTGCGATTTCCGAAGCTGGGACGGAGGCGGATGCCGAAGCCGAGGGCGAGGCCGAGACGGCCGACGCCGCTGGCGACACCGAGGGCGCTGCCGAGGAGGAAGAGGTCGCTGCCGAAACGCTGGAAGCCCCTGCCGACGATGCGGATGCGGGCGAGATGATCGAAGAACAGACCACCGCCGAAGTCATCGAGGCGCCGGAAGGTGATGTCGAAGATGTCGATGTGAGCGAGCAGATCGAAGAAGAGACGACTGCCGAGGTGATCGAAGCTCCTGAAACGGAAACGGCCGAGGCCGAGGACGTGATCGAAGAAGAGCCGGTGCAGGCGACTGCTGCCGCGGCAGCCGCGACCGATGAGGGCGCGTCGGCCGAGGCCGAGGTCGTGACCGAAGACGTGACGGAAGAGTCCTCGCGGTCCGCCACCGAGGATTTCGAGACCGCCGCCACCGTGACCGAGGAAAGCGCCGCGCCTGCGGATGACGACAGCCTGTCGAATTTCGAGAAAGCGCTGCTTCTGGGTCTGGGTGCCGTGGCTGTGGGATCTATCCTGGATAATGGCGACGAGGTCGTTTCGAACTCGGGCGACCGTCTGGTCGTCAGGGAATCGGATGGCGAATTGCGCATTCTCAAGAACGACGACGCGCTTCTGCGTCAGCCGGGCGCGCAGGTGCAGACCGAGACCTTCAATGACGGCTCGACCCGCACCACCGTCACCCGTGAAGACGGTAGCCGGATCGTGACGATCCGGAGCGCCGAGGGTGTGGTCCTGCGCCGTGTGCGCGTTCTGGAGGACGGGACGCAGATCATTCTTGTCGACGACACCGCCGAGGTGCAGCCGGTCCGCGTGTCCGAGCTTCCTGAACCGCGGCCCGCGCCGGAGACGGCCGATGCGTCGGACGAGGACGCGTTGCGCGCGGCTCTGGCGGAAGCCGAGTGGCTGTCCAACCTCGACCGCAGCTTCTCGCTGCGTCAGGTGCGCGAAATCCGCGAAGTGCGCGAACTTGCTCCGCAGGTCGAGCTGGACGCGATCACCTTCGCGACGGGCTCCGCTGCGATCCAGCCAAGTCAGGCCGAGGAGCTGGCCGCGCTTGGCCGCGTGATGAGCCGGATCATCGAAGAGCGCCCGGAAGAGGTGTTCCTGATCGAAGGTCACTCCGACGCCGTGGGTGACGCGACTTATAACCTCGCCCTGTCCGACCGCCGTGCCGAAACGGTCGCGCTGGCACTCACCGAATATTTCGACGTGCCGCCGGAAAACATGGTGGTGCAGGGCTATGGCGAGCGCTTCCTGAAGATCGAGACGCTTGAGGCCGAACGCCTGAACCGCCGCGCGGCGGTCCGGCGGATCACGCCGCTGATCTCGGTCCAGACGGCCCGCCGCTAAGGCGCAGCGCGTTACAAACAAAAAGCCCGGGAGCGTGTCTCCCGGGCTTTTTCGTTTCCGTAAGATCGGCGGCGCTACTTGGCCGGGCCGATCATCATGACCATCTGGCGGCCTTCCATCTTGGGCATGTTCTCGACCTTGCCGAGCCCCTCGACATCGGTGGCCACCCGTTCGAGCAGGTCGCGGCCCAGATTCTGGTGCGCCATTTCGCGGCCCCGGAAGCGCAGCGTCACCTTGACTTTGTCGCCGGCTTCGAGAAAGCGCGTCACGTTGCGCATCTTGACGTCGTAGTCGTGGGTGTCCGTGTTGGGACGGAACTTCACCTCTTTGACTTCGATGGTCTTCTGTTTCTTGCGGGCCTCGCTTTCGCGCTTCTGCTGCTCGTACTTGAACTTGCCGTAGTCCATGATCTTGCAGACAGGGGGCGAGGCATTGGGAGAAATCTCGACCAGGTCGAGCCCGGCTTCCTCGGCCATCTCAAGCGCCTGACGGGGCGAGACGACGCCGACATTTTCTCCTTCGGCTCCGATGAGCCGGATTTCGGGCACGCGAATCTTGTCATTGATCCGGGGGCCGGTGTCACGCGTCGGAGGCGCGTTGTGAGGTCTGCGAGCGATGGTGGTTATCCTTCCGTTGCCGTTTCGCTGAGCGCGTAAAATAGGCGCGAAGTGGCGCATATTCAACCGGTTTCGCGCAGACGCACCTGTCCTGTTGCAAGGGGCAGAAAAGGGTGTGGCGCGGGCCGGACGGTCAGCCCACGAAGGCCTTTTCCACCACGTAATGCTTGGGATCGCTGTTGGCGCCTTCTTCCAGACCGAAGCCCTCGAGAATCGTCTTCATGTCCGTGTTCAGACCCATTGAGCCGCAGACCATGGCGCGGTCGGTTTCGGGCGTGATGCCGTCGACGCCGAGATCCCGGAACGCCTCGCCCGAGGTCAGAAGATCGGTGATGCGGCCCATCTTCGGGCTCTGTTCGCGGGTTGTGGTCGGGTAGTAGACCAGCTTGTCCACGCCGCCATCGGTCAGCTCGCGCATCATTTCGTCGGACTTCACATGGTCGACCAGCCGCCGTCCGTATTCCAGTTCCGCCACGTCGCGGCAGGTATGGGTCAGGATGACCTTGTCGAAGCGCTCGTAGGTTTCGGGATCGCGGATGAGCGAGGCGAAGGGGGCAAGCCCTGTGCCGGTCGCGAAGAACCAGAGCCGGTCGCCCGGCAGAAGCGCGTCATGGACGAGAGTGCCAACGGGTTTCGGCCGCAGGATCACCTGATCGCCGGGCTGAATGTGCTGCAGCTTCGAGGTGAGCGGGCCGTCCTGCACCTTGATCGAGTAGAATTCCAGTTCGTCGTCCCAGGAGGGCGAGGCGATGGAATAGGCGCGCAGGATCGGTTTCTGCTTGCCGGTCTTGGGGTCGGGATCGCCCATCAGGCCGATCATCACGAACTCTCCCGAGCGGAAGCGGAGCGAGGCGGGACGCGTCGTCCGGAACGAGAACAGACGGTCGGTCCAGTGCTGAACGCTGGTGACGGTCTGGGCGTCGGGCAGGATGGCGGGTTTCGCTGCGGCTTCGTTCACGGGTCTTTGCTCGGTCATATGGTCCATGCCGACCCGTTCCGGGTCGGTCCTCGTCTTAGCTTGTGTTGCAGGTCAGATAAAGGTGCGTCTCAGGCGCGGAGCCGCGACTGATAGTCATGGGCGGTCCATTCGGCGCGGGCGAGCCACTGGTCCTCGGGCTGGCGGCGGGCGAGATCGTCGTCGATCTCAACCTCGTCGAAGCCCGAGCGGCGGGCCATGGCGTACTGGTCCGCGATGACATGACCGCGCGCGCGTAGCCGTCCCTGATAGCCCATCAGGCGCAGGCGGCGCGCGATGGTAAAGCCACGCCCGTCGGCAAAACCGGGGAAATCGACGCGGATCAGGTCGATATCGTCGAGCCTGCCGGCCAGAGCCTGCGGATCGGCGTCGCTGGCAAGGTCCACGGCCATCACGGGGCCGGTGTCATTGGCGGCAAGATCGGCCAGCGGCACGATGGGTGCGGTCCAGTCGTCGGGCGTGAAGCCCCGGTCGGTGACGATGATGGTCATACTGCCTCCTCTGCGGCAGGGCGCGTGGCGCGCCCGCCCGCGACGTGGATGCCGCATTCGGTCTTTTGCCGACCGCGCCAGCGCCCGGCGCGGCTGTCTTCGCCCTCGGCCACGCGGGTGGTGCAGGGCAGGCAGCCGATGGACGGATAGCCCTTCGCCACCAGTGGGTGGCGCGGCAGGCGGTTGTTGTCGATGTAGTCCGCGACGTCCGAGGGCGACCAATGGGCCAGCGGGTTGACCTTGATCCGGCCGGCGGCGTCGGGCTCGAAGAAGTCGAGCGCCACGCGGCGGCCGCCCTGGTACCGTTTCCGGCCCGTCACCCACGCGCCGTAGGTGGTGAGGGCGCGCTCCAGCGGCCGGGTCTTTCTCAGGTCGCAGCAGGCGTCGGGGTCGGTGACGTGCAGCGTGTTCTCGGGGTCGGCGAGGAAGGTCTCGTCCCGGTCGGGGCGGATCACGGTGACGTTCGACAGGCGCAGTTTGGCGGCGAGGTCCGCCTGATAGTCCAGCGTCTCGGGAAAGAGCATTTCCGTATCGACAAAGAGAACCGGTGCGGTCCGGTCGATGGTGGCGACCATGTGAAGCAGGACCACTGCCTCGGCCCCGAAGGACGAGACAAGCGCGGTCGGGCCGACCTGCGGGTCGGTCAGAGCGTGGGCCAGCACGTCATGGGCGGCGTGATGCGCGTGGCGGCGGTTCAGGTCCGCGACGCGGGTCGCGACCGGTTCGAGCGGGGCTTCAAGCGGCATGTCTCTTCTCCTGATCGGGGTAGAGCGCGGCCTTGAACGGTGTCAGGCCGAGCCGGCGGTAGGTCTGAAGGAAGGTCTCGTCGGCGCTGTCGCGCAGGTCGAGATAGGCCATGACCAGACGCTCGACGGCGGGGATGATCTGATCCGCCGAGAAACCCGGACCGGCCCGTTCGCCGATGGTGGCCGTCTCGGTGCCGTCGCCGCCGAGGGTGATCTGGTAGTTCTCGACGCCCGCGCGATCCAGCCCGAGGATGCCGATATGACCCACGTGGTGATGCCCGCAGGCATTGATGCAGCCCGAGATCTTGATCTTGAGCGGGCCGATATCGTGTTCGAGCTTGAGCGCGTCGAAATGGGTCGCGATCTCCTGCGCGATGGGGATCGAGCGGGCCGTCGCAAGCGCGCAGTAATCCATGCCGGGGCAGGCGATGATGTCCGAGATCAGGCCGATATTCGCCGTGGCGAGGCCGTGCGCGCGAAGGGTCGCGTAGACCTGCGGCAGATCGGATTTGTGGACATGGGGCAGGATCACGTTCTGCTCGTGGCTGATTCTAAGCTCGTCATGGCCGAAGCGTTCGGCAAGGTCTGCGAGGACGCGCATCTGTTCGGCGCTGGCGTCGCCCGGCGTCGCGCCGTGGGCCTTGAGCGAGACGCTGACGATGGCGTAGCCGGGCGCGCGGTGTTCGGTCAGGTTGGTATCCGTCCAGGCGCGGAAGGCCGGATTGGCGGCGCGGTGGGCTTCATAGCCGTCAGTGGAGGCGTCGCGGAAGGCGGGTGGGGCGAATTCGGCCTCGATCCCTGCCAGAAGTTCCTGATCGACGCCGGAGAAGGCGGGGCGCAGCTCGGCGAAGCGCGCCTCGACAAGGTCGCGGTATGTGTCGAGCCCGTTCTCGGCCACGGTGATCTTGATCCGGGCCTTGTACTTGTTGTCGCGGCGTCCAAGCAGGTTGTAGACGCTGACGATGGCCTCGACGTAAGGCAGCAGGTCTTCGCGCGGCAGGAAGTCCCGGATGATCTGACCGACCATCGGGGTCCGGCCAAGGCCGCCGCCGACGATCACCTCGAAGCCCGGCTCTCCAGCGTCGTTCCGCACCATGCGGAGGCCGATATCGTGGGCCTTGGTCACGGCGCGGTCATTCGGGCTGCCGGTGATGGCGATCTTGAACTTGCGGGGCAGGAACTGGAATTCCGGGTGGTCGGTGGACCACTGGCGGAGAAGCTCGGCCACGGGGCGCGGGTCGGCGATCTCATCCGCCGCGGCACCGGCGAAATGGTCGGCGGTCACGTTCCGGATCGTGTTCCCGCTGGTCTGGATGGCGTGCATGCCCACATCGGCCAGCGCGTCGAGCATATCCGGCACATCGGCCAGCTTGGGCCAATTGTACTGGATGTTCTGGCGCGTGGTGAAATGGCCGTAGCCCTTGTCCCACCGCTCGGCCAGATAGGCGAGCTGGCGCATCTTGGCGCTGTCGAGCGTCCCATAGGGGATCGCCACGCGCAGCATATAGGCGTGAAGCTGAAGGTAGAGGCCGTTCATCAGGCGGAGCGGTTTGAACTCGTCCTCGGTGAGCGAGCCGTCGATACGGCGTTCGACCTGTTGGCGGAACTGCGCGACCCGTTCGCGGACGAAGGCATTGTCGAATTCGTTGTACGTGTACATGGGGTTACTCTCCGGCCTGTTTGCCGTGGGCATAGTTGGACGGCCCGCGCGTGCGAAACGCTTCGCGGAAATGGATGGGCGCGGGGCCGGTGTCGGTGGGTTTGGCGTCGGCAAGGTAGGCGCCGACGACGACGTCCGGCTGCGAGATCGCAAAGAGCAGCCGGTCTTCGGCGACGGCCTCGTCCTCGATCAGCTCGGCATCCGCGATGTCGCGGGTCCAGCGGTCGTCCTCGGTCAGCCAGACGGCGTCGCCCTCGAGAAGGGCGTTGGCGGTGACGACCTTGGGGGTGAAGGGGCGGCGGGTCATAGGGCGATCTCCGTCGAAAAGCTGGGTGCAAGGGCGGCGGCGGCGCGGGGCGCGAGGCCGAATAGGATGAGGGCGGGGCCGTTCAGGTCGGCGCCGGCGATGTCGTCGGGAAGTGCTGCGAGCGTGGTGGAGAGCGTCCGCTGATCTGGGCGGGAGGCGTTCTCGATCACGCTGACGGGCGTGTCGGGGGCTGCGCCATGCATCATCAGGCGGCCCTGGACGAACCGCGCGGCGCGCTTGCCCATGTAGATCGCGGCGACCTCGCCCGGACGCGCCAGGGCGCGCCAGTCGTGGTCGGCATAGCCCTTCATGTCGTGGCCGGTGATGAAGCGGACGCTGGCGTTCCGGCCGCGCCGGGTCAGGCTTTGCCCGATGGAGGCGACGGCGGCAGAGGCGGACGTGATGCCGGGGACGATGGAGAATGCGACACCGGCGGCCTCGCAGGCTTCGATTTCCTCGTCCAGACGACCGAATACGGTGGGATCGCCCGATTTCAGGCGGACGACATGGGAGCCTGTGAGAGCGTGCTGAACGATCAGCGCGTCGATTTCGGCCTGCGGGGTGGAGGGGCCGAAGCCCTCTTTCCCGGCGTCGATGATCAGGGCCTCGCGGCGCGCGAGTTCGAGGATTTCGGGCGTGACGAGGCGGTCGTGGATCACGACGTCAGCCTCATGCAGCGCGCGGCGCGCCTTGAGCGTCAGAAGCTCGGGGTCGCCGGGGCCGGAGCCGACGAAGCTGACGCGGCCCTCGTCGGCGCGGGCGGCGAGGTGCCTGTCGAGTAGGCTGTCGAGCGCGGGCGTGAGCGCGTCTTCGCCTGCCTCGTCAAAGGCCTGCGGTCCGGTGCGGAAGTAGAAATCCGACCAGAAGGCACGGCGCGCCCGGCCCATGGGAAGCGCCTCGGCGGCGGCGCGGAACGCTTTGCCCACACGGGCCAGCGTGCCCAGTGCGCGGGGCAGGCGTTCTTCCAGGTCGGCCTTGATCGCACGGGCGAGGACAGGGGCCGCGCCCTCGGTGCCGATGGCGACGGTCACGGGGTCACGGTCGACGATGGCGGGGGTGATGAACTGCGACTGTTCGAGGTTGTCGACCCAGTTGACCAGAGCGCCGTCGGCACGGGCAAGCGCGGCGACGCGTGCGTCCTCGGCATCGTCGTCATTGGCGGCGTAGAAGAGCACGGCGCAGGTGGCGTCGCCGGGTTCCATCGCGCGGCGAACCAGCGTCAGGCGACCGACACGGGCGAATTCGGCGATCTCGGGCAAGGCATCCTCGGCAAAGACCGTGATCCGGGCCTCGGTCTTCAGAAGCAGGCGCAGCTTGGCGAGCGCGGCCTCGCCACCGCCCGACACGACGATGCGGCGGCCCTCGACGGCGACGAAGATGGGAAAGTGCTTCATGGGCTCGCTCCGAACATTTCTTGTCCTCAAGATAGAATATTGTTCTGGATATTGGCAGATACTTGCGCCAGATAAGGACAAATGTTCCGTTTCGGCGTGAGTCTGGAACGGTGTTTCCAAAAAAGACGGAGGACGGGAATGTCAGTGCGGTTGGACGAGTTGGATCGGAAAATCTTGCGCGAGTTGCAGCGGGACGCGAGCCAGTCGCTGGACGATATCGCAAGCCTTGTGGGCTCGTCGAAGACCCCGGTCTGGAACCGAATCCGGAAGATGCGCGAGGCGGGCGTCATCGGCGCGCAGACCGTGATCCTGGACGCCGAGGCGCTTGGGTTTGAGGCCTGTTTCTTTGTCCTGATCCGCACCTCGGCCCATGAGGCGGACTGGCAGGCGAAGTTCCTCAAGGCTTTGAAATCACGGCCCGAAGTGCTTGAGGCGCATCGGCTGGCGGGTGATATCGACTATATCCTGAAGGTGCGCGTCAGGAACGCACGGGCCTATGACGAGTTCTATCAGGCGCTGATTTCGGAAGTGCAGATCTACAACGTCACCGCGCTTCTTTCGATGGAAGAGATCAAGTCGACGACGATGCTGCCGCTTTGATCAGGTGGTGACCATCAGCTTTTCGCGGCCCCGGAAGTGATAGAGGTTCGCGACGCGGGGCGGCTCGATCAGTTCGAGGTTCCGGAAGCGCGCGAAGAGGATCGGCAGGGCGATCTGCATCTCGAGCCGCGCCAGAGGTGCGCCGACGCAGAAGTGGATGCCGCCGCCGAAAGACGCGTTGGCACGGATCGGGCGGAACGGGTCGAAGACGTCCCCGTCGGGCCAGACGGCGTCGTCGCGGCAGGCCGATGCCAGAAGGCAGCCGACCTCATCGCCGGGGTCGAACCTCTGTCCGAGGATCTCGACGGGTTTGTAGACATGCCGGGTGAACATGTGGAGCGGCGGGTCGAACCGCAGGCATTCCTCGACCGTGCCTTCGATGGCCTCGGGGGCGAGCGCCTCGTCCCGTCCGGCGAAGTTCCAGAGCTGGACCACGGCGTTGCCGAGGGAATGAACGGTCGCCTCGTGGCCCGCGTTTAAGAGCAGGATGCAGGTGGTGATCAGCTCGTCGGTGGTGAGCTTTTCGCCGCCTTCCTCGGCGGCGATCAGGTGGCTGATCAGGTCGTCGGCAGGCTGGCGGCGGCGCACCTCGACATAGGAGCGGACGAATTCCGCGAACTCGGCGGCGGCGCAAGCGGCGTCTGCCTCGATCTCGGGGGTGCGGCGGGCCTGATACATGGCCACCATACGGTTCGACCATTCGAGAAGCTCGGGCGCGAGGCTTTCCGGGACACCGAGGAGGCGCGCGATGACGATCACCGGAAGCTGCCGCGCGAAGACATCGAGGAGATCGAACGGACCGGAGGGCGCCTTGGACAGGAGATGGTCGGCCGTTTGCGAAATTTCCGGTGCCAGATGCAGGATACGCCGCTTCGTGAAGGCGCGGAGCACAAGCCCCCTCAGTCGGGTGTGGTCGGGCGGTTCGCGTTCGAGCATCGAATGCGCCTCGACATCGTAGAAGGGCCGGAGTTCGGGGCGGACGGGTTTCTGCTGTCCGGGGGGCACCTCGCGCCCCATGTCGCGATGCTTGAGCACGGCCATGACCGCCTCGTGGGTCGTGGCCATGGGCATTCCATACTCGTCCCAGTACACGAAATCCCCCATCGCCCTCAGGCGCGCGTAGAACGGATAGGGGTTCTGGACGAAGCCGGGCTCCGTCGGGGACTGTCTCACCGGTTCCATCATCTGCGCTTCCCACGCTATTTGATGCTGTTCGCAAAATCCGAAATAACTCGACGGGGGGTTGCCGCAACCTAGCCTTTTAGACAGGTCGTGGCGTGCGACGGATTATTCGGTTCGACAAGAGGGTTTGGTATGAGCGGACTTCTGGCACTTCTGGACGATGTTGCGGCGATTGCCAAGCTGGCGGCGGCGCAGGTCGACGACATTGCCGGGCAGGCGGCCAAGGTGGGCGCCAAGGTGGGTGCGGGCGTTCTTGACGACGCGGCCAAGGCGGGCGCCAAGGCCGCCGGCGTCGTGATCGACGACGCGGCCGTGACGCCGAAATACGTCACCGGGCTGCCGGCGGCGCGTGAATTGCCGATCATCTGGAAGATCGCGCGGGCGTCTTTTTTCAACAAGCTGGTCATCCTGCTGCCTCTGGCGATCCTTCTGGACACGTTCCTGCCCTGGATCGTGACGCCCTTGCTGATGCTGGGGGGGGCGTATCTGTGTTTCGAGGGGGCCGAGAAGGTCTGGCACCTGTTCCGGCCGCATGAGGAAAGCCACGCGCAGGAGGCCGAGACGCTGGATGCGGCGCATCTGGAAGAGACCCGCGTGAAAGGCGCGATCAAGACCGATTTCATCCTGTCGGCCGAGATCATGACGCTGGCGCTGTCGACGATCGAATCCGACGACTGGCTGTCCAAGGCGCTTGTACTCGCCATGGTGGCGATCGGGATCACGGCGCTGGTCTATGGCGCGGTGGCGCTTCTGGTGAAGATGGACGACGCCGGGCTGACCCTGTCGCGGATCGGGCGGCTGGCGGCCACGCGGGCCTTCGGGCGCGGCATGGTCAAGGCGATGCCTTACCTGATGAAGCTGATTTCGACCGTGGGGACGCTGGCGATGCTCTGGGTCGGGGGCAACATCATCGTTCACGGGCTTGAGGTGCTGGGCTGGCACTGGCCTTACGACACGATCCACCACGCCGCCGAGGCGGTTGGCCAGGGGAACGGGCTGCTAGAATGGGTCGTGGTCGCCACGCTCGACGGGATCGTTGGGCTTGCGCTTGGCCTTTTGCTGATCCCTTTGGTGACCAAGGCGATCGCGCCGGTCTTTACCCGGCTCTTCCCCGAGAAACAGGCCGGGTCGGCGCACTGAGGTCCGGTTTCGCCGCCGACTGCGTCGGCGTCGACCGACCGGGGGGAGCGCTGCTCCCCCCGGACCCCCTCGGAGTATTTCCGAACAGAAGAAGGCGTGTGGCTCAGCCGAGGAGGAGCGCAGAAAGCGACCAGACGGCCATGACCATGACGAGAAGCGAGCCGACGGTATAGAAGCTGGCCCGGATGTCGTGGATTTGCGCGGTCGCGTAGGCCCAGAAATGGCCGGCGCGGGCGAGGACGAAGCCCCAGAAACCGATCAGCGTGGCCCAGAGCGGCGGGTCGGTCGCGACGAAGAGCGCGCCCGCGACCCAGAAGGCGGGGATGTTTTCGAGGTCGTTCAGATGCATCCGCCGGCTGCGCTCGACCCTTGGGTTGGGATCGAGCTGTGCGGGATCGGGGTTCGGGTTGAGCGGGGTCTTCTTCAGGTCTTCGGGCGAGGCCCATCCGGCGCGCTCGCTGAGCATCGCGTGAACCGTCATCCAGCCCTGTCCCATGAGCTTCAGCACCATGACCGACGCGGCCGCGGCGTAGTGCCAGAAGACGGGATTCTCGAGCGTGTAGAGCATCCGGTCAGCCCCTCGGGCGTTTCTCGAAGCGGGGCAGCATGGCGGAGAAGTCCTTGCCGCGGCCATCCTCGGCCTCGACGAATTGAGCGTAGAGGTCGCGCGCCCGTACGCCCATGGGCGTGTCGGCGTCGACCGAGGCCGCAGCCTGTTGGGACAGGCGCAGGTCCTTGAGCATGAGTTCCGCCGCGAAGCCCGGTCGGTAGCCGTTATCGGCGGGGGACCGAGGACCGACGCCGGGGGCGGGGCAATAGGTATTCATCGACCAGCTCTGACCGGACGAGGTCGAGACCACGTCGAACATGGCCTGCCGGTCGAGGCCGAGCTTGTCGGCCAGCGCGAAGGCCTCGCAGGTGGCGATCATGGTGACGCCGAGGATCATGTTGTTGCAGATCTTGGCGGCCTGACCGTTGCCGGACGGACCGCAATGGACGGCCTTCTGGCCCATGATCTCGAAGAGGGGTTTGGCGGTGAGATAGGCGTCCTCGGGGCCGCCCACCATGAAGGTGAGCGTTCCGGCGTCGGCGCCCCCAACGCCGCCCGAGACGGGGGCGTCGAGCGCAAGAAGGCCGGCGTCGGAGGCTTGTGCTGCGACGGCGCGGGCGCTGTCCACGTCGACGGTCGAGCAGTCGAGCAGGATGGCGCCGGGTGTCATGGCGGGGATGACCTCATCCGCCACGGCGCGAAGGATCGCGCCGTCGGGCAGCATGGTGACGACCACCTCTGCGCCGGTCGCAGCGGCGGCGGCGCTGTCGGCGGCGGCGACGCCATCGGGCATGGGGGCGGCGGTGTCGAAGCCCGTCACGTCATGGCCCGCTGCGGCGAGGTTGCGGGCCATGGGCGCGCCCATGTTTCCAAGTCCGATGAAGGCGATTTTCATGTGGGCGTCTCCTGGAATGTGAGGTCGTCCGGGCCGAGCGGCATGAGCATGGCCGAGACCTCGGCCGGGGTGGGGGCGTCGGGCGCGGGGTGGCGCCATGTCGGCGCGCGGTCCTTGTCGATGACGGCGGCGCGGATGCCTTCCTGAAAGTCGCCCATCTCGACGATGCGGTGGGCGAAACGGTATTCCTGCCGAAGCGCCTCGTCCATCCGGTCGCGGGTGCGGGCTCGGTGGATCAGTTGCACGGCGGTGGCCATGGCCAGCGGTGCGTTCCTTGCCAGACGGTCAAGCGTGGCGTGGGTCCAGTCGGTCTCGTCGCCTCGAAGCGAGGTGAGGATATCGCGGAGCGTTTCGCCGCCGAAATGGGTGTCGACCAAGGGCTGCTCGGACGCGAGCGGGCTGTCCGGAGCGGGCATGGCCGCCGCGTCGATCGCGTTCCAGTCGCCGGTCTCTTCGAGACGGGCGATCAGGTCGGGCCACGCGGCCTCGGGGATATAGTAATCCGCAAAGCCCGCGTGGATCGCATCGCCCGGCCCCATCCGTGCGCCGGTCGTGCCGAGATACTCGCCGAGGCGTCCCGGCGCCCGCGCCAGAAGAAGCGATCCGCCCACGTCCGGCACCAGCCCGATGGTGCATTCCGGCATGGCGATGCGGGAGGTGTCGCCCACCACCCGGTGCGAGCCGTGGCAGCCGATGCCGACGCCGCCGCCCATGGTGAAGCCCTGCAGGAAGGTCGCCACGGGTTTGGGGAAGTCGAAGAGGGCGAGGTTCAGCGGGTATTCGGCCCGCCAGAAGCGGCGCACCTCGCCATGGTCTCCGGCCTTTAGCGCGGCATAGATGCCGGCGATATCGCCGCCCGCGCAGAAGGCACGGTCGCCCGCGCCGTCGATAACCAGCATCGTGACGTCGTCGTCCGCGGCGAAGCGCGGCAGGGCGGCGCTCAGCGCCTCGACCATGTCCCACGTGATCGCGTTCAGCGCGTCCGGGCGGGTCAGGGTGATGCGGCCGGTCCGGCCCGTTTTTCGGATGTGAATGTCGCTCATCTGGTCTTCAGCATATCGCGGGCGACGATCACCCGCATGATTTCGTTGGTGCCTTCGAGAATACGATGCACGCGCAGATCGCGCACGATCTTCTCGATGCCGTAATCCGCCAGATAGCCGTATCCGCCGTGAAGCTGAAGGCAGGTGTCGGCGGCGCGGCTTGCGGCCTCGGTCACGAAGGCCTTGGCCATGGCGCAGCGTCGGGTGGCGTCGGGTTGGGCGGTATCCAAGGCCCAGGCGGCGTGGCGGAGAAAAGTGCGGGCGGCCTGAAGCTCGATCTCGGTATCGGCCAGCTTGAACTGGAGTGCCTGAAAGCGGTCGAGGGGCTGACCGAAGGCCTGACGCTCGGCCATGTAGGCGAGCGTCTTGTCCAGCGCGGCCTGCGCGGCGCCGAGGGAACAGGCGGCGATGTTCAGGCGGCCGCCATCGAGGCCTTTCATTGCATATTTGAAACCGTCCCCCTCATTTCCAAGGAGATTGGCGGAGGGAATGTTGCAATTGTCTAAGTGCACTTGTCGGGTCGGCTGGCTTTTCCAGCCCATTTTGTCCTCAAGAGCGCCGAAGGAGAGGCCGGGCGTGCCGTCTTCGACCAGAAAGGCAGAGATGCCATCCGGTCCGTCGCCGCCCGTCCGGGCCATGACGATGTAGGCATCGGAATAGCCGCCGCCCGAGATGAACGCCTTGGTCCCAGTGAGGCTCCAGCCGGTGTCCGTGCGGGTGGCGCGGGCGCGGAGCGCGGCGGCATCGGAGCCCGAGCCGGGTTCGGTCAGGCAGTAGGACAGGAGTCGACGCATGGCGATCACGTCGGGCAGGAGCCTGTCGCGAGTCTCGGGCCGGGCGTGGGCCGCGACCATTGCGGCGCACATGTTGTGGATCGACAGGAACGCCGCGACAGAGGCACAGGCGCCCGAGAGCGCTTCGAAGACGATGGTGCCGTCGAGCCGGGTGAGACCCGCGCCGCCTGCGTCCTCGCTGACATAGAGCCCGCCGAAACCGAGGGCGGCGATATCGGTCCAGAGGTCTTTCGGGATGGTGCCGTCCGTCTCCCATTGCCGGGCATGGGGCGCGATCCGGTCGGTGGCAAATGCGCGGGCCATGTCGAAGATGGCGGATTGTTCGTCCGACAGGGCGAAATCCATGGCGTCCTCCGCAGGAATTGAACACTTGTCCAGTTAACGTGGCCGGACAGGCCGGGCAAGTCAGAGGTCGGCGGTGAATTCCTCGATCAGGTGGTTCACGACGGCACGAAGAGCGCCCTGATGATCCTCGCCCGCCTCGCGCGCGCCGGCATAGACGCGGCGCTGACGGTCGGAACTGGTGCCACCGGCAACCATTTCCGGGGCGCGGTGCACCTCTTCGGTACAGCGCAGGATACCGGCGT
This sequence comes from Kangsaoukella pontilimi, assembly GCF_009830125.1. Taxonomy (GTDB): domain Bacteria; phylum Pseudomonadota; class Alphaproteobacteria; order Rhodobacterales; family Rhodobacteraceae; genus Kangsaoukella; species Kangsaoukella pontilimi. Next base: position 1,493,095 of record NZ_WUPT01000001.1, on the reverse strand, counting down.
CCTCTTCGATCAGATCCAGAAGCTCGGCCAGCAGGTCCTCCATCGGCTTGATCTCGTTTCGGCCGAAGTCGATCAGCCCTTCCGAGGCCCCGAACCGCTGGGCCCGCCAGCGGTTTTCGCCCACAAGGAAGGTATCGTAGATGCGCCAGCGCATGTTCGAGCGCGACAGCCGCCAGAGCATCCGGGTGATCGACTGGGTCAGCGCGGCGATGGTCAGAGTGTCTTCCAGCCTGGGCGAGACGTCGCAAATCCGGCTTTCGATCGTGGGGAAGCGGTGCGAGGGGCGGAGATCCCACCAGATCTTGGTCGAGTCCTCGATGATGTCGAGCGAGGTCAGCGCCGTGACCGTGCGCTGGTATTCGGACCAGCCCGAGAAACGCGGCGGCAGACCGGTGCGAGGCAGGTTGTCGAACACCGTCAGCCGGTAGGAGGCGAGGCCGGTATCCTGCCCCTGCCAGAAAGGCGAGGAGGTCGAGAGCGCCAGCAGGTGCGGCAGGAAATACATGAGCTGGTTCATCAGGTCGATGCGGGTGTCCTTGTCCTCGACGCCCACATGAACGTGCATTCCGCAGATCAGCATCCGCCGCGCGACGCCCGCGAGCGCCCGTTCCAGATCGTTGTAGCGCTCGCGGTCAGTGTGGTGCTGTTCCTTCCAGTCCGCGAAGGGATGGCAGGAGGCGGCGATGGGGGCGAGGCCGAACTCGGCTGCGACCTCGGCCACGGTAGCGCGGAGGTGGCGCAGGTCCTCGCGCGCCTCATTGATATTGGCGGCGACCTGCGTGCCGACCTCGACCTGACAGGCGAGAAACTCGGGGCTGAATTGGCCTTCGAGCCGTTCCGCGCAGGCGTCCATCATGGCGTCCGGTGCGGAGGCGAGTGCGCCCGTCTCGGGTTCGACAAGGAGGTATTCCTCTTCGATCCCCATGGTGAAGGCGGGCGGGTTGGTCATGGGTCGGCCCCTCGCTGTGATATGCCTGTCTCAAGCTAGAGCAAATGCGCGGCTGCACCGCAAGGCCGCTGATTCGCGGATTGGTTCTGATTTTTGCACAGTCCTATCCACAGGCTCTTACCGTCCACGGATCGGATTTTCGCCGCTTGTGCCGACGCGGTCGAAAGGCACCAAATGCCGGATTTTGCCGCGATTTTGCCCCATTTTGGACGTATTTCCTTGGGGCAGGTCTTGCCGTCGGGTAACGTTAATGCGGGGTTAAACCCGTGTTTTTTTTGGCGGCGTCTGCGCCGCGTTCCTGGTGGGGGAAATTATGAAACTTATGAATACACTGCTTGCGGCGGGGGCGTTGTCCTTTGCTGCGGGCGCTGCAAGCGCAGCGACATATACAATCGAGGATTTCGGCGAGAAGAAGCCTGACGATCCGTATGTGAGCCAGGGGTATATCTACGACCCGGCCAATGGCGTGAACGGTCAGTGCTACGACAAAGAGACTTGGTGCCTTAAGGAAGCCGGCACGCAGGACTTTCTGACGACGATCGACACGACGCCTGAAGATAACGTCCTGTTCTCGCTCCTGGGTTTCTACGTGAACCTCGACGGCGTGGGTTCGCAGGAAGGCGAGGGCGACGACGCTATCGTCAACTATCTGCGGATCACGGATAACACTGACGAAGGCGACGTTCTGACCCTGGGTCTGAACATCGACTACAAGAACGACACCGACTACAACTCGCTCGTGAGCATCTTCACCGTCGAAGAGACGCCGGAGGAAGTCAGCTTCCTCGACAAGCGCAGCGAAGGGTTCTGGGTGATTATCGAAAGCGGCTTCACCGACGTCACCAAGTTGACCTTCGAGGCGCTTGGCTCGGCGAACGTGCGGATCGACTGCATGGCGCTGGCCCAAGGCGGTGATCATGGCTTCGAGGGCGTAAGCTCGATCAGCACCTGTGCACCGAGCATGCCGCCGCCGCCGGAAATCCCGCTGCCCGCCGCCGGCTGGCTGCTGATTGGCGGTCTTGGCGGTCTGGCTGCGATGAAGCGGCGCAAGTCTTAACGGCCTGAACCACCCACCTTTGTATCGACGGCGTCCCATCTGGGGCGCCGTCCTTGCGAATCGAGGCCCGGATGCGTCCGGGCCTTTGTTTATTAATGCGATACAATGATGGAACTGGGGCATCATCGTTCACGCTGCGATGGCAGTCATTGTGAAGCGTCTGTGGATAAACCCAGATATAGGGGCTATTTGCCCCATTTTCGCCACAATTTGCTTCCTTTGGGGAACTCTTGGGCGTAAGGTCTAGTTGGGTGAATAGCGTCTATTTCGGACGCGATTGTTTGGTGGGGGTACCATCTATGAATGTTTTTAGAACTATAATTGCGGTCGCAGCTATGTCGGTCATCGGTGGCGCTGCAAGCGCGGCGACCGCCAAGTGCGGTGATGCGCTGGCCGCCCTCGTGACCGGTACGTCCGATTGCGAGATCAGCTCTACAGCGAACCAGGATTTTCTGAACACGACACCGATTACGGTGAACGGCGAGGCGTTCTTCGGTTTCACTGACTGGGTGTATCTCGACAAGGACGAAGGCGTCGATGTCGATGATGAGACGGTTTACAGCAATCCCGAGGTCTCTTCGACAAATTACCTGTCGGTGAACGGCGACGGCACGAGCGGCACCTGGGCGATCTGGGAAGGTCTCGCCAGCATGTACTCGGACGGTATGCTCATCTTCAAGGATGGCAACGACACGTTTCTGACGGGTTATCTGCTCAGTGGTTTCACTGGCCTTTACGGCGACGTGTTCGACGGCAAGGACATCAGCCACGTGACCCTTTACGGGCGTGGAGTTGGACAGGAAATCCCGCTGCCCGCCGCTGGCTGGCTGCTGCTTGGCGGTCTTGGTGGCCTGGTGGCGATGAAGCGCCGCAAGTCGTAAATCTCGCCTCTCTGGCGATGCAAAGGCGGCCCTTCGCGGGCCGCCTTTTCGATTCCGGCGGAAAGCTGCCGCCCTGTCTGCGCCTGTCCGTCGATCCGGGACGGGGAGACGCGGAAAACTCCAATTTTTCAATGGATTAAGTTTGTTTCCAAATGAGGCATTGGTGCGTCAGCATTGTGTCTTTAAAATGGCAGGTAAATCCGGCATGTACGAAGCCGGTCCTGCCATTCCGGCAGGCGTACCAGTGGGGGCTGAGTATGGCACCGAAACGTTTGCTTGCGACCGCATTCCTTGCGGCTCTGGCGCCGATCGCGGCGTCGGCGGCGAGCTATACGTTCGACCTTGCCAGCGAGACATCGATCTATGACCCTGCGGGCGATCCCGGCACGTTTCTGAACGACTATACGCTCAGTATCACCGACGGCGGCCTGACTGGCATTTTCGGCGGCGGCTATGTCACCGGCCTGAGCTATGACGGCAGCGATACGGTGGATGGCGGCACCTTTCAGGACGCCGATCGCCTGCGCCGGTTCAACAACGGTCTGGGCGTCTGCAATGTCGGCGAATGCTACAGCGAAGACCCCGTTCATTCGGTCGATGGTGCGTCCAGCAACACCCGCGACTATGTCGAGCTGTCTTTTTACAGCGGCGGCGAACTCGTCGATGTGACCCTGACGGCGCTGACGTTTGGCTGGATCGGCGAGTGGACATGGGGAGGCCACGACCTCGGCTTTGAGGATACCGACGGCTCTTTCGAAATCCTGCTCGATACGATGACCGGTGGCGACATCGGGTTAGGCGATCAGCTTGCGTTCTCGGGGACCGTCACGGCGAACCTAGACAGCTATCTGTCGCGGGGCAGCTTCAATCTTGCCGATGAGAACCTCTTCGACAGCGTCTTCGGGATCATGGCGGGTGACATGGCAAGCTGGAAGCTTCTTGCTGTCACGGTCGATTTCACGCCACCGCCGCCGCCGCCACCGCCGGAAATTCCGCTGCCCGGCGCGATCTGGCTGATGCTGGGCGCTTTGGGCGGGCTCGCCGGTCTGCGCCGGCTTCGGACGGCCTAGAACCCCACGCGATCCCCGCCCTTCAGCGCCAGAAGGTCCCGCGCCTCGTCCGGGGTGGCGACCTCCAGTCCCAGCCCCTCGATCAGACCGCGCACGATGCCCACCTGTTCCGCGTTCGACTGCGCAAGGCGTCCCGGACCGGCCCAGAGCGAGTCCTCCAGCCCCACGCGCACATGTCCGCCCAGTGCCGCCGCCTGTGCTGCCACGCGCATCTGTGCGGCACCTGCGCCCAGCACGGACCACTGGTAGTCCTCACCGAACAGCCGGTCGGCGGTGCGGCGCATATGCATGACGTCTTCCGCGTGCGCGCCGATCCCGCCCAGAAGGCCGAAGACCGACTGGACAAGGAAAGGGGGCGTCACCAGCCCCCGGTCCACGAAATGGGCAAGGGTGTAGAGATGCGAGATGTCGTAGCACTCGAATTCGAACTTCGTTCCGTTGGCGGTGCAGATAGACAGCACCTTTTCGATATCGGCGAAGGTGTTCTTGAAGACGAGTTCGCGCGAGGCCTCCAGGTGCTGCCGTTCCCAGTCGTGTTCGAACTCGGTGAAGCGGTCGAGCATCGGGTAGAGGCCGAAATTCATCGAGCCCATGTTCAGGCTGGCCACCTCGGGCTTGTGGATGGCGGCGGGCTGGACCCGTTCCTCGACATCCATGAAGGGCGAGCCGCCGGTGGTCAGGTTCAGAACGGCATTCGTGGCCTGCTTGATCCGGCCGAGAAAGGGCAGGAAGGCCTCGGGGCTCTGATCGGGTCTGCCGGTCTCGGGATCGCGGGCGTGGAGGTGCAGGATTGCCGCGCCGGCTTCGGCCGCTGCAATGGCGCTTTCCGCGATCTCGTCAGGCGTGACGGGCAGGTGCGGCGACATCGATGGCGTGTGGATCGAGCCGGTGACGGCGCAGGTGATGATGACCTTGCGGGCAGGGCGGGGCATTGGGTCAGGCTATCAAGTATTCGCTGATGGACACGTCGAGCAGGAATATCGTGTCGGTCTGCTCTGCGCCGGGGTCGCCCCATGTGTGAGTGATCAGCGTTCCCGTGAAGTCCGGTTCGCCTTCGCCCGCAGGCTCGGTATAAGTCGGATCAAGCACGAAGTTGCCTGACCACCCAGTAAGGTCGAGTATGTCCTTGCCGACTTCGAAGTCGAAGATGACATCGTCGTTGCTGCCGTCCTCAAACACGAAAACGTCCGCACCGCCCGTGGCTTCGTTGATGAGTTCGTAGGCGTCACCCCACATGAAATCGTTGCCCTCGCCGCCGATAATCGTGTCGTCGCCACCGGTCACCCCGTCGAGCGTCCGACTGTCTCCCACGATATCATCGTGGCCGGCCCCGCCGATCAGGCTGTCATTTCCACCAGAGACATCGGGATAACCCTCGGGCGGTGTCCCGTTCGCGATAGTGCGGTATGTGTCGCCCCATAGTACGTCGTCGCCTTCGCCGCCATCGAGCGTATCGTCGCCAAGGATGTCGTAGGTCGACCATCCGCCGTCGAAATCTCCGATGAGGATGTCTCGATCGCCTTCACCCGAGATATTATCGTCGCCGAGGTTGCCGACGACCCAGTCGGCGCCGTCGCCCATCGTCGCGGTGTCATTCGCCTCGTCCAGATAGAGCATCTCGGAGCCGGAGGAACCCAGAACGACCATGTCTTCGGCGGGGCCGTTCTGATTGCGATAGTCGAAATAGGGGACGAGAACCCCGGTTTCGGGGTGGAAATTGTAGGTCTTGAAATTCTTCTTGGCGGCCAGTGCGCCAAGGTCGATCACGCTACCGTCGGCGGCGCCCGTATCACCGCCATCACCGCCGCCACCGCCCGGCCCGCCCTTGTCCGGTTTTCCACCCTTCGGCATGGTTCAATCCCCCGTCTTGAACGAATACACCCTTTTCAATTGCCTAAGCTTATCGGAAATCGGCAAGATCTCAAAGAATTGCCGTTTGACGGTGGGAAGCAAAAAGGGCCGCCCTTTCAGGCGGCCCGTTCGTTTCCCGGTTGGGCGCGTCAGTCCATCTGCTTGAAGTGGAACTCGCCGCCTTCCTTCAGGCCCGAGGGCCAGCGCGCGGTCACGGTTTTGGTCCGTGTATAGAAGCGGAAGGCGTCGGGGCCGTGCTGGTTCAGGTCACCGAAGCCCGACTTCTTCCAGCCGCCGAAGGTGTGATAGGCGAGCGGCACTGGGATCGGGACGTTGACGCCCACCATGCCGATATTGATGCGGCTGGCAAAGTCGCGGGCGGTGTCGCCGTCGCGGGTGAAGATCGCGGTGCCGTTGCCGTATTCGTGGTCCATGGCAAGGCCGAGCGCCTCTTCGTAGCTCTTGGCGCGCACGGTGGAAAGGACGGGGCCGAAAATCTCGGTCTTGTAGATGTCCATGTCCTTGGTCACGCGGTCGAAGAGGTGGGGGCCCACGAAGAAGCCGTCCTCGTAGCCCTGAAGCGAGAAGTCGCGGCCATCGACCACCAGTTCGGCACCCTGTTCCACGCCCGACTCGACGAGGCGGAGGATGTTGGCCTTGGCGGCGGCGGTGACGACGGGGCCGTAATCCACGTCATTGCCGGCTGTGTAGGGGCCGACTTTCAGCTTTTCGATGCGGGGGACCAGCTTTTCGATCAGGCGGTCGGCGGTTTCGTCGCCCACCGGCACGGCGACCGAGATCGCCATGCAGCGCTCGCCCGCGGCCCCGTAGCCCGCGCCCACGAGGGCGTCGGCAGCCTGGTCCATGTCGGCGTCGGGCATGACGATCATGTGGTTCTTGGCGCCGCCGAAGCACTGGACGCGCTTCCCGTTCTCGCAGCCCTTGGCGTAGATGTACTGCGCGATGGGGGTCGAGCCGACGAAGCCCACGGCCTGCACGGTCTCGTTTTCGAGGATGGCGTCCACGGCCTCCTTGTCGCCGTTCACGACCTGCAGGACACCGTCGGGAAGGCCCGCCTCCTTCAGCAGTTCGGCCAGCATGAGGGGCACAGAGGGGTCACGCTCGGACGGCTTCAAGATGAAGGCGTTGCCACAGGCGAGGGCCGGGGCCATTTTCCACATCGGGATCATGGCGGGGAAGTTGAACGGCGTGATTCCGGCAACGACGCCAAGGGGTTGGCGCATGGAGTACATGTCGATGCCGGGGCCGGCGCTGTCGGTGAATTCGCCCTTCAGAAGGTGCGGCGCGCCAATGCAGAACTCCACTACTTCAAGCCCGCGCTGCACGTCGCCCTTTGCGTCGGGGATGGTCTTGCCATGCTCGCGGCTGAGCGCCTCGGCCAGCTTGTCCATGTCACGGTTCAGAAGCCGGACGAACTCCATCAGCACGCGGGCGCGGCGTTGCGGGTTGGTGGCGCCCCATGCGGGCTGCGCCTCGGCGGCGCGGGCGACGGCGGCGTCCACCTCGGCCCGCGAGGCGAGCGGGACCTTGGCCTGAACCTCGCCCGTGGCGGGGTTGAAGACGTCGGCAAAGCGGCCGGACGTGCCGGCGGTGTGTGCGCCGTCGATGAAATGGCTGAGTTCTTGCATGTAGGTTCCTCCCGGTGGGTCGGTCTTTCGGTTGCGGGGACTATAGGGCTGGTGCGGGGCTGCGAAAACGGGCAGTTTCCCAAAAAGGTTTTGCAAAAATGCGGGCACGGGTCGGATGAAAGACTGGGATGACATGCGAATTTTCCTGTCCGTCGCGCGGGCGGAAAGCCTGTCGGGCGCGGCAAAGGTGCTGCGCGTGGACCCGGCCACGGTCAGCCGGCGCATCGCCCGGCTTGAGGCCGAGGCGGACGCGGTTCTCTTCGTGAAATCGCCGCAGGGCTATGTGCCGACAGAGGCGGGCGCGCGTCTGATCGCTCATGCCGAGGCGGCCGAACGCGCGATGGAGGCGGCGCGCGAGGACCTGCAGGGCCGGGCAGAGGGGCTGACGGGGACGATCCGGCTGGGCGCGCCGGACGGCTGCGCCACCTACCTCTTGCCAGTGGTCACGGCCCGGATCGTGCGGGCCAATCCGGGTCTGGATATTCAGGTCGTGGCGCTGCCACGCGTCTTCAACCTGTCCCGGCGCGAGGCGGATATGGCCATCGGGGTCAGCCGGCCCACGGCAGGGCGGCTGAGGATCCAAAAAATCGCGGACTACACGCTGTCGCTGGCGGCGTCGCACGACTATCTGCGGGACTGTCCGCCGATCCGGACGCGCGCCGACCTGCGTGAGCATCCGATCGTCGGCTACATCCCTGACATGATCTTCGACAGCGAGCTGGACTACCTTGCCGAGGCAGGGCTGTCTCATGTCGATTTCGCGTCCAATTCGGTGCCGGTCCAGATTGCCTGGCTGAGAGCCGGGGCAGGGGTGGGCGTGATCCACGATTTCGCGCTGCCCGATGCGCCGGGCCTCGACCGCGTTCTGCCCGAGGACTTCCGCCTGACGCGGGCTTTCTGGCTGATCCGGCACGCGGATGATGCGCGGGTGGCGCGGCTCAATCGCTTTGCCGAGGCGCTGACCGAGGAAATGCGCGCCGAGATCGCCGAGCGCGCGCGCGCTTGACTCGAAGCCTCTGGGCGTGGACGCTGGAGCCAAGAGCGAATGAGGAGGACATTCATGCTTGTGCGCCAGATACTTGCCATGAAAGGCGGCGGTGAGGTCGAGACGATCCCCGCGGCGACCGGCATCGCGGACGCGGTCCGGATGCTGTCGGAAAAGCGGATCGGCGCATTGGTGGTGTCCGATGACGGCAAGACGCCGCTCGGCATCCTGTCCGAGCGCGACGTGGTGCGCGAGCTGGGCCGGCGCGGGCAGGGGGTTCTGGACGAGAATGTCAGCGACCTGATGACCCATGACCTGATCGGCTGCACCTCGGACGAAAGCGCCGATCAGGTGCTGAGCAAGATGACCGACGGGCGGTTCCGGCATATGCCGGTGATGGACGGCACGCAGATGATCGGGCTGATCTCCATCGGGGATGTGGTCAAGGCACGGCTGTCCGAGCTTGCGATGGAAAAGGATGCTCTGGAAGGGATGATCAAAGGTTTCTGAGCTTGGGCCGGCCTTGCCGCCCCGGTCCAAGACCTTGATGTCACGAGAAAAGTCGTGCAGGGATGCGCGGCATAGAGCCAAGGAACCTGTCCATGCGCATCGGTCTTTATCCCGGCACATTCGATCCCGTCACGCTGGGGCATCTGGATATCATCGAGCGTGCGACAGTGCTGGTCGACCGTCTGGTGATCGGTGTCGCCATCAACCGCGACAAGGGTCCGCTTTTCCCTCTGGACGAGCGTGTCGCGATGATCGAGGCCGAGTGCAGCGCGATTTCCGAGCGGACCGGCGTCGAGATCGTCGCGCATCCGTTCGAGAACCTTCTGATCGACTGCGCCCGCGACGTGGGCGCCAGCATCATCGTGCGGGGCCTGCGGGCTGTCGCGGATTTCGAGTATGAGTACCAGATGGTCGGCATGAACCGCGTTCTCGACAATACGATCGAGACGGTCTTTCTGATGGCCGAAGCCGAGCATCAGGCGATTGCGTCGAAGCTGGTCAAGGAAATCGCGCGGCTGGGGGGCGATGTGTCGTCCTTTGTCACGCCGGCGGTCGAAGCCGCGCTCAAGGGGCGTTATTCGCGCTGAGAAATGAAGAACGGGCGATCCCCTTCTGGGGTACCGCCCGTTCAGATAATTCCGTCATCCTGTCCCGGCGTTGAGCCGGTCGCGGCCTCAGTAGCCATAGACGGCGCGGTGCGCGATTTTTTCAACGTCGCCCTGATAGATGTTCAGGTCCAGCGCGGTGTCGAGCGGCAGGCCGCGCAGCTCGCGGACGGTGCGGTGGTATTGAGCGCGTTTTTTCAGTTCGGTTACGAAGTTCATCGTTATCTCCAATCGTGTCTTGTCGGTCTTTCATCGTCCGACACCCGCGATATGGGCCTGTTGTTAGCGCTAAACAAGCGACGAAATCGAAAAGCCGCGTTGCATTTCATGCAAGGGTCGGCGGACGTCCAAATGCTTGACGTTCAATGAAAAAAGCAGGCCGCGAGGGCCTGCTTTTAACGTGTTGGTCCGAAAAAGGGCCGGTTGACCGCTTAGCGGCCGTAGACGGCCCGGCGGGCGATGGCGGGAATGTCGCCCTCGTAGATGTCGAGGTCGAGCCGAGTGTCGAGCGACGTCGCGCGCAGCTCGGTCACCGTCCGGTTATAGGCAGCGCGCCGGGCGGCACGCGTACGAAGTGTCTCATAGAGCGATGGCATGGGGGCCTCCTTGTCACGGGGTTGCGCTCACACCCCGAGACTTGGCCCCCCAGGCCGATCAAGCAAGCGCTAACGCTGCAATGCAGCATTGCGCGTTCTGCAAGGCTTGTCAGATGTGGATCAGAGCTCTTCCATGAGCTGCGCCTTGGCCGCGGCCAGGAGCTGCGTCATCTTGGTGCGGATCTCGGTCTCTGTGGCCTTGTCGCCAAGATCGCCGGAGACCTTGCGATAGACGTCCTCGTCGCCCGCTTCCTCGAAGTCCGATTTCACCACTTCGCGGGCGTAAGCCTCGGCGTCGTCACCGGTTTTTCCCAAAAGCTCGGCGGCCCAGAGGCCCAGAAGCTTGTTGCGGCGCGCCTCGGCGCGGAACTGCATTTCCGCGTCATGGGCGAATTTGTTCTCGAAGGCGTTCTCGCGATCGTCAAAGGTGGTCATGTGCCTCTCCCCGGGAAGTCGTGGTGCTCGTTTCCTCAGATATGCCCTTGCACGCCGCGATGGACAAGGCCCGAGACGCCCGCGACGCTTGCCCGATGGTCGCAGTTGGCCTATGAGGGCGCGACACGAGCGCGGGGCCGCTGGCCACCCGCGACAGGGAACATCGGGACATCATCATCATGGCACGTCGCAAGAAGGTCTACGAAGGCAAGGCCAAGATCCTTTACGAAGGCCCGGAGCCGGGCACGCTGGTTCAGTACTTCAAGGACGACGCCACCGCCTTCAACGCCCAGAAGAAGGACGTGATCGAAGGCAAGGGCGTGCTGAACAACCGCCTGAGCGAGTTCTTCATGACCGGGCTGGCGCAGATCGGAGTGCCGACGCATTTCATCCGCCGCCTGAACATGCGCGAGCAACTGATCCGTTCGGTCGAGATCATCCCGCTGGAAGTGGTCGTGCGGAATTTTGCCGCCGGCACGCTGTCGCAGCGGCTGGGACTGGAAGAGGGGACGCCGCTGCCGCGCCCCATCGTCGAGTTCTGCCTGAAGGACGACGCGCTTGGCGATCCTCTGGTCGCGGAAGAGCATATCATCGCCTTCGGCTGGGCCAGTCAGCAGGATCTGGACGACATGGTGGCGCTGGCGCTTCGCGTGAACGACTTCCTGTCGGGCTGCATGCTGGCCGTCGGCATCAAACTGGTGGATTTCAAGATCGAGATCGGCCGCATCTGGGACAATGATTTTCAGCGCCTTATCGTGGCCGACGAGATCAGCCCGGACAGTTGCCGGCTCTGGGATATGGAGACCGGTCAGAAGCTGGACAAGGACGTGTTCCGCCGCGATCTTGGAAACCTTGCAGACGCATATACCGAGGTTGCGCGGCGTCTGGGCGTATTGCCGTCCAACGTGACGCCCGCATCGAAGCCGACATTGATCAACTGAGGCTTAGCATGTTCGGACTTTTCAAGAAAAAGACCCGCGCAAACAAGAACGATGCGGTGCGCAAGGCGCTTGCGGGATATGGAGACGACGGCACGCGGCCGCGTCACGTTATCCACTTCGCCTACGCCAAGAAGGGCGGTCAGGACGCAGCGGCCGCCGAAGAGATCATCCGGCGGTATCTTGCCCCTGACGTTCTGGAGCCCGCCGAGGTGGGTGACGGCATCCGCTTCGAGCAGAACCGCGAGGTCGCGTCGGCCGAGTTCGATGCGATGACCGACGGTCTGGAGCGTGATCTGGCAGAGATCGGCTGGGAGTATGACGGCTGGGAATGCGCCGTCGAGACAGGAGAAGAAGAGTGAAGGCACGGGTTCATGTCATGCTGAAGGACGGCGTTCTCGATCCGCAGGGCGAGGCGGTCCGCCACGCGCTCGGCTCGCTCGGGTTCGAGGGCGTGAACGGCGTCCGGCAGGGCAAAGTGATCGAGCTGGACCTGGCTGGCGAGGATCCTGCGGCGGCAGAGGCCGAAGCAAGGAAGATGTGCGAGGCGCTTCTGGCCAACACGGTGATCGAGCGCTACGAGGTCGAGATCCTCTGATGAAAGCGGCCGTTCTGCGGGAATACAACGCGCCCCTCGTCCTTGAGGACGTGGCGTGGCCTGATTGTCCCGAGGATGGCGTTGTCCTGAAAGTTCTGGCCTGCGGTGTCTGCCGGTCCGACTGGCATGGCTGGGTCGGCGAGCATCCGCGCGTGAAGCCGGGTCAGATCGGCGGGCATGAGTATTGCGGCGAGGTGGTCGAGGCGGGGCCGCGCGCGACCTATCGCGTGGGCGACCGGGTCATCGCGCCATTTATCCTGGCCTGCGGGTCCTGTCCGCAATGCCGGGCCGGTGTCTCGAACACCTGCGACGATCAGCGCCTGCCGGGTTTCGTCGAGCCGGGCGCATTCGCCGAGTATGTGGCCGTGCCCAGGGACTGGAACCTTGCGCGGCTGCCCGAGGGCATGTCGCCCACGCTGGCCGCCGCGCTTGGCTGCCGGGTCACCACCGCATGGCACGCGCTGACGGGGCGCGCCGATCTGCGCGCCGGCGAGTGGCTGGCGGTGCATGGGACGGGCGGCATCGGGCTGGCCGCGATGCTGTTGGGCCGGGCCATCGGCGCGCGGGTCATCGTGACGGATGTCGTGGCCGAAAAGCTGGATCACGCGAAGGCGCTCGGGGCCGAGCACGCGGTTGACGCGAGCGGCGGCGACAGCGCCGAGGCGATCCGCGAGCTGACGGGCGGGGGCGCGCATGTGTCCGTCGAGGCGCTTGGGTTTCCGGCCACGGTGGCCGCGTCGATCGCTTGCCTCAGGCCGCTAGGGCGCCACGTTCAGGTGGGTCTGCCCGTGGGGCATCATGCCGTGCAGCCAGTGAACCTGAATCAGGTCTATATGGGGAACCTCGCGCTTTTCGGGACGCGGGGGATGCCGTCGCACCGCTATCCGTCGCTTTTGTCTCTGATCGCTTCGGGCGCGGTCGATCTGTCGCCCATCGTGGCGCGTGAAGTCGCGCTGTCGGATGCCAGTGCCGAGCTTGCCGCCTTCAACGGGCCGATGCCGCCGGGCGTCGCCGTCATCACCGATTTCCAGAATTAGGAGCCCTTCCATGAAAGCCGCCGTCATCGTCTTCCCCGGATCGAACTGCGACCGCGATCTGGCCGTCGCTTTCAGGGCTGCCGGGTTCGATGTGGACATGGTCTGGCACAAGGACACCGAACTGCCCCAGGGGGTCGACGTGGTGGGCGTGCCGGGGGGCTTTTCCTTTGGCGACTACCTGCGCTGCGGGGCGATTGCCGCGCGCTCGCCCATCGTGGCGGCGCTGAAGGCGCATGTTGAGGCGGGCGGCTATGGCATCGGCATCTGCAACGGGTTTCAGGTGCTTCTGGAGACGGGGCTTCTGCCCGGCGCGCTGATGCGGAATGCGGGGCTCAAGTTCATCTGCAAGCCGGTGGAATTGAGCGTCGAGACCACGGCAAGCGATTTCACCAGCGGATATTCCGCCGGCCAGACCGTGACCTACCCGGTGGCCCATCATGACGGCAACTACGTGGCCACACCCGAGGTGGTCGCGGCGCTGGAAGCCGAGGACCGGGTGGCCTTTCGCTACTGCGAAGATTTGAACGGGTCTGTGGGCCGGATCGCCGGTATCCTGTCGGAGAACCGCCGGGTTCTGGGCCTGATGCCGCATCCCGAACGTGCGGCCGATCCGGCGCTCGGGACTGCGGATGGGGCGGCGCTTTTTGCCGCGCTGGCGAAGGCCGGTGTCGCCGCTTGAGCCAGACCTGCTTGGGGCGTAGATTCGTCCCATGAGCGCCAAGGATCAGGAACGCGGAACCAGCGGCGGACCGGACAGGTCCGCATGGCGCATTCGTCTGTTCATGATCGCCGTCATTGCGGCGGCGGTGGGCGTGGTCTGGTGGACCAATCAGCTTCTGACCGAACGCTTTACGGAAAGCACGCGCTCCCGCGCCGAGGTTCGGCTTGCGCTCTATTCCGGGAACATCCGAAGCGAGCTGCAGCGGAGCCAGATCGTGCCGCAGCTTCTGGCCCGCGACCCGACGCTGATCGGGGCGCTGAATTCGGCGGATTACTCGCAGTCGTCGCAGCGGCTGATTTCCTATCGCGAGGAGATCGGCGCGGCGGGATTGATCCTGCTCGATGCGGACGGGCGGATCGTGGCGGCGAGCGATCGGGTCGAGATTGGCGCGTCCCGGCGCTCGGCACCCTATTTTGTTGATGCCTTGCGCTCGAACGAGACGGTTTTCACCTCGGCTGAGCAGGAAAGCGGCGCGCAGATCTTCGCATATTCCCGCAAGATCGAGGTCTCGGGCACCGCGATCGGGGTGATCGTGGTCGAGGTCGACCTCAGGAAATTCGAGCTTGCCTGGGCAGGGTTCACCGATGCGGTCATCGTGACCGACAGCGAGGGCAAGATCATCCTGACGACGGAAGGCCGCTGGCGCGGGCTGACCGAGGAGGCGGCGCTGGCCGCGCGCTCGGCGCCCTCGGCAATCCAGCGGGCGATCCGCGCGACGCAGGACTGGTCGGCCCTGCCCATCGACGCGTACCTGCAGGGCGAGGCGGTGATGCGGCAGGAGACGCGGATCGGGTTTCAGGGCTGGCGGATGACCAGCTTCACCACCTACGCCGGCGTCCGCGAGCGGGTGAACGCGTTCATCGCGCTGGAGATCATGGGATTCGCCATCCTTCTGGCGCTCGGGTTCTACTTCATCAGCCGCAAGGCGACCTCGCGGCTGGTCTTCTTCCAGCGGGAGTCGGCAGAGCTTCGCGCATTGAACCTGGCGCTACAGCGGGAAATCGCCGAGCGCGAACGGGCCGAGCGGAACCTTCAGGTGGCCGAGCAGACGATCCAGCAGTCGTCCAAACTGGCCATTCTGGGCGAGATGTCGGCGGCGGTCAGCCACGAGCTGAACCAGCCTCTGGCGGCGATGAAGACCTATCTGGCGGGGGCGAAGCTGCTGCTGCAGCGGCGGCGGGCGGACGAGGCGCTGTCGTCCTTCCAGCGGATCGACGACCTGATCGAGCGGATGGGCGCGATCACGCGGCAGCTCAAATCCTATGCGCGCCGAGGTGGCGATGCGTTCGAGCCCTTGGATGCAAGGGCGGCGGTGTCTTCGGCGCTGGTGATGATGGAGCCGCAGCTGAGACAGCGCAATATCGCGATCACCTCGTCCCTGCCGCGAGACCCGGCGATGATCGTGGCCGACCGGCTGCGGCTGGAGCAGGTTCTGATCAATCTTCTGAGGAACGCGCTCGACGCCACGAAGGCCACGGCGAACCCGGATATCAGGGTCAGCCTATCGGTGGGGGATGACGTAGTGATCCTTGTCCGCGACAATGGGGTGGGGATCGAGGATCTGGAGAACCTGTTCGAGCCGTTCTACACGACCAAGGCGCCGGGTGACGGTACGGGACTTGGGCTTGCCATTTCCTCGGGGATCGTGAACGACCTTGGCGGTCGTCTGACCGCCCGCAATGGCAGCGACGGCGGCGCGGTCTTCGAGATCGTGTTGCCAAGAGCGACGGAGGCGAGCCTGAGGGCCGCGGAGTAGGTGAGGACAGGGCATGGCCCAGCACATGAAAATCGCGATCGTCGATGACGAGCAGGACATGCGGCAGTCGATCAGCCAGTGGCTGGCGTTGTCGGGCTTCGATACCGAGACCTTCGCCAGCGCCGAGGACGCACTGAAGGTGGTGAACACCGACTATCCCGGTGTCGTCGTCTCGGACATCAAGATGCCAGGCATGGACGGGATGGCGTTTCTGAAACGGCTGATGAGCGTCGATTCCGCGCTGCCCGTGATCATGATCACCGGGCATGGCGATGTGCCGATGGCGGTCGAAGCGATGCGGATGGGCGCGTTCGACTTTCTGGAAAAGCCGTTCAACCCGGACCGGATGACCGAGCTTGCCAAGCGCGCGGCCAATGCGCGGCGGCTGACGCTGGATAACCGGGCTTTGCGGCGGGAGTTGTCGGACGGGACCGGCATCATGAAGAAGCTGGTGGGCGCGTCTCCGGTGATGGAGCGGCTCCGCGAGGATATTCTCGACCTCGGGCAGGCCGACGGTCACGTGTTGATCGATGGCGAGACTGGCACCGGCAAGACGCTGGTGGCGCATGCGCTCCATGCGGTGGGCGCGAAGGCGGGCAAGAAATTCGTTCTGTTCTCCTGCGCGGCTCTGGACGAGGACAGCCTCGCCACCCGGCTTTTCGGTCCGGCCGAGGATGGCGGGCCGTTGCCGCTGCTTGAGGAGGCGCGTGGCGGGACGCTTGTGCTCGAAGATATCGAGGCGTTGCCGGAACGGCTTCAGGCGCGGCTTCTGACGTGGATGAACGAGCAGGGGAGCCCGGCCGAGACGCGGATCGTCGCGATCTCGAACCTGCAGGAGGCGGGGCGCACCTGCGAGGATGCGCTGAGGCCCGATCTCTATTACCGGCTGGCCGCGATGAAGATCACGCTGCCTCCGCTCAGGAACCGGGGCGAAGACATCCTCATGCTCTTCCAGCGTTTCTCCGAGGAATACGCGGACGAATACGGCACCGAAGCACCCGAGGTCAGCGCGCAGGAGGCGGCGCAGTTGTTGCAGGCGCCGTGGCCGGGGAACATCCGTCAGCTTGTGAACATCGCCGAACGGGCCGTGTTGCAGGCGCGACGGGGGACGGGGACCATCGCGTCGCTGCTAATGGCCGAAAGCGACGAGGCTGATGCCTCCGTCACGACCGAGGGCAAGCCCCTTAAGGAATACGTGGAAGCCTTTGAGCGGATGCTGATCGACAACACGATGCGGCGGCATCGGGGGTCTATCGTCAACGTGATGGAAGAGCTCTGTCTGCCGCGCCGGACGCTCAACGAGAAGATGGCGAAGTACGGGCTACAGCGGTCGGACTACCTGTAGGGCGTCAGCCGGACTGACGGGCGGCGGTGTCGGCCTCGGGCTGTTCCGCTGGCGTGGCGTCGCGCGCGTTGCGCGTCAGCGTCTCTTGGATGAGGCGCGCCCATTCGCGGAACGGGTAGACGTAGATCAGGAAGGGGTTCTTGTCTTCGACGCCTGAACTCAGCGCCCCCATCTGCCCCCGGAAAACGCCGTTCTCGTGATAGGTGCCGAAGAGCTTGTCCCAGAGCGGCATCAGGTTGGCGAGGTTCTTGCCGTAGGCTTCGGGCACGTCGGCATGGTGCCAGCGGTGGAAGACGGGTGAGGCGACAAGGTATTTGAAGCGCCCGTGATCCCATTCGAGGTCCATGTGGACATACATGTTATGCAGAAGCGCCACCGCGATGACGACGGGCAGGGCGGCGGGGATTTGCAGCCAGGTGAGCAAGACCAGGTAGCTCGTGGTCATCACGAAGGCTTCGAGCGCGTGGATACGGAGCGCGGTAAAGGCGTTCACATGGGTGTCCGAGTGGTGCGCGGCGTGCGTCGGCCAGCCCCAGCGGGTGTGCATCAGCCGGTGGCTCCAGTAGTCGCAGAAATCCACGGCGACGAGGCCCACGACGCAGATCAGCCAGATCGGCGCGTTGTTCCAGAGCGCGGGGTCGATATGAGGGATGTGGAGCTGATCGTAGATCCACTGCGCGCCCGCGTTCAGGTCATGCACATAGGCGACGCCCACATAGAGGTTGAGCCCGTAGACGACGAGGGTGGCGGCGGTGTTCTGCGCGGCGTTCCGGCTGAGTTCGTCAAGACGCCCGTAGATGAAATAGAGCACGAAGGACGCGGCCAGCGCGATCTGAAGCACGTAGAGATTGACGAAATTCAACGCCCCGTCGATGAAATGCACTTGTCTGCTCCGTTTGTGCCTTGGGCGGGCCAGCCCCCGCCATTCCCTTGGTCGAGGTCCGTTAAACAAGGGAGCTTTGGCAGCTTCGCGAAGAAAAAACGGCGAAATTGTGCGGGGATCAGTGGGCGTGCTGCGCGGAGCCGCGCAAAATTCATCATTGTGTTATGACATTCTCCCGCATTATGGTCACTCAGACCAAGGCAACGTCCGCGACGGGACGCCTTGGCGGAAAATTTCGCTGCATCAGGGGCTTGGACCGATATACGGCGCCACTGACGCGGCAAGCAGGCCGGATGGCCGCACTGGGATCGCCAGCAGAGTCGGATGAACGAACTGCTGGCCTTGAACGGGCGCACCCCGAACGGGTCGCGTCGGAGAAGAAACGCGATGACGCGTGCGAGGCATAGTGAGAGCGTGCTTCCGGTCCTTTCGGGCCGGACAGTAGGCCATGCCCGCCGCTCGGTCGCCTTAAATGAACACGCCAGAACACGCAAAGCGCCCCCCGGGCGCCGACTGCGTTTGGCGTGCGGAAAGTCAACATGTCAAAGAAAATGCTTATCGATGCCACCCACGCGGAAGAGACCCGCGTCGTGGTGGTCGATGGAAACAGGGTCGAGGATTTCGACTTTGAATCCGAAAACAAGCGTCAGCTTGCCGGGAATATCTATCTAGCCAAGGTCACGCGGGTCGAGCCCTCGCTTCAGGCGGCGTTCGTCGATTACGGCGGCAATCGCCACGGTTTCCTGGCCTTTTCGGAAATCCATCCCGATTACTACCAGATCCCCGTCGCCGACCGCGAAGCACTTCTGGCCGAGGAAATGGCGCTGGACGCCGCAGAGGCCGAAGAGGAAGAGGCCGAGAAGCCCAAGCGGAGAAGCCGCCGTGGCCGTGGCCGTGCAAAGGCGGCCGAGGCCGAGAACAAGGATGCGGTCGCGACCGAAGAGGTGGCCGAGGCGTCCGGAGAAGACAGCGGAGAGCCGTCCGGTGACGACGCCGCGCCCGAGACTGAGGCCAGCGCGGATGCGCCCGCCGCCGAGGCCGAAGAGGGCAATGGCGACGACAGCGCACCCCGCGCCATTCCCGGCATGGACGTTGTCGACCTTGACGAAGAGGGCGACGACGACGCCTACAATGCCGCCGAGCACGCAGCCCAGAACGACGACTCGGTCGAAGCCGTCTCCGACGACGACAGCCCCGAGGAAATTCGGCGCCCCCGCAAGCAGCGCCCGCGCCGCTACAAGATCCAAGAAGTCATCAAGGTCCGGCAGATCCTGCTGGTGCAGGTCGTCAAGGAAGAGCGCGGCAACAAGGGCGCGGCGCTGACCACCTACCTGTCGCTGGCCGGCCGCTACTGCGTGCTGATGCCCAACACGGCGCGGGGCGGCGGCATCAGCCGCAAGATCACCCAGGCCGCCGATCGCAAGAAGCTGAAAGAGATCGCGAACGAGATCGACGTGCCGAAGGGCGCGGGTCTGATCATCCGCACGGCAGGCGCCAAGCGGACCAAGACCGAGATCAAGCGCGACTACGAGTACCTGCAGCGGCTCTGGGAGCAGATCCGCGAGCTGACGCTCAAGTCCATCGCGCCCGCGAAGATCTACGAAGAAGGCAACCTGATCAAACGCTCGATCCGCGACCTCTATAATCGCGACATCGAGGAGGTTCTGGTCGAGGGCGATCTGGGCTACCGGACGGCCAAGGACTTCATGAAGATGATCATGCCGTCCCACGCCAAGAACGTGAAACACTACCACGACCAGATGCCGCTTTTCGCGCGTTATCAGGTCGAGAGCTATCTGTCGTCGATGTTCAACCCGACGGTTCAGCTCAAGTCGGGCGGCTATATCGTGATCGGCGTGACCGAGGCGCTGGTGGCCATCGACGTGAACTCAGGGAAAGCCACAAAGGAAGGCTCGATCGAGGAAACCGCGCTCAAGACCAACCTTGAGGCCGCGGAAGAGGTGGCGCGGCAGTTGCGCCTCCGCGACCTTGCCGGGCTTGTCGTCATCGACTTCATCGACATGGAAGAGCGGCGGAACAACGCCGCCGTCGAGAAGCGCTTCAAGGAAAAGCTCAAGGTCGACCGGGCCCGCATTCAGGTGGGCCGGATCTCGGCTTTCGGTCTTCTGGAGATGAGCCGTCAGCGGCTGCGTCCGGGTATGCTGGAGGCGTCGACCCAGCCGTGCCCGTCCTGCCATGGTACGGGTCTGATCCGGTCGGAAGACAGCTTGGGCCTGACGATCCTGCGCCAGATCGAGGAAGAGGGCGTCCGCCGCCGCACCAAGGAGGTGCTGGTCAAGGCGCCAGTGTCGATCGTGAACTTCCTGATGAACCACAAGCGCGAGCATATCGCGCAGATCGAGGCGCGCTACGGCATGGCCGTCCGTGTCGAGGCCGATCCGTTCCTGATCTCGCCCGACTTCTCGCTGGAGAAGTTCAAGACCGCCACGCGCATCGTCAAGGAAAGCGCGCCGGTCGTATCGGCCGACGCCATGCTGATGGCAGCGGTGGAAGAGGACATGTCCGCCGAAGCTGAGGCCGAGGCCGAGGAAGAGGATATCCAGGACACGCCCGAGACCGCCGAGGCCTCGGACGAGGATCGCCCCAAGAAGAAGCGCCGCCGTCGCCGCCGCCGTCGCGGCAAGGGCGAAAATGGCGACCGCGAAGAGGGGGCCGAGGGCAATATCGAGGCCGCCGACAGGTCGGGTGAGAACGGTGAGGACAGTGGCGAAGCCGCCGAGACGCCGGTCGCCGCCGAGGCAGAGGAGGCTTCTGCCGCGGAAGAGACCGAGAAGCCCAAGCGCCGCCGCAGCCGGAGCCGGAAGAAGCCTGCCGACGAGGCCGAGGCAAAGCCGGAAGAGACAGCGGCTGAAGAGGCCCCGTCCGAGGCACCTGCCGCCGAGGATACGCCCGCGCCCGAGGCCGAGGCCGACGCGGCCGAGGAAAAACCTGCGAAACCCAAGCGCACGCGCTCGCGCAAGAAAAAGACCGAGGAGGCACCCGCCCCCGAGGCCGCTCAGGACGAGGCACCCGCTGAAGAGGCCGCTCCCGAGCCGCAGGCAGAGCCTGAGCCCACTCCGGAGCCGGAACCCGAGCCTGCCGCCGCCGGGGCAGGCGGCGAGCCCGCACCCGAGCCGGAACCCGCGCTGGAAGAGACGTCGGGCGGTCCCGAGAAGCCTCGCCGCAAGGGGTGGTGGTCGATGGGCCGGGGCTAGGACTCAAGGCAAATGACAGACAGGGGCGCGGGGCAACTTGCGCCCTTCGTCGTTTCTTCTGTTCGGAAATACTCCGGGGTCCGGGGTAGCGCCCCGGTCCTGCCCTCTCAGCCTTTGCGCCGGATCAGGTAGACCTGCCGGCCGTCGCTCTCAATGGCCGAAAGAAGCGCATGTCCCTGCTCGTGGCAGAAATGCGGGATGTCGACGATCGCGGCGGGGTCGTCCGCCAGCACTTTCAGAACAGTTCCCGGCGTCATGCCGCGCAGCCGCTTCGCCGCCTTCAGGACGGGGAGCGGGCAGAGAAGCCCAAGGGCGTCGAGTTCGTCGTCATGCTCCATGACCGGACGGGTAGGGCGCGTGTTACAATTTGTCCACCACCTTGTGATGCCCCGTGTCGTGACGCGGCGCGCGGGATGGCATAAGTCAGATTCATGTTCGGGATCGACATCTTCGACGCGTCGCTTCTGCCCGCGATGACCATCGCGCTGGCGGCAGGCGTTCTGTCGTTCCTCAGCCCCTGTGTTCTGCCCATCGTTCCGCCTTACATCGCCTACATGAGCGGGGTCACGGTGACCGACATGTCCGAAGGCACGGGGCCTCAGCGGCGCCGTGCACTGGGCGCGGCGGCCTTTTTCGTGCTGGGTCTCTCAACGGTCTTCCTGTTTCTCGGCTTTACCGCGTCAGCCTTCGGACGCTTTTTCCTGTCGAACCAGGACTGGTTCGTCACGGTGGCGGGGCTGGTGATCATGATCTTCGGGGCGCATTTCCTCGGCATCTACCGTATTGGGTTCATGGACCGTGAAATGCGGATGGATGCGGGCGACCGGGGCGGCTCGGCCTTTGGCGCCTACGTGCTGGGTCTGGCCTTCGCCTTTGGCTGGACGCCGTGCATCGGCCCGATCCTGGGCGCGATCCTGTCCATCGCGGCGAGCGAGGCTGACGTGGCACGGGGCACGACTCTTCTGGCCGCCTATGCGGCGGGCCTCGGCATTCCGTTCCTGCTGGTTGCCGCGTTCTTCCCGTCCATGAAAGGGCTCATGAGCTGGATGAAGCGGCATATGGAGCGGATCGAACGGGTGATGGGTCTGCTTCTCTGGACCGTCGGTCTGTTGATGCTCACGGGCAAGTTCACCGATTTCTCCTGGTGGCTTAACGAGCAGTTTCCGGTCCTGCAGACCTTCGGCTGAGGCCGATTGTTTCCGAACGGGCATTTGACCGTTGATCCGGAAAATACGAAACAGAATCAGGCTTCTCGTGTCCCGTTTCATGGTCTAGGGTCATGCCCATGCTGCACCGGGGAAAATCGCGCGTTGATCGTCGCCGGGTGTTCTACATCCCCGGCTACGACCCCTATCCGCCCCGCCGCTATCGCGAGCTGTACCGGGCCGAGAGCGCGAAACAGGCCGGCATTTCGGACTATCGGATCGAGATGAAGCCACTCCGGGGCGAGACCGGCTGGATGGTCCGTTCTGATATGGAGGGCGGGCGCACCGTGTCGCGGGTGGAGGTGCTGGTCTGGCACGACCTTGTGCAGTCCTCGATGTCGGGCGGCATCTGGGCGACCTATCTGGCGCTGATCCGGACGGTCTGGATTTATCTTTCGACCGGCGCGTTCCGGCGGCTTTCGTGGCTGGCCAAGGGGCCGGTCATCGCGGCGCTCTATCCGATCGTGATGCTTTTGGGACAGTTTCTGCTGGCGCTTCTGGGCGCGGGTGTCGTGGCGAGCCTTGCGGGGTTCGTGACGCTCCGGGCCAGCGAGTTGGCCATGGGGCTTGCGGGCCGTGCGCCCATCGGCTGGGTGGCGGCCATTGTGTCGGCGGCGGTGTTCTGGGGCGTGTTCCTGCCTGTCTTCGTCGCCGCGATGCGCTGGTTCAAGTCGAAGGACGACAAGACCTTCGCCTATTACCTGATGCAGGATTATGCCTATACGGCTTCAGAGCGCGGCGCCTATCCGGCCGAGATCGAGGCGCGCCTGCATGAGTTCCGCCACCGGATCGAGGCGGCGCTTCGTGACCCCGACGTGGATGAGGTTCTGGTCGTCGGCCATTCCTCGGGCGCGCAGCTTGCCGTGTCCGTGGTGGCCGATATCGTCCGGCTGAACCGGGTGCCCGAGCGGGGCGCGGTTCTGTCATTGCTTACACTGGGGCAGGTCATTCCGATGGTCAGTTTCCTGCCCAAGGCGCGGCGGCTGAGGGGGGATCTCAGGCTGTTGTCCATGGCCGAGACGATCACCTGGCTCGACGTGTCAGCGCCCGGGGACGGGTGTTCCTTTGCTCTTTCGGACCCGGTGGCGGTCACGGGCGTCGCGCCTGCCAAGGGGCAGCAATGGCCGCTCATCATCTCGGCGGCGTTCTCGAAGACGCTGGCGCCGGAGACGCTGAAGGCGATGCGCTGGCGGTTCTTCCGGCTGCATTTCCAGTATCTCTGCGCCTTCGACCGGCCGGGCGATTACGACTATTTCCGGATCACCGCAGGCCCGCAGACGCTGGCGCAGCGGTTCCGGGGGCGGCGGCCCTCGGCCAGCCGGATCGACGTGCCCGCGTCGCGCTTTACCTCGACCATGCATTCCGTCGTGCGATGATCCCGCCGAAGCCGGCGTCGCGGCCTGACCGGGTCTCGCTCTGGCGCTACTGGCGGCTGTTCCGTCAGGACATCCTGTCGGCGCAGCCCGAGCGGCTTTACCACGCGTGGATGGCCGAGTTCCGGACGCCGTTTTTCCGGTCCTTTCTGGTGAACCAGCCGGATCTTGTGCGCCGCGTGCTGTCGGGGCGGCCGGAGGCGTTTCCCAAGTCGGGGCGGGTGACGGCCGGGTTAAGGCCGCTTCTGGGGGCGTCTGTCTTCGTCACCAATGGCGACCTCTGGGCGCATCAGCGGCGGATCATCGACCCGGCCTTCGAGGGCGGGCGGCTGCGGGACGTGTTCCCGGCGATGGTGGCGGCAGCGCGGGATACGGGGGCGCGCTTGGAGGCGGGGGTGCTGGACATCGAGGCGCTGGCCAGCCGGGCGACGGCGGACGTGATCTTCCGCACGCTGTTCTCGATCCCTATCACGAAGCGGATCGCAGAGGACACCTATCGCGCGTTTCGCATCTTTCAGCGGGCGCAGCCGGTCGCCACCTTGCCGGCGCTGATCCCCGGTCTGCCGGTGGTGCACCGGAAAAAGACGAGGGCTGCGGCACGGGAGTTGCGGCGGTTGATCGGGGACCTCGTCGCGGCGCGGACGGAAGAGATACGCGAGGGGCGCGCGCCGGACGATTTGGCGACCCGGATCATGACGACGCCCGACCCGGAGACGGGGGCGACGTTCTCATCCGACGAGATGGTCGATCAGGTGGCGATCTTCTTCCTCGCAGGCCATGAGACGAGCGCGGCGCATCTGGGCTGGACGCTCTGGTGTCTGGCGGCGGCGCCGGAATGGCAGGAGCGGGTGGCGGAGGAGTTGGCGGGGTTCGACCCGGAAGCGGGGCTGGCGGGGCTTTCCGCGCTTAAGGTCACGCGGAACGTTCTGCGCGAGGTACTGAGGCTTTACCCGCCGGTGCCGATGATGGTGCGCGAGGCGGCGGAGGGCGACGTGTTCCGCAAGCGGCAGGTGCCGAAGGGCGCGCAGATTGTGTTGTCGCCCTGGCATCTGCACCGGCATGAGCGAATCTGGTCGGAGCCGGACGCTTTCGACCCTGCGCGGTGGGAGGATGAGGCGACCCGCACGGCGCGGCGCGAGGCGTTCATCCCGTTCTCGGCAGGGCCGCGGGTTTGCCCCGGTGCGGGGTTCGCGATGGCGGAGGCGACGGTGCTGCTGGCGGCGCTCCTGAAGGAGTGGCGGTTCGAGGTTATGGACCCGCCCGTGCCGGTGGCGCATCTGACTGTGCGGGCGCGGGACGGTATTCGGCTGAGGGCGGTGGCGCGCTAGGCGTCGCGCCTGCGGTGCCAGTCGAGCACATATACACGGATGGCGGAGGCAAGGCCGCTTTCCGCGCCGCGCTCTTCGTCAATTTCCGCCGCCAACTCGTTCAGGCCGAGGCCGCGCGCCGCCGCGATTTCGCGGAAGGCCAGCCAGAACGGTTCCTCAAGCGAGACCGAGGTGCGGTGTCCCCGGATCGTGAGCGAGTGTTTGACCGGGCGGCTCATGCGTCTTCTTCGTCGTCCTCGGTGCGGTGCGCGTCGAGGACGCGGCGGGCCTGTTCGGTACGGGCGGCGTCGAGCAGACGCTCGGCCTTTGTGCGGCCGAACTTCACGGCGTTGGCGTCAGCCTCTTTTCGGGCCGCGTCCCGCGCGCGGGCCTTGCGCACCCGGTTCAGGTTGATGGGTTTTTCCGTCACTTGGGACCGATCATCTTTTCGGGGCGCACGACCTGGTCGAAGGTCGCCTCGTCCACGAAGCCGAGTTTGACGGCCTCTTCGCGCAGCGTCGTGCCGTTCTTGTGGGCGGTCTTGGCGACGGTGGTGGCGTTATCATACCCGATGGTGGGGGCGAGCGCGGTGACAAGCATCAGGCTCTCGCGCATGAGCTGGTCGATCCGGGATTCGTTGGCGCGGATGCCCGAGACGCAGTTGTCGGTGAAGGCGCGGGCCGCGTCGCCCAGAAGCTGCATGGATTGCAGCACGTTATAGGCGATCATGGGCTTGTAGACGTTCAGCTCGAAGTGGCCCTGGCTACCGGCGAAGCCGACGGCGGCGTCGTTGCCGATCACATGGGCGCAGACCTGGGTCATCGCCTCGCACTGGGTCGGGTTGACCTTGCCGGGCATGATCGACGAGCCGGGCTCGTTCTCGGGCAGGAGCAGTTCGTAGAGGCCGCAGCGGGGTCCGGAGCCGAGAAGGCGGATGTCATTGGCGACCTTGAAGAGCGCGGCGGCGGCGGCCTTGAGCGCACCGGACATGGCGACCATGGCGTCATGGGCGGCGAGCGCCTCGAACTTGTTCGGCGCGGTGACAAACGGCAGGCCGGTGATGCGGGCCATGTTGGCGGCCACGTCCTCGGCCCAGCCGGGGCGGGTGTTGAGGCCCGTGCCGACGGCGGTGCCGCCCTGGGCAAGCTCGTAGATGTCGCCGAGCGCGGCCTCGATCCGTTCGATGGATTTGGCGACCTGGTGCGTGTAGCCCGAGAACTCCTGCGCCAGCGTCAGCGGCGTGGCGTCCATCGTGTGGGTGCGGCCGATCTTGATGATGCCGTCGAACTCTTCGACCTTGGCGGCGAGCGCGGCGTGGAGGTGCCGTAGGCCCGGCAGGAGCACGTCGCGCGCGGTCATGGCGGTGGCGATGTGCATGGCCGTTGGGAAGGTGTCGTTGGACGACTGGCCCATGTTGCAATGATCGTTCGGGTGGACCGGGTCCTTGGAGCCGATCACACCGCCCAGAAGTTCGATGGCGCGGTTGGCGATGACCTCGTTCGCGTTCATGTTGGACTGGGTGCCGGAGCCGGTCTGCCAGACGACCAGCGGGAAGTGGTCGTCGAGCTTGCCGGCCACGACTTCGGAGGCGGCTTCGATGATGGCGTCGGCCTTGTCGGCGTCGAGCGCGCCGGCGGCCTTGTTCGCCTCGGCGCAGGCCTGTTTGATGACGCCGAGGGCGCGGACGATGGCGACGGGCTGCTTCTCCCAGCCGATGGGGAAATTGATCAGGCTGCGCTGCGTCTGCGCGCCCCAGTACTTGTCGGCGGGCACTTCGAGCGGGCCGAAGCTGTCGGTTTCCGTGCGGGTCGCGGTCATGGTCTGGCCTTTCCTCGGTTGCTCCGGAGGCCAGCTATATTGAGCGCGCGGGGCGCGTGCAATGCGATGAGGGGGCTCTTCAGGCCATGCGGCGGGTCAGGGCCGAGCGGAATTGCGGGTTGCCGGAGAGCGCCTCGGCGAGGCGGGCGCGCATCCGGGTGAAATCCTGACCATAGAAGAAAAACACGGTCTTGCCGCCGCGTTCGACCCAGCCGCGGAAGACGCCGTCTTCGCGGAGTGCATCGGCGCAGGCGCGGGCGATGCCGCGACGGGCCTCGGCGGTGGGGGCTGCGTCGGCTTCGAGCGTGAGTTCCAGCCCTTCGGACGCGCCGAAGACCAGCGGCTGGCCGCCATCGGCCAAACGGATCGACGAACCGCAGGGGGCGGCGAGATGTTCGAGCATCCGCGCGACGGTCTCCAGCGTGCCGCGATCGGCGCGGGTGAGGCCGAGATGCAGGTCGACGCCGAAGACATCGGCGGGCGCGCTGCCATGGGCGGTGCAGTCTGTGACGACACCAAGGCCTGCGGCGGCCAGTTGCCGGGCCAGAGGTTCCGCAAAGCTCTTGTGGGCGTCGCGGTGACCGAGACGCACAGGCAGGTGGACCCGCGCAAGGTTCACGCTGAGCGTCACGTCGGTCTTGGGCTTCAGATCACGAAAGAACATGGAGCGACTCCCCTGCTGGCAACGGGGTCAGACTGGAGTCGAAATGTGGCGAATTCCTGAACGCCGGGTGACCCAAAGAGGGCGCGGGCGCTATTTCCGGAAACGGTCGAGGCTGACGATTTCTGCGTCGCCCTTGGGCGCGGGGCCGGGATCGGGCGCATCCGGCTCATCATCGTCCCCGTCGTCGTCATCGTGATCGTCCTGGGTCTCGAACCGGAGACCGAATTCGACGGAGGGGTCGACGAAGGTCTTGATGGCGTCGTAGGGGATATACAGAGGCTCGGGCGTGTCGCCGAAGTTCAGCGTGATACTGAAGCCGTCATCGGTGACTTCGAGGCCGTCGAACCAGTGCTGCATGACCACGGTCATTTCGTCCGGATAGCGGTCCGACAGCCAGTCGGCGAGCTCCACGTCCGGGTGCATCGTGTCGAAGGTGATAAAGAAGTGGTGCTGACCCGGAAGCCCATGCTCGGCCACGTCTTCGAGGACGTTCTGGATCAGGCCGCGCATGGCCTGATGCATGAGGTTGCCGTAATCGATGCTGCGGGTCATGGGGCCTCCGTCGCCTGAGGTCAGCATAAGAGATTCGGTTGCGTTGAAAAGGCGGGTCGGCGGAAAATCGACATTGATGCGGTTTCGGCCCGTGTCACAGGGCGGAGGCCGTTTCCGGGCGGGCGCGAATGGTGGGAAAGTGCAGGCTTCTGTTGCCAGGTGCCTGCGAACCCCGCCTTACGCGGCTAGGCGCAAGGGCTTAAGTTTCGATCTTGCGCGCAGCTTAGGCTGCGAGCGCGACCGGAGCACGGTTGTCGTTGGCAACTGTACTTGTCGGACCGATAACGGTGGTACCTCACCGGGACAAAGCTAACCCCTTTAGACGTTCGTCGATCCTATTTCGGCCCCTCTGTCCGCCAACGACGGG
Source organism: Kangsaoukella pontilimi (assembly GCF_009830125.1). Classification (GTDB taxonomy): domain Bacteria; phylum Pseudomonadota; class Alphaproteobacteria; order Rhodobacterales; family Rhodobacteraceae; genus Kangsaoukella; species Kangsaoukella pontilimi. Next base: position 1,464,728 of record NZ_WUPT01000001.1, on the reverse strand, counting down.
ATATTGGTGGAGCCGCCGGGTACCGCCCCCGGGTCCGATCCGCTTATTACGAGCGCGTTTATGTCCATAGTCCCGTTGCCGGAACAGGGTTGATATAGGTGTTTAAGGGCCGCGTGGAAAGGGGCTCTGCCCCCGCAGCCTGCCTTGCAGGCCGCTCCCCCGGAGTTTTTTTGCCAAGAAGAAGGGACGTGCGGGTCTCAGAGATTGAGGGCCAAGAGAAGGCCCGCGACGACAATCTCGGTGGCCGCGAACCCCCATGTGCGGCGGGTGGGTGCCTCGTCCAGCGCGATGGAGGTGACGCGGCCCACGGCGGCGCCGGCCCAGGCGAAGCCGATCATCGCGTAGGCGATCGGGCTGCCGAGGATAAGGGCGCCAAGTCCGAGGCCGATGAAGAGCGCCCCCGATGCGGCGCGAATCTCACTTGTGCCCATGGTCGAGCCGTTGGTCTCGAGGTCGAGGACACCCATCGTGTAGCGGGGCGCGAGCCAGCCGATGGCCCCCAGCCCGATAGAGGCAAGGGCAAGAAGGATGTTGATGGCGTCGATCATGGGGGCGTTTTCCTGTGCTTGCCTGTCTTCTACGCACGGGCGGACAGAAAGGTTCAGTCAATTGGGCGCTTGATATCCGGGGGCGGGCATCAAAGGTAAGGCGGAACAAGGAGAACACGATGATCACACCCGCATATGTCGACACGATGGCCCGCTACAACGCGTGGCAGAACCGCAGTCTTTACAGGGCGGCGGATGGGCTGAGCGATGCGGCGCGGCGCGAGGATCGGGGCGCGTTTTTCGGGTCGATCCACGGGACGCTGTCGCACCTGCTCTGGGCGGATATTCTGTGGATGAGCCGGTTCGACGGGTGGGAGACAATCGAGGCCGGCATCTCGGAAAGTGCGAGCTGGGTGGCGGACTGGGTTGATCTGCGGGAGCGTCGGCAAGAGGCGGATACCCGCATTCTGGCCTGGGCCGGGGCGATAACGCAGGACCGGCTTGATGGGGACCTGTCCTTCTTCTCGCGCGTGCTGGGCCGTCAGGCGACGAAGCCGCTCGATTTCTGCGTCGTCCATTTCTTCAATCACCAGACCCACCACCGCGGGCAGGTTCATGCCATGCTGACGGCGGCGGGGGCAAAGCCCGAGGACACCGATCTTTTCGTCATGCCGGATGATGCCGGGGAGCCTTCGCACTAGAGGCTGGCGCGTGCAGCTTGCTTGCCCCCCGGGGAGGCCGCCTGTATTTCGGGGTGCGATTGCCGGGTGGTGCCGGGAGGCCGGTGCCAGAGGACCGACAGAAAAACTCCAGAGGGGGGCACTCATGTTCAAGGCACTTGTCGTCGAAAAGGATGAGGACGGAAAAACAAAGGCTTCCGTCAAGGAGTTGACACTTGATGACCTGCCCGAGGGCGAGGTGACGGTGGCGGTCGAGTATTCGACGGTCAATTACAAGGACGGGCTTTGCGTTGGGCCGGGTGGTGGTCTGGTGCGCAATTATCCCCATGTGCCGGGCATCGATTTCGCCGGTGTGGTCGAGGCGTCGGACGATCCGCGCTACAGCCCCGGCGACCGCGTGGTTCTGACCGGCTGGCGCGTGGGCGAGGCGCATTGGGGCGGGTATTCGGAAAAGGCGCGGGTCAGGGCCGATTGGCTGGTGCCCTTGCCCGAAGGGCTGACCACGCGCCAGGCCATGGCGGTCGGAACAGCCGGGTTCACCGCGATGCTGGCGGTGATGGCGCTGGAAGATCACGGGCTAACCCCTGAGAAAGGTGAGGTTCTGGTGACCGGTGCCGCGGGTGGCGTGGGTTCTGTGGCGACAGCCATTCTGGCCAATCTGGGCTACGAGGTCGCCGCCGTGACGGGGCGGCCCGAGACCGAAGACTATCTGAAGGGACTGGGCGCAAGCCGGATCGTGCCGCGCGAGGATCTGGCCGAAACGGTCAAGCGGCCGCTCGAAACCGAGACATGGGCAGGCTGCGTCGATGCGGTGGGCGGCGCGATGCTGGCCCGCGTGCTGGGGCAGATGAGATATGGCGCGTCGGTCGCCGCCGTGGGGCTTGCCGGCGGGGCAGCCCTTCCTGCGACGGTTGTGCCGTTCCTGCTTCGCGGTGTGAACCTTCTCGGCATCGACAGTGTCATGCAGCCCTATGAGAACCGCGTCCGGGCCTGGGAGCGGGTGGCGCGGGATCTGCCGATGGACAAGCTGGAGGCGATGGTCCAGCCCGCGACGCTGGACGATCTTCCGCGTTTGGGTGCCGATATCCTGAAGGGTCAGGTCAAGGGGCGCGTGGTCGTCGATATCGCGGGCTGACCCGCGCCGTCAGGCGGCTTCCAGACGGGCTGCGAGTTTCTCGAAGGCCTGTTTCCAGCCGCCTTCGCCTGCGGTTCCGGCGGGGACGCCCCGATGAACCATGGTCATCTTCGTGCCGCGGGAGTCTTCGGCGAGATCCACGATGACTTCGGTAACGTCTGGCGCGCCTTCGGGCATTCCCATGGCTTGCGGGGAGATGATCGTGCCGCTCTCGTCGGCCATGCTCTCGGTATAAACCAGCCGCGTCTTAGGCGTGATCTCCTTGTAGACGCCGGTGAACCACATGCGCATTTCGCCGTCGGGGCGAGACATCGCCATGCAGATGCGGCGGGTGCCGCCGATGCGGAGGTCCAGTTCGGCAACCGGCACGCTCATGCCGTTCGGTCCGTACCATTGGCGGAAGAGGTCGGGGTCGGTCCACATGTCCCAGACCCGGGCGATGGGGGCGGAGAAGTGGCGCTCGATCCGGACCCAGACGGGTGTGTCGGTCATTCGGGGTCTCCCTTCAGGTTTTTCAGGACGTGATCCATCGCGTCGAAGCGTGCGTCCCAGATGTGGCTGTAAGCGGCGGTCCAGTCGGCCACCCGCGCGATGGCGCTGGCGTCGAGCGTGCAGGGGCGGAACTGTGCGTTGCGGCCCTTGGCGATGAAGCCGGCGTTCTGAAGCACGCGGACATGTTTCGAGATCGCGGGCAGGCTGATGTCGTATGGGGCAGCGAGCTCGTTCACCGTGGCCGGGCCTTTTGCGAGCCGGGCGAGGATGTCGCGCCGGGTCGGGTGAGCGAGGGCCGAGAAGATGGCGTCGAGTTGGGCGTCGTCCTGCATGCGAGCATTATTGAACTGATTCGTTAATTAATAAAAGTGTTAATTAATGTGGCTGCAGGGGGCGCATTTGCTTGCCGGTCGGCAAGTTGCGGGGTAGGCAGGAAAAAACGAGGGAGGGACGGGCATGAGCCTTGCATTCGTATTTCCGGGACAGGGGGCGCAGACCATCGGCATGGGCAGCGACCTGGCCGAGGCCTATCCGGCGGCGCGGGCGGTTTTCGACGAGGTGGACGACGCCCTGGGCGAAAAGCTGTCATCGCTGATCTGGGAGGGAGATCAGGCGGAGTTGACCCTGACGCAGAATGCCCAGCCCGCGTTGATGGCCATGTCCATGGCAGTTGTTCGTGCCTTGGAGGCCGAGGGCGTGAGCGTCACTGATGCGGCCTTTGTGGCCGGGCATTCGCTGGGGGAATATTCGGCACTTTGTGCGGCGGGCACGTTTTCGGTGGCGGATGCGGCGCGGCTTCTCCGTCTGAGGGGCGAGGCGATGCAAGCCGCGGTTCCGGTCGGCGAGGGCGCGATGGCCGCGATCCTTGGCCTCGAAATTACGACCGTTCAGGCAATCGCGGCGGATGCGGCAGGGGGCGAGGTTTGCGCGGCCGCCAATGACAACGACCCGGCGCAAGTCGTGGTCTCGGGCCACAAGGGCGCCGTGGAGCGGGCGGCGGAACTTGCCAAGGAGCGCGGCGCCAAGCGGGCGCTGATGCTGCCGGTGTCCGCCCCGTTCCATTGCAGCCTGATGGCGCCCGCGGCCGACGCGATGGCCGAGGCGCTGGCCGGTGTGGACATGAGTGACCCGAGCGTTCCGGTCGTCTCGAACGTGGCCGCGCGGCCCGTGTCGGACAAAGCCAAAATCCGCGATCTGCTGGTCGAGCAGGTGACCCATTCGGTCCGGTGGCGCGAGAGCGTCGACTGGATGGCGACGGAGGGCGGCGTGACCTCCTTCTGGGAGATCGGAGCGGGCAAAGCGCTGACCGGCATGATACGGCGCATCGCCAAAGAGGCCGAGACGCGGGCCGTCTCTGGCCCCGATGACGTGCGCGGTGCGGCGGGCAAGGCGTAGGCAACGCATTTCAACCAAGAAGAAGGAGTGAGGCATGTTCGATCTGAGCGGAAAGACGGCTCTTGTCACCGGCGCCTCTGGCGGGATCGGCGCGGCCATTGCGCGGGCCCTGCATGGGGCGGGGGCGACCGTGGCCCTGTCCGGCACGCGTGAGGCGCCCTTGCAGGATCTGGCGGGCGAGCTGGGTGAGCGGGTGCATGTGACGCCCTGCAACCTCTCGGACCGCGAGGCGGTCAATGCGCTGCCCAAGGTGGCGGCGGAGGCGATGGGATCGGTCGATATCCTTGTGAACAACGCGGGCGTGACGCGGGACAACCTGTTCATGCGGATGTCCGAGGACGAGTGGGACAGCGTCATAGAGGTCAACCTGACCGCCGCGATGCTGCTCTCGAAAGGTGTTATGCGGGGCATGATGAAATCCCGCTGGGGCCGGATCGTGAATATCTCGTCCGTGGTCGGGTCGACGGGCAATCCGGGGCAGGCCAATTACGCGGCGTCCAAGGCCGGGCTGGTGGGCATGTCGAAGTCGCTGGCCTATGAGGTGGCGAGCCGGGGGATCACCGTGAACGCGGTGGCGCCGGGTTTCATCACCACGGCGATGACGGACAAGCTGAACGAGGAACAGCAGGCCAAGATTCTGACCCAGGTGCCGGCGGGACGGATGGGCGAGGCAAGCGAGATCGCGGCGGCCGTTCTGTACCTCGCCAGCCCTGAAGCCGGCTATGTCACGGGAACGACATTGCATGTGAACGGCGGAATGGCCATGCTGTAGGCAGGCTTGCGGGCGTTCACCTTATCGTTTGCCTTGTGGAAACGATGTGCTATAGGGCGCCCACATCCCAGCCGGGAGCCGCCAGCGGCCCGGCTGTTTTTCGTCCCCAGGGGCGGTATAATCAACGACGGGACGAGACCCGAGGAACACGTGAGGAATTAACATGAGCGACATCCAAGATCGCACGCGCAAAATCGTCGTCGAACATCTGGGCGTCGAAGAAGACAAAGTCACCGAGAACGCCTCGTTCATCGATGATCTGGGCGCGGACAGCCTCGACACGGTCGAGCTGGTGATGGCTTTCGAAGAAGAATTCGGCATCGAAATTCCGGACGACGCCGCTGAAACCATCCAGACGTTCGGCGATGCGGTGAAGTTCATCAAGGAAGCCGTCTGAAGCGACTTCCCATCCGTTCTTGAAGGCGGCGCGTCCCTGGCGGGGCGCGCCGTTTTCTTTTGCGGCGGTCCTCGGGTCGGCGTTTCGCCGCCCCCTTTGATTGCGCCCGGTTTTCGGCACGTGTATGTCGGAGTGCAAAGCAATTCCTGAACGGAGGCGGGCATGCGTCGGGTTGTTGTAACGGGTCTTGGGATGGTCTCTCCGCTGGCGGCGGGGGTCGAGGAGACATGGACGCGGCTTCTGGCCGGTCAGAGCGGCGCGGGCACGATCACGCGGTTCGACGCGGGGCATCTGGCAACCACCTATGCCTGCGAGATACCGCGCGGCGACGGGTCGGACGGCACATTCAATCCGGACGACTGGATGGAGCCCAAGGAGCAGCGGAAGGTCGACGACTTTATCCTGTACGGGATGGCCGCTGCCGAGATGGCGGTGAAGGATTCGGGTTGGATGCCCGAGGGCACAGAGGATCGTGAGCGGACGGGCGTCATGATCGGCTCGGGCATTGGCGGGCTGCAGTCCATCGCGGAGACCGCTGTTCTGATCAAGGAGCGCGGCGCGCGGCGGGTGTCGCCGTTCTTTATCCCCGGCGCACTGATCAACCTCGTCTCGGGGCAGGTGTCGATCCGCTACGGCTTCAAGGGGCCGAACCATGCGGTTGTCACGGCCTGTTCGACGGGCGCGCATGCCATCGGGGACGCGGCGCGGCTGATCATGCTGGGCGATGCGGACGTCATGGTGGCCGGCGGCGCGGAAAGCCCGATCTGCGAGATCGGGATCGCCGGGTTCAACGCGTGCAAGGCGCTCTCCACCAAGCGGGGCAATGAGCCCGAGAAAGCGTCGCGGCCCTATGATGCGGACCGGGACGGGTTCGTCATGGGCGAGGGCGCGGGCGTTGTGGTGCTGGAGGAATACGAGCACGCCAAGGCGCGGGGCGCAAAGATTTACGCCGAGATCCTGGGCTATGGTCTGTCGGGTGACGCCTATCACATCACTGCGCCCTCGGAGGATGGCGAGGGCGGCGAGCGGGCCATGCGGAACGCGCTGCGCTCGGCCGGCCTGTCCGGGGCGGATGTGGACTACATCAACGCGCATGGCACCTCGACCATGGCCGACACGATCGAGCTGGGCGCGGTCGAGCGGGTGATGGGAGATGCGGCGTCCAAGGCCACGATGAGCTCGACCAAGTCGTCCATCGGGCACCTTCTTGGAGCGGCGGGCGCCGTGGAGGCGATCTTCTGCATTCTGGCGCTCCGCGATCAGGTGGCACCGCCGACGATCAACTTGGACAACCCGGCGGTCGAGCCGAAGCTGGACCTTGCGCCCAACGCCAAGCGTGAGCGCGAGATCGGGGTCGCGCTGTCGAACTCCTTCGGGTTCGGCGGCACCAATGCGTCGCTCGTCATGGGCCGGATCGACCGCTGATGTGGCGAAATCTTGCGTCGAATGTCCTGACCCTGCTGATCGTCGGGCTGGTGCTGTTGGCCGGGATCATCGGCTGGGGGCAGAGGCAATACGTGGCCGAGGGGCCGCTAGAGGACGCGATGTGTCTGCAGGTGCCGCCGGGAAGCACGATGAGCCGGGTGGCCGACAGGCTGGCGGCGGATGGGGCGATCACGAACGCCACGATCTATCGGCTCGGCGCGGACTACACCGAGCGCAGCAACCAGTTGAAGGCGGGATCGTTCCTGATCCAGCCGGGGTCTTCGATGGAAGAGATCGTGGCCGAGATTACGGGCGACGGTCTGTCGACCTGCGGGACCGAGGTGATCTATCGCGTGTCGGTTGCCAGCCAGAGCGTGCGGGTGCGCGAGCTGGACGCCGCGACGCAGGATTTCGAGGTCGTGGCCGAGTTCGACCCGCTGGCCGTGGAAGACGTGCCGGCCGAGTACACGAGCGCACTGGACGATGTGGCGACGCGGTACCGGGTCATCGTGGCCGAGGGTGTCACGAGCTGGCAGGTGGTGAACGCGATTTCCGGGTCCAACCTTTTCACGGGCGAGGTGGCCGCGGTGCCGGATGAGGGTTCTCTTGCGCCCGACGGGTACGAGATCCGTCCCGGCGATGACCGGCAGGCCTTTCTGGACCGCATGATCGCGGCGCAGACCGAGCGGCTGTTCTCGGCCTGGGAGAACCGCGCGGCGGACGCGCCCGTGGACACGCCGGAAGAGGCGCTGATCCTTGCCTCGATCATCGAGAAGGAAACCAGCGTTCCCGAGGAGCGGCGGATCGTGGCGAGCGTCTTCGCCAACCGTCTGGAGCAGGGTATCCGGCTGCAGACCGACCCGACGGTGATCTACGGGATCACGCGGGGCGAAGGTATTCTGGGGAGAGGTATCCGGCAGAGCGAGCTTCGCCGCGAGACGCCGTGGAACACCTATGTGATCGAAGGGCTGCCGCCCACGCCGATTGCCAATCCGGGGCTTGCCTCGATTGAGGCGGCTCTCGATCCGGACGAGACGGATTACATCTTCTTCGTGGCCAAGCGCGGCGGCGGGCATGAGTTTGCCGTGACGCTGGACGAGCATAACCGGAACGTGGCCGAGTACCGCCGCTGGCAGGCAGAGCTGGAAGCCGAAAGCGAGAGCACTGAGAACTAGGGGCATTAACCCGCCGTTAACCGGCGCGAACGGTATTATCCAATTCTATCAATAACTTAAGACTTGACCTTTCGTGCGGTCTGGGGTATACCTTTGTTCAAGATGGACGAGGTGAGCGCGGCGGTGGCAACACTGGCCGCGTTCTCTTTTCCCAGAGGCTCAGGAAAATCGAGATGACGAACGATCCTTCGCGACTGGCGGGGACGATCGGCGCGCGCTGGCTTTTGGAACAGAGCGAAACCGCGCTCCAGGACGTCCTTGCGGCATTCGAGGTCATGGCCAACCGTCTTCGCGACGGTGAGGACGTGGCACATGGCGACATCAGCAAGGCTCGCATCGCCCTGGCGGCGACGCGGGCAGCATTGATCAACGAGGTGAACAAGCATGAGCGGCAGGTGCTCTTATCAGAAGGTCTCGTTGCGGAAGCCCCTATCGACTTCGATGCCATGCGATTTGAAATCGGGCGCCATCTCGATCGCCTCCGCGCCGCGGACGTTGCAGGAGACGTTTCTGGCAGGGTTGACGAATGATGCGCTGAGGGCGCTCCCCTACCTGTTCGAGTTCTGGGCGCTGCCGCATCAGTTGCCGCCTGAAGGCGACTGGAAGACCTGGGTGATCCTGGGCGGTCGCGGCGCGGGCAAGACGCGGGCCGGGGCCGAGTGGGTGCGGTCGATGGTCGAGGGTGCGCGGCCCGAGGATCCGGGTATCGCGCGGCGCGTGGCGCTGGTGGGCGAGACGCTGGATCAGGCGCGGGACGTGATGGTGATGGGCGAAAGCGGCATTCTTGCCTGTTCGCCCCCTGACCGGCGGCCGCGCTGGGAGGCGATGCGGCGGCGTCTGGTCTGGCCCAATGGAGCTGTGGCCGAGACCTATTCGGCGCATGATTTCGAGCGCCTTCGCGGCCCGCAGTTCGACGCGGCATGGGCGGATGAGCTGGCCAAGTGGCCGAAGGCGGAAGAGACCTGGGACCAGTTGCAGTTCACGCTGAGGCTGGGGTCGCATCCCCGGCAGGTGGTTACGACGACGCCCCGCAATGTGCCGGTACTGAAGCGGATTCTGGGCCGCGAGACGACGGTGATGACGCAGGCGCCGACGCAAGCGAACCGGGCGAACCTGTCCCGGTCTTTCCTGGCCGAGGTGGAGGCGACCTTTGGCGGTACGCGTCTGGGGCGTCAGGAGCTGGACGGGGTTCTGGTAGATGACGTGGACGGCGCGCTCTGGCCGGTGGCCCTGATCGACGGGGCGCGGGTGGGCGCGGTGGGGACGCTCGACCGGATCGTGGTGGCGGTGGACCCGCCGGTGACGGGGCATGCGGGCTCGGACGAGTGCGGGATCATCGTGGCCGGTGTCCGGCAGGAGGGCGATCCGTCGGACTGGCGGGCGGTCATTCTGGAGGACGCGACGGTCACGGGGATGTCTCCGGCGGGTTGGGCCAAGGCGGCGGTGGACGCCGCCGAGCGGCATGGCGCGGACCGGATCGTGGCCGAGGTGAATCAGGGCGGCGACATGGTGGAAAGCGTCATTCGCCAGATCGATCCGGCGGCGGCGGTTGCGAAGGTGCGGGCGACGCGGGGCAAGGCCGTCAGGGCCGAGCCGGTTGCGGCGCTTTATGAGCGGGGCCGGGTGGGCCATTTGGCCGGGCTGGGCCCGCTGGAGGATCAGATGGCGCTGATGAGCCGGACGGGCTTTCAGGGCAAGGGCAGTCCCGACCGCGTGGACGCGCTGGTCTGGGCGCTGTGGGATTTGCTGATCGAGGGCGCGCGTCAGGCGCGGCGCCCGCAGGTGAGAGTGCTCGGGTGACGGGCGGACAAGGAGCGTGGCGATGATGTTCGACTTTCTGAAAAAGCCCCAGCCGGTGGAAGAGGTGAAGGCCTCGAAGGCGGGGCCGGTGATCGCCTATGCGACATCGGGCCGTGTGGCGTGGAGCCCGCGGGACACGTCGAGCCTGATCCGGCATGCGTTTCAGGGTAATCCGGTGGGGTTCCGGTCGGTCAAGCTGATCGCGGAGGCGGCGGCGTCGGTCCCGCTGACGGTGCGGGACGCGGCCTGCCGGTACGAGCTGCATCCTGTGCTCGACCTGCTGGCGCGGCCAAATGGCGGGCAGGGGCGGGCGGCGTTGTTCGAGGGGCTTTACACCCAGCTTTTGCTTAGCGGGGACGGGTATCTGGAGGGTGTGGCCGCCGAGGGGACGCTGCCGCTGGAGCTGCACGTGCTCAGGTCGGACCGGATGTCGGTAGTGCCGGGCGCCGATGGCTGGCCGGTGGCCTATGAGTACGCCGTGGGCGGGCGGAAGCACCGGTTTTCGGTGACGGAGGCGGGGTCGCCCATCTGCCACGTGAAGGCCTATCACCCCGGCGACGATCATTACGGTCTGTCCCCGATGCAGGCAGCGGCGCGGGCGGTGGATGTGCACAATGCGGCCTCGGCGTGGTCGAAGGCGCTTCTGGACAATGCGGCGCGGCCGTCGGGGGCCATCGTCTTCAAGGGCGAGGGGCAGTCGACACTGACCAACGAGCAATACGACCGTCTGGTGGCCGAGATGGAGGCGCATCATCAGGGCGCGCGAAATGCGGGGCGTCCGATGCTGCTGGAAGGCGGTCTGGACTGGCGACCGATGGGCTTCAGCCCGTCGGACATGGAGTTCCAGAAGACCAAGGAAGCCGCCGCGCGAGAGATCGCGCTGGCCTTCGGGGTGCCGCCGATGCTGCTCGGGCTGCCGGGGGATGCGACCTATGCGAATTACCAGGAGGCCAACCGCGCTTTTTACCGGCTGACGGTGCTGCCCTTGGTGGACCGGGTGCTGGGGGCGGTCACGAACTGGCTGAATGGCTTTGCCGACGCGCCGGTCGAGATCGCGGCCGATCTGGACAGGGTGCCGGCGCTTGGTGTCGAGCGCGAGGCGCTCTGGCGGCGGGTGACCTCGGCGGAGTTTTTGACGGAGGACGAGAAGCGCGCGCTTCTCGGGCTTCCCAAGGCGCAGGAGTGATGGGCATGGACGGGTTGACCGAAATCGGACTTGAGCGGAAGTTTTCCATTGTCGACAGCGGCTTGAGCCTTGTCGACGGGCAAGTGATCGAGGGCTATGCCTCGCTTTTCGGAGTGACGGACCGGGGCGGCGATATTGTCGAGCCGGGGGCCTATGCGGCGTCGCTGGCCGAGCTGGCCGCGGCGGGGCGGCGTGTGAAGATGCTTTGGCAGCATGACCCGGCCCAACCCATCGGCGTCTGGGACGAGGTGCGCGAGGATGCGGTCGGGCTGTACGTCAAGGGCCGTCTGCTGCCCGGTGTGGCGCGCGCACAGGAGGCGGCGGCGCTGATCGAGGCAGGGGCCATCGAGGGCCTGTCGATCGGCTATCGCACGCTGAAGGCGACGAAGGACAAGGCCGGTGCGCGCCGGCTGAAGGAACTGGAGCTTTGGGAAGTGTCGCTGGTGACCTTTCCGATGCTTCCCGAGGCACGGGTGGGCGCAAAGGGGGACGACCCCGAGGATGCGGTCATGCGTGATGTTGCGGCGGCGATCGAAGCTGCGCGCCGCGACCTGACCCGTGCGGCCCGTACCGGCTGACCGGACAACCCCAACTTCAGAGGATTATCCAGATGACAGACCCCGAGACCAAGGCTCGGGACGGGGAAGATCTGCCCCGGTCCCGAACTGCCGCAGACGAGGTGAAGGCCGCTTTTTCGGGCTTTGCCAAGGACATCACCGAGAAACTTGAACAACAGGAAGAGCGACTGAAAATGCTGGACCGCAAATCTACCCTGACCACTCTGCGCCGCCCGGCGCTGACCACGGCGACCGAAGAAGAGGTCCCGCACCAGAAGGCCTTCGCGGCCTATGTCCGCACCGGCGAGGATGACGGTCTGCGGGGTCTCCAGCTGGAAGGCAAAGCCATGTCCACCGCCGTTGCCGGCGATGGCGGTTACCTCGTCGATCCGAAAACGGCGGCGAGCGTGTCGTCCGTTCTGCGGTCGACGGCCTCGATCCGCCAGGTCGCCAATGTCGTGAATGTCGAGGCGACGTCCTATGACGTGCTGATCGACTCGACCGAGATGGGCGCCGGCTGGGCGACCGAGACCGCCGCCACCACCGAGACCGGCACCCCGGTCATCGAGCGCATTTCGATCCCGCTGCACGAGCTGTCGGCCCTGCCCAAGGCGTCGCAGCGCCTGTTGGACGACAGTGCATTCGACATCGAGGGCTGGCTTTCGGCGCGTATTGCCGAGAAGTTCGCGACTTCGGAAGCGGCGGCCTTTGTCTCGGGCGACGGTATCGACAAGCCCAAGGGGTTCCTTTCGCACCCGACCGTCGACAATGACGTCTGGGCCTGGGGCAGCCTCGGCTATGTCCCGACCGGCGTTGATGGCGGCTTCGACGCAGGCAACCCGGCGGATGCGATCATCGACCTGGTCTACGGGCTGGGCGCGCGCTACCGCGCCAACGGTACCTTCGTGATGAACTCGAAGACCGCCGGTGCCGTGCGCAAGATCAAAGATGCCGATGGCCGCTTCCTCTGGTCGGACGGTCTGGCAGCGGGCGAGCCTGCGCGTCTTCTGGGCTATCCGGTGCTGATTGCCGAGGACATGCCCGACATCGCGACGGGTGCCGATGCGATCGCGTTCGGTGATTTTGGTGCGGGCTATACCGTGGCCGAGCGTCCGGACCTGCGCATCCTGCGCGACCCGTTCTCGGCCAAGCCGAACGTGCTCTTTTACGCGACGAAGCGCGTGGGCGGTGACGTGAGCGACTTTGCTGCGATCAAGCTTCTGAAGTTCGCGGTCGCGTAGGCGGGCTGCGTGAGAGGCTGGACCCCGGGAGGGTCCGGCGATCGGGTGCCGGGCCGGGCGCGCTCAGCCGCGCTGGTCCCTCGACGCGGCGGGCTTTGGCCGGCCCGGCATCCGACGGCGACCAAACTGGCGCGAATTTCGGAGTAGTTCCATGATGTTGTTCGAACAAACGCAGGTGCCTGATCAGGCGCTGCCGGTGGCGGAGTTCCGCGCTCACCTGCAACTGGGCACCGGCTTTCCGGATGATGGATTTCAGGACCCGGTCCTGATCCCGATCCTGCGAGCCGCGATTGCGGCGGTCGAGGGGGATACCTCGAAAGTGCTTCTGGAGCGCCGTTACCAATATGTGCGGACCGCGTGGCGCGACCTGGGCCGCGTCTCTCTTCCGGTGGCGCCGATCTCGTCGGTCCTGTCCTTCCGGATCACGGATATGGGCGGCGGTGAGACGGATATTCCGCCCGCGCGGTTCCGGCTTGTTCAAGACGGCCAACGGCCCGAGATCATCTCGACGGGCTGGGCTCTGCCGACGATCCCGGTGGGCGGGACGGCCGAGCTCGTCTTCGATGCGGGCTTCGGGCCGGTGTGGAGCGACGTCCCGGCGGACCTGGCGCAGGCCACGCTGATGCTGGGCGCGCATTACTATGACAACCGCGGCGCGATGGTCGAGCGCGGGCGGGCGCTGCCTGATGGTGTCGCGCGGCTCTTGTCCCGCCATCGCGTGATCCGTCTCTTCGGGGGCGGGGCATGAGTGCCGGGCGGCCGCGGCGGCTGATCCTCGAGGCGCGTGAGGGGTTGCCGGATGGTCGTGGCGGGCGCGCGAGCGTCTGGGTCGAGAAGGGCGTTCACTGGGCGCGGCTCGATCCGCGGGGCGGCGGCTTTCCCTCGTCCGAGGATGGGCCGGTATCGGTCACGCGCTACCGCGCGGTGATGCGGGCGGTTCCCTTCGGTGCGCTGTCGCGACCGGCGCCGGGCGACCGGTTCCGCGAAGGCGCGCGGGCGTTTCACGTCCGGAGCGTCATCGATGACGAGGGTGGCGGCACGATGACCTGTCTGGTCGAAGAGGAGGTGCAGCCATGAGCCTGGCCAATTCGGATGCCGTGCAGGCGGCATTCTATGACCTGCTGAGCGGGGACGCGGCGCTGGCCGCGCTGATCGGCGGGGCGATCCATGACGATCTGCCGGCGGGCGCGGTGACCGGGACGTATCTGATCATCGGCGCCGGCGAGGTTCGGGACCGGTCGCATCAGACCGGAGCCATGGCGGAGCACCGGATCACGATTTCGGTGGTCAGCGATGCCGAGGGTTTCAGGACCGCGAAGGAGGTCGCTGGCGTGGTTTCGGACGCGCTGGTCGATGCCCGGCCGGTGCTAACACGAGGAAGGGTCATCGGGACCACGTTCTTCCGCGCCAGGGCGCGCAGGGATCGCAGGAGTGGGGCCAGGCGGATCGACATGACGTTCCGCGTGCTGGTCGAAGACAACTGACATATCGCAAGGAGTGGGGCCGATGGGCGCACAAAACGGCAAGGACCTTCTGATCAAGCTCGACCTTACGGGGGGCGGTCAGTTCGAGACGGTGGCGGGGCTGAGAGCCACGCGGCTGTCGTTCAACCAGGAGTCGGTGGACGTCACCAGCCTGGAAAGCCAGGGCGGCTGGCGCGAGCTGATTGGCGGCGCGGGCGTGAAGTCGGCGGCGATCTCGGGCTCGGGCGTGTTCAAGGACACCTCGACCGACGAGCGGGCTCGACAGATCTTCTTCGATGGCGAAACCCCTGATTTTCAGGTGATTATTCCCGATTTCGGCATCGTCGAAGGCGCGTTCCTGATCACCTCGATCGAATATGCCGGGAGCCATAACGGCGAGGCCACTTACGAGATCGCCATGGCGTCCGCCGGGCGTCTGACCTTCACGGCGCTCTGATGGCGAACCCGCGCGCCGGAGAGGTGGCGATCCGTCTGGATGGCGAACGCCGGGTGATGCGGCTGACGCTGGGTGCGCTGGCTGAGCTGGAAGCCGATCTGGGGGGCGGCGGCCTCGTCGAGATGGTGCGGCGCTTCGAGACGGGCGCCTTCACCACGCGGGACGTTCTGTCGGTCATCGTCGCCGGTCTAAGGGGCGGTGGCTGGTCGGGGGACGCCCGTGAACTGCTCACGGCTGAGATCGACGGCGGCGTGACGGGCGCGGCGCGGGCGGCGGCGGTTCTGCTTGTGCGCGCCTTTTCCGAGCCGGGCGGATGAGCGGCGCCTTCGACTGGGCGGCGCTGATCCGGGCGGGGTTCGCACGGGGGCTGAGGCCCGAGGATGTGTGGCGGATGACACCGGGCGAGTTCGCGCTTCTGGCAGGCGCGGGCGGAGCGGCGATGCCTTTGACACGGGATAGGCTGGCGGCCCTTGAGCGGGCCTTTCCGGATGAAAGAAACGAGGTAAGCAATGGCTGACATTGAAGAAATCGACGCGTTGGACGAGGCGCTCCGCGATCTCGAGGCGGCCGCGGGCGGTGCGGGTTCCGTGACGGCTGCTTTCGCCTCGGAGGTTGAGAAGATGTCGGCGCGGGTGGCGGCCTCGGGGCGGGATGTGGATGTCATGTCCAAGGGTCTGTCGCGGGGCCTCAAGCGTGCTTTCGACGACATCGTGCTGGATGGCGGGCGGGCGAGCGACGTGCTTTCGACCGTCGCGCAAAGCCTGATCAGCACCGCCTATTCGGCAGCGATCAAGCCGGTGACCAACCATCTGGGCGGGCTTCTGGCCGAGGGGATCAGCGGCGTCTTCGGTGGCGCCTTTGCCGATGGAGCGAGTTTCGCCCAAGGGCGCGTCACGCCCTTTGCCACGGGCGGTGTCGTGTCGGGGGCGACGGCATTTCCAATGCGGGGCGGCTGGGGCCTGATGGGTGAGGCGGGGCCGGAGGCGATCATGCCGCTGAGCCGCGGCGCGGACGGGAAGCTGGGGGTCCGGGCTGCGGGCGGCGCACGCCCGGTGCAGGTGGTCGTCAATGTGACGACGCCCGATGTGCAGGGATTTCAGCGTTCGCAAAGCCAGATCGCGGCGCAGCTTGGCCGGGCGTTGAGCCTTGGTCAGCGGAACATGTGAGGGCAAGTCTATGAGTTTTCACGAAATTCGTTTTCCCGCCTCGCTGAGCTTCGGCTCGTCCGGCGGCCCCGAGCGGCGGACCGAGATCGTGTCGCTGGCCAACGGGTTCGAGGAGCGGAACAGCCCCTGGGCTCATTCGAGGCGTCGCTACGATGCCGGGTTGGGGATGCGGTCGCTGGAGGATGTCGAGGCGCTGATCGCGTTCTTCGAGGCGCGGCGCGGGGCGCTTTACGGGTTCCGCTGGAAGGATTGGGCCGACTACCGATCCTGCGGGGTGCTGGAGGCTCCGGCGCCGGGCGATCAGGTGATTGGGACGGGTGACGGGCTAACGAAGGTCTTCGGGCTGCAGAAGACATACCGGTCGGGCAGCGAGACCTATACCCGGCCCATCGCCAAGCCGGTGTCGGGCACGGTTCTGATTGCCGTGGGCGGCGACCCGAAGGTCGAGAGCGTCGATTTCTCGGTGGATATCTCGACGGGCAAGGTGGCGCTGACCGAGGCGCCGGGGCCGGGCGCTGTGGTCACAGCTGGGTTCGAGTTCGACGTGCCGGTGCGGTTCGACACCGACGCCATCCAGGTGTCGGTCGCCAGTTTCCGCGCAGGCGAGGTGCCGAATGTGCCGATTGTGGAGCTCAGGCTGTGAGCGCCGCTGCGCTGGCCGCGCATCTGGCCACGGGGACGACGACGGTGGCGCGCGCGTGGCTGGTGAGGCGGCGTGACGGGCGCGAGTTAGGGTTCACGGATCACGACCGTGATCTGAGTTTCGCGGGCGTCGTCTTTTCAGCGTCTGCGGGTCTGTCGGCGCGTGCCGTGGAGCAGACCACGGGCCTTGCCGTCGACAATAGCGAGGCGGTTGGCGTTCTGAGTGACCCTGCAATTTCGGAGGGGGACATCCGCGCCGGGCTGTTCGACGGAGCCGAGGTCGAGCTCTGGCTGGTGAACTGGGCGGACACGTCTGCGCGCCGGCGGATTTTTCGCGGCAACCTGGGCGAGATCGAGCGGAGCGGGGCGTCTTTCCGGTGCGAATTGCGGGGGCTGTCCGACCGGCTGAACCGGCCCATCGGGCGGAGCTATCAGAAGCGTTGCGGCGCCGTTCTGGGCGATCGTGCCTGCGGGGTGGATATCGGGGCGCCTGAGGTGTCGGTCGCGCTGCCGGTGGTGCGGATCGAGCGGGGCAGCGAGCTGTGGCTGGCAGGCGGTGAGGCCTATTCCGAGGGCTGGTTTTCGCGCGGGCGGGTCAGCGTCGAGACAGGCGCGGGTGTGGGCGCGAGCGGATCGGTGAAGCGGGATCGCCTGATCGCCGGGCAGCGCGTGGTCGAGCTCTGGTCCTTCCTGTCGGCGGGGTTGCAGCCTGGCGACACTTTGCGGCTGGTGGCGGGGTGTGACAAGCGCGCGGAGACCTGCCGCGAGAAGTTCGACAACTTTCTGAATTTTCGCGGTTTTCCGGATATTCCGGGTGAGGACTGGCTGATGTCTTACCCGGTGTCGGCGGACCGCAACGATGGCGGGACCAGGCGGTCGTGAACCGTGCGGATATCGTAGCAGAGGCGGAGGCGTGGATCGGCACGCCCTATCGCCATCAGGCATCGGTCAAGGGCGCGGGGAGCGATTGCCTTGGCCTTTTGCGGGGCGTGTGGCGTGCGGTGGCGGGCCATGAACCCGAGGTGCCGCCGCCCTATTCGCGGGACTGGGACGAGGTCGAGCGGCGCGATGTGCTGTTGGCTGCGGCTCGGCGGCATCTAGTCGAACGCCCTGCGGCGGAGATGGCGCCGGGCGACGTGCTGCTCTTTCGGATGCGGGATGGGGCGGTGGCCAAGCATCTTGGCATTCTTACGCGGTCGGGCGCCCATCCGGCCTTTGTCCATGCCTATTCCGGGCATGGGGTCGTGCAGTCTTCGCTGTCGCTGCCCTGGCGGCGGCGGGTGGCGGCGGTGTTTTCCTTTCCGGGTCTGACCTGACCTCCTTCACGTTGGGAGCTTCCAATGGCGACACTTCTTCTTTCCGCCGCCGGTGCGGCGATCGGCTCGTCCATTGGCGGGTCGGTCCTGGGGATCGGTGCGGCGGCTCTTGGGCGCGCGGTGGGGGCGACCGTGGGACGGCTGGTGGACGACAAGATCCTCGGTGCGGGATCGCGCCGGGTCGAGACCGGGCGGATCGACCGGTTCCGCCTGACAGGGGCTAGCGAGGGTCTGCCTGTGCCGTCGGTCCATGGCAGGGTGCGGGTGTCGGGGCAGGTGATCTGGGCGTCGCGCTTTCGCGAGACGGTGACCGAGGAAGGCGGGGGCGGGGGCAAGGGCACGCCGTCGCAGCCGACGGTCACCAGCTATTCCTATTCGGTAAGCCTGGCGATTGCGCTGTCTGAGGGGGTCATATCGCGGTTGGGCCGTATATGGGCCGACGGGATCGAGATTTCTCCGGCTGATCTGTCGTTCCGGCTTTATCCGGGTGATGACGCGCAGTTGCCCGATCCTGTGATTGAGGCGGTGGAGGGCGTGGGCGAGGCACCGGCCTATCGAGGAATCGCCTATGTGGTCATTGAGGACCTGCCGCTCCAGCGGTTCGGCAACCGCATTCCTCAGTTCACTTTCGAGGTGATGCGCACCGGCGCGGGCGATCCGGCGAGCCGTGTAAGGGCTATCGGTATCGGGCCCGGCATGGGGGAATATGCGCTTGCCACGACGCCTGTGCATTTCGAGGAAAGTCTGGGCCGGGTCCGGTCTGCCAATGTGAACACCGCCAGCGGCGTCACGGATTTCGAAATGTCGGTGCGTGCGCTGGAAGAAGAGTTGCCGGGCGTGTCTGCGAGCGCGCTGTCGGTCTCATGGTTCGCGGGCGATCTGCGGGCCGGGCGGGCCAGCTGCCAGCCCAAGGTCGAGCAGGGCGCGATGGACGGTGTCGGGATGGGCTGGGCCGTGGATGGCGTGACGCGGGCTGGCGCGGCGGTTCTGCCCGAAAAGGAAGGTCGCTCGGTCTATGGCGGGACGCCTGCGGACCGGGCCGTCATCGAGGCCATCGGCAGGCTGGGTCAGGCAGACCATGAGGTCATGCTGTCGCCGGTTCTGCTGATGGACCAGATCGCCGGCAACGGCCTCGCCGATCCCACGGGCGGCGTTGAGCAACCCGAGACACCCTGGCGCGGCCTTCTGGAGCCGGAGCCGGGGCAGGACGTGACCGCCGAGGTCGATGCGTTTTTCGGGTCGGCGGTCGCGGGCGACTTCTCGGTGAGCGGTGGAACGGTGAGCTATATCGGTGGCGACGGGTTCACCTATCGCCGCTTTGTCCTGCATTATGCGCATCTGGCGGCGGTGGCGGGCGGTGTCTCGGCCTTTCTGATCGGGTCCGAGTTGGTCGGGCTGACGCGGGCGCGGGCGGGAGACGGGAGTTTCCCGGCGGTTGGTCAACTGAAGGCGCTGGCGGCGGAGGTGCGTGCGATCCTGGGGCCGGGGACCAAGGTCGGGTATGGCGCGGACTGGACCGAGTATCACAGCGTCCGACCCGTGGACGCGCCGGGCGACGTTCTGTTCCCGCTGGACGCGCTCTGGTCCGACGCGAATATCGATTTCGTCGGCATTTCCAATTACATGCCGGTCAGCGACTGGCGTGGCGGGACCGAGCATGCCGATGCCGGTTGGGGCGCGATCTATGACCTTGGCTACCTGCAGGCGAATATCGCGGGCGGCGAAGGGCATGACTGGGAATACCGCACCGAAGAGGCGCGGGCGCTTCAGATCAGGAGCCCGATCGAGGACGCGGCGTTCGGAGAACACTGGGTCTATCGCTGGAAGGACATCGCAAGCTGGTGGTCCGAGCCGCATCACGAGCGGGTGTCAGGCGCGCGCGCGGGCGCGCCGACGGGGTGGGTGCCTGGCTCGAAGCCTGTCTGGTTCACGGAGCTGGGGTGTCCGGCGGTGGACCGGGGCACGAACGCGCCCGGCCGCCGGGTTGAGGCGGAGGCACGCGACAGCAGCGGCGCGCGGGACGATCTGTTGCAGGCGCGGTATCTGGATGCCGTCGCCACGTATTGGGACGATCCGGAACGGAACCCGGTGTCGTCTGTCTATGGCGGGCCGATGGTGGCCACCGACCGCATGTTCTTCTGGGGGTGGGACGCGCGGCCTTACCCGCAGTTTCCGGCGAGCCTGTCGGTCTGGTCGGATGGTGCGGGCTATGGGGCCGGGCATATCCTGGCCGGGCGGATGGCGTCGCGGTCGCTCGCATCAGTGGTCGAGGAGGTCTGTACGGCCTCGGGGCTGACGGATGTGGATGTGAGCGGGCTTTATGGCCTTGTGCGGGGTGTCTCGCTGGAGGGCGGGCGCGATGCGCGGGCGGCCTTGCAACCACTGTTGATGGCGGCGGGGGCCGATGCGGTCGAGCGGGACGGACAGTTGGTGTTCCGGTCGCGCGGCGCACGATTGACGGAGGTTCTGTCGCAGGAGAGGCTGGTCTGGGCGCAGGGGACTGATGTTATCAGCCATCTGAGAGAGGCGCAGTCGGGCGTGGCGGGCCGTGTGCAACTGGATTTCCTGGAGGCCGATGGCGACTACGAGGTGCGGGCCGCGGAGGCGCGCTTTCCCGATGCCGATGACAGCGTGATCGCGCGGAGCGAGTTGCCGCTGGTTCTGACGCAGGGCGAGGGCCGTGCGCTGACCGAACGCTGGCTGTCCGAGGTGCGCGTGGCCCGTGAAAGCGTGCGCTTCACGCTGCCGCCGTCCTCGACTCTCGCGGCGGGCGATGTGGTGGCCTTTGAGGAGGATACCGATGGGGCGCGGTACCGGATCGACCGGATCGAGGAAGGTGGAGAGCGGCGGGTCGAGGCGGTTCGGATCGACGCTGGCACCTTCGAGGTCGCCGCAGATGCCGAGACGATCGTGGCGCGGCCGCCCGTACTTGCCCCCTTGCCGGTGGCGAGCAAGATCATGGACCTGCCGCTTGTCGTGGGCGAGGAAGCGGTCGCGGCCCCATGGGTCGTGGCGGCATCAGATCCCTGGCCGGGATCGGTGGCCGTCTACATGCAGCGGGGATCGGTCTGGCGGTTCGAGACAGAGCTCACGCAGCGCGCGCTGATCGGCGAGACGCTGAACGGTCTTGGCCGGGCCTCGCCGCATCGCTTCGACCGGGGGCCGGCGCTGAAGGTGCGGCTGGTCGCGGGCGCCCTGTCGAGCATCGACGAGGCGGCGCTTTATTCGGGCGGGAACGCGGCGCTGATCCGCTCGGCGGCCGGCGGACCGTGGGAGGTGTTTCAGTTCCGGGACGCGGTGCTGTCCGAGCCGGATGTCTGGGACCTGTCGATGCGGCTGAGGGGACAGCAGGGCACGGATGGTACGATGCCCGAAAGCTATCCCACCGGCTCGCGGGTGGTGATCCTTGACGGGGCGTTGCGGCAGATGTCGCTCAGGTCGAACTATCTTGGCCAGCCGCAGGTCTATCGGGTCGGCCCGGCCAACAAGCCGGTGGATCATCCGTCCTTCACAACGATCGAGGCCACGACCTTCGGTCTCGGGTTCCGGCCCTACGCCCCGGCGCATGTCCGGGCCCGGCGGGACGAGAGCGGGGATGTCACCGTCACGTGGGTGCGCCGGACGCGTATCGACGGGGACCGGTGGGAGCCGTTGGACGTGCCATTGGGCGAGGTGGCCGAGAGCTATGTGGTCCGTGTCTTTGTCGGCAGCGCGCTGAGGCGTGAGGTCACGGTCTCCACGCCGTCATGGACCTACGGCGCGGCGGAGGCGGCGGCGGATGGCGTCACCGGTGCCTACCGCGTGGAGGTCGCGCAGATTTCGGACCGCTTCGGTCCGGGGCTTTTCGGAAAGGTAGAGATCAATGACTAGCACCGTCACTCTTGGATTGCCCTTCGTCGAAGCGGCGCAGGCGCAGAAACATGTTACCGTGAACGAGGCGTTCCAGCGTCTGGATGCGCTGACGCAGATGACGCTGGCGGGTACCGGTGCTTCCGTGCCGCCGGTGGCGCCCGGCGAGGGCGAGGTCCATGCCGTGGGCGCGGGCGCATCCGGTGCCTGGTTCGGGTTCGATGGTGCCTTGGCCCTCTATCAGAACGGCGGTTGGGATTCCGTGACGCCGGTGGCGGGCTGGCGCGCCTGGGATGCAGAGGCGGGTGCTATCGTTACCTTCGACGGTGTCGAGTGGGTTCCGGGGCTGATCGCTTTGTCAGGTGCCGGAGCGGCATTCGCGCACCGGACTGCGGACGTGTTGCACAGTGTCGGAGGCGGCCCGGTTTCGACGGTGACGGCTGCGTTGCCAGATGGCGCCCTGGTACTTGGAGTGTCTCTTCGCGTGGTGTCGTCCATCGGCGGTGCGTCGTCCTTCGATCTTGGGGTGAGCGGCGCGGCGACCCGTTTCGCGATGGGGGTCAGCAGCGCCGCCGGAGCGACGGCGGCCACGATCCGCGACGTGCCACAGGTCTATCCCGGCGGTGGGGACATCGTGCTCACGGCTAAGGGCGGGAGCTTCAACGGGACGGGGCAGGTGTGGCTTGCCATCCACCTGGCGGAACTGACGCCGCCCAGGGCGTGAGTGCTCAGCCGTTGGCACAGGAGACGCAGGTGGCGACCGTTGGGTCGAGTTCCAGCCGGCCGGGCGGGATGTCTTCGCCGCAGTCCTGACAAACCCCGTACTCGCCCTCGTCCAAACGGGCGAGGGCGGCGAGGATGCGGGCGCGGCGCTGAGCGCGGCGGCGGCTGGTGGCCTGTGCCATGGCCTGACGCTGCATCGCGTCCATGCGGCTGAGACGGCCGACGGATTGCTGGTCGAGCGTGACGGTGCCCCGATCTTCTCGGCTATCGTCGTCGCTTGTGTCGAGGGCGTGCAGCTCGGTGGCGAGTTTTTCGCGCCACATGTCCAATTGTGTGGAATCGGGCACTTTTCTACCGCCTCACGCTTTGTGTTTTGTCAGGAGCGCCTATCTGGTGTAAGACGCGCTGACAGTAATACGAGGCTGCATCATGGCAGAACGCAAGACGAAACCGACCCCTGTCGACCCCGTCTGGGACCGTATCAGGGACGATGCCGAAACCGCCGTGATAGCCGAGCCGCTGATCGGCGGCATGGTGCATTCGAGCGTTCTGCACCACCAGACACTGGAGCAGGCACTGGCCTATCGCTTTGCCCAGAAGCTGTCGTCGCAGGATGTTTCGCCGCAACTGATGCGGGAAATCGCGGACGCCGCCTATACCGATGACAAGAGCCTCGGCCGCGCGGCGCGCGCGGACCTGATGGCGGTTTACGAGCGCGATCCGGCCTGCCATTCGCTGTTGCAGCCGCTTCTGTTCTTCAAGGGATTCCAGGCCGTTCAGGCCTATCGGGTGGGCCATTGGCTCTGGACCCACAACCGCCGGGACCTGGCCTATCTGATCCAGGCACGGGTGAGCGAGGTCTTCGGGATCGACATTCACCCCGCCGCCCGTATCGGTCAGGGCCTGATGATCGACCACGCCCATTCCATTGTAATCGGCGAGACGGCGGTGGTCGGCAACAACGTCTCGATGCTGCATTCGGTAACGCTTGGCGGTACCGGCAAGGAAGACGATGACCGCCATCCCAAGATCGGAGACGGCGTGCTGATCGGGGCGGGTGCAAAGGTGCTCGGCAACATCCGCGTCGGCAATTGCAGCCGGATCGCCGCCGGGTCCGTGGTGCTGGAAGAAGTGCCGCCCTGCAAGACGGTCGCCGGCGTTCCCGCGCGGATCGTGGGAGAGGCGGGGTGTGACCAGCCGGCGCTCTCGATGGATCAGATCCTGAACGGCTGTCCCGGCGAGTAAGCCATTCCCGAAATGAAATTCCGACGAGAGCAGAGGGCCGGTCCCTCTGCTCTTTTTCTGTTCCGGCCCTTGCTTCAAAGGCACTCCGGGCGCAGGCTTCACCTGAAAAGCTGCATGGGAGAGGGACAATGTCGGATAGAACAACAAGCGGTCGCGGACGGCTTTATGAGTCGATCGTGGACACGATCGGGGACACGCCCACGATCCGTATCAACCGGATCGCTCCCGAGGGGGTCACCGTCTATGTCAAGTTCGAGGCCTTCAACCCGGCTGCCTCGGTCAAGGACCGGCTGGCGATCAGCATCATCGAAGAGGCCGAGAAATCGGGCGCGCTGAAGCCCAGCCAGACCGTTGTCGAGGCGACGAGCGGCAATACGGGCATCGGGCTTGCCATGGTCTGTGCGGCCAAAGGCTATCCGCTGGTCATCACCATGGCGGACAGCTTCTCGATCGAGCGGCGGCGGTTGATGCGGTTCCTGGGCGCCAAGGTGGTGCTGACGCCGAGGGCCGAGAAGGGCTTCGGCATGTACCAGAAGGCGAAAGAGCTGGCCGAAGCGAATGGCTGGTTCTTTGCCGGCCAGTTCGAGACGCCGGCCAACGCGAAAATCCATCAGAACACCACGGCGCGCGAGATCATCGGGGACTTCGAGGGTGAGCGTCTGGATTATGTCGTGACGGGCTATGGCACGGGCGGCACCGTCAGCGGGCTTGGGCGTGTCCTGAAATCGGAGCGGCCCGAGACAAAGATCATCCTGACTGAACCCGCAAACGCCCAGCTTGTGGGCTCAGGCTATGTCAACACGCGGAACGAGGCGCATCAGCCGACCGAAAGCCACCCGAATTTCGAGCCGCACCCGATTCAGGGGTGGACGCCGGATTTCATTCCCTGGGTGCTGCAGGAGGCGCTGGACAAGGGCTACTACGATCAGCTTCTGCCGGTGCCGGGACCGGAGGGGATCGCCTGGTCGCGGCGGCTGGCGGCGGAAGAGGGTATCTTCACGGGTATCTCGGGCGGCTCGACATTTGCGGTCTCGATGAAGATCGCCAAAGAGGCCGAACCCGGCTCGGTCATCCTCTGCATGTTGCCCGATACGGGCGAGCGGTACCTGTCGACGCCGCTCTTCGAGGGGATCGGAGAGGACATGTCAGAGGAAGAACTCGCGCTGTCGAAATCGACGCCGGGGTATCAGCTCTGACGAGTTTGGCCTAGGCGACGAACTGGTCGTAGGCTTCGAGCGCGCGCGCCCCGTACATGAAGGCGGGGCCGCCGCCCATATACATCGCGACGGATATCGTCTCGGCCACCTGATCGCGGGTGGCCCCTGCCGCGATGGCGGCCTTCACGTGAAATCCGATGCAGTCGTTGCACTGCTTGGAAATCCCGATGGCGATGCACATCAATTCCTTGTCGAGCGTCGAGAGCGCGCCTGGGGCCATTGCGGCCTTTGCCATGGCGCCGAAGCCCGTGGCGGCCTCCGGCTCGGCCTTTCGGAAAGCCGCGAGATTACGGTTGGCGTTGGTCAGAAAGTCGTGCCAGTTCATGGGATTGCTCCAGTCATGCGGGTTTTCGCATGACTAGGCACACCGGCGCCCAGAAGCCTTGCGCTGGATCAAGCGAGGACGGCGTCCCCATTATCGGCCTTCAAATATCCTCGGGGGAGTTTGAGGGGGCAGACAGCCCCCTCATCGGGCGCGGATGCATCAGCATCCGCGCAGCGCGACCTGCGAAGCAGGGCGCAAAACCTCGTCAAGCCAGCATCGCCACCGGGTTTTCGAGGTTGTCCTTGATGGCGTTCAGCAGTTCCGCGCCGAGCGCGCCGTCGATGACCCGGTGATCGACCGAGAGTGTCACCGACATGACCGTGGCCACGGTCAGTTCGCCATCGTCGCCCACAACCGGCTTTTTGACGCCCGCGCCGACGGCGAGGATCGCGCCATGGGGCGGGTTGATGACGGCGTCGAAATTGTCGATGCCGAACATGCCGAGGTTCGAGATTGCAAAGCTGCCGCCCTGATATTCCTCGGGGCTGAGCTTGCGGTCGCGGGCGCGGGCGGCGAGGTCCTTCATCTCGGCCGAGAGCGCCGAGAGCGACTTCATCTCGGCATCCTTCAGAACCGGCGTGAACAGCCCGCCCTCGATGGCGACGGCCACGGCCACGTCGGATGGCTTCAACTTCAGCATCCGGTCGCCCGCCCAGACGGCATTGGCGTTCGGCACCTGCTGAAGCGCCAGTGCGCAGGCCTTGATGATGAAATCATTGACGGAGAGCTTCACGCCCCGCGCCTCGAGCTGCTTGTTCAGCGTGCCCCGGAACTTCATCAGCGCATCCAGCTGGATGTCGCGGCGAAGGTAGAAATGCGGGATCGTCTGCTTGGCCTCGGTGAGGCGCGCGGCGATCGTTTTCCGCATTCCGTCGAGTTTGACCTCTTCGTACTCGCGGCCCTCGTACATCTTGATGACCGCATCGGCTCCCATGCCGGCGGGCATGGCCGGTTTCGCGCCCTCGGTTACCTTCGGCGCCTCGGCGGCTGCGGCCTTCGGCGCTTCGGCCTTGCCGGGTTCGGCCTTCTCCACATCCGCCTTCACGACGCGGCCCTTCGGACCCGAGCCCTTGATCTGGCTCAGGTCCAGACCCTTGTCCTTGGCGATGCGGCGGGCGAGGGGCGATGCGAAGATGCGGTCGCCCTTGTCGTCGGTGCCTGCTGCCGGCGCTGGCGAGGCGCTCGCTTGCGTTTCGCCCCGGCCATATCCCTCTGCGGGTGCGGTCTTGTCCGACGCCTCTGCAGGGGCCGCATCCGTCGATGCCTCGGCCTTGGGCGCGCTCGACACCTCACCGATATCGTCGGCGCTTTCGCCCTCTTCCAGCAGGACCGCGATGGGCGTGTTGACCTTTACGCCTTCCGAGCCTTCGGGGATGAGGATCTTGCCGATGACGCCTTCGTCGACGGCTTCGAATTCCATTGTGGCCTTGTCGGTCTCGATTTCGGCCAGAAGGTCGCCCGAGGATACGGTGTCGCCTTCCTTGACGAGCCATTTGGCAAGCGTGCCTTCCTCCATTGTAGGCGAGAGGGCGGGCATCAGGACTTCGGTGGGCATTTCTTCACTCCTCCTCGAGCGACAACAGATCGTAGGGCTTTTTCACCCGATTGTCGCCTTGAGACATTTTCACGAGAGCGCTCTCGATGTTTTTTCTGTGGTGGGCGATCCAGGAATAGACGTCGAAATGTTCAGGCCGGGTGGCGTTCGGAAGGCCGAGCGTCTCGGCCACCAGCGCCTCGGGGACGAGGCCGCGGATGCGGCGCCCCCCGGCTTCGAAGCTGACGCGGTAGGCGCCTTTCGACATGTCTATCCCGTGGACCTCCATCCTTTTAGCGGTAGGTCACGGCCTTGACCGCGTCGATCACCTCTTTGGTGCTGGTCAGCGCCAGCTTTTCGAGGTTTGCGGCATAGGGCATGGGCACGTCCTTGCCGGTGCATTTCAGCACCGGGGCGTCGAGATAATCGAACGCCTCGCGCATGATCTCGGAGCCGATATGGTCCGACATGCTCGCCACGGGCCAGCCCTCTTCCACGGTGACGCAGCGGTTGGTCTTCTTGACGCTTTCCACCACGGTCGCGATGTCGAGCGGGCGGAGCGTGCGCAGGTCGATGACCTCGGCCGCGATGCCCTCTTTCGCCAGTTCGTCCGCCGCTTCCAGAGCATAGGTCATGCCGATGCCCCAGGAGACGATGGTCACGTCCTCGCCCTGGCGCCAGATGCGCGCCTTGCCAAAGGGAATGGTGAAATCGTCCATCTTCGGCACATCGAAGGAACGGCCGTAGAGGATTTCGTTTTCAAGGAAGACGACCGGGTTCGGGTCGCGGATCGCGGATTTCAGGAGGCCCTTGGCGTCGGCCGCCGAGAAGGGCTGAACCACGCGAAGGCCCGGCACGCTGGCATACCACGCCGCGTAATCCTGGCTGTGCTGGGCCGCCACGCGGGCCGCCGCACCGTTCGGGCCACGGAACACGATCGGGCTGCCCATCTGACCGCCCGACATGTACAGTGTCTTGGCCGCCGAGTTGATGATGTGGTCGATGGCCTGCATCGCGAAGTTGAAGGTCATGAACTCGACGATGGGGCGCAGACCGCCCCAGGAGGCACCCACGCCTATGCCGGCAAAGCCGTGCTCGGTGATGGGCGTATCGACGACGCGGCGCGCGCCGAACTCGTCCAGCAAGCCCTGCGTGATCTTGTAGGCGCCCTGGTACTCGGCCACTTCCTCGCCCATGACGAAAACGGTGTCGTCGCGGCGCATCTCTTCGGCCATGGCGTCGCGGAGTGCTTCGCGGACCGTGGTCGAGACCATTTCGGTCCCTTCCGGGTAGTCGGGCTCGAGCGCGCGGCTCTCCTTGGGCTGCGCGGGGGCAGAGGCGGCTGCAGGGGCAGGGGCCTCTTCCTCGGCAGCGGCGGGCGCTTCGGCGGGGGTCGACGACACTTCGACGTCATCGGCGCTTTCGCCCTCCTCGACGAGGACGGCGATGGGCGTGTTCACCTTCACGCCTTCGGTGCCTTCGGCCACGAGGATTTTCCCCATGATGCCTTCATCGACGGCCTCGAATTCCATCGTGGCCTTGTCGGTTTCGATCTCGGCCAGAATGTCGCCGGACGAAACGGTATCGCCCTCTTTCACCAGCCATTTGGCCAGCGTGCCTTCCTCCATCGTGGGGGAGAGTGCGGGCATGAGAATTTCGGTTGCCATTTTCGGTATCCCTCCCTCTGATCAGGCGTTCTGCGGCGCCGGGGCGTCTTCGACGATGATGTCGGTCCAGAGCTCTTTCAGCTCCGGCTCGGGGCTTTCCTTGGAGAAATCGGCGGCGTCGTTGACGATGCTCTTGATTTCCTTGTCGATGTCCTTGAGCTGATCTTCCAGCCCGCCGTCCATCTCGAGAAGGCGCTTGCGGACCTGTTCGATCGCGTCGCGTTCCTCGCGCATCTTCTGCACTTCGTCGCGGGTCCGGTACTTGGCCGGGTCCGACATCGAGTGGCCGCGGTAGCGATAGGTCATGACTTCAAGGATGAACGGACCCTTGCCGGCGCGGCAATGTTCGACCGCCTTCTGACCGGCGGCCTTCACGGCGAGGACGTCCATGCCGTCGACTTCCATGCCTTCGATCCCGTAGGCCGCGCCACGTTCCCAGAGCGACGGCGATTTGGTCGACCGCTTGACGCTCGTGCCCATGGCGTACTGGTTGTTTTCGATGACGAAGACGACGGGCAGGTCCCAGAGTTCGGCCATGTTGTAGGTCTCGTAGACCTGGCCCTGGTTGGCGGCGCCATCGCCGAAATAGGTGAAGGTGACGCGGTCATTGCCGAGATATTTGTCGGCGAAGGCGAGACCAGCGCCAAGCGGCACGTTCGCGCCGACGATGCCGTGACCGCCATAAAAGCGCTTGTCGGTCGAGAACATGTGCATCGACCCGCCCTTGCCCTTGGAATAGCCGCCCTCGCGGCCCGTCAGTTCGGCCATGACGCCCTTGGGGTCCATGCCGCAGGCGAGCATGTGCCCGTGGTCGCGGTAGGTGGTGATGCGCCGGTCGCCTTCTTCGGCCACGGCTTCAAGGCCGACGACGACAGCTTCCTGTCCGATATAGAGGTGGCAGAAACCGCCAATCAGGCCCATGCCATAAAGCTGGCCCGCCTTTTCCTCGAACCGCCGGATGAGAAGCATCTCGCGGTAATATTCCAGCAGTTCCTCTTTCGAGGCGTTCGACTTGCTCGCAGCCTTGCGTGCGGCCATGGGCAACACCCTCCCTTCCGAGAATAGTTCAGCGTTAAACCATCTCGTACACCATGACGCGAGGGAACGCACGTGGAAAGACGCCGCAGGCGGCGAATGCCTGCCATGCCTCTGGTGCAAGGGGGGCTTGGCGTCAGTTCAGCGCGATTTCGTCGGACCGGATCAGGCCCAGCACGTCGCGGGCCTGCGCATCGAGAAGATCGAGATCGAGGAAGCGGTCGGACAGACGGAGCGTCTTGTTTTCGAGTGCCGCCACCTCTTCGGCAAGGCGGGCTTTCTCAGTTCGCAGGACATCTGCCTCGGCGTCGATCTGGACGCGGCGGAAGAGGCCGAAATCGCCCTGGACGCTTGCAAAGGTAAAGTAGAGCCCCAGCGAAAACATCGCTGCGAAATAGACGATCACGCCGATTGCCGGACGTTTGCCTGACCCTGCCATCACTCTGCCTCTTGGCCCTCTTCCGGGGCTGCCCTAGCACATTGGCACAGGTGATTCGCGCTGTGAATCCCCTAAATGCACGACCTGGCGAAAACCTACCGAAACCGCGTCGGACAGGATCGGAAACAGTGAGTTCCCGGTCAGGCAGTGGGATTTCATGCGATCTCCGTGCAGACAGGCGGGGTGGTATCGTCCGGGCACTGTGTCCGGACGAGTTTGTGGGGGTAATTCCAGATGAAGACACTGCTGACTTCGGCCGTGTTCGTCGTTGCTGCCGGAGCGGCACATGCGGCGTCACTGTCGATCGACTTCGAGACCGGTTACAGCAACGACGTGACGGTCCTGTCCAATGGCGACGAAATCGCACCGGGCGTGACCGTGACCAGCACCGAGACCATCCAGGTGGTCAAGACCGGCTCGCCGACCGACGCCTTCGTGCCGAACGACATGCCTGCCGTCGGCGATTTCGGTGACTATTTCCTGACCGGCGATTTCAACAAGGACACCGACCTCTCGCTGCACTTCGCCACCGACGTGACGGGCCTGTCCTTCGACATCGCGGATATCGACGGTTCGGGCGAGACGGTCAGCAACTCGACCGAGTTCTTCGAGTTCACCGCTTATCTGAACGGTATTCAGGTCGATCAGATCCTCGTTGACGCGACCGAGGTCAATGGCGACGCGCAGGTGGTGACCATCGCGTTCGCGGACGATCTGGTTTTGGATATGCTGGGCATCGTCGGCTACACCAAGGGCGGCACCCGGAACATCGGATGGGGCATCGACAACATCCACGCCTCGCCCGTACCGCTGCCCGCAGCAGGGTTGCTGCTGCTTGGCGGTCTGGGTGGGCTCGCGGCGATGAAGCGCCGTCGCAAGGCCGCCTGATCCACGGTCACGACCCAAAAAAGAACGCCCGGAGCTGAGTGCTCCGGGCGTTCTTTTTCTGCGCGCCGCGTGCTGGCGATCAGGTGATCGAGGCGCGGTAGATGCTGTCGATCGTGGCGGCGATGGTCTCGTTGAATTCGGCGTCCGACTGCTGGGCCGAAAGACCCTCGGTCAGGGCGCGGCTGAAGCTGGCGATCATGCCGTGGTTATCCGCCAGCATCGCGTTGGCGTCGTCGCGCGAATAGCCGCCCGACAGGGCAACGACGCGCATCACCTTGGGGTGGTCGATCAGCGGCTTGTAGAAATCGGCCTCGGTGGGCAGCGACAGCTTCAGCATGATTTCCTGACCGTCGGGGAGCGCGTCGAGACCGTTCAGAATCTCGTCGCGCAGGATCGCTTCGGCCTCGGCCTTGTCCGAGATCGAGATCGTGACCTCGGGCTCGAGGATCGGCATCAGCCCGTGAGACAGGATTTGCTTGCCCACTTCAAACTGCTGCTCGACGATGGCCTTGATGCCGCCCGCATTGGCCGCACCGATGACCGAGCGCATCTTGGTGCCGAAGATGTCCTTGGACACGGCACGGTCGAGCAGAGCGTCAAGCCCGCCGATGGGCTTCATGAGCTGCACGTCGTTTTCCTCACCGGCAAGGCCCTGATCGACCTTGAGGAACGGCACGACGCCCTTGTCTTCCCAGAGGAATTTCGCCGCCGGTTTGCCGCCGAACTCGCGGTCCATGGTCATCTCGAACAGGATCGCGCCGATCACCTTCTCGCCGGTAAAGGCGGGGGCGGCGACGATGCGGGCGCGCATCTCGTGGATGCGGTCGAACATCTCGTCTTCGCCGGAATAGGCGTCTTCTTCCACGCCGTAGAGCCGGAGCGCCTTGGGTGTCGAGCCGCCCGACTGGTCGAGCGCGGCGATGAAGCCTTGCCCGGTGCGCATCTGCTGGGCCTGTTGTTCGTTCATGACTTTATGTCCTCCTCTTGCCGGGGCCGTCGCCCGGCGGGTCAATCCTGGTCGAGCGCGGCGACGCCGGGCAGTTCCTTGCCTTCCATCCATTCGAGGAAGGCGCCGCCAGCCGTCGAGATATAGGTGAAGTCGTCCGCCACCCCGGCGCGGTTGAGCGCCGCCACGGTATCGCCACCGCCGGCGACAGAGATGAGTGCGCCCGCGCGGGTCAGTTCGGCCGCCTTCTGCGCGGCGGCGTTCGTGGCGGCGTCGAAAGGCGCGATCTCGAAGGCGCCGAGGGGGCCGTTCCAGATCAGCGTCTTGGCGGCCTCGAATGCCGCGGTGATCTTCTCGACCGTCTTGGGGCCCGCGTCGAGTATCATGCGGTCGGCAGGGCAGTTCTCGGCCGCAACGGTCACGTTGTCGGCGCCTGCCGCGAATTCGGTCGCGCAGACCACGTCCACGGGCAGCAGAATTTCGCAGGCGGCCTCGTCGGCCTTTGCCATGATCTCGCGCGCGGTGTCGGCCATGTCGTGCTCGGCCAGCGATTTGCCCACGTCGATTCCCTTGGCGGCGAGGAAGGTGTTGGCCATGCCGCCACCGATCACCAGCGTGTTCACCTTGCGGACGAGGTTGCCCAGAAGGTCGAGCTTGGTCGAGACCTTGGCGCCCCCCACAACGGCCACGACGGGGCGTTCGGGATCGGTCAGCGCGGCTTCGAGCGCTTTCAGTTCGGCCTCCATCAGGCGGCCCGCAGCGGACGGCAGGATCTGTGCCAGCGCCTCGGTCGAGGCATGGGCGCGGTGCGCGGCGGAGAAAGCGTCGTTCACATAGACCTGCCCGAGCGCGCCGAGCGATGCGGCGAACATCCCGTCATTGGCCTCTTCGCCCGCGTGGAAGCGGGTGTTCTCCAGAAGGACGACATCCCCCGGCTCCATTGCGGCCACCGCGGTCTTGGCGGGGCCGCCGATGCAGTCCTTGGCGAAGGTGACCTTGCGGCCCAGATGCTCGGACAGGGTGTCGACGATCTGGGCAAGCGACATCTCGGGGTTGGGCTTGCCCTTTGGACGGCCGAAATGGGCCATCAGGACCGGCATTCCGCCCTTTTCGATGATGTCGCTGACCGTGGGCACAATCCGCTCGATCCGGGTCGCGTCGGTCACGCGTCCATTCTCGACGGGGACGTTCAGATCGACCCGTACCAAGGCGACCTTGCCGTCAAGGTCGATGTCGTCGAGCGTCTTCCAGGCCATTTTGCGCCTCCATATGTTCCCCGCCATTCCCTAACGGACGCTCGCGCGGCGTCAACCGGCGGAATGCCCCGGATGGGCGCGCTTTCGCCTTTTCCTCTGGCCATGGGCGCACTACCTTCGCCCGCGACAAAGAAAAGGAGCGCGCCACCATGGCCGACTACAAGGACCCCGAGAACACCATCCTGATCGAGTTGAAGGACGGCACCGTCGCGATCGAGCTTCTGCCCGACATCGCGCCCAAGCACGCCGAGCGCATGAAGGAGCTGGCGCGGTCGGGCGACTACGACAACGTGGTCTTTCACCGCGTGATCGACGGTTTCATGGCGCAGACCGGCGACGTGGAACACGGCGACTTCGAGGACGGCTTCAATCTGCGGCGGGCTGGCACCGGCGGGTCGAGCCTTCCCGATCTGCCGGCCGAGTTCAGCCGTATCCCCCATGATCGCGGCACCCTCGGTGCGGCGCGGAGCCAGAACCCCAATTCGGCCAACAGCCAGTTCTTCATAAACTTCTCGGACAACCATTTCCTGAACGGGCAATACACCGTTTATGGCCGGGTGATCGAAGGCATGGAGCATGTCGACAAGATCGCTCGCGGCGAGCCGCCGATGAACCCCGACCGGATGCTGAGCGTGAAGGTGGCCTCGGATGCGTAACCTCTTTCTGATCGCCGCGCTGGCCGCAGCGCCCGCCGTCGCGCTCGCCCAGACCGAAGACGGCCCCGGCCCGAACCTCGTCATCGAGGTGGCGGGCGAGGCCGAAGGCACCGTGGTCATCGACCTCTTCGAGGACGTGGCACCCGCCCATGTCGAGCGGATTACGACGCTGGCTGAGGAAGGTGCCTATGACGACGTCGTGTTTCACCGCGTGATCGACGGCTTCATGGCGCAAACCGGCGACGTAGAATTCGGCAAGCTGGGTCAGGACATGCGCATGGCTGGGCGCGGCGGGTCGGACCGGCCTGATCTTCCCGCGGAGTTCTCGGACATCAATTACGACCGGGGCATCGTGGGCATGGCGCGCGCGCAGAACCTGAATTCCGCCAACAGCCAGTTCTTCATCATGTTCGAAGAGGGCGCGTTTTTGAACGGGCAGTACACGGTTGTCGGGCGCGTGATCGAGGGCATGGATGTGGTCGATGCGATCAAGCGGGGCGAGGGCGCGAATGGCGCGGTCCTTGGCGAGCCTGACCGGATGGCCGAAGTCAGCGTCGCGCGCTGATCGAGGGTTTGCGCCCGGCTGGCGCCGGTCGCGGTAGAAGGGGGGCGCTGCCCCCCTCGGCCCTTCGGGCCTCACCCCCCGGGATATTTGAGGGCCGATAATGGGGATTGGGGGCGCGGGGCATCGGCGTGTGCACTCCCTGGTGGTTGAAACACGCAACCGTCTGACATCTTCCTGGCCGGGAATAAGGCTTTGGGGCGCGCGCTCGCCGCGTGTCGCGGGCGGTAAAGAGGCCGTGAGGTGGGCTAGGCGGAGAGCGTTGGCTCTGTCAGCGTGAGGGGGTCTTACCGGAGAGGTCTGCCATGCGTCTGGTTCATTTCGTTTGCGTTCTTGCCCTCGGGCTGGGGCTTGGCCTGTCCGCCGCGAAGGCGGACCCGAGTTTCTGGCGATATGAATGGCCGGAGACGGATTTCAGCCAGACGAGCGTGGAGAACTGGACCGAGATCCTCTCGGGCGGACCGCCCAAAGACGGTATTCCGGCGCTCGATGATCCCGACTTCATTCCGGTTTCGGACGAGACGCGGATCGGCGACCGCGAGCCGGTCATCACGCTTGAGATCGACGGTGCGGTGCCGCGCGCCTATCCGATCCGCTACCTCACATGGCACGAGATCGCCAATGACGTGGTCGCGGGCGTGCCGGTGGCGGTGACCTTCTGTCCCTTGTGCAACTCAGGCATTACCTTCGATCGGCGGGTTGCCGGGACGGTGCTGAGTTTCGGCGTCTCAGGCAAGCTGAGGAATTCGGACATGGTCATGTATGACCGCGAGACCCAGAGCTGGTGGCAGCAGGCGGTCGGCGAGGGGATCGTGGGCATCCATACGGGGACCGAGTTGAAGATGCTGCCGTCCTGGATGGAGAGCTGGGGCGAGTTCCGGGCGCGCAATCCGGAGGGCCTGGTCATGGCCGAGCCCGGCTGGCCACGCGACTACGGGCGAAACCCCTACCGTGGTTACGATTCGCTGTCGCGGCCGTTTCTATACAACGGCGAGTTGCCGCCCCACGGGATCGAGCCGCTGGTGCGTGTCGTGCGCGTGGGGGACCGGGCCTGGCCGGTGGAGCGGCTGCGCGAGGCGGGCGAGCTGACCGAGGCGGGTGTCACCATCACCTGGGCATCCGGGCAGGCCTCGGCGCTGGACACGCTGGCCATCGACGAGGGCAAGGACGTGGGCACCATCCGGGTGCGCGACGCCGAGGGCAATGACGTGGTGCATGACATCCTGTTCGCCTTCGCCTTCCATGCCTTCTGGCCCGATGGCGAATGGATGCTCGGGGGCTGAGCGGAACCCGACGCCGCCCGCCCTTGTTCGGTCTTCATGGACAAGACTTATCGAGAGGCGGTCGCCGACGAGCGGCCCGAACTTCTGACCTTTTGCGGCGCCTTCGGGATTCTGGGCGCGCTCGTGATGACCTTTGGCGTTCTGATCGTTCAGACCTTCGCCCCCGGTCACGACCCGATCGAGGACACGATCAGCGATCTGGCGCGTGGTGACACCGCGTGGATCATGGACGCGATCTTCTACCTGAACGCCGCCAGTCTGCTGGGTCTCGCCATTGCGGCGGCGCATCTGCATCTGGGCAAGTGGGACTGGTCGCTCGGGATTTTCGTGCTGGCGCTTCTGGCGCTCGATATCGTGCTTCTGGGGGTCTGGGACACGTTCTATTCGACGGAGGGTGTCGACAAGACGTCGGTCCATACGCGGCTGGCCACGGCGCTTTATCCGCTGTTCCTGATCGGGCCGCTTCTGATGGTGCGGGGCATCTCGAACGCGGCGGGCGTGCTTCCTCGGGTCTTCATTGCCGCGTCGATCCTCTGGGGGATCACGGCGCTGATCTATTTCTTCGGCCCAGAGGCCTATTACGGCATCACCGAGCGGATCGCCGGGGCGACTACGCTGATCTGGGTTCTGCCGCTGTCCTGGGTGTTTCTGAGGCGGGGTCTGGCGCGGCTTTGAAGGCCGCGCCGGATTAGCCGAGTTTCACCAAGGCGTGCCGTTTCTTGCCTGCCGATAGCTTGACCGGCTGGGCGAAGGCGGCGGCGTCGAACATGCGGCCACCGTCGGTCAGCGGTTCATCGTCCACGCGCGCGCCGTTTTCCGCGATCAGGCGCTTGGCCTCTTTGCCGGACTTGGCAAGGCCGGACTGCACGAACAGCTGTACCGCCGAGATGCCGTCTCCGATATCGCCCGCCGAGAGCGTGAGTGTAGGGAGGTCGTCGCCCGCGCCGCCCCGCTCGAACACCTCGCGCGCGGTGGCTTCCGCTGCCGCTGCGGCTTCCGCCCCGTGGAGAAGCGTTGTGACCTCGTTGGCGAGGCGGATTTTGGCGTGGTTGATCTCGGAGCCTTCCAGCGCGCCGAGGCGGTCGCATTCGTCGACCGACAACTCGGTGTAGAGCTTGAGGAACCGGCCCACATCGGCATCGGTCGTGTTGCGCCAGAACTGCCAGAACTCGTAAGGCGACAGCATGTCCGAGGACAGCCAGACCGCGCCGCCCTGGCTTTTGCCCATCTTGCGGCCGTCCGAAGTCGTCAGAAGCGGCGTGGTCAGGCCGTAGATCTCCTGATCCAGAACGCGGCGCGTCAGGTCGATGCCGTTGACGATATTGCCCCACTGGTCCGACCCGCCCATCTGCAACCGGCAGCCGTAGCGGCGGTTCAGTTCGAGGAAGTCGTAGGCCTGGAGGATCATGTAGTTGAATTCGAGGAACGAGAGCGACTGCTCGCGGTCGAGCCGCGACTTGACGCTTTCAAAGCTGAGCATCCGGTTGACGCTGAAATGCCGCCCGATATCCCGCAGGAAGTCGAGGTAATTCAGGCTGTCGAGCCATTCGGCATTGTTCAGCATCAGCGCATCGGTCGGCCCGTCGCCATAGG
This sequence comes from Kangsaoukella pontilimi, assembly GCF_009830125.1. Taxonomy (GTDB): domain Bacteria; phylum Pseudomonadota; class Alphaproteobacteria; order Rhodobacterales; family Rhodobacteraceae; genus Kangsaoukella; species Kangsaoukella pontilimi. The sequence continues at coordinate 1,427,723 of NZ_WUPT01000001.1, read as the reverse complement.
CGAGGTAGCGGTCGAAGACGGTCTGCATGCCCGCGATGTTGTCATCGATGGCCTCGGGCGTCAGAAGCGGGCGCTCTTCGGCCCGGAAAGACGGATCGCCCACCTTGGTCGTGCCGCCGCCCATCAGCGTGATCGGCTTGCCGCCCGTCTTCTGAAACCAGCGCAAGAGCATGATGTTCAGGAGGTGGCCGACGTGGAGCGATTTGGCCGTGGCGTCATACCCGATATAAGCCGGCACCACGCCTTCGATCAGCGCTTCGTCAAGGCTTTGCAGATCGGTGCAGTCGGCGAGAAAGCCGCGCTCGATGATCGTGTGGAGGAAATCCGATTTCGGGTGGTAGGTCATGGCGGTCCGTCTATGTTGGCGCGAAGGGCGCGAGGCCTTCTATAGTCAGGACGCGGGCAGAGGAAAAGGCATGAGCAGACAGGAACCGGTCTGGGCGTTGGGCGCGATGTCCGGCACGTCGCTGGACGGTGTCGATGCGGCGATGATCCTAACCGATGGCCGCCGGGTGCTGGAATTCGGAGAGACCGCCTATCGGCCCTATTCCGACGACGAGCGGGCGGTCCTGCGCGCGGCGCTTGGGCGGTCGGCCGGGGCCGAGGTCTTGGCCGCGGCCGAGGTGGTCGAGATCGCCCATGCCGAGGTCTTGTCGGGCATCAAAGGCGCCGGGGTCGTGGGATTCCACGGGCAGACCACCGACCACCGGCCCGGCGACGGCGTGACGGTCCAGATCGGGGACGGGCAGGTTCTGGCCGAGGCGCTGGAGCGCACGGTGGTCTGGGATTTCCGCTCGAACGACGTGGCGCTTGGCGGGCAGGGGGCGCCGCTGGCGCCGTTCTATCATTTCGCGCTGGCCCGGTGGGCCGGTTTTCGGATGCCGGTGGCGTTTCTGAACGTGGGCGGCGTGGCGAACCTGACATGGATCGACCCGGAAGCGGACGCGCCCGAGCGGCCCGGTGCGCTCTTGGCCTTCGATACGGGGCCGGGGAACGCGCGGATCGACGACATGGTGGCGGCGCGCACCGGCGCACGGATGGACGTGGACGGGGCGCTCGCGGCGGCGGGCGTGGTGGACGGCGACATCCTTGAGGCTCTGGTCTCGGGCGAAGCGTTTTTCGCGAAAGTGCCGCCCAAATCGCTGGACCGAAACGATTTTGCGGGCTGGGCCGAGGCGGTCGCGGACCTCACTGTCGAAGACGCCGCCGCCACGCTCGCCGCTGCGACAGCCGGGTCGATTGCGCGGGGGCTGGAGCATTGCCCGCGCCCGCCCGAACGGCTTCTGGTGACCGGCGGCGGGCGGCGGAATCCGGCGCTGATGGAGATGATCGCCGCGCTGGCACCCTGTCCGGTCGTCCCGGTCGAAGAGCACGGCTTCGATGGCGACATGATCGAAGCGCAGGCCTTTGCCTTTCTCGCGATGCGGGTGCTTCACGGCCTGCCCACCAGTGCGCCCGGCACCACAGGCGTCGCTGCACCCGTTGGCGGCGGACGCGTCAGCCGCCCGCGCGGGGTCGCCTGAGCACAGCCTCGCGGAAACGTGCCGTCTGTCTGAAATTTCCTTTCCGAAGCAGGGGGGCCGCTGCTATCCATCGCGCAAGGGTCGGGAAACGGCCCGCGAAACGAGAGGCAATGAGCAATGGCACGACCCAACGGCATTCCGCCGCAGACGCCCCCGTCGCAGGCTGCGGACCATATTCCCGAAGATGTCACCCTTCCCGAACCCGATAACTCGGTGCCGGCAGATCCGGGCAATCCGTCCGGCCTGCCCCTGATCCCGGTTCAGGCGCTTTACCGCATCCCGCCCGAGGACCTGCCGGACGAGGCAGAGCCGGGCTTTCCTGACTTTCTCTTGTTCTAACCGGGAATATCGAAGCCCGGCGGGGCCAGTTCGAACCCCTCGAATCGGAACGCCGGGCTGACGGTACAGCCGACCCATGTGAAGGCGCCGGTCGTCCGGGCGGCTTGCCACCAGCCCTTCGGCACCACGATCTGCGGCCGACCGAGGGACAGGTCAGGCGTCAGCATGTGTTCCTCTGCCGGACCGTCACCGGTCTCGGCCATCCGGAGCGAAAGCGGCGCACCGGCGTAGTAGTGCCAGATCTCGTCGGCATCGACCCGGTGCCAGTGGCTTGCCTCGCCCGCTTTCAGAAGAAAATGGATTGCCGTTCCCGCGGGCCGTGCGCCATCCCTGGCGTCGGCCACCCATGTCTGCCGGTACCAGCCGCCTTCCGGATGCGGCTCCAGACCGAGCGCGGCGATGATCTCGTCTGCGGTCATGCGCCACCACGTCCCGCCATCTTGACGATGGCTTCCTGCCGGGTCGAGACGCCAAGCTTGGCGAAGATATGGGTGGCGTGGTTGCGGACGGTCTTCTCGCTCATGTCCAGTTCCCGCGCGATCTGCTTGTTGGGCTTGGCCTGACAGATCAGCGCCAGGATCTCGCGTTCCTTCGGCGTGAGGTCAGGCAGGTCGGCGCCGCTATCGCCGCCCTTGGCGAAGCGCAGGATTTCGGCGCACGCGATCTGCCATGCCGGTTCGTCGGGTTGCAGGATGTGGTTCTTGCTCGGCAGGACGCAGAATTCCGCGTCCGGGATATGCCGCGCCAGGAACCGGCCTTCGTCCACCGGCGCGACGGCGTCGCCATCGGCATGGAGGATCAGGGTCGGCACGCTGACGTCGGCCAGCATCCCCGAGACATCCATATCCGCCCGCGCGGTCAAGAGCCGTGCGCCGGTCTCCGCGGTGGTCGTGCGGCGGCAGAGCTCGTTGAACCAGGTGATCTGCTCGGGCGTGCCCTCGGGCAGGAACCGCTTGGTAAAGACCTCGCGGAAGGCGGCGTTTTCTTCGTCGAAGCCTGCACGGAAAATCTCGGTGACGGCGTCATAGAGCGCCGCGGCCTTGGGATTGTCCCGATGGTGGATGCCGCGGGCATAGCCGCCGAGGATGATCAGCCGCGACACGCGCTCGGGATGGCGCACGGCATAGGACACGGCGGCGGCGGTGCCTTGCGACATGGCGAAGAGCACGAAGGGCTCGGCCGGTTTCGCGGCCTCCACCACCCGTTCCAGATCATCGGTCCAGGCGTCCACGTCCAGCCGCCCGGGATCGCGGTCCGACAAGCCGCAGCCCCGCTCGTCATAGCGGATATAATCGAAATGGCTTTCCAGGAAGGCGACGTAATGCGACCAGACCGGACTTTCGGTGTCGAACTCGAGATGAGACAGCCACGCCGCCGCCTTGACCAGTGATGGTGCAGCCGCCTGCCCGGTCCGGCTCCAGGCAAGCGATTTGCCGTCCAGCGTCTCGATGAACCTGACCGGTCGCATATCCCTCTTTCTCGGGACATCTGCCCCGGCCGTTTCGGGCATACGTATCGCGAACCGGGACATCTGCCCGATATTCGGCCCGCGTTCGCCCTGACAGGCTCAGTGTCAGAGAAACCGGCCCCTCCGATCAAGGGCCAAAAACAACAAGGACCAGAGCCATGACCCGCCTGAACACCATGATCAGACACCGCCGCGCCCCCGCACCCAAGGCCGATGCCCCCGCCCGGCAAAGCGACAAGGCCCGCCCGCGCGATGTGTCAAAGCTCTATTCGACGCGTATCTGGCTCTGAGACGATCCGCCTGTTTTGCAAGTGCAGGCGGCGGGCGCGGCGGCAGACCTCCCAGTCGCGCCGCGCCCATCCGTTTCTTCTGTTCCGAAATACTCCGGGGGAGGCTCCGTCAGGAGCCGGGGGCAGAGCCCCCAAAGACCGGTTACCTCAGGATCGACCGCCCGGCATAGATGGCGGTGTCTTCCAGCATCTCCTCGATCCGGATCAGCTGGTTGTACTTGGCAAGCCGGTCCGAGCGCGCCAGCGAGCCGGTCTTGATCTGTCCGCAATTCGTCGCGACGGCGAGGTCGGCGATGGTGGCATCCTCGGTCTCGCCCGAGCGGTGGGACATCACGGCGGTCATCCGCGCGCGGTGGGCCATGTCGACGGCCATCAGCGTTTCCGACAGGGTGCCGATCTGATTGACCTTGACCAGAAGCGAGTTGCCGGCCTTCTTCTCGATCCCCGTGGCAAGGCGTGTGGGGTTGGTCACGAAGAGGTCGTCGCCCACGAGCTGGACCTTGTCGCCAAGAGCCGCGGTCAGCGCGACCCAGCCGTCCCAGTCGTCTTCCGCGCAGCCGTCCTCGATCGAGAGGATCGGATAGTCCTTCACCAGCGCGGCGAGGTAGTCGACGTTCTCGTCCGACGAGAGCTTCCGGCCTTCGCCCTTCATGTCGTAGACGCCGTCGGAATAGTACTCGGTCGAGGCGCAGTCGAGCGCCAGCATGATGTCGTCGCCGGGCTTGTAGCCGGCCTTTTCCACCGCCTTCAGAATGAAGTCGAGCGCGTCGCGGGTCGACGACAGGTTCGGCGCAAAGCCGCCCTCGTCACCGATACCGGTCGAAAGACCCGCTGCGGAAAGCTCTTTCTTCAGCGTGTGAAAGACTTCCGAACCCATGCGGACCGCCTCGCGGATATTCTCCGCCGAGACTGGCATGATCATGAATTCCTGAATGTCGATCGGGTTGTCGGCGTGTTCACCGCCATTGATGATGTTCATCATCGGCACGGGCAGGACGCGGGCCGCGGTGCCGCCGACGTATCGGTAGAGAGGCTGCATCGTGAAATCGGCTGCGGCCTTGGCGGTGGCGAGGCTGACGCCGAGGATGGCGTTCGCACCGAGCCGACCCTTGTTGTCAGTGCCATCCAGTTCGATCATGGCGGCGTCGATGGCCTGCTGCTCGGTCGCGTCGAAGCCGACCAGCGCCTCTGCAATCTCGCCATTCACGGCGGCAACCGCTTCCAGCACGCCCTTGCCCATATAGCGGCCCTTGTCGCCATCGCGTTTCTCGACCGCTTCATGGGCGCCTGTGGACGCGCCCGAGGGCACGGCGGCGCGGCCCAAGGTGCCGTCTTCCAGGATCACGTCGACCTCGACGGTCGGGTTGCCGCGGCTGTCGAGAATCTCGCGGGCGTGAATGTCGATTATGGTGCTCATGCGGGGTCCCCTCGGGTTCTCATGCGTTTGGGCTGCTCTATAGCAGCGTCTTGAGCCAAGGGAAATAAAGCTCTGTCATGCGCTAACATGTGTTTCGGGACAAAACGCCCGGATTGGCGGCATTGTTTCGGACCCAAGTGCTGATGCTTTGTTAAGAGGTCCGAATTCGCGAAACAAAATACCAATAGATTTCCGTTCGTTGCGACGCCCGCTTTCAATCTGTCAAGGTCACCACAGCGTTTCCGGACCTTCTGATTTCGGACCTCAAAGCGCCGCATTCGCGTCACAATGCCGCCGATGCTGCGCGTCACCCGAAACGATGGAGTGTTCCATGACCAACGCGAAAACACTGATTTCCCTCGCCGTCGCCGCATCCTTCGCCGCTCTTCCGGCCATGGCGAACGGCAACGATGACCCCGGCGTCAAAGGCGACCTTGTGCAGACTTCGAAGGAGGCGCGTCAGGCTACCGGCGGGCCGAGCGGATGGGGTCAGCAAGTGTCCGGCAAGGCCACCGGCGCTATCCCGAGCGACGACAAGAACCTCGGCGCCTTCCTGGATCGCATGGCGCCGAACCCGAGCCCAAACAAGTGACCTCAGGTGGCGGGGGCGGTGCCGGTGCGCCGTTCCCGCCAGAACGCATAGAGGCCCGACGCGAGGATGACGCTCAGCCCGATCCAGACCGCCGCGTCGGGCCTCTCCCCGAAGGCGACCCACGCGATGCTCATCGCGAAGAGGATGCGCGTGTAGCGGAAGGGGGCGATGGCCGAGACCTCGCCCTTTCTCAAGGCCAGCGTGATGAAGACGAAGGCCACCGACACAGTCACCGCCGCCGCGCTCACCACGGCCCAGAGTGTCGGTGTCATGGGCCGGTAACCGCCCGCCACCATCATGCCCACCGCGCCCACCAGCGTCAGCACGAAAAGCGCCCAGGCAGCCGCGAAGGCCGTGCTGACGCTTGGTGGCAGAAGCCGTGTGCCGAGGTCGCGTGCCGTCAGGCCGAAGATGCCGGCGATTGGCAGAAGAAGTGCCGGATCAAAGGCTTCGCGGCCGGGGCGCAGGATGATCATCATGCCGATGAAGCCCGCGACAACGGCGGCCCACCGTCTCCAGCCGACACGTTCCTTGAGGAAGATCGCCGCTGCGGCGGTCAGCACAAGCGGCTGCGCCTGTGCGAGTGCCGTCACCGTCGATAGCGGCACCAGCGCAAGCCCGCCCACGAACCCGGCCGAGCCGACGACCTCGCCTGCCGTGCGGATCAGCATTGGGCGACCCAGGGCGTCGGCTGTCCAGAAGCGTTCGCCGTTCCGGCGGAGGACGACCAGAAAGACCGCCATGCTTATGACCGACACCAGCATCAGGCATTGCATGGTGCCGATGGCCTCGGCGGCGTGCTTGATCAGCGCGTCGGTCACGGCAAAGGCGGCCATGGCGGCCGTCATGAAGATCATGGCGCGGGTGTTGAGCACGGGGGAGGTGTCCGGGGCGTTGTTACCGGGCACTCCTATCAGGCAATTCCGGTCTTAGAAAGCGGGCGGGATATCCACAGAAACCTCGCGCTCCGGCATGGACGGGTCGGGCGTAGGCGTGCTAGTCATTGTGTCATGCATGCCGCCGACCCCAATATAAGCCAGTCAGCCGCCCGAATCCGACAGTTGGACGAGGCTGCCGTCAACCGCATCGCCGCGGGCGAGGTGGTCGAGCGCCCGGCGTCTGCGGTCAAGGAACTGGTCGAGAACGCCATCGACGCGGGCGCGCGGCGGATCGACGTGACCGTGGCCGATGGCGGCAAGACCCTGATCCGGGTCGAGGATGACGGCTCGGGCATTCCAGCCGAAGACCTGCCGCTGGCGCTCTCGCGCCACGCGACGTCCAAGATCGACGGCTCGGACCTGTTGAACATCCTGACCTTCGGCTTCCGGGGCGAGGCGCTGGCGTCGCTCGGCGCAGTGGGGCGGCTTTCGATTACAAGCCGTGTCGCGGGCCGCGAGGGCGCGCGGATCGAGGTTTCGGGCGGACGCATTGGGGGCGTGACCCCGGCGGCGTCGGGGCAGGGCACGGTCGTCGAGCTGCGCGACCTTTTCTACGCGACGCCCGCACGGCTGAAGTTCCTGCGCAGCGACCGGGCCGAGATGCAGGCCGTCACGGATGTGGTCAAACGGCTGGCCATGGCCGAACCTTACGTCCGCGTGACGCTCTCCGAGGCAGGCGACCGGCCCCGCGAGCTGTTCCGGGCCGAGGCTGAGACGGGCGCGCCGGTCGACGCGCTCCGCCGCCGCTTGCGCGCGGTTCTGGGCCGCGAATTCGTGGAAAACGCAATTCCGCTCGATGCCGAGCGCGAGGGGCTGCACCTGACCGGCTTCGCCGCGCTGCCCACCTATTCCCGGGGCGCTGCGGTCCAACAGTACCTTTTCGTCAACGGGCGCCCGGTACGGGACAAGCTGCTCGTGGGCGCGCTCCGGGCCGCCTACATGGATTTCCTCAGCCGCGACCGGCATCCGGCTGCGGTTTTGTTCATCGACTGCGATCCGACGCTGGTGGACGTCAACGTCCATCCCGCCAAGACCGAGGTGCGCTTCCGCGATCCCGGCACGGCGCGGGGGCTGATCGTGTCCGGCCTGCGTCATGCGCTGGCGGACGCTGGGCACCGCGCGTCCACCACCGTGGCCGCCGAGACGCTTGGCGCGTTCCAGACGCCGTCCGAGGCCCCGCGCGTCTATCAGATGGACATGGCGTCCCGGCCGCGCCCGGCGCCGATGCCGGCGCAGACGGGGTTCGCGGCGCCCCAGGCCGAGTTCTCGACCCCTTCGGCGCGGGTGGACTTGGCCGAGCACGCGCCCGAGGCCGAGGCGTTGCCGCTTGGCGCGGCGCGCGCGCAGGTGCATCAGAACTACGTCATCTCGCAAACCGAGGACGGCATCGTCATCGTCGATCAGCACGCGGCGCATGAACGGCTGGTCTATGAGCGGCTGAAGCGGCAGATGGCCGAGAACGGTGTCCGTGCGCAGGCGCTTCTGGTGCCCGAGATCGTCGAGATCGGGGCCGAGGTGGGTCGGCTTCTGGACGTGGCAGACGATCTGGCCCGGCTCGGTCTGGTGATCGAGCCCTTCGGAGCGGGGGCCGTGGCCGTCCGCGAGACGCCGGCGGTGCTGGGGCAGGTGGATTGCACGGCACTTCTCCGCGACATCCTCGACGAGTTGACCGATGGCGAAGAGACAACCGCGCTCGGCGCGCGGATCGATGCCATTCTGAGCCGGGTCGCGTGCCATGGCTCGGTCCGGTCGGGGCGGCAGATGCGGCCCGAGGAGATGAACGCGCTACTGCGCGAGATGGAGGCGACGCCCCATTCCGGCCAGTGCAACCACGGGCGGCCCACCTATGTCGAATTGAAGCTCTCGGATATCGAGCGGCTGTTCGGGCGGCGATGATCACGATCGGGGACACAACGGTCGCGCTAGACGACCCGATTGCGCTTCTGGCGCTGTTGCTTGGCGTGGTGCTGATCCTGATCGTCGTCCTCCTGATCACGGCGGTCCGGCGGGCAGGGCGTTCGGCCGACCTAATCGCGCCCCTGGCGCAGGACATCGGGACGCTTGGTCAGCGGGTGCAGAGCCTGTCAGACGGTCAACACCAGTTGGCCGGCGGTCTGACCCATGTGTCCGAGGCGCAGGCCGCGAGCCAGGCCAATATGCTGAAGCTGATGGAGGCGCGGTTGGCCGAGGTGTCGGGCAATATGAACGAGAACCTCGCCGCATCCTCCACCCGGACCGCGCGGTCCCTGGGCGAGTTGCAGCAGCGTCTGGAAACCATCGACAAGGCGCAGGCGAATATCGAGAAGCTGTCGGGCGATGTGCTGTCGCTGCAGGATATCCTGTCGAACAAGCAGACGCGCGGCGCTTTCGGGGAAATTCAGCTCAACGACATTGTCACCAAAGCGCTGCCGTCGGACGCCTTCACGCTGCAGGCGACACTGTCGAACGGCAAGCGGGCGGACTGTCTGATTCACCTGCCGAACCCGCCGGGCTCGATCGTGGTGGACTCGAAGTTTCCGCTGGAAGCCTATGAGATGCTTCGGAATTCGAAGACGGACCGTGAGGTGAACGAGGCGGCAAAGGCGCTGCGCGTTGCCGTGCGGAACCACATCCGGGCGATCTCGGAACGCTACATCATCGAGGGCGAGACGGCGGATGGCGCGATCATGTTCCTGCCGTCCGAGGCGGTCTATGCGGAGCTTCACGCGAACTTTCCAGAGATCGTCCGCGAGGGGTTCGCCGCGCGGGTCTGGATCGTTTCGCCCACCACCTGCATGGCCACGCTCAACACGATGCGGGCGATCCTGAAAGACGCGCGGATGCGCGAGCAGGCGGGCGCGATCCGGAAGGCGCTGAAGCTGCTGCATCGCGACGTGGAGATCGTAGTCGAGCGGGTGCAGAAGCTGGACACCCATTTCAATCAGGCGCGCGCGGACCTCGAAGGGATCGGCACGGCGGCCGAGCGCGCGGGCAAGCGTGCGGCGAAGCTCGACAATTTCGATTTCGAGGAACTGGCGCAGGACGGCGACGTCGTGAAGATCGCGGATCAGCGTCTGGGGTGACGCAGGTTTTGCTGCCGTCGGCATATCGACAATTTACTTCAAATTAACCAGAGAGCGGTCATTCCGTCCTCCGAATGCACGTGTCGCAAGACGCTTTTCGGGGGCAGGACATGTACGGAACTTACGGTTTTGTCGGATTTGCAGCGCTCTGTTTACTGACCGGCTGCGGCAGCGGTGGGACTTCGGTGCCTGCCGGGTCGCTGCCGCTGGCGACAGGGGATCAGGTGCTTGCCGATGCATTGGGTAAACCTCTGGCGGTGAAGCTCGTTCGTTTCGAAACCGACTACGGGACGGGCAGAAGCGGGCTTGTCGTCACGGACGAGGTGCTGACCCTGACCAGCGTCGATGAGGCAAGCGGCGACGTCACCTTTCGGATCACCGTACGCGGGCAAACACTGAATTTCGTCACTGGCGCCGGCGGTGTCGTCGCGACTGATTCCGCAGGCAAGGACTGGACCGGTTACGAGAATTCCGGCGGCGACTATTCCGCCACGGTGGGTCTCTATCATTATGATTTCGGTGGGGGCGCCGGGGATTTCGACACCGAGGGTTTTTTCGTCTTTGGCTTTGCCACCGACCCGGCCACCATAGCCGCAAAAACCGAAGCGCTGAGATATTCGGGCAGCTTCGATGGCTATGGCGGCGTTCTGGATGAGACCGGCGCCATTCAGGAAGAAGAATCCTATGGAACCGGGTCGATCGAACTCTTTGTCGATTTCGATGGGATGCTGCTGGATGGCAGTCTCAGTGGCAATTATGACGGCTATGGCTCGATTTCAGGTTCGATCGACGAGACTTCGATTGCGGGCAACGGCTTTCAGACGACCTTCACCCCCGACTGCGACTTCGGCAGGACGTGCACGTCGAACACCGTGATACGCGGAACCTTCTACGGGCCGGACGCCGAGGAAACGAGCGGGCTGATCGCCTTCGACGAAACCGTGCTGGACACGGCAACGGGCACCGGTGACCGTCTTCTGAGCGGCGCTGGCTTTACGCTGACCGGAGATGCCGGGCCGCTCTGACGGGCGCGCTGATGAACGGAATGGGCCGGCGCGTACCGGCCCTTTTCGTTTCAGGACAAGGCTTTCTGCAGGTTCTCGTCGATCTTGTCGAGAAAACCGGTCGTCGTCATCCAGCCCTGATCTGGGCCGACCAGTAGCGCCAAGTCCTTGGTCATATGGCCTGACTCCACGGTGTCGATGACGACCTTCTCCAGCGTCTCGGCAAAGCCCATGAGCTCGGAATTGTCGTCCAGCTTGGCGCGGTGCTTGAGCCCGCCCGTCCAGGCGAAGATCGATGCGATCGAGTTGGTCGAGGTCTGCTCGCCCTTCTGATGCTGGCGGTAGTGGCGGGTGACGGTGCCGTGCGCGGCCTCTGACTCGACGATCTTTCCGTCGGGCGTCATCAGGATCGAGGTCATCAGCCCGAGCGAGCCAAAGCCCTGCGCCACGGTGTCGGACTGCACGTCGCCGTCATAGTTCTTGCAGGCCCAGACATAGCCGCCGGACCACTTGAGGGACGAGGCCACCATGTCATCGATCAAGCGGTGCTCGTACCAGATGCCGGCTTCTTCATAGGCTTCCTTGAACTCGGCCTCGTAGACCTCTTCGAAGACCTCCTTGAAGCGGCCGTCATAGGCCTTGAGAATGGTGTTTTTGGTCGACAGGTAGAGCGGCCATTTCAGATTCAGCGCGTAGTTGAACGAGGCGCGGGCGAAATCGTAGATCGACGGGTCGAGGTTATACATGCCCATGTAGACGCCCGAGGACGGGGCATCGAAGACCTCTTCCTCGATGACGGTGCCGTCCTCGCCCACGAATTTCATTGAGAGCTTGCCGGGGCCGGGGAACTTCATGTCCGTCGCGCGGTACTGGTCGCCATAGGCGTGGCGGCCGATGACGATGGGCTTGGTCCAGCCGGGGACAAGGCGCGGCACGTTCCGGCAGATGATCGGCTGGCGGAAGATGACGCCGCCAAGGATGTTGCGGATCGTCCCGTTGGGCGAGCGCCACATCTTTTTCAGGCCAAACTCCTCGACCCGTGCCTCATCGGGGGTGATCGTGGCACATTTCACGCCCACGCCGACTTCCTTGATCTTTTCGGCGGCGTCGATTGTGACCTGATCGTCGGTGCGGTCCCGCTCTTCCATCCCGAGGTCGTAATAGAGCAGGTCGATGTCGAGATAGGGCAGGATCAGCTTTTGTTTGATGAAGTCCCACATAATCCGGGTCATTTCGTCCCCGTCGAGTTCGACGACAGGGTTCTCCACCTTGATCTTGCTCATCGCTCTGCCTCTCTCAGTTTGGGACCGGCGGCCGTCTGACGGGCCGCCGGGCGTCGTCCGGGTCAGCCGATGATGGCGTTCAGCGTGGCCGAGGGGCGCATCACCTGTGCCAGCTTGGCCGGGTCGGGATGGTAATAGCCACCGATATCGGCCGGTTCCCCCTGCGCGGTGTCGAGTTCGCTGAGAATCTGCGCTTCGTTCTCTGCCAGTGCCTGTGCGACCGGCGCGAATTCGGCGGCGAGGTCGGCGTCCTCGCTCTGAGCCGCCAAAGCTTCGGCCCAATACCGGGCGAACCAGTAGTGGCTGTCGCGGTTGTCGGGCTGGCCCACCTTGCGGCCAGGCGAGCGGTCGTGATCCAGAACGCCCTGCGTTGCCGCCTCGACCGCCTCGCCAAGGATGCGGGCCTTGGCATTGCCGCGCGCGTCGGCGAGGAACTTGAAGCTCTCCCCGAGCGCGCAGAACTCGCCGAGCGAATCCCAGCGGAGGTGGTTTTCCTCCTGCAGCTGCTGGACATGCTTCGGTGCCGAGCCGCCCGCGCCCGTCTCGAACAGGCCGCCGCCCTGCATCAGCTTCACGATCGACAGCATCTTGGCCGAGGTGGCCAGTTCAAGGATCGGGAAGAGGTCGGTCAGGTAGTCACGCAGCACATTGCCGGTGATGGCGATGGTGTTGTCGCCCTTGGTGATCGTCTCAAGCGAGGCACGGGTCGCTTCGCGGGGAGCCATGATCTCGAACTTGTCGGCAACGCCCTTGGCCTCGAGAATAGGGAGGACGTAGTTCAGAAGCTGGGCGTCATGCGCCCGGTTCTCGTCCAGCCAGAAGATCGAGCGGAAGCCGGTGGCCTTTTGCCGGTCGATGGCGAGGTTCACCCAGTCTTCGATCGGGGCCTTGCGTGTGGAGGCCGAACGCCAGATGTCGCCCGCTTCGACCGCGTGCTCATGCAGGACCGTGCCATCGTCGAGGATCATGCGGACGGTGCCGTCCTCGGGGATCTCGAAGGTGGTCGGGTGCGAGCCGTATTCCTCGGCCTTCTGCGCCATCAGGCCAAGGTTTTGCACCGTGCCGGCGGTGGCAGGGTTCAGCTTGCCGTTGGCTTTGAAGAACTCGATCGTCTCGTCATAGACCGGCGCATAGGAGTTGTCGGGGATCACGCAGACCGTGTCGGCCTCTTCGCCGTTCGGGCCCCAGCCCTTGCCCCCGTTTCGGATCAGTGCGGGCATCGAAGCGTCGATGATGACGTCGGACGGTACGTGCAGGTTGGTGATGCCGCGATCGGAATTGACCATGTACATCGGCGGGCGCTCGGCGCGGACCTTTTCGATATCGGCCATGATCTCGCGCGAATCCTTTGCGCGCTCCAGCAGATCGCCAAGCCCCGAGTTTGGGTTCACGCCAAGCGCTTTCAGCGCGGGGCCGTGGGCGTCGAAGACCGGCTGAAGCCACGCGCGGACGGCGTGGCCGAAGATGATCGGGTCCGAAACCTTCATCATCGTCGCCTTCATGTGGAGCGAGAAGAGGACGCCGTCGTCGGCCTTGGTGGCTTCGATTTCCTCGGCCAGGAAAGCGTTCAGCGCCTTGGCCGACATGAAGGTCGCGTCGACCACGGTTCCGGCGGGGTAGGAGATGCCCTCTTTCAGGACGGTCTCGCCGCTGGTGGTCTCGAGGACGATCTTCGCCGTCGCCGCCTTGTCGAGGGTTGCGGATTTCTCGTTCGAGAAGAAGTCGTTGCCGGACATCGACGCCACCCGGGTCTTGCTGTCGGCGGACCAGTCACCCATGCGGTGCGGGTTGTTCTGGGCATAGTTCTTGACCGCAGCGGCGGCGCGGCGGTCGGAGTTGCCTTCGCGGAGGACCGGGTTCACCGCCGAACCCTTGATTGCGTCATAGGCGGCACGGGCCGCTTTCTCGGCGTCGGTCGACGGGCTCTCGGGATAATCCGGAACGGCATAGCCCTGCGCCTGCAACTCGGAGATGGCGGCGACAAGCTGGGGCACCGAGGCCGAGATGTTCGGCAGCTTGATCACGTTGGCCTCGGGGGTCTTCACGAGGTCGCCGAGGATCGCAAGGTCGTCGGCGATGCGCTGCTCTTCGGTCAGGTGGTCGGGGAAAGCGGCAAGGATGCGGCCCGCGAGCGAGATGTCCTTGCGGCCCACCGAAACCCCGGCAGCAGCGGCGAATTTCTGGATGATCGGCAACAGCGACGCGCTGGCCAGTTCGGGGGCCTCGTCGACCTTGGTGTAGACGATATCGGGGGTGGAGCTGTCGGTCATGGAAGTGCCCTCGCGGATCGGCCGGAACGCGGACGCGCATCACATGTGGCGCGGCCCGTCCGGGGTTTGGAAATGCTGCCTGCCCCATAGCGCAGACGGGTGCGGATGGAAAGACGGTATGCGAAGGTATACCAAAAATGCCGCAGCCCGGAAATGACAAGGCCCGGAGCGATGCTCCGGGCCCTTGCCGACTTGAAGGATAGGCGTGGCGATCAGGTCGCCATGCGGTGGTACTCGGGCGCGAAGTTGTTCTCCATGCCGGCCCCGCCGCAGAAACCCATGTTCATGAGCGATGTGCCGTCGATGCGACCGCCAGCCACCATCGACACGCCCTCGATGCCATTGGCGCGGGATTCGAAGAGAATGTCTTTCGCGGCGATGATCTGACCGCCGTAGATCTGAAGGTCCGCGGGAAACTTGACGCCGCCCTTCGTGACCAGCTGCGCGCCACCGCCGGGCGTACAATTGTCATCGAGGCCCAGCACGACGCCAGCAGCGCCGTTGATCGAGTCGGCGTTTTCGTTCGTCGAGACGATAATAACATCGATCAGCTGAGAGCCTGCGCCGAGAGACACCTGGCAGTTGGTGACGATGACGCCCTTCGTGAGGGTCTGGTTGGCCTGCAGGCTGAGCGTCTGGTTCGATGCGTTGCAGGTCCGCGTATGGATTGCGCCGGACACCCAGACATCATGCAGCTTGTCGTTCTTGGCGACCGGGACAACTGTAGGGGCACCGGAAAGCGGATTGATGTCGACATAGGCGGTCCGGAAGAACTTCGATGTCGGGTCCGTCACGTTGTTGATGATCTCGTCGATCTGCTGGAACACCTTGAGACGGTATGCGCCATCGCGGCTGGCCTGGGTCAGGCAGGGGTTCGACGACTCATCCGAATTCGGGACGACAAGGTCGCGTTCGTCCGGCATCGACACGATCGCGCCACAGAACGAGTTGCCGTTGTTCACCTCGACATGGGTATTCGAGTGGATGCAGAAGCCGCTGTCGTAGTTGTTGTTCGACTGCACGTCGACCACGTCCTGCGCCACGAAGCCTTCACGGAAACAGGTGGGAACGTAAGTCTCGAAGACCGACTGGCTGATCACGTCCATCGAGTTCATGTTGATGACCCGGAGGAAGAACGTGCCAAGCGGGTTCTTGCGCGCGGCGATCTGCTGGGTGTTCACGAGAACCGCGTCGTCAGACCCCGCCAAGACGGTGAAGAGCTGCGTGCTCGAGTCCCATTTGCCGAACTGAATATCGCCCTTTTCGATCAGGTTTCCGTATTTCGACTGGGGGAGGGCGGCGTAGACCATGGCCATGCCGAGGTCCTTGGAGTCGTCCTCGGACATCTCGAGGCTGCGCGCCATGAGGGCCGCATGTGCGGCCGCGTCGGCTGCCACCTGAAGTTTCGTCCGCGTGCTGAGCGCGCTCATCACGTCGAGGCCGAGGCCGCCGATGATCAGAAAGGTCACGATCATGAAGAGGCCGAGAACCGTCAGGGAGCCGTCTTCGCGATGCGTGAATTTACGGAGTGTAGCGTTCTGCATGGTTCAACCCTCGAAATATTCGACCGTCATGTCGGCCGTCACGTCCACTTCAAGGCTGGCGAAGGCGCCGAAGAAATGCGTGATGGTGAGTTGCCTGGTCGGGATGACGACCGTCGAGCGGATGTTGCCTGCCACCTGCGTGGTCGAGGCCGCGCTCGGCCAGATTTCCATTTTGCTCAGCTCGGCGAGGACCTGCTTTTCGGTGTCGGCCGTGCTTGCGATATTGCCGACCGAGTACTCGCGGTTCACGTCCTGCAGGACGCGCAGCACCTTGGCCTGTCCGTTGAAGATCATCGCGAGGTCGACCATGAAGCCGAAGGCGGCGATGAAGAAAGGCAGCCAGATAACGGTTTCCACAGTCGCGGCGCCGTGTTCGCGGCGCAGGAAGCTGAGTATCGGTTTTCGGTTGCATGTCATGGCTTAGTAAACCGTGCTGACGGAACTGGTGCCGAATGTGGCCGGATCCCAGGTGTCCAGAAGGTGAACCGCCTGAAACTCAAGGTCGAGCTCCATCAGGCTTGAAAAGTATCCGATCAGTTGCAGGCTGCTTGCCGGGACGACGACACGGGTGGCGATGAAGTCCTGGTTCGGATCGACATAGGTTTCGATCGTTTTGGGTTTGACGCCGATCGTTCTCAGGCGGTCGTTGATGAAGGTCTTGGCCTCGGCCGCGTCGTCGAGAAATCCAACCGAGACGCTGCGGTTTGCATCCTGCACCACGCGGTAGACCTCGGCCTGGCCGTGGAACACCACGGTCACATCGACGAGCAGTCCGGAGATCAGACCGAACAGCGGAAGCCACAGCACCGCTTCGACCGATGCGGTGCCGTCTTCGTCGCGCCGGTAGGCGCGCAGATGGCGAAATATGCGAGCGACTGCGGACATTCCGTCCCTCATGCGAATTCTGCAACGCCCTTTTCTACAAGGAGCGCCGGGGCATAGGCGTGACGGAAATGCGGCAGAAAGGTGACCCTTCAGGGGAATCTGATGTTACGCGCCCCGCCTTGTTGGCAGAGCGCAGACAATTGATATCAATCGAGAATATTGTTGCCGCTTTCGGGCGGCAGACGGATCAGCGCGTGGTCTCGGTCAGGCGGCGCTGAACGTAGTCGGTCACGGTGCCGATCATCGTGTCCATATGCGGGTCTTCGAAAAAGTGGCCCGCGCCTTCGACCTCGTTATGGGTGATCGTGATGCCCTTCTGCTCGTGCAGTTTCTCGACGAGGGCATGGGTGTCCTTGGGCGGCGCGACGCGGTCGGCGGTGCCGTTGATGATCAGACCCGACGACGGGCAGGGGGCGAGGAACGAGAAATCGTACATGTTGGCCGGCGGCGAGACCGAGATGAAGCCGGTGATCTCGGGGCGGCGCATCAGAAGCTGCATCCCGATCCAGGCGCCGAAGGAGAAGCCCGCGACCCAGCAATGCTTGGCGTTCTGATTCATCGACTGCAGGTAGTCGAGCGCCGAGGCGGCGTCGGACAATTCGCCCACGCCCTGGTCGTATTCGCCCTGGCTGCGACCGACGCCCCGGAAATTGAACCGGAGTACGGTGAAGCCCATTTTGTGGAAGGCGTAATGCAGGTTGTAGACGACCCGGTTGTTCATCGTCCCGCCGAACTGCGGATGCGGGTGCAGGACGATCGCGATGGGCGCGTCCTTCGTCTTCTGCGGATGATAGCGGCCTTCGAGCCGGCCTTCAGGGCCGGGAAAAATCACCTCGGGCATGGGTCCCCTTCATTTCTTCCCTCTCGCCGCGCCCCCAATTCTTGACGAATTTGGTCGGGGTCTTTAGAACCATTCTAAACCGGGCGCCGGGGCGTCCGTGCGGCTGCGGTTCAGGTAAGCTGCCGCCGCCCCGAGGTCAATGATTTAAGGCGGGTGGACGTCATGAAGCTGAGCACGAAGGGCCGCTATGCCATGGTCGCGCTGACGGATCTGGCCATGGCGAAGGACGGAGCGCTTCTGTCGCTGGCCGAAATCTCCAAGCGTCAGGACATTTCGCTGCCCTATCTGGAACAGCTTTTCGTGAAGCTCCGCCGGGCGGGGCTGGTGGAATCGGTGCGGGGTCCCGGCGGCGGGTACCGGCTGGCGCGGGCAGCCTCGGACATCCGGGTGGCCGATGTTCTGGGCGCGGTGGACGAGACGGTCAGCGCCATGCATACCGGGGCAGGCGCCTCGGGCGGGGTGTCGGGCAGCCGGGCGCAGTCGCTGACCAACCGTCTCTGGGAGGGGCTCTCGGCGCATGTCTATGTGTTCCTCCACCAGACGCGTCTGTCCGATGTGGTCATGAACGATCTTGCGCCATGCCCCGCCGTACCGGCGCTTTTCCAGGTTGTTGACGAATGACCGGGTTGCGCCGGCTTCGCCGTCGCGCTGGTCGGATGCTGGCGCATCCGACCGAAGCGAGGGGCCTGCCCCTCGCGCTCCCCGGGATATTTGAGGGCCGATAATGGGGCGGGTTTATCTTGACTGGAATGCGACGGCGCCTTTGCGGCAGGAGGTACGTGCGGCGATGCTGGCGGCGCTCGATGTCGCGGGCAATCCGTCGTCGGTTCATGCCGAGGGACGCGCGGCGCGGGCTCTAGTGGAGCGGGCGCGGGGCGAGGTGGCGGCGCTTGTGGGCTGCAAACCGTCTGAGGTGGTTTTTACGTCCGGCGCGACCGAGGCCGCGGGCATTTTGGCGCACGTGCCGCCGCATGGGGCGGTCTGTGTCGACGAGACGGCCCATGATGCGCTCTGGGCGCATCTCGACCTGACCCATGCCGAAGGCGGGGCCAATGTGCTGGCCAAGGGGCTGGCCAATTCGGAGACCGGGGTAATCACCGAACCGCCCGCGAGGGACGAGGACGGGGCGTATCCCTATGGGGCGATCCGCTGCGGGTCGTTGTTTCTGGACGTGACGCAGGCGGCCGGGCGCATTCCTTGGAGCTTTCACTGGTCGGGCGCGGACATGGCCTGTGTCTCGGCCCACAAGATCGGCGGGCCGAAAGGTGTGGGTGCGCTGATCGTCCGCGAGGGGCTGGATATCGGGGCGGTGCAGAAGGGCGGCGGGCAGGAACTGGGCCGACGGTCCGGCACCGAGAACGTGGCCGGGATCGCCGGGTTCGGCGCGGCGGCGACGGCGGCACTCCGGGACATGGACGCCGGCGTCTGGGCCGGGGTTGAAAAACTTAGAAATATTCTAGAATCAAGTCTGGCGTCTGGCGCCAAGGGAACTATTTTTGTCGGGAATGATCGTCCCCGCCTGCCCAACACGTCCTGTTTCGTGACGCCGGGCTGGAAGGGAGAGACCCAGGTGATGCAGATGGACCTTGCCGGCTTTGCGGTGTCGAGCGGATCGGCCTGCTCTTCGGGCAAGGTCAAGACGCCACGGGTTCTGGCTGCGATGGGGCTGGATCAGGCGGCGGCGGAAAGCGCGCTCCGGGTCTCGCTCGGGCCGGAGACGACAGAAGAGGATGTGCTGCGTTTCGCGGAAACGTGGCTGAGACACGAGAAGAAATTCCGCCAGCGGGCGGCATGATGAGGGAGCCTTACATGGCAGCTTTGGACACAACCGAAGTGAAGGAAGGCGTCGACCAGGAAACGGTCGATGCGGTTCGTTCGCTGTCGGGCAAGTACAAGTACGGCTGGGAAACCGAGATCGAGATGGACTATGCCCCCAAGGGGCTGAACGAGGACATCGTCCGGCTGATCTCGGAAAAGAACGGCGAGCCCGAATGGATGCTGGAATGGCGGCTCGAGGCCTATCGCCGCTGGACCGAGATGAAAGAGCCCGACTGGGCGATGATCGATTATCCGAAAATCGATTATCAGGAGCAGTATTACTACGCCAAGCCCAAGTCGATGCAGGAGAAGCCCAAGTCGCTGGACGAGGTCGATCCGAAGCTTTTGGAGACCTACGCCAAGCTGGGCATTCCGCTGAAGGAGCAGATGATCCTTGCCGGTGTCGAGGGGGCCGAGGACGCGCCTGCCGAGGGCCGGAAGGTGGCCGTGGATGCCGTGTTCGACTCGGTGAGCGTCGGCACGACCTTCCAGAAGGAGCTTGAGAAGGCCGGTGTCATCTTCTGCTCGATCTCGGAGGCGATCCAGAAGCACCCCGAACTGGTCAAGAAATACCTGGCCAGCGTGGTGCCGGTCTCGGACAACTATTTCGCGACGCTGAACTCGGCGGTCTTCACCGACGGGTCCTTCGTCTACGTGCCCGAGGGCGTGCGCTGTCCGATGGAGCTGTCGACCTATTTCCGGATCAATGCCGAGAACACCGGCCAGTTCGAGCGGACGCTGATCATCGCGGACAAGGGCGCCTACGTGTCCTATCTGGAAGGCTGCACCGCACCGCAGCGCGACACCCACCAGCTTCACGCGGCGGTGGTCGAACTGGTCGCGCTGGAAGATGCCGAAATCAAGTACTCGACGGTTCAGAACTGGTATCCGGGCGACGAAGAGGGCAAGGGCGGCATCTACAATTTCGTCACCAAGCGCGCCGATTGCCGGGGCGACCGGTCGAAGGTGATGTGGACGCAGGTGGAAACCGGCTCGGCCGTGACCTGGAAATACCCGTCCTGCATCCTGCGTGGCGACGAGAGCCAGGGCGAGTTCTACTCGATCGCCATCACCAACAACCGTCAGCAGGCCGATACCGGCACCAAGATGGTGCATCTGGGCAAGAACACGAAGAGCCGGATCGTGTCCAAGGGCATCTCGGCGGGCAAGGCGCAGAACACCTATCGGGGGCTCGTCTCGATGCACCCGCGCGCCAAGAACAGCCGCAACTATACCCAGTGCGACAGCCTTCTGATCGGCTCGGAATGCGGGGCGCACACGGTGCCTTACATCGAGGTCAAGAACAACTCGAGCCGGGTCGAGCACGAGGCGACGACGTCGAAGGTGGATGACGACCAGCTTTTCTACTGCCGCCAGCGCGGCATGGACGAGGAAGAGGCGGTCGCGCTTGTCGTGAACGGGTTCTGCAAGGAGGTGCTGCAGGCGCTGCCGATGGAATTCGCGATGGAAGCCCAGCAGCTTGTGGCGATCTCGCTGGAAGGCAGCGTAGGCTGACCGACCGGAGACCTGAGCGATGCTGCGACCCATTCTGATGACGGCGTTTCTGACCGGCGTGTTCTGCGCCGGGTTCGCCATGTTCATCGATTGGGCGACCGAGATGCTGATGCAGAACCAGGTCATCGCCATCAGCTTCGTGTCGGGGACGTTGGGAAGCCTTTTCGCGCAGACGGTTCTGGGCCGCTGGCGGGACAAGAGATGAAGCCCTGGGGGAATGCGACCATGATCGTGACGACGACGCCTTCGATCGAGGGAAAGACGATTATCGGCTACCGCGGCGTGGTGGTGGGCGAGGCTATTCTGGGCGCCAACGTGTTCCGGGATATCTTTGCGCAGATCACCGACATCGTGGGCGGCCGCTCGGGCGCTTATGAAAAATCGCTCGCGGAGGCACGGCAGACGGCACTGCGCGAGTTGGAGGACCGGGCCCGCGACGCGGGCGGCAACGCGGTGGTCGGCGTCGATCTGGATTACGAGGTCATCAATAACATGCTGATGGTTTCGGCCAGCGGCACGGCGGTGGTGGTCGAGTGACACCTCTTTGCCCTCATATCGCCCGGCGAGGGTCCGGAATTTCCCCGGATCTGCCCAGATTTCGCCCTGTTGGCTTGTCACACCCGTGGCAAATCAATGAAGGGGATGACTGCGATGTCTCTGGAAGAGAAACAGCGCCGGGGCTTCGAGGACCGTTTGGGACGAATCCGCGCCTGTGCGAGCAACACCATGGGCGAAGTGCATATCGGCCCGTCCGAGGATCGGCGCTATGCCGAGGGCAAGCCCAAGAACCGCGTCCGCGTGAAGTCGCGCAAGGCGAAGCAGGTCAAGGTGGGCGAGGGCTCGAACAAGGTTCTGGTGCCGGTCGCCGTCGTGCTTGGCATTCTGGCGATGTTCGTCGGACTGGCGGCCACGTTCCAGCTGTTCGATCCGCGCGGGCTTTTGCAGCTTCCGTCGCCTCATGCCGCGCTCGACCCCTACATGAGTTACGCGCCCTTCGCCTTCGGACTGCCGCTGGCGCTGGCCTTCGCCTGGACGTTCCAGCTGAACAACTTCCTGCGCCGCGCCGCGCTGATCGGCGGGCTGGCCGTGGGCTTTGTCTATCACCCGCAGCTTGTGGACCGGTTCCCCGGCACGCATGTGGCGGCCTTCAACAAGGAATATGTCAAGACGGTCAGAAGCGACCTGCGCGCGCCGACCGGCTAGACCTTACCCAAAATCCGACCCTGACGGGGCCCGCCCACGCGGCGGCGCCCCTTTTCGCGTTTGAGAGGAAGAAAGATGCTTGAGATCAAGAACCTGCACGTCAAACTTGAAGAAGAGGACAAGCAGATCCTGAAAGGCGTGGACCTGACCGTACCGGCGGGCAAGGTTCATGCGATCATGGGGCCGAACGGCTCGGGCAAGTCGACGCTGTCCTATGTCCTGTCGGGGCGTGACGGCTACGAGGTGACCGAGGGTGCCGCGACGCTGGAGGGCGAGGACATCCTCGACATGGAGCCGGAAGAGCGCGCGGCAGCGGGCCTGTTTCTTGCGTTTCAGTACCCGGTCGAGATCCCCGGCGTCGGCAACATGACCTTCCTGCGCACGGCGCTGAACGCTCAGCGCAAGGCGCGCGGCGAGGACGAAATGAGCGCGGGCGATTTCCTGAAGTTCATCCGCGAAAAGGCCAAGGCGCTGAAGATCGACGGCGACATGCTGAAGCGTCCGGTCAACGTCGGGTTCTCGGGCGGCGAGAAGAAGCGGAACGAGATCCTGCAAATGGCCGTTCTCGGCCCCAAGATGTGCATTCTCGACGAGACGGATTCCGGTCTGGACGTGGACGCGATGAAGCTGGTGGCGGACGGCGTCAACGCGCTGCGTGACGAGGGGCGGTCGTTCCTTGTCATCACGCATTACCAGCGCCTCCTGGACCACATCCAGCCTGACGTCGTCCACATCATGGCCGATGGCCGCATCGTGAAGACCGGCGGGCCCGAGCTGGCGCTCGAGGTCGAGAACAACGGCTATGCCGACATCCTTGCGGAGATGGCATGATGGCACTTCCTCAGGTGAAACAGGACGTGACCGAGGCGCGTCTTCAGGCGCTGAAGATGCCCGAAGGCGCCGGCTGGGCCGTCGAGGCACGGAAGGCCGCGCTTTCGCGACTGACGCAGATGGGTTTGCCGGGCGCGCGGGACGAATACTGGCGCTTTACCAATCCGGGCGAGTTCAACGCGCCGGAAGCCGCCGAAGCTCCGCCTTTCGACGATGGCGACGAAAGCCCCGTTTTCGGCGAGATAGACCGGCTCAAGATCGTCTTCCGCGATGGTGTTTTCGATGCCGTGGCGTCGGATGATCTGTCTCTGGAAGGTGTCGAGATCGAACGTCTGGAGGATGCCCTTTCGACCGACATCCACTGGCTCAAGGACGCCTATGGCGCGATCGAGGCGCGGACCCACGCGCCCGTGCCGCGCCCCTTCGCTGCACTGAACACGGCCTTCGCGACGGATGGCGTGGTGCTGCGGGCGACGGGTAAGGTGTCGAAGCCGATCTCACTGATCTACCTGCACGAGAAAGCCACAAGCGACGCGATCCTGCATTTCGTGATCCGCGTCGAAGAGGGCGCCGACCTGACAGTTCTCGAAAACGGCCCGGCGGCGGCGCGCTTTAACAAGTGCATGGAGGTCGATGTGGCCGATGGCGGAGCGTTCCACCATGTGCGCGCACAGGGTCGCGACCACGAGCGGCGCGCGGTGACGCATCTTTTCGCGACACTGGGCGAAGAGTCGACCTTCAAGTCCTTCACGCTGACCGCCAATGGCGTGATGACGCGGAACGAGGCATGGATCGAGCTGAACGGCGACAACGCCGTCGCCCATATCGCGGGTGCGGCGGTTGGCGACGGGCGCTTTCACCATGACGACACTGTTTTCATCACCCATGACGCGGTGAATTGCGAAAGCCGCCAGGTGTTCAAGAAGGTGCTTCGGAATGGCGCTGTCGGCACGTTCCAGGGCAAGATCCTCGTGAAGGAAGGCGCGCAGAAGACCGACGGCTACCAGATCAGCCAGTCGCTGCTTCTGGACGAGGACGCACAGTTCCTCGCCAAGCCCGAGCTGGAAATCTACGCCGATGACGTGGCCTGTTCGCATGGTTCCACGTCCGGTGCGATCGACGACGAAGCGCTGTTCTACCTTCGGTCGCGCGGGGTCGAGAAGGGCGATGCGCAGGATCTTCTGGTTCTGGCCTTCCTCGCCGAGGCAATCGAGGAGATCGAAAGCGAAGAGATCGCTGACGACATCCTTGGCCGTCTCGACGGCTGGCTGGCGCGCCGCCGGTCGTAATGAGCGTCGTTCTGGACATCATCCGCACCTATCGTGCGCCGCGCGAGGTTCTGCGCCGCCGCCTGTCGGGCGGCGCGCGCGAGGACCGGGCGCTGGCCACGCTGATGGCGGGATGTGTCCTGTTGTTCGTGGCACAGTGGCCGCGGCTGTCGCGTGAGGCCTATCTGGACGAGACGATCGGGTTCGATGCCCGTCTTGCAGGTGCGCTCTTCGGCTGGATCTTCGTGATGCCGCTGGTGTTCTACGTGGTGGCTTGGGTGGTGCATCTGGTCCTTCGCGTCACCGGCAGCGCGTCCACCGGCTATCAGTCGCGGATGGCGCTGTTCTGGGCCATTCTGGCGTCGTCGCCGCTCTGGCTGCTGACGGGGTTGATGGCGGGCTTCGTCGGTCCGTCCCATGTCACCAGCCTGACGGGCATCCTTGCGCTCGGCTCGTTCTTCGTGTTCTGGCTGGGTGGCGTCGCGGAAATCGCGTCGTATCGAAGTGAAGGCCGGGTCTAGGTATGTTGCAATTGTTCGTTCCCCTTGCCCGGCAGGCGCTGACCGAGCCGCGTGAAGCGGCCTCGACCCTTCTGAGCATGGGCGTGCCGAAAGCGGCCTACTGGCCGGCGTTCTTTGCGCTGGTCGCGCTGTCGGTGATCCTGAACGAGGTCGTGGCGCTGATGACGCCGGGCCCGGCTATCGGTCCGCAGATTGCGCCCCTCGTCATGGCGGCGCTGACAGCGCTGATCTCGGCGGTGTCGGTCTGGGCGATCTGGAAGGTCGGTCGGGCCATGGGCGGCACGGGCAGCTTCGATGAGGCTCTGCTGCTGACGATCTTCCTGCAGGCCATTCTGTTCACGGGCCAACTGGTCGAGGTCGGGCTGATGCTGATCCTGCCGCCGATTGCGGGTCTGTTCAGCGTCGCGCTGATCATCCTGGCGTTCTGGCTGAACGTGAACTTTGTTGCGGCGCTTCATGGGTTCACGTCGCTCTGGCGCGCATTCGGCGCGCTGATCCTCGCCACGCTCGGCGTGGCGCTGGTTCTGATTTTCCTGATGACGCTGACCGGCATCGGGCCGGGCATGGGAGGGGGCGGCAATGTATGACGTCGAAGCCATCCGCGGCGATTTTCCGATCCTCTCGCGCGAGGTGAACGGCAAGCCGCTGGTCTATCTGGACAACGGAGCCTCGGCGCAGAAGCCGCAGGTGGTGATCGACGCGATCACCCGCGCCTATGCCGAGGAATACGCCAATGTCCACCGGGGGCTTCATTACCTCTCGAACCTCGCGACCGAGAAATACGAAAGCGTTCGCGGCACGGTCGCGCGGTTCCTGAACGCGGCGTCCGAAGATGAGATCGTGATGAACTCGGGCACGACCGAGGGCATCAACCTTGTCGCCTATAGCTGGGCCATGCCGCGGTTTGAGCCGGGCGACGAGATCGTCCTCAGCGTCATGGAGCATCACGCCAATATCGTGCCCTGGCATTTCCTCCGCGAACGGCAGGGTGCGGTGCTGAAATGGGTGGATGTGGACGAGACTGGCGCGCTTGACCCGCAGAAGGTCATCGACGCCATCGGGCCAAAGACCAAGCTGGTCGCGGTCACGCATCTGTCGAACGTGCTCGGCACGCGGGTCGATGTGAAGACGATCACCGAAGGCGCCCACGCCAAGGGCGTGCCTGTTCTGGTCGATGGCAGCCAGGCTGCGGTGCATATGCCGGTCGACGTGCAGGATATCGGCTGCGACTTCTATGCGATCACGGGCCACAAGCTCTATGGCCCGTCCGGATCAGGCGCGATCTATATCCGGCGCGAACGGATGGACGAGATGCGCCCCTTCATCGGCGGCGGAGACATGATCCGCGAGGTCCACAAGGACGAGGTCACCTATGCCGATCCGCCCATGCGGTTCGAGGCCGGCACTCCAGGTATCGTTCAGCAGATCGGCCTTGGAGTGGCGCTCGACTACATGATGGGGCTGGGGATGGAGAACATCGCCGCCCATGAGGAGCGTCTGCGCGACTATACCCGTTCGAAGCTGGATGGGCTCAATTGGATTCAGGTGCAGGGGACGACGCGCGACAAGGCGGCGATCTTTTCCTTCACGATGGATGGCGCGGCCCACGCCCATGACATCTCAACGATCCTCGACAAAAAGGGCGTCGCGGTCCGGGCAGGGCAGCATTGCACCGGTCCGCTCATGGATCACCTCGGGCTGAACGCCACCTGCCGGGCGAGCTTTGGCCTCTACAACACAGAGGCCGAGGTCGACGTGCTTGTCGATGCGCTGGAACTGGCGCACGAGCTTTTCGCCTGATCAGACGCGGTTCCGGCCCGACGGTTGTATGAGGGCCGCGCCGATGGCATCGGGCAGCACCTCCCGCGCCCAGTCGATCACGGTCCTGACCCTGAGAAGTCGCGCGGCGTCGGACGTCACGTGGCAGCGCAGGACACGTTCGATCCGTCCGACGGATACGCCCGATCGTGTCAGTGCGGGATCGGCATCGCCAAGGCAATTCGGCAGCACGCCGTGGCCCAGCCCCGCACGAATCGCGCTGATCAGGATGCGCGCGTCGGTCGCCGTCAGACGCACCCGCGCCTCGGGTCCCAGTCGCCGCTGCATTTCCCGGCTGAAGGACGGGCCCGCCGCGTCGTCGTCCCGGAACTGAACCCAGTCGGTGGGCGGCGGAGGCCGGTCGGTGGCCGCGAAGGCCGAGTAGGGGACCCGCGCGAAGGCGGTAGACACTTCGGGCGGCTGATGCGGCGCGTCGAACCAGAAGGACACGGTCGGTTCGCCGTGCAGGGGCGCCGGGGGCAGGCGGCCCGAGAACCGGATCTCGAGCGCCGGATGCGCGTCCAATAGTGCGGGAAGATGGGTCGCCATCCGCTCCAGCATCCAGGTGTTGCCCATGATGCGTACGACACCGCCAACGCGCGCCTCGGCATTCGCAAGGCCCTCGGTAAGGCGGGTGACCTGATCCTCGATCCGAGCCGCGTATTCGATCACGGCGCGGCCGTCGTCCGTGGGCAGAATGCCCGTCTTGGATCGTACGAAAAGCGCCGTGCCGAGCTGCGTCTCGAGCGCCGTCAGTCTGCGGCCCGCCGTGGTCTGATCCAGACCGAGAAGCTGCGCCGCGCGCGTCAGCGAACCGCCGCGCGCCACGGCGAGGGCCACCTTGAGGTTGTTCCAGTCCGGGTCTGTCATCTTTTGTCCTGCGATTTTGCAGGAAGTCTATGCAGAGATTCGACTAACCTCCAGCCCCGCCGCGCTTTAGTCTGGTCGGGCAAAAAAACAATGGGACAAGAAACCAATGAAATCAGTGATCGTGACAGCCGCGACCGGTGCCGCGCTTTTTCTGGCAGGTTGCGCACAACAGGAAGAGCCCGCGCCCGTCCGGCCAGAGCCGATGTTCGACAAGTTCGGCGGAGGCACCTGTACCGAGGGCTATGTCTACGTGCCTGGCAGCGTGCCCGAGCGGGCCGAATGCGTGCCGGACGATGAATGCGAGCCGGTTTATGACAGCACCGGCGCGGTCATCGACTGTCCACCGCCGCGCTATCCGCGCCGCCCCGACGAAAGCGATAGCGACCGCACTCCGGGTGCACGGGTGGTCGGAACATCCGTTCCCGGCGGGTCCTCCGCGCCGGTGCGCTGACGGCCTCCCTCTGACGGCCCGCGCGACCGCAACCGCGCGGGCCGCAATCCCCGATTGCGTCCTGTTACAGCGCCCGCTATAGAGCCGCGCAGGCACCCGTAGCTCAGCTGGATAGAGCGCTGCCCTCCGAAGGCAGAGGCCAGAGGTTCGAATCCTCTCGGGTGCGCCATTTTTTAAGTTCGACAGCAATCGGTTTTCTGCGGTGCGCACGGCAGAAATTTCCGCTGTTCGGGGCGGCGGGGAATGTGCAAGCGTTGGCGCATGTCTCGATTCACACTCGACCAGATGCGGACCTTTCTGACTGTCGTGCGCCGGGGCGGGGTGCGGCGCGCGGCGGCGGCGCTCAGCCTGACACAGCCGGCGGTCACCGCGCGGATCAAGAACCTCGAAGACATGCTTGGATGCGCGCTCTTCGACCGAAGCGCGGGCGGCATGAAGCTGACCAAGCGGGGCGAGCTGCTTCTGGCACATGCCGAAAAGTTCGAGCATCTGGTCGAGCTGGTCCAGCGCGATGTCGTCGACCCCGAGGGGGTCGAGGGGCGCCTCAGGATCGGGGCATCCGAGACCATTGCGCAATGCTGGCTGCCGGAACTGGTCTCTCGGCTGCACGAGGTCTATCCGAAGCTGGAGATCGAGTTGAACGTGGATGTCTCCACGGATCTGCGCGAGGCGCTTCTCAACCGCGAGGTCGACCTTGCGATCCTTCTCGGGCCGATCTCGGAATACTCGGTCGACAACATCATCCTGCCGGGTTTCGACCTGGCCTGGTACACGGCGGCGAACCCGCGCGAGAGGGAGGGCGGCGGAGGGGACCTGACCCGACCGGTGATGACATACGCGCGGAACACCCGGCCCTTTCGCGAGCTGAAAGAGCTGCTCTACGAGAAGGTGGGGGCCGATGTCTCGATGTTTCCGTCTACATCGCTTTCGGCCTGTTTCCGGCTGGTCGAGGCGGATATCGGCGTCGCTGTTCTGCCTCGGGCGCTGGGCGCGGAGTACGTGCGGGCGGAGCGCATTCGCGAATTCGATCCCGGCTGGGTGCCGAGCCCGCTGCAATTCACCGCCTCGTATCTGTCCGAGCCGAAGAGCCATCTGAGCGAGACCGCTGCCGCGCTGGCGTTGGAAGTGGCCGAGCTCTACGCGGCCGGGGCGGACGCTCTATGAATATGATAAATTAATATTATCATTATCGGTAAAATCATTCGATTTGCATTTATTCCCCGTTCCCTGCACCGTGGTGAGGGGTCAAGGGGGATACCGTTTGTACGAAACGCTTCGTCAGAGTTCGCTTACCGATGTGCGTCAGGCCATCCGGCAGGGCAGCTACCGCTCGCATACCGCCGGGCTGGGGCAGGGATACCTTCAGGCGAACCTTGCGATCATGCCCGAGGCTCATGCGCTGGACTTCATGCGCTACTGCCAGCGGAACCCGAAGCCCTGTCCGCTGACGGGCGTGTCGGACACCGGCAACCCCAAGCTTTTCACCATGGGGCGGGACATCGACATCCGGTCGGATGTGCCCGCCTACAACATCTACCGCGACGGGCGGCTCGCCGGGTCGGTCACAGATATCGGGGATATCTGGCAAGACGACTTCGTCGTCTTCGCCCTTGGCTGTTCGTTCACCTTCGAGCGGGCGCTGGAGCAGGCGGGGCTGCCGCTCTGGCACATCCAGAACAACACCACCGTGCCGATGTTCCGCTCGAATATTGAAACGGTGCCGGCGGGTCCGTTCCGGGGCAAGATGGTCGTCAGCATGAGGGCCATTCCCGAGGGGCGCGTGGCCGAGGCAGCCGCAATCTCGCGGGCCTATCCTCTGGCCCATGGCGCGCCGGTTCATTGGGGTGACCCGGCCGGGATCGGTATCGCGGATGTCTCGAAGCCCGACTGGGGCGATGCGGCCCCGGTGCCGGAGGGCCATGTCCCGATGTTCTGGGCATGCGGAGTGACGCCTCAGGTGGCGATCGAAGCCGCGCGCCTGCCCATCTGCATCACGCACAAGCCGGGGCATATGCTGATCACCGATATCGCCGAGGATGCCGAGGTTCCCGTCCTTGCCCCCGAACCGGAGGCGGCGTTCTGAAGCCGCTTCGGGAATGACAAGCAACACGCTGACAACACGAAACAAATCTGAATCCAACAAGGAGACCAACATGAAACGCTCACTTTCCATCCTGATCGCCACGACCGCGCTGGCTACACCTGCCGTGGCCGAAGAACTGTCCGTTGTCGGAAGCTGGTCCGGCCTGCCGCTGCACATCCAGTACGAAGCGCCGTTCTGGGGCGAGAAGCTGCCTGCCGCGTCGGGCGGCGATATCACGGTCGCGCTGACCACCCACAACCAGATGAACCTTGGCGTGGGCGACGTGTTCCGCCTGCTGGGCGACGGCGTCTATGACGTGGCCATGACGGTGGCGGACTATGCCGTGGCGGATGCGCCCGAGCTGGAAGGTCTCGACGTGCCGCTCGTGGCCGTGACCGCCGACGAGGCGCGCGCCATGGTCGATGCCGCCCGCCCGATGGTCACCGAGATCTATCATGACCGGTTCAACAGCCACGTACTGGCCATCGCGCCCTATCCGCCGCAGGTCGTCTTCTGCAATGCTGAGGTCAACGAACTGGCCGATCTCGAAGGGCTGAAGGTACGCGCCTCGGGCCGTATGACCGCGAAATTCCTCGAAGCTCTGGGTGCGGAAGGCGTCAACGTGGCCTTCTCGGAAGTGCCGGGCGCGCTGCAGAAGGGCGTCGTGGACTGCGCCGTGACGGGTGCCGGTTCGGGCTACTCGGCCGGTTGGTGGGAAGTCTCCACCCATCTGATGCCGATCCCGCTCGGCGGCTGGGACAGCGTCGTGACCGCCATGAACCTCGACAAATGGAACAGCCTCGACGCCGACACGCAGGCGCTGATCCAGGAGCAGGTGACGGCCGAGTTCGAAGATCCTGCCTGGGACAGCGCGCAGGACGCGCTGGTCAACGACATCGCCTGTCTGACCGGCAATGGCGACTGCCCCGCAGGCGAGGCGCGTAACATGACGCTGGTCGAGGTGTCGGATGCCGATTTCGCCAAGGCGCGTGACGTGCTCGTCAGCGAAGTTCTGCCCGAATGGGCCGAGCGCGCGGGCGGTGACTGGGCCGAGCGCTGGAATGCCAGCGTGGGCGAGGTCGTCGGCGTGAAGATCGGCGGCTAAGGCTGAACCGGAAGGGGACCCCGATGGAAGACGGACTGCTTCGGACACTTCGCCGGCTGAACCACGGCATCGCGCTTTTGACGGGCGTATTGCTGATGGGCTGCGCGGCATTCGTCCTGGCCGATATCGTACTCAGGCAGTTGGGGTCCTCGTTCGGTGGCACCGACGAGATTTCCGGATACGTGATGGCGATCGCCACCTCATGGGGCATGGCCTTCACGCTTCTGGAGCTCGGGCATGTGCGCATCGACATTCTGCGTGGGCGGGTGAATGCGCTCGGCCGCGCGCTGTTCGACCTGTTCGCCATGGCCGCGCTGACCGTCACGGTGACGCTGATCGCGTGGAAATGCTGGCCGGTGGTGGCGCGGTCTCTTGCCAATGACTCGAAGGCAAATACCCCGCTCGAGACGCCTCTGGCTCTTGTTCAGGTGCCGTGGTTCGCGGGTTGGGTCTGGTTCGCCGTCATGGCGTGGCTGACGCTGATCGCCGCCACGCTGATGATCGTGAGAGGCCGCTTTCAGGCCGCCGAGGACGCCATCGGCTGCTTTGGCGAAGAGGAGATGGTCAAATGATCTGGGCCATCGCAGTCGGGCTTTTGGGCCTTCTTGCGCTGTCGATCCCCGTGGGCATCGTTCTGTTCCTTCTGGGCTTCGGCGTCGACACGTTCTTCAGCCCGTTCCCCCTGATCCGGGGGCTGGGCAACCTTGTCTGGTCGACCTCGAACAATGCCACGCTGATCGCCATTCCGTTCTTTGTCCTCTTGGGCGAGATTCTCGTCCGCTCAGGCATCGCCACGCGGACCTATGCCGCGCTCGACCGGTGGGTGAGCTGGATGCCCGGCGGGCTGGTCCACGCAAACGTCGCGACGGCGACGATGTTCTCGGCCACCTCGGGGTCGTCGGTCGCCACCGCCGCCACCGTGGCGACCGTGGCCATGCCGCAGGCCGAGAAGCTGGGCTATGATCCGCGCCTCTTCTCCGGCGCCATCGCAGCAGGGGGAACGCTCGGCATCATGATCCCGCCGTCGATCAACCTGATTGTCTACGGCTTTCTCACCCAGACCTCGATCCCGCAGCTTTTCCTTGCCGGGCTTGTCCCCGGCATCGCGCTGGCGCTCGGCTTCATGGCGATCACGGTCGTCATCTGCATGATCCGCCCGAACCTGGGCGGGACGCGGCGCACGTTCCCGTTCTCCGAGATGCTGCGCGCGCTGGTCCAGCTGATCCCGATCGTGCTCTTGTTCACGATCATCATCGGGACGATCTACAAGGGTTGGGCCACGCCGACCGAGGCCGCCGCCGTGGGCGTTGCCGGCGCTGTCGTGATTGCAGCGATGTTCGGCGGCGTCAGCATCAGGATGTTCGCCGAAAGCATCCTCGGCACGGTCAAGATCACCTCGATGATCATGCTGGTTGTGATCGGCGCGTCCTTTCTGAACTTCACGCTGGCCTCGGCGGGTATGGGGCGCGAGTTGCAGGCGCTGCTGGACGGGCTCGGCCTGTCGCCCATGGGGCTGATCTTCGTGGTGGTGCTGATCTATATCGTGCTGGGCTTCTTCATCGAGACACTGTCGCTGATGGTCGTCACCATCCCGATCATCGTGCCGCTTGTTGTGGCGCAGGGCTTCGACCCGATCTGGTTCGGTATCCTGATGATCGTGCTCATCGAAATGGCGCTGATCACGCCCCCCGTGGGTCTGAACCTTTACGTGGTGCAGGGCGCGCGAAAGGGCGGGCGTATGAGCGAGGTCATGGTGGGCGCGATTCCCTACGTCGTCGCCATGCTGATCATGGTCGGACTTCTGATCGCCTTCCCGTCCATTGCGCTTTACCTCCCCTCCGTCCTGAGCGAAGGCTAGGGGATGCGTTTCGAGACCCCAGAAGGATCGCGGGAATTCGCGATCAACCGCCTGATTGTCGCCGGCTGGACCGGGCGGGACGAGGCCGCCGTCCGTCACCATATCGAGGAACTGGCCGAGATCGGCGTCGCGCCGCCTTCGACCGTGCCGCTCTTCTACCGTGTGTCCACGGGGCTTCTGACACGGGACAGGCGGGTTCAGGTTCTGGGAGGGGCGACGTCCGGCGAGGTCGAGCCGTTCCTGATCAAGCAGTCCGGTCGGCTCTGGCTGGGGCTGGCATCGGACCACACCGACCGCGAGCTTGAGGCGGTCTCTGTCGCGGCGTCGAAACAGGCTTGCGCGAAGCCGGTGGCGGATACGCTCTGGGCGTGGGACGAGGTTGCCGACCGGGCCGATGAGCTTCGGCTGACCTGTGAGATAGACGAGAAGGGCAGCAGCACGCTTTACCAGAAGGGAACGCTTGCGGCGATCCGGCCTCTGGCCGACCTGATCGAGGGTGCTGGAATGGTGGACGGTGACGCGATGCTCTGCGGCACACTCACCGCGATTGGCGGGGTCCGCCCCGCCGCCGCGTACCGCATGGCGCTGGAAGATCCCGAGCGCGGGCAGCGTATCGAGTTGCGGTACAAGGTCGACCTCTTGCCGGTCGTCGCCTGACGACGGACTTTGATATGCAGTCACCGATCATCAGAAACGCAGGCTATGACGGGTTCATCGTCACCTTCGGTGACCGTCTGGGCGAGGGCGCGAACCGCGCGGCGCTGGCATTCAGGGATGCGCTGGAGCAGGCTGGGCTGGACGGGCTGGAAGAGACCTCGACCTCGCTCGTCTCAGCCTATCTGCGCTTCGACCCGCTGACCATCGACCATGACGACATGCGCGCACGGCTTGAAGCGCTTCTGAAAAGCCGGGACTGGGAAGGGGTGGCGTTGCCCCACGGCCGGAGGCTCTGGCGAGTGCCTGCAGCGTTCGATCCTGAGGTTGCTCCGCACCTCGACGACGCCGCTGAGCTTGCCGGCTTCGACAGCCGGGACGAGGCCGTTCGCTCGATCTGCGGGCAGCCGGTCAGGGTTCAGACCATCGGCTTTGCGCCGGGCATGCCCTATCTCGGCCAACTGCCCGAGTGCTGGGACATTCCCCGCCGGACGACGTTGACCGACAACGTCCCCGCGGCGGCGATCTGCGTGGCGATCCGGCAGCTTGTGCTGTTTCCGAATATGACGCCCACGGGCTGGCGGCATATCGGCCAGACGCGGCTGAAGCTGTTCCGCCCGCAGGCTGAAGAGCCCTTCATCCTCAGACCGGGCGACGAGATCCTGTTCGTGCCCGTCAGCCTGTCCGAACTGGACGGCTACAAGGACGACCCCGATGGCGGTGCGGTGGCGGAGGCGCTGGAATGAGCCGGGCGCTGATCGTTTCGCGCGCTGCGCCGGGCATGACGGTGCAGGACCTCGGGCGGCCGGGCTATCTGCGCTTCGGTCTCAGCCGGGGCGGCGCGGCTGACCGGAGCGCTCTGGTCGAGGCTGGCGCGCTTCTTGGGCAGGACCAGGGGCTGGCCGCGATCGAGATGACATCCGTGGGCGGGACTTTCGAGGCGACGGAGGACGTGCGCATCGCGCTGACCGGCGCGCCGATGCGGGCCACGCTGGACGGGGCGCGGCTGGCCTGGAACGCCAGCCACCTGTTGCCTGCCGGTGTCCCGCTGGTCATCGGGCCAGCCGAAGAGGGAACGTATGGGTATCTCTCCGTGGGTGGCGGCCTGTCCACGCCCGAGATCCTCGGGTCGCGGAGCGCGCATCTGACAGCCGGGATCGGTGGCGCCATCGAAAGTGGCGCGGAGCTTCCTGTCGGGCCTGATGGCGGCACGACGGTCAATATGGCCTTGTCCGATGGCGGGGCCGCGCGTCGTGTGACGGGGCCGATCCGCATCGTGTCCAGCCTTCAGACCGCGCTTTTCCCCGAGGCCGAGCGCGCCCGCTTCGAGGCGACGGTATTTCACCGCGACGCGCGTGCGAACCGCATGGGCGGGCGGCTTTTGTCGGAGGGCGAGGGTTTCGCTGCCGAAGCCGGGCTGACCATCCTGTCCGAGGTCGTGGTGCCGGGCGACATCCAGATCACCGGGGACGGCACGCCATTCATCCTGTCTTCCGAGTGTCAGACGACCGGCGGTTATCCGAGGATCGGGGCGGTTCTGCCTTCTGATCTGCCGCGCGTCGTGCAGGCCCGGCCCGAGACGGATTTGCATTTCGTCTTCGTGACGCCTGAAGAGGCGACCGAGATCGAGCGGAACGAGACCGCACGGAGGGCAGGGCTGAGACAGTCGTTGGTGCCTCTTGTCCGTGACCCGTGGAAGATGCGCGATCTCCTGTCCTACGGTCTTGTGGGGGGCGTGGTGAACGCCCATGACGCGGACGCCATTTCGTACTGAACCAATCGTTGTTTCCGCCTTTTGCGGATAGAATCGCCGCGCATCTTTGGCCGCTTCTTGCGCGCGCGAAGGTGGCGGCCGGAAAGGCGAAGTTGCCCGTGAGCGCCTGTTTCCAACCCCTTCAGGTCCAGCCGTGTATGGTGCGGTGGCCGACTTTAGGTCGTTTCCACAGATAATTGAAATAAAGTGAAAAAGCCTGCTTTCAAGCTGTATATGAGTCCGTTTTGATGTACGCCCCTCAGAAATTTATTGACGTGATGTACGCACCTCATTTAGCGTTTGTTTCAGCGCCAATGAGCGCACCTGATTGGGAGGACTTCATGAAAACTCGTAGACTCGCCACCCTTGGCGCTGTTTTGGGCTGCACAACCGCGCTCGCAACGCCTGCCGCTGCGGAAGAGCTGACGCTCTGCTGGGCCGCCTGGGATCCCGCGAACGCATTGGTTGAACTGTCCAAGGAATTTGAAGCCGAATCCGGCCACACGATGAATTTCGAATTCGTGCCATGGCCCAACTTTGCCGACCGGATGCTGAATGAACTGAACTCGGGCGGGAAGCTCTGCGACCTGCTGATCGGGGACAGCCAGTGGATTGGCGGCGGTGCCGAGAACGGCCATTACGTCAAGCTGAACGACTTCTTCGACGCCGAAGGGATCAGCATGGACGATTTCGCACCCGCGACCGTCTATGCCTATTCGACCTGGCCGAAGGGCACGCCCAACTACTATGCGCTGCCTGCGATGGGCGACGCGAACGGCTGGTTCTATCGCGCCGACTGGTTCGCCGATCCGGAAATTCAGGCCGCCTACAAGGACGCCACGGGCCAGGACCTGCGTGAGCCGCAGAGCCAAAAGGAGCTCTTGCAGATCGCCCAGTTCTTCCAGGGCCGCGAAATCGACGGCAAGACCGTCTACGGCGCCGCGATCTTTACCGAGCGCGGCTCGGAAGGGATCACCATGGGCGTCACCGGCGCGCTCTATCCGTGGGGCTTCAAGTACGAGAACACGCCGGGTTCCTACGACATGGAAGGTGCCGTAAACTCGCCTGAAGCGGTTGAAGCGCTTGAATTCTATAAGGAATTCTACGAGACCGCGACGCCGCCGGGCTATACGAACTCGTATATGGGCGAAAGTCTGGACGCGTTCAAATCGGGTCAGGTGGCGATGGCCATGAACTGGTTCGCCTTCTTCCCGGGCCTTTATGCGGACCCCGATATCGGTGGCGAGAAGATCGACTTCTTCGTGAACCCGCCGCAGAACCAGGCTGGCTCGACCCTAGGCGGGCAAGGCATTTCGGTGGTGTCCTATTCCGACAAGCAGGACGCGGCGCTTGAATACATCAAGTGGTTCGCCCAGCCGTCGGTGCAGGCGAAATGGTGGGAGCTTGGCGGCTACTCGGCCCATAACTCGGTGCTGAACGATCCGGGCTTCGTCGACAGTCAGCCTTTCGCGGGCGACTTCCTGGAGGCGATGAACGATGTGCAGGACTTCTGGCAGGAGCCGGCCTATGCCGAACTGCTCTTGGCGATGCAGAAGCGCGTCCATGACTATGTCGTCGCCGATCAAGGCACGGCCAAGGAAGCGCTCGATCTCCTGATCGAAGACTGGACCGAGACCTTCGAAGACGAAGGCAAGCTCTGACGCCTTGACTGAGGGGCCGCCGCGGCAATGCGGCGGCCCTCTTCCCCGGCCATCTGGCCACGGCCCACCCGTAGCGGAACCATGACATGTCCTCGACGCCGATAGACCGCGTTGCTCAGGCAACGCCCAAGAAAGTCGCACGCCGGATCAAGGGGTTATCCGACCGCGCCATCGCCTGGATCTTCGTGGCGCCGACGATCTTTCTGCTTCTGGCCATCAACATCTTTCCGCTGATCTGGACGATCCAGCTCAGCTTCACGAACTACCGTGCCAACCGCCTGAACCGCGAAGTCGAGAATATCGGGCTCAGGAACTACGAGCGCATCCTGACCGACAGCGACATCTGGCTGAACATGCAGGCCACCGCGCATTTCCTGTTCTGGACAATCACGCTGCAGGTTCTGATCGGCTTCACGCTGGCCTGGCTCATCCACCGCAACTTCAAGGGCAATGCCTTCTGGACCACGGTGATCGTGCTGCCGATGATGCTGTCGCCCGCCGTTGTGGGGAACTTCTGGAAATTCCTCTACCAGCCGCAAATCGGCCTCTTCAATTACATCGTCTCTTTCTTCACCGGCCGCGATCCGTCGAGTTTCCAGATGCTGGGCGACGTCGATCTGGCGCCGTGGTCCATCGTGATCGTGGACACGTGGATGTGGACGCCCTTCGTCATGCTGATCTGTCTCGCAGGGCTGCGCTCGATCCCCGATTACATCTACGAGGCGGCAGAAATCGACCGGGCGTCCAAGTTCCGGCAGTTCTGGACGATCACCGTGCCGATGGTTCTGCCCTTCCTGATGCTGGCGGTGCTGTTCCGGGGGATCGAGAACTTCAAGATGTTCGACCTTGTGGTGCAGCTGACCGGGGGCGGGCCGGGGTCGACCACGGAACTCACCTCGATCAACCTCAAGCGTGAGGCCTTCGAGAAATGGCGGACGGGTTATGCCTCGGCCTATGCGATCATCCTGTTCGTGACGGTCTTCGGTCTGGCCAGCATCTACGTCAAAGCCCTGAACAAGGTGAAAGAGAGATGAGCGCCCATTCCATCACCGCCGCCACGTCGCGCGCCAAGTGGGTCGCCGGCACTCTGGTCATTCTCTACGCGGTTATCACGATGATCCCGCTGGCGTGGATCCTGATGACCGGATTCAAGTCGCCGTCGGACGCGATCAGCTATCCGCCCAAGGTCG
This sequence comes from Kangsaoukella pontilimi, assembly GCF_009830125.1. GTDB lineage: Bacteria > Pseudomonadota > Alphaproteobacteria > Rhodobacterales > Rhodobacteraceae > Kangsaoukella > Kangsaoukella pontilimi. The sequence goes on along the minus strand of NZ_WUPT01000001.1, from coordinate 1,389,668 downwards.
TGTTCGAGCCGACGCTGGAAGGCTACGTGAACCTCTTCACCACGCGGACCCGGCAGACCGAGGAATTCCTCGCCGCGAACCCGCCCGAGAACTGGGCCGACGAGATCGTGCGGCAATACGACATGGTCATCGTGGGCCCGTCGAAGTTCGGGGAGAGGTTCCTCAACTCGGTGATCATCGGCTTCGGCTCGACCTTTCTCTCGATTTTCCTCGGCACGCTGGCGGCCTATGCCTTCAGCCGGTTCCGAATACCCCTGGCCGATGACCTTCTGTTCTTCATCCTGTCGACGCGGATGATGCCGCCGATCGCCGTCGCGATCCCGATCTTCCTGATGTACCGGGAACTTGGTCTGTCGGACACGCATCTGGGCATGATCTTGCTCTACACGGCGGTGAATATCAGCCTTGCGGTCTGGCTCTTGAAGGGCTTCATCGACGAAATCCCGCGGGAATACGAGGAAGCGGCGCTGATCGACGGCTACACGCGGTTTCAGGCCTTCTACAAGGTGGTGCTGCCGCAGGCGGCGACCGGCATCGCGTCGACCGCGATTTTCTGCCTGATCTTCGCCTGGAACGAATACGCCTTCGCGGTCCTTCTGACCTCGGCTACGGCGCAGACCGCGCCGCCCTTCATCCCGACGATCATCGGGATCGGCGGGCTCGACTGGCCGGCGGTCGCGGCAGGGGCCACGATCTTCCTTCTGCCGGTGATGATCTTCACCATCCTTCTGCGGAAGCACCTTCTGCGCGGGATCACCTTCGGAGCGGTACGCAAATGACCGAGTTTTTCAAAGGCCTGGCCCGGTTTCGCCGTGGCCCGTGGGAGCTGGTGGCGACGATCCTGATCGCGCTCGGGGTCTTCATGCTGATGCAGCCCTTCGTCATGTGGGCCTTCACCTATTCCTTCATCACGACGCTGGTGGGGACGGTCATGTTCATCGTCGTCAGCCATTTCCCGGAGTAACCCATGGCGCAGATCGTCATCAGGAACCTGAAAAAGGAATTCGGCGATTTCACCGCCGTCCGGGAAAGCTCGTTCACCATCGAGGACGGCGAGTTCTTCATGCTGCTCGGCCCCTCGGGCTGCGGCAAGACCACGACGCTTCGGATGATCGCGGGGCTGGAGCTGCCGACCTCGGGCGAAATCCTGCTCGACGGAGAAGAGATCAGCCAGCGCCCGCCCTCCGAGCGGGATATCGCCTTCGTCTTCCAGATGTTCGCGCTCTATCCGCATATGAACGTCCGCAAGAACATCAGCTATCCGCTGGTCAGCCAGGGGATGCCGCGCGCCAAGGTGAAAGAGAAGGTGGCCGAGGTGGCGCGCATTCTCGGGATCGAGGACATGCTGGACCGGCCCGTGGGCGGCCTGTCGGGTGGCGACCGTCAGCGCGTGGCGCTTGGCCGTGCCATTGTGCGCGAGCCCAAGGCCTTCATGATGGACGAACCCCTGGGTGCGCTTGACGCCGAGTTCCGCGAACACATGGCCGAAGAGCTTCGCGCGCTGCACGACCGGATGGGGGCGACGACCGTCTACGTGACCCACGATCAGCTTGAGGCCATGCAGATGGGCGACAAGATCGTGGTGATGAACAACGCCGTGGTCGAGCAGTTCGGCACGCCGCAGGAGATTTACGACAAGCCCGCCACGATGTTCGTGGCCGATTTCATCGGCTCGCCGCCGATGAATTTCCTGCCGTTCCACGGCGCGATCCATCCCGGCGCGACCGAGGTCGAGATGCACGGAGGGCGCTTCGGCGTGCCCGCCGCGCGGGGCGCGTTCGAGGGCGACATGGCCTTCGGCGTCCGGCCCGAGCATATCCGCATCAGCGACGACGGTGCCTTTAGGGCCGAGGTTGTGGCGGTCGAGTATCTGGGCACGACCCAGATCGTCACGCTCAACACGGCGGGGGGCGAGGTCAAGGCGCGTATCCCCGCGCATCAGGTGGCACGGGCGGGCGAGACGGTTGGGCTGGGCTTCAACGCGTCGACCATCACGCTGTTCGACAGACAGAGCGGGCGCGCGCTCAAATCCGAACTGAATGAGGGTGTGCTCCATGGCTGAGGTGACGCTGAAGAACGTGTCCAAGTCCTTCAAGTCGACGAAGGCCGTCATCGATATGGACCTGAACATCCCGGACGGTGCGTTCGTCGTGCTGCTTGGTCCGACCGGCGCGGGCAAGACGACGACGCTGAGGCTGATCGCGGGGCTCGAACAGCCCGACACAGGGGAAATCCGGATCGGCGGGGACAGGGTCAACGACCTTACGCCAGCGCAGCGGGACGTGGCGATGGTGTTCCAGCAATATTCGCTTTATCCGCACATGACGGTGCGCGAGAACCTCGCCTTTCCATTGAAATCACCCATCCTCAAGACCTCTCCTGACGAGATCGAGCGCAAGGTCAAGGCGGTGGCCGAGGTTCTGCACATCCCCCACAAGCTGGACAACAAGGCGACCGAGTTGTCGGGGGGCGAGATGCAGCGGGTGTCCATCGGGCGCGCGCTGGTCCGCGATCCGGCGATCTACCTGATGGACGAGCCGCTGTCGTCGCTCGACGCCAAGCTCCGCGCCGATCTGCGCGTCGAGCTGAAGCGCATTCAGGCGGAACTGGCGGCGACGCTTCTCTACGTGACCCACGACCAGATCGAGGCCATGACGATGGCCACCCATGTGGGCGTTCTGGACGAGGGGCGGCTGGTGCAGTTCGGCACGCCGCGAGAGGTCTACGAGAACCCGCGCACGGCCTATGTCGCCGCGCGGCTCGGCCAGCCTCGCATCAACCTGCTGCCTGCGGGGCTGTTCGGTGGGGGGCATCCGCCCAATGCGGTCCAGATCGGCCTGAGGCCCGAGCATATCGAGACCGGCACCGGCCAGCCCGCCGATATCGTCCGCATCGAACGGCTGGGGGATCAGACCCGGCTGCACCTGAAATTCGCCGGCCATGACGTGGTCACGCTGACCGATCCGCATACATCGCTTCGGCCGGGAGAGACCGTGGCAATCGCTCCGAAGGCGCCGCTCTATTTCGATGCGGACGGCCAGAGCATCACCTGAGGCAAGCAAGGGAGGAACAGGGACATGGCGCAATTCGTCAACGCGAAGGAAGCTCTGGTGACCGAGGCCATCGACGGGCTCCTGGCCACGTCCGGCGGCGCTCTGGTGCGGCTCGACGGCTATCCTCATATCAAGGTGGTCTGCCGCGCCGACTGGGACCGGTCCAAGGTCGCGCTGATCTCGGGCGGTGGCTCGGGCCACGAACCGGCCCATGCGGGCTTTGTCGGTCAGGGAATGCTGACCGCCGCGGTTTGCGGCGAGGTCTTCGCTTCGCCTTCGGTCGAAGCTGTGCTGGCGGGTATTCTTGCCGTCACTGGCGAGTCGGGCTGCCTGTTGATCGTCAAGAACTATACCGGCGACCGGCTGAATTTCGGCCTTGCCGCAGAGCGTGCGCGTGCCCTTGGCCGAAAGGTCGAGATGGTCGTGGTGGACGATGATGTCGCCCTGCCTGACCTGCCGCAGCCGCGCGGTGTTGCGGGAACGCTTTTCGTACACAAGATCGCCGGTGCACTGGCAGAGGACGGCGCCGACCTCGAGACCGTCGCTGCGCGGGCGCGCGCCGTTGTGGACAAGGTGGCTTCCATCGGCAAAAGCCTCGATACCTGCACCATTCCCGGTTCGCCCAAGGAAGACCGTATCCCATCTGGCAAGGCGGAACTGGGGCTCGGTATCCATGGCGAGCCCGGCGTCGAGCAGGTGGATTTCGCGGGCGCGGAGGCGGCCATGAAGATGGTTCTGAGCAAGCTCGACGGCCACATGCCGGGCGAGGGGACGTGCGTTGCGCTTCTGAACAATCTCGGCTCGACGACACCGCTCGAGATGTCGGTGCTGGCCCATGCGCTGGCCCGGGCCGGGATTGCGGATCACTGCATCGGCCCCGCGCCGATGATGACCTCGCTCGACATGCACGGCTTCTCGATTTCCGTGCTCGAAGCGGATGACGAGGAACTGGCCGCGCTGGCCGCGCCGGTTCCGCTGGCCGCATGGCCGGGGATGAATGCGGTGGTGCGGGTGCCGGTCGTGCCGATCCCCGACGGTCTGACCCCGGTGGAGCCGATCCCGTCGGAAAGCCCGCGCACCCGCGCAACGATCGAGCATGTGACCGACCTTCTGATCGCCGCCGAAGGCCAGTTGAATGCGCTCGACGCCAAGTCGGGTGACGGCGACACCGGCAGCACGCTTGCCACCGCCGCCCGCGCCCTGCAGGGCGGCTTGGACCGGATGCCGCTGGCCGATCTGACCCAGCTTTTCCCGGCGCTCGGCAACGAGTTGAGCCAGACCATGGGCGGGTCGTCGGGGGTCATCCTCGCCATCTTCTTCAACGCGGCGGGCGATGCCTCGGCCAGCGGGCAGACGGTCCATCAGGCGCTTCGCGAGGGGCTGAGACGGGTGAGCGAGGTGGGCGGCGCCAGCGTGGGCGACCGGACCATGATCGACGCGCTTGCCCCCGCGCTCGACGCGCTGTCCGACGGGCTGACTGCGGCGGCCGCCGCTGCGAGGAAAGGGGCTGACAGCACTGCTTCGATCCACCGCGCCAAGGCGGGCCGGGCCGCCTATGTGCCGGAAGAGAACCTGAAGGGCCACAACGATCCGGGCGCCGAAGCGGTGGCGATCCTGTTCGAAGGTCTGGCCTCGAAGCTGGAGGGCTGACGACACCGAATGGCAGGCCCCCCCGTCATAACGACCGACAAGCCGACGGTGAATGACATCGCGCGGGTGGCGGGGGTGAGCCTTGCGACGGTGGACCGTGTTCTGAACGCGCGTCCCGGCGTCAGGCAAGCGACGGTCGACAAGGTCCAGAAGGCCATCGCCGATCTGGGCTATATCCGGGATACCGCCGCTGCCAACCTTGCGCGGCGGCGGGTCTATAACTTCCTCTTCATCCTGCCGGACACCGAAAACGAGTTCGTACAGGCCCTGAGTGCGCAGATTGGCGAGCAGGGGGGCAAGCTGAGCCATGAGCGAACGCTTCTCCATATCCGCCGGGCCGCGCCATTCGACGCGCTCGGGATCGTCGCGCTTCTGGATGCGGTGGACCCCGACGAGACCGACGGGGTCGCGGTGTTCGGACCGGAAACGCCTTCGGTCCGTGATGCCATCCGCCGCGTCAGGGCCAAGGGCGTTGGCGTCGTCGCGTTGATCTCGGACCTGCCCAGTTCGGAGCGGGATCATTTCGTCGGCATCGACAACGTCTCGGCGGGACGGACCGCTGCCGAGTTGATGGGCCGTTTCGTGCGGAAGGACGGCCAGATCCTCGTGATTACCGGCTCGCGCCTCTCGCGTGATCACCTCGAGCGGCGGCAGGGGTTCGACCGGGTGATGCAGGCCGAGTTTCCGGGCCTCGACGTCGTGGCCTCGATCGAGGGCCGCGACGACCCAAGCGTCGTGCATGAGCTTTTGCCTGAGGTTTTCCGAAACCATCCCGACATCCGGGGTATCTATTCGTCGGCCGCCGGAAACGGCGGTCTTGTGCGGTTTCTGGAAGAGACGGGGCGTGGCCGCGACCTTGTCGTGATCGCCCATGAACTCACGCCGATGAGCCGCGCGGCCTTGAAATCGGGCACGTTCGATGCGCTCATTTCGCAGGATACCGGGCATCTGGTCCGCTCGGCGGTCAGGCTTCTGAAAGCCGCCGTGGACAAGGCGCCCTACAATCCGGCGCAGGAACGGATACGCATAGATATTTATCTGAAAGAGAATCTGCCCCGCGATACCGAGGGCGAAGAGGGAGGACAGAGATGAAAACGATCAAGGGACCGGCGCTTTTTCTGGCGCAGTTCGCAGGCGATGAGGCGCCGTTCAATTCCTGGGACGCGATCACCAAATGGGCGGCGGATTGCGGCTATAAGGGCGTTCAGGTGCCAAGCTGGGACGGGCGCCTCTTCGATCTGGCCAAGGCGGCCGAAAGCAAGGACTACTGCGACGAATTCAAAGGGCAGGCGGCGGCGAACGGGATCGAGGTGACCGAGCTTTCGACCCACCTTCAGGGGCAGCTTGTCGCGGTACACCCCGCCTATGACGACGCCTTCGACGGTTTCGCCGCGCCGGAAGTGCGGGGCAATCCGAAGGCGCGTCAGGAATGGGCGGTCGATCAGGTGAAGAAGGCGCTGACGGCGTCGAAGAACCTTGGCATCGGGGCGCATGCGACGTTTTCAGGCGCGCTGGCCTGGCCCTATGTCTATCCCTGGCCACAGCGGCCAGCCGGCCTGATCGAGACCGCCTTCGACGAGCTGGCGAGGCGCTGGACGCCGATCCTGGATCATGCCGAGGAATGCGGCGTCGATGTCTGTTACGAAATCCATCCGGGCGAAGACCTGCATGATGGCGTGACGTATGAGATGTTCCTTGAGCGGACGGGCAATCACGCGCGGGCCTGCATGCTGTACGATCCCTCGCACTACATCCTTCAATGCCTTGATTACCTTGATAATATCGACATCTACAAGGACCGCATCCGGATGTTCCACGTCAAGGATGCCGAGTTCAACCCGACCGGGCGGCAGGGTGTCTATTCAGGCTACCAGGGCTGGGTCGACCGGGCCGGGCGCTTCCGCTCGCTCGGCGACGGGCAGGTGGATTTCGGGGCAGTGTTTTCGAAGATGGCGGCCAACGATTTCGACGGCTGGGCTGTGGTCGAGTGGGAGTGCTGCCTGAAGCACCCGGAGGACGGCGCGCGGGAAGGGGCGGCCTTCGTGTCGGATCACATCATCCGCGTGACCGAGAAGGCCTTCGACGATTTCGCCGATGGCGGCACAGACGAGGCGGCCAACCGCAAGATGCTGGGGATCGACTGATGGTCACGGGACGGAACGAGACACTGGGCCGGCGCATCCGGCTGGGCATGGTGGGCGGCGGCAACGACGCCTTCATCGGGGGCGTCCACCGCATCGCCGCGCGGATCGACGACCGGTTCGAACTGGTTGCGGGGGCGCTGTCGTCCACGCCCGAGAAGTCGCGCGCGAGTGGTGAGGCGCTTGGCCTGCCGCGCATCTATGACGACTTCAAGGAAATGGCGATCCGGGAGGCACGCCGGAAGGACGGGATCGAGGCGGTATCGATCGTCACCCCGAACCACGTCCATTACGCCGCTGCAAAGGAGTTTCTGAAGCGCGGCATTCACGTCATCTGCGATAAGCCGCTGACCTCGACGCTGGCCGATGCCAAGAAGATGGTGAAGGCCGCCGAGGCGTCGGATGCGCTGTTCATCCTGACCCACAACTACACCGGCTATCCCATGGTCCGGCAGGCGCGCGAAATGATCGCGAAGGGCGATCTGGGCGCGATCCGGGTGGTGCAGGTGGAATATCCGCAGGACTGGTTGGCCGTGGAGCAGGATTTCAAACAGGCCAACTGGCGGACCGATCCGAACCAGTCGGGCGCGGGCGGCTCAACCGGGGACATCGGCACCCACGCCTATAACCTTGCCTGTTTCGTGACGGGGCTCGAGGCGGAGAGCCTTGCCGCCGATATCCAGGCCTTCGTGCCGGGGCGGCAGGTTGACGATAACGCCCATGTGCTGCTCCGCTTCAAGGGCGGGGCGCGCGGAATGCTCTGGTCGAGCCAGGTCGCCGTCGGCAACGAGAATACGCTCAGGCTCAGGGTCTATGGCGAGAAGGCGGGAATTGAGTGGTCGCAGGAGGACCCGAACTACCTCTGGTACACGCCCTTCGGTGAGCCGAAGCGGCTGATCACCCGGAATGGGGCGGGCGCGGGCGAGGCAGCGGGCCGGGTCAGCCGGATACCGCCCGGCCACCCCGAGGGCTATCTGGAGGGCTTCGCCACCATCTACACCGAAGCCGCCGAGGCGATCATTGCAGCGCGGGACGGCGGGTTGGCGCCGGATGGTGTTGTCTACCCGACCGTCCATGACGGGCTGAAAGGCGTTCAGTTCGTGGCGGCCTGCGTGAAGTCCTCATCGAAGAATGCGGCCTGGGTGCCGCTGGAAGGCTGACATCATGTATCTTGGGCTCGATCTGGGCACATCGGGGCTGAAGGCCCTTCTGATCGACGGCGACCAGAAGCCGGTTGCGAGTGCTACCGCGCATCTCGACGTGCAGCGCCCGCATCCCGGCTGGTCCGAGCAGCGGGCGGGCGACTGGATCACTGCCTGCGAGGCGGCGCTTGGTGAACTGGCGGCGGAACATGACCTGAGCGGCGTGCGGGGCATCGGTTTGTCCGGACAGATGCACGGGGCGACCATGCTCGACGCGAGCGACACGCCGATCGGGCCCTGTATCCTCTGGAACGACACGCGGGCCTTTGAAGAGGCGGCGGCGCTGGATGCCGATCCCCGGTTCCGGGCGATCACCGGGAATATCGTCTTTCCCGGCTTCACGGCGCCGAAACTCGTCTGGCTCAGGAACAACGATCCCGAAGCCTTCAAGCGTGTCGCCAAGGTGCTTCTGCCCAAGGATTACCTCAGGCTCTGGCTCACGGGCGAGGCGGTCTCCGAGATGTCGGATGCCGCCGGGACAAGCTGGCTCGATACCGGCGCGCGGGACTGGTCGGATGCGCTTCTGGCCGCGACGGATCTGTCGCTCGACCACATGCCGCGGCTTGTCGAGGGCAGCGACGCGTCCGGCGGGCTCCGCGCCGAGATTGCGACGAAGTTCGGCTTGAAGCCTGGCACGCCCGTCGCGGGCGGTGCGGGTGACAACGCCGCATCTGCTGTCGGCATGGGCGTGATCGGGGCAGGGCAAGCCTTCGTGTCCCTTGGCACGTCGGGCGTTCTGTTCACGGCCTCGGACGGCTATGCGCCCGACCCGGACACGGCGCTGCACACGTTCTGTCACGCGTTGCCGGGCAAGTGGCACCAGATGGGCGTGATCCTCGCCGCTGCCGACGCGCTCTCGTGGTATGCGCGACTGGTGGGCGAAGGGGCCGACAAGCTGACCGGGAGGCTGGGCGAGCTGCAGGCACCGGGGCGCGCGCTGTTCCTGCCCTATCTTGGCGGCGAGCGGACACCCCATAACGACGCGAAGGTCCGGGGCGCTTTCATCGGGCTACAGCACGAGACGGACCGTGACGCGGGCACCCGCGCTGTTCTCGAAGCGGTTGCCTTTGCCATCCGCGACAGTTTCGAGGCGATGAAGGCGACCGGCACGGCGCCGGATTCGCTTTACGCCGTGGGGGGCGGAGCGCGCTCGGACTATTGGCTTTCGGTGATCGCCACGGCAATTGGTCGGCCCATCGTGCTGCCTGCAGACGGCGATTTCGGTGCGGCCTTCGGTGCGGCGCGGCTGGGGCTGATGGCCTCGGGCGATGGCGGACCCGAGATCGCCACACCGCCTGCCGCTGCACGCAGCTTCGAGCCTGTGGCAGAGCTGAGCGCGGCTTTCGACGATGCCTATGCGCGGTATCGCGAGACCTATCGGGCGCTGAAGAATCTGTCCTGAAGCCATTGTCAGAACATGAACAAGGCGCCCTCGGGCGCCTTGTTTTTCCTGGCTTTTCGGGCAGGGCGCTTAGCGGCCCCAGACCCTGACCGGCCCGCAGTCCATATGGACGAAGTTCGAGCTGGAATATTTGCCGACGCCACCTGCCGAGCAGGCCAGCGCGGCGCTGGCGATCTGCCGGACCGAGCGGTTCTCCAGACGGAGGTCCGCCGCCTGACCCTTCATGTGAAGCGAGTTCCGTGCGACGCCGCGCGACTTTGACCGGAGCATTCCGTTGGTCTGCGGCGAGCGGTAGCCCGACAGCATCATATACGGTGCGTCGGTCTCCAGCATGTTGTGCGAGGCCGCCATGATATCGAGCGTGCGCGTGTCGATATTGATCGTGCCGCCCGTGCGCCAGTCCCGCATGAAATGATTGATCTCGGCAAGCGCCTCGGGAATGTATTCACCCTCGATCCAGTAGATCGTGTCGATCCGTTCGCCGGTCCGGCCGGAATACATTTTGACCCGGCGAATATCGCCTGCGCCTTTGAGAAACCCGAATGCGTTCGCGTATGTCGGTGCCGCGACCACGGCTGTCGCCGCAAAAGCCCGCAGTACACCGCGCCGGGTCATGCCCTTCGTGATGATGCTCGTCATCCTGCCTACGTCGTCCCGTTTCTGTCCCAGTGCCGCCCTCAAGACGGCTTCACCTTCATCCCCCAGGTGACACGGAAGTTATTACACGTCTGTTTCCACTACGGAACCGGTCCAGAGAAATTGCCGCGGTTTTGCCCCGATTTCGGCGATTTTCTGCTCATCGCGCCGATGTCGCGGGAACCGTTGCCGAAAGGTCGCGCTTGGCGTGTCCCGTGGGCGACACCTTCGCACCCTGCGGGATTGTGAATGGACGCCGCTTTGCGGTTTCATCAGACAGGGCTTGGTTGAGGCCCCGATCCTTGGAGTATGGAATGATTGCCGCTGTCGGTTTGAAGCGTCTTACAATTGTTACCCTCGCGCTGGCCTGTGCGTTTCTGATCGCATCTGTGCAGTCCGCCGTAGCTCAGAGCGTGCAGTTCAAGCAGGGCGTCGCCGAGGCGGCGGCCTCTGACCGGGATCTGGCGGCTTTCTACAAGGCGAACGGCTACCGGCCCATCTGGACCGGCAAGGGCGCCACGGACAAACGTCGCCGCGCCGCGTTCCTAGACGCCATCTCCGAGGCGGGGGCGCATGGCCTGCCAGAGGGGCGCTACAGCCCCGAGACGCTTGGAGTGAACCTGCGCGCGGTCGGGTCGGATCGGGACCTTGGCCGGCTTGAAGTGCAGATGAGCCAGCTTTTCCTGCGCTATGCCCGTGACATCCAGACCGGCATCCTGACGCCGAGCGACATCGATGAGGGGCTGGTGCGCGAAGTACCCTATCGTTCGCGTCAGGCGACGCTCGACGCGTTCGCCAAATCGTCGCCGGCCGGGTTCTTCCGCGCGCTTCCGCCGACCTCGCCGGAATATGCGCGGCTGATGAAGGCCAAGCTCGAATTCGAGCGGCTGGTGGCCGGAGGGGGCTGGGGGCCGCGCGTGGCCGCCGATGTGCTGAAGCCCGGCGCGACCGGCGCCGCTGTGATCCAGCTTCGCGACCGGCTTGTTGCGATGGGCTATATGCGCCGCAACGCAGGCGCGACCTATGATGACCGCATGACCGAGGCCGTCCGGGCGTTTCAGGAGGATCACGGTCTGGCCACCGACGGCGTGGCAGGTCCCGGCACGCTTGGCATGATCAACATCGAGCCCGAGACGCGGCTCGCCCAGATCATCGTGGCGATGGAGCGTGAGCGCTGGATCAACATGCCCAAGGGCAAGCGGCACATTCTGGTGAACATCACCGACTTCCACGCGCGCGTGATCGATGACGGCAAGCTCACGTTCAAGACGCGCTCGGTGGTGGGCAAGAACGCCGACGACCGCCGCACGCCCGAGTTTTCGGACGTCATGGAGCACATGGTCATCAACCCGACCTGGTACGTGCCGCGCTCGATCACGACCAAGGAATACCTGCCGCTTCTGCAGAAGAACCCTTACGCGGTGGGCAATTTAAACCTCGTCAATTCGCGCGGGCAGGTGATCCCGCGAGAGGGCATAGACTTCACCCAGTTCACCGCCCAGAGCTTTCCCTTCGACATGCGAGAGCCGCCGAACCAGGGCAATGCGCTGGGGCTGGTGAAGTTCATGTTCCCGAACCGCTACAACATCTACCTGCACGACACGCCCGCCAAGAGCCTATTCGCACGGGAAAAGCGCGATTTCAGCCATGGCTGCGTCCGGCTGAACGATCCGTTCGACTTTGCCTATACGCTTCTGGCCCGGCAGGAACGCGACCCGGTCGGGTTCTTTCAGGCCCAGCTTTCGACGGGCCGCGAGACCTATGTCGACCTGAAAGAGCCGGTGCCCGTCCATATCATCTACCGCACCGCGTACACCGAGGCGAAGGGCCGGACCCAGTTCCGGAACGACGTCTATGGCCGTGACGCCAAGATCTGGCAGGCTCTGTCCGACGCCGGGGTGGCGCTCCGCGCGCATCAGGGGTAAATCTCGCGCCCGAAAGGGGCCGGACATGCGCCATACCGTGGAAGAGATCGCCAAGGCTCTTGGCGCCGAGTTGTTCGGGGATGGAAGCCTGACCATCACGGGCGCGTCCGAGCCTGCGAGCGCGGGGCCCGAGGACCTCGCGCTGGCCATGAACCCCGACTACGCCGCGGGCCTTTCCGACGGTAAGGCGCGCGCCGCCATCCTCTGGGACGGAGCCGACTGGCAGGCGCTTGGGCTCGAGGCCGCTCTGGTCGTGCCGCGCCCGCGATATGCCATGTCCGGGCTCACCGCGCTGCTTGATCCGGGTCCCGAGATCGCGCCGGGCATTCATCCGACTGCCCATGTCGATCCGAGCGCGACTGTCGGGGGCGGCGCGGCGATCGGTGCCTTCGTCTATGTCGGCCCCCGCGCGCGGATCGGCGCGAATGCCCGGATCGCAAACCATGCCAGCATTGCCGAGGACGCCGTCCTTGGCGACGACGCGCTGATCCATGCCGGTGTGCGGATTGGCGCGCGCGTACGGATCGGGGACCGGTTCATCTGTCAGCCGGGCGCCGTGATCGGCGCTGATGGCTTCAGCTTCGTTACGCCCGAGAAAAGCAGGGTCGAGGATGCCCGCGCGTCTCTCGGCAAGGAAACCGAGGCGATCAACGCGTCCTGGACCCGCATTCACTCGCTCGGCGGAGTCGAGATCGGCGACGATGTCGAAGTGGGTGCGAATAGCTGTATCGATCAGGGCACGATCCGCGCAACCCGCATCGGCAACCGCACCAAGCTCGATAATCTCGTGCATATCGGCCATAATGTGGAGGTGGGCGAGGATACGCTTCTCTGCGGACAGGTTGGCATCGCCGGCTCGACCCGCGTGGGCAACCGCGTTGTCATGGCAGGCCAGGTGGGGGTGAACGACAACATTTTCGTGGGTGATGACGTGGTTGCAGGCGGGTCGTCCAAGATCTTTACCAACGTGCCTGCGGGCCGTGTTGTTCTTGGCTATCCGGCGATGAAGATGGACCAGTTCCTCGAGGCCAGCCGCAACTGGCGGCGGCTACCGCGCCTGATGGATGATGTGAAGGCGCTCAAAAATGCGGTTCCCAAGCCCGGCAAGGATGACTAGATAGCCCGCAAGCCGAGAGGCTCGGCCTGACAGGAAACGGATCGGACCATGAGCAAAGAGACAAGGGAACGGGTGCGCGCCATCATCGCCGAGCAGGCGGTGCTTGAGCCGTCCGACGTCTCCGAAGACCAGACGCTCGATGATCTGGGTATCGATTCCATGGGACTCGTCGAGGCGATATTCGCCATCGAAGAAGAGTTCGACATCCAGGTGCCGTTCAACGCAAACGAGCCCGAGAAGTCAGATTTCGATATCTCGTCGGTGGCGGCCGTCATGGCTGCAGTCGAGCGGCTCGTCAAAGAGCAGAAGGGCTGAGCGCGCCCATGCGCCGCGTGGTCATTACCGGGGCCGGGACGATCAACCCGCTCGGCCATTCGGTTGATGCGACGCTTGAGGCGTTTCGCGAGGGGCGCTGCGGGATCGGACCGCTCGATATTCGCGATGTGGACCGGCTCGCCATCCGCATTGGCGGTCAGGTCCGGGAATATGACGCCGACGCCCGGTTCAACCGGCAGCAGCAGGCGCTTTACGACCGTTTCACGCAATTCACGCTGATCGCAGCTGAGGAAGCCATCCGGCAGTCCGGCCTGACCTTTTCGGGCGAGCTTGCGGCCGAGGCGGGCGTGGTGCTTGGCACGTCGGGCGGCGGGCTGAACACGCAGGACGAGAATTACCGGGCCGTTTACGAAGAGGGCAAGAACCGCGTCCACCCGTTCATCGTGCCGAAGCTGATGAATAATGCCGCCGCGAGCCATGTCTCGATGACGCATAACCTCAAGGGACCGTCCTTTACCGTGGCCACGGCCTGCGCCTCGTCCAACCACGCGATGGGGCAGGCCTTCTGGCTGGTCCGGTCGGGCGCGGCGCGGGCGATGATCACGGGAGGATCGGAATCCATGCTCTGCTTCGGCGGCGTAAAGGCGTGGGAAGGGCTGCGCGTCATGTCCCGCGATGCCTGCCGGCCGTTTTCGGCCAACCGGAACGGCATGGTGCAGGGCGAGGGCGCGGGCGTTTTCGTCTTCGAGGAATACGAGCACGCGAAAAAGCGCGGCGCCGAGATCCTGGCCGAAATCGTGGGCTTTTCCATGTCGTCGGATGCCTCCGACATCGTCATGCCCAGTCAGCAGGGCGCAGCGCGGGCCATTCAGGGGGCGCTCCGCGATGCGCGTCTCTCGCCGGATCAGGTGGGCTACATCAACGCCCACGGCACCGGCACCGCCGCGAATGACAAGACCGAATGCGCGGCTGTCGCGAATGTCTTCGGTGCGTCGGCGGATGACGTGATGATCTCGTCCACCAAGTCGATGCACGGTCACCTGATCGGCGGCACCGGCGCGGTCGAGCTGCTGGCCTGCATCATGGCGCTCCGAGACGGGGTGATCGCGCCCACCATCGGCTATGAAGAGCCGGACCCGGAATGCGCGCTGGATGTCGTGCCGAACGAGGCGCGTGAGGCCAAGGTCGATTTCACGCTGTCGAACGCGTTCGCCTTTGGCGGGCTGAACGCCGTTCTGGCGCTTGGCCGGGCGCCCTGATCGGTCGTCAGCCAGAAAAAGTAATTCGACCTGTCGAAAACCCGTCGGACCGCGCGTCCTTGAGGCATCGAAACCTCAAGGGAACCAGATCATGGAACTGCCGGTCACTGGGCTTTATGCGGGCGCGCTGACGCTCTTATTCATCGCTTTGTCTTTCCACGTGTCGATCACGCGCGGAAAGACCGACACCAGCCTCGGCGACGGGGGCAATCCGGTCATGCTGTCGGCCATGCGCCGTCACGGGAACCTGGCCGAATTCCTGCCGCTTGCACTTCTGCTGCTGGCCCTGGCCGAGATGGCTGGCACAGGCATGATCTGGCTGCACCTTATGGGTGGGCTCTTGGTCGTCGGGCGGCTGATCCACCCGCTTGGCATCGCGCCCGATGGCGGCATCTTCGCCGCGCGCGTGGCGGGCTCTCTCATGACGCTCGGCGCACTTCTGATCGGAGCTGTCGCGCTTCTTCTCGCCGCGTTCGGCTAGGGCTTGTCCGAACGCATTCCCATCCGCATCATCACATCTCAGAAAGGATTTCACGATGCAGTATCTTGCCCTCATTTATTCCGAAGACGGCGCCGGCCCGAAGCCCGGCACCCCCGAATGGGGCGCCTTCATGCAAGGCTATGCCAGTGCCAACAAGACCTTCACCGAAGAAGGGGTGATGATGGGCGGCGAGGCGCTGCAGCACACCGACACCGCCACGTCGGTCCGGGTGCGGGGCGGCAAGGTCGAGACGATGGACGGACCCTTTGCCGAAACCAAGGAGCGGCTTGGCGGGTATTACCTGCTGGACTGCAAGGACCTCGATCAGGCGATCCGCATGGCGGCGCTGATCCCGACGGCGGCCCATGGCACGGTCGAGCTGCGCCCGATCATGCATGTCGAACTTCCTGAATGAGTGACCGGCCGCCCCCTGACCTCAAGGACCGGATCGCACGGATCCTGCGTGAGGACAGGGGGCGGCTGATCGCGGCGCTGATCAGGGCGACGGGTGATTTCCACCTGGCCGAGGACGCGCTGTCGGATGCCTTCGAGAAGGCGCTCCAGCACTGGGGGCGGTCGGGCATGCCGGATCGCCCCGATGCGTGGTTGTTGCAGGTGGGGCGGCGGCAGGCCATCGACCGGCTGCGGAAACAGAGCCGCCACGCCGCGCAGGCAGGTGAGATTCGCCGTCTCATGGACGAGGATCAGGAGGCGCAGGGTGCCCTGCCACCCGAGATTCCTGACGATCGTCTTAAGCTGATTTTCACCTGCTGCCACCCGGCGCTCGACCCGAAGAGCCGGGTGGCGCTGACCTTGAGGACGGTGGGCGGCCTGACCACGCGCGACATCGCGCGCGCGTTTCTGGACAGCGAGATCGCGATGGGACAGCGGCTGTCCCGTGCCAAGTCCAAGATCGCCAAGGCGGGCATTCCCTACCGCGTCCCCGATCCCCCGGAATGGGAGGAGCGCCTTGGCGCGGTCCTGACGGTCATCTACCTGGTTTTCAACGAAGGGTGGTCTGCGGGGCCTGGCGAGGCTCCGATCCGTTCGACACTTTGCGACGAGGCGATATTCCTGGCCCGGCTTCTTCTGACGCTGGCGCCCGACGATCCCGAGATCGAGGGGCTTCTGGCGCTGATGCTGTTGACCTTCGCGCGTCACGGCGCCCGGCTGGGGCCTGACGGGGCGGTGGTGACGCTCGACGAACAAGACCGTGGCCTATGGAACAGCGCGATGATCGACGAGGGGCTGGCGCTTCTCGACCGGGCGGTGGCGCGGGGAAGGCCGGGCGCGTTTCAGCTTCAGGCGGCAATCGGTGCGCTTCATGTTCAGGCAGCGTCGCCGGCGGAGGTCGACTGGCCGCAGATCGCGCTGTTATATGACCGGCTGGCGGCGGTGATGCCGACCCCTGTCGTCCGCCTGAACCGGGCAGTTGCACATGCCGAAGCCGGCGCTCCTGAGGCGGCGCTTTCCGAGATCGAGACGCTCTTGCCCGATCTCGACCTCTATCAGCCGTTTCACGCCGCGCGCGCGGACATCGCCGCAAGGCTGGGGCAGGGCGATGTGGCGCGTGCGTCCTATCGCGCGGCGATAGAGATGTCGCGAAGCGATACCGAAAAGCGGTGGCTTGCGGCGCGTCTGGCGCGGGTTCGGCCCGACTGAGCCGGGCGGTCAGCTTTTGCGCGGGACCCCGTAAAGCTCCAGCCTGTGGCCCTTCAACTCGTAGCCGAGCTTCTCTGCGATCCGCTCCTGAAGGGCCTCGATTTCCTCATCCACGAACTCGATGACCTCACCCGAATGCAGGTCGATCAGATGGTCATGATGGTCGCGGTCTGCATCCTCGTAGCGGGCGCGCCCGTCCCGGAAATCGAGCTTTTCAAGGATGCCCGCCTCTTCGAACAGCTTGACGGTCCGGTACACGGTGGCGAGCGAAATCCGCGGGTCGATGCTGCTGGCGCGGGCGTAGAGTTCTTCCACGTCCGGGTGATCGTCCGCGTCTTCCAGCACGGTGGCGATGGTGCGGCGCTGTTCGGTCAGGCGGAGGCCCTGCGCCTCGCATCTGTCGATGATCGTATCCACCGGTTCGGGTTCCCTCGGCTGCTTCGGGGGTCCGTTCTAGCGTGGCGGGGCGAGGCTGGCAAACCCCTCTCAAAGGGTCAGCCGGCCCGCCATAACCCGTGTCGCTTCGCCGGAGATCCGGACAGAGCGATGCTGTCCGTCCTCATGGGTGACTTCGGCAGTGATGCGGCTGGGGCGGCCCATGTCGTCGCCCTGCCGCACATCGAATGTCGCGCTTTGTCCGTCCAGCGTGCCGAGATAGGCGGCAAGCGCGCAGGCGGCGCTGCCGGTGGCGGGATCTTCGGGCACGCCGTCCAGAGGCGCGAACATGCGCGCGTCGATCCGATTGCCGTTTCGCACGTAGATCAGAAGGTCGAAATGCGTGCTTCCCGGCCAGAACCCGCGAAACGCCTGAAAAGCGGCCGCATTGGGAGCGGCGCGCGCCAGCGTCTCGCGATCGGTCAGCTCGACCACGGCGAAAGGCAGGCCCACGGACGCGATCACGGGAGCGTGCCGGTCGGTGCGGATGTCCTCAGGCGTCAGCCCGGCTGCGACGGCCACATCCTCGACCGTCATGCTGTCCCATGTCTGAAGCGGCACTTCGGTCACGAAGGATGCCCTGGACCCGTCGACCCTGACGGGGATCGGGCCGACGCCAAGCTCAAGATACGCCTCTGCCGGGATGCGACCGAGCGCGGACAGCGCGACGGCCGTGCCGATGGTCGGGTGGCCCGCAAAGGGAATTTCCTGCGTCGGCGTGAAGATGCGGACGCGGGCATGATGCTCGGGCGCATCGGGTGGGAAGACGAAAGTGGTTTCCGAGAAATTGAACTCGCGCGCGATCTTCTGAAGCGACGCCTCTGGCAGGCCGGAGGCATCCGGAATGACCGCCAAGGGGTTGCCGGCGAAGGGCCGGTCGCTGAACACGTCGTAGACAAGGTATTCGGTCATCTGCGGCTCCTTACTCGCGCGGGCGGACCATCGGTGGAAGCCGCGGCGGAGGCAAGGTCCCTCTTGTCACTTCCGGCGCAAAAGGGCAGGTGGCACCCATGCCGACCAAAGACCGCATAGACAGCGCGGGCGCCCTGGCGCTTGTCGCCTTTTCGGTGCTTCTCGCCTTCAACCAGGTGGTAATCGCCGTGGTGAACGAAGGCTTGCAACCGGTGTTCTTCGCCGGGTTGCGCTCGGCGGGATCGTTTCTTTGTCTGGCGCTCTGGTTTCGGCTGAGGGGGCGGCCGATGGGCTTGTCCGGTGCGGACTGGCGGCCCGGCGTGCTGATCGGGCTGGCCTTTGCGGCAGAGTTCATCTGTCTTTTCATCGCGCTCGATCTCACCACCGTGACGCGGGTGAGCGTTCTGTTCTACACGATGCCGCTGTTCCTGGCGGTCATGTCCCATATCTGGATACCGGGTGACCGGCTGTCTCCCACACGCGCGCTTGGACTTGTCCTCGCCTTCTTGGGCGTAGTTATCGCGATTCTCTGGCGGGGTGCCGGGGCCGAGGGCGAGGCATCGCTTCTGGGCGACGCGCTGACGCTTGTGGCGTCATTCGCTTGGGCGCTGATCGCCTTCATCGCGCGGACGGGCCTTTCCCACGTGGCGCCCGACCGGCAGCTTGTCTGGCAGGTGGGTGTCTCGGCGGTGGTGCTTCTGGCGGTCGCGCCGCTCTTCGGTGACCTCGTCCGGGACCTTGCGCCGATCCACCTCTGGGGGCTGGGTTTTCAGATCGTGGTCATCGCCTTCGCGGGATACGCCTTCTGGCTCTGGCTGCTGACGATCTACCCGGCGTCCAGTGTCGCCGCGTTCAGTTTTCTTACGCCGATCTTCGGGGTGCTCTTCGGATGGGCCATCCTCGACGAACCGCTCGGGGTGCCGATCGTGGCCGCGCTCGGGCTGGTCTGCCTGGGGCTGGTGCTTTTGAACACGCGCCCCAGGGCTCAGGTCCCGCAGAAGGTCTGAGGCACGACCTCGTCTTCGGTGGGCGGACGCATGAGCGCGGTATTTTCCGGCACGTCGAACGGCCTCGCGAGTGTGGCAAGAAGCGCCTCGAAGGGCTCGAAATCGCCCGCGACACCGGCCTGAATCGCCTCTTCGATGCGATGGGTCCGGGGAATCACGGCAGGGTTCACGCGGTCCATCGTAGCGGCGCGGTCCTCGGGCGTTGCGTCCTCGCGCTCCAATCGGTCGCGCCACTCCCGCGCCCAGTCTTCGAAGGCGTCGCGGTCCGCGAACTGGTCTGCAGCAACGTCGCTGTGCAAAGCCCTGAAGGTATTCGTGAAATCCGATCCGCCCGCCGCCATGACGTCGAGCAGCCGATGGATCAGCGCGGTGTCGCCGTCCTCGATCGTGGTCAGGCCGATCTTGGCGCGGAAGATGCGCAGCCACTCTGCGCGGAAGAGGTCGGGGAAGCCGTCGATAACGCCTTGCGCGGCCTCTAGCGCGGCGTCCTTGTCCTCGCCCATGATCAGCAAAAGCGAGGTGGCAAGCTGCGCGAGGTTCCAGAGCGCAATATCGGGCTGGCGCGCATAGGCATAGCGCCCGCCTGTGTCGATGGACGAGAACACACGCATCGGGTGATACGCGTCCATGAAGGCGCAGGGGCCGTAGTCGATGGTCTCGCCCGAGATGGTCATGTTGTCGGTGTTCATCACGCCGTGGATGAAACCGAGGCCCATCCACCGGGCGATAAGGCTGGCCTGACGGCGCGTGACCTCTGCCAGAAGACCGAGCGGCCCGTCAGCGTCAGGGGCGTGGCGGGCGATGGCATGCTCGGTCAGGTCGCGAAGGGCGTCGTGGTCGCCCTGGCTTGCGAAATACTGGAAGGTGCCGACGCGGATATGGCTCGCTGCAACGCGGGTCAGAACCGCGCCGGGCAGCGGAGCCTCGCGGACCACGGTGTCGCCGGTCAGAACAGCGGCGAGGGCGCGGGTGGTGGGGACGCCAAGCGCCTCCATCGCCTCGGAGACGAGGTATTCGCGCAGCACGGGCCCGAGCCACGCGCGCCCGTCGCCCATGCGGGAATAGGGCGTGGGGCCGGAGCCCTTGAGCTGAATGTCGAACCGCGCGCCGTCGGGGGCCAAGACCTCGCCCAGCAGAAGTGCACGGCCATCGCCCAGACGGGGCGAGAAGCCGCCGAACTGGTGCCCGGCATAGACCTGCGCCAGCGGGTCGGCGCCTTCGGGGACCGCGTTTCCGGCCAGCGCCGCGACGCCTTCGTGGCTGGAAAGCGCGTCCGGGTCGATGCCGAGGCGTTTTGCGAGGGCGGTGTTCACCTTGATGAGGGCCGGGGCTGAGACCGGCGTCGGCGGCATCCGTGTATAGAACCGCTCGGGCAGGCGTCCGTAGGAATTGTCGAAGTGCATCGTCAGCATCATACGCCTTTAGATAATGCAGCTTTGGCCTCTGTCCCAGAGGGCCGGCGGCGGATTATGCCATGCGGGTCATCAGCGCGAAATCCCGGCGGCGGAAACCGAGCCGGCGGTAGAGACGTTCGGCAGGGTTGCCTTCGGAGACCTCTAGATGAAGCGCCTTGATGCCGACCTCGTCCAGCGTCTTCAAAAGTTCGCCCAGTGCCTCGCCGCCCATGCCTCTGCCGCGCACCGCGTCGCGGAGCCAGATTTCGTCGATGAAGCTTTCCATCCCGCCCAGTTCAATGGACCAGCCGAAGGAAATCGCGACATAGCCCACGGGCGACATGCGCGGCCCAATCAGCCAGACCGCGCCGTGGGGCGAGCCTTCGAGAAGCGGCATCAGCGCGGTGCGGCGGTGTTCCTCGTCGCTCTCGATCCCTTCGAGCGCGTGGTACTGGGCAACCATCCCGTCGAGCCGGGGCAGGTCGTCGGGTGTGGCGAGGTGCAGGCGGCTCATGTCAATCGCTCCAATGCGCGGCGCTCGGCCTTGTCGATCCACCCGCTCTTGCAGGCTCCGTAGTCGGCGCCGCCCTCCGGGTGACGCGCCGCGCAGGCGGCCTTGACCGAGGTATAGGCCGCGCGCAGGGCTGCGTTGTCGCGAAGCGCGTCGCGAAAGGCAAGGTGGCGTCTGATATCCGGGTGGTCTTGAGAATAGCCATGCGCATGAAATCGCCGGATGCCGGTCTCGGGATCGATCAGGCGACAATAGGCGCGGCCCGGCAGGCCGTAGGCGCCCATCCATTCGTAGCCCATCGCCTGCACTGCGCCGCCTGCGTCATCGCGCGCGGCGTCGTCGGTGAAGACCGGCAAAAGGTCGATGATAGGCTTGGCGGGCAGGCCGGGAATAGAGGTCGATCCGATGTGGTGGACCGTGACGAGGCCGGGGACGGTCGCGCGCCAGCGGGCGATCTCGTGTGCTGCCTGCGAGGGCCACTCGGGATCGGGCGGCGAGAGCAGGCTCACAGGCGTTTCAGGCGTTCGGTCAGAAGCGCGAAGAAACCGTCGCGGTCCACGTCGCCCATGAACATCGCGTTGGCGGGCCGGTCGGTGACACCCCACCAGTCCGCGACCGTCATGCCAAGCGTCAGTTCGGACGTGGTCTCGATCTCGACATTGATCCGGCGTCCCGAAAACAGGCCGGGATTTATCAGATATGCGACGGTGCAGGGATCGTGAAGCGGCGCGCCCTCGGAGCCGTATTTCTCCATATCGAAGCGCTCGAAGAAATCGGTCCAGGCGGCGACCATGTCGCCCACGGGCGTGCCGAGGCCGCGCATCTCGTCGATCCATGCGGCGCTGGTCAGCGCCTTGTGCGTGACGTCGAGCGGCATGACCACGATTTCGGCGCCGGATTTGAACACGATATCAGCCGCTTCGGGGTCGACATAGATGTTGAACTCGGCGGCGGGCGTGATGTTGCCCACCTCGAAATAGGCGCCCCCCATCAGCACGATCTCGGCCACGCGTCCGACGATATCAGGGGCGCGCTGAAAGGCGGTGGCGATGTTCGTGAGCGGGCCGACGGGCACCAGCGTCACGCTGCCCGCAGGTTCGCGGCGAAGCGTCTCGATGATGAAATCGACGCCGTGCTGGTCCTGAAGCGGCATCGTCGGTTCGGGCAGAGGCGGTCCGTCGAGCCCGGTCTTTCCGTGCACGTGCTCTGCCGTGACCAGCTTGCGCCTGAGCGGGGCATCGCAACCGGCGTAAACGGGGATGTCGGGTCGCCCCGCCAGTTCGCAGACAATCCTGGCGTTTTTCTCTGTCAGCGGAAGGGGGACGTTGCCCGCGACGGCCACGACGCCAAGGACGTTCACATCCTCGGGCGAGGCGAGCGCCAGAAGGATCGCAACCGCGTCGTCCTGGCCGGGGTCTGTGTCGATGATGATATTACGGGGCGCCATCTGTCTCTCCTGCTCAGGGGATGGAGAGTGACGGCGCCCCGTGCCCTTGTCCAGTGGTGTGCAACGGAGACTGGTAAGGGTATTTCAGGCGCTTAGCTGTCGGTGCCGGCGCCGCCGTCGAAGTCGACACGCTCGACCATCTTGAGCGCTTCGGCGCGGTGCGAAGCGATATCGGTCAGCGGTGTGTCATCTGCGGTGAACGCGCCCCAGCTTGCCACGCGCGCGTCGATTTCGGCGTCGGGGCGGGTCGGGTATTCGTTCACGACCGACGAATAGATCCGCTGCGCCTCGGGCGAGGTCAGGAACTCCATGAACTTGAGGGCTTCTTCCTCGTTGGGTGCGCTGGCGGTCATGGCGACGCCCGAGATGTTCACGTGGGTCTTGCCATTGTCGGCGAAGGTCGGGAAGTCGATCCGGACCGAGTTCGCCCATTCCTGCTGCTCGGGATCGTCCAGCATCGCGCCCATGTAATAGGTGTTGCCGAGCGAGATGTCGCATTCGCCGGCCCAGATCGACTTGACCTGCGCGCGGTCGTTGCCCTCGGGGTCCTTGGCGAGGTTTTCGCGGAGGCCGGTGAGCCAGGTCTCGGCGGCTTCTTCACCGTTGTGCTCGATAACGGCCGAGAGAAGGCCGAGCGTATAGACATGGGTGCCCGAGCGGGTGCAGATGCGGCCTTTCCACTTGGGATCGGCGAGGTCTTCGTAGGTGGTGATTTCACCTTCGGCGACGCGGTCCTTCGAGGCATAGACGATGCGCGCGCGGGTGGTCAGGCCGAACCAGTGATTGTCTGTGTCGCGGAGCGCGGGCGGGATGTTGGCGGCGAGCGTCTCGCTTTCCACGGGGCGGGTGACGCCGGCGTCCTTGGCTTCGGTCAGGCGCGAGATGTCGACGGTCAGGATGATGTCGGCGGGCGAGCGGCGGCCTTCGGCCTGCAGACGCTCGACCAGGCCCTTGTCGACGAAGGCGACGTTGGTGGCGATCCCGGTTTCGGCGGTGAACGCGTCAAGCAGCGGCTGGATCAGCTCGGGCTGGCGGTAGGAATAGATATTCACCTCGTCGGCATAGGCCGGGATGGCGGTGGCCGCGCCTGCGGCGGCGAGGGCGATCAGGGAAACGCGCATTGTTAACTCCTGTTGGTGTCGATTGACCGCGAATTACCCGAGTGTTTTTGTCGGGTCAATACCTGAGTTTTTCAATCGGGAAAATTTTCCAGGGGAAAATTGCCCGAGGGGCGCTGCCCCTCTCCGGCCGCTGGCGCGGCCGAATTCACCCTGGAGTATTTTTCGAACAGAAGAAGATCAGGGACGCTTTTCGAGGGCCTTGGCGGCGTCCCAGAGCGCGTCCATTTCCGCAAGGTCGCTGTCTGCCGGGGTGCGGCCCGTTTTGGCCAGCTCGGCTTCGATATGAGCGAAGCGGCGGGTGAATTTGGCGTTGGCGCCGCGAAGGGCCGCTTCGGGGTCGATGCCGAGATGGCGGGCGAGGTTGGCCATGACGAAGAGGAGATCGCCCATTTCCTCGGTCAGATGTGCTTGGTCTAAGCTGTCGCGGGCTGCGGTGAGTTCAGTGCATTCCTCGGCGATCTTGTCGAGGACATGGGTGGCGTCGGGCCAGTCGAAGCCGACGCGGGCGGCGCGTTTCTGGAGTTTCACCGCCCGGAGAAGGGCGGGGAGGCCCAGGGCGATGTCGTCGAGAAGCCCGGTGCGCCCGGCCTTTTCGCGTTCGGCGGCCTTGGCGGTCTCCCAGTCGCGGGTCTGCTGTTCGGGTGTCTTGTCGCGGCTTTCGGTGCCGAAGACATGGGGGTGACGGTCGATCATCTTGGCGGCGATGCGCCGCGCGATGCTGTCGAAATCGAAGCGGCCGTCTTCCTTGGCCATTTGGGCGTGGTAGACCACCTGCAGGAGCAGATCGCCCAGTTCGCCTTCGAGTTCATCCCAAGATTCGCGTTCGATCGCATCCGCGACCTCGTAGGCTTCCTCGATCGTGTAGGGGGCGATGGAGGCGAAATCCTGCTCGATATCCCAGGGGCAGCCGGCGTCCGGGTCCCGGAGGCGGCGCATCACCTCGATCAGGCGCGGCAGGCCGTCCGGCACGTCATGGATCGGATCGGCATCTTGGGACATGGACTTTCCCCGAGGCTTCTGGAACGGTCCTTCCGACCTGTCACGGTGCGCCGGTGCTGTCCAGTCCGGCGCGAGGCAAGAAGGATCAGAGATGTCGCTCGACAAGGCCGCCAGCGAGGTGGATGCCGCGATCACCCGCGAAGGGGATCGGGGGCTGGGTTATGAGAACGTATTCGCCGGTGTGACGTCTTTCCTGAGGCGGCGGATCACCAAGGACCTGAGCGGTGTGGACCTTGCCGTCACGGGGCTTCCTTTCGATCAGGCGGTGACCCATCGGCCGGGTGCGCGCTTCGGTCCGCGCGCGATCCGCGAGGCGTCGACGCTGATGGCGGGCGATCCGCCCTATGGCTGGGGGTTTTCGCCGCTGGAAGAGCTGGCCATCGCGGATTACGGCGACATGGCCTTCGACTATGCCAAGCCGGGCGAGGTGCCCTGTCTGATCGAGGCGCATGTGGCGGCGATTCTGGAGGCGGGTGCCGCGGCGCTTTGCCTTGGCGGCGATCACTCGACGACACTGGCGGCGCTTCGCGCGCATGTGAAGCGGCACGGCCCGGTGGCGCTGTTGCAGTTCGACGCTCATTCCGACACCTGGGTGGACGATGACCCGTCCCGCGTGGACCATGGCACCTTCGTCTACAAGGCCGTGGCCGAGGGGCTGATTGTGCCCGAACGGTCGGTTCAGATCGGAATCAGGGTCGAGAACGAGCCCTGGCTCGACATCACGCGGATCGACGCGCGGCGGGTGCATGCCGAGGGGCCCGTTGCCATCGCCGCCGAAGCGCGGCGCATTCTGGGCGATGGTCCTGTCTATCTGACCTTCGACATCGACGCCTTCGACCCGGCCTATGCGCCCGGCACAGGCACGCCGGTCTGGGGCGGGCTGACGAGCGCGCAAGTTCCTGGCCTGTTGCGCGAAATGGCCGGGATCGACCTGATTGGCGCGGATGTGGTCGAGGTCTCGCCCCCCTTCGACCACGCGAATATGACCGCGCTGGCGGCGGCACATGTCGCCTATGATCTGATCGCGCTCTGGGGCTGGTCGCGGCGGAGCGGAGGGTAACTCTTCGGAAGTCTTTCCAGTTTACCTGCGGCGTGGCAAAATGAAGATGGGGCGCTAATTGACGGTTGGTCATGAAAGAGATCATTTATCTCATACTGTTGCTCGCCGCGGCGGGCATGCTTTGGATTCGCTTCGCGCCGCATGATACGGACCGCTGGCATGTCGATCCGGCCGAGGTCGGCGATCCGCGCGGCTCTGGGGTCCGGCTGATCGGGAAGGAGGCGCCGCGTTTCCCCGGCGACCCCGATACGGTTCTGCAGGAATTGGCCGATATCGCCCTCAGCGAACCCCGAGTCCGCATTCTGGAAGGGGGAGTGGATGACGGTCTTCTGACCTTCGTCGCCCGGACGAAGCTGATGGGCTATCCGGATTACATCACCTTTAAGGCCGTGGCGGAGGGGGACGAGACGAAGCTCGCCGTCGCCAGCCGGGCGCGTTTCGGCTCGTCAGATTGGGGTGTGAACCGCGACAGACTGGACCGCTGGTTTGCTGAACTGGACCTCAGGCTCCGCCCGTGAAGACAGGCAGCCGACGCCGGTGTCGCGCCAGATCGGCACGTTGAGCGACATGTCGCAAAGCGCCATGAAGGCGCGGCCATCCACGAAGAGGCAGATTTCGTCGCCTATTTCCACACGACTTCCCTGAGTGTCGGTGCAGTAGCATTCGATCACACGGCCGCCGGGGTAGGTCACGTCGGCCTGGGCCGGAAGTGCGGCGAAAAGGATGAGGCAAGCCAAGCGTTTCATGGTCGAAGAGTAGCATTCTTTCGTGGTTCGATCCAGTGACAAGCCATTGACCCCGGCGCGCCGATAGGGGACAGGATGGCGCATGATCCCCAGCGATACACTCGACCAGATCCGGGCGCGTTTCGAGTTCCTCGAAGCGAAGATGGCGGGTGGCGCGGAGCCGGGCGAAATCGCGTC
The DNA here is from genome assembly GCF_009830125.1 of Kangsaoukella pontilimi. GTDB lineage: Bacteria > Pseudomonadota > Alphaproteobacteria > Rhodobacterales > Rhodobacteraceae > Kangsaoukella > Kangsaoukella pontilimi. The sequence continues at coordinate 1,363,055 of NZ_WUPT01000001.1, read as the reverse complement.
GCTCGCGCGGGAATATTCCGAGCTGAAGCCTGTCGTGGCCGAGATCGACGCCTATCGCCAGATGGTTGCTGCCCGGACCGAGGCCGAGGCGATGCTGTCCGACCCGGAGATGGCCGCGCTGGCCGAAGAAGAACTGTCCGATCTGAAGGAGCGTCTGCCCGAAGCGGAGCAGGCGCTCAGGATCGCGCTTTTGCCCAAGGATGCCGCCGATGCACGCCCGGCCATCGTCGAAATCCGGCCCGGTACGGGGGGAGAGGAGGCGGCGCTTTTCGCGGGCGATCTTCTGAAGATGTACCAGCGATATGCCGAGAACAAAGGCTGGAAAGGCGAGATTATCGAACTCAGCCGGACCGAGCTGGGCGGTGTGAAGGAAGCCGTGCTGCGCGTGGCCGGAGACGGTGTTTTTGCGCGGCTCAAATTCGAATCCGGCGTGCACCGCGTGCAGCGTGTGCCAGAGACGGAATCGGGCGGGCGCATCCATACTTCGGCCGCGACGGTCGCGGTTCTGCCGGAAGCGGAAGAGGTCGATATCGACATCCCCGCCGGCGACATCCGCATCGACACGATGCGGGCAAGCGGGGCGGGCGGGCAGCATGTGAACACGACCGATAGTGCCGTGCGGATCACGCATATTCCGTCGGGCATCGTCGTCGTGTCGTCCGAAAAGAGCCAGCATCAGAACCGGGCCATCGCCATGGCGGTGCTGCGCGCGAAGCTTTTCGATCTGGAGCGGCAGAAGGCCGATGATGCCCGCGCAGCCGACCGCAAGGCGCAGGTGGGCTCAGGCGATCGGAGCGAGCGCATCCGCACTTATAACTTCCCGCAAGGCCGCCTGACGGATCACCGGATCGGGCTGACGCTCTATCGTCTGAACGAGGTTTTGACGGGCGATCTGGACGAGGTAATCGACGCGCTGACTGCCGAGGATCAGGCCGCGAAACTGGCTGAACAGGGGCTCTGATGGCGCGCCTCAGCGAGGTTTGGCTCGAGGGCGTGGCCCGGCTGGAAGCGGCGGGGATCGAAAGCGCGAGGCGTGATGCGCAACTTCTGCTGGCTGAGGCTTTTGGCATTCCACGCGACCGGATCAGCTTGTCCATGCACGATGAAGCCGACCCTGAGGGCACCGCCCGTTTCTGGCCGCTGATCGACGCGCGGGCGGCACGGCGTCCGGTCTCGCGTATTCTGGGGCGGCGAGCCTTCTATGCCCATGAGTTCATGGTTACCGACGCGACGCTCGACCCGCGCCCCGAGACCGAGCTTCTTGTGGAGCTTGCAATTGCCACCAGACCCCGCCGCGTTCTGGATCTCGGGACCGGGACGGGGTGCATTCTGATCAGCATTCTGGCCGCTTTGCCCGAGGCGCGCGGCGTGGGCACGGACATCTCTCCCGAGGCGGTGCTGGTCGCGGGCGAAAACGCTGCGGCGATCGGGGTGGCGGATCGGATCGTTCTGCCGATCTCGGACTGGTTCGACGACGTCGGCAGCCGCTATGACCTGATCGTGTCGAACCCGCCCTATATCGCGGTGTCCGAGATGGAGGGGCTTTCGCCGGAGGTGCGCCTACACGATCCGACGGACGCCCTGACCGACGGGGGCGACGGGCTGGCCGCCTATCGGAAGATCACCGCGGCCGCTCCGGGTCATTTGACGCCGGGCGGGGCGCTCATGGTCGAAATCGGCCCCACTCAGGGGCGCGCGGTCGCGGCGCTCTTTTCCGCCGCAGGCCTTGAAGACGTCGAGGTTCATCCCGATCTGGATGGTAGGGATCGCGTCGTTTCGGGCCAAAAACCGGCCTGACTGCGCGGCAAACCGCCCGATAGAATGGGTTTTGCGGATATTTTCCCTGAGGCTTGGGAAAAATGCCTTGCCGTTCCCATCCACGGCGGCTAGACCCATAGCGCGCTCGGTGGAGCAGTCGCTCCCCTTCGCCATCTGCCAAATCCCGCCCGGAACGCTGCCCCTGAGATGGGGCGATTAGAAGGACCGAGGGCGCGAGACAGATCAACTCCTGGATCGGTACGTTTATGAGATCTTCCAAGTCACGTTCGCGGAACAAGAACAACCGCAACCGTTCGGTCGGTAACATCGTCAACCGTGTGTTCGACAGTTCCGGACCCGAAGGCAAAGTGCGGGGTACGCCGCAGCAGATCATCGACAAGTACAATCAGCTTGCCCGCGACGCGCAGCTTGCCAATGACCGCGTTGCGACAGAGAACTTCCAGCAACATGCCGAGCATTATCTCAGGATGCTGTCCGAAGCGCAGCGCGAGCAGCAGGAGCGGCAGCAACAGCAGCAGTCTCAGAACGATGGTCGCCAGCAGCGTCGTGACGACGATGACGACGATCAGGATAACCAGAGCAGCCAGAACAACCAGCAGTCCGAGGGCCGTCAGCGCGATCAGGGCGGCGATGGCAACGATAACGGCGGCAATAACGACGCCGGGGGCGGCAACGGTGGCAATAACGGCAGCGGCAGCAACCGGCGCGGCAAGCGGCGGAATGACAACCGCAGCGACGATGTGATCGATTTCGAGGAAAAGGCCGAAAGCGGTCTCGTCGAAACCCCCGAAGAGCGCCCCAAGAAGACCCGCCGTCCCCGCAAGAAGGCCGAGGACGCCGAGCCGTCCAGCGAGGCGCCCGCGCCCGACGCCGCCGAATAGGCGCGTCAGGACCGGAGCAGACCAGCAGGGCCGCCGCGAGGCGGCCTTTTTCGTGTCAGGCGAGGGTGCGCGCGAGCGCGGCAAAGCGCTCGATATCCACGGTTTCGGCGCGGTCGGTCGGGGCGATGCCCGAGGCCTGCAACCGGTCCTCGATATCCGGGGCCAGACCCTTGAGCGCCGCGCGGAGCATTTTTCTCCGCTGGTTGAAGGCCGCAGCAACCACCTTTTGCAGCACGTCCGGGTCCGCCGGATAGCGCGGTTCGTCGAGCGCTTTCAGATGCACTACGGCAGAGCGGACTTTCGGGGGCGGTGTGAAGGCCTCGGGCGGCAGGTCGAGAACGATCCGCGCGTCGGTCCGCCACTGGGCGAGAACGGCGAGTCTGCCATATGCCTTCGACCCCGGAGCCGCCACGATCCGCTCGGCCACTTCGCGCTGGAACATCAGCGTCAGCGTCGACCAGACCGGCGGCCATTCGGCGGGGGTGAGCCAGCGCACCAGAAGCTCGGTTCCCACGTTATAGGGCAGGTTGGCCACGACGCGGATCGGCGGTTTCAGATGACTGAGCGGGTCGATGTCGAGCGCGTCGCCCTCGATCACCGTCAGGCGGCCCGGATAGGCGTCCGCGATCTGGGCAAGGGCGGGCAGGCAGCGCGGGTCCTTCTCGATGGCGAGCACGTGGCGCGCGCCTTCGGCCAGCAGCCCCCGGGTCAGACCGCCCGGACCGGGGCCGACTTCGAGCACGTCAGACTGCGTCAGGTCGCCCGCCGCGCGCGCGATCTTGGCGGTCAGGTTCAGGTCCAGAAGAAAGTTCTGACCAAGCGCCTTCCGCGCGCTCAGTGCGTGATCGCGGATCACGTCGCGCAGGGGCGGCAGGTCGTCGATGGCGCTCATGACGCTGCCGCTCGCATAGCGGCCATCTGATGCGCCAGCTTCAGGGCCTCGATCAGAGACGTCGGGTTGGCGAGGCCGCGTCCGGCGATGTCGAAGGCGGTGCCGTGGTCGGGCGAGGTGCGCACGAAGGGCAGGCCGAGCGTCACGTTCACGCCCCGGTCGAAGGCCAGTGTCTTGATCGGGATCAGGGCCTGATCGTGATACATCGCGATGGCGGCGTCGTAATGTGCGCGCGCGGCTGCATGGAACATCGTGTCGCCCGGCAGCGGACCGATCAGGTCGAGTCCCTCGGCGCGGAGCCGGTCCAGAAGCGGTGCGATCATCGCGCCTTCCTCGGCCCCCAGCAGCCCGCCTTCGCCCGCGTGCGGGTTCAGGCCCGCGATGGCGATCCGGGGAGAAAGCAGGCCGAAGTCGCGGCGGAGCGCGGCGTGCGTGATGCGGATCGTGGCCTCCAGCCCGTCTTCAGTCAGGGCCGATGGAACGTCCGCCAGGGGGATGTGGATCGTCGCGGGCACGACCCTCAGCTCCTCCGAGGCGAGCATCATCACAACGTGCTCGACGCCTGCCAGATCGGCGAGGAACTCGGTATGGCCGGGATGGGTGAAGCCGCCCCAGTCCACCAGAACCTTTTTCGCAATCGGTGCGGTGGTCAGGGCCGATGCCTCGCCCGCGCGCACAAGCTCGACCGCGCGGGTCAGCACGTCGACAACGCCGGGGGCGTTCTCGGGACTGGGCGTTCCCGGTGTATTGGCGCGAGGGAATGGGTGCGGCAGGACGGGCAGACCTTCTGCCGCCGCAGCCATGGCCTCTGACGGGCTGTCGATCAGGGCCATGGGCGCGTCCTCGGGCAGGTGCGCGGGATCACCGATCCAGAAAAAGGGCAGGCTATCCCTGAGTGCCTTCCAGGCGCCGACGGCGATCTCTGGGCCGATCCCCGCGGGATCGCCGCAGCTCAGCGCAACAGGGGGCAGGCCGGACCCGGACACGTCAGTTCGTCAGGTCTTCGACAAAGGCCGCCGCCCGCAATTCGGCGAGGTGATGCGCTGCGATCGCGCCAAGTCGCTGATTGAGAAGCCGGGTGCCGACGATCTCGAAATCTACGGTGCTTTCGGCGGCAGGGGCGCGGGCGCAGAGCATCAGCACCGCCGGGACGCCGCCGCGTGTGATGACGGCGGCCTCGTTGGCGTCGAGGGTCTGAATGGCTCCTGCCACGTCGCCGGGAAGTCCGCCGGCGGGGCGCGTTTCGCGGATCAGCCGTTCCTCGGGAAGCCCTTGGGCAAGGCCGTAGAAATCATCGCAGACATCCACGCGGGCCAGAACGCGCGCGGCAGCCCCTTCGCTGCCGTCGGTGATGAAGAGCGCATAGTCCACGTCCAGTGCCTCGGGCGTGCCGGCGGCGATCCGTTCGGCTTGCCGCAGGAAATAAAGACCGATGGCATTCTCGAGCTCGATCGGGCGCGAGGTCTGGCCGGGCGTCAGGTTGGCCACGGCCTGAACGACATTCGGCGGAAGCGTATCCACCGCAACCCAGTTCAGCTCGCCGCCTCGTGCGCGAGAGGCTGCAATCGAAAACTGCCGAGCGGCGGCGGCGAATGCGTTTTCGTCCGTGATTGTCGCCAGTTCGGCGGCACGGGCGCGGGAGGCGGCGGCGGTCTCGGGCGTGTTCGCGGGCAGAAGGATTTCCGACAGGAGCACGCGCAAACCGCCTTCGGTCCCGAGCTGGGTCAGTGTGCGCTCGACCTGGCTTCTGGGGATGTCGCGGGCGCTTTCGCCGAACCGAGCTCGGACATAGTCGCGCCAGAGCACGCCGGCGCCCACGAAGTCGCGGAAGGTTTCCGCGCTGACGCCGTTCTGTTGAAGCGCGGCAATGAATTCGTCCGCCGTCAGGTTCGCACGGCCTGCGAACTCGCTCATACCTTCGCGCAGGCCGTCTTCCGACAGTTCGATCCCGAAATCCTCGGCAGCGCCCCGCTGGATCGCCTCGTTCACAAGTTGCTCTCGGGCGATGTTGCGGGGATCGCCAGGCGCGCGCAGAAGCGACAGAAAGCGGGTGCGCTCGTCCAGTTCGTAGCGCGTCACGATGCGTTCGTTCACGCGGACCACCGGCTCGAACCGGTTCTGCGCTGTGGCGGGCCATGCCGCAACAGCGATCAGAAGCGCCGAAACGGCACCTGCGATACCTTTACGCCAAAGGGAACAGCGCATCACGACCCCTTACACCCTCGTCTTGTCGCCTCGCGATCTCCGCCTGCGCCGACGCCCAGAAGGGAGACGCGAAAACCGAAATCGGTCGTGGGCGATACACTAGACGAGGTCGCATAGCGACGCGAGAGCGAAAGATCGAGTTCCAGGCATTCGTTCCGGTAGTCCAGACCAAGACCCACACGCGCCGCGCGTCCGGCGGTGAAGTCATAGCGCCAGTCGGTCGAGGCGGCCCAACGGTCGCTCAGGTCGTACCTGCCTTCGAAGGACCATTCCGACAGACGTATGGTCCGGTTTTCGGCCGGTTCGGGCGCGGCACGGATATAGCTGGTGGAAAGGCTTCCTGCGCCTTTCGTCCAGTCGATGCGCGTCTCGCTCAGCGTGAAATTGAGCTGATCGTCGAAAAGCGCGCGCGAGGTCACCCAGAGCTCGCCCTGAAGGCCGAGGCGCCCCGCCACTAGCCATTCCGACTGATCGCCTTCCAGACCGGTGCCCTCGGCGAACCCGAGGTCTCCGTCAAGGTTCACGACCCTCCCAAGCGTCACGTCGGTGGTCACGCCCCCTTCGGTTTCGCGCCGCCACGCGCCGCCAAGGGCCACGCGGACGCCGTCCTCAACGCCGTCCAGACCGGGATAGCGGCTTGGGGCGAAAAGATTGGCCTCGTCGAACTCCACGATCCGGCTGTCCTCGAGCGGTACGGCCGCACCGCCCACCCGAGAGACATCGATACGGGCGATCGGTTCGAGGGTTTCGGCAACGCGGCCGGTCTGGCGAACAAGCGGCCAGCGTAGTTCGACCGCCGCACGCGGCACCGTGCGCGTCACGTTCTGGGTGAAGCCCGTGTCCTGGTCGGTGTTGAACACGTCCGCGCGGAGGCCAAGCTCGCCCTTGCCGACGATGCCGGGGCCGAAGATCGCCGTCCGCTGCCAGTCGAGACCGACCCCTATCCGCGACACGTCGCGGCCGACAATGTCGTCCGAAGAAGGGCGGTTGAGAGCGGCTGCGTCCACCCGCGCGGTGGTCCGCCCGCCGAAGGAAAGGGAGGGGATGTCGCGGATATAGCCGACCTCGACATGGCGGTCGGGCAGTTGATCGTTGATGGCGATGTCCGCCTCGCGGAACGAGCGGAATTCCGTGATGCTCGCGCGGAAGAGGTCCTTGTCCCGGACGCGCGCAAGGTCGATCTCGTTCCTGAGGCGGTCGCGCTCGGAATAGTTGTACTGAAACAGGTAGCCGGGGTCGCTGGCCAGTTCGAGGCGGAGCGTCGCGATGAAGTCGCGCGGCAGGCGGTACCTGGCCTGACCGAAGAGGTACCCGCGCGAGCCTTCGATATCGTCATCGCTGGCCGCGCCGCTGAATTCGATTTCGCCGTAGGACAGCATCTGGCGATATTCGAGCTCGAGCGTTCTGGTGGAGCTGGACAGGTAAGGGGTCAGCGTCACGTCGGCATGGGCGCCAAGGGGGACGAAATACGGCACCTTGATGCCGGTGCCGAGCTGCGACGAGGTGCGGAGCCTCGGGATCAGGATCCCGGGCGCGCGGTCGACCGAGGGGTCCGGGATGCGAAGGCGAGGAATGTAGGCGACGGGAAGGCCCGCCACCCGAAACTGCGCGCCCTCGAAATAGAGCTGCCGCTCCAGAGTATCGTGGATGACGCGGCGTGCGCGGATCTCCCACAGCGGTGTCGGGTTCGCGGCGCAGACCTCGCAGGACGAGGCGACCACACGGTCGAGAGTCGTGTATCGGTCGTTCACTCGGGCCAGTTCGGCGGCGGCAAGCTGTAGCTGCTGGTCCAGTACCAGCCGCGCCGAGCGGAGAAGACCTGCGCGGAGGTCCGGCGAGAGGCTCGCCTCGGTTGCGGCAAAGACCGTGCCGCCCGGCTCGGTAACGGTAATCGGGCCTTCAACGGTCAGCCGGTCGCTCCGACGGTCATAGACGACACGGTCCGCGGTCAGGCGGGTGCCGTCCTGCCAGACCTCGACATTGCCGCTGGCAACGATGCGTCCGGTCGGTTCGACAAGCACGCTGTCGGCCACGAGCGTCGCAGGCGCCTGCGCGGCTGCTGGCAGCGCTGCAAAGGTCAGAGCGAGGATCAGGAGAAGCGCGCGGATCATCCGTCTTCCAAATGTAAAAGAAGCCCGAGCGGCAACAGGACCGAGGCGACCGGCGGGCCCCATGCCGCCAGAAGGATCGGGATCTGGCCGTTCTCGCCCAGAATGGCGGCGAAGTTGCGGATGAAGTAGAGCGTGAAGCCAAGGGCCAGCGCCAACATGACCATCATGCCCGTCCGTCCAAAGCGCGTATGACGCATTGTGAAGCCCGCGCCCACCAGCACCATCGCCACCAGCAGGACGGGAAGCGCCAGCTCCATGTGCAGGAACGTCTTGTGGATACGGGCCGAGAAACCGGCGGTCTCCAGATCCCGGATGAAGCCCGGCAGTTCCCAGATCGGGATGGCAGAGGGCGTGCCGAAACTGTCGAGGATCTGATCCCGTGTCAGGTTCGACGCAAGGCTCATCCGTTCGGTCTCGAATGCCTCGGCCTCGGGGATGGCCTGTCCGGTGTCGAACCGCCATTCCTTGGCGCCTTCGATGGCCCATGCGCCTTCGGTCAGCCTTGCGCGGTCGGCCTCGATCCGGAAGGCGGGGCGTCCGTCGCCGTCGAAACCCATGAAGGTGACCGCGCTCAGTTCCGTGCCGTCGAGGTTCGAGCGCACGGCGCGGATCACCGTCTGGCCGCTCTCGTCACCCTGTCTCAGCCAGAGCCCCTCCGAGGTCAGCGACAGTTGCGAGACCTCGCCGCCCCTGAGCCGGTCGGCCAGCGCCTCGTATTGCTTCGAGGTCGCCGCGACGATCGGGTTGAAGACCGCTACGGCAAGGATGCCGACGACGAAAGCGACGATCACGGGCGCGACAAGGCTTTTCAGAGCCGAGCGGCCGGAGGCGCGCGTGACGACCAGTTCGGACGACCGCGCAAGGCCGAGGAATAGCGCCAGCGTGGACAGGATCATGACGAGCGGCAGAATACCGTAGAGTGTCTCGGGCACATTCAGGAAGGTCAGGCCGAGAAGCATGCCGAAGCCCGCCTCGGTTTCGCCGAAGCGCCGTATCTGCTCGATCATATCGATCAGGACGAGGATGGCGAAGAAGACCAGCAGCACGGACAGGAACGTCTTGGCGAAGCGGCGCGCGAAATAGAGGTGCAGCGTCATTGAGCACCTCCTGCCGGGATGGGTCGCCGCCAGCGGGGGCGCCTGAGCAGGGCCGGGCGCGCCGCAAGGAAAAGAAGAGCGATCGCAAGCACCGCGCCGAAGGCCGGTCCCAGATAGGCCGCAGGCCAGAGGTCGGCACTTCCCTGCACCATATCCTGACCCACGCGTGTCAGCATCTGAACCCCGATCAGAAGGACGATTGCACCCACGATCTGCCGCCAGATTCCGAAACGCGAGAAGCCTCCCAGAAGCAGCGTCGCGAAGCCGATTAGCGGTGCGATCATTCCGTTCAGCGCGTTGCCGATACGTTCATGGGCTTCTGCCACCAGCGTCGCACGGCTGGCGCCGGTCAGTGCCTGCGTCGTGGCGTCCGCACGCAAGAGCTGAGCTGTGCCGAGCTGTTGCGGACGCAGTTGAGCCGTCGCGCCGATATCGACAAGGCCCGAGAGGTCATATGCGAAATCCTCGAAGCGCGTGATCGACAGGCGCCGCCCGTCTTCCTGATACACCTGCGCCAGCCCCTCGAACATGATCAGGGACGGCCCGGTATCGCCCCGGATCAGAAGCGCCTCGCGGGCGGTATAGGTCACCCGGCGACCGTCGAAGCGGCTGTCGGATAGGAAGACATTCTGCAATTCGCCCAGAGGCGAAATCTCGCGGATGTAGAAGGTAATCCCCCGCGCCGGATGCAGAAACCGCCCCTCGGTCAGAAGCCGCGCGGTCAGATTTTCCGAGATTTCGGCCGTGCGCTGATCAAGCTGGCGGAGGCTCGCCGGGACAAGGACATGGGCTAGGATCGATGCGAGGCAGAAGACAATGACGCCAAAGAACAGGACTGGCCGCGCCAGCCGCCAGGGCGAGAACCCGGTCGCCTGCACCACGACGAGCTCGCTCTCGGAGGTGAGTTTGTTGGTGACGTAAAGCGTCCCGGCGAAGGCCGCGATGGGCAGCACGATACGGATGACGTTGGGCAGGGTGAGTGCGCTGAACTCAAGGAAGACGAGTGCCGACTGACCGTTGGCGATCAGTTGGTCGAACAGAACAACGGCGCGATTGACCCAGTAGACCAGGACAAGCACCAGCGCGAAGAAGCCGAACAGCATCAGGAGCTGCGCCAGAAGATATCTGTCGAATCGTCCGATCATCGGTCCGCATCAGGTGAACGTGGCCGGACCCTAGACCATTGCCGCGAGAGGGAAAACCGGCAACCGCAGGATCGGCGCTGGTCAGCCGGGAAGGGGCGCTCTATCAAGGGGGGCCAATCACGAGGGACGCCGACATGACCGATCTGCCCGAGCTGTCCTTTATTCAACCCGACCTCGACGGTCTGGCCGAGGCCGAGGGGCGCATCGTCGTCTTCCTGCCCGAGACAGGAAAACTCGACCAGATGGCGCGGCGCGTGAACCGGCTGACACGTGGCGCGCTGGAGCGCTTCGCGGAAAGCGAGGACTTCGCCAAGCTGAAAGAGGGCGACGTGCACACGCTTGGCTACCCGTCCGGCCTGGCGGCGCGTGCGGTGGATGTCGTGCGGCTCGACCGCCGTATTCGCGGCATCCGGGCCCGGCGCGCGGGCGGGCTGATCGGCAAGCGCGCGGGTGGCGACCCGATCACGATCTGTGCAGGCAGCCTCCGGCCGCTCTACGACATTTGCCTTGGAGTCTGCCTTGGGGCCTATCGCTTTGATCGGCATGTCACCACGGGAACCGACGGCGACACTGCGCTGGGTGGTCTGACCGTTCTGACCACGCGCCCCGACGAGGCGGAACAGGAGGGCGCCGCCGCCCGTGCCGCCGCCGAGGCCGTTTGGTTCGCGCGCGATCTGGTGAACGAGCCCGCGAACGTCCTGACGACGACCGAATTCGCCGACCGGCTTGCCGGAATGGAGGCGCTCGGTCTGTCGGTCGAGGTTCTGGACGAAGACGCCCTGCACGAGACGGGCATGCGCGCACTTCTGGCGGTCGGGCAGGGCAGCGCCAGCCCATCTAAGGTTGTGATCATGTCATGGACCGGAGCGGGCAAGTCGCAGGCCCCTGTGGCGCTTCTCGGCAAGGGCGTGGTCTTCGACACGGGCGGCATCTCGCTCAAGCCCGCGGCGGGCATGGAGGCGATGACCATGGACATGGGCGGCGGTGCCACGGTGGCGGGCGTCATGCGGCTTCTGGCGCTCAGGAAGGCACGGATCAATGCCGTGGGCGTCGTGGGTCTGGTCGAGAACATGCCGGACGGCGGCGCCATGCGACCCGGCGACATCCTGAAAACGCATCAGGGCGATACGGTCGAGGTGAACAACACCGATGCCGAGGGGCGCCTCGTCCTTGCCGATATCCTCTCCTACACCGCGGACCGGTTCAAACCCTTCGCCATGGTGGACCTTGCCACGCTCACGGGTGCTGTGGTGGTGGCGCTTGGCCATCACAACGCAGGGCTCTTTTCCACCGACGGCCGGATGGCGCGCGCACTCTTGGGCGCGGCCGAGGCCGAGGGGGAAGGGCTCTGGCAGCTTCCCTTGGGCGAGGACTATGCGCGACAGTTGAAAAGCAATGTGGCCGATCTGAAGAATTCCGCCGGACGACCGGGCGGCGCGGTCACGGCTGCCGAGTTCCTGCGCCGCTTCGTGCCTGAGGACATGGCCTGGGCGCATATCGACATCGCCGGGGTCACGACCAGTTCTGCCGATGTGGCGCTTGCGCCCAAGGGCGCGACGGGCTGGGGCGTGCTCACGCTCGACCGCTGGCTTCGGGACGAACACGAGGACTAGGGCCGGAAGAAGAAGCGATGGGCGACGTCTATTTCTATCACCTGACCGAGCGGCCGATCGAGGCCACGTTGCCGGTCCTTCTGGACAAGGCGATGGGTGCTGGGTGGCGCATTGCGCTCCGCGGGCGGGACGCTGCCCGGCTGGAAGCGCTCGATAGGCAGCTCTGGATGGGCGAGGGGTTCCTCCCGCACGGGGTGGCGGGTGGCCCCCATGACGCGGACCAGCCGATCCTGCTCACGACCGGCGCGGTGCCGGACGATGCGCAATGCCTGATGACCCTAGACGGGGCCGAGGTCACGCCGGAGGAGGCTCTGCGCCTGACCCGCACATGCATCCTCTTCAACGGCGCCGACGAAGGTGCGGTCGAGGCTGCCCGCGCGCAATGGCGCAGCCTGACCGGAGGCGGCCTCAAGGCGAAATACTGGGCCGAGGAAGACGGGCGCTGGACCATGAAGGCCGAAAGCGGCTAGGGGGATTTCTTCTGCTCGGAAATACTCCGGGGTGTGGGGCGGAGCCCCACGAAAGGCTTCACGGCACCAGCGTCAGCCGGTCGCCCGAGATCTCGATCCGCTCGAAGCGGCTGAGATAGCTCATCCCCAGAAGCGAGCCGGGCATTTCGCCCTCGTTGATCGCCACAGGCACATTCCGCTGGACGCTGGTGCCCAGGCGCACTTCGTCCACGGTGGTGTGCGCCGTCGAGACCTCGCCATTGGCGGTCCGGGCGCGGCCGACGAAGGGGATGGCGTCCACGTCGATGCCCGCACGCTCGGCGTCTTCGCGGGTCAGAACGATATCCGTGGCGCCGGTGTCCACGAGAAAATCGACCGGCGTGCCGTCCAGCTCGACAACCAGATGAAAATGCCCCGAACGGCTGCGCGGCACTTCGATCCGCGCACCGCCATCAATCACCGCCTGTTGCGGGATCAGGTCACCCCTGACATCGTCCCAGAGGCCATAGGCCGCGACGAAAGCGAAGAAGATCATCCCCCAGGCAGACGCCATGCGGAAGATGCGGCCGAAGCCGCGGCCGTATTCGGCAAGAAACCATCCGCCGATCAGCGCGATTAGAATGATCAGATAGATCAGGGACGGGGCGTCGACGTTTTCCATAGCATCAAGATAGGCGCTTACGGTGCGCGCCGAAAGGTCAGCTCGCGAAACCGTATGCTTTCAGCCCGTCGAGGATGAACTGGACCGACAGCGCGGCCAGCAGCATTCCCAGAAGCCGTGTCGTCACGTTGATGCCTACAGGGCCGAGAACACGCTCGAGCGTGGGGGCGGCAAGGAAGAACAGTAGCACAAGCGCCAGGACAGCCGCCATGACGCCGTGAATGGCCGCGATCCAGCCCCAGTCGCCGGGAGCTTCCGAGGTCAGCAGGATCATCGTGGCAATAGCGCCCGGACCCGCGATCAGAGGGATGGCGAGCGGAAAAACGGACGGATCGTCATCCTCTTTTTCGCTATGGGTCTGATCCTCGCGCCGTTTGGTCCGGCGCTCGAACAGCATGTCGAGCGCGGTCAGAAACAGAAGAGCGCCCCCCGCGATCCGGAAGGCCGGCATGGAAATGCCGACGAATTCCAGCACCGCCTCGCCGAATAGGCCGAAGACTGTGAGCACCCCAAAGGCCGTCAGAACCGCCCGAAGCGCGATCCGGCGGCGCAGCGCGGCGTCCTGCCCCTGGGTCAGAGCGACGAAAAGCGGCGCAAGGCCCACCGGGTCGATGATGACGGCCAGCGTGACGAAGGCGGTGATGAAGGGGGCGTATTCTGCCAGCATGTCCGACTTGGATCACGTCGCGGGCTCACGGGCAAGCCCGTCAGCCGCCCGCAGCCTCCAGCCGTTCGAGCGCGCGCATCCAGAGCGCCTCGGCGCGTTCCAGACCTTCCTCGACCTCGGCGAATTTCTTCTGCCAGCCCTCGGTCTCGGCGATGCGGTCGGCCTCGTACATGGCGGGGTCGGCCAGCTTCTTTGCCAGACGCTCGCGAAGTTCGGTCAGCTTCTCGACGCGCGCTTCTGCGGTCGACACCGCCTGTCTCAGTTCCGCGATCTGCTGGCGGGACGGTTTTTCGGTGCGCTGCTTGGGTTTTTCGGCCTTGGGCGCGGGCTGGTCCAGAAGCATCCGGCGATAGGCATCCAGATCCTCTTCGAAGGGAACGACCGCACCCTCCTTCACAAGCCATAGCCGGTCGGCCACGAGGCCGAGGAGGTGCATGTCATGGCTGACGAGGATCACGGCCCCCGAATAGTCGGTCAGCGCTTCGACCAGCGCCTCGCGGCTTTCGATGTCGAGATGGTTGGTCGGTTCGTCGAGTATCAGAAGGTGCGGCGCGTCATGGGTGGCCAGAAGCAGCGACAGCCGCGCCTTCTGCCCGCCGGACAGCCGCCCTGCCACGGTCTCGGCCTGCGCCGCGCCGATCCCGAAGCCGCCGAGCCGCGCCCTGAGCTTGGCCGGAGTCTCGCCGGGGTAAAGGCGGCGGATGTGCTCGAGCGGTGTTTCGTCGGCATGCAGCTCGTCCAGCTGGTGCTGCGCAAAATAACCGATCCTGAGCTTCCGCGCCCGCGTCACGCGTCCGCCCATGGGATCGAGCTTGCCCGCGATCAGTTTGGACAGCGTCGATTTTCCCTCGCCGTTCCGCCCGAGCAGCGCGATCCGGTCGTCTTGGTCGATGCGAAGCGTCAGACGCTTCAGGACGGTGTGGTCGCCATAGCCGACCGACGCGCTCTCCATGTTGACGATGGGGGGCGACAGGTCTTCTGGCGCGGGGAAGGTGAAACGGCGGAGCGCCGCCTCGGCGGGGGTCGTGATCGGCGTCATCCGGGCAATCGCCTTCAGCCGCGACTGCGCCTGCCGCGCCTTGTCGGCCTTATAGCGGAAGCGGTCGACATAGGACTGCAGATGCGCGCGCCGGGCCTCCTGCTTCTTGGCCTCGGCTTCCGCGGCCGCCAGCCGCGCGGCGCGGGTCTGGGCGAAGGTGTCGTAGGGGCCGTTGTAAAGCGTGAGCTTGCGGTCCTCGAGATGCAGGATCGACGTCACCGCCCGGTTCAGAAGGCCCCGGTCATGGCTGATGACGATGACCGTATGCGGGTACTTCGCCAGATAGGTCTCGAGCCAGAGCGCGCCTTCGAGGTCGAGATAGTTCGTCGGCTCGTCGAGAAGGAGAAGGTCCGGCGCCGAAAACAACACGCCGGCCAGCGCCACACGCATCCGCCAGCCGCCCGAGAAGGCAGAGCAGGGCATCGCCTGTTCCGCCTCGGTGAAGCCCAGACCGCGCAGGATGACGCTGGCGCGCGCCTCGGCCGACCATGCGTCGATATCGGCAAGCCGGGTCTGCACCTCGGCGATGCGGGCGGGATCGGTCGCCGTTTCCGCCTCGGCCAGAAGCGAGGCGCGTTCCTCATCTGCGGCCATGACCGTGTCAAGAAGAGACACCTCGGACCCCGGCACCTCCTGTGCCACGCCACCGATCCGCGCGCCCTTCGGCACCGCGATGTCGCCACCCTCGAGCGCCAGTTCGCCGCGGATCAGCCGGAAAAGCGTCGTCTTGCCCGTGCCGTTCCGCCCGACAAGGCCGACCTTGTGCCCGTCCGGCACGAAAGCCGACGCGCCCTCGAAGAGGGGGCGGCCTTCGACGGCGTAGCGGATATCGGAGAGCCTCAGCATGAGACGGCGCTTAGCAGAGGGACCGGGGGGCGAAAAGCGGGGAAGTTGTGCGCGCGGTCGGGCTTTCCATCGTCCGGCGTCCATGCTAGGCGGGCGCCGGAATTTGACGGGGCTCTCCCCAAGGACAAGAGGCAAGACACAATGGCGACCGAACGCACGCTTTCCATCATCAAACCCGACGCGACCAAGCGCAACCTGACCGGCAAGATCAATGCCAAGTTCGAAGAGGCCGGTCTGACCATCGTCGCTCAGAAGCGCATCCACCTGACCAAGGCGCAGGCGGGCGAGTTCTACAAGGTCCACGCCGAGCGTCCGTTCTATGACGAGCTCTGCGAGTTCATGGCCTCGGCTCCGGTCGTCGTGCAGGTTCTGGAAGGTGACAACGCCATCGCCAAGAACCGCGAAGTCATGGGCGCCACCAACCCCGCCGATGCAGCCCCCGGCACGATCCGCGCCGAGTTTGCGGAATCCGTGGGTGAGAACTCGGTCCATGGCTCGGACGCCGCCGAGACCGCTGCCGAGGAAATCGCGTATTTCTTCGCGGGCATCGAAATCGTCGGCTAAGCTGCCGCGACGAGCAATCAGGAAAGGCCGCCCCGACCGGGCGGCCTTTTTTCTTTGGCTGTGACGTTCAGCTCTGTCTGATGCCGTGACGGTCGAGGAAATCGGCGAGATCCGCTGGCAGGCCTGACCCCGGCGAACCGGCGGCAGCCGCTTTGATCGCATCGAACCGCGCGCGGAGCGCGACCTTCTCGGCCCCCTGCGCATCGTTCCACGGACGGCCCTGAAGGCCCATGACCATGGCATAATACCCGATGAAGTGGGGCCGCGTTCCGCTCGCGATCAGCCGGCGATAGGCCTCGTCCGGCCCGAGTGCGCGCAGCTCGTCGGCGCTGGTGATCCCGGCGCGCGCGAAAGCGGCGTCGGAGGCGGGGCCGAGATTGCGGATCGAGGAAACGGGCGCGGTCATACGCCCGGTATAGGTCCGCGGGCGGCCGAGCAGAAGATCAGATCAAGGCCCAGTCGTCGAACTTGTGAGGCGGTGCCTCTTTTTCGGGGGGCGGGCCTTTTGGCTCCTTCGGCGCGGGTTGTCCGGTCTGGGTCGGGGTGCGATCGGTGTCGATCATGGCCCTCTCCTTGGATAGCGGCGGGTCCTTGCCCGCAGTCGAAGGCTTTCAGGAGGGCGTGCCGAGGGGGCGGCGACGAGGGGGTAATGCTGTGGCCATTTCGGGGCAGGGGAATGCCCGTATGAATTGTGGCGACATTGTGGCGCGATTGGGGCGGCGATTTTCTGCGCGCGACAGGGGGGCAGTCATGGGTGTGGCGCGGTTTTCCACAGAGGGCGTTCAGAGGCCGAACCCGTCGAATCAATGGATTTTTCGTATTCGGATGGTCGGGTCAGCTTTTTTACGGTTAATTTTCAGGAGATTATTCGCGAATCGGCAACAGTCCGATCATGAGGCCCGCGTTGTCCTCGAAGGGAACTCCCGAGAGGTTACCCACAGCCCGATTCGGGTGGATTCGGCGGGTTTTTGCCAGCCCAGGCCGCCCAAATTGGGGCAACTCCCACCCGATTTTGACACATTTCGGCCAAACTTGCCCGCAAATACCACCTGAGGTTGTATTCTTCATCGGTTCGGACGATGCGCAAGAGGTTACCGAAACCTTACCATCGTCTTCGGGCCGGGGGGACAGTCGCCGGGCCAGACAGTAACGCCGCAGTTCCCGCGGTACTTAACAAATGTGCATGTAAGGAGATCTGAAATGCGCGACCTTTTCATGAATTTTGCCAAAGACGAAGGCGGCGCGACGCTGGTTGAATACGGTGTTGCTCTGATCGTCGCTATTCTCGTCGGTGGTACAACGCTTTCGTTGCTTGGTGCTGACGTGCAAGCCAACGTAAACGGCGGTTGTGCCGCTCTGGACTATGGCACTGTTGGTACGGACGGAAGTATCACAGGTGCTGGCGACGCAACCTGCTGATCTGTGCAATAGGAGTATCAAAAATGCTAAATAAGTTTCTTAACGACGAGTCCGGTGCAACGCTTGTTGAATACGGTGTTGCGCTTCTGCTTGCCATTATCGTCGGCGGCACGGTTATGACCGGTCTTGGGTCTGCGACCCAGTCCAACATGCAAGACAGCTGCTCGTCGCTGGCGCCTGCAGGAACGACCGGCGTTTCAGTCACAGTTGCAGACGGCACTTGCTGATCAAACTTCGCATAAATCAGGGGCGCAGAAATTGCGCCTCTGATTGGCATCACAGAGGGTAGAGTCTTGATGAAGAAAATTGCTCAAAAACTGAACTTGTTTTGTGTGTCCTCTTCCGGAGCGACCCTTGTGGAATACGGCGTTGCACTGATCGTAGCTATTGTGGTTGGGGCCTCTGCGATCTCTGCACTCGGTACCGCCGTAGGCAACGAAATCGCCGAAACCGCCAGCGCCTTTTGAGTTGTAGCCTCCAACGCTGCCAAGGAGTAAACCAATGCGTATCCGTTCTCTCATCGTTACAATGGCCGGCATGGCCTTGGCTGGCGCCTCGCTCTATGCCTCTCAGGAACTTCTGAAGGTTCAGCCGGCGACCGCGTCCATCGACCCGCAGGCACCCGCGCTTGTCAGCGTCGTCGTCGCGGCCCAGGACATTCCCTTCGGCTCGACCGTCGAAGGTCACAAGCTGACCACGATCCAGTGGCCTGCCGAAGCGGTGCCGCCGGGCATCTTCAGCGATTACTCGGTTCTGCTTCCCGCAGACGGAAACGAACCCCGTCGCGCCAAGCGCGCGATGGCGCAGGGCGAGCTGGTCCTTGCCAACAAGGTTTCGGACTTCGGTGAGAAAGTCACGATCACGCAGACGCTTGCCAAGGGCAACCGCGCCATGGCGATCACCGTGAACGCCACAACTTCGGTCGGTGGCTTCGTGACCCCGGGCGATATCGTCGACATCGTCCTGACGACCGGCGGTGGCGGCTCACTACGTGCACTCACCATCCTTCAGTCGATCCGCATCGTCGGTGTCGACCAGCAGGCCGATGAGCAGGCCGAGAACCCGAACATCGCGAAGACCGTGACCGTCGAGGTAACCCCTGAGCAGGGACAGAAGCTCGCGCTTGCCCAGAAGGCCGGGACGCTCAGCCTGTCGCTGCGCGGCCTGACCAACGACGAAGATCAGCCGATCGAGTCGATCCGCCTGTCCGACATCATCCGCGACGAAAGCCCGACCGAAGAGGGTCCGAAGGCCACCGTCACCGTCCGCCGTGGTGCGGTCGCGATGGAAGAGGTCGAGGTCAAGGAACGCGACCAGGCGGTCAACTGACCTGAAATCCGACGCTGGCCGGCACGTATTGGCCCGGCCAGCGCCAAAATTTGAACGAAAGTTTTCGGTATCTCGAACGAGGGGTGTTGCCATGTGGACCCGCGTTAACGGTATGACTGTGTCCAGGTTCAAGAAAGACGAAGACGGAGCGATCCTTGTCTTCTTCGCGCTCTGCTGCGCCGCCATCTTCCTTGTCGCAGCCCTGTCCTTTGACATCGGCCGCCGTGCCTCTACCCAGACCGAAATCCAGTCCTTTACTGACCATGTGGCCCTTGCCGCGGCGGGCGAACTGAACGGGTTTCCGGGTGCGATCCAGCGCGCCAAGGCGGCCGCCGATCAGCTGATCCTCGACGAATACGTGATCGGCGACGGAGACAAGGTTCTCGGCCCAGGCGACTTCCAGATTTATTTCTACGAAACGCTGCCCGATGATGACGAAGAAGACCTTGGCATTGCGGTCGGACAGACCAACCCGCCGCTTTCGGACACCGATCCGGCCAGTGATGCCCTCGCACGGTTCGTTCGCGTCGCGCTTCTGGACGACGGCACGAACGATACGCGGATCACGGTGCCGTGGGTCTTCGCCCGTCTTCTTACGATCTTCGGCACGAACACGCTTCCCTCCGAGCTGATCGGCGCGGAATCTGTTGCGGGCTACACCAGTCTTGCTTGCGATGTATCGCCGGTCTTCTTCTGCATGCCTGAGGGCAATAGTCTCATGTCGGGCGAGCCGTGGGATCCTGCGGATCATATCGGCCAGACCATTCGGCTTCGCGACGGTGACGGCGGCGGTGGTCAGGGCGGACCCTATTGGGAGCCCGGCAACTTTACCTGGCTCGATATCCGCGAGCAGGTGCCGGATACGGTCGTCGATCTGGACGGACCGTGCCAGGGCCTTTCGGGTAACAACCTGTACGAATGCCTCTTTGCAGCCGAGGGAGGCGCCACGCTTTGTTTCGAAAACGGGCTTCTGACGACATTGCCCGGCCAGAAGGAAGGCAACGTGGCGGCGGTGTTCGATACGAGGTTCGACATCTATTCGTCGTCTTCGAGCCAGGTTGCGGATGATCCGACTTATCGTCCTGCGCCAGTTGTGAACAAGGCGTATGAGGCAGATGGCGTGTGCGGTTCAGGCCAAACGTCGACAACCACGACCATGGCTTTGCCGCCGGATGACTGTTTCAAGTCAACAGCAGCCGATCCTTTTGGGACTTGCGGCAACTATTCGGGCGAGCTGCGCTACGGGAATGCGGATTGGGAAGATGGTCGACTTAAGTATGTCGAGACGAACTATTCCCGCGACTTTGACAGTACAGGGACGATCCTTTCGGGTGACATCACCACTGGCGGTGAAATGATGACAATCGCTGGCGAGGAGTATCACCGCGACGATCCTTTCCGCCCGGAAGCCGTTTATGGGACCGACTACACCGCACAAGATTTGATCGACGCCGGCTTGGTCCAGAGGGAAGCCGATGGAACTCCGAGTGTCGATGGAGCGGGCAATCAGATTCCAGATCCCGATCAGCTGACCAAAACCTCGATGATCAATCGGAATCTGCCTGCTGGCGCGACGCCCGTTGATTATAGCAATTTCCCGATCATCCCGAATGGGTCAACCAAATGGGACTATTACCAGGCCGAAGTCGCGGGCTCGCTCTATCAGGTGCCGAATCTCGTCTTCAATCTCGATCCGGACAACACCGTCGACACCTTCAATGATGAAGCGGACGGGGCCAGTCTTATTGTCGAAGACATTTCGGGCCCTGGCGAAGAGGCTGTGCTTGTTCCGCGCCCCCGCGAGCTTATTCGGGATATCGAGGGTCCGACCAACTACGATCGTCTCGGGTCCACCAATCCGTACTGCTCGCGTGTGGCCGACGAAAGCAATTTCTCGCTTGATCCCAGGCGTCGGACGCTTGTTGCGGCAGCGGTGGATTGTGGGGCGCAGAAGATCAGCGGCAAGACGACCGACGTGCGCGCCACTTATTTTGTCGAGGTTTTCCTGATCAGCCCGTCTGATGACGATCCGGTCGACAAGAAGAAGAAGGAAATTTTTGTTGAAATCATCGGTCCCGCGCTGAACACCGGCGAGACCCAGGTGCGCCCGGGCCGGTTCCGGAACCTGGTTCAGCTTTACCGTAACCGTCCGCTCGGAGTGGCCGAGTGATGCGCGCGGTTCGTTTCCTCCAGCGCTTCAAGCGGCGCGAAGACGGGGCGGCTCTGGTCGAGTTCGCACTGATCCTGCCGCCCTTCCTGCTGGCCTTCTTCGTTATCGTCGAGTTCTCGCGGCTGTTCTTCAGCTACCAGGCGGCGGTGCAGGGCGTGCGGGATGCGACGCGCTACATGGCGCGGATCACGGCGGAAGATTCCTGCGCGGGTCAGACCTCCACAAGCACGCCGTCTTTCGGCACGCCCGAGACGGGCACTTCGGGCGACGTTTTCTATCCGATCGTCTTCCGCAATATGGCGACTGAGGTCGATACGCTGCTTCCGGCGAATGTGACGCTGGTGAACGTCAAGTCTCGCATCAAATGCGTGGCAGGCGCCTTCCGCGATCCGATCGTGCCGGTGGCCGAGCTTGAGGCCCAGTTCCGCATCACCTTCCCGCTGGTGGGTATTCTCGAGTTGAACGGGCAGCCGCTGCTCGACCCCATCGATCATATCGTGAACGATGAATCGCGGATTTATGGCATATGAAACAGTATCTTGTTCATAAGGATATGTGCCGGCCACGTGGCTTTCTGCGGCGCGAGGATGGCACGACGATGGTCGAATTCGCGATCTGCATCAGCCTCTTTCTGCTGATCCTCTTCGCGATCCTCGATTTCGCGCGGCTCGGCTATACCTGGGTGTCGGCCGAGAAAGCCGTGCAGCAGGCGGCCCGTACCGCATCGCTGAGACCGGCGGTCTGTGATGGCGTGCCACCGTTCCATTTCCGCTCGCTCGGCACTCCGGATCAGTATCCGGCAGGCACGCTTTGCTGGGATGGGACGCAGGGGGTCTGCGAGGTGCCGTCGCCGGTGCCGCAGTGCACGCTGCAATCCGCCCTGACGTCTGGCGATCAGGTCCGTCAGGATGCCGCGCAGAATATCTGGGACCGCATGGCGCCACTTCTGCCCGACAACCTGTCGGCGGCGAATGTGCGTATCACCTATGGCCACGACAATCGTCTGGGCTTTGTCGGCGGACCCTATGTGCCGGTGATCACAGCCGAGCTGATCGGCGTGGGCGACAACAACTGCAACGGAAACCCGTGCTTCACCTTCGTCACACCGCTCTCGGCGCTTGCCGCGAACGCGGGTGCCGCCGACACCAGCGGCGTGCCGGCGAAGGGCGGTACAATCCCCTTCCCGGGGATCAGCGCCACGGTGCCGGGTGAAGACATCAATTCTGGAATGAACGGCTAACGGGCCGCTCGGGGGCAAAAGGTCAGGACAAAGATAATGAGCAACAGTTCCATTCTTCTCATTTCTGCCGACGAGGATATTGCGAAGTCAGTCGGTGGCGTTCTGGAAGGCCTCGAGGGCGTCAAGCTGTCTCGGGAATCGTCCAGCGTCTCGAAGCTGAACGGCACTGCGGTCCGCATGGCCGCCGATCATAACGTGGTGATTTTCGCCACCGATCCGTCGAACGCGGCCGACCTGTCAGCAATCGAAGTGCTGACAGAGCAGCGCGGGCCCGACACGGTCTATCTCGCTCTGACGGATGGCGATCTCCCGCTGTCCAAGGTGCGCGCGCTCAGCCGCTCGGGCGTGGACGATGTTCTGCCCTATCCGATGCCGGACAGCGAACTTGCCGAGCAGGTCAATACCTGGATCGAAAAGCGCCGCGCGGCGCTGGTCGAGAAATACAGCGGCGACAAGGCCGCAAAGGGCCGGGTCATTGCCGTTCAGCAGGCGCGGGGCGGCATCGGCGCCACCACCGTCGCCGTGAACCTTGCAGATCAGCTTCTGGACCGGAAGGGTGCCTTCAAGAAAGAGGCCTCCAATCGGGTCATCCTCGTCGACATGGACCTGCAATTCGGGACGGTTGGCGACTTTCTCGACATCGAAGGAAAAGGTGGGCTGATGCAGTTGGCGTCGGAAAGCTTCCTTCCGGATGTCGAATGGATCGAGCAATCGATTGACCGTACGCCCAACGGGCTGGCCGTGCTGTCGGCGCCATCCAGCTTCGTCCCGCTGGAAGCGATGCAGCCGCAGCAAGTCGAGGCGCTGGTGCAGACGCTGAAGACCATGTTCGACTATGTGGTGATCGATATGCCGCGTGCGCTGGTGACTTGGCTCGAGCCCATTCTGACGGAATGCGACCAGTTCATGATCGTCACCGATACGTCGGTGCCGTCGATCCGCGCCACGCGGCGCCTGATGGATTTCGTTCTGGCCGACAATGTCGAGCTGCCGATCGAGATCGTGATCAACCACGAGAAGAAGCCGATGTTCAAAGCCGAGCATCACAAGGAAGCC
This sequence comes from Kangsaoukella pontilimi, assembly GCF_009830125.1. Classification (GTDB taxonomy): domain Bacteria; phylum Pseudomonadota; class Alphaproteobacteria; order Rhodobacterales; family Rhodobacteraceae; genus Kangsaoukella; species Kangsaoukella pontilimi. Next base: position 1,339,892 of record NZ_WUPT01000001.1, on the reverse strand, counting down.
TCGCGAGCGCTCGACATGCCGTTCAACCACTGGATCGCCCATGATCCGAAGGCGGCGCGTCAGGCGGTCGATTATGGAAAACCCCTCAGCGAAGTGGCCGCCCGGTCGGAAATCGCCAAGGGGATTGCCGCACTGGCCAAGGCAACGCTTCAGGCGCTGCCGAAGGACCAGGCGAAAGCACGAGTGTAAGGAGACCACGATATGTTCAAGTCATTTGGCAAAACCGACAAGGCCGCCGCGACCGGCAATGGTACCGTGGTCAACATGGATCAGGCCGCCGCGCAGGTGACGAGCCAGGCGTTGCGTTCGCTGACCAACACCGACAAGGAGTTGACGGACCGGCTGGAGCTGAAGACCCGTCTGCACGAAGCGCTGCTGGAGCGGCTGAACCTGAGCGTTATCGACAAGGTCGCGACGGACGAGCTCCGCCGCGAGGTCGCGAACCTCGCCCAGGTGGTGCTGGCCGAGGAAAAGCGGCCGATGCGCACCGAGGATTTCAAGAAGATCGTCGACGAGCTGATGGACGAGGTTCTGGGCTATGGCCCGCTCGAGCCGCTTCTGGCCGACCCGACGATCAACGACATCCTCGTGAACGCCCATGACAAGGTTTACGTGGAACGTTTCGGTATCCTGGAAAAGGCGAATGTCCGCTTCAGGGACGAGCGTCATCTGCTTCGGATCATTGACAAAATCGTGTCGTCAATCGGTCGCCGCGTCGATGAAAGCCAGCCCTGGGTCGACGCGCGCCTGCCGGATGGCAGCCGTGTGAACGCGATCATCCGTCCCTGCGCCATCGACGGGCCGAGCCTCTCGATCCGGAAATTCTCGAAAAAGCCGATCCTTCTGGAGAAGATGATCGAGCTTGGCTCGCTTTCCGAACCCGCTGCGGCGCTTCTGAAGGCGCTGGTCGAGGCGCGTATGAACATCCTGATCTCGGGCGGTACCGGCTCGGGCAAGACCACGCTTCTGAATGCCATGTCGCGCTCGATCAGCCCCAACGAGCGGATCGTGACGATCGAGGACGCGGCGGAACTGCAGTTGCAGCAGGAGCATGTCGTCCGCCTCGAAACCCGCCCGCCGAACCCGAACGGGGCAGGCGCCATCTTCCAGCGCGATCTTGTGAAGAACGCGCTCCGGATGCGTCCTGACCGCATCATCGTGGGCGAGGTCCGTGGCGCAGAGACCTTCGACATGCTTCAAGCCATGAACACCGGCCATGATGGCTCGATGACCACGGTCCACGCCAACACCGCCCGCGACGCGCTGAGCCGTCTTGAACAGATGGTGTCGATGATGGGAATGGAACTTCCCCTTTCGGCGGTGCGCAGCCAGATCGCGGCAGGCATCAACGTGGTCGTTCAGCTCAACCGTCTGTCCGACGGTAACCGGAAGGTGGTCAGCGTCAGCGAGATCACCGGCATGGAAGGCGAGACCATCACCATGCAGGACATCTTCGTCTTCAAGAAGACAGGCAAGGGTCCGAATGGCGAGGTGCTTGGCGACTTCATAGCGACGGGTATGCGCCCGAAATGCGCCGAGCAGCTGCTGGCGGCGGGCGTCGACCTGAGCCAGACCAACTTCCTGTCGCGGGGAGCGTGATCGATGGAACAGATCAGAGAAATCATCGAACTCGTCGACCTTCAATTCGTGATCTACCTGGGCGCGTTCCTGGGCGCGTTGCTGGTCCTCGAGGGTCTTCGCCAGCTCCTGTCGCGGAGCGCGGGGGCGAAAGAGGCCAAGAGCCGCCGGATGCAACTGATCGCGAAGGGCGCGACGACCGAGGAAATCCTCAAGATCCTCAAGCCGTCCGAAAAGCGGTCTTTCGTCGAGCGTCTGCCTTTCGTGGGTGATCTTCCTACCGTGCTCCGGCAGGGCGGGATCACCATGGCGCCTGGCGCCTTCCTGATGACCTGTTTCGCGGCTGCGGTCGCGATTTTCGTGATCGCGACGCAGTTCATGAACGTCGTGAATGCTGCAGCTTTGGCTTTCGTCGTCGGCCTCTTCCTGCCGATTATCCAGGTTCGTCAAAAGCGGAACGAACGCCTGACCAAGATGGTCGAACAGCTTCCCGATGCGCTCGATCTCATGGCGCGGGGTCTGAAGGTGGGTCACCCGCTGAACACGTCTTTGCAGGCGGTGGCCAACGAGATGCCAGACCCCATCGGATCGGAATTCGGGATCGTGGTGGATCAGGTCAGTTTCGGTGACGAACTGACAGAAGCTTTCCGCGACTTTGCCGAGCGCATCGATCAGGAAGATATCCATTATCTTGCCACGTCCATCGCAATTCAACACGGTACGGGTGGCGATCTGGCTCGGGTGCTAAGCGTGATGTCCCGAACGATCCGCGACCGGCTGAATATGCGCAAGAAAATCAAGGCGTTGTCGGCAGAGGGGCGTTTGACGGCGGCCTTCCTGAGCTTCATCCCGATCCTGATTTTCGTGGTGATGCAGATACTGACGCCGAGCTACTACGGCTCGATCGCGAATGAGCCAGAGGCAATCCCACTGGGCATTGCAATTGTTACCTTGACGGTCCTGAACGCGCTCATCCTGCGTAAACTCGTCAACTTCCGCTTCTGAGGAGGGCGCACACATGTTTGAACAAATCACAGCCTTTTTCGGAAATGTCGGCTCGGCCTCGGGTCTTATCATTCTCGGCATCTTCATCGGCTCGCTTCTGATCGCCTACGGTTTCTTCGGGGGGCTCGTTGCCTCGGACCCCGTGGGGCGGCGCTATCACAGCGGCCGGCCGCTCAAGCGGCGCACCTCCTTCGAAGCGGGCCTTCTGAACAACGCGGACGTCGACCCCAAGGGCCTGATGAAGGCGCTGATGCCGCAGAGCCGCGAAAAGCGGACGCAAATCCGGCGTCAGCTCATGAATGCCGGTATCGTCGGTCAGAATGCGGTCGCGAAGTATTACACCATCCGGATCCTGCTCGCCGTTGCCTTGCCGGGCGCCTATCTTCTTCTCCTGGCGCTCCGTCAGCAGACTTTCCTGCCGCTTCCCGAGTTCCTGGCCGATTTTATCGACGGCCAGAGCAGGATGATGACGTATTACACGCTGACGGCGCTCTTGATCCTTGGGTTCTTCGGCCCGGCGCTCTGGCTTCGGTCCAAGGTGGATGAGCGGCAGCTTCAGGTCTCGGAAAGCTTCCCGAATGCGCTCGACCTGATGCAGGTTTCGATCGAATCCGGTCTTGGCTTTGACGCTGCGATGACCCGTGTGTCGAACGAAATGGAGATGTCGGCGCCTGCGATCAGCCAGGAATTCCGCCTCGTGCAGCTTGAGGTTTCGGCCGGCGGTGAGCGGGAAAAGGCGCTGATGGACATGGCTGCCCGCACGAATGTCGATGAGGTGCGGTCTTTCGCGAGCGTGATCCTTCAGTCGATCCAGTTCGGTACCAGTGTCAGCCAGGCCCTGACAACCTACGCCAGTGAGATGCGGATTTCGCGTGAGCTCAAGGCGCAGGAAATGGCGAACAAGCTTCCCGTAAAGATGTCGCTTGTCATGGCGGCGCTTATGCTGCCGGCGCTGTTCCTGTTGATTCTCGGACCCATTGCTATCCGCTGGATGAACACGTTCAGCAACTGAGCTTCCTGTCTCGCCGGTTGTGTCCGGCGAGACAATTTTTGGGCTTTAGGGGTATTGTTTCCCAAGTGGCCATGAAAGCTCAATTAGAGCGCGTATTTTTCGCAGATTTTGTGGTCCGCTTGACAAGATGGCGCTGCGTCAGCACGCTGAATGCGGATCGAGAGGTTCCAACAACAAAACGGTAAGATTCGAGCAGTTCGGCGAGGGTGATTTTCCCCTGCCGGGTAAAAGATTTTTTGGAGTAGTCACATTGATTGGCTTGAGGGGTGATAGGGACCAACCGGATTCACACGGTCTCGGCAGAGACCTCAGAATTCTGGACGGTATCGCGAGCTGGTGCGGAGCGGTTCATGGCTCCATGCCATTGGGCGAAGCCTTGTCCGCAATCTCGCAAGCTATCGGCGCCGAAGCCGCAGCGATTTCCCGCGATGCAAGACAACAGGGCCGGTCCCGTTTGGTCGCCGAGTACGATGCACGCGATACCGACCGTGAAGCCGCTCCCTTCCGTCGTCCGATGGCCGAAGACGTGCTTGGTGCATTCTACAATCGCGTGCGCTCGGGCACGGTCTGGTTCCTGTCCGACCACCTGTCCGACAGTGACTTCTCGACGAGCGCTGGTCTGTCGAACTGGCTCGTTTCGCGCAGTGTGGCGGATATCGTCGTCGTGGCCATCGAATCCACCGGACTTCAGCACGATTATCTCGAATTCCATTTCGATCACGTGCTCGGGCGTAACGAGAAAGCCGAGTTCGATACAGTCATGCCGACGCTCGTGAGGGCGTGGGCGGGGCGCAAAACCGGCCTCGTGACGCAGGCGCAGATGGATGAGCGTATGGTCCGTGCCCGCGCGCTGGCCAAGGAGAACCGGATCAAGCCGAGCGAACCCATTCTCGGCGTGTCGAACCCGGCCAAGCTGAGCCGGGCCGAATTCCGGGTCTGTCTGCTTCTCTCGCGCGGCTTGTCGGTAAAGGCTGTTACGGACGAGCTTGGTCTGTCGGAGTCGACCGTCCGCAGTCATCTGCGTTCGATCTATTCCAAGACCGAAACCACCGGCCTCGCCGAACTGGTCTATCGTATCCTTTCGGTGGCGAGCGATCCGGTGTCCGCCGACCGCAGGCTTGGCGCAAGCTACTGATCACCGCAAGAAGGCGAAGTCGCCGCAAAGCAAACTGGGCTGCGCGGAAAGCCTCATATCTTTTCGGGAAGTTTTGGCTCCGGCGGTAGGGATCGAACCTACGACCAATTGATTAACAGTCAACTGCTCTACCGCTGAGCTACGCCGGAACACCGGGGGCGATATAGCAATGGCGGCTGGGGACGTCCAGAGGGTCGAGCTGAAAAAATGCGCTTCGATCACACCAATTCAAACGAAGATCGCAGCGCCACTGCGGGTGTGGCCCGGATCAGCATTCTGCTCTCCAGATCAATGAGATGCGCAAGGACATTGCGTTCGGCAGCGGCGAGCAGCAGTGGCGCCACATCGGCATAGAGCCGGGCCGTGATTTTCGCCACGGTGTCCGCGCCCGAGCCGATGGCGTCGAGGATTTGCGCCTCGCGGGCCTCGCGGTGGGCGATCAGTTCGGACAGGCGACCGGCCGGGTCATGGATCACGCCACCATGGCCGGTCAGACAGCGCGCGGGCGCAAGCCCGATCAGGCGCCGGGACGTCTCCAGAAAGGCCGCGATATCGCCGTCCGGCGGGGATACGATCGTCGTGGACCAGTCCATGAGGTGGTCGCCGGAGAAGAGCGCCTCGTCCAGTTGAAAGGACAGGTGGCCGGCGAAGTGTCCGGGCGTGTGGAGGACGTCGAGCGTCCAGTCCTTGCCGGTAATCCTGTCGCCATCGCGCACGGCCCGATGCGGGGTGAACCTCGCGTCCAGGCCTTCGCCGCCCGCCAGACCACCTTCGGAGGCGAGCCTTTCCATGACGGCAGACCTGCCAGTTGTCGCCGGGCCGAAACCGATGATCTCGGCCCCTGTCGCCTGAGCAAGGCGGGGGGCGAGAGCGCTGTGGTCGGCATGGGCGTGGGTGACGAGGATATGGGTCACGGCCCGTCCGCCTGCCGCACTCAGGAGCGCGTCGAAATGAGCGGGGTCGTCGGGACCGGGGTCGATCACGGCCAGATCGGTCTCACCCACAAGCCACGTGTTCGTGCCCCTGTGGGTCATCGGCCCGGCATTCGGAGCGAGAAGCAGGCGGACGCCGTCGTCGATCTCGACTGGGGTGCCTGGCACCGCATCGGTCATTGGCTCTTTCTCTCGGGTCGGCTCCTCCTTAGGGTCATGCCATGCTGGGCCGGTTTCTGAAAGGCTATATGCCGCGATCACTTTACGGACGCGCCGCGCTGATCGTGCTGGTGCCGGTCCTGAGCATTCTCACGGTCATGTCGGTGGTTTTCATCCAGCGCCTCTACGAGGACGTGACCCGCCAGATGACCAGCGGCGTGGCCGACGAAGTCCGCTACATCGCCGAGGTTATCGACGCTGCACCGGATGCCACGACCGCGCGTGCCATGGCCGACGAGATCGCGTCGGCGCTCGACATGGGACTGACCTGGACGAATGCCGGGTTAGAGGCCCGGCGAGAGTGGATCGACCTTTCGGGTCTCACGGTGCGGGCGACGCTGGAGGAGAGGCTGCCCGGACTGGTGGCCGTTGATCTGGTCGGGGTCGACGGGCGCACGCAGCTTCTGCACGAGACTGACCGTGGCCCGGTTCTGCTGGACATTGCGCGGGGCCGCCTCAGCCCTAGGAATCCTCACCAGTTTCTGGTCCTGATTGGCGTCACCGCATTCCTTATGACGGCCATCGCGCTTCTGTACCTGCGGGGGCAGGTGCGCCCGATCCGTCGGCTTGCCGCCGCCGCTTCGGCCTTCGGTAAGGGGCGACGGGTCCAATATCGCCCCACGGGTGCCACCGAAGTGCGCGAGGCGGGCGACGCTTTTCTGGAAATGCGGGACAGGATCGAGCGGCAGATAGAGCAGCGTACGGTGATGCTGTCTGGCGTCAGCCACGATCTTCGGACGCCGTTGACCCGTATGAAGCTGGCGCTCAGCCTCATGGACGAGGGGCCTGAGCGGCGCGCGCTTGAGACCGATGTCACGGAAATGGAGATGATGCTGAATGCATTTCTCGATTTTGCGAAAGGGGCGGCCCATGAAAACGCCGAGACCGTGTCACTTGGCGAGATCGTGGAACAGGCGGTCGACCGCGCACGCCGTGCGGGCCAGCCTATCGAAACGGGTCCGGTACCTCAGGATGTCATGCTGAAAACGCATCCTCATGCCCTGGCGCGCGCTATCGACAATCTTGTTGGCAATGCCGTGCGCTATGGAAAAAGAGCACGCATGACCGCCGAGGACCTAGGGGACCGAATTGTATTCGCTGTCGAGGATGACGGGCCGGGAATTGCGCCGGAATTACGTGCCGAGGCAGTTAAGCCGTTCTCCCGTCTCGATAGTGCACGCAATCAGGATGACGGCTCGGGCGTGGGGCTGGGGCTGGCAATTGCGGCCGATATCGCGCGACAACACGGCGGGCGCCTCAGCCTGGGCGATGCGCGTGAATTGACCGGATTACGGGCGGAAATCATTCTGCCGAAATAATCCGGTCCTTCAGGCTTACATGACCATGTTTTCGGGTTTTTTCCCTTTGGCAATCGCGGCCTTGTACCAGGCGGGCTGACGGCCACGGCCGGACCATGTCTGGCTGGGGTCTTCCGGATTGCGATATTTGGCAGCGGCCTTCGATTTTTTTCTCTTTGCGGTGCCACCGAGAATTTCGTCGAGGCTCATGCCGTGTTTTGCAGCGACATCTTCGAGGGCCTTTTTCGCCTCTTGCCGTTTCTTTTCGGCAAATCCGGCAATCGCCTTGTCGACGTCTTTTCTGAGCGCTTTCAGTTCTTCCAGAGAGAGTTTGTCCAGGCTGATCTTAGCCATTCCCGGTCCTTTTCCGTTCATTAGAAACCGGTTGTTCTATTGCACAGGAATTGGCGCAATTCCAGAAATATCGGAATAAGCCTATTCATGCTCAAAGGCTGCGGGGAATGGCGGCGGAAAAAAGGCGTGGTAGGCCCGGAGGGACTCGAACCCCCAACCAAAGCGTTATGAGCGCTCTGCTCTAACCAATTGAGCTACAGGCCCGCCTGACGTTCTCGTTAGTCGTCACCTGTCGGTCCGTCAACTGTCCGTGCGGCGTGGACAGGCGTGCGCCCTTGGGCTAGGAGGCCGGTGCGATCTGAAAGGGGCATGGCATGACGAAGAACGGGCTCACATATGCCGAGGCGGGCGTCGATATCGACGCCGGGAACGCCCTTGTGGAGCGGATCAAGCCGGCGGCGAAGCGAACGGCGCGGCCCGGCACGATGTCAGGGCTTGGCGGTTTCGGGGCGCTGTTCGATCTGAAGGCGGCAGGCTACAGCGACCCGGTGCTGGTGGCGGCCACGGACGGCGTCGGCACCAAGCTCAGAATTGCGATCGACACCGGAGAGGTTGCGGGCGTCGGCATCGACCTTGTGGCGATGTGCGTGAACGACCTGATCTGTCAGGGTGCCGAGCCGCTGTTCTTTCTGGACTATTTCGCCACCGGCAAGCTGAACCTGGACGAGGCGCAGGCGGTGATCGAGGGCATCGCTGAGGGCTGCCAGCGTGCTGGCGCCGCTCTGATCGGGGGTGAGACCGCCGAGATGCCGGGGATGTACGAAGCCGGTGATTTCGACCTTGCCGGTTTCGCGGTGGGCGCGATGGAGCGGGGGCGGATGCTGCCCGAAGGCGTGACCGCAGACGACGTTCTGATCGGCGTTGCAAGCAGCGGCGTGCACTCGAACGGCTATTCGCTGGTCCGGCGGATCGTCGAGCGGTCGGGACTCGGCTGGTCGGACGCTTGCCCATGGACCGACCAGACGCTCGGGCAGGCATTGCTGACACCGACCGAGATCTACGTGAAGGGCGCGAAGGCGGCCCTCGATGGCGGCGGACTTCATGCGCTCGCGCATATCACCGGCGGCGGCCTGACCGAGAACCTGCCGCGCGTCCTGCCGGATGGCCTTGGAGCCGAGATCGACCTTGGTGCGTGGGAACTTCTACCCGTCTTCAAATGGTTGGCGGCCGAAGGCGGCATGGATCAGCCGGAGATGCTGAAGACCTTCAACTGCGGCATTGGCCTGATAGCCGTGGTCGATCCGTCCAGCGCCGATGCGGCCGAGAACGCATTCCGCGAGGCGGGTCACGACACGGTCCGGATCGGACGGATCGCCGAGGGGCAGGGCGTCGCGTACACGGGTTCGCTTTCTTGAAACGTGTTGCCATCCTGATCTCAGGGTCCGGCTCCAACATGGAGGTTCTGGCGCGGGATATGGCGGGCGATCATCCGGCGCGCCCGGTCGTGGTTCTGTCGAACCGCCCCGGCGCGGGCGGCCTTGCCAAGGCCGAGGCGCTTGGCATTCCGACCGAGGTTGTCGATCACACCCTGTACAAGGGCGATCGCCCGGGCTTTGAACGCGCGCTCTCCGAGGCGCTGGCGCGGCATGCGCCGGACATCATCTGCCTGGCCGGATTCATGCGCATTCTGACGCCCGACTTCGTGGGGCGGTGGGCGGGACGGATGCTGAACATCCACCCGTCGCTTCTGCCGAAATACCGGGGTCTCGACACCCACGCGCGCGCCATCGCTGCGGGCGACACCCAGGCGGGTTGCACCGTCCATGTCGTCACCGGCGATCTCGATGACGGCCCGATCCTCGGGCAGGCGCGCGTCCCGATCGAACCGGGCGACACGACCGAAACGCTGGCCGCGCGGGTTCTGGTCGAAGAGCACAGGCTTTATCCAGCCGTCCTACGCCGCTTTGCCTCGGACGACATGACGCCGGTCATCTTGCCCGCCGGGGCCTAAAGCCCTATCACGGGCAGACTTTGGACCCGAGCAGCCCGACCTGATGATCACGATCACGACACCCGACGCCCTTGCCGCCTTCTGTGACCGCGCGGCGAAAGCCCCATATGTCACCGTCGACACCGAATTCCTTCGGGAGCGGACATACTACTCCAAGCTCTGCCTCGTGCAGCTTGCCATCCCCGGCGATGCGGAAGAGGACGCGGTCCTCGTCGATCCGCTGGCCAAGGGCATGTCGCTCGACCCGCTGTACACGCTTCTGGCTGACCGGAACGTGGTCAAGGTGTTCCATGCCGCGCGGCAGGACCTTGAGATTTTCTACATCGAAGGCGGCGTGATCCCCGAGCCTCTGTTCGACACGCAGGTCGCGGCGATGGTCTGTGGCTTCGGCGAGCAGGTCGGTTACGAAACGCTGGTCCGCAAGATCGCCAAGGCGCAGCTCGACAAGAGCTCGCGCTTCACCGACTGGTCGCGCCGGCCGCTGACCGATGCGCAGAAGACCTATGCGCTGGCCGACGTGACCCATCTGCGCGTGATCTACGAATACCTCGAGGCCGAGCTGGCCAAGTCCGGCCGCCGCGAATGGGTGGAAGAGGAACTGGCGGTTCTGACCGATCCCGAGACCTATATCGTCCGCCCCGAAGAGGCGTGGATGCGGGTCAAGACGCGCACCAATTCGGGCCGCTTCCTGGCGGTCGTCAGGGAACTGGCGCGCTTTCGCGAGGATTTCGCGCAATCGCGGAATATTCCGCGCAGCCGCGTGATGAAAGACGACGCGCTTCTCGAACTGGCCTCAAGCCGTCCGGCAAGCCTGCAGGACCTGTCGCGGTCGCGGCTTCTTCTGAGGGACGCGCGGAAAGGTGAGATCGCGGAGGGCATTCTCGAGGCCGTCCGCCTCGGCATGGAAGTTCCCGCCGAGAAACAGCCCAAGCCCGACCGCTCGCGCGACAAGCTGCAGGTCAATCCGGCGCTGGCGGATTTGCTCAGGGTGCTGCTCAAGGCGAAATCGGAAAAGCTGGGCGTCGCGCAGAAGCTGATCGCCACCGCGTCGGAACTGGACGAGATTGCGGCAGGCCAGCGTGACGGCGCAGCGCTGAAGGGCTGGCGGAAGAAGGCCTTTGGCGACGACGCGCTCAGGCTCTGCGATGGCAAGCTGGCGCTCAGGGCCAACGGCCAGTCGGTCGACGTTTTCGAGGTTTGAACGGCCCTAACGCCGGATCGTCCTGCCGTTGATTGCACCGATGACGCGGACTTCCCGCGTCGTGGCCAGCGTAATGTCCGACACGAACCGCCCCACGATCACTTCGCGCGACTGCTCGGTCGAGGCGCGGGTCCGCGTCCGCGGCGGGCGGGCCCGGAAGGCGAATGTCAGAACGCCGTCCACGGGCTGTCCTCGTGTCTCGGAGACCAGTGCGGCATCGTGCCAGCCCTGTTCCGGCGGCAGACCGGTTGCGCGGATGATGGCGCCGCCCGGCGTCCGCTCGATCGTCAGCGACGAGATCACGGGCATCAGCGGGCGGGTGTCGCTATCGACGGGCAGGGCGATATCCGCGACGGTCTCGGTTTCCTCGTCGCTGCCGAACCAATTGAACGGGTTCAGCCTGCTTTCGCCCAGACCGCACCCCGCAAGGGCCAGCCCCGCGATCCCAAGTGTCAGAACCTGTCGTCTTTTCATCCCGTCCCTCTCGGTCGTTCCCCCTTGCTAGCGCATCGCGCCGTCTGGCGGAATCGTAAAAACGCGGGCGCTGGACCTTTGCGCGCGGTCGTTTTAGGTCTCGCTCAGACTGGAGGGCGCCATGGCCACTGAGGCTTTCGAAGACATCGCGGACACGTTCGACTTTCTCGATGATTGGGAGGACCGCTATCGCCATGTCATCGACCTGGGCAAGGCGATGCCGCCCCTGGACGAAGGGTTGCGTGTTCCCGCCACGAAGGTCGAAGGCTGCGCGAGCCAGGTCTGGCTTGCCCCCGAGATTGACGGTGCCGGGCCGGGCGCCGTGATCCGCTTCCGGGGCGACAGCGACGCCATGATCGTGCGCGGCCTGATCGCCATCCTGATCGCGCTGTACAGCGGTCTGACGGCGGACGAGGCGCTGAAGGTCGATGCGCCCGCCGAGCTGGGACGTCTTGGTCTGAACGACCACCTGTCTTCTCAGCGGTCGAACGGCCTCAGCGCCATGGTCCAGCGGGTCCGCGACCTGGCGGAGGCTGCCAGCAAGGCGTAGCGCCGGACCAAGCGGGCGGGCGCAAGAGCCGCCGTAGTTCCACCGCAGATCAGTGCGATCCAGAGCGTCAGCGCGCCGTCTTTCGGCGGCGGTGGTGGCGCCGTAACGTGATGCTGCGCGAAAGAGCCGAACGCGGCAGCGAAGACCTCACGCGTGACAAAGGCAGGGCCGGCACCCGACGGCGCAGTGATCGCCGACGCCGCCTCTGTGGGCGCAAGCGTCGCGGCGTGAGATGGCGGCGCCGCAAGGCAGGCAGCCAGACAGAACAAGGAGTGTCGAAGGGTCAGGGGCATCGGGGGCTTTCGGTCCGCGTTTGGCGGCACAGTCGCCCGGAAGCCTTAATGTCGTGTTAAGCCTGACCATCCCCTGCAAAGCGCAGAAGTGTGCGTTCCAGATCGCCATACCCTGTCTGTCGTCGCTCGAAGATGAGGCCAAGGCGCGCGGCCGCCTCTTCCGCCTTCTCCGTCAGGTCCGGGTCATCGGTCTGTGCCTGATAGACCAGCTTCTCGTAATGCCCGAAATAGGCATCCCTCAATTCGGGATGACGGTCCAGGCCCAATGGCTCCCACACGAAGGCGTCGAACTGACGGGCGAGGAAGTCGGTTAGGTAGAAGGCGGTGAACTCGTCCTCGGCGCGTGCGGCAAAGGCCTCTACCCCCTCGAAGAAGGCGTAGCAGTGGGCACCCGGCAGCATCTCGACCCCCATCTCGGCCGCCGCTCGCTCCAGCCCGCCGCCGGTGCCGCAATCTCCGTAGCCGATGAAGATGCGCCGGTACCGCCCCTCTGCGGCCTCTACCGCGTCGCGAAGCGCTGGGACAATCCGGTCGGGATGGTTATGGAGGATCGCGGGCAGGCACTGAAGATCGACGTGATTCAGCCCGTTCAACCTCAGAACCGCGAGAATCTCGCGCGCGAGCGCGCCGCACGCGATCACGAGGACGCGTCCGCCCGCCTTGGCGTTCAGCCCGTCATAGGTGAGTGTCCGGTCATTGGGCAGGGTCGTCATGTCGAGCGCGTCCTCTGCCATTCTTTGGGTCCGGAAAATCCCGGGGGAGCGCCCGGCACGGGCGCGGGGGCAGCGCCCCCTTCCACCCCTTATCCGGCCGCGAGCTGGTTGTGCTTCCGGGCGATGAATTCCTTGGCTGTCTCCACCGCCACAGCCGCGTCACGGCAATAGGCGTCGGCGCCGATCGCCTTGCCGAATTCCTCGTTCAGCGGGGCGCCGCCCACCAGGATGATGTAATCGTCGCGAATGCCCTCGGCCTTCATCGTGTCGATAACAACCTTCATGTAGGGCATCGTCGTGGTCAGCAGGGCCGACATCCCGAGAATGTCCGCCTCTTCGCTCTTGAGTGCCTCGAGATAGGACTCGACCGCGTTGTTGATACCCAGGTCCACGACTTCAAAGCCTGCGCCCTCCATCATCATCGAGACCAGGTTCTTGCCGATGTCGTGAATGTCCCCCTTGACCGTACCGATCACCATCTTGCCCATGCGGGGCGCGCCGGTCTCGACGAGGAGGGGCTTCAGGATGGCCATGCCTGCCTTCATCGCGTTCGCGGCCAGAAGAACTTCGGGCACGAAAAGGATTCCGTCCCGGAAATCGCGCCCGACGATGGTCATGCCGCCCACCAGCGCTTCGGTCAGGACCTCATACGGTTCCCAGCCACGTTCCAGCAGGATGTTCACACCCTCTTCGATCTCTTCCTTCAGACCGTCGTAAAGGTCGTCATGCATCTGAAGAACGAGCTCTTCATCTTCGAGCTCGCTGAGGATGATATCGTCGTCCTGATCGTCGGACATGTCGTCGTTCCTTCAAAGGGCGCCGCCGCTAGCGGGCAACACATGACTGAGCTTTTGCCACGAAAGCGCCCGGACACTTGGGCATTTGCGACACAGGCCGCTGTTTCCGCGACCTTTAGCGGTGAAACGGCGCAGAGGCTAATGAAGATTTCGCGGGACATTCTTCGCTTTCGCTCATGTTGCAGGACGTCTGCAGACGAGGGGTGAGGTGTTTCGGGATTGCATATGTTCACTTTTTGTTCCATTTTGCGCAGTACCATGACGTCCCCTGACAGACACCCGGACTTTGGCGCGCGCGGCCGCGCGGCGCGGACGAACCGTCCCGGCCGGTTCGAGCGCCACGACCGCGAGGCCGTTTCCGATGGCTGGGACATCCCCGAGGACGTGCCCACGCTTAGAACCACGGTCGACCTTGAGCGGCCAAGAAGCGTCATTACGCGGAATGCCTCGCCGGATGTGCCCTTCGACCGGTCGATCAATCCTTACCGGGGCTGCGAGCATGGCTGCATCTACTGCTTCGCCCGGCCCACGCACGCCTATCTGGGCCTGTCGCCGGGTCTCGATTTCGAGACCCGCCTGATCGCCCGGCCTGAGGCGCCCGAGGCGCTGGTGCGGGAGCTGCGCGCGAAGAGTTACCGGCCCGCCGTCATCGCCATAGGCACCAACACTGACCCTTACCAACCTATTGAAAAGACGCATCAGATCATGCGCCGTATCCTTAAGGTGCTGCGGGATTTCCGGCATCCGGTCGGCATCGTCACCAAGGGCAGCCTGATCGAGCGTGACATCGATATCCTGTCGGACATGGCGCGGGTCGGGCTGACCCATGTGGGGATCAGCGTCACGACGCTCGATCCCGAGGTTTCGCGCGCGATGGAGCCGCGCGTGCCAGCCCCCGCGCGCCGCCTTCAGACCATCCGGAGACTGTCCGACGCCGGCATTCCGGTGCGGGTGATGGTGGCGCCCGTGGTGCCCGCGCTCACCGATCACGAGCTTGAGGCCATTCTTGAGGCCGGCGCAAAGGCTGGCGCTCAGGCCGCAAGCTGGGTCATGCTGCGGCTTCCGCGCGAGGTGTCGGAGTTGTTCCGCGAATGGGTCGAAGAGCAGTTTCCCGACCGTGCGGCGCGGATCATGGGGCGGGTCAGGTCGCTTCACGGGGGGCGGGACTATGACCCGGAATGGGGAAAGCGGATGACGGGCGAAGGGCCGTTCGCTGATCTGGTCCGGCACCGCTTCGCCGTCGCCACGCGGCGTCTGGGGCTTGACCAGCCTCTGACGCCGCTCAGAACCGACCTTTTTCGACCTCCGCCGCAAGCGGGAGATCAACTGAGCCTCTTCTGACGGCGTTCCAAATTCCTGCCGCATTCGCGCTTTAGGGTCGCCGCGAAAGGAAGTCTGTCATGAGTCCCGCCCTGATCGCCGCCAGTCTTTGGGCCATCGCCGCCACCGTCGTGGCCTTGCTGCCGATGCGCTGGCAATACCCGCCTGGAATAGCGCTTCTGATCGCCGCGCCGGTCCTGTTGGGGTGGATCGCGATGCTGCACGGCGTCGTCCCGATGCTGGTCGGCACTCTCGCCTTCCTGTCGATGTTCCGTAACCCGCTGAAATATCTTGCGTACAGGGCCATGGGAAAACCGTGGGAGGGGCCGGCGTGAATTTTTCGCTGATTGCCGCCTTCGGCTGGCTCATCGTGGCCAATGTCACTGGCATGATCCCGTCGCGCTACAAGCACTGGCCGCAGGCCTATGTCCTGATCGCGCTCGGGCTGCCGATCCTCGTCTGGGTGGTCCATGACAACGGACCATGGGTCGCGCTTGCCGTGTTCCTTGGCGCCTGTTCCGTCCTGCGCTGGCCTGTCAGGTATCTGCTCCGCTGGTGCATGGCCCCGTTCCGGAAAACGGCTTGCGACAGCGGCCAGGGCGGCTGACACTGATCCGATGGAAGACCTGCGGAACATGGTTTCGGACTTCATGGCGCTGCCCCCGGCATCCAAGGGCATCATCTTCGGGGCCGTTGCCCTGATCGCCATGCGGTGCTGGCTGGGCTATATCGGGGCCTGGCCGTCCCGCCGCGACGGGGGCGGCGACGCGGGAGGCTCCTACGGCGGGGATGGTGACGGCGGCTGCGACTAGCGCGGTCGGGCGTTCCGAATTGTCTAAGCAACCCGCAAGTGCTAGCCCGCATCCATGACTGATGTTGCGGATATTGAGGTGCGCGGGCGGCTGACGCCTGACTACGACCTTTCGGGGCTGACGTGGCTTCGCGTGGGCGGGCCTGCCGACTGGCTGTTCCTGCCCGCCGATCGCGATGACCTGTCCGCGTTCCTTGCCGCCTTGCCGCCGGACGTGGCGGTCTTCCCGATGGGGGTCGGCTCGAACCTGATCGTGCGGGACGGCGGCTTGCGGGCCGTGGTCATCCGGCTGGGCCGCGCTTTCGCCGGGATCGAGATAGACGGCAATCTGGTCCATGCGGGGGCCGCCGCGCTTGACGCTCACGTCGCGCGAAAGGCGGCAGAGGCCGGGCGCGACCTGACCTATCTGCGCACGATCCCCGGTGCCATTGGCGGCGCGGTGCGGATGAACGCGGGCTGCTATGGTACGTATACCGCCGACCGTCTGGTCGAGGTCGAGGCTGTGACGCGCTCGGGCGAGGTCGTGACGATTCCGGCCGCCGATCTGAACTTCCGCTACCGGCAAAGCGATCTGCCCGAAGGCTGCGTTCTGACCCGCGCCACTTTCGACGCCCCCGAGGGCGACCCGGAGGCGTTGGCCGCAACGATGGAGGCCCAGCTTGCAAAGCGCGACGCCACCCAGCCTACCAAGGCGCTGACGGCAGGCTCCACGTTCCGAAACCCGGCAGGGTTCAGCTCGACCGGACGAGCCGATGACGTGCATGACCTGAAGGCTTGGAAAGTGATCGACGACGCCGGCATGCGCGGCGCGCGCCGGGGCGGGGCGCAGATGTCCGAGATGCATTCGAACTTTCTGGTGAATACCGGCGGCGCGACGGCGGCCGATCTGGAAGGTCTGGGCGAAGAGGTGCGGGAAAGGGTTCTCTCGCATTCGGGAATCAGATTAGAATGGGAAATCATGAGGGTCGGCGAACCGGCCCCTGAGGCAGAGTAAAACCAAGAGGGCCGCAAACGGCTCTTCGACAAGAAAGACAAGGCGGGAATGTCGAGCAGGGCATCCCCCAAGGTTGTGGTCCTGATGGGCGGCCCCTCGGCAGAGCGCGAGGTGTCTCTGTCATCAGGGTGCGAATGCGCGGCAGCCTTGCGGGAAACAGGACTTTACGAGGTGATCGAACTGGACGCCGGAGCGGACCTTGCCCGGCGTCTTGAAGACCTGCGTCCCGACGTCGCCTTCAACGCGCTTCACGGTCGCTGGGGCGAGGATGGTTGCGTGCAGGGCATTCTCGAGTGGCTCCGCATTCCCTATACCCATTCCGGCGTTCTGGCCTCGGCCCTTGCCATGGACAAGGAGCGGACGAAGGACGTCTTTCGAAGTGCCGGCATCCCGGTGACCGAGAGCGTCGTGCGCAGCAAATCCGAGATCGCTGCCGGGCATGTGATGAAGCCGCCCTACGTCATCAAGCCCCGAAACGAGGGGTCGTCGGTCGGCATTTACCTCGTGCTGGAAGGAGCGAACGGCCCGCCGGCCATCGCCGAGGACATGCCCGACAGGCTCATGGTCGAGACCTATATTCCGGGCCGCGAACTGACGACGAGCGTGATGGGCGACCGGGCGCTTGGCGTGACCGAGATCCTGACTGACGGCTGGTACGACTATCACGCGAAATACGCGCCCGGCGGGTCGCGGCACGTGGTCCCGGCGGAGATCCCCGACGAGATCACCGCGCTCTGCGAGGAGTACGCGATCCGCGCGCATGAAGTTCTGGGCTGCAAGGGGGTGAGCCGGACGGACTTTCGCTGGAATCCCGATCTGGGCGCTGACGGGCTTGTCGTGCTTGAAATCAACACCCAGCCGGGCATGACGCCGACCTCTCTGGTGCCGGAGCAGGCAGGGGTCAAGGGGATCGGTTTCCCCGAGCTCTGCCGCTGGATGGTGGAGGATGCCTCATGCGACCGATGAAGGACCCGGCACCGTCGCGGATGGCATATCGCATGAACCGGCTGATGCTGACGCCCCGGTTCAGGCTGTTCCTGCGCTATGGCTTGCCGGTTCTTCTGATTGTGGCGGGTGTCTCCATCTGGGCCTCGGACGAGGCGCGCCGCGATGCGTTGGCCGAGCGGGTGGCCGAGCTCCGCCGGCAGGTGGAGGAACGCCCGGAATTCATGGTCCGCATGATGGTGGTCGAGACCGGCTCGCCCGAAATCGAGGCCGAGGTGCGCGACATCCTGCCTGTCGACTTTCCCGTGTCGTCTTTCGACCTGGAACTGGACACGCTTCGCGAAGCGGTCGAGGAAATCGACGCCGTCGCAAGCGCCAGCGTGCAGATACGGGGCGGCGGCGTGCTTGCCGTCACCGTGGTCGAGCGGGTTCCGGTGGCGGTCTGGCGCCGCGCGACCGGTCTTGTTCTCGTCGATGCCGAGGGGCATCGGGTTCAGCCGCTGGACGCCCGCGCCGACCGTCTGGATCTGCCGCTGATCCTTGGGGCTGGCGCCGGGGCCGAGGTGGCCGAGGCGCTGGAGATCATCGAGGCGGCCGCACCCGTCACGGAGCGTTTCCGCGCGCTCCGCCGCATGGGCGAGCGTCGCTGGGACGTTCTGCTCGACCGGGATCAGATCATTATGCTGCCCGAAGACGACGCCGTTACCGCGATGAAGCGCGTCATGGCGCTGGACCATGCGCAGGATCTCTTGGCGCGGGACATTGTGGCGATCGACTTCCGCAACCCGCGCCGCCCCGTTCTGCGCCTTTCGGACGCGGCCATGCAGGAAAACCTGACAACAAGAACAAGAGTCTATGAGGCAGTAGTCGAATGACCGATCTTTATGAAAGCCAGCGCGCCATGCGCGCGATGCGGCGTGCGGCGATCCAGCGCGGTGTAGTGGCGATCCTGGATGTGGGCACGTCCAAGGTGGCCTGTCTGATCCTGCGTTTCGACGGGACCGAACATGTGCTTGCGGGCGACGGCATCGGCGCCATGGCCGGCCAGACCAAGTTCCGCGTGATCGGTGCGGCGACGACGCGGTCTCGGGGCGTGGAACTGGGCGAAAGCTGCGCCATTCAGGAGACAGAGCGCGCGATCCGTACTGCCGTGCAGGCCGCGCAGAAGATGGCGAATGTCCGCGTGGACCATGTCATCGCGTGCCTCTCGGGGGGGCAGCCGCGCTCTTATGGTCTTGCAGGCACGGTTCTGGTCGATGGCGATGTGGTGCGTGAACACGACGTGGCCCGCGCGCTTGCCTCCTGCGAGGTGCCGGATATCGGGCCGGGCCGCGAGGTGCTCCATGCTCAGCCGGTCAATTTCGCACTCGACCATCGCTCGGGCCTGATCGACCCCCGCGGGCAGATCGGGCAGCGGCTGGCCTGCGATATGCACATGCTGACGGCGGATACCGCGGTTCTGGAGAACCTGATCTATTGCCTCAAGCGCTGCGATCTCGAACTCGCGGGGCTGGCGTCGTCGGCCTATGTCTCGGGCATGTCTGCGCTGGTCGAGGACGAGCAGGAGCTCGGCGCGGCGTGCATCGACATGGGCGGCGGGACCACGGGTCTGTCGATCTTCATCAAGAAGCACATGATCTATGCCGACGCCGTGCGTCTTGGCGGCGATCACGTGACGCAGGACATTTCGAAGGGGCTTCAGGTCTCGATGTCCGTGGCCGAACGGATCAAGACCTTCCACGGCGGCGTGGTGGCCACCGGCATGGACGACCGCGACCTGATCGAGGTGGGCGGCGAGACCGGCGACTGGGAACATGACCGCCGCACGGTCAGCCGCGCCGAACTGATCGGGATCATGCGTCCACGCGTCGAGGAAATTTTGGAAGAGGTGCGCGCGCGGCTCGATGCGGCAGGGTTCGAGTACCTGCCGTCGCAGCAGATCGTGCTGACCGGCGGTGCCAGCCAGATCCCAGGTCTGGACGGTCTTGCGCCGAAGATCCTCGGGCAGGGGGTCCGGATCGGCCGTCCGCTTCGCGTACAGGGTCTTCCGCAGGCGACCACCGGCGCGGCCTTCGCCAGCGCGGTCGGGCTTTGTCTGTTCGCGGCGCATCCGCAGGACGAGTGGTGGGATTTCGAGATGCCCATCGACCACGGCGCGGCGCGGTCGTTCAAACGCGCGGTCCGCTGGTTCCGGGACAACTGGTAAGGGTGGCGGTGCGCCGCGGAGACGGAAAAAGAACAGGCGACGGGGCGAGGCGAATCTGCTAAGTTATCCACAAGGCCCGGAAAGGGCGGGACAGAGGCAGAGCAGCCTTTCCAAATCGACGAGATTCAACGCCCGGTTGCGCGCGCAATCCGGGTTTTGAACCCAAATACGTGAGCTTTTTGGGGTAGGCCCTTGATCGAACACACGATCTTGCGGCTGCGCGGATATGCAGAGGTCTGATGACAAAAATCTGCCATATTTTGCGTTTTGCGCCTCGAATCGGGGTGACCTCGCGTCTGACGCGCGGTAATGTGCCCCTATCCAGCAGGCGGCCCTAAGGGCCGTAGAAAAACGCCCCGGCCCGGGGGAGCGATAACAGCAGGCGGACAGAGTAATGACATTGAATTTGACCATGCCCAGCCATGAAGAGCTGAAGCCCAGGATCACCGTTTTCGGGGTCGGGGGGGCTGGCGGCAACGCCGTCAACAACATGATTGAAAAACAACTTGAGGGCGTCGAATTCGTCGTCGCGAACACTGACGCGCAGGCGCTGCAGCAGTCGGTCGCCACGACCAAAATCCAGATGGGTGTCCGGGTTACCGAAGGACTTGGCGCCGGGGCGCGCCCTTCGGTTGGCGCCGCCGCCGCCGAGGAGACCATCGAGGAAATCGTCGACCAGCTTGCCGGCGCGCATATGTGCTTCATCACCGCCGGCATGGGCGGCGGCACCGGGACCGGCGCCGCTCCGATCATCGCGCAGGCCGCACGTGAACTCGGCGTCCTGACCGTCGGCGTTGTCACCAAGCCCTTCCAGTTCGAAGGCGCCAAGCGGATGCGTCAGGCGGAAGAGGGCGTCGAAGCCCTGCAGAAGATGGTCGATACGCTGATCATCATTCCGAACCAGAACCTGTTCCGCCTCGCCAACGAGAAGACGACCTTCACCGAGGCGTTCTCGATGGCCGACGACGTACTCTACCAGGGCGTCAAGGGCGTGACCGACCTGATGGTGCGTCCGGGCCTCATCAACCTCGACTTCGCGGATGTCCGCGCCGTGATGGACGAGATGGGCAAGGCCATGATGGGCACCGGTCAGGCCGAGGGCGAGGACCGCGCGATCCAGGCTGCCGAAAAGGCGATCGCGAACCCGCTTCTGGACGAGATCAGCCTGAAGGGCGCGAAGGGTGTCCTGATCAACATCACCGGCGGCTACGACCTGACGCTATTCGAGCTGGACGAAGCAGCCAACCGCATCCGCGAGGAAGTGGACGCAGACGCCAACATCATCGTCGGCTCGACGCTGGATACGGGCATGGAAGGCATGATGCGCGTCAGCGTCGTTGCGACCGGCATCGACGCTGCCGTATCCCATGGCGAACCGCCGGTGCAGCGCCGCTCGCTGGCCGAGCCGCTGGCCCCTGCGGCAGCCGCGCCCGCCGAGCCGGCACCGGTTCCGGCCGAGCGGACAGTCGCCGCAGAAGCCGCGCCGCAGCAGCCCGCCGCTCAGGCGCCGCAATACGCCCCGGTGGAAGAACCGAGCCTGTTCGAGGATCTCGACACGCCCGCCGCTGCTTCCGACGACCTGCCGCCGCCGGCCTATCAGCCCGCTCCGGCCTATGCTCAGGAACAGGCGCCTCAGCCCGAAATGACGTTCGTGCCGCAGGCCGCTGCGCAGCGTCCCGCGCCAGGTACGCCGACGCCCGAGGCGCTTGCCCGTCTCGAGCGCGTCACTGGACGTGCGCCGGGTTCGATGCAGGGCCACGTTCCGGGCGCCGCGCGTGCTCAGGCGCCGCAGGGCCAGCCGCAGGCCGGGGGCGAGCAGCGTCCGCGCTTCGGCATCAACAATCTGATCAACCGGATGTCCGGCGCTGGCGGTCATGGCGGCGACGCCCGCCCTCAGACGGCCCGCGCCCAGCCTCCGGTGGCCCGTGCGGAACCGGTCGAGGAAAACTCGCCCGAGCAGGAACGGATCGAGATTCCGGCCTTCCTCCGCCGTCAGGCCAACTGACGTCACGTCACAAATACCGTAGAATTGGGCCGGTTCTTACCGGCCTTTTTCTTTTGTTTTCAGTTATTTATACAAGGTTACGCCGCAGAGCGGCATCAATCCGCCGAAATGTAACATTCATGTTTCAGACTGTTGCAATGATTGTGTTGAGGGTTGTCGGCGCTCTGCCTAGCTAGGGCGTGCCGGAACGTGAGGCAGAGTTCGGCGTTAATACTGGGTGAGACCCTTGCAGACGACATTGAGAAGCCCCGTGACCTTCAACGGCACCGGTTTGCATACCGGTCGCGCCGTCCGTATGACCATTCATCCGGCTTCGGCCAATTATGGTATCTGGTTCCGGCGGGTCGACGTCACCGAGCATGACAGCATGATCCCGGCGCTGTGGGATGCGGTCAGCGATACCCAGCTTTGCACGCGGATTTCCAACGCCGACGGCGTCGGAGTGTCGACCATCGAACATGTGATGGCCGCTCTGGCGGGCACGGGCGTTCAGAACGCTCTGATCGATATCGACGGACCGGAAGTGCCGCTTCTGGACGGCTCTTCGGCACAATTCGTCACGGGCATCCTGTCGAAAGGCCTCTGCGCCAGTGACGCGCCGATCCGCGCCATCGAGGTGCTCAAGCCCGTCAGCGTCCAGCGGGGCGATGCCGAAGCCATTCTCGAGCCCGATGACGGTCTGACGATCCGCTTTGAAATCGAATTCGCCGACGCCGTGATCGGCCACCAGCAAAAGTCGCTGAACATGGCCAACGGCACCTTCGTGCACGAGCTCTGTGACAGCCGGACCTTCTGCCGCAAGGCAGACATTGATGCTATGCGCGACCGTGGCCTGATCGTGGGCGGCAGCGTGACCTCGGCCGTCGTGGTCGACGGCGACCGCGTCGTCACGCCAGGCGGTATGCGTCACCGCGACGAGCCCGTTCGCCACAAGATGCTGGACGCGCTTGGTGACCTTGCGTTGGCGGGTGCGCCGATCCTCGGTCGCTATACCGGACACAAGGCGGGGCACGCGATGACGAACCTGCTTCTGCGCGCGCTTTTCGCGGATCCGACGGCGTATCGCGTCATCGAATGCACGCCCGAGCAAGCAGCGCGCCTTCCGGGTGCAGGCCTTTCGCGTCAGGACGTGCCGCAGGTGGCGGCGGCCTGAGGGCTGCCGTTAACCGTTTTGCACCGAAATTTTCTGTGCTATCCCGCAAGCCTGACGGCATGACAGGGCTGAGGGGAATGCGAGTTTTTCCGGGAATCAGACAGGCGGCGGCGCTGGTAACGGTGTCTGTTCTGCTGGCCGCATGCGGTGGCGGCAGCGCCGAGGATACCCGGCCGCTCGACAGCTATTCTGCGGAAGAACTCTACAACCGGGCCGAATTCCAGATCGAGATCGGAGAGCCGGCGGATGCCGCGCGGTTCTTCGGAGAGGTCGAGCGGCTGTATCCCTATTCCGAATGGGCAAAGCGGGCGCTTGTCATGCAGGCCTTCGCCTATCACCGCGACCGCGATTACGACGCGAGCCGGGGCGCGGCGCAGCGTTTCATCGACACCTATCCGGGCGACGAGGACGCGGCCTATGCTCAATACCTTCTGGCCCTCAGTTACTATGACCAGATCGACGATGTGGGCCGCGACCAGGGGCTGACCTTTCAGGCGCTTCAGGCGCTTCGCGACGTGATCGAGACCTATCCCGACAGCGAATATGCGCGCTCGGCCATTCTGAAGTTCGACCTGGCCTTCGATCATCTGGCCGCAAAAGAGATGGAGATCGGGCGGTACTACCTCAAGCGCGGGCATTACGTGGCCGCCATCAACCGGTTCCGCGTTGTGGTGGAGGATTTCCAGACCACGACCCAGACGCCCGAGGCGCTTCACCGGCTGGTCGAGAGCTATCTGTCGCTTGGGCTGACCGAAGAGGCGCAGACCGCCGGCGCGATCCTTGGGCATAACTACCGCTCGACGGAATGGTACGAGGACAGCTTCAACTTGCTGACAGGTCGCGGCCTTGCCCCCGAGGCGCAGGGGACAAGCTGGCTCTCTACGGTCTATCGCCAGATGATCCGCGGCGAGTGGCTCTGACAGGTTTCCCATGCTGAGAAGTCTCGACATCCGGGACATGCTGATCATCGACCGGCTCGAGCTGACGCTCGCGCCGGGTCTCAACGTGCTGACGGGTGAGACGGGGGCGGGCAAGTCTATCCTTCTGGATGCGCTCGGCTTTGTGCTGGGCTGGCGCGGTCGGGCCGAACTGGTGCGCGACGGGGCCGAGCAGGGCGAGGTGGTGGCGGAATTCGACCTTGCGCCCGGACACCCTGCACGTGCGGTTCTCGACGAGGCGGGGCTGTCGGCCGAGGATGACGCGTTGATCCTGCGGCGTGTGAACTCGCGGGACGGGCGCAAGACCGCCTGGATCAATGACCGGCGCGTCTCTGGCGATGTACTTCGGCAGTTGTCGGACGCGCTGGTCGAGCTGCACGGGCAGCAGGATGACAAGGGCCTTCTGAACCCGCGCGCGCATCGTCAGATGCTGGATGATTTCGGTGACCTTGGTGACGACGTCGCCCGCTGCCGTGCCGCGTGGCGCGACCTGAAGGGGGCGCGCGCCGCATTGAAAGAGGCCGAGGCCGAGGTCGCGACGTTGAAGGCGGACGAGGAATTTCTGCGCCACGCCGTGGGAGAGCTGGACGCGCTGTCGCCGGAGCCGGGAGAGGACGCGGCGCTTGATGAGCGTCGGCGGCTGATGCAGGCGGCGGGCCGTATTCGTGAGGACGTGGCGCGGGCTCATGCGGCGCTGTCGTCCGACGGTGCCGAGGGGCTGCTCAGGGATGCCGAGCGCTGGCTTGACGGTGCAGCGGGCGCGGCCGAAGGAAGGCTCGACGCAGCCCTTGAGGCGCTTGGCCGCGCTCTGACCGAGTTGGGCGAGGCCGAGGATGGCGTCGCCCGTGCACTTGAGGCGCTCGATGTCGATCCCGGCGAACTGGAGCGGGTGGAAGAGCGGCTGTTCGCGATCCGGGGGCTGGCGCGGAAGCACGACGTGCAGCCCGATGACCTGTCCAACCTCGCCGACCGGCTGAGGGAACGGCTTGGCGCGCTCGATGCGGGCGAGGGCGGCCTGAGTGACCTGAGGCGCGCTGTCCGCGAAGCCGAGGCCGCCTATGACGCCGCCGCCGACAGTCTCGGCGCGGCGCGGTCAGAGGCGGCGGAGCGGCTTGACGCGGCCATGGCGGGGGAACTTGCGCCCCTCAGGATGGAGCGCGCGCATTTCTCGACCGAGATCACCGAGGCCCCGGACGGCCCCGAAGGGCGCGACGGTGTGGCCTTTACCGTTGCCACGAACCCCGGCGCGCCGGCAGGGCCGCTCAACAAGATCGCGTCGGGCGGCGAACTCAGCCGGTTCCTTCTGGCGCTCAAGGTCTGCCTGACGGCGGGGCAGGAAGGGCTGACGTTGATCTTCGACGAGATCGACCGGGGCGTGGGCGGTGCGACGGCCGATGCGGTGGGACGGCGTCTTTCGGCGCTGTCTGATGGGGCGCAGGTGCTGGTCGTGACGCATAGCCCGCAGGTGGCGGCGCTGGCCGATCACCACATGCGGGTGGAAAAGCGTGTCGAGAGGGGTGTGACGCTGTCCACGGTCACTCCGCTCGACGAGGGCGAGCGCGTGGACGAGATTGCCCGGATGCTTTCGGGTGACACGGTAACGAGCGAGGCGCGCTCAGCCGCGCGCGCGCTTTTGGCGGGCTGAGGGGCGTTACCCCCGCCGCCGACGCCGCCCACGCTCGGGCCGGGATGGACCATCGCCGCCGTCTTCGGTGCCGTCAACGACAGACGAGAACCCGCCAAGCGCATCCGTGATCTGATCGAGCGTCGGGCGCGGACCGGCAGGCCGGGTCTCCAGCGCCTCGCGCATCTTGACCAGGTGTTCCGGTGTCGTGCCGCAGCAGCCGCCGATGATCTTCGCGCCCGCGTCCCGCGCCAGAGCGGCGTAATCCGCCATCAGGTCAGGCGTGCCATCGTAATGGATGTGGCCATCCACGTATTTCGGGATGCCCGCGTTACCCTTGGCGATGACCGGGCGCTCGGTGCCCTGCGCCGCAAAGCCCAGAACCGTCCGCAGCAGGTCAGACGCGCCGACACCGCAATTGGCGCCGAAGGCCAGCGGCTTGTGATCGAGTTTCTCGACCAGTTCGGCAAGACCCTGGCTGGTCAGGCCCATCATGGTGCGCCCCGCCGTGTCGAAGCTCATGGTTCCGCACCAGGGCATCCCGGCGAGCAGCGCGGCCTCGGCGGCGGCCTTGTATTCTTCAGGCGCGCTGATCGTCTCGACCCAGAGCACGTCCGCGCCACCCTCTTTCAGACCCTCGGCCTGTTCGTGAAAGATCTCGACGGCGTCGGAGTAGGACAGCGATCCCATCGGCTCCATGATTTCGCCCGTGGGCCCGACCGAGCCCGCGACGACCACGGTCCGGCCCGAGGCATCGGCCACCTCGCGCGCGATCTCGGCTCCGGCGCGGTTCAGTTCGCGCACGCGGGACTGACCGTCATGGAGTTTCAGCCGCGAGGCGTTGCCGCCGAAAGTGTTGGTCAGGAACAGATCGACGCCGGCATCGACCGAGCCTTTGTAAAGCTGGGTCACCCGG
This sequence comes from Kangsaoukella pontilimi, assembly GCF_009830125.1. GTDB lineage: Bacteria > Pseudomonadota > Alphaproteobacteria > Rhodobacterales > Rhodobacteraceae > Kangsaoukella > Kangsaoukella pontilimi. The sequence continues at coordinate 1,313,468 of NZ_WUPT01000001.1, read as the reverse complement.
TCGGTATGATCGACATTCCAGAATTCGGGTGCGTCGCCAGCCGACAGGCCCATGTTGAACAGGTTCGTTCCCGTCGCGCCATCTGCCAGAATCCAGTCGCGGTCCGAGAGTAGCTGGGCAAGTACGTTCTGCATGGGGTCCAATCCAGATTGATCCGCCGCGCTATCGCACGGCTGGGGCCGTCCTGCAAATCGAATGTCCTCAAGAGGATTATGAGCCGGCGCGTTTCCACCGTCTTTACGCCGTGCGAAAACCTGCGAAAACGGGTGCAAGGCGAAGCGTCGGCAGGGGTTCTTGAAGAAGATGAGCGATGTTCTTGTCATCGGAGGCGGGGTTGTCGGCGTGTCGTCGGCGCTGTTCCTGCTGGAGGAAGGCCACAACGTCACTCTGGTCGAGCGGAAGGGCATCGCCTCGGAAGCCTCGGGCGGCAATGCGGGCGCCTTCGCATTGACCGATGTGGAGCCGCTGGCCTCGCCCGGTATCATGCGGCAGGCGCCGCGCTGGCTTCTTGATCCGACCGGGCCGCTGGCGCTCGACCCGTTCTACGCGCCGTTCATGGCGGAATGGCTTCTCAGGTTCTGGGGGGCCAGCCGGCCGGGCAAGGTCAAGGCCAGCACCAAGGCGATCGGTGACCTGATGCGCGTCTCGGCTGAGGCGTTCGATCAGGTCACGGCCCTTACCGAAGCCGAGCCTCTGATCCGCCGCGACGGGCAGTTGCAGCTTTATGAGGGCGAGGCGGCCTTTCGCGCCGCGGCACCCGTCTGGCAGGCGCGGGCGGATCACGGCGTTCGGTTCGAGATGCTGGAAAGCCCCGGCGCGATTGCCGAGATCCAGCCGGGTCTTTCGCCGCGCTTCACCCACGCGGGGTATACGCCCGACTGGTGCACGGTCACCGATCCGAAAACATGGGTCTGGCATCTGTTCCAGGCATTTCGCGACCGGGGCGGGGTGTACGAAGAGGGGCGCGTCTCGTCGCTCACCCGCGCAAACGGGCGCGTCCGCGCCTCGGGCGACCGGGAGCGGTGGGCCGACCGTGTCGTTGTCGCCGCCGGTCCGTGGTCGCACCGTCTGGCCCGCACCCTCGGCGACCGTATCCCGCTTGAAACCGAGCGGGGCTACAACACCACCATCGCGGATCCGGGGATTGAGCTCAGGACCTTCCTGACCTTCACACAGCATGGGTTCGTCATGTCCAAGATCGGAAACGGCGTGCGCGTGGGCGGCGCGGTCGAACTGGCCGGGCTCGACAAGCCGCCGAATCCCAAGCGGTGGAAGGCGCTTCTGGACAAGGGGCAGGCGTTTTTGCCCGGCCTCAGGACCGAGGGCGGGCAGCAATGGATGGGATTTCGTCCGTCCTTGCCCGACAGCCTGCCGGTGATCGGCCCGTCGCCCCGCGCGCCCGAGGTGATTTATGCCTTCGGCCACGGTCATTACGGGCTGACGCAATCTGCAGGGACCGCGCGGCTGGTGGCCGATCTTGTGGCGGGGCGCGCGCCTGCCATCGACCTTGCCCCGTTCCGCGCCGAGCGCTTCAGGATACTGCCATGACACGACACGCTTTCGCCTGCCTCGACGGTCACACCTGCGGCAACCCTGTCCGGCTTGTGATGGGCGGCGCGCCGACGCTGAAGGGCGCGACGATGCTCGAGCGGCGCGCGCATTTTCTGGCCGAGTTTGACTGGATCAGGACCGGGCTGATGTTCGAGCCGCGCGGCCATGACATGATGTCGGGCGCGATCCTCTATCCGTCCACGCGGGACGACTGCGATGTGGGTGTTCTGTTCATCGAGACCTCGGGTTGCCTGCCGATGTGCGGACACGGGACGATCGGGACCGTGACCATGGCTCTGGAACACGGGCTCGTCACGCCGCGGGCGCCCGGTGTCCTGATGATCGATACGCCTGCCGGACCTGTCCGCGCCGAATACGAGCAGGACGGTGAACGGATCAGTCAGGTCCGCATCACCAATGTCCCGTCCTTCCTTGCCGAGACTAAGGCACGCGTCGAGGTGCCGGGGCTGGGCGAGGTGGTCTTCGACATCGCCTATGGCGGCAATTTCTACGCCATCGTCGAGCCGCAGGCGAATGTTCCCGACATGGCCGAGTTCTCGGCGCTCGACATCATCGGCTTTTCGCGTGCGATGCGCGAGGCCGTGAACCGCGCTTATCGTCCCGTGCATCCCGAGCAGCCCGGCATCAGCGGCGTCCGCCACATCATGTGGACCGGCGCACCAACCGTGGACGGGGCGACCGCTCGGAACGCGGTCTTCTACGGCGAGCGCGCCATCGACCGGTCGCCCTGCGGCACCGGCACCTCGGCCCGGATGGCGCAATGGGCGGCGCGGGGCGACCTTGGCGTGGGCGACGATTTCGTCCACGAGTCGATCATCGGCAGCCTGTTCCACGGCCGGGTCGAGGCCGAGACCACCGTGGGCGACCGCCCGGCCATCATACCGTCACTCGCGGGTTGGGCGCGTCTCACGGGCTACAACACCATCTTCATCGACGACGCCGACCCCTATGCAGCGGGGTTCTCGGTTACCTGAGCCCGGGTCAGCTGCCCCGGTAGGTCGAATAGCCGAAAGGTGAGAGCAGGAGCGGTACGTGGTAATGCGCGTCCTCTGACATGCCGAAGCGGAGCGGAATGTCGGAGAGAAATCGCGGATGCTCTTCCGGTACGCCGACACGGTCCAGATATTCGCCGGTGTGAAAGACCAGTTCGTAGACCCCTTGCCGGAAGCGTTCCTTCGACAGGATGGGCGTGTCCGTTCGCCCGTCCGCATTGGTCACCGCGTCGCCAAGATGCACGCGCGCATCGACTTCGATCCGGAAGAGCGAAACTCGAACTCCGTCTGCAGGCATACCGCGCGCGGTATCCAGAATGTGGGTCGTCAGATAGCCTTGCATTGCGCGCCTCTCTTGCCGTTCTTCGCGTCTCCCGGTCTAAAGGGACCGACGATCAGAGGAAAGAGCGATGACCAACCCGCCCCGCTATCCGCGCGACATGACCGGCTATGGTGCGACGCCGCCCGACCCCCAGTGGCCGGGGGGCGCGAAGATCGCCGTGCAGATCGTGCTGAACTACGAGGAGGGGGGCGAGAACAACGTCCTGCACGGGGATGCGGCGTCAGAGGCGTTTCTCTCCGAGATCGTGGGCGCCGCCGCATGGCCCGGTCAGCGGCACTGGAACATGGAGTCGATCTACGAATACGGCGCGCGTGCCGGGTTCTGGCGGCTCCACCGGATGATGCGGGACCTGCCGGTGACGATCTACGGCGTGGCAACCGCTCTGGCCCGCGCGCCCGAACAGGTGGCGGCCATGAAAGAGGCCGGCTGGGAGATCGCCAGCCATGGCCTCAAGTGGATCGAGTACAAGGATTTCTCGGAAGCGGACGAGCGTGCCCATATGGACGAGGCGATCCGCCTTCACACCGAGGTGACGGGCAGCCGCCCGCACGGGTGGTACACCGGGCGCTGCTCGGTCAACACGGTGCGGCTTGCCGCCGAGGAAGGGGGCTTTGACTACGTGGCCGACAGCTATGCCGACGATCTGCCCTACTGGTCGCGTTTCGGGGACCGCGATCAGCTGATCGTACCCTACACGCTCGACGCCAACGACATGCGCTTCGCCACCCCCCAGGGCTTCAACGCCGGCGATCAGTTCGAAGCCTACCTCCGCGACAGTTTCGACACGCTTTATGCCGAGGGGCAGGCGGGCGCGGCGAAGATGCTGTCGATCGGGCTTCACTGCCGCCTGATCGGGCGTCCGGGCCGGGCGGCTGCGCTGAAACGCGCGCTGGATTACATGGCCGACCATGAGGGCGTCTGGTTCGCCACCCGCGCCCAGATCGCGGAGCATTGGGCGCGGGTGCATCCGCCCCGCGGTGTCGAACGCCCGAGCGACATGGACCGCGCTGCCTTCGTCGCGGAATTCGGCGGCATTTTCGAACATTCGCCCTGGATCGCCGAGCGCGCCCATGACCTTGAGCTTGGACCGACCCACGACAGCGCGCGCGGTGTCCATGCCGCGCTCACCCGCGTCTTCCGGTCGGCCAGCGACGCGGAACGCCTGGGCGTGCTGAACGCCCATCCCGACCTTGCCGGCAAGCTCGCCGCCGCCAGACGTCTGACCGCCGAGAGTACCGCGGAACAGGCCTCCGCCGGGTTGGATGCTCTGACGGATGACGAGCGCGCCGCCTTCACCGATCTGAATACCCGCTACACCGAGCGCTTCGGCTTCCCCTTCATCATCGCGGTCAAGGACAACACAAAGGCCTCGATCATGGAAGCCTTCCGCCGCCGGATCGAAAACGACCGCGAGACCGAATTCGCCACCGCCTGCGCTCAGGTCGAGCGCATCGCGGAGCTCCGCCTGCTGGACCGGTTCGGCGCATGACGGCGATCCGCATCGAACCGCTCACCGCTGAGGCCTTCGCGCCTTTCGGCGATGTTCTCGACTGCACGGGCGAGCCGGACCGCCTGATCAATCAGGGGCTCTGCGGGCGCTGGCACGATCTAGCCACGCTCGATTTCGGGGATGGCCGTGCCGGGATAAGCCTCTTCCGCTCCGAGGTCCGCGTGCTGCCCTACCTGCTGGAGATGGTCGAGCGGCACCCAGACGGCAGTCAGGCGTTCCTGCCCATGACCGAGCACCCGTTTCTTGTTGTCGTCGCGCCGGACGAGGGTGGGCGACCGGGTCGGCCCCGTGCGTTCCGGACGGAGCCGGGGCAGGGGGTGAACTATCACCGGGGGACGTGGCACGGGGTGCTGACACCGCTCCACGCGCCGGGGCTTTTCGCGGTGGTCGACAGAATCGGCGCGGGCGCGAACCTCGAAGAACACTGGTTCGAGACCCCCTATACCGTCAGCGACTAGGTCTCAGACGTCCACCTCGATGGCGATGCCCTGTTCGATGGCCATTTCCACAACTGCCGCCGCACAGGCCAGATCCTGAAGCCCTACGCCCGTCCCGTCGAAGAGCGTGATCTCGTCGTCCGAGGTCCGGCCCGGATGCGTACCGTTGATCACCGCGCCCAACTGGTGGACGTCGCCTTCTGCGATCAGCCCCTCGGCCACCGCGTGCTGCGCCTCGCCGATCGAGATCGATTGCGCCACCTCGTCGGTGAAGACCGTCGCGCGGGCCAGAAGCGCCGGCTCGACCTCCTGCTTGCCCTTCGTATCAGTGCCCATGCAGGCAAGGTGGGTGCCTGGGGCCACGTGGTCCGCGCCGAGGGTCCAGTCGAAGGACGAGGTGATCGAGATGATCACGTCGGCCTCCTGCATGCCCGGCAGTTCGACCGCCTCGAACGGTAGGCCCGCCTCGTCAGCCACCTTCTCGAGGTTGGGCAGCATTTCGGGATGCAGGTTCCAGCCGATGATCTTCTCGAAGTCGCGATGCTCCAGCGCGGTGCGCAACTGAAAGGTGGCCTGATGGCCTGCGCCGATCATGCCGATGACCTTTGCGTCGGGCCGCGCCAGATGCTTGATCGAAACGGACGACGCCGCCGCCGTCCTGAGTGCGGTCAACAGGTTGCCACCCACCATGGCGTGCACACGACCCGTGTCGGGATCGAACAGGAACACCGTGGACTGGTGGTTGATGATCCCCTTGGTCTCGAGGTTGTGCGGCCAGTACCCGCCCGCCTTCAGCCCAAGCGTCAGACCCGACCGGTCGAATCCGCCCTTGAACCCGTAAAGCGCATCCACATGGCCGATGGCCTCGCGCACGACGGGGAAGTTATAGGCCTCGCCCGAGGCCATGGCCGCGAACACCTTCTCCACGGCGTCGAAGGCTGCCTCGCGGGTCATCAGCGCCGCGATCTCTTTCTCAGGTACGATCCACATGGGTCTTCTTCTGTTTGGAAATACTCCGGGAGGGTCCGGGAGGGCAGAGCCCTCCCGGTCGGTCGACGCGGGGCGAAGCCCGCGGCGAAATCAGTAGGCCTTGCCGCGCGCCGAGACGGGCCAGAGCGTCTCGACCTTGCCGCCGCGCACGCCGACGTACCAGTCGTGGACGTTGCAGGTCGGGTCGCAGTGGCCGGGGACCAGCTTCAGCTTGTCGTTGACCTTGAGCGCGCCCTGAGGGTCCATCACAACGCCATGCTCGTCCGAGCATTTCACATATTCGACGTCGTCACGCCCGAAGATCACCGGCAGCCCCGAGTCGACCGACTGCGCCTTGAGCCCGGCATCCACGATCGCCTTATCGGCCTTGGCGTGGCTCATCACGCTCGTCAGGATGAAGAGCGCGTTTTCCCACTCGCCCCGGTCGATGCGGTTGCCGTCCTTGTCCAGGATGCGGCCGTAATCGGCATCCATGAAAGCGTAGGAGCCGCACTGAAGTTCGTTATAGACGCCGGAATTCGACTCGAAGTAGTAGGAGCCGGTGCCGCCGCCGCCGACGATATCGCACTCGATGCCCTCGGCCTTCAGCGTGTCGACCGCGTCCTTCACCATCGCCACGGCCACGTCGATCTTTGCCTTCCGCTCGTCATAGCTGTCGAGGTGCTGCATCGCGCCCTGATAGGCCTGGATGCCTGCAAATTTCAGGCCCGGTGCAGCCTCTACCGCCTTGGCGATCTCGACGACGGCCGGTGTCGAGGTCACGCCGCAGCGGCCCGCGCCGCAGTCGATTTCCACGAGGCATTCGATCTCGGTGCCGTGCTTGACCGCCGCCGCCGACAGGTCGGCCACATTGTCCACGTCGTCGACGCAGCAGATGGTCCGCGCGCCCAGCTTCGGCATTCGCGCCAGCCGGTCGATCTTGGCCGGGTCGCGCACCTGGTTCGAGACGAGCACGTCCTTGATGCCGCCACGGGCAAAGACCTCGGCCTCGCTCACCTTCTGGCAGCAGACGCCGCATGCGCCGCCCAGCTCGACCTGCAGCTTCGCCACATCTACCGACTTGTGCATCTTGCCGTGGACGCGGTGGCGCATCCCGTGCGCCTTCGCATAGTCGCCCATCTTCTTGATGTTCCGCTCGAGAGCATCGAGGTCGAGAACAAGGCAGGGCGTCTGAATGTCGGCCTCGTCCATGCCGGGGATGGCGGGGACGTCGTAGCCGACTTCAAGATCATTGTAATTCGTCATGTCTTTCATGGGTCTGTCCTCACTTCAGGGTCCAGGGCAGCTTGTCGAGATCGACATTGCCCCCGGTGACGACCACGCCGACGCGCTTGCCGGCGAAACGGTCCTTGTTCTTCAGGATGATGGCGAGTGGCACCGCACAGGACGGCTCCATCACGATCCGCAGGTATTTCCAGGTAATCTTCATGGCATCGATGATTTCCTCTTCCGAGGCGGTCATGATGTCGCTCACGTGGTTCGAGACGAAATGCCAGGTCAGGTCCTTGAGCGGCACTTTCAGACCGTCGGCGATGGTCTCGGGCGCATCGTCGGCGATGATGTGACCCGCCTTGAAGCTCCGATAGGCGTCGTCGGCCTGCTCTGGCTCGGCAGCGATGATCTGCACTTCGGGCGCCAGCGTCGACAGCGTCAGACAGGTGCCCGAGATCATGCCGCCGCCGCCGATGGGGGCGACAACCATATCCAGACCGTCGGTCTGCTCCATCATCTCCTTCGAGCAGGTGCCTTGCCCCGCGATCACGCGCGGATCGTTGTAGGGGTGGACGAACTCGCCCCCCGTCGCCGCCTGCACCTTGGCGAAGGTCTCTTCCCGCGACGAGGTCGAGGGCTCGCATTCGGTGATCGTTCCGCCATAGCGGCGGACAGCGTCCTTCTTGGCCTGCGGAGCGGTACGCGGCATCACCACATTGCACGGGATGCCTCGACGACCGGCAGCGTAGGAGAGGCAGAGCGCATGGTTGCCCGAGGAATGGGTCGCGACACCCTTCTTCGCCTGCTCGTCGTCCAGACCGAAAACCGCGTTCGATGCGCCACGCACCTTGAACGCGCCGGGTTCCTGCAGGTTCTCGCATTTGAAGAACAACTGCGCGCCCGACAGCTCATTCAGATAGTCCGAGGTCAGGATCGGCGTCCGCCGGATATGCGGCTTGATCCGTTCGTGCGCGGCGAGCATGTCCTCATATGTCGGAATTTCCATGGCGATGTCCTTCATCACGCAGCTTCCTTGACAGTGGTTTTCTTGCCCGAACGGTAGACGTCCTGCGCGGCTGCCACGCCCGAGCCGAGATCTAGCTCGATGCCTAGGTCTTTCATGCACATTTCCGCGGTGGCGATCCCGGAGAGGGCCATGGTCGGCGTCAGGCTTCCGAGGTGGCCGATGCGAAAGACCTTGCCCGCGACCTCGCCCAGACCTGTGCCGAAGGCGACGCCATAGCCGTGCATGGCGTGTGAGACGATATCGCTTGCGTTGAAGCCCTCAGGCGTGCGGATCGCGCTGACCGTGTCGGAGTAAAGCTCGGGCCGGCCGGCGCACAGTTCCAGCCCCCAGGCCCGGACAGCCGCGCGGACGCCTTCTGCCATCAGGTGATGGCGGGCGAAGACGTTCTCCAGCCCCTCGGCCTCCAGCATCTTGCAGGCTTCGTTCAGGCCGTTCATCAGCCCGACCGCGGGTGTGTAAGGATAGGCGCTTGCGGCGTAACCTTTTTCCATGTCGCGGATATCAAAGAAGGTCCGGTGCAGCTTCGCTGTCGGCGTCGCGGCCATGGCGCGCTCGGAAAAGCCGACGATGGCAAGGCCGGCGGGCAGCATGAAGCCCTTCTGGCTGCCGGTGACGGCGACGTCGACGCCCCATTCGTCAAAGCGGAAATCCATCGACCCGATGGACGAGACGCCATCGACGAACAGCATCGCCGGATGACCGGCGGCGTCGATCGCGGCGCGGACGGCGGCAATGTCGGATTTCACGCCGGTCGCGGTCTCGTTATGCGTGGCCAGAACGACCTTGATTTCGTGGCCGCTGTCCGCGGTCAGGATCTCTTCGAACCGGTCGGCGGGCAGGCCCTCGCCCCAGGGAACGTCGACGATGGTCAGGTCCAGCCCGTGGCGCTGGCACATGTCGATCCACTTGTGACTGAACATGCCGTTCCGCGCGACCAGAACCTTGTCGCCGGGCGAGAGCGTGTTCGAGATCGCCGTTTCCCATCCGCCGGTGCCGGTGGAGGGAAAAATGAAGATCTCGGCGCTGTCGCTTTTCAGGATGCGACGCACGGCAGCGCGGGCGGGGTGCAGGATCTCTCCGAACAGCGGCGACCGGTGGTCGATCGTCGGCATGTCGCAGGCTTTCCTGAGAGCTTCGGGGATATTCGTGGGCCCCGGAATGAAAACCGGATTCTGCATACTCATGGCCGTCTCCTTCCCTTTGTTGGGGGTGTCATAAGGAGGGGCTGCGCGCGGGTAAATTTTTTTGATTTCGGAGGCGCTTCTGCGCCAAGGTGTCAAAACCGCTTTAAAATCAGGGGCTTGATTTTTTTACATGACGAAATTGAATTTCTGATTTCGAAAAACGCCGAAAAAAGTCGCGCGATAAAAACGCTATTCGTACCGTCAGCCGCCCAAACGTAGCTTCGGGTGCCGGTTCACGTCCTTGTAGAGCAGATAGCGGAAGGGCCCGGGGCCACCCGCGTAGCAGGCCTGCGGGCAGAAGGCGCGGAGCCACATGAAGTCACCCGCCTCGACCTCGACCCAGTCACGGTTCAGCCGGTAGACCGCCTTGCCCTCGAGCACATAGAGCCCGTGCTCCATGACATGGGTCTCGAGGAAGGGGATCGACGCGCCGGGCTGAAAGGTCACGATGTTCACATGCATGTCGTGGCGGAGATCGTCCGGCGAGACAAAGCGCGTCGTGGCCCATCTGCCGTCTGTGTCCGGCATGGGGGTCGGCGCCACGTCCTTGTCGCTTGTGACGAAGGCGGGGGGCGTGTCGAGGCCCGGGACAGGCTCGTAGGCCTTACGAACCCAGTGAAAGCTGAGCGGCCCGTCGCCGCTGGCCTGAATGCTCCAGTCGGTACCAGGGGGCAGGTAGGCGTAGCTTCCGGGCGACAGGTCGTGATCCGCGCCGGAGATGCTGAGCCGGCCTGCGCCGGACGTGACGAAGACCACGCCTTCGCCCATCGGGTCGGGTTCGGGCGCGTCGGCCCCGCCGCCCGGCGCGACCTCGACGATGAGTTGAGCGAAGGTTTCGGCGAAGCCCGAGAGGGGACGGGCAAGGATCCAGGCCCTTGTGTCACGCCAGCCGGGCAGGGTGCTTGTCACGATGTCGCGCATCACGCCCTTCGGAATGACGGCATATGCCTCGGTGAAGACAGCGCGTCCCGTCAGAAGCTGATCCTGTCCGGGGTGACCGCCCCTTGGAGTGTAATAGTCCTGTGCCATCAAGCCGTTCCTGTGCTTCACGGCACGACGATAGAAGTGTTTGGCGGGCTGGGGAACCGGGAAACGGCATCGGCGAAAGCCGTCATGAGGAAGGACCGCGCGGAGAGAGTGGCGGCCCTGCGGACCATGCCAAACACACTCACAGTGTTACCGTCCGGCGGTAAATCCGCTTTGAAGGGTGATGCCGCTACCGGCGACTTCGTCCTCTCTCTCCAGATCGGTCAACGCTGCCTCAGCGTCGACCAGATGCGCATCGATGTCCCGCCCTGAGGCGGCAGCGGCCTCCAAGGCCAGCAGATGTTCGCGGAGCCGTTCATGTCCCGCCAGTGCCGCAGAGCCTGCAAGGCGGTGTGCAAGGGCTGCGATCGTGTGTCCAGAGGACCGGTCCCGGTTCATGCGTCGGATGTCGTCCAGACCGTTCCGCACCTCGACGCGGACACGTTCGAGAAGCGACCGCGCGGCATCATCCCCCAGCAGGGCTTCAAGCTCGGTGCGTGAGCCGGGACTTGGCGTCACAGTCTCGGGTGCCTTGCCGCGCGTGGCATCGAGAACCGCGATCAGATCGGAGCGGGCGAGCGGCTTTGTCAGCACATGATCCATGCCGAGCTGCAGAAAACGCTCGATGTCTTCGGGAAGCGCATGGGCGGTCAGCGCGACGATCGGAGTCTCCCGGTTCGGTCCGTCGCCCTCGCGGATTGCCTTGCCGGCACCGAGTCCGTCGAGGCGCGGCATGCTGATGTCCATCAGGATCAGGTCGAAGCGATTTTCCCCAGCGATGGCCAGCCCTTCCGCACCGTCCACCGCCTCGGTTACATGACAGCCTTGCTGCTCCAGCATTTCGCGGACGACCATGCGGTTGATCTCGTTATCCTCGACGACAAGGACGGAGCGGCACTGGCCCGCGAGCGGTCGGTTCGGGCGCTGCAGCGGTTCATCCGGTGCGGAAAAGTCCTCGTCGGTGGGGGCAAGCGGGAGCCGGACCCAGAACAGACTGCCTTCGCCCGGTTCGCTTTCGACGCCGATCTCGCCATCCAGCAGCGCGACAAGACGCCGGACGATACCGAGGCCCAGCCCCGTACCTTCGGCGACGCGCTGGAAAGAGGGATCGAGCGTGACGAAATCGTCGAATATCCGCGCCGTTTCGCCCGCGTCGATGCCTATTCCGGTGTCTGCCACCCGCAGCTCGACGATATCGCTGTCGGCCAGGCGTTCGATTTCCACGGAGATTTCGCCATCTTCCGTGAACTTGATCGCGTTGCCCAAGAGGTTGATGAGGATCTGGCGCAGCCTGTCCTCGTCGCCTTTGACGGCGTCCAGCCCGCTGCCGAAACTGCGGTATTCCAGACGGTTGCCCCGTAGTTCGGCCTCGGCGCGGAGCGTCTCGATCACGTCGCGCGTCAGCTGCAAAAGGGCAAAAGGCGCCGTCGTGGTGACGCCCATACCCGCATCGAGCCGCGAGATATCGAGCACGTTGTTCACGTGAGATTGCAGCGTCTGGCCCGATGTGTTCATCGCATCGACGAAGCGGCGCTGACGAGGCGTCAGGTCAGTCTCTTCCAGAAGCTGTAGCGTGCCCAGAATGCCATTGAGAGGCGTCCGCATTTCGTGGCTCATCACAGCGAGAAGCTCGGCCTTGGCCTTTTCGCCCGCCACGGCGCGGTCCCGCGCGATGACCAGTTCGTTCTCGCTTCGCAGCCGGAACGAGATGTCCCGAATGAAGAAGACCAGTACATCGCTTTCGGGGCCGGCGGCGGTGCCTACCGAGAGTTCGACCGGGAACAGGGAGCCGTCGCGCCGCCGCGCCTGAAGACGCATCAGGTCACGGCCCGACATGCGCCGTTCGCTGTCCTTGCGGTAGCGCGCCATCGGGTTCTCCGGGCTGCCATGGGCGTGATCGGCCACCAGAAGCAAGTTGACGGATGTCCCGACAACGTCCTCGCGACTGTGGCCGAAAATCACTTCGGCAGCGCCGTTGTAGTCGAGGATGAGACCGTTCTCATCCGTCACAAGAATGGCGTCGAGCGACGTGGATATGATCGCCTGCAGCCTTTGCTGCGCGGTCAGGATTTGGTCGTTCTGACGCTGCGAGGCCCGGATCAGCGCTAGCAAGATAGTAAAGACGGTCAGAAGCCCCGTGAGGAGGGCAAGCGCGATAATCGCCAGGTCCCTGAGAGCGTCGGCCACGGCAAGGCGTTGAGCCTCGGCCCGGCCTGCGAAGACCCGCACGCCGACAAGGGCAATCGTCCTGAGCTCGGTGTGCAGGGACACAAGGTCTGACGAGATGCCGGGCAGAGCGGCGCGCAATGCCGGATCGTCCCCGTCGATAAGCGGCGCGACCTCGCTGAGAAACGCATCGACCCGCTCCATCGCTTGGGAGACGTCTTCTGTCGCGAGGATGGTCTGAAAGGCTGCAGAGGATTTGACCGTCCCGACACGAGAGTAGAACACGTCGAAGCGCCGTCTCACCTCGTCCAGTGTCTGGGTTCCGTTTTGTGCCGCTTCCGTCGTTGTCCGCAGAACCAGGTACTCGACCTCGAACTGCGCAAGAGACCATTGCATGCTGTCGGCGTTGGCCGTCGCCAGTTGATCGATCTTGTCGCGCGCGTTCGCACTGAGGAGCCACAGCATCCCGATGCCCAACGCGAGGGATGCAGAAACAAGGGCGGCCCCGAAAAGAAACTTCCTCCGCCGCGTCGGTCTCTGGTGAGATGTGATGTCAGGGGTCGACGGCAAGGCGGTCAAGCTGCCACACGCTGCGCGAATAGATTATTTCCGAGCGGAAGGCGCTTTCCTGATCATAGGGGTAAACCAGCCAGAGCGGACCTTTGTCACGGATCGGCATTGTCGCGCCATTCCGGTGATATGCCAGGATCGGCGCGTCCGGTCCGATCTCTTCAAACGGAATCTCGGCGGAATAGTCGTTGATCGCCGTGGCGATAATCGTACCTTCCGTGACACCTGCATCCTTGATCAGAGCGGCCAGGGGCACGCCCCGGAAGGTTTGCGGTCCTTCGGTCCAAATCGTTGACGTGGTGAATTCGACATGGTCGAAGGCCTGAAGCGCGCTCAGGTCGTAGTGGTGATCCATGCCGTGGGCGTGCAGAGTGAGCAGCGTATCGCTGGCCGTGGCGGCGACCGGAGCCAAAAGAGCCGCCAGAATAACCAATATGCGTCGAACAGCATTCATGTCCGGCGTCCCATCATTCAAGTTTGGACAGACCCTGACATATCGGAAGGATACTGTCATGCGTACTAATGCATATACTCCTATACGAAAGCATATGCTCTGTGCCGAGGAGAAAATCCGTTCCGCCGGGGGCTTAAGGCATTTGCGTCGGGGTCGTGTTTTATCCTAGGCTACTTTCAGGTATTTCAGACAACGGCTTTATTTCACGAGTGATTTGTGAGACGTGCCCAACCCATTCGATGCAGGGCAGTATGCGCATTCTGATTGCAGATGATCACGATCTGGTTCGCGAGACCATCGCTCTGTTCCTGAAAAGCGAGGGTCTGGGCGACGCGTCGGTCGCGGATAGCCTCGATGATGCTCTTGATGTCATGGCGGCCGAAGGGCCGTTCGATCTCGTGCTGCTGGACTATAACATGCCGGGCATGGACGGTCTGATCGGTGTCGACCGGATGAAGGCGTCCTCGGGGGCGACACCGATTGCGATCCTGTCCGGTACGGCATCTCCTGCTGTCGCGAGAGAGGCGATCGCGGTGGGGGCTGCGGGTTTCGTGCCGAAGACGCTCGCCGCCAGGTCCATGGTCAATGCAATCCGCCTGATGGTGTCGGGCGAGGTGTTCATCCCTTACGACTTTATTCAGCAGGATGCCTCTGATCCGGCCGGAGACCTGAGTACGCGGGAAATGCAGGTCGTCAGAGGGCTTGCCGATGGCAAGTCGAACAAGGAGATCGCGCGAGACCTGGGCCTGCAGGAAGTCACGATCAAACTCCATGTGAAGTCTCTGTGCCGGAAGCTGGACGCAAAGAACCGGACGCAGGCCGCAATGATCGCGCGGGACCGGCGGCTGGTCTGACCGCCCCTCAGTCCGGGTCGGGCGGGGCCGGGCGGCGGCTCATCGCGCGCGCGGCGAGTGGCGCACCAAGGATCACCACGAACAGTCTGAGCACGTGATGCGCCACGACGAAGGCCACGTCCGCGCCGACGATCAGGGCGAGGACGGTAAGCTCGGCCTGTCCTCCGGGTGCGAAGGCGAGCAAAGCCTCTTGTCCGGGGGCGAGGCCAAGAACGTATATCGCCTCGACGAAGACAAGCGTGAGCAGGATCAGGATCAGGCAGAAGCCGAACCCTGCCACCAGGTCGCGGCGGACTTCTTCCGCCGTTATGCCCGCGTATTTGCCGCCTATGGTCACGCCGATGAAGAACTGCGCCGCCCAGACCGCTTCGGCTGGCGGGCGGAAATGCAGCCATCCGAGCGATGCCGCCAACGCGGTGGCGATGAGAGGACCAAGGATGGTCGCGCCGAACAGGCCCACCCGCTTCGCCGCCCACCAGCCGATACCTGCACAGGCGACCATCAGCAAAAGCTCGCCCGGCGGAACGGTCGTGATCGGAGCGCCGGGAGGGTTGCTCAGGTCGGCCTCCCAGATGCCTCTCAGCAGGAAGGGCAGCGCGACGACGATCACCAGCACGCGTGTGGCGTGGATCAGCGACATCGCCCTGACATTTCCGCCCGCTTCCTCTCCGAAGGCCAGCATGTCCTGAAGGCCACCGGGCATCGTGGAATAATAGGCAGTCGGAAAATCATAGCCCCACACCCGCTGAAAGTAGGGCACGCCGATGACTCCGATGGCCGCCACCATGAGCGGCACCAGAAGAAGGGTTGGCCACATGTCCGGAAGGGTGGCGATGACGGCGGGTGTCATGGTCGAGCCGACCGCGACGCCCAGAATGGTCCGCATGGATTCGTTCAGGGGCCGGATGCCGCGCATCGGAATCCGGAAGAGCGCCGCCACGAGACAGGCGAAGAGTGGACCCAGAAGCCAGGGCAGAGGAAGGCCTGTCACCTTGAAGAGGCCGACCCCCGCTAGCCCGATGATGAAAGAGTTGATGACGGGGATCATGCGTCGAGCGTCCGCAAGCGGTAGCGAAGCGACGTCTGCAGATGCGCCGCCGCCGCATCGCCCGCCGCCGCCGCATCACCCAGACGGAGGGCGTCGATGATCGCCTGATGCTCCGAGGTCACCGTGTCGATGCGCGCGTCTTCGGTGAAGGTGGTTGGACCGAGCAGCAGAAGAGAATGCGTCAACGCGCGCGCCGCTTGTTCGAGAAACCGGTTCCGGCTTGCCCGGTGCAGGCAGACATGGAAGGCCTGATTTATCTCGGCGGCGCGGGACGGGGCGTCGCGGGCAGCGGCGATGTCTCGGTTCAGCGCATCGAGCGTGTCGAACTCAGCCTCGGTTCCGTGTTTGGCCGCCAGCTCTGCCGCCGTCCGTTCCAGCACCGTCCGCATCTCGTAGAGCTCGACGATCTCGGAATGCCCAAGCCCCCGGATCACGGCACCGATCCGTGGACGGTGTTCGACCACGCCTTCGGCTTCAAGTTTCCGCAAAGCCTCGCGCACCGGCGTCCGCGAAATCGACAGCCGCTCGGCCACTTCTTCCTCGCGCAGGCGGTCGCCGGGGCGGTAATCGCCCTCGCGGAGCGCGGTCAGAAGAGCGTCGTAAGCGGCTTCGCCACTGGAGCGGGGATGGGAGGGCATAAAATTGTATCCTTCTGGATACAATCCTAGGGTCGCAGCGGAGAAGTGTCAAAGACGCTTTCCGTCAGGCGTGAGAAAAGTCTCAGCTCCGGATGCGCTCCATTCCCGGATCGAACAGCGGTTTCAGCGACGCCTTGGCCGGAAAGCGTGTGCCTGCCACGTCGATCTCCCATGTCCCCGAGGCGACGTCATCGGGGGTAAGCGGTCCCGCCGTTTCGGCAAAACCGATCCCTACCGCCCCGCCGAGGGTGTGGCCGTATGCGCCGACCTGGATATGCCCGACTGCCGTGCCGTTCAGGTAAACGGTCTCGTTGCTGAAAAGAAGCGGCGCGGGATCGGTCAGTAGAAACTGGAGCATTCGCCGTTTGGGCGTGCCCTCGGCCTTCAGCCGGGCCAGCGAGTCGCGCCCGATGAACCCGCCCGGCTTGTCGAGTTTCACCGCAAAACCCAGTCCCGCCTCGATCGGGTTGTCCGTGTTGTCCACATCCACGCCGAAATCGCGATAGGCCTTTTCCAGACGAAGCGACGAGAGCGTCTGCATCCCCGCATCCCGGACGCCAAGATCCGCGCCGGCCTCTTTCAGAAGGTCATAGACCTGAACGGCGTGGAGGTTCGGTACGTGTAGCTCCCAACCCAACTCGCCCACATAGGTCACGCGAAGCGCGGTGACCCGGAAATAGCCCACATCGATTTCCTGCGCGGTCATGAAGGGGAAGGCGTCGTCCGAGAGGTCCGTCTCGCTGACCCGTTCCATCAGGTCGCGCGCACGGGGGCCGTGCACGTTGATCTGGGTGATGCCGGGCGTGACGTCGGTGATAGTGACGAACTGGTCCGGGCCGATATGGCGGCGCATCCAGGTCTTGGTGTGGCCGTGGCTGTTCTCGCCGACTACCACGAGGAACTTTTCGCGGCCGAGACGCGTGACGGTCAGGTCCGCCTCGAAGCCGCCCGCGTCGTTCGTCCAGGCGGTGTAGACGACGCGCCCATTGGGCACGTCCACCTCGTTGCAACTGATGCGGTTGAGAAGCGCGCAGGCATCGCGCCCCTGGACGAGGAATTTCGCCATCGACGACATGTCCATCAGGATCACGTCTTCGCGGGCCGCGCGATGCTCTTCCGCGTGCCAGTCCCACCAGTTCTGGCGGCCCCAGCTATAGGCCTCGATCTTCGCCTCCGCGTTCGAGGGCGCGAACCAGTCGGGTTGTTCCCAGCCGTGGCTTTCGGTGAAATAGGCGCCCGCGTCTTTCAGCCGGTCGTAGAGGGCCGAGCGTTTCAGGCCGCGGGCCGTCTTGAACGTGTCGTTCGGGAAATGCGCGCCGAAGGATTTGGCCAGAAGCTCTTTCGTGCGGTCGTGGCGGAAGGCCGGGGTGTTGTGGCTGCCATCGGCGAAGCGATCGACGTTGAAAGCCGTGTGATCGACCGGGCAGCGCCCGTCCACGATCCAGTGCGCCAGCGCCATGCCGATGCCCGGACCGTAGAGGATGCCGAGCGAATTGAGGCCTGCCGCCACCCAGCAATTGCGCAGGCCCGGCGCTTCGCCCACGAGGGGGGCAAGGTCTGGTGTGAAGCTTTCCGGTCCGCAGAAGAGCTTCTTGACGCCAGCGGTCGCGGCGGAGGGGACGCGGCGGAAGGCCGCTTCCAGATGGGGAACGACGCGGTCCCAGTCGGGCTCGATTTCCCCGAAAATGAAATTCTCGGGGATGGCGTCGATGTTCCAGGGCGCGGCGTCGGGCTCGAAAAGACCAACCAGAAGCCCGCCCACCTCTTCGCGGAAATAGGCCCAGGAATGGGCGTCCTCGAGCAGCGGCAGGTCGCGGGTGACTCCCTCGATCGGTTCGGTGATGAGGTAATAGTGTTCGGCGGCCTGCAGGGGCAGGTTCAGCCCGGCGCGGGCGCCGATCTGGCGTGACCACATACCGGCAGCAATGACCACATGCTCGGCCATGATGTCGCCCTTGTCGGTGCGCACGCCGGTCACGCGGCCATTCGCGGTCAGGATGTCCTGCACCGAGGTATCCTCGACGATCCGCGCGCCCCTGCTGCGCGCTCCCCGCGCCAGGGCCTGTGTCGTGTCCACGGGGTTGGTGCGCCCTTCGAGCGGATACCAGAAGGCGGCGATCGTGTCCGAGAAATCCCCGATGGGAAACCGCTCTGCGGCCTCGGTAGCGGTGATCTCGTGCATCTCGATCCCGAAGCGGCTCATGAAGGCCGCGCCGCGCCGGAGTTCCTCCAGCCTTTCGGTGGTGTCGGCGGGCTGAATATAGCCCACCTGCCGGAAGCCTGTCGCCTGACCCGTCTCGGCCTCGAGGCCCGCGATCAGGTTGCGGCCATAGGTATAAAGCTCGCATTCCCATTCCGCGCCGAGCACCGCCGGAACGATCTCGCCTGCCGCGTGCCATGTGGTGCCGGAGGTCAGCTTGTCCCGCTCCAGCACGACGACATCGGTCATCCCCAGTTTCGTCAGGTGGTAGGCGATGTTGCAGCCGATCGAGCCGCCACCGATGATGACGCATTGTGCATGGGATGGAATTTCCTGGGACATGGCGTCAGGTCCTTTGCAATACGGTCGCCGAGTGGGCGGGGCCAATTTTTTGATCAAAAAATTGCACGCGACAGGCCGAAGTCAAGGCAAACGGTTTTTTTAGCAAGGTTCTGAGGCGCTTCGGTCCCGGCGACGGTCGAGGAGGAGACGTCACACCTTTCAAGTTTTATCAAAACGCCTGTTTGGTACGCGAAATTTTGGCCATAGAATCTGTTTTATGAGCGGTTTGAAAACTTTTGCTGCGCTTGTCTTCGGGTTGACCATGGTTCCCGAGCCGTCGCCTGCATCTGACGATCTGCCAAGAATCTTCGCGAATTGTGCGGGCCAGCTTTCGGCCATGGTCGAGCACTCGTGGCTGATGCAGGACGCGAAAGCCGACACCTATGCCGCTCAGCGGGCGCAGTTCCTCGATCTTCTGGATGCGGTCGACGGGCCTTCGACCGCTCAGTCCCTGAACCGCAGAATTGACGCCAAGGCTGCGCAAGCGGGGCTTTTGCGCGAGGCGGCCTTCGGGCGTGACCGCGAGAGCGCGTACCATGCGGCGCAGCGCGCCGAAGCGATAGTGGCCCAATGCCGCGTATTGCTGCTCGGCGGCTGACGGTCGAGTTCGCAATAAAGCGCGCCTCATAATTAGGCGTTTCTCAAAAAAGTGCGACGAAATTCATCTTTTCGACCCGCGCGTCGTCTCCTGAACAGGCGCGCCGCTCGTTATCGATCACGGTTAGTGGCTTAGATCGCGGCGGGTAAACGCACCCGATCGAACGTGCGATGGTGCCGGACTAGCACACCAGAACACCACCGCACTCCGCAAATGAATTGCGTGGGGGGCATATGGGGGAGAAGTCCAGCCAGTGCAATGGTCCCGCGCGACACGCAAAGGAACTCGCGATGTCGGAAAAACTACTTGCATCCACTGCCGCCATTCTGCTCGCCGCTGCCGTTCCGGCCGCTGCTCAGGACGTCTCCTGCCCGATCAAGGTGGGTGTCCTGCATTCGCTGTCAGGAACCATGGCGATCTCGGAGACAACGCTGAAGGACACGATGGAAATGCTCGTCGAGCAGCAGAACGAGGCCGGTGGCCTTCTTGGCTGCGAGCTCGAAGCGGTCGTTGTGGACCCCGCTTCGGACTGGCCGCTCTTCGCTGAAAAGGCGCGCGAGCTGCTGACCGTCCATGAGGTCGACGTGATCTTCGGCAACTGGACCAGCGTGAGCCGGAAATCGGTTCTGCCCGTGATCGAGGAGCTGAACGGTCTTCTGTTCTATCCCGTCCAGTACGAAGGCGAAGAATCGTCGAAGAACGTCTTCTACACCGGTGCCGCGCCCAACCAGCAGGCGATCCCGGCCACCGATTACTTCCTTGAGGAACTCGGCGTCGAGAAATTCGCGCTTCTGGGCACGGACTATGTGTACCCCCGGACCACGAACAACATTCTTGAGTCGTACCTGCAGCAGCAGGGCATTCCGGCCGAGGACATCTTCGTCAACTACACGCCCTTCGGCCACTCGGACTGGTCCAAGATCGTGGCTGACGTCGTCGCGCTGGGTGCCGACGGCAAGAAGGTCGGCGTGATCTCGACCATCAACGGCGACGCCAACGTGGGCTTCTACAAGGAACTCGCCGCTGCCGGTATCTCGGCGGACGACATCCCTGTCGTGGCCTTCTCGGTGGGTGAAGAAGAGCTTTCGGGCCTCGACACCTCGAACCTTGTCGGTCACCTGGCTGCGTGGAACTACTTCCAGTCGGCGGACACCGAAGCCAACGAGGAATGGGTTGCCGCATGGAAGGCCCGCATGGGTGAAGACCGCGTGACCAACGACCCGATGGAAGCCCATTACATCGGCTTCAACATGTGGGTGAACGCCGTGACCGACGCCGGAACCACCGATGTCGATGCGGTCCGGACCGCCATGTACGGTCAGGAATTCCCGAACCTGACGGGCGGCACGGCGGTCATGCTGCCGAACCACCACCTGGCGAAGCCGGTTCTGATCGGTGAAATCCAGGAGGACGGCCAGTTCGACATCATCAGCCAGACCGAGGAAGTGCCGGGCGACGCCTGGACCGACTTCCTGCCGGAATCGGCTGTCCTGACCTCGGATTGGAAGGACCTTGGCTGCGGTATGTACAACACCCAGACCGAGACCTGCGTTCAGATCAAGTCGAACTACTGATCCACGCCTCCGACGCGAAACGGGGGGTGCGCATGTGCCCCCCGACACCTTCTGAAAGTGAGTCTGGAATGACCCGTTCGCTCTGCCGGATCCTGATCTGCTGCCTGATCTCCATCGCCGCGCCGGTCGCCGCGCAGCAGGCGGACGCGCCCATTCAGCAGGTTCTTCAGGCCCATGGCGACGAGATCGAGAAGTCCTCGCGCCGCACCATCGGCCCGGCCATCGACGCGCTGGCGGCCAGTGGGCTGTCTGAAGCGCAAGAGGTGCTCGAGCGCTGGCAGGCCAAGGAAATGTGGCGCCAGACCGAGACCGGGCTTTTCGTCTGGGCCGAAGAAATCGACCGCGACACGCTCAGGGTTTTCGATTTCGCGGATGGCTCCGAATTGGGCACCTTTTCCGACGATGATTACGAACAGCTGAAGCCAAACTCCGGTATACGAGGCATGATCGGCGCGGCGCTCGTGCGCTTTCAGCTGACCGATCCCGATCCCGTGAACCGTGCAACCGCGCTTGACGCCATCGAACGCGACCCCGAGGCCTCGCATCTCGCCGCGCTCCGTGCCGCCGCCGGGGATGAGACCGACCCGTCGCTCGCCGCGCGCAAGACGCGACTCGAGCGGTTGCTGACGATCCGTTTCGACGAGGACGAGGCCGCCCGGATCGAGGCGATCGAGTATTTCGACGGCGATCTGGGCGTTGACGTCCGCGCCGCGCTGAACCCGCTACTGGCCACAAGGATCGAGGTGGCAACGGCACTGCCCGAGGGCGATGACATAGGGCGCGTGCTGGAACCGGGGTCGGAGGCACTGAGCGAGGATGATGCCTACGGCCTTCTGGTCGATGCCGGTCTGGCCGCGCCACGGATCGGCCGGGACGACAAGCGCGTCGCGCTTGAAGGCCATATCGAGAACGGCCGGATCGCGGGTATTCAGGTGGCGACACTCGACAGCGAGGCCGCGCGCGACATGGCCTATGCGGCGCTCGCCGCCGCGGGCGAGGTCGAGCCTGTCGCGACCGAAGCCGAGGTCTCCGAGGCGCTGTCGTCTCATGTTTTTTATGAGCGCTTTACCGGCGCGCCGCCTGCCGTTGTCGCTGCCGCTTCCGGTGTGCTGGCAGGGATCGAGAATGCGGTCGCGGTCAATCAGGCGATGGATTTGGGGCTGGATGCGCTGTCGCTTGCGTCGATCTATTTCCTTGCCGCCATCGGGCTCGCCATCACCTTCGGCGTGATGGGTGTCATCAACATGGCCCATGGCGAGTTCATCATGATGGGCGCCTATACGGGCTATGTCGTGCAGCTTTTCGTGCCCGACTACACGCTTTCGATCATCGTCGCCATTCCGCTCGCCTTCGCGGTGACCTTCGCGGCGGGTGTCGCGCTGGAGCGGCTGGTGATCCGCTGGCTCTATCACCGGCCTCTGGAGACGCTTCTCGCGACCTTCGGGGTGTCCATCGCGCTTCAGCAGATCGCCAAGAACATCTTCGGCACGCAAGCGCGTCCGCTGACCGCGCCGGGCTGGCTGGATGGGTCTCTCGTCTTCAACGACATCGTCTCGATCAGCTATATCCGGATCGCGATTTTCGTGCTGGCGCTCATGTTCCTTGCGCTGATCCTCTTCGTGATGAACCGGACCCGGCTGGGCCTGGAGGTACGCGCCGTGACGCAAAACCCGCGCATGGCGGCGTCCATGGGGATCAATCCCGACCGGATCAACATGCTGACCTTCGGCTTCGGCTCGGGGATCGCGGGGATCGCGGGCGTGGCCATCGGGCTTTACGCCAAGGTGACCTCGGAGATGGGCGCCGACTACATCGTGCAAAGTTTCATGACCGTGGTCGTGGGGGGCGTCGGCAACATCTGGGGCACGCTTCTCGGGGCCTCTCTGGTGGGCAGCCTCCAGAAAGGGATCGAGTGGCTGAACCCGTCGAACACGCTGGCCGCGCAGACCTACATGATCCTGTTCATCATCCTCTTCATCCAGTTCCGGCCGAGGGGCATCATCGCGCTCAAGGGCCGGGCGGCGGAGGCGTGATCATGGTGCATGTTTCTGGCTTTGCACCCGCTTCGCGGTCGCGGTGGCAGGGGGGCGCTGCCCCCCTCGGCCCTTCGGGCCTCACCCCCCGGGATATTTCCGAACAGGCGAAGGGGAGGGGCGCATGAGCGACATGGCCGTGGATATGGGGCGGCGGCGGCCCTTTGTGGTGCGCCACCCCTCGGTGCTGATCTTTCTGGCGGCGCTTGCGCTCTTCACGGTTGGGGTCACGATCCTCGCCGAAGGCTTCGGGATCGGTGTGATCTCGACGAGTTTCGTGAAGACGCTCGGCAAGACGCTCTGCCTCTGTCTTGTGGCGCTCGCGATGGACCTCGTCTGGGGCTATTGCGGAATCCTGTCGCTTGGGCACATGGCGTTTTTCGGGATCGGCGGCTACGCGATCGGCATGTGGCTGATGTATGCGCGGACCGAGCTGATCGTCATCGAGAGCCTTGCCGCCGCGCCCCTGCCGCCCACGCCGCAGGAGATATCGGACGGGATCGCCACGCAGATCTTCGGCGTCGTGGGGGCGTCCGAATTCCCGGCCGTCTGGGCGTTTGCGCATTCGCTGCCGCTGCAGCTGGCCGCGGTCGTGCTGGTGCCGGGGCTGTTGGCGCTGGTCTTCGGCTGGCTCGCGTTCCGGAGCCGGGTGACGGGGGTGTATCTTTCGATCCTGACCCAGGCGATGACGCTGGCCCTGTCGCTCTACCTGTTCCAGAACGACAGCGGGCTTCGCGGCAATAACGGGTTGTCGGGACTACAGAACCTTCCGGGCCTCGATCAGGTGCCGCAATCGGTCGTCTCGATGTGGTTCTTCTGGGCCTCGGCGCTGGCGCTTGGACTTGGCTATGTCCTGTCGGCATGGGTCGTTTCGGGGCGGTTCGGGTCGGTCATCCGCGCGATCCGGGACGACGAAGCGCGTGTGCGCTTCCTCGGCTATCCGGTCGAGGCGTTCAAGCTTTTCATTTTCACGCTGACGGCGATCATCGCGGGCATCGCGGGTGCGCTTTATTATCCGCAGGCGGGGATCATCAACCCGGCGGAAATCGCGCCCATCGCCTCAATCTACCTGGCGGTCTGGGTTGCCATCGGCGGGCGCGGGCGGCTTTACGGTGCGGTGATCGGGGCGGCCTTCGTCTCGCTTCTGTCGACGTGGTTCACGGGCGGGCAGGCGCCGGATGTGAACCTAGGGTTCTACACGATCTCATGGGTCGACTGGTGGACGGTTCTGCTGGGGCTGTCCTTCGTGGCGGTGACGCTCCTCGCGCCGAAGGGGATCGGCGGGCTCATCGACCTTCTGACCGACCGGGTCAGCCCGGACCGGCATGGCGCGGACCTGGGGCCTGAGCCCGGCGCGCTTCGGGAGAAGGAGGCGGACCGATGAGCACGCTTCTGGAAGTCTCGGGCGTCTCGAAGACCTTCGACGGGTTCAAGGCGATCAACAACCTGTCCTTCCGGATCGGCCGGCGCGAACTGCGCGCGGTGATCGGGCCCAATGGTGCGGGCAAGACGACCTTCATGGACATCGTGACGGGCAAGACGCGGCCCGACAGCGGTACGGTTCTGTATGGGGACAAGGGGCAATCGCTTCTTGCCATGTCGGAAAGCCGGATCGCGCAGGCCGGGATCGGGCGGAAGTTCCAGCGGCCCACGGTGTTCGAGGATCAGACTGTACGCGAGAACCTGACCATGGCGCTCGATGGCTCGCGGGGGCCCTTCGCAGTTCTCTGGTCGAGGGCAACGCGGGAGGCGGCGCACAGGGTTGCCGAATTGGCGGGTGAGATCGGTCTGGACGGGACGCTCGACCGGAAAGCCGGTGAACTGAGCCACGGGCAGAAGCAGTGGCTGGAGATCGGTATGCTGCTGGCGCAGAACCCCAAGCTGTTGCTGGTGGACGAGCCAGCGGCGGGTATGACACCGGCCGAGCGCGAGCATACTACGGACATTCTGGTCGAGGCGGCGAAGACCCGTGCGGTCGTCGTCGTCGAGCATGACATGGAGTTCGTGCGGCGGCTGAACTGCAAGGTGACGGTGCTGCACGAGGGGTCGGTGCTGGCCGAGGGGTCGATCGATCATGTCACGGCGGATGAGAAGGTGATCGAGGTGTATCTTGGCCGATGAGATTTTGCGGACCGAAGGTCTGACGCTCCATTATGGCGGGAGCCAGATTCTCTACGGGGTCGACGTGACAGCCGCGCGCGGCAAGGTCACCTGCGTCATGGGCACGAACGGCGTGGGCAAGACGAGTCTTCTGAAGGCGCTCTCCGGCAGTCACCCCCGAAGTGGCGGGCGCTATGTTCTGGATGGCGAGGAGATCGGGCGCGCCAATTCTCACGCGTTGGCGCGTAAGGGCGTCGCCTATGTGCCCCAGGGGCGCGAAATCTTCCCCTTTCTGACGGTGGCCGAGAACCTTGAAACGGGCTTTGCGTGTTTGCCCCGCGGCGAGCGGCGGGTGCCAGAGGAGATTTTCGAGCTCTTCCCAATCCTGAAGGAATTTCTGGCGCGGAGGGGCGGGGACCTGTCGGGCGGGCAGCAGCAGCAGTTGGCCATTGCGCGGGCGCTGGTGACGCGGCCCAAGCTCCTGCTGCTTGATGAACCGACCGAGGGCATTCAGCCCAACATCATCAAGCAGATCGGCGAGGTGATCCGGCGGCTGCGGGATCAGGGCGACATGGCGATCGTTCTGGTCGAGCAGTATTTCGACTTCGCCTTCGGGATCGGGGACGAGTTCATCGTGCTGGAGCGCGGCGCGCAGAAGCTGCGAGGCCGGGCGGGCGAGATCGAGCGGGATGCGCTCTTGCAGGCGGTGTCGGTCTAGGGCAGGCGGCCTATTCGGCTGGCATGTAGCCGGTGATCAACTGGCGAAGCCCGAAGGCCGCGCCGGCGAAGATCGAGATCGTGGCGACCGGCGCGCTATAGGCCAGAAGCGAAAAGGCCGAGATGCCCTGTCCAACGCTGCAGCCCACGGCAAGGATCGCGCCCGCGCCCATCATCGCAGCGCCGCCGATCTGACGGCGAAGTTCGCGCGGGTCTTCGCAGGCTTCCCAGCGGAAGTGCCCCTTGGAGAACGAGCCGAGCGCCGCGCCGATCAGCACGCCAAGGACCGAGCCCACGCTGAAGGACACCGTGTTCCCCGAAGCGGTCATCGAATAGTAGATCGTGTCGCCGATGGGGGCGGCGAAGGTGTGGGTCTCGATCGGTTCCAGTCCAAAGCCGTTCTCTGCGATCCAGTAGGTACCGATCCAGCCGGAAAAGACGGCAAGCCCCACGACTGCGCCCCAGATCACATGCGACGGGGAGGCGCGCATCTCGCGGCTGCCGAGCGCGACTGCCAGGATGACCAGGCCCACCGAGAGACCAGTAATCCAGGGCGCGATCCCAAGCCTTGCCTCCATGATGCCGCTCAGTCCCTGCGGTGTGGCGGCGCCGGTCTCGACCGGGAAGAGCCAGACCCTGACATGGGCGAGCGGGCCGGACATGACCACATAGGCCGACAGCCCCATGACGATGACGATGACGAGCGAGCGCATGTCGCCGCCGCCGA
Source organism: Kangsaoukella pontilimi (assembly GCF_009830125.1). Taxonomy (GTDB): domain Bacteria; phylum Pseudomonadota; class Alphaproteobacteria; order Rhodobacterales; family Rhodobacteraceae; genus Kangsaoukella; species Kangsaoukella pontilimi. Next base: position 1,287,154 of record NZ_WUPT01000001.1, on the reverse strand, counting down.
GCCGCGCGAGCGCGCCGTAGCCGCAATTGCCTGAAAGCGCCATGCCGTAGCCGAAGATCAGCCCGCCGACGATGGTGGCGACCGGGTTCCAGACCTGATCGAGATAGACCGTCCGGCTGCCGTCAAGAAATCCGGTGGACATGGCGATATGTGCGGCGATCACGGCGACGCCTACGGCAATGCCCCACATCCTGAGGCGGCGGTCATCCGAGGAATAGAGCGCGTCTTCGATCGCGCCGAGGGTACAGAAACGCCCGATCCGCGCGGCAAGGCCAAGGGCAATGCCGCCCGCAAGCCCGATCAGGGCTGCGGCCTGCGCTTCGCTAAGGATGTCCAGCATGGGTTCCCTCCCTTGCCCGGAGGGCTGTTTTCAGCCTCGCCGGTCGTCCGCCCTGCAGAACAGGTCGTAGACAAGCTCGATGATTTGACGCGGGCGGTCATCTGTCAAGCTGTAGTAGATCGCCTTGCCGTCCCGTCTGGGTGTGACCAACCCTTCGAGCCGCAGGCGCGAAAGCTGCTGCGAGACCGCCGCCTGCCGCGCCGACAGAAGGTCTTCAAGCTCGGTCACCGACTTCTCGCCCGATGCAAGGTGGCAGAGGATCATCAGGCGCCCTTCATGGCTGATGGCCTTCAGGAAGTTGGATGCATCGAGCGCGTTCTGCATCATCTTTTCCATGTCTTCCGGACAGGTGTTTTCGTCGAATACCGGAAGGCGACCGCCGACGGCAGGTCTGACTCCCGTGCTTTCTTGCGAGATCTCCGCGTCCATGGCTCTTATCCCGTTTCTTCGACCGAAACGTCGGCCCTCTCCAACATCATGTCCAGAAGACCCCAGAAGAAATCCTCTCCCGGGTAGCCTTCGATACGATCGATCTCGGCGCCGTCGCGCACGAGGATGAATGTGGGGGTGAAGCGCACGCGCTGCGCGAAGTCCACGCCTTCGGGGGCCTCGCCGTGAATGTCGAAGCGTTTCAGCGGAGCGGCCCGACCTTCGGGCGTTTTGTGATAGGCGTCGGCAACTTCCGCATCCCATCGGGCGCACCATATGCAGCCATGCTCTTCGGCCATGAAGAGAAAGGTCTCGGCCTGAGACAGTGTCGGCACAAGTGCCGCCAAAGAGATCGCGATGGCGCGCAGGATGGACACGGAAAGGCTCCGATTGACGTCAAGATCGCCCAATCATAATCTAATATTTGAATTCTTCAAGAATCTCGGTGCGATGTCATGTTCGACGTCACTTTATTTGGCGCATTTGTCGCGGGTTTGCTGTCATTTTTGTCACCCTGCATCCTGCCCATGGTGCCGTTTTATCTGAGCTATCTTGCCGGTGTCGGCATGAACCAGATTTCAGCAGAGGCACAGGTGACCCCGGCGGTGCGGCGGCGCGCGTTTATCGCCTCGCTCCTGTTCGCGCTCGGCGTGATCACGGTGTTCGTCGGGCTTGGAGCAACGGCGACCGCCTTCGGCCAGTTCGTTCGTGACTATTTCGACGTCCTCAGATGGGCGGCCGGCGCGCTGATCATCGCCATGGGGCTGCACTTTCTGGGGGTGATCCGGATCGGCATTCTCTACCGACAGCTCAGGGCCGAGCCGGGTGAGACATCGAATCTTGGCTATGTCGGCGCCTTCGTGATCGGTTTGGCTTTCGCCTTTGGATGGACACCCTGCGTCGGGCCAGTTCTGGCAGCGATCCTGTTCACGGCGGCGGGTCAGTCCAGCGCGGGGCAGGGGGCCGTTCTGCTGTTCACCTATGGCGCGGGCATGACACTGCCCTTCATCGCGGCGGCGCTCTTCATCGGCCCTTTCATGCGGTGGATGTCTCGGTTCCGCCGCCATCTCGGCCTGATCGAGAAGCTCATGGGCATTCTGCTGATCCTGTTCGGAGTGCTGATCGCGACAAATACGATAAACTACATCGCCCAATGGATGCTGGATACGTTCCCTGTCTTCAGCTCCATCGGCTAGGAGGAGGAGGACTTTTCAATGAGAAGACTTATTGCTGCGCTATTCGCGGTCCTGATCGCCTCGGCGGCGCAGGCCGTGGAGATGGGCGACGACGGCCTGCACAAGCCGGACTGGTTGCGCGAAACTTTCAAGGACCTTCAGGAGGATCGCGCCGAGGCGGAAGCCGAAGGCAAGCGCCTGATGATCATCGTCGAGCAGCGAGGCTGTTCGTACTGCAGGGAGATGCACGAAAAGACCTTCACCGATCCCCGCGTGAAATCGATGCTGGAAGAGGATTATTTCCCGGTTCAGGTGAACCTGCACGGCGATCTTGAGATCGTCGATATCGATGGCGAGGTCCTGTCGGAAAAGGCGGCGACGCGGAAATGGGGGGTCCTTTTCACGCCCACGATGATTCTGTTGCCTATGGAGGTTTCAGACGACGCTTCTGCCGCGGCGCAGGCGGCTGCGGTCATGCCCGGAGCATTCTCCGCCAGCACAACTCTGGACCTTCTGACATGGGTGAAAGAGGAACGCTACCTCGATCAGTCAGAGGAAGATTTTCAACGATATCATGCCCGTATGGTTAGCGAACGCGGCGGCGAGGGTATCGACTGACGCACAATAAAATTCATTTAATTGAATTTGTTGTTGCGTGAAAATGACGGTGTGCCTTAGTGTACCAAAAAACCGGCCTTAGGGAGGGCTCATGAAAAAGATGCTGGTCACGGCGGGACTCATCACCGCCTTCGCACTTCCACTACACGCAGAAATGGTTGCACCGACGCAGGTGGCCTTTACCGACGGTGCCGTTGAGGGGTCACTCACCGGCACCGCGGGTGATCCGGCGGCCGGACGCGTGATCATGAACAAGGGGGCGGGCAACTGTATCGCCTGCCACATGGTCTCGGATCTCGAAGAGTTCCCGTTCCACGGCGACGTTGGTCCTTCGCTCGACGGCGTCGGCGACCGCTGGACCGAGGCTGAGCTTCGCGGGATCGTGTCGAACGCCAAGGAAATGTTCCCGGATACCGTGATGCCTTCTTTCTATCGCACGACCGATTTCGTGCGTCCGGGCAACGGTTTCACCGGCAAGGCGGCAGAGGGCGAGCTTGATCCGCTTCTGACCGCGCAGCAGGTCGAGGACGTCGTGTCCTATCTGCTTACCCTCAAGGAATAATCGGCCCTGCGGCCGAGAGACGAACAGGAGAAATGGCAATGAAGCTTACAAGACGCGAAACCATCTTCGCCGGTTTCGGTGCCGCCGTTGCAACGGTGCTGCCGCTGCCGGCTCTCGCTTCGGTGGATGACGCCGTGGCGGCCTTCACGGGTGGCGCAGATGTCGGCTCGGATGGCATCACGCTGAACACACCCGAGATCGCAGAGAACGGCAACACCGTGCCGATCGAAGTGTCGGCGCCTGGCGCCGTGTCGATCATGATCCTTGCGGCAGGCAACCCGAACCCGGACGTAGCCACGTTCAACTTCGGCCCGCTCGCCGCCTCGCAAAGCGCTTCGACCCGCATCCGGCTTGCCGGCACGCAGGACGTGATCGCGGTCGCGAAGATGGCGGACGGATCGTTCGTGCGCACGGCAAACGAAGTCAAGGTTACCATCGGCGGCTGCGGCGGCTGAGTTAAGGGAAAGGAACCAGACAAATGGCAGACGGAGTCAAACCCCGCGTCAAGGTGCCGAGCAAGGCCGCTGCAGGCGAAGCCATCGTCATCAAGACGCTCATCAGCCACCAGATGGAATCGGGTCAGCGCAAGGACAGCGACGGCAACGTCATCCCGCGCTCGATCATCAACCGGTTCACGGCTGACTTTAACGGGCAGAACGTCGTTGACGTGACGCTTGAGCCGGCGATCTCGACGAACCCGTATTTCGAGTTCGAGGCGACCGTACCGGAAAGCGGTGAATTCACGTTCACATGGTACGATGACGACGGCTCGGTCTACACCGAGACCAAGTCGGTCGAAACCAGCTGATCAGTGCCTCAGGGAGGGAATACATGAAAAATATCAAGGCACTATCAGTCACAGCTAGCATAATGGGCCTTCTGGCGGCGCCTGCCGTCGCCGGACCCGACAGCGACAGCCTCGTGATCAACGGTGAACTCGAAATGGTCACCGAGACGGCTGCGCCCGAGCATCTCGACGGGGCTGTCGGCGACACCATCTATTCAGGCTGGCGTTTCCGGACGGACGAAACGCAGGCTCTTCAGCTTGACGATTTCGATAACCCGGCGATGCTGACCGTCGACAAAGCCATCGACTATTTCAACACGGTTGACGGAAGCGAGGGCAAGTCCTGTGCGTCCTGCCACGAAGGTCCCGAGGAATTTGCTGGGCTGACGGCATCTCTGCCGCGCGTCGAGGACGGCAAGCTCGTAGTGTTGGAAGACATCATCAACGGACACAGGGCCGAGGTGATGGGCGCCGAGCCGTGGAAATGGTCGGGCCAGGATATGCAGGGCATGGTCGCCCTCATCGGCCTGCAGTCCCGCGGGATGCCTGTCGATGTGAAGATCGACGGCGACGCTGCGCCGTTCTGGGAGCAGGGCAAGGAAATGTACTACACGCGCTACGGTCAGCTCGAACTGTCCTGCGCGAACTGCCATGAACAGAACTATGGCAACATGATCCGTGCCGACCACCTGAGCCAGGGGCAGACCAACGGTTTCCCGGTCTATCGCCTGAAGCAGGCCCAGCTGATTTCGAAGCACAACCGCTTCCGCGGCTGTATCCGGGACACGCGGGCCGAGACGTTTGCCGAGGGTTCGGACGAATTCCGCGCGCTTGAGCTCTATGTCGCTTCGCGCGGTAACGGACTTTCGATCGAGACACCGGCGGTCCGCCAGTAACCGCTTTGACGGCCCGCTCCTTTACTGGGGCGGGCCGTTTCCGTTCAAACGAATTCATGAATGCGAATGTGAGTAGGTGATAACATGATCTCGCGGCGCGACTTTCTACAGGCATCCATGGCGGCGGCGGCAATCGTCGGCGGTTCCGGCTTCGGCAACTGGGCACGGCTCGCGGCGCAGCAGCGCCTGACGCAGGACCAGCTTCTGCAGTTCGACACGTTCGGGAATGTCTCGCTGATCCATGTGACCGACATTCACGCGCAGATGGTTCCGATCTATTTCCGTGAGCCTTCGGTGAATATCGGGGTCGGCCCGAACAAGGGTGCCGTGCCGCATATCACCGGCGCCGATTTCCGTCGCTTCTACGGGATCGAGGACGGCAGCCCCTCGCATTATGCCCTGTCTTCGGGCGATTTCGCCGCTCTGGCTCAGGGCTATGGCCGTATGGGCGGGCTTGATCGGGTCGCCACCGTGATCAACGCCATCCGCGCCGATCGGCCCGACGCGCTCTTGCTCGACGGCGGCGATACCTGGCACGGATCCTACACCTGCTATCACAGTCAGGGTCAGGACATGGTTAACGTGATGAACGCGCTCAGGCCCGACGCGATGACGATGCACTGGGAGTTCACGCTCGGCAGCGACCGGGTACATGAGCTTGTCGAGAGCCTTCCCTTCGCCGCGCTCGGTCAGAACATCTTCGACGCCGAATGGGACGAGCCGGCCGAAATGTTCCCCCCCTACCAGTTCTTCGAGCGGGGCGGCGTGAACATCGCCGTGATCGGGCAGGCATTCCCTTATATGCCGATCGCCAACCCCGGATGGATGTTCCCGGAGTACTCCTTCGGTATCCGCGACGAGCACATGCAGGAGATCGTCGATCAGGTCCGGGCAGAGGGCGCGGATTGCGTCGTCTGCCTCAGTCACAACGGCTTCGACGTGGACAAGAAGATGGCGAGTATCGTCAGCGGCATCGACGTCATTCTTTCGGGACACACCCATGATGCGCTGCCCGAGCCGGTTCTTGTGGGCGAGACGATTATCGTGCCGTCGGGCTCGAACGGGAAATTCGTGAGCCGCGTCGATCTGGACATCCAGAGCGGTCGGATGATGGGCTTCCGTCACAAGCTGATCCCGATCTTCTCGGATGTGATCGAGCCGGACGCCGAAGTCGCCGCCGTGATCGAAGCCGAACGCGCGCCGCACATGGACACCCTGTCCGAGGTGATCGGCCAGACCGATGGCACGCTCTATCGCCGCGGTAACTTCAATGGCACCTGGGACGATCTGATCTGCGACGCGCTTCTCGACCAGCGCGATGCCGAGATCGCGCTCAGCCCCGGCGTCCGCTGGGGGCCGTCGCTGGTGCCCGGGCAGGACATCACCCGCGAGGATATCTGGAACGTCACCTCGATGACCTATCCCGAAGCCTACCGCACCGAGATGACCGGAGATTTCCTGAAGATCGTTCTGGAGGACGTGGCCGACAACATCTTCAACCCCGACCCCTACTACCAGCAGGGCGGGGACATGGTGCGGACCGGCGGCCTTGGCTACCGGATCGACATCTCGAAGCCGCAGGGCGAACGGATCAGCGACATGACGCTTCTCAAGACGGGCGAGGCCATCGACCCGGCCCGCAGCTACGTCGTCGCCGGCTGGGCCAGCGTCAACGAAGGCACCGAAGGCCCGCCCATCTGGGACGTGGTCGAGGCGCATATCCGGAACATGGGCACCGTCACCGTGTCCGAGAACAACGATGTCGAAGTCGTGGGTCTCTGAGAGAGCGCCCCGCGAATTCTGAACCGATGACGTCCGAGCGTTCCTGACGGTCGCTCAAGTGGAAGACCAACGGAGGTTGGAGATGAAAGCAACACTTTCGCGCCGGGCGCTTTTGCGCTCGGGATTTGCCACCGGCGTTTCCGCAGCGGCGGGCGCGGCTCTGGCCCAGGACGGGCCGGACCCGCTGATCACCGAAACGCAGGATTGGGCGATTTACACGGGCGACCCGGTCGACGCGACGCCCTACGGCCTTCCGATCCGCTTCGAAGCGGATGTGATCCGGCGGAACGTGCCCTGGCTGACCGCCGATCCGATCAGCTCGATCAACTTCACGCCGATCCATGCGCTTGACGGCACGATCACCCCGCAGGGCTGCGCGTTCGAGCGTCACCACTCGGGCGCGATCGAGCTGGCCAAGGAAGACTACCGACTGATGATCAACGGTCTGGTCGATACGCCGCTGGTCTTCACCTATGAGGACCTCGAACGCTTCCCCCGCGAGAACCATGTCTATTTCTGCGAATGCGCGGCGAATACCGGCATGGAATGGGCGGGTGCGCAGTTGAATGGTGTGCAGTTCACCCACGGCATGATCCACAACATGGAATATACGGGCGTTTCGCTGCGCACGCTTCTAAACGAGGCCGGTCTTGGCGCGGCGGGCGATCTGTCCGACAAATGGGTCTATGTCGAAGGTGCCGATGCCTCGTCCAATGGGCGTTCGATCCCGATGGAAAAGGCGCTCGACGATGTGCTGGTGGCCTTCAAGGCCAATGGCGAGGCGCTTCGGAAAGAGCACGGGTATCCTGTCCGACTGGTCGTTCCCGGCTGGGAAGGCAACATGTGGGTCAAGTGGCTGCGCCGGATTGAGGTCACCGATGCCGCCGTCCAGAGCCGCGAGGAGACGTCGAAATACACCGATGTTCTGGCCGACGGCACAGCGCGGAAATGGACATGGGTCATGGACGCCAAGTCTGTCATTACCTCGCCCAGCCCGCAGCAGCCGATTACCCATGGCAATGGCCCGCTGGTTATCACCGGCCTCGCATGGTCGGGCCATGGCAAGATCACGCGGGTCGACATCTCGAAGGACGGCGGCATGACTTGGGAGACCGCGCGCCTTGGCCGCCAGGGCGACACCAAGGCGCTCACGCGGTTCTACCTCGACACCGAGTGGAACGGCGAGCCGTGGCTCCTCCAATCGCGCGCGATGGACGAGACCGGCTACGTTCAGCCGACCAAGGACGAACTTCGCGAAGTGCGGGGCGAGAACTCGGTCTATCACAACAACTGCATTCAGACGTGGGCGATTGCGCCCGATGGGAAGGCCGAGAATGTCGAAGTCTCCTGACACCAAAAGCATCATGATCCCAGCCGTCGGCGGCGCCGCGCTTGTGCTAGGCGTGGCCTACGGGTTGGCGACAACGAATTACGGCAAGGACCGGATCGAAACGCTGGAGGCCAGTTTCGCCGCCGAACGTGCCGCAGTAAGCGAGCAGGCCGCGCGCGTTACCGATCTGGAAGCGGCTCTGGCCGAGTTGCAGGCGTCGTCGGAGACGCAGCTCTCTGAAGCTCAGGCAGCGGCCGAGAGCCAGATCGCCACGCTTTCCGCACAGCTTGAAGCGGTGAAGGCCGCAGCCGGCGCAGCCGCCGAGAACCTGCCCGCAGTCACTGCCGCGGCGGCTTCGACACAGGCGCGGACCGGTGGCTTCGGTCTTGGCCGCGAAGCGCATCCCGAAGAGCTTGCCGCCTGGGATGTGGACGTCCTGCCGGACGGCCGCGGTCTGCCCGTGGGGTCGGGCGACGTCTGGACCGGTGACGAGGTTTTCTCGGAGAAATGCGCCTCCTGCCACGGCGACTTTGCCGAAGGCCGCGACGCATGGCCGGTTCTGGCTGGCGGGTTCGACACGCTGGACGACCGTGATCCGGTCAAGACCGTGGGGTCCTACTGGCCCTATCTCTCGACCGTCTGGGATTACGTCCATCGCTCGATGCCCTTCGGCAATGCCGGGACGCTGACCGATGACGAGGTCTACGCGATCACCGCCTATATTCTCTACTCGAACAATCTCGTGGAGGACGACTTCACGCTTTCGAACGAGAACTTCACCGAGGTGGAGATGTACAACACCGACGGTTTCATCGTGGATGATCGCCCGGCGGTGGAATACACGATGTGGTCGGGCGAGCCTTGCATGGAGAACTGCAAGGACGGGCCGGTCGAAATCACTCGCCGCTCGACCGAGGTGGGCGTGACGCCCGCCGACGATGGCAGCATGGCCGAAAGCTTTATGGAAGAGCAGCTTGCTCGCCTTGGCGGCACCGAATGGGGCAAGGAACGCGTCGCGGGGTCGGTCTTTATGGGGCCGGGCGGCGTCATGCAGGACGAACCTGTCGAGGCCGAAGAGAGCGCCGGGACCGAAGTGGCAAGCGCGGATGGCGCGGCACCCGCTGCCGAAGCCGATGCAGCTTCAGACGCCGGGCCCGATCCTCAGCTTGTGGCCATGGGCGAGAACGTCTTCCGCAAATGCTCGTCCTGCCACCAGGTGGGCGACGGGGCGCGGAATCGCTCGGGGCCGCAGCTGAACGGGGTTGTGGGCCGCGCCGTCGGCGGGCTGGACGGGTTCCGGTATTCGGGCGCGTTCGAGACCGCCCATGACGAGGGCATGGTCTGGAATGACGAGACATTGGCCGGCTTCCTGGAAGACCCGCGCGGCTACCTTGAGGGCACCAAGATGTCCTTCCGCGGCCTCAATGACCCGGCAGAGGTCGAGGCCATCATCGCCTATCTCAAGTCTTTCGACGGGTGATGAGGTCAGGGTTTCTCAAATACGGCGTCGCGGCGTTTCTCGCCGCGGCTCTGCCTGCCTCGGCACAGGAATTCGGAGATGCGGCAGCGGGCGAGGCGGTGTTCGGTCGGTGCTCGGGCTGCCATCAGGTCGGACCCTCGGCGCGGAACAGGGTCGGGCCGCAGTTGAATGGCATCTTTGGCCGTCAGGCGGCCACCGTCGACGGGTTCCGCTATTCCAACGCTTTTCAGCGGGCCGGGGCCAAGGGGCTTGAGTGGCATATCGACGAGCTTGACGCCTTTCTGGAAAATCCCAAGCAGCTGGTCCCCGGCACGCGCATGAGCTTTCGCGGCATTTCCGATGAGGGCGAACGCGCCGACCTGATCGCCTACCTGCGCCAATACTCGGATTCGCCCGCCAATATCCCCGAGGCCGATCCAACGGCGATGGCGACCGATCACGAGGTCGCGCCCGACATCCTCGCCCTCGTGGGCGACCCGGAATACGGCGAGTACCTGTCCAGCGAATGCACCACCTGCCACCGCGTTGACGGGCAGGATGCGGGCATCCCGTCGATCGTGCTTTGGCCGGAAGAGGATTTCGTCATCGCCATGCACGCCTACAAGGCGAAGGTGCGCGAGCATCCGGTGATGAACATGGTCGCAGGACGATTGAGCGACGAAGAGATCGCGGCGCTCGCCGCGTATTTTGCGAAGATAGAAAGTCAATAAAAACAAAATTTTAGGGAGGATATCATGAAGCTGAACAGACGACTTTTCATAGGTACCGGCGCGGCCGCGGCCTCGACACTTGCAGCACCCATGGTTCACGCTGGCGCGCACGGCAAGCCCCGCGTGATCGTCGTGGGCGGTGGCGCCGGCGGCGCGACGGCGGCCCGCTATATCGCCAAGGACAGTGACGGCGCGATCGACGTCACGCTGATCGAGCCAACGCGGACCTATTACACCTGCTTCTTCTCGAACCTCTATCTTGGCGGCTTCAAGGAGATGGACGATCTCGGCCACAGCTATGGTACGCTCGCCAGCGACTACGGCATCAACGTCATCCATGACTGGGCCGTGGGTGTGGATCGGGACACCAAGACGGTCACGCTGGCCGGTGGCGATAGCCTTCCTTACGACAAGCTGATCCTGAGCCCCGGCATCGACTTTGTGGATGGTTCGGTGCCCGGCTGGGATATCACGGCGCAGAACGCCATGCCGCATGCTTATAAGGGCGGCTCGCAGACCGAGCTGCTCAAGGCGCAGATCCAGGCGATGCCCGAAGGCGGTCTGTTCGTCATGGTCGCGCCGCCGAACCCCTATCGCTGCCCGCCGGGGCCGTATGAGCGCATTTCGATGGTCGCCCATACGCTGAGCAAGATCAATCCGACGGCCAAGATCCTGATTGCCGACCCCAAGGAAAAGTACTCGAAACAGGGCCTCTTCGAAGAGGGCTGGCAGAAATACTACGGCGGCATGATCGACAGGCTCGGCCCCGATTTCGGGGGCGGCAACGTGTCGGTCGACCCTGCGGCGATGACGGTGGATATCGACGGGTCGGTCGAGCAGGCGGATGTCGTCAATGTCATTCCCGCACAGAAGGCCGGACGCATTGCTGAGCTGGCAGGCGTCACCGACGGCAACTGGGCGCCGGTGAACCCCGAAGACATGTCCACGAAGGCCGATCCGGATGTCTATGTCCTGGGCGATGCAGCGGCGCAGGGCGACATGCCCAAATCGGGCTTCTCAGCCAACAGCCAGGCCAAGGTCTGTGCCAACGCCGTGCGCGGCGCCCTGACCGATTCCCGCGTTTTCCCGGCCAAGTTCTCGAACACCTGCTGGTCGCTGATTTCCGAGAATGACGGGGTGAAGGTTGGCGCCAATTACGAGCCTGCGGACGGCAAGATCTCCAGCACCGGCGGCTTCGTCAGCCAGACGGGCGAGGATGCTGCGCTTCGTAAAGCCACCTACGAGGAGTCCGAAGGCTGGTATGCCGGCATCACCGCCGACATGTTCGGATAAGACCCACAGGCGGGCCGGCATGATCAGGATCAAATACCGGCCCGCCCAAACTTTGTAAGAAGGACAGAGAGAGGAGAACCACCATGCTGAAGCATCTTTTTCTGACGCTCGCTCTGACCGTACCCGCAATGGCCACCGCCGAAGAGGCGGTCTCGGTCCCATTCAACGGTAGCTTCGAAGACGCGACTTTCGCGGTCGAGACGGCAATCGTGGGGCAGGGGCTTGTGATCGACTATGTGAGCCACGTGGGTGACATGCTCAATCGCACCGGCGAGGATGTCGGCAGCGATGTTATGCTCTTCAAGAACGCGGACATCTTCGTCTTTTGCTCGGCCGTCATCAGCCGCGAGGTGATGGAGGAAGATCCGATGAATATCGCCCACTGCCCCTACGGGATATTCGTTGCCGAGACCGAAGACGGGGTCATGATTGGACGGCGCGACTATCCGGACGGGCCGATGGACAAGGTCGAGGCGATGCTGGATGCCATCATCGCAGAGGCGGCCGAAGGCTAGGACGGACTATGAACTACCAAGACTTTTTCGCCGAGGAACTGACGCGTCTGAAAGACGAGGGCAACTATCGCCACTTTGCCGAGCTTGAGCGGCACAATGGCGCCTTTCCGGCGGCGACGTGCCACAACGGGCCGGGCGAGGTGACGATCTGGTGCTCGAACGACTACCTGGGCATGGGCCAGCACCCCAAGGTTCTGGACGCTATGCACGAGGCGCTGGATCGAACCGGCGCGGGTGCGGGGGGCACCCGCAACATCTCGGGCACGACCCATGACCATGTCCTTCTGGAAGCCGAACTGGCCGACCTGCACGGCAAGGAGGCGGCGCTTCTGTTCACCTCCGGCTATGTCTCGAACTGGGCGGCGCTCGGCACGCTCTGTTCGCGGATTCCGGGTCTCGTGGTTTTGTCGGATGCGCTGAATCATGCTTCGATGATTGAAGGTATCCGGCATTCACGTGCGCAAAAGGTCATCTGGAAACACAATGATCTTGAGGATTTGGAGGCGAAACTTCAGGCGATTCCCGCCAATCAGCCCAAGCTGATCGCCTTCGAGAGCGTCTATTCCATGGATGGCGACATCGCACCCATCGCCGAGATCTGCGATCTCGCGGACCGCTATGGTGCCATGACCTATCTGGACGAGGTGCATGCTGTTGGGCTCTACGGTCCGCGCGGCGGCGGCGTTGCCGAACGCGAAGGGCTGATGGACCGCCTGACCGTGATCGAAGGGACCCTCGGAAAGGCATTCGGGGTCATGGGCGGCTATATCGCGTCTTCGGCGGCGCTTTGCGATTTCGTGCGGTCTTTCGCCAGCGGCTTCATCTTCACCACGGCTCTTCCGCCCGCCGTCGCGGCAGGGGCGGCGGCTTCGATCCGGCATCTGAAAGAAAGCATCGCTGAGCGCCAGGCCCATCAGGACCGGGTGGCCGAGGTAAGAGCGCGGCTCGACGGGATCGGTCTGCCCCATATCGAGAACCCGAGCCATATCATCCCGGTGATGGTCGGAGACCCGGTGAAATGCCGGTTCATCTCGGATCGGCTTCTGGCGGATCACGGCATCTACATTCAGCCGATCAACTATCCGACCGTGCCGAAGGGGACCGAGCGTCTGCGGATCACGCCGTCACCTGTCCACTCGGCAGAAGATATCGACCGGCTGATCGGCGCGTTGGAGGCACTCTGGACAGAATGCCAGTTGGCGCGCCTCCCGATGGCGGCTCAGTAACGCGGGATCAGGCTGCGGCGGGCAGGGCGCGACCGATACGGAGCGCGCCGGCCGACGCCGCCCATCCGCCAATTGCGATCGACAGAAGCGCGATGATCGCGGCGATGCTGCCCGTGGCGACGCCCGACAGGCCCGCACCCACCGTGCATCCGCCGGCGAGAACGCCGCCGAAGCCCATAAGCGCGCCGCCCGCGAGGTAGCTGAGCGTCTGCTGCGGGCTCTCGAAGGACTGAAGCTGCAATTCGCCCCGCGCGGCTGCGCTGAGGAAGCTGCCACCGAGAACGCCGCCAATGAAGCCGACGCCAAAGCCCGCGGGGATCGCCGTCGCGGCGATGACCCAGAACAGCGTGTCGCTCCACGGCAGAGTGAACGCGGCGGTCTGAACGGTCAGCGGGTCGAACTCGTCGAAGAGCAGCACGCTGGTCGTGGCCCAGCCCGCAACAGCAACAAGGCCGATGACACCGCCGAGCACGAGGCGCAGGGCCGAGGCGCGGCTTTGCCAGGTCAGATAACCTGCAAGTGCTGCCACCGGAGCTAGAAGAACCGCAAGGCCTATTGGCGTCGCTGCAAGGCTTGCAAAGGGCGCGTCGATGGACAGGGCGCCGATGGAGGTGCGGACAGGAGCCAGCACGCCCTTGAGCATGGCGTGAGCCGTGACCGCGAAGGCGGCCAGAACGAGGACCGCGCGCAGGTTGCCCGTGGCCGACAGGACAGTCAGCCGGGACACGCAGCCGCGCGTCAGGACCATGCCGACGCCAAAGGCCAGTCCGCCAAGAACGAGGGCGGCGATGGGCAGGTTTGCCGATGCGAAACGGTGCTCGGAGATATCGACAAGACCGAATGCCGAGACCGCGCCGAAGGCGACGATGGCCGTCGCGAGGGCCGTCAGCCAGACAGCTCCGGCCTCACCGCGCTCTGCGCGCGGGCCTGCGACGGCACGCCGGAGACAGAAGCGAGAGATCTGCGCGGCGACCCCGAACACAAGGCCAAGCGCCAGACCTGCAAGGAGATGCAGGATGCGCGTCTCAACGCCGAAATCGTAAAGCTCAAGCAGCATGGTTCGACCCGGTCTTAGTCAATCGACCGGGAAATGCGTTCCGATTGCCCTCAAGTCAAGCTGAGCGGTCGGGACGAAATTCCATGATGCATCGCCAAGAGAAACAATTGTTCCGAAATGCGCGCATGTAGAAACGGCGGTTCGAGCAGGTGGCCCGCAGGGGAACCGCTGTTCCTTTTCACTCCCATTCCATCTGTTCGTAGACGCGCCCGGCATTGCGCGTCGCCAGCTCCTCGAAGGTGTCCAGATGCGCGAAAGGCGACTGGTCGACGTAATAGGCTTCGGTCAGGTCGCCCCCTTCGTCGAGATGCTCGCGGATACGCGCGCGGAGATAGACGAGGTAGTCATGGGTATACCGCCGGACCTGCGCCATATTTGTCGGATGGCCGTGGCCGGGGATGACGTAGGTCGCGCCGAGAGGTTCAAAGGCATTTTCCCACGTGTCGATCCAGTCAGCTGTGATCGTATGCTCGAAAATAGGGAGCATGCGCTCGTGGAATGCCATGTCGCCCGCGATGACGAGGCTCTGGTCCGGCAGCCAGACGGAAATATCTCCGGGGCTGTGCGCCGGGCCGAGATGCAGAACCTCGATCCGGAAATCGCCCATCTCGATCCGGTAGCTGTCTTCGAAGGTCTCGGTCGGGCCGACCAGAGTGGTGCCCTCGGCCTTCTCGCGCAGCACCCGCTGGTGCTGCTGGAGCGATTGCATCCCGTAATCGGCGAATTCCTCGGCTGCGTCCTCATGGGCGAGGATCGGCACGCCTTGCTCGGCCCAATAGGAGTTGCCGAGCATCGCGTGGCCCTGACCGTTCTCGTTGATGACAAGGCGGACCGGCTGATCGGTGATGGACCGGATCTCGTCATGAAGCGCCTTGGCCAGCTCATACGCGGCGCCGCCATTCACGACAACGACGCCGTCGCCGGTCACGATGAAGCTGAGATTGTTGTTGTGACCGTGATTCTCGTAGGTGGGCGGCGCGGTCGCGCCGATGGCCGACCACACATGTGGGATCACCTCGACCGGTTTTTGGTACAGCGCCGAGCCCGGATATTGGTCTGGAATATCCTCGCTTGCGAAAGAGGGCGCGCCGACGGTCAGTGCCAGAAGGGCGGGAACGACCAGGCGCATCATGACGCGTCCGATACGAAACGATAGGCCCCGTCCGCACGCTCGACCCGGCCCATGCCGCCGTCCGGCAGATGGAAGCCGACCATCCGCATCTGCTCGCTTGCCAGCCGGTCCAGAAGCCGTAGCCGGGCCGTGATCGCCGCGTCCGTGTCCTGATCTGCGCCGCTGGCCCAGTCGGGCCGGGCGAAGGCCAAATGGTGATTGCCGATCGCATCGCCCACGACGAGTGCCGCGTCATCTCCCTGACGGATCTCGAAGGACATATGCCCCGGCGTGTGGCCATAGGTTGCGATGGCCGCGATGCCGGGAAGCACCTCGTCGCCGTCATCAAAGAATTCGACCGCGTCCTCGATCAGCTCCATGCGGCGGCGTGCGCCGACGGCGAATGCGGCCCGATCCTCTCTGATCGTGTCGACCGTGTTCGGGTCATACCAGTAATCCCATTCGGCACGGCCCATCATGTAGCTTGCCTCGGTGAAAAGCGGATCACCGAAATCGTCGAGCAGGCCCCAGATGTGATCGGGATGTGCATGGGTGAAGAGCACATGCGTGATATCCTCGGGCGCGAGGCCGAGCGCGTCGAGACTGTCGGTCAGGATGCCTGCGCTCGGCATGAAATCGGGGCCGCTGCCCACGTCGAACAGCACCGTTCGTTCACCGTCCTGATAAAGCGCCAGATTGCATTCGGGTGTGAGCTGGTCACCGGTCAGGCCGAAGCGTTCGCGAAGGGCGGGCAGCTCGTCTTGCGGCATCGTATCGAAGAGGAAACCGGCCGGAAGAACAAGGTTACCATCGCTGACCGTGGTCAGGGTGCCGGAGCCTAGCGACACGCGCGCGAAGCTCTGCATCGGAAGTCCCGCCGCACCGAGTGCAAGCGCGCCCGTCATCAACTCGCGTCTGTTCATTCTCTCCTCCCGTCATTCAAATTCGTTGGTTTGAATATGTGCGAAGGAGCTTGAATTGGCAAGGTGCGCCGCGGCGCGTGCAAGCAGAAACTCAGGCGATCCGCAGCGTGTCCGCTTCCCGCGCCGGCACCTGCCAGCCATGGTCCGGATCGTTCTTCCGGGCGATGAGTAGCGCGCGCAGGTCGTGGGGCGAAAGCGGCCGGGCGAAGTGGTACCCCTGCAGCGTTTGGCAGCCAGCCTCTGTCAGGAGACGAGCCTGTTCCGCCGTTTCGACGCCTTCCGCGGTGGTCGAGACACCGAGGGACTTGGCGATCTTGATGACACCTTTGATGACATCGAGATGCTTCTGATGTTCCGAGATCGGCTGTACCAGTCTTCGGTCGATCTTGAGCGCGGATGGCGCGATTTCCATGATCGAGATGATCGACGCATGACCCGCGCCGAAATCGTCCACTTCGATTTCAATTCCGAGGTCTCTGACGGCCCTGATGTTGGCTTTGAACTCGTCGCTTTCATTTTCGACCAGAATGGATTCGAGAAGTTCGAAAACGATCTGGGTCCGGCTGATCGCGGCGTGTCTTCTTGCGTCCTCGACGATGCGTGCGTCCCGCATGCGACCGGAGCTGATGTTGAAGCTGGCCTTAGGTACGAACAATCCTTCCATTTCGAGGTCCGAAAGGAACTCGAGCGCTGTCCTGAACGCGATCATGTCGATCTGAGGGAGGATGCGCATCTGCTCGGCCAGATGGATGAACCGTCCGGGGACAAGGAGGCCGAGGCGCGGGTGCTGCCAGCGCAACAGCGTCTCGATACCTGCGAGGCTTCCGTCGCGGGCCGAGACCTGCGGCTGAAAGTAGGGAACGAAGGCATTGCTCCCGAGCGCGTCCTGCAGGTCGGCACTCAGTTCGCGGTCCTCGATCACGTTCTTCAGAAGCGCCGGCGTAAAGACCTGTACCCGATTGCGTCCGTTTTCCTTCGCCTTGTAGAGCGCTGTATCGGCAAAGAATTCGATGTCGCGGCCATGTCTGACCAGGTCTTGTGTGTGCGCCACCCCGAAGCTGGCGCCGAGGTGAAGCTTGCGCGTGCCGTATTGCACCGGCTCTCTCAGCAGTCCGCTGATCTTCGTCGCAAGCGCGCCGGCATCTGCTTCTGTCCGGCCGGCCGCGAGAATGACGGAGAATTCGTCCCCGCCGATCCGGGCGGCAAAGTCTTCGGGGCCGATGCAGTCACGGATGATGCCGGCCACATGGCACAATGCAGCGTCTCCGGTGTCGTGGCCAAGCGTGTCGTTGATGTATTTGAACTTGTCGAGATCAATCCGGAGGAGGCAGAAGTCCCCGTCAGAGCTTTCCTCTGCCCGGAGTTGCCTATCCTCGAATGTCTTGTCGAAATACCGGCGGTTCGGAAGGTTCGTCAGGGGATCATGAAGCGCGAGGCGTTCGTTTTCGATCCGCATTTTCTCAGCCGTTTCGTGGGCTTCGCGTAGTGCACTTTCCCGCTCGACATCTTCTGTCACGTCGGACAGCACGCCCGTCCAGCCGATCGAGCCGTCGGCCATGACCATGGGAGACGACGATCCCGATAGCCAGCGCAAACCGCGTTCGGGATGAATGGCGCGAAAGCGATGCGTCCAGTTCATGAGTTTTTCCTGGGACTCGATGATAGACTTTTCCAGTTCGCCAAAGTCGTCGGGGTGAACGCGTGCGAAGATCGTGGTGGGGTCTTCGCGGATCTGGTCTTCGGTGATGCCGAAAAGGTCGTTGAACCGGGCGCTCGAATAGGGAAATTGGAAGCTGCCGTCGGCAAAGCGCCGGTACTCGTAGATGCCTGCAGGGGCATTGTCTGCCACCGATCTTAGCCGGGCATTCGCCTTTTGCAGGTCTTCGGCCGCGCGCATCTGGCGGATCTCGTTCTGCTTCAACTCGTCGATGCTGTACTGGCTGCCGCATATCATATCCGGCTGACCGGTTGCGGTCCTGCGAATGCGCTGACCCACGGACCGGCACCAGAACCAGGTGCCGTCGAAGCGTTGCGTCCTGAACTCGGCGTGGAAGACCTCGGTCTCGAAATTCTCGACGGCCTCGATCCGTTTCATCACATCGGGAAGGTCCTCCGGGTGAATTCGCGCAACCCACTTCTCAAGCGTTACCCGGTCCGGACCGGTGTAGCCCAACAGCTGGTTAATGTTCTCGCTGAACCAGAATTCATCCAGATCGGGAATGCGGAACCAGGGTACGACGCCACTGTTGACGGAGGAGACACGCAGGATTTCAGCGGATTGTTGCGCCTGCCTGCGCAGATCTTCGGCTTCTTCGACGGCCCGCGCCAATTCGGTTTCTTTCCGCTTCAGGTCATCGATGCCGGTGATGGTGCCTGATACTACGGTGGCCGTGTCCGATGTGGCAGGGGTGGTTCGGCGGGCGACGGTCTTGTACCAGTGATAGCTGCCGTCACCGTGGCGAAGGCGCAGATGCCGATCGAACACGTCGAGGCTTCCCGCAAGCATCGCGTCTATTGTGGAGGTAGCCTCGTTCAGATCGTAGGGATGGATCAAAGCGCGCAAGGTCGAAGCTTTCGGAGAGAACGAGCCGGGTTCATAGCCAAGCAGACGATAGGTTTCGTCCAGCATCCACGCTTCACCGGTCGCCGGAACAACCGTCCACGGACCGATGCCGCCGCAGCTTGCGGATGTGCGCAGCATCTCTTCGTTCGCGATGGCCTGGGCGCGCGCATTCTCGGCCTGCTCGCGCGCCAGTGCTGCACGCTGTTCGTTTTCCTTCAGTTCATCGACGTTGGCGATGGTCCCTGCCAGCCGCGTGGTCGGCACACCGTCTTGGCTGGTCAGGATGCGTCCGACAACGCGATACCAGTGATAGGTGCCGTCCTTGTGACGGAACCGGTGCGTGCTTTCGAAGGAGTCCGCGCGACCGGCGATAGCCTCGTTGATGCGCCCGACCGACGCGTCGAGATCGTCGGGATGAGTGATGGATCGCCATCCGTCCGCATTGGGTGTGAATTCGTCCGGCGAATACCCGAGCAGATCATAGCCTTCGTCCATCATCCAGGCCTGGCCAGTCTCACGGCAGGAACTCCACGCGGTTTGCTTCCCGTTGGTGAGAGCCAAGCGCAGCATGTTTTCCCGGACTTTCACGCTGGCTTTCGCGGCCACTGCGGCCTCTGCCGACGCCTCCGAGGCGATGCGCGCGGCCTCGGCTCTGGCAAGTGACTCGTCGCGCTCCAGTTCGGCCACTTTCAGGCATTGAACGTCTTTGAGCCCACCGCAGATCAGCGGCTTTCCGTCAGGTCCCTCGGTCATCCGCGCCGTGGATTCGTACCAGTTCCAGTTCCCGTCCTTGCGCCTCAGTCTGAAAGTCGTGCGGTAGTGTTCTATGCGGCCTTCGCTCAGCTCGAGCATTGAGCGTACAGCGGTTTCGAGATCATCGGGATGGATGAGCGCCCTAAAACCAAGGGAGTGCGCCGCGAACCCATCCCGTTCGTAGCCAAGCATCGCGTAGAAATGGTCGCTCCACCAGGCATCGCGAGTGACCGGGTCAACCGCCCATGGGGCCACGTTGGCGCTTTGCGCGCAGACCATCAGGACATCGGCAGAGTCCTGAAAAGAGAGTGGCTGAGACGACCCTGCTGCCTTGGTGTCCTGCAAGGTTCTGCGCCGTCTCTCTTGGCCGTGCTCCATGCTTACAACCCGCGAATGATCATTGGCTGGCTGGCTCATACCTACCAACCATTTACCGCGGATTAAGCGGAGATCGGTTTTCGGTGCCGGCCGATCCGGTCGGCCGGCGTTCGGACCTTGTCAGCCTACGCCGCGCGGGTGCGCTGCGTCTGATGGCCGAGGCCTTCGATGCCCAGACGGACCGTCTGGCCGGGCTTCAGGAACACTTGGGGGGACTGGCCAAGCCCCACGCCCGGTGGCGTGCCGGTCGAGATGATGTCGCCCGGCTGAAGGCTCATGAAGCGCGAGATATAGGCGACCAGATGCGCGACACCGAAAATCATCGTCCGGGTCGAGCCGTCCTGATAGCGGTGTCCGTCGACTTCGAGCCACATGGCAAGGTTCTGAGGGTCCGGCACCTCGTCGCGTGTGACGAGCCATGGGCCGATGGGGCCGAATGTGTCGGCGCTTTTGCCCTTGATCCACTGGCCGCCATGTTCAAGTTGAAAGGCGCGTTCGGAGACGTCGTTGATCACGCAGTAGCCCGCCACATGCTCCATCGCCGTGTCTTCCGCCACATCGCGCGCTTCGCGGCCGATCACCACGCCCAGTTCCACCTCCCAGTCGGTCTTCTCCGAGCCGCGCGGAATAATGATGTCATCGTCGGGGCCGCAGATGGCCGAGGTCGCCTTCGCGAAGAGAATGGGTTCGGTCGGGACGTCCATCCCGGACTCGGCGGCGTGGTCGCTGAAGTTGAGCCCGACGCAGATGAACTTGCCGACATGACCAACGCAGGGGCCTATTCTCGGCGTGAGCCTTGGCAGCGACATCTCCGGCAGGGGCGACAGGCTTTTGCCGCTCGATGAGGCGATCCGAGCGCTTGAGCTTCTGCGCTCGTGGGCGGCTCTCGTGCCCGAGGAGGCGTTCGAATGGTCGTCCATCGGGCTTCTGGAGGCGATGGCGACGACCGACCGTGTCGCCTATTGCCCCTCGGTCTTCTCGTTTAACACCTACGCGCAACCGCCTGCTGCTGGCCGTCACATCCTGCGCTATGGCGACATGCCGGGCAGTAACGGCCCGGGCCAGGTGCGGGCGGTCCTTGGCGGCACCGGACTTGCCGTCTCCGCGCTCTCCGATCACATCCCCGAAGCGGTTTCGGCAGCGCTGCATTTCGTCGGCAAGGGCGCTCAGCTGCGCATGGCGGAGTGGGGCGGGCAACCTGCGCATCGGAGCGTCTGGGAACCAGATGCGGCGGCTACGCGCAACGGCAGTTTCTTCGACGATTGCCGCGCCGTGCAGACCGGCGCCTGCATCAGGCCCCGCTGGCCCGGCTATATCGCGCTTCAGAACGAGGCGGGACGTCTTCTGCGTGACGACCTTGCGCAGCAGCACCGCGCAATGTCGCGCGTCGTGGACGAGATCGAGGAGGCCTTTCGGGCAGCCCGCACCCGCGGGGCTGCGGCGGCCTGAAGGATCAGCCGAGGGTCGAGACGTGCGTGAGGTCGGCCGAAATCCGGATCATCCCGGACAGGGCCGCGCCGGGTGCGGGGATGCCGGGATGGGTCAATCCGATCAGGCGGGCGGGCACGGTCGTCGCGGCACGCAACGCGGCTTCCGGCGCTATGCCGACCTTTTCGACCATCACGCGTACCGCGGTGACGAGGTCCAGATCCGCCCCTGCGAGCGTTCCGTCCGCAAGCGTCAGAATGCCGTCCTTCCGCCGGATGGTGCGCCCGTTCAGCGTGAAGCCGGTCTCGTCGGTTCCCGCGACGGCCATGGCATCGCTGACCAGGAAAATCTCTCCCGGACCGCGCTTGGCTGCCCAGGCGGCCCGGATCGTTTCGGGATGGACATGGACCGCATCCGCGATCAGCCCGGCATGGGCACGACCGCTCGTCAGCGCGGCGCCGACGAGGCCGGGCGCACGATTGCCGAGCTGGCTCATGGCGTTGAAAAGGTGTGTCACGCAGGTTGCGCCGGCATCGATATACCGGCGGCAAGTGTCGAAATCGGCATCGCTGTGACCGAGCGAGACCAGCACGCCCGCGTCGCTCAGCGCCGCCACCTGTTCGGGCGTGACGCTTTCTGGCGCAAGCGTGACTTTGAGGACAGGCAGGGCATCTGCTGCCTCGATAAGTCGTGCGAGGTCTGTCTCGTCCATCCTGCGGATGAGCGCGGGATCATGGGCGCCCTTCCGTGCAATCGAGAGATGCGGCCCTTCCAGGTGCAGGCCCACGATGCCCGGTATGCCTATGCGCGCGGCCTCGGTCGCCGCAGCGATGGCGGCACGCGTGGTCTCGGTCGTGTCGGTAATGAGTGTCGGCAGAAGCGCGGCGACGCCAAGCCTACGATGGGCGCGGGCGATGCGCTCAAGCGTTTCGACGGTGGGAGCATCGTTGAACATGATCCCGCCGCCGCCATTCACCTGAAGATCGACGAAGCCGGGACTGACAATATCGCCGCCAAGGTCGATGGTCCGATCGCCGCGTCCGACATCGGCGTCAGGCCTGATCTCGGTCACGTGGCCGTTTTCCACGCGCAGCACATGCCCGTCACGAAACCGCTCGCCGTCAAAGAGGCGCCCGTTCCGGTAGATCGTCACGCCTCGGGTCATACCGTTTCGGTCACTTTGTTGAGGTGGCGGGGGGCGTCGGGGTTGATCCCGCGCCGGACCGCGACGGCCTCGACCATCCCGTAGAAGGACACGATGGACGCGACGGGATCGGTCAGCGGATGGCCGGTGCGGATATGGGGCAGTCGGGTCGCCTGTCGCACCTTGTCGGTCAGTGCAAAGACCCGCGCCCCTTTTTCCGCAAGGGCGTCCGCGGTGTCAGCGATGCTGCCCTCGGCTGCGTCAGCGGCGGCGAAGGCGATCACGGGAAAGCCGTCGCCCACGATCGAGACCGGGCCATGCAGAACCTCGGCCGAAGAATAGCTTTCGGCGTGGATCAGGCAGGTTTCCTTGAACTTCAGGGCGGCCTCGTTCGAGACGGCCCAGGACGGCCCGCGCCCCAGCGTGAAGAGAGACCGCCCGTCAATGGCGTCGGCGGCAGGAGACCAGTCGCACCCCGTCGCCTTGTCGAGATGGCCGGGCAGGGTGCGGATGGCCGCGAGAAGGTCGTCGTCCCCTGCAATCTCGGCGATCAGCCAGAGCCCCGCGACCAGCGACGTCACGAAGGTCTTGGTGGCCGCGACGCTCAGCTCCGGCCCGGCATGGATCGGCAGGGTCACGTCGGCTGTGTTCGCGAGGCGCGAGGTCTCGTCATTGGTGATCGCGACGGTCATCGCGCCGCTTCTGGACAGGCTTTCGGTCATCGCGACGATGTCCGGGCTTTGCCCTGATTGCGATACGGCGATGCCGAGCGCCCCTTTGGCCATAAGGTCCACGCCATAGATCGACCGCACCGACGGTCCGATCGATGCCATGGGACGGCGGAGAACCAGCTCGCTTGCGTATTTCAGGAAACTGCAGGCGTGGTCGGACGAGCCGCGCGCGACGGAAATGAGGTAGGCCGGATCGACGGCGCGCGCCTTTTCGGCGGCCGCGGTGATCGCCGTCGCGCCCCTGCTCAGAAGCCGGTCGACAGCGGCCGGTATTTCGTCGATCTCCCGGCGCATCCGGGTCGGTTCGGTTGTCATATTGGTGTGCCTTTCGGTGTCAGAGGCGCAGTTCGGCGACGAAATCATAGGCGTCGCCGCGATAAAGCGACCGGGTCAGCTCCGCGACCCGTCCGCTGGCAAGATAGGAGATGCGCGCGATGCTGAGTCCGGCATCGCCTTCCGCGACCCCCAGAAGCTCGGCGTCCCGCGCGCTCAGGTTCACGGCAGAGATTTTCTGGACGGCGCGCACGGGTCGGTGCCCGAGACGACCCAATACCTCGTAAAGAGACGTCGTCACTTCGAGCGGATTGGGCAGGATGTCGGTGGGCAGTGCCGCGCGTTCCAGAGCCATCGGGCGGCCACCGGCCTGTCGCAGGCGATAGACGCGTGCCACCTGACCGTCGGGCGCAAGGTCCAGCGCCTCGACCTCGTCGGGCGTCGCCCTGAAGAGACCGCGCTCGAGCCATTGCGACGTGGTCTCCATCCCGCGCCGGGCCATATCTTCGGTGAACGAGGTCAGCTCGGAGAGCGACTGCTCCATGCGGGTAACCCGTTCGCGGATGAACGAACCCGAGCCCTGACGCTGCTCGATCAGTCCTTCGCGGACCAGTTCCTGAATGGCCTTGCGGACGGTGACGCGTGAGAGATCGGTGATGTCGGCCAGTTCGCGCTCGGGCGGGAGGGACGAGTTGGGCGGCAGGACGCCGGTTTCGATCCCCTGTTCAAGCCGTCGCCGCAGTTGCACGTAGCGGGGACCGCCGCTGTCGCCCAGCCAGTTCTCGGGTCGGAGGAATTCAGTTGCCGTCATGGCCGGTCTCCCTTGCGAGATCGCGCGCAAGCGCGAGGGCGCCGTCGAGCGGCTGTCCCTCGGGCGTGGTGAGGTCGGATTGCATGTCATCGGAAAGGTAAGGCGCGAAAAGCGGGCCGATCCCCCCGGTGAGGCAGATCGCGCGGCCCGGCTCCCAACCCATGAGCGGTAATGCGCGGGCGATTTCGTCTGCGCCTGCCTGCATGATGCCTTTGGCCAGCGGGTCGCCCCGTTCCGCGTGGTCGGTCACCTCTCTCGCGAGAGCGCCGAAATCCGATGGTCGTGCCGTTCCGGCGAAGCGGACAATGCCCGCCGTCCCGTCGAGCGAGGACAGGAAGTGGTCGGAGAGCGGCGACGCAGGGCGTCTTCCATCTGCGCATTCGAGTGTGCGTCCGAGCGCTATGCGCCCAATCCATGCCGCAGACGCTTCGTCCCCGAGGACCGAGCCCCAGCCGCCCGCCAGGCGGACGCGCCCACCGATCTGTGACGCGTAGAACGAGCCGGTGCCGCAATGGGCCAGCACGCCATCCCGCGCGCCGAGAGCGCCCCGGAGCGCGGCGGGCCGGTCGTCCTCGACCGTGATCGTCGCGAAAGGAAGGCGTGCGGCGAGCCGGTCCGCGATGGCAGGGCCGGTGACGCCTGCAAGACCAACGAAGGCGGGCAGGGCGGCAAGCGCCTCGTATGTCATGGCCGACTGCTGCGCGAGTTGCGTCAGGCCTGTCTCGATCTGGACCAGTGCGCCCTCGAAATCGGTCGAGACATTGGCCGAGCCCGTTTCCACGAGTTCCCGCCCGCGCGGGCCGGACAACGCGACGCGGCAGCGCGTGCCGCCGCCGTCGATGGCCAGGGCCATGATATCATCTGCATTCGTCATGAAGATACCATTACAATACCTATTGCGCGGATGGAAGCATTATTTAAGACCAAACCGAAGAAATGGTTTGGATAATCTTGCGAAAATAGGCGCTCTGAGATTTCTGTAGACAAAAGGTATTAAATAGGTATCTTAAGGGAGATCAATCGGGGGAATCGCGTGACAGATCGTCGAACAGAAGCACTGCACAGCGAGGCCATCGGTCTTGATGCGCGTCCTCTGGCCGAGATCGCAACGCTTCTGGCCGAAGGGCAGGTGTCCGCCGCGAGGGCCGCACTGGATGCCGCCGAACAGATCGCCGCTGCTGCGCGTTCCATGGCGGAAACCATCCGCGGGCGCGGGGTTCTTCATTACGTCGCCGCCGGCTCGTCGGGCCTGATGGCCGCTGCCGACGCACAGGAGCTTGGCGGCACGTTTTCGATCCCCGCCGAACAACTTCGCATCCATATGGCAGGCGGATTGCCGACCGGTGTCGAAATGCCCGGCGGCACCGAGGACGAAACCGAGGGGCTGGGCGAGGCTCTCGCCAATCTCGGGCCGTCGGACACCGTGATCGCCGTTTCAGCCAGTGGCACGACACCCTATACGCTGGCCGCTGTCTCGCTTGCGCGAAAGGCGGGTGCGACGGTGATCGGAATTGCGAACAATCCTGGCGCGCCGCTGCTCTCGGCCGCCGACCATCCCGTCTGCCTCGCCACACCGCCCGAGCTTTTGTCCGGATCGACCCGCATGGGGGCCGGGACCGCGCAGAAGATCGCGCTCAACATGCTGTCGACGCTGATGGCGGTCGAGCTGGGCCATGTCCATGACGGGATGATGGTCAATCTTCACGCCGACAACGCCAAGCTCCGCGCCCGTGCCGAGGGCATCGTCGCGCGGATCGCCGGGGTCGATACCGAGGCCGCGCAGGGTGCGATTGCCGCCGCCGGTGGCGCGGTCAAGCCCGCCATTCTGATTGCCAGGGCGGGTGTCACTCCTGCCGAGGCCAACGACATTCTTCGCCAAACCGAAGGACATCTTCGCGCTGCTCTGGCGCGGGTAAAACAAACCGAAAACCAAGAGGGAGATATTTTATGACCCGGAATACACTGAAGCTGGCGCTTCTCACCACGGCGCTCGTCGCCACGGGAGCGCAGGCGCAGGACGTCACGCTGACCATCGAAAGCTGGCGCAACGATGACCTGACGCTTTGGCAGGATCAGATCATTCCCGCCTTCGAGGCGGAGCATCCCGGCATCAAGGTGGAATTCACCCCGTCTGCGCCGGCCGAATACAACGCCGTCCTGAACTCCAAGCTGGACGCCGGTTCGGCGGGCGACCTGATCACCTGCCGCCCCTTCGACGCATCGCTCGCGCTGTACCAGAACGGCCACCTGAGCGACCTCAGCGATCTTGACGCGATGGGCAACTTCTCGGACGTCGCGAAATCGGCCTGGCAGACCGATGATGGCTCGGCCACCTTCTGCGTGCCGATGGCCTCCGTGATCCACGGCTTCATCTACAACAAGGACGCATTCGCCGAGCTTGGCCTCGAAGTGCCGGAGACCGAAGCCGAGTTCTTCGCCGTCCTCGACGCGATCAAGGCCGACGGCAGCTACATCCCGATGGCGATGGGCACCAACGACCAGTGGGAAGCGGCCACGATGGGCTACAACAACATCGGCCCGAACTACTGGAAGGGCGAGGAGGGCCGTCTGGCGCTGATCGCAGGCGATCAGAAGCTGACCGATCCGCAATGGACCGCGCCCTACGAGACGCTTGCACGCTGGAACGACTATCTGGGCGACGGTTACGAGGCGCAGACCTATCCCGACAGCCAGAACATCTTCACCCTCGGCCGTGCGGCGATCTATCCAGCGGGCTCGTGGGAGGTCTCGGGCTTCAACGCGCTGGCCGATTTCGAAATGGGTGCCTTCAAGCCGCCGGTCCAGAACGCGGGCGACACCTGCTACATTTCGGACCACACCGATATCGGCATCGGCATGAACGCCGCGACCGATAATCCTGAGGCCGCGCGCACCTTCCTCGCCTGGGTCGCAAGCCCGGAATTCGCCGAGATCTTCGCCAACGCGCTTCCGGGCTTCTTCCCGCTATCCTCGGCGCCGGTCGACATCGAAGACCCGCTTGCGGCGGAATTCGTCAGCTGGCGCGGCGAGTGCGAAAGCACGATCCGCTCGACCTACCAAATCCTGTCGCGCGGCACGCCGAACCTCGAAAACGAGACCTGGGGCGCATCCGTCGCCGCGATCAAGGGTACCTCGTCGCCGGAAGAACTTGGCCAGAAGCTGCAGGACGGTCTGGCAAGCTGGTACGCACCGCAGCAGTAAGCCCCGCTTCGCTGCACATCGCTCCGGGCGCAGTCGCCCGCCCGGAGCCCCTTTTTCCCGGAGAGAGCCATGAAACGCGCCCGCATTCGCTGGCACATCCTGGTGTTCCTTGCGCCAGCGGTGATTGTCTATACCGCCGTGATGATTTTCCCGCTTTTCAACACCTTGCGGCTCGCTCTTTACAGCCGCGTGGATCAGGAACGGGTCTTCGTCGGCCTGCAGAACTTTCAGACGCTGTTCTTCGACCCGATCTGGTCGGAGCAATTCTGGAACGCGCTTGGCAACAACTTCTGGTTCTTTCTCATCCATATGCTGGTGCAGAACCCGATTGGGATCGCGCTGGCGGCCCTTCTCAGCCATCCCCGCCTGCGTTTCGCTGCGCTCTACCGCTCGGCCATCTTCATTCCGACGATCCTGTCCTTCGTGATCGTGGGCTTCGCGTGGAAGCTGATCCTGTCACCGATCTGGGGCATCGCGCCCGAGATGCTGGACTGGGTCGGGCTGAAATCGCTCTACGCGCCGTGGCTCGGCCGTGAGGAATACGCGCTGACGACGCTCGCGCTTGTCTCTGTCTGGCAGTTCGTCGGCATCCCGATGATGCTCATCTACGCCGCGCTTCTGACCGTACCCGAGGAGATCCTCGAGGCGGGCGAAGTCGACGGGATCACCGGCTGGGCCGCGTTCTGGAAGATCAAGCTGCCGCTGATCCTGCCTTCGATCGGGATCATCTCGATCCTGACATTCGTCGGCAACTTCAATGCCTTCGACCTGATCTATGCCGCCCAAGGCGCACTGGCGGGGCCCGACTTCTCGACCGATATCCTCGGCACCTTCATGTATCGCACCTTTTTCGGTTTCCAGCTTCAGCTTGGCGACCCGCATATGGGCTCGGCCATCGCAGGCGCCATGTTCGCGATCATCCTCGTGGGTGTCTGCATCTATCTCTTCGGCATCCAGACCCGGATGCGCCGCTATCAACTCTGAGGGAACGGACCCATGAACAAGGCACGCTCAAACCCGCTCAATTCTGCGCTGATGCACGGTGCGCTGATACTCTACACGCTGATCGCGCTTTTCCCGGTCTTTGTCATCATCATCAACAGCTTCAAGGAGCGCCGCTCGATCTTCCGCGAACCGCTGGCGCTGCCGGATGCGGAGAGTTTCTCGCTGATCGGCTACCAGACGGTGATGAAGCA
Organism: Kangsaoukella pontilimi; assembly: GCF_009830125.1. Taxonomy (GTDB): domain Bacteria; phylum Pseudomonadota; class Alphaproteobacteria; order Rhodobacterales; family Rhodobacteraceae; genus Kangsaoukella; species Kangsaoukella pontilimi. The sequence continues at coordinate 1,258,442 of NZ_WUPT01000001.1, read as the reverse complement.
GGGGGATTTCTTCCTTTACTTCCAGAACTCGATGATCGTCACGGTCGCCTCGCTGTTCTTCATCCTGCTTTTCGGGGCCATGGCGGCCTACGCGCTGAGCGAATACCGCTTCAAGGGCAACTTGTTGATGGGGCTCTACCTTGCGCTTGGCATCATGATCCCGATCCGGATCGGCACTGTCGCGATCCTCGAGATGATGGTGGCGACGGGGCTGGTGAACACGCTCTGGGCGCTGATCCTCGTCTACACGGCGCAAGGGTTGCCGCTCGCCGTGTTCATCCTGTCGGAGTTCATGCGGCAGGTGTCGGACGACCTGAAGAATGCGGGCCGGATCGATGGGCTGTCTGAATACACGATCTTCTTCCGGCTGGTCCTGCCTCTGGTGCGCCCCGCAATGGCGACGGTTGCGGTCTTCAACATGATCCCGATCTGGAACGACCTCTGGTTCCCTCTGATCCTTGCGCCCGCCGAAGAAACCAAAACGCTGACGCTTGGTTCACAAGTCTTCATCGGCCAGTTCGTGACCGACTGGAACGCGGTGCTGTCGGCGCTGTCGATGGCGATCCTGCCGGTGCTGGTCCTCTATGTCATCTTCTCGCGGCAACTGATCCGCGGCATCACATCGGGAGCCGTCAAATGACTCGCGTTCTGATCGCCGGCCTCGGCAATATGGGCCTGTCCCACGCTCTGGCGCACCACGCGCACCCGGATGCCGAGATCGTCGGCCTCGTCAACCGCTCGCCCGTTGACCTGCCGGACGCGCTGCAGAGCTATCCCCGCTTCACGACTTTCGAAGAGGGGATGAAGACTGCACCCGATCTCGTTGTGATCGCGACCTATTCCGACAGTCATGCCGATTATGCTTGCGCCGCGATGGAGGCTGGTGCCCATGTCTTCGTCGAAAAGCCGCTTGCGACGACCGTCGCGGACGCGAAGCGCGTCGTCGAGACGGCGAAGCGCACGAACCGCAAGCTGGTTGTGGGGTACATCCTGCGCCACCATCCGTCCTGGATGACCCTGATCGAGGAAGCCCGCACCCTTGGCGGACCTTATGTCTTCCGGCTGAACCTCAACCAGCAATCGTCGGGCGAGGAATGGGAAACCCACAAGGCGCTGATGCAGACCACCAGCCCCATCGTCGATTGCGGGGTGCATTACGTGGATGTCATGTGCCAGATCACCGATGCGCTGCCGGTGCGTGTGCACGGCATGGGCCTGCGCCTGTCGGATGAGATCGCGCCCGACATGTACAACTACGGCCAGTTTCAGGTGATCTTCGCGGATGGCTCGGTCGGCTGGTACGAGGCGGGGTGGGGCCCGATGATGTCGGAAACCGCTTTCTTCGTGAAGGATATCGTCAGCCCGAACGGAGCCGTGTCCATTACCGAAGGCAACAAGGGCGCTTCGGCGGATATCGACGGACATACCAAAGTCGGCGGCATCCTCGTACACACTCCGGATGGCGACCGCACCGTCGAGATGCCGGACGAGCCCGGCCACCAGCAGCTTTGCGACGCCGAGCAGGCGTTCGTTCTGCGTGCCATCGCCGAGGATACCGACCTCACCCGCCACATGAGCGACGCCGTCCAGTCGCTCGCCATTTGTCTGGCCGCGGATGAAAGCATCCGCACCGGCCAGCCCGTTTCGCTTGAGGAGACCGCAAGATGACTGCACTGACATTGAAAGACGTGAACAAATCCTTTGGCGAGGTCCATGTCCTAAAGGACATCAACATGGAGGTCGAAGAGGGCGAATTCGTTGTCTTCGTCGGCCCGTCGGGCTGCGGCAAGTCCACGCTTCTCAGGGTCATCGCGGGTCTCGAAGACGCGACATCCGGCGAGGTGCGAATTGGTGGTGAGGTGGTCAACATGACCCCGCCATCGAAGCGCGGCATCGCGATGGTCTTCCAGTCCTACGCGCTTTACCCGCATCTGAACGTGCGCGGAAACATGACGCTGGCGCTGAAGCAGGAGGGGCAGTCCAAGGCGGTGATCGAGGAGCGCGTCCAGAAGGCGTCGAAAATGCTGAACCTCGAGGCCTATCTGGACCGGTTCCCGTCCGAATTGTCGGGCGGTCAGCGCCAGCGGGTCGCAATCGGGCGCGCCATCGTGCGCGAGCCGAAGCTGTTCCTGTTCGACGAGCCGCTTTCCAACCTCGACGCGGCGCTTCGTATGAACACACGGCTTGAGATTGCCGCTCTTCACCGGCAATTGGGCGCGACGATGGTCTATGTCACCCACGACCAGACCGAGGCGATGACGCTGGCCGACAAGATAGTCGTTCTGCGCGATGGCCGGGTCGAACAGATCGGCAGCCCCATGGAGTTGTACAACAACCCTGCCAATCAGTTCGTGGCCGGGTTCCTTGGTTCGCCTTCGATGAACTTCCTGCCGGCGGGCATTGTCCATGAAGGGGACAGCCGCACCCTGGGCGTGCGGCCCGAGGACCTGTTCATCGCAGGCGATGGGCCGCTTGCGGTCCGTGTAAGCCATGTCGAGAAGCTGGGCGGGGATACCAATGTCGTCGGAGAGGTGCGCGATCAACAGATCACCGCGCGGCTCTTCGGTCAGCATGCGATCGAGCCGGGGCAGGAGTTGCGTTTCGGCTTCAAGCCCGAGGCCGCCTATCACTTCGACAGCGCCGGGGCACGACTTTGATATTCGGTCCATATGGACTTGAAAAATAGATCATATGGACCTAAATGGTTCTCCTGAAGAGGAGAGCAATATGGAAAGTGCCGTTCTCGGCCGTCCCGCACCCGACGCTCAGGCCGTTGCGCTAAAGGCTTTTGCGCGCATTGCTGATGACTGGTCACTGACGCTGGCCGAGGCTGCGACGCTTGCGGATATGTCGGCCTCCACCTGGAAGCGCGCGAAAAAACCCGGTTATGCGGGGGATCTGACGCGGGACCAGATGCTGCGCCTTTCGGCGCTGATCGGGCTCTACAAATCGCTGGAACTCTACTTCAACGCGCCGCTCTCGCGGGACTGGGTCAAGCTGCCGAATCTCGGCCCGGAATTCGACGGGGCGCGTCCGGTGGATGCGATGGTCGCGGGTGGATTGCCGAAGATCCTGCGGGTGCGCGGCTATGTCGACGCGCTTCGGGGCGGCGTGTGAGGATCACCTCTATCAATGACAGGGGCCTCGTCCGGCTGATCTCGGAAACCCACCACAAGCCGCCGGTGCTGCGCGGTCTTGTGGATACGGATGAAGAGGCCGCGATCCTGGCCGAGATCGAGGGCGAGACGAGCGCGCGCCTGATTGCCGAGAAAGAGGGCACGCCGGCCCTCGACCGGCGCGAACTGGCCTTTGCGCGGCGGTCCCATGATCTGAGGCTCTACGGTCAAAGCCATATCAACGCGGCCTTCACCTATACGCGCCCTTCCGGCAATCGCTTCAACGGGGGCGAGCGGGGCGCTTGGTACGCCGCGTGGGATGTTCTGACCAGCGCCGAGGAGGTCGGCTTTCACCGGACGCGTGAGCTGGGCTTCGTCGGCCGTTACGAGGACGAAGCGCGCTATGTCGAACTTCTGGCGGATTTCATCGGGGATTTCCCGGACCTTCATGGCGCGGCGCATCCCGCTCTCCATTCCGACCCGGCACGCGGCTATCCGGCGGGGCAGCGCCTTGCCGCCGAACTTCGGGGCGAGGGGCACCGCGGGCTGATCTATCCCTCTGTCCGCCGCGCGGGCGGGCGCTGCTTCGTCGCCTTCGATCCGGGCATCATTCAGAACGTCCGGCCTGGCGCAAGCTGGGCGCTGGTCTGGAACGGGGCTCCGGAATTCGAGGTGAGGGGGGTGCACTGACAGCATCTGCCTCCGCGAAATCTGTGGAATGGACCGGGCCAGCGGCTTGGCTTATCAACAGACGAGGGGCGGAGCGTCCGGCACCTGACCCACCGAGACGACACGAAGGAACCGGCCAGCGATGCCCAAGACCAAATCGCCAAGCTACACCGCGCCCGCGCTGGAAAAGGGGCTTGATATCATTGAGCTTCTGTCCAGGCAGGAGGTTGGCCTGAACCAGTCGGAAATCGCCCGTGCTCTCGGGCGGTCCGTGGGCGAGATCTTCCGGATGCTGATGGTGCTGCAGGCGCGGGGCTATGTGGCCCAGGACCCGCTTTCGGATCGCTATGCGCTGACGACCTTCATTTTCGAGATCGCGCACCGCATTCCGACCATCGGTCGCCTGACCGCCGTGGCCGAGCCGCTGATGCGGGAGCTAACGCGCAAAATCAACCAATCAGCGCATCTGGCCATTCTGGGCGACGGCGGCGTTCTGGTCGTCGGCCAGATCGATGCGCCCGGCAACAACATCATGTCCGTACGTCTGGGGGCGCGGATCGACACCTGGCAGGCCTCGTCCGGCCGTGTGATCATTGCGTTCCGGGATGAGGAAACGGTCGAGCGGCTGCTCGCGGAAGAGCCGCTGCCCAAGGGCATGACCAAGGCGCAAATCCGCGAGGAACTGGCCGGAATCCGGGCGTCGGGTTCGGAGATCCGGGACAGTTTCGTGATCCGGGGCGTCGTCAATATCGCCGCGCCGGTGATCGACCATTCGGGTGAGGCGATTGCCGCACTGACAGTTCCTCATATCGAACGGGTCAACGATCAGATCGGCTTCGAGGCGTGCAAGGTGGCGGTCATCGAGGCCGCGGCGAATATCAGCCGCAGCCTCGGCTGGAACGGCGGTGAGGACGGCTAGTCCAGATCGAGAGGAACCGACGGCGTCTTCATCGCATCGAAACAGGCTTCGACCAGCGCCATGGTCTGAAATGCGTCCTCGACGCCCGCGAAGAGCCGGTCGTCCTCGCCAGCGTCGAAGCGCTGGACGTTCCGCATCGTGCCCATGAAACTTTCGATGAACCACGAGCCTTCGAGCGGCACCTGTTCCCATTCGCCGCCGTTCCGGCAGTACCAGAGCTCGTCCGCCTCGCCGTTGGGGTAGTCGAAGCAGACGCCAAGCTTGACCATCATGGTGCCCTCGGTGCCCTCGATCCGGAACCATGCCGACTGGAATTTGCGCCCGCACTGGTGGTTGTGGTTGATCGACATGAGCCCGCGCAGCCGATCCCCGTAATCCAGAATAACGCTGGTGCGGGTCTGCTTGAAATCCGCCGCCCGCGGGTCACCCATCGAGCGGGCGAAAACGCCCTTGGGATTGCCGGCAAGCGCCCGGATGGTGTCGAGGTAGTGGATCGAGTGGACGGCGATCTCCACCCGATCCATCGGGATCAGGAAGGGGAACAGGGTCCAGGGCGTAAAGATGTTGAGATGGACTTCGATCTCCAGGAGGTCGCCGATCAGACCCGTCTCGATGGCCTGCCGCGCTGCCATCATCATGGGCGAGAATCGGAGCTGGAAGTTGACCGCCGCCTTCAGGCCCTTGTCCCGGCAGAGTTGCCGCACCTTGCGTGCCTCGGCCAGGTCGCTGCCCATGGGCTTCTGGATCAGGACCGCCGCGCCGTCGGGCAGGTCGGGAAGGATATTGGTTATCGCGTGTGGCGGTACGGCGATGTCATAGACCACATCCGCGCCGCAGGCGGCGGCGGCCTCGGCGACCGAGGGCCAGCTTTCCGGAATGTCGTAATCCGCCTTCAGAGCCGCCGTGCGGTCGGCGTCGACATCCGTGACGCCGCCCACGATCAGGCCTGCCTTGGCATAGGCGGGCAGGTGGGCGTCCCGCACGATACCGCCGGCACCGATGATGACGATGGGTTTCGGGCTGGACGGGGCGGGCCAGCTTTGGGGCAGGTCCTCTATCATGCGTGGTCCTCCTTCGTCTCGACCAGCAGGATGTGCTCGCAATACATAACCGTCTTGCCGTCCTGCTTCTTCGTCTCGGTGATCTCGACCACCTTGCCATAGCCCTTGCGCTTGGGGTCAAGCGCGGTCTCGCCAATCGTGATCTCTGTGTGGATCGTGTCCCCGATATGGACGGGGTTCGGAAAGCGCAGCCGCTCGTAGCCGTAGGTGAAAGCGCGCGGGTTGATCTGGGTCGCCGTCAGGCCGACCCCGATCGCGAAGGTCATCGTGCCGTGGGCGATGCGCTGACCGAAGGGCTGGGTGGCACACCACTCGGCATCCATGTGATGGGGGAAGAAATCGCCGGTATGCCCGGCATGAACGACGAAATCCGTCTCTGTGATCGTTCGGCCGAATGTGCGGCGAACGGTGCCGGTCTCGTAGTCCTCGAAAAACTGTTCTTTTTCCAAGCGCTTCCTCCCTCGCGTCGCATTGGTTGTTTCCATATGTACAAAAAGTTTTGACATATGAAAAGATGCAATGTACCCCTGATGTTGGAAGCGGGGGCAACCCGCAGCGGGGAGCACGGGGGGAACACATGGCGGAAATCGGCGTACATGCGCGGGGTCTTCCCGGCCTGCCCGAGGAACATGGCGAGATTCCCGTCTGGAACGCAGAGAACTGGTATTTCGAAGATTTTGAGGTAGGGGACAAAATCCGCTCGATCCGGCGGACGATCTCCGAGGGCGAGGCCATGCTCTTCAACAGCCTCGTCATGGACCATCATCCCTACGTCAGCGATGAAGCCTTCGCGCAGGAAGAGGGTGTCTTTGGCAAGCGCCTTGTCGCGGGCGCCATGGTCTTTTCTTACGGGCTTGGCCTGGCGGCGACGAATTGCTTGAACTCGTTTTCTTACGGCTATGACCGGCTGCGCTTCATCAAGCCGGTTTTCATCGGTGACACGATCTACACGATCCGCGAGAACCTTTCGAAAGAGCCCAAGAATGAGAAGATGGGCAAGGTGCGGGTCAGCTACTCGGTCTACAAGGGCGAGGGGGAACTGGTGCTGTACTGCGAGCATCTGATGACCGCTCTCTACCGCGATCCGGCGAATGCGGAGGGGGCCGAGGGTGCCTGAGCGGATCGTCCTGCGCGGCATGACCTGGAACCACAGTCGTGGTCTCGATCCCATGCTGGCCACCTCGGCGCGCTATGCTGAGATGCATCCCGGCGTCGAGATCGTCTGGGAAAAGCGGTCGCTTCAGGCGTTCGCGGACAGGCCCATCGGTGAAATGGCTTCGGATTATGACCTGATGGTGATCGACCATCCCCATGTGGGAGAAGTGGCGGATAGCGGGCATCTGCTGGCGCTCGATACGGTCGGGCGAGAGGCGGAGATGGCGGCGCTCGCGGCAGGCTCGGTGGGGCTGTCGCATCCGTCCTACGAGTTCGACGGGCACCAATGGGCGCTGGCGATCGACGCCGCGACGCCCGTGGCCTGCTACCGCCCCGATCTGATGGACGCGGCTCCCGAGAGCTTCGACAGCGTGCTCGAGTTGGCGGCGAAGGGGCAGGTGGCCTGCGCGCTCATTCCGATCAACACGCTCATGACCTTCTTCGGGCTGGCCCGGAACCAGGGAATGGCCGTGGCCGAGACGCCGGATCGGCTGATGGCGCGGGATGAGGCCGAGGAGGTGCTCGATCTCCTGCTCAGCCTGTCGTCGAAACTCGACCCGCGCTGCCTGACGCTCGACCCGATCGGGGTCTACGAATGGATGGGCCGCACCCTCGACGCGCCCGCATATAGCCCGTTCGGCTATGGCTACACGAACTACAGCCGGGAAGGTTATTGCCGCTTTCCGCTGGTCTTCGCGGATGCGCCGGGTAGCGGGCAGAACGGCCCGCAAGGAACCGTGCTGGGCGGCACTGGAATCGCCGTTTCCAGCCAGTGCCAGCATCGGGATGTTGCGGTGGACTATGCCTTCTGGATCGCGGGGGCCGAGTGCCAGTCGGGTCTGTTCTTCGATGCGGGCGGCCAGCCGGGCCATGCTGCCGCTTGGGAAGACCCGCGATGCAACGCGGCCTGCCGCGACTTCTTTGTCAACACCCGCAAGACGCTCGAGACCGCTTGGCTTCGACCGCGCTACGACGGCTACATGGGCTTTCAGGACCGGGGCGGGGATATCCTGCACGCCTGCCTCAGGGGCGAGGCCGCACCTGCCGAGACGCTCGACCGTCTCGACGCCGCCTATCGGGAGAGCCGCGCATGAGGGTGCTTCCCCAATCCGAGCGCCCGCTTGACGGGTTGACCGTGGTGGACTTCAGCCAGTTCCTGTCCGGCCCGCTCTGCGCGCTGAAGCTCGCCGATCTGGGGGCGCGGGTGATCAAGGTCGAACGGCCGGGCGTGGGCGACCTCTGCCGGCACCTCTACCTGTCGGATACGGATATAGACGGTGACAATTCGCTCTTCCACGCGATCAACCGCAACAAGGAAAGCGTGACCGCCGATCTGCGGGACGAAGGCGACCGCGCGGCGCTCCGGCGTCTGCTGGCCGACGCGGATGTGATGATCCAGAACTTCCGGCCAGGCGTGATCGAGCGGCAGGGCTTCGGTTACGAGGCGGTACGCGAGATCAATCCCCGCATCATCTACGGCTCGATCTCGGGATATGGAGAAGAAGGCGAGTGGAAGGACCTTCCCGGTCAGGACCTTCTGGCGCAGGCGCGTTCAGGTCTCTTGTGGCTGACGGGCAGCGCCGAAGACGATCCGACCCCGATGGGGCTGGCCGTGGCGGATATGCTGGCGGGCAATGCGCTTGCGTTGGGCATTGTCGCCGCGCTGGCAGGCAGGGGCATTCACGGGCGGGGCGCGCTGGTCCAGACGAGCCTTCTTGAAGCGATGATCGACTTTCAGTTCGAGGTTCTGTCGACCCATCTGAACGACGGCAACCGTCTGCCCGAGCGAAGCGCGGTGAACGGGGCGCATGCCTATCTTGGTGCGCCCTATGGCGTCTACAAGACCGCCGACGGATGGCTCGCCCTGGCGATGACGCCGTCGCTCAAGGTGCTGGCCGAGCTTCTGGAGGTCGACGGGCTGGACGCGTACTACGACGATGCGGCCGCGATGATGACGAAGCGCGACGAGATCAAATCGGTCCTTGCCCGGCAGATCGAAACGCGAAGCACCTCGGACTGGCTCGCCAGGCTTCAGCCGGCTGACATCTGGTGCTCGGAAGTGCTGAGTTGGCCCGAACTGCGCGCCAGCGATTCTTACCGGCGGCTCGACCCCGAACAGACGATTCTCAGAAACGGCACCGTGCGGCTGGACATGCTGCGCGCCCCGATCCGGATCAATGGTGCCACGCTCAAATCCGAGCGTGCCGCCCCGGAACTTGGCCAGGACACCGACCGGGTGCTTGGCCCCAAACGGCCGCCGGCGGCGGCTCAATGACGTCATATCCCAGGGAGGACACAGACATGACGACAAGAACATTGAAGACATTGCTCGCCGCGACGGCGCTGACCGGCATTGCCGCCGGGGCCGTCTCGGCGGAAGACGTCGATTACGGCAATTTCGACGGCTACACGCTTCGCGTGAAGCTGATCGGCGGCGCGCAGTACGAGCCGCTTTATGCGCGCATCTCGGAATGGGAAGAGATGACCGGCGCCACCGTGGACGTGCTCAGCCGCAAGAACCACTTCGAACTCGACCGCGAGATCAAGCAGGACATCGCCGCAGGAACGCTGGACTGGTGCGTCGGATCGAACCACACCAGCTTCGCGCCGCAATACGGCACGATCTATACAGACCTGAACGGGCTGATCGGCGAGGCGACGCTGGCTGAATTCCAGGAACTGGCGCTGCAGAACTCGACCGTGGATGGCCGTCTCGTTCAGCTTCCACGGCATTCCGACATTTCGAACCTGTTCTACAAGAAGTCGCTTTATGCGGACGAGGACAACAAAGCCGCGTTCAAGGCCGAGTACGGTTATGACCTTGCCCCGCCCGAGACCTTCGACCAGTTCAAGGATCAGGCGATTTTCTTCGCGGACGCGCCCAGCTTTTACGGCACCCAGTATGTCGGCAAGGACGAGGCGATCACGGGCCGGTTCTACGAGATGCTCGTTGCCAATGGCGGCCAGCTTTTCGACGAGAACTGGGAGCCCACGTTCAACTCGGAGGCCGGCGTCGAGGCCGTCCAGTGGTTCAAGGACCTTTATGACGCGCAGGCCGTGCCGGCGGGCGTGCTGAACTATCTCTGGGACGACACCGGGCTTGGCTTTGCCTCGGGCACCGTCGCGATGAACCTCGACTGGGCGGGCTGGGCGTCGTTCTTCAACGATCCGGCGAACTCGAAGGTCGCGGGGGATATCGGGCTGGTTCGCGCGCCGAAAGGGTCGGGCGGTCTGCGCTCGGGCTGGTCGGGCAGCCATTCCTTCTCGATCACCGAAGGTTGTGACAACAAGGATGCGGCGGCGTCGTTCGTCACCTTCCTGACCAACCATGACAGCCAGATGATCGAGGCGACGGCGGGTCTGCTGCCGACGCGCGCCAAGGTCTGGGACGATGCCAAGGCCAAATTCGCAGCCGACGGCAACGACTTCCTTGTCGAGGTCTTCGACACCTACGCGCAGTCGATGGCCGAAGACGCCTTCACCCCGCCGCTGATCGCACCGTGGATCGAGGTCTCGAACGAGATCTGGCCCCGCCTGCAATCCGCGATCCTTGGCGAGATGACAGCCCAGGAGGCGCTTGACGAGGCCGCCGATGCCGCGCGGATCGTCATGGAGGACGCCGGCTACCTCTAAGGCTTAACTCCCGAGCCTGGCGCGGGCGGCCTGTCGCCGCCCGCACCGAATTCCGCACACACTGAACCGCGATCCGAGGGTCATGCAGACAAAACGCCCCCCATTCTGGCAGCGCGAGAAATACACGCCTTATCTGCTGCTTCTGCCGGCGATCCTGACGATCCTTTTCGTCGTGCTTCTGCCGCTCATCTTCTCGTTCTACACGAGCTTCACGGGCTACCGGCTGATCCGGCCCGAAAGCCTGTGGCAATGGGTGGGGCTGAGAAACTACGAGCGCATCTTCGGGGATGACGACTTCTGGGCGGCCTTTGTCAGAACCATCGTTTTCCTGACCATCGCGCTGAACCTCGAATTTCTTCTCGGCCTCGGCATCGCCCTTCTGATCAACAAGATCACCTGGGGGCAGCGGACGCTGAGGACCATCATGATGTTCCCCATGATGTTCTCGCCGATCCTTGTCGGCTATCAGTTCAAGTTCGTCTTCAACGACAATATCGGCATCCTGAACAACGCGCTGGAAAGCCTCGGTCTGAGCGACGGCGCGATCCCATGGCTGGTGGACACCTATCTCGCCAATTTCGCGATCATCTTCGCAGAGGTCTGGATGAGCACATCGGTCTTTGCGATCCTGCTGCTGGCGGGTCTCTTCGCGATGCCGCGCGACCCGATCGAGGCGGCCAAGGTAGACGGCTGCAACGCGTGGCAGGTGTTCCGCCACATCACGCTGCCCTTCCTGATGCCCTTCGTCTTCATTGCCATGACCATCCGGTCTCTCGACGTGGCGCGGGCCTATGACATCGTCGACGTGATGACGGGCGGCGGGCCTGCAGGCCGGACCGAGCTTCTCTGGACGCTGATCGCGCGGACGGGCTACGACAACGCCCGGATGGGGCAGGCGAACGCCATGGGCTATATCTCGATCATCCTGTCCATCGCCTTCACCTATTACTTCTTCACCAAGCTCATCGCCTCGCGGCGCTATATGGGAGGGGCGGACTGATGCGTACTCCCTTTAGGAAAACCGCCGGGAAGGTGGCGCTCTGGATACTGACCTTCGTGCTCATGGTGATCATGTGCGTGCCGGGGCTCTGGGTCGTGCTGACCGCCTTTCGGCCGAATGCCGAGGTGCTGGCGAAGCCGCCGGTCTGGATACCCGAAGACCCGGGCCTGACCAATTTTGCCAAGATCTTCGGCTTCGCCGCCGATCAGGTGGCGATCCCCGTGCCGAGTTATTTCGCCAACTCGCTCATCATCGCGCTGACCTCTACGGCCATCGCGCTTCTGATCGGGATGTCGGGCGGCTACGCCTTCGCGCGTTACCGCTTCCGGTTCAAGAACGGTATCTTCCTAGGCCTGATGCTGTCGCGGACGGTACCGGGGATCGCGCTGTCTCTTCCGGTCTTCATCATCTGGTCCAAGCTCGGGCTGATCGACACCAAGCCGGGGCTTATCATCGTCTACGTGGCGCTGAACGTGCCCTTCACCATCTGGCTGATCGACGGGTTTTTCCGCCAGATCCCCAAGGAAATGAGCGAGGCCGCGCAGGTCGACGGCTGCACCCGCTGGCAGGCCTTCTGGAAGATCGAGTTCCCGCTGGCCAAATCCGGTATCGCGAGCGCGGGCATCTTCGCCTTTCTCACAAGCTGGAACGAATACGCGCTGGCGTCGAACCTCACACGCTCGACCGACAGCAAGACGCTGCCCGTGGGTCTCATGGACTTCACGGCGCAATTCACAATCGACTGGGCAGGCATGTCGGCCATGGCGGTGATCATCATCATCCCGGCGCTGATCCTGACCTTCCTCGTACAGAAACATCTGATCGCCGGGCTGACCTTCGGCGGCGTCAAGGGATAGGGCATGGCTGAGATCACACTGGACAAGGTCGTCAAACGCTACGGCAAGCTGGAAGTCGTTCATGGCATCGACCTGAAGATCGCCCATAACGAATTCGTGGTGCTGGTCGGTCCGTCGGGCTGCGGCAAGTCGACGACGCTGCGCATGATCGCGGGGCTGGAAGATATCTCGGACGGTGCCATCCGCATTGGCGGTGACGTGGTCAACGACCTGCCGCCGCGCAAGCGGAACATCTCGATGGTGTTCCAGAACTATGCGCTCTATCCACATATGTCGGTCCGCGAAAACCTTGGTTTTGGCCTGAAGATCGCCAAGCAGGACCCCAAGATGATCGAAGAGCGCGTGGCCGAGGCGGCCGAGACGCTGGGGCTCGACGCACTTCTCGACCGGACGCCGGCCGAGTTGTCGGGCGGACAGCGCCAGCGCGTGGCCATGGGCCGTGCCATCGTGCGCCATCCCGAGGCGTTCCTCTTCGACGAGCCCCTGTCCAACCTCGATGCGAAACTGCGCGTGCAGATGCGGACCGAGATCAAGAAGCTGCACCAGAAGGTAAAGACGACAGTGGTCTACGTGACCCACGATCAGGTCGAGGCGATGACGCTGGCCGACCGCATCGTGATCATGCGGGACGGCAATATCGAGCAGGTGGGCACGCCCATGGAGGTCTTCGACCACCCGCTCAACACCTTCGTCGCCAGCTTCATCGGATCGCCGCCCATGAACCTGCTGCCTGCGACCGTGCGCGGCGGCGCGGTGCATTTCACCGATGGCAAGAGCCTGCCCGTCCCGTCGCGTCTGGCAGGCAAGGTGCGGGACGGACAGGAGGTGACCTTCGGCCTTCGCCCCGACGACCTGACCCCTCAGGGCCACGGCATCGCCGAGGGCGGCGAACGGGCGCAGATGGAGCTGGAAGTGATCCTGTCCGAGCCGCTCGGGACCGAGACGATCCTCTATACCACGATTGCGGGGCAGGAGGCGCAGGGCAAGATGTACGGCCCGCGCCCGGTCTCGCCCGGTGAACGGTTGGTCTTCGACGTGGCGCTCGAGAAGGCGCATCTTTTCGACGCGGCCACGGGCCGTTCGGTGGCGGCGGACTGATGGCGCGGATCGTCAAAGCTGAGCTTCTGATGGTCGATCTTGCGCCGCAGGTCGTGCGGACGGATGCGATCCAGAGTTTCGTTAGCCAGGAAACGCCGATCCTGACGCTGACCGACGACGAGGGTGCCACCGGCACCGGCTACGCCTATACGATCGGGACGGGCGGACCGGCGGTCATCAGCCTTCTCCGCGAGACGCTTCTGCCCCGGCTCATGGGCCGCGAGGCCGAAGAGATCGAGGGCATCTGGCGCGATCTTCTCTTCACCACCCATGCGACCGCCGTCGGTGCGATCACTTCGCTGGCGCTTGCCACCATCGACACCACGCTCTGGGACTTGCGCTGCCGGCGCGCGGGGCTGCCGCTCTGGCGGATGGCGGGGGGCGCGAAATCGTCAGTGCCGCTCTATTCGACCGAGGGCGGATGGCTCCACATCCCGACCGACGAGCTGGTGGCAGATGCGCTCGCGATGCAGGCAGCCGGGTTTTCCGGCTCGAAAATCAAGATCGGCAAGCCAAGCCTTGCGCAGGACCGCGCGCGGCTGGCCGCGGTGCGCGAGGCGGTGGGGGACGATTACGCCATCCTCGTCGATGCGAACCAGAGCTTTGCTTTGTCGGAGGCGATCCGCCGCGCCGACATGCTGGCCGAGTTCGACATCGGCTGGTTCGAGGAGCCCATGCCGGCCGATGACGTGGGAGCGCACCGGGAGCTTGCGGCGCGGTCCTCGGTGCCAATCGCTGTGGGCGAGAGCATGTATTCGCTCAGTCAGTTCAAGGATTATCTGAGCCTTGGCGCCTGCCACATCATCCAGGCCGACGTCGCACGGATCGGGGGCATCACGCCCTGGCTGAAGGCGGCGCATCTGGCCGAGGCGTTCAACGTCTCGATCTGTCCGCATTTCCTGATGGAACTGCATGTCAGCCTGACCTGTGCGGTGCCGAACGCGCCGATGCTGGAATACATCCCGCAGCTTGACGACATCACGACCTCGCGGCTCGACGTCCGCGAGGGGCGGGCGCATGCGCCGCAGGCGCCGGGGCTGGGGATCGACTGGGACTGGGACGCCATCGCCGCCCGCGCGGTCGACGGCCTGTCCGCCACGCTTGAGGGAAAGGGAGACTGAGATGCAGCGCATGGCCATGGTCATCGGGATCAAGCCCGAGCATATCGACGCCTACAAACGCCTTCACGCCGAGACATGGCCCGAGATCCTTGCCATGATCTCGGCCTGCAACATCCGGAACTACTCGATCTACCTGAAGGAGCCCGAGAACCTGCTCTTCGGATACTGGGAGTATCACGGCACGGATTTCGATGCGGATGCCGCCAAGATGGCGGCCGACCCCAAGACGCAGGAATGGTGGGATGTCTGCATGCCCATGCAGGCGCCGCTGGAGACGCGGAAAGAGGGCGAGTGGTGGTCGATGATGGAAGAGGTCTTCCACCATGACTGACCCGCGCGTCGAAGCCTTCGGTCAGTGCTACACCAGCGTCGTCCATGACGTGATGCGCGCGATGGGGCTGAGGAACTTCACCCTGCCGCCCCGGATCACGCCTCTTCAGCCCGAGATGACGCTCTGCGGGCCCGCATTTACCATCGAAGGGCGGCAGGACGACACGGCCGATCCGCACGAGACGCTGCTGGCCTGGACCGGGCTTCTGTCGACCTGTCCGGCGGGGCATATCTGGACGACGCAGCCCCATACGTACGCGCTGGCACAGATGGGCGAATTGTCCGCCGAGACGCTGCACGCCAAGGGTGTTCTGGGTTGCGTTCTGGACGGCGGGCTGAGGGATGCGAACTTCATCCTTCGTCTCGGTTTTCCCTGCTGGCGCACGCATCACACGCCCAAGGACGTGGTCGGCACATGGCTGCCGACCGCGACCGAGGTGGACATCCATATGGACGACGTCCTGATCCGTCCGGGTGACTGGCTTCATGGAGACCGCGACGGCATGGTCCGTGTCCCCGCCGAGCATCTGGACGAGGTGATCGGCAAGTCCACCGAGGCCATGCAGACCGAGAGCAAGGTCCGCACCGCCATCGTGGGCGGCATGGATCCGCAGGAAGCCTATCTGAAATGGGGCAAGTTCTGAGGTGAGGATCGAGGCGCTCGATATCCGCTGCTGCCGAAGCGACGCGGCCTTCGGGCGCGATGCGTGGCGGAAGGGCGGGTCCGACGCCGGGCTGGAATTCCTGGTCTTCACGCTGCTTTGTGAGGGCGGGCTTTCGGCGTCCATGTTCGGTTTCGCCGGGCGCTCGGCCATTGGCGCAGGACACATGGCGGCGGCGTCCCTCAGACCGTTCTTCGTCGGGCGGAATGCGCTCGACCGCGAGGCGCTCTGGCATGACTGGCGTGTGGCCGACCGCTGGTGGCATCACCTGCCGTTTTATCTCTATGGCCCCGTAGATACGTGCCTCTGGATCCTTGGAGCCGAGGCGGCGGGCCAGCCGCTCTGGCGCTATATCGGCGGAGCGCGTCAGGAGTTGCCGGTCTACGCTTCGTCTATGGTGCTGGCCGATGCGGATGCTTACGCAGTCGAGGCAAGGGCGGTGCATGCGGCGGGGCTAAAGGCCTACAAGATTCATCCTCCGGGGCGTTCGCTTGCGGAGGATATCGAAATTCATGAGGCGGTGCGCGACGCGGTCGGGCCGGATTTCGCGCTGATGTCCGATCCGGTCGCGTGCCACACGCTGGAAGAAGCGGTGCGCTTCGGGCGCGTGCTGGAGCGGCTGGGATACCTCTGGCTGGAAGAGCCTCTGCCGGACGAGAATTTCAGCGCACTCAGGGAACTGACCCGCGTGCTGGATATTCCCGTTGTCGGGACCGAGGTTCTGACCAAACACCCCTATTCCGTGGCCGAGTGTATCCGCGACCGGGTCGTCGATGCGGTCCGCGCCGATGTGAGCTGGTCTGGCGGGATCACCGGCGCGCTCAAGACCGCGCGTCTGGCCGAGGCTTTCCATATGAACTGCGAATTGCACACGACGATCTTCCATCCGCTAGAACTGGCGAACCTGCACCTTGCGGGCGCGGTCAGGAACAACAGCTATTTCGAGCTTCTCTGGCCGACGGAGCCGTTTTCCTTCGGACTTGAGACGCCGCTGCCGGTTACCGACGGCATCGCGCGGCTGGGCGAGGCGCCTGGCCTTGGGATCGGTCTGGATTGGGACATGATCGACGCCTGCACAATCGAGGAGCTTTGACATGGCCGAGACCGACAACAGGCTGATCGTGCTGGCACCCGGAGACACGGTTGCGGTTGCACGCTGCGCGATTGCCGAGGGCGAAGAGCTCATGATCGGCGGGCAGCAGGTCGCGCTGGCTCAGGCGGTGACGATGGGTCACAAGGTTGCGCGGAAGCCCATGGAGGCGGGGGACAAGGTCCTCAAGTATGGGGTGTCTATCGGCTCGGCTACCGTGCCGATATCGGTGGGTGAGCATGTGCATCTGCACAATGTCAAAAGCGACTACACGCCGACCTATGCGCTGACGGAAGAGGGAGAAGTCGCATGAGCTGGATGGGCTACCAGCGTACCGACGGGCGTAAGGGCATCCGCAACGTGGTGGCGGTGGCCTACCTCGTGGAATGCGCCCATTTCGTCGCCCGCGAGATCGCATCAAGCGACCGGGAGAATGCGCATTTGATCGGCTTTCCGGGCTGTTTCCCGAACGAATATGCGCAACGGATGATGGAGCGGCTCTGCACCCATCCCAATGTGGGCGCGGTCCTTCTGGTGTCTCTCGGTTGCGAGAGCTTCAACCGTGTGAAACTGGAGAAAGTCGTGCGCGACAGCGGCCGGCCCGTCGAGACGCTGGTGATCCAGAAGGCGGGCGGCACGCGCGCGACGATCGAGGCGGGCAAGGCGTTTCTGGCCCGTGCGGTCGGCGAGATCGCCCAAGTGCAGAAGGTGCCGATGGATGTCTCCGATCTTGTCGTGGGCACCGTCTGCGGCGGCTCGGACGGGACGAGCGGCATCTCGGGCAACCCGGCGGCGGGACGGGCTTTTGACTGTCTGGTCGAGGCGGGCGCCGCCTGCATCTTCGAGGAGACGGGCGAACTTATCGGCTGCGAAGACATCATGGCCGCACGCGCCGCCACGCCCGAGCTTGGCGAGGAGTTGCGCGCCTCGGTCGAAAAGGCCGCGCGCTATTACGCCACGCTCGGTTATGGCAGCTTTGCTGCCGGGAACGCCGATGGGGGGCTGACCACCATCGAGGAAAAGTCGATGGGCGCCTATGCGAAATCCGGCGCCTCACCAATCAGCGGCCTGATCAAGCCGGGCGACATTCCACCCTCGGGCGGTCTCTACCTGATGGACGTGGTGCCGGACGGGCCGGTCCGCTTCGGCTTTCCCAACATTTCGGACAATGCCGAGATCGTCGAGATGATGGCCTCGGGCGCGCATATGACGCTTTTCGTCACCGGGCGCGGCTCGGTCGTGGGCTCGGCGATTTCGCCCGTGATCAAGATCGCGGCCAATCCGGACATGTATCGCCGTCTGAGCGATGATATGGATGTGAACGCGGGCCGGATCATCACGGGCGATGCGGGGCTGGATGACGTAGGCGACGAAATATTCGACGCTGTGCTGAACGTGGCGGGCGGCGCGCGCACCAAGTCGGAGGCACTCGGTCATGCCGAGTTCATCCTGACCTACAAGACATTCGAACCGATCGGACCGGCCTGTCTGCCGGTCTGACGCAAAGGAGAGACGATGGGACGACTGGAAGGCAAGACGGCGCTGGTGACGGCAGCGGGGCAGGGGATCGGGCGCGCCTCGGCGCTGGCCATGGCACGCGAGGGCGCGCGGGTCTTCGCGACGGATGTGAACGAAGAGGCACTTGCAGCGCTGGCCGGCGTCGAAACCTTTCGTCTCGACGTGCGCGATGCTGCGTCGGTCGGGGCGGCGGTCGAGCGCGTGGGCGCACCGGACATCCTGTTCAATTGCGCGGGCTTCGTGGCGAATGGCACGATCCTCGACTGCGACGAGGAACAGTGGGGCTTTTCGCTCGATCTGAACGTAACGGCCATGTACCGGATGTGCCGCGCATTTCTGCCGGGTATGATCGACGCCGGCGGCGGGTCCATCATCAACATGTCTTCGGTCGCATCGTCGATCATCGCCGCGCCCAACCGCTTCGTCTACGGCGCGACGAAAGCCGCCGTGATCGGGCTGACCAAGGCCATTGCCGCCGATTTCGTGACACAGGGCATCCGCTGCAACGCCATCTGCCCCGGCACCGTGGAAAGCCCGTCCCTGACCGAACGCCTGACGGCGACCGGTGACTATGACGCTGCCCATGCCGCCTTTGTCGCACGCCAGCCGATGGGCCGGATCGGCAAGGCCGAGGAAATCGCCGCGCTGGTCGTCTATCTGGCCAGCGACGAAAGCGCCTATACCACCGGAACCGCCCAGATCATCGACGGCGGCTGGTCGAATTCTTGAGGATACGAGTATGAAACTACTGAGATTTGGAGAGCCCGGAGCCGAGAAACCCGGTCTTCTGGACGAGAGCGGCACGATCCGTGACCTGTCCGGTGTCGTTGCGGATATCGGGGGCGCTGTCTTGTCGGATGCTGGTCTGGACGCGATCCGGCGGGTCGACCCCGCAGCGCTTCCCGCAGTCGATCCGGGCGTGCGACTTGGCCCCTGCGTGGCGGGCACGGGTAAATTCATCTGCATCGGTCTGAACTATGCCGACCACGCCGCCGAAAGCGGGCTGGACGTGCCGCCAGAGCCGGTGATTTTCATGAAGGCCACCAGCGCGATCTGCGGCCCGGACGATCCGATCATCATCCCCCGCGGGTCCGAAAAGACCGACTGGGAGGTGGAACTGGCCGTCATCATAGGCACACGCGCCAAATATGTCAGCGAGGCAGACGCGATGTCTTATGTGGCAGGCTATGCGGTGACGAATGACGTCTCGGAGCGTGCCTTTCAGATCGAGCGGGCGGGCCAGTGGACGAAGGGCAAGAGCTGCGACAACTACGGGCAACTTGGGCCTTGGCTGGTGACGCGTGACGCGGTTGCCGATCCGCAGAACCTGTCCATGTGGCTTACGGTGAACGGGGAAACGATGCAGAACGGTTCCACCTGCACGATGGTCTACGGTGTGGCGCATGTGGTCAGCTATCTCAGCCAGTTCATGTCGCTCCATCCGGGCGACGTCATCTCGACCGGGACGCCGCCGGGCGTCGGCCTCGGCATGAACCCGCAGCGTTATCTGAAGGCCGGCGATGTGGTGGAGCTTGGCATCGAAGGGCTCGGACAGCAGCGACAGGATGTCATCAGCGATCCCGAAGGATAAGGAGACCAGCCATGGTACGGCTCATCGATACGCATCAGCACCTCGTCTACCCCGATGTGGCGGGCTATGGCTGGACCGACGGTATTCCGGCCCTGGCGGATAAACCCTTCCCGGTGGAGCGCTATGCCGAACTGACCGCCGGCGGCGGGGTTACGGCGACGCTGTTCATGGAAACGGGCGTCGACGATGCCGACTACAAGGCCGAGGCCCGCTTCGTTGCGGACCTCGCGACATCCGATGGCAGCGGGATTGCCGGGATCATCGCGTCATGCCGGCCCGAAGAAGACGCGGGTTTCACCGACTGGCTGGACGAATGCGCGGGGCTGGGCGTTGTCGGTTATAGGCGCATTCTTCACGTGATGCCGGATGACCTTTCCACAACCGACACGTTCCGACGCAATGTCAGCGCTATCGGTGCACGCGGTCTGCCGTTCGATCTTTGCCTCTTGCCGAAGCAGTTGCGCATCGGGCTGGATCTTGTCGGGGCCTGTGACAACACGGCGTTCGTGCTGAACCATTGCGGCGTGCCGGACATCGCAGGGGGCGGGCTGGACCCGTGGCGCGAGGACATGGCGGCTCTTGCCGGGCGCTCGAACGTGGTCTGCAAGTTGTCGGGTCTTCTGGCCTATTGCGCGCCCGATGCCTCGGACCGCGCGGCAATCCAGCCCTATATCGACCATGTGCTTGAGGTCTTCGGCCCCGACCGGATGGTCTGGGGCAGCGACTGGCCGGTGGTGGACCTGGGCGGGGGGCTTCCCAAGTGGCTGGACGTGACGCAGGCGATCCTGTCGGATTTGTCTGCAGATGAAGCCGATGCCATCGGATGGAAAACGGCGGCACGTGTCTATGGAGTGACCGCAGGCTGATCGTCTGACGACCGGTCAGAACGAGCATTGCCCGCGTCGGTATCAATGCGCGATTCCGTTTCGGAGCGGCGGCTTTCACGGCGCTCCATTCACAAGAGCACCATGTTTTTGCGAAAATACCCTAGGGTAAACAGCGCGTTACGTACCGTCGCGCATTGATTACTAATTTTTTAGTTTGACAAGAAGCATTCGCTGACGCCAGTCTCTCGTCATCCGTCAGAGTACGGGAAAACATCTAGGGAGGAGACAGATGCGCAAGTATCTTCTCTCCGCCGTGGCGGCTGGTGCCGTCATTGCGGGGTACGGTACCGCTTTTGCCGATGAAGCGGCAGCACAGCGGTGGATCGACGAGGAATTCCAGCCTTCGACGCTGTCGAAGGATGAGCAAATGGCCGAGATGCAGTGGTTCATCAACGCCGCACAGCCGTTCTCGGGCATGGAAATCAACGTGCTGTCGGAAGGCATTCCGACGCATGGCTACGAGTCCGAAGTCCTGACCAAGGCATTCGAGGAAATCACCGGCATCAAGGTGAACCACCAGATCCTTGGCGAAGGCGAGGTCGTGCAGGCGGTTCAGACCCAGATGCAGACGGGCCGGAACCTCTATGACGGCTACGTCAACGACTCGGACCTGATCGGCACGCATTCGCGGCTTCAGCTTGCCTACAACCTGACCGAGCAGATGGCGGGTGACTGGGCGGCGACGACCAGCCCGACGCTGGATCTCGATGACTTCATGGGCATCCAGTTCACCACCGGTCCGGACGGCAATCTCTACCAGCTTCCCGACCAGCAGTTCGCGAACCTCTACTGGTTCCGCAAGGACTGGTTCGACGACGAGGCCAACAAGGCCGCGTTCAAGGAAAAGTACGGCTACGAGCTGGGCGTTCCTGTCAACTGGTCGGCCTATGAGGACATTGCCGAGTTCTTCACCAACGACGTGCAGGAAATCGGCGGCACCCGCATCTATGGCCACATGGACTATGGCAAGCGTGCCCCCGACCTAGGCTGGCGGATGACAGACGCCTGGCTCTCGATGGCCGGTGCCGGTGACGTGGGCGAGCCGAACGGCGTGCCGGTCGACGAATGGGGTATCCGCATGGAAGCGGGCACCTGTAATCCGGTCGGCGCCAGCGTCTCGCGCGGCGGTGCGGCCAACGGCCCGGCGGCGGTCTACGCGATCCGCAAATGGGACGAATGGCTGCGGAACTATGCGCCTCCGGGTGCTGCCTCCTACGATTTCTACCAGTCGCTTCCGGCGCTCAGCCAGGGCAACGTAGCCCAGCAGATCTTCTGGTATACCGCCTTTACCGCCGACATGGTGAAGCCGCAGTCCGAGGGCAACAACACCGTCGATGCCGATGGCAACCCGCTCTGGCGGATGGCCCCCAGCCCGCACGGCCCCTACTGGACCGAAGGCCAGAAGGTCGGCTATCAGGACGTGGGATCCTGGACCTTCCTCAAGTCCACCCCGTCGGATCGTGCGCAGGCGGCCTGGCTCTATGCCCAGTTCGTCACCTCGAAGACGGTCGACGTGAAGAAGAGCCATGTGGGTCTGACCTTCATCCGTGACAGCTCGGTCAACCACGAGTCCTTCACCGAGCGTGCGCCCAAGCTGGGCGGTCTGGTCGAATTCTACCGTTCGCCCGACCGGGTCGCGTGGTCGCCCACCGGCATCAACGTGCCGGACTATCCGAAGCTGGCCCAGATCTGGTGGCAGCAGATCGGTGACGTGAACTCGGGCGCCTTCACCGCTCAGGAAGCCATGGACCGTCTTGCACAAGAGATGGACATCACCATGGCCCGGATGCAGCAGGCCGACGAGGCCGCCGGCGTCTATGGCGGATGCGGTCCGCGCCTGAACGAAGAGCGCGATCCCGAGTACTGGCTGTCGCAGCCCGGTGCGCCCAAGGCCAAGCTCGACAACGAGAAGCCGCAGGGCGAGACGGTCAACTACGACGACCTCGTTGCGCGCTGGCAGGCCCAGTAAGCGCCCTCCCACCCAAGACGAAGGTCGCCGCATCGCGCGGCGGCCTTCACCATGACCTGCGAAAACTGGGACGCCGGGGATGATCGAGCTTCAGAACGCGACTAAGGTGGTCGGCAGGATCACCCATATCAAACCGACGACGCTCAGGCTTGAGGCCGGGCATTTCAACGTCCTTCTGGGCGCCACGGGATCGGGCAAGACCTCGCTGATCAAGCTGATGGCCGGCCTCGACCCTCTGGCAGGCGGCAAGGTGCTGATGGATGGCGAGGACGTGAGCCGCGTCTCGACCCAGAAGCGCAATATCAGCCTCGTCCACCAGTTTTTCGTGAACTATCCGCATATGTCGGTCTTCGAGAACATCGCCTCGCCCCTGCGCGTGGCGGGTATGGCGGCGAGCGAAATTCAGGGCCGGGTGGAAGAAGCGGCCGATCTTCTGCAACTTCGGCCCATGCTGCACCGCCGGCCGAGCGAATTGTCGGGCGGCCAGCAGCAGCGCACCGCGCTGGCGCGCGCCATCGCCAAGGAAAGCCGCGCGGTGTTCCTCGATGAGCCGCTGGCGAACCTCGATTACAAGCTGCGCGAAGAGCTGCGAGAGCAACTGCCCGAGCTTCTGGCCGGGCGCGGGTCCGTGGTGGTTTATGCCACCTCGGAGCCGGAAGAGGCGCTGTTGCTGGGCGGCCGCACCGCGCTGATGGCGGACGGGCAGGTGACCCAGTTCGGACCCACTGCCGAGATCTACCGGAACCCCGACAACCTGCGCGCGGCGCAGGTTTTCTCCGACCCTCCGATCAACGCCGCCGCCGTGACCAAGGCGGGCAACGAGGCGCGCCTCTCAACCGGTGTTGCCTGGGCGCTGGACGGCGCGGCGGCCAACCTGCCCGACGGTCCCTACACGGTCGCGATCCGTCCGCATCGCGTGACACCCCAGAAACGGAGCGATCGCGACGTCGCGCTCAAGGGGCAAGTCCTGGTCACCGAGCTATCGGGCTCGGATTCCAGCGCGCATTTCCGTCTGGGCGAGGATGCCTGGGTGTCACTGGCGTCTGGCGTGCATCCCTATCAGGTGGGTGAGGATCACGTTTTCTACATGGACCCAGCACATTGCCGGTACTTCGGCACCGACGGAAAGAGGGTGGCCTGACATGGCGCGTATCACGCTGTCGAAGCTGCGGCACAGCTACTATCCCAACCCTTCTGGGCCGGAAGACTATGCCCTGAAGGAAATCGACGTAACCTGGAAGGACGGTGGCGCCTATGCGTTGCTTGGCCCTTCGGGGTGCGGAAAATCCACGCTTCTCAATATCATATCGGGACTTCTGGTGCCGTCCGAGGGGCAAATCCTGTTCGATGATCGCGACGTGACCAGCCTTGCGCCGGACCAGCGCAACATCGCGCAGGTGTTCCAGTTCCCGGTCATCTACGACACGATGACCGTGCGCCAGAACCTAGCCTTTCCGCTGAAGAACCGGGGCGTCGATCCGGCGCGGATCGAACAGCGCGTGGCCGAGATTGCGGCAATGCTGGAAGTCGAGGACATGCTCGACACGCGGGCGTCTGGCCTCAGCCCCGACAACAAGCAGAAGATCTCGATGGGGCGCGGCCTTGTCCGTGACGACGTCAACGTCGTGATGTTCGACGAGCCGCTGACGGTGATCGACCCGCATCTGAAGTGGAAGCTGCGCTCGAAGCTGAAAGAGCTTCACCAGCGCGTCAGGGCCACGATGATCTACGTGACCCACGACCAGACCGAGGCGCTGACCTTTGCCGATGAGGTGGTCGTAATGCAGGACGGCGAGGTGGTGCAGATCGGTACGCCGGTCGAGCTGTTCGAGCGGCCTCAGCACACATTCGTCGGCCATTTCATCGGCTCCCCCGGCATGAATGTGCTGCCCTGCGAGATGAACGGGGACCGCGCGATCTTTCATGGCCATGACGTGGCGCTGGAAGGCCCGGTGACGGGGCAGGGCGGAACGATCCGCCTTGGCGTCCGGCCCGAGCATATCGACATTCAGGAAAGCGGTCTTCCCGCGCGCGTGACAAAGGTCTCCGACGTGGGCCGGCATTTCGTCGTCGAGGCGATGGTGGGTGACAGCGCGGTCAAGATCGTGACCGAGGAACACGCGCCCGAGCAGGGCACCGAGGTCCATCTGGGCTTCCGTCCCGACAAGACCCGCATCTATCGCGACGGCTGGATCGCAACGGAGGCACGCGCATGAGAACCGAAAACCAGAAAGCGTGGTTCTTCGTCCTTCCCGTCCTGTTCCTGGTGGCGTTCAACGCGCTTGTGCCGATGATGACGGTGGTCAACTACTCGGTGCAGGAGACGTTCGGGAACAACCAGTTCTTCTGGCAGGGGCTCGACTGGTTCGAGCAAATCCTGCGCTCGGAGCGTTTTCAGGCCGCTCTCGGGCGGCAGTTCCTGTTCACCTTCCTGATCCTGCTGATCGAGGTTCCGCTTGGCATCATCGTGGCGCTGTCGATGCCGCGAAAGGGCTTCTGGGTGCCGGTCTGCCTTGTCCTGATGGCCCTTCCGATGCTGATCCCGTGGAACGTTGTCGGCTCGATGTGGAACATCTTCACGCTGCCGAAAATCGGGCTGATGGGCTATTTCCTGAACGACGTTCTTGGCATCAACTATGACATGACGCAGCAGCCGCTTTCGGCATGGATTACCGTCATCGTCATGGATGTCTGGCACTGGACGTCGCTGGTGGTGCTTCTGTGCTACGCGGGCCTCGTCTCGATACCCGACGCCTATTATCAGGCGGCCAAGATCGACGGCGCGTCGCCCTGGTCGGTGTTCCGCTACATCCAGTTGCCGAAGATGAAGACGGTCCTGACCATCGCGGTGCTTCTGCGGTTCATGGACAGCTTCAACATCTATACCGAGCCCTTCGTTCTGACTGGGGGCGGTCCGGGCAACTCGACCACGCTTCTGTCCATCGACCTTGTGAAGATCGCGCTCGGGCAGTTCGACCTCGGCCCCGCTGCCGCGATGAGCCTGATCTACTTCGCGATCACGCTTCTGGTGAGCTGGGTTTTCTACACTCTGATGACGAAGGACGACCAGAAATGAGGAAAAGGTCTCTTATTCCAATCCTCTACATCGCCTTCCTGATGCTGCCGATCTACTGGCTGGTGGCGATGTCCTTCAAGACGACGAACGAGATCCTGTCGGGCTTCTCGCTCTTCCCGCAGACCTTCACGCTGGACAACTACATCGCGATCTTCACCGATCCGACATGGTACTGGGGCTATATCAATTCGATTGTCTACGTGTCCCTGAACACCGTCCTGTCGGTGGCAGTGGCATTGCCTGCGGCCTATGCCTTCTCGCGGTACCGGTTCCTCGGCGACAAGCAGTTGTTTTTCTGGCTGCTCACCAACCGGATGGCCCCGGCGGCGGTCTTCGCGCTGCCTTTCTTCCAGCTCTATTCGTCCATCAATCTCTTCGACACGCATATCGCGGTGGCCTTGGCGCATACCCTCTTCAACGTGCCGTTGGCGGTTTGGATTCTGGAAGGCTTCATGCGGTCGATCCCCAAGGAACTGGACGAGACGGCCTATGTGGACGGCTATTCCTTCCCGCGTTTCTTCGTGAAAATCTTCCTGCCGAACATCAAGGCGGGCGTGGGCGTCGCGGCGTTCTTCTGCTTCATGTTCTCTTGGGTCGAGATGCTACTGGCCAAGACACTGACCGCGGTCGAGGCCAAGCCCATCGCCGCCGTGATGACCCGGACAGCCTCCAGCGCGGGATATGAACTGGGCCTTCTCGCGGCGGCAGGGACGCTGACCATCATTCCGGGTGCGATCGTGATCTGGTTCGTGCGCAACTACATCGCCCGCGGCTTCGCGATGGGGAGGGTCTGAGCATGCTGCGTTATCTCTCTATTTTCCTGATCCTTCCCGGCACAGCGCTGGCGCAAGCGGCGGCGGGCTGGGGCAATGTCGGCCAGCAGGAGGAGAAAGGTTTCTCGTGGACCGACCCGCTCTGGCCCGATTTCTGGATGGCCTGGACGCCGGCGACACTGGCGGTCTTTGTCGGCATCTTTGCGGCGATCATGGTGATCGGCCTTCTCGAAGGCTTCTGGCTGAGGGACGGGCTTGAGCGGAAAGGCGTGCTTGGGCTGACCACGACCCTCGGCGACCGGCTGTTCATCACGCTTCTCGGGGCCGCCTATATCTTCCTTGCGTGGCTCGGAATCGTGGGGCAGCCCATCTGGTTCCCGCTTTTCATCGCGATTGGCTGGGGAATATTCGTTTTCTGGAAGGTTTAGGCTTCGCAGAAGGCGTTTTCAGTGGTTTGTTGAGGACGGGAAGCGTCCAAAAGACGAAAAGACAAAGACCGATGCGAAGAAGAAAAAGCGGAGACCTGCTGACGGAAGTCGAACTGGAGTTCATGAACGAACTCTGGGGATTGGGTGAGGGATCGGTCCGGGATGTGCTCGACCGGCTGCCGGAGGACCGCAACCTGGCTTACACGTCAGGGGCGACCATCCTCAGGATTCTCGACGAAAAGGGCTTCGTAGAAAGCCGCAAGGAAGGGAAAACGCTCGTCTACACGCCGCTTCTCCAAAAAGACAATTATCAAAGCCGATCGCTGGAGAACCTGTCACGAACCCTGTTCGATGACACACCCGCTTCGCTTGTTGCGCGACTTGTCGACGATGCGAAGCTGACGGCATCGGATCTCGAGGACATTCGGGCGCTGGTGGAGAGGAGGCTCCAAGATGATGGCGATGAAACCGGCACTTGATCTGTTCATAGATGCCAACATCGTGTTTCTGTTGGCGTTCTGTCTGTGGTCTGTCGTTCAGGCGCTGGTTTCGCGCACGGTTCTGAAACACAACTACCCCGCGCAGCTTCGGCTGATGAAGATCGCGCTCATCGTCACGATGATCAGCCCGGTCATGGCCCATGTGGCCGTATCGGCAGGACAGTTCCTCTGGCCCAAGACCCCCATCACCGTAAGCGACATCGCCGTCGCGTCCTATCTGCGCGGCGAGATCTCGATCCCGGCAGTGGAATTCGAGGCACTTCTGAACATGCGGGGGCGCGTCCTTGATGCGCTCTTTGCCGGTGAGGCGCCATGGCTTATGGCGCTCATTGCTGTTTTCGCCGCCGGTGCGCTTGTCCAAGGCATCCGTCTGACTGCGTCGGCTGCAAGCGTCGGCCGTGCCGTTGGGAACAGCTATGTCTGGCGCCGGATCGGGCGAGTGGACATCCGGCTCTCTGACACCGTCAGCGTTCCCTTTGCTGCGCGCGGCTTCCGCCGACACTACGTGGTCCTGCCGTCGACCCTTGTGACCGAGCCGAGAGAAATGCGCCTGATCCTGGCGCATGAGCTGCAGCACCTGCGCGACGGCGATGTCGAGTGGGAACTGGCCTTCGAGGTGATGCGCCCGCTTATGTTCTGGAACCCGGCCTTCGGGTTTTGGAAGCGGTCTTTCGACAAGCTGAGGGAGTTGAGCTGCGATCAGAAGGTCGTTGCCCGTCAGCGGATCGGCTCGCAGGATTACATGGACTGCCTGATCGGTTTCTGTGAACGCCAGGTGACCGGACCCTTGCCCCGCGCCATGCACGTGGCCTTTTTCCGGGCACAGGACCGGTCGTCGAAGCACGCCTTCCGCGAGCGAATCATGGCACTGACCAACCGGCCCAATTCGGCCCGTATGCGGCTTGCGTTACCGGTTCTGTCCTGTCTTCTGGCGGTCGGTGTTTCGCTTGCGGCGGCCTCGGTCCGGCAGCCGGGCGACTGGAGCCAGGACCGTCTGATGCTGTCCACCATCGTCAATCTGGAACGTCTGGAAGCGATCAACCGACGCTGATGGCCGGCGCGTCGGGCGGGGCTAAGATACCCGCCCGAGCGAAAAGCCCTGCGCGAGATGCCGCCTGAGCAGGATGGCCAGCAACACCCCCGGCACCAGCCCCAGAACGCCTGCCGCCGCAAGAAGCGGCACATGTGCCGATAGCACGCCGCCCACGCGGCTCATGATGCCGCCGAAGGGTTTGGCGTCGATGGTTGTCAGTGCGTTCGACAGCAGGAACTCGACCCAGGAAAACATGAAGCAGAAGAACGCCGCCGTTGCCACGCCCGGTGCGATCATCGGCAATAGTATTCGCCGGAAGAAGCTCCAGGTGCTGTGACCGTCGGCCCTGGCGCTTTCGTCCACCTCGACCGGCACGCCCGAGATGAAGCCTTCGAGAATCCAGATGGCGATGGGGACGCTGAAGAAGCAATGCGCCAGTGCAACCGCGATATGCGTGTCGATCAGGTCGAGTGCGGAGAAGATCTGAACGAAGGGCACCAGCAGGATCGCGGGCACCATCATCCGGAACATCAGCAGCGAGAAGAACAGCGCGCGGCGTCCGGGAAAGCGGAAGCGGGAAAAGGCATAGGCCGCGGGAAGCGCAACGCCGACCGAGATCACCACATTGATGAGCACGTAGATCAGCGCGTTCAGGTAGCCGAGATACCAGTCGGGCTCGGTCAGGATGAAGCGGAAGTTGGCGAGCGTCGGGTTTGCCGGGATCAGGGTGAAGGATGTGCCGAGGCTTCGCGCGTCCTGCAGGCTGATCGCGATGAGCCAGTAGATCGGCACCATGACAAGCGCCATGAAGAGCGCGGGTGCGAGGGCAAAGCGCGGCGTCATCGGCGGGCCTCGTCCGCGCGGGCGGGAACGATCAGCCGATAGAAAAAGGCCGAGACGACGACCACGATCAGGAAATAGATCACGGCCATCGCGCCCGCTTCCCCAAGGTCGAACTGGATCAGGCCGGTCTGGACCAGCTCATGGGACAGGAACACCGTGCTGAGGCCGGGGCCGCCTCGGGTGATAACGTAAGCCTCGGTGTAAAGTGTGAAACTGTCCATGAAGCGGAGCAGAAGCGCGATGGCCAGCACCAGCTTCAGACGCGGAAGCTGCACGTGGCGGAACACGGCCCAACGGCCGGCTCCATCGACCGCCGCGGCCTGGTAGTAGGCATCGGGGATCGTTCTCAGGCGCGCGTAGCAGAGAAGAACGACCAGACCTGTCCAGTGCCAGGTATCCATCGCCACCAAAAGCACCCAGGTCCAGCCGACGCTGTTGGGGTCCAGCGTCAGGCCCACCGCGCCAAGCGCCTGAGTCAAAAGGCCGGTTTCCGGCGCTGCCATGACCTTCCAGAGGTATCCCACCACGATCTGCGGTGTGAGCATCGGGATCGCGAGAAGGACGATGCCGGCCGCCACGAGGGGGCCGCTCTTCGGCATTCGGAGCGCGATGAAGATGCCGAGGGGTATCTGGATCGACAGGACGAGCAGCGAGAAGGCAAGGCTTCGTCCGAGGGCCGCGTAGAACTCGGGCGAGGTCAGGACCTTGACGAACCAGTCGGCGCCCACCCAGACAAAGACATTGCCGCCGAACGTGTCATGAACGGCGTAATAGGCCACGAGGCCAAGCGGCACACCACCCACGAGCGCAAGGACCATCAGGGCCGGCAAAAGATACGGAAGCGCCGTGGTCGCCTGACTGCTGGAATGCCTCATGCTTCTGCGTCACCCGCTTTCTTGGTCTTTGTCTACTATGGGCTTGTGCAGCGGTGCGGGTCAAACGTCAGGAGGCATGTTTTCGGCTGTCCGCGTCATAGACCAGCCGGAACCCGAGATGTGATGTGGACGAATCCGCCGTCGTGCTGTTGCGCGCCGCAATCCGGTAGCGGAAGCAATAACTCCGATGGCAGAGGAACGAGCCGCCCTTGCTCAACCGATGCCCTTTCCGGTCGGCCTGATGAGCGGTGGCGGCCTTCTTCAGGCTTCGAAGCGTGAAGGTGTCCGACGTCATCTCCCAGACATTGCCCACCATGTTGTAAAGACCGTAGCCGTTCGGCTCGAAGGACCGGGCAGGCGCGGTGCCGGCATAGCCGTCAAGCGCAAGGTCCTCTCTCGGGAACGGCCCCTGCCAGATGTTGCAGGGCTGAAAATCGGTGTCGTTTGGCTGTTGGTCGCCCCATGGGAAGGGGACATCGCCCAGCCCGCCGCGCGCGGCATGTTCCCATTCGGCCTCGGAAGGAAGTCGCCCCCCGGCCCAGTCCGCAAAAGCGCGTGCGTCGTTGAAAGAGACGTGGGTGACCGGATGATCGGCTTCTGCGTCCTCTCCCAGAGGGCCGACAGGCCGGCGCCAGTGCGCGCCTGGCACCAGCCGCCACCACGGCACCTCGGCCACCGCCTGTGTCGGCGGGTGACCTTCCGGCAGAAGCCCCTGAAAGACGAGCGAGTTCCCGAACCGTTCCGCCTCGGTCACATATCCCGTCTCGTCGACGAAGCGGGCGAACCGCGCCACCGTCACAGTCGTCGGGTCCATGTTGAAAGCGCGGAGTTTCTTCCGGCGAAGCGGTCCTTCGCCGTCCTGCGGGAAGACTGGCGATTTCGTTCCGAGAAGCGCCTCGCCGCCGGGAATACGGATCGCGGTGGGCGCCTCGCTCTCGCCTTTGCCTACGAGCGGGGCTGGCGCGCTCGTCGGAGCGTCTTTGCCATCGCGGGCAGGGGTGCAGCAGGGTTTCATTCGGGTCTTCGCCCTTTTCCGGTCCGGTGCCATTTGGCCGGACCGGACGCAACTCTGCAAGCGGACGGTTCTATTTCCGCGAGGCTCTGGGGTGCTGCGGCGGCGTGACCGGCACATAGGGGAACCGGC
Organism: Kangsaoukella pontilimi; assembly: GCF_009830125.1. Classification (GTDB taxonomy): domain Bacteria; phylum Pseudomonadota; class Alphaproteobacteria; order Rhodobacterales; family Rhodobacteraceae; genus Kangsaoukella; species Kangsaoukella pontilimi. The sequence continues at coordinate 1,227,094 of NZ_WUPT01000001.1, read as the reverse complement.
CGCGCTGCTTGGTGGCGGTTGTGCTGGGGTCTGTGCCGCCCCGGACATAGACCTTGCCCGGGTCGTAGTCGGGGCCGAAATCCCAAGTCGGGAAACGGCCATGCTTCATCGCCTGATGCACGAAGAGGCGTTTTCGCTGCGAGATGCGGATGCGCTTGTCCAGCTCGTCTTCGTCCCACCGCGCCTGCATGGCTTCCCACATCGACGACAGAACGTCCGAATATTCAGGGTCTTCTGCGAGGTTATTCAGTTCCAGCGGGTCCTTGCGGATGTCGAACAGCATCTTGGGGTCGGTCCGGCTGTGGACCAGCTTCATGTCGCCCTGGATCATGATGAGCGCGGGCGCATAGAGGCCTTCGCCGGTGAATTCCATGTAGATGCGGTCGTCCGCGCTGCCCGCATCCGGCAAATGGAACAGGCTGCGGCCGTCTACTGGCGCGGCATAGCCGTCGAAGGTGCCGCCGCTGCCGATCTCGGTGAAAGTCGGCAGCAGGTCGACGAGCGATGCGCGCGCCTCTTCCTTGTGGCCGGCTTCGAATCCGGGGCCGACCGCGATCAGCGGCACCCGCACCGAGGCCTCGTAGGGGTTGAACTTGTACCACATGCCCCGCTCGCCCAGCATCTCGCCGTGGTCGGAGGTGAAGAAGATATAGGTGTTCTCAAGCTGTCCGATGCTCTCCAGCGTTTCGACCAGACCGCCGACGAGCGCGTCGATATGGGTCACCATCGCGAAATAGCCGCGGCGCGCGTTGTAGAGCTGCTCGGGCGTGATATCGAATTCGTCCTGCCGGATGGTCAGGTAATAGCGTTGGGACCACGGGTCGCGATCCTCGTAGGGGATGTGCGCGACCTCGGGCTCGGGGATGTCGACGCCTTCGTACATGTCCCAGTATTTGCGGCCTGACACGAAGGGGTTGTGTGGCTGTGTGAAGGACACATGAAGAAGGAACGGCCGCTCGTCGGTCGAGCGGGCGTGGTTGTAAAGCTCCTGCTTGGCCGCGTGGAAGACCTCTTCGTCATAGTCGATCTGGAGGTTCCGCTCGCAGTAGCCGGCTTCGACAACGCTCAGAAGGCTCATGACGGAGGGGGCATAGGGCTCGTCGGTCTGGGACCAGTCGGCGGTCCACGCAAAGTCCGAGGGGTAGATATCGGTCGTCAGACGCTCTTCGAAGCCGTGAAGCTGATCGGGGCCGACGAAATGCATCTTGCCCGAGAGTGCGGTCTTGTATCCAAGGGTGCGCATGTAATGGGCGAAGGTGGGTTCGGACGGCAGGAATTCCGCGCCGTTGTCATAGACGCCCACATCGGATGGCAGCCGCCCCGTCATCATCGAGGCGCGCGATGGCCCGCAGACCGGGTTATTGCAATAGCTGTTGGCGAAGGTCGTGCCACGTTCGGCCAGTTTGTCGAGATTGGGCGTGATCGCGTAGGGCTTGCCATAGGCGGAGAGGCAGAGCGCCGTCATCTGGTCGGCCTGGATGACGAGAATATTCGGGCGGGACATGGGTATTCCTGACGTCTGGTGGCGTGGGTCCGGGCCGCCCTGAAGCGGCCCGGCAGGCGGTGTTAGGAGGTCAGCCGCCCGTGCGCGCGACGAAGTCCTCGATGCCGGGGACGCCGATCTCGCGATAGTACCGAAGCGCGCCGGGATGGAGCGGCGAGCCGAAGCCGTTCAGAATGGTTTCCTTGGACATCTTGCCGAAGGCGGGGTGGACACCAGCCAGCGCATCGAGGTTCTCGAAGACGGCCTTGGTCATCTGGTAGACGCGCTCTTCCGGGACGTCGGCTGAAATGACGAGGCCATTGGCAAGACCGTAGGTCGGGATGTCGTCGGCCACGTCCTCATAGGTGCCGCCCGGGATGGAGAGCCGGAAATAGGGCGGGTAATCGGCGCGGAGCGCGTCGAAGAAGCCATCCTCGACCGGGATCAGCTTGAGGTCGCGGGTTGCGGCCAGCTTGATGACGGGCGCCAAGGGGAAAGACCCGTTCCAGAGTGCCGCGTCGATATTGCCGTCGGACAGCATGTCGACCATGTCGCCAAGGCGGACACGGAAGGGTTCGAAATCCTCGCCCGCGACTTTGGCCATCAGAACGTTGGCATCCAGCATCGACACGCCGCCGGGCTGGCCCATGCCGATCCGCTTGCCCTTCAGGTCCTCGACGCTGTTCACCGGGCCACCTTCCAGAGCGATGATATGCATCGCGACGGGCGCGATCGACATCCAGGACAGGATCTTGCCTGGCTCGGTGCCCGCATAGTTGCCGGTGGCGGCCCAGGCCTCATAGGCCGAAAGTGACGTGGCCATCGAGGCTTCCAGCTCGCCGTTCTGCATCAGAGCGATATTGGCGACGTAGCCCTTGGTCTCTTCCGCCGTGGCCTGCACGCCGTCGACGTTTCGGTTGATGACGTCGGCGATTCCTGCCGACCAGGTGTAGGCGGTGCAAGTCACCGGGCAGGACCCGATGGACAGGAAGTCTTGCGCCTGTGCGCCCGCAGGCAGCACGAGGGCGGCCGCGACAAACGCGGATTTGATGTCGAGTTTCATGTGAGGTCTCCCTTTGGATGTGTGTCGGCCGGTTGGTCTCCGGCGTTCTTGTTCTGAGTTTCTGGAACGGGGGCGCGGCGCGCCACCCAGAGGATCAAGGCGCCCGCAAGAACGGTGGCTGCGATGTCCACGCGCCAATCCGAGTTCATGTAGAGCACTGCCGCCACGGCGAAACCGAGACGCTCCACGGCGTTCAGGCCGGTTGAGAAATGCCCCATCATCGCGGCGCTGGCGCAGATCCCGCCAAGGATCGCAGTCACGAAGGACAGGACGATCTGCACCGGTGTGACGTCGATGCCGAGGATCGCGGGGTCGTAGACGAAGAAATAGGGCACCGCGAAAGCCGCCATGCCGAACTGGCAGGCAAGAACCGCGATGGTGAGCGGGTTGCCCTTGGCGATGGATGCGGCAGCGAAGGCGGCCAGTGCCACCGGGGGCGTGATGGACGACAGCATCGCCGAGTAGAGAACGAAGAGGTGCGCAGCCAGAAGGCCGACGCCCAGATCGACGAGGGCAGGGGCCACCAGCGTCGCCACCAGAATATAGGCCGCCGCCGTGGGCAGACCCATGCCGAGGACGAGGCAGGTGAGCATGGTGAGGACCAGCGCAACGGGCAGCGAGCCACCCGAGAGCGCGACCACGAGGGTCGAGAACTTCAGCCCTACGCCCGTGAGAGTAATCACACCGATGATCACGCCCGCGGCCGCACAGGCGAGCGCCACGGGTATGACTGCCTGCGCCGCAGCGACAGCAGTCTCGACGATCCGGCGTGGCGTCAGTGCGCTGGCGCGGCTCAGGTAGCTGACGAGAACCGAGGCGACGATGGCCCAGAAGGACGACAGCATGATCGAATAGCCGTTCAGCAACATGCTGACGAAGACGGGAAGCGGCAGAAGCAGGTACGAGCGCTTGAGGATGGACCCCCAGTCGGTGACCGAATCCGCATCGCGGAGGATCGGGATGTTCCGTTTTGCGGCTTCGAAATGCACCATGGCGAGGAGGACGGCGTAGAAGATGACTGCCGGAAGGAACGCCGCCTTGGCGATCGTCAGGTAGGAGGTCTCGGTGAACTCGGCCATGATGAAGGCGGCCGCGCCCATGACGGGCGGCATGAGTTGCCCGCCGGTCGAGGCGACGGCCTCGATGGCGCCAGCGGCCTCCTTGCGATACCCGCTTTTCCGCATCAGGGGGATCGAGATCGGACCCGTGGTCAGCACGTTGGCCACCGCCGTGCCCGAGATCATGCCCATGAGGCTTGACCCGACCACGGCGGCTTTTGCAGGGCCCCCGCGCATCCGTCCCGTGAGTGCGGTTGCGAAATCCATCAGCACCTGTCCGGCGCCGGTTTTTTCCAGAAGGGCGCCCAGAACGACGACGCCGGTGACGAAAGTGGCGCTGACGCCGAGGGGCGTGCCGAAGATGCCCCCGCCGCCCAGATAGACCTGAGAGGCGACGCGCTGCACCGAGTATCCGCGATGCGACAGCGGCGCGGGCAGGTAGTTGCCGAGAAGCCCGTAAAGCAGGAAAGCACCTGCCAAGAGCACAATGGGAAGCCCGATCGTGCGGCGGCAGGCATCGAACAGCACGATGACAAGGATCACACCAAAGACGATCTCGTAATCGGTGATGGCGCCATACCGGTTCTCGATGGCTTCGAAATTCAGAAGCGGATGGCCGACGGTCACGACCGCGGCGCAGAGTGCGATCACGATCCAGATGCGGCGCATTGGCTCGAGCGGGGAGCGGGCGCGCTCGGGTTCGAACGTGTCCTTGAGCGCCATGGCGAAGACCAGGACCATGATGATCAGAAGATGCGCGCTGCGCTGGATGCCATCGGGAAAGACGCCCCAATACGCGGTATAGAGCGTGAGCCCGACCAGAAGGAGCGACGCGAGGGCGATCACTGCGTCAAGGCCACGAAGGAGGATGGGTGCTCTAGCCATAAGTCGCGGCCCCATTTTCGGCGAGCCGGGCGAAACGTTCGTAGTCCAGCCGGTCGGAATAGCAGAATGCGTGCAACGCCAGGAGCGCCGCCGCGCGGTCGGAAGCGATGGTCCCGCGCACCAGCGTGAACGCCGGTTCGGGCCGCTGGCCGAAATCCCGGTCGAGCGCGGTGCTTGCGCCGTCGAAATAGGTCTCGTCTGCGCCAAGATAGCCGCTCACGATGATCATTTCGGGGCCGAGCAGTTTGCCGATGCTGTCGAGCGCGGGCGCGAGTTTCGCCCCAGCGTCGGCAACGGTCTCTTTGGCGGACGGGTCTTCGAGAAGAGACAGAAGCGATGAGGCATAGTAGGTGAGCCTGCCCGTGTTGAACGCCTTGTGATCCAGAAGACCGTGCCCGGCCAGAAGCCCGAATCCGGTCGCGTTCAGATTGAGACAGTCGTGCCGGCCGCAGACGCAGGTCAGATCACGCTCGTCCGAACGGAAATGGCCGATCAGGCCAGAGATACCTGATTGCCCGCGCACGACACGTCGTTCGGACACGATGCTCGCGCCGACGAAGGTGGCGACGTGGACGAGGGCGAATTCCTGTGCCTCGCGGGCGGCGCCGAACCGCATCTCGGAAATGGCGAGCGCGTTGGCGATGTTCTCGATCTCGATGGGCAGGTCGATGATCCGGCGGATTTCGCGGCAGAATGCGCCCCCGTCCCGCGACCAGCCGAAGTACTCTGAGCGCACGATCTCGCCCTGATCGGGCAGGGTGCGTGCCGAGAGGGCTACGCCGATTCCAACGATACGGTTCACGTCGATATCCGAGTTCGAAATCAGGTGCTGAAGCGCTTCGGCATAAAACCGGGCGGCATCGGTCACGCTGTCGAAGGGAGGGGTGTCAAGCTGACTGCTTGCGCGCTGCTGGCCCGCGCCATCGCAGATCGAGACCTCGGAGTGGTAGGCCGACACCGTGATGCCCACGGCGAAGAAGCTGTCGGAGACGACCTGAAGTCCGGTTTTTGGCCGGCCCACGCTTTTTTTCCGGCGCGCCGACGGCTTTGCCCGTGGCGCGTCCGATTCCTCGATCAGGTCTGCGGCGATCAGTTCGCGCACGATCCGGGTGGCGGCCATCTCGGAAAGGCCGAGCGACTTGGCCAGTTCGGACCGCGAAATGCCGGGCGTGCTTTCGATGAGAGACAGGATCATCCCCCTGTGCGTGCGGCGCAGGCTGGCGGGGGTGGAGGGGGTGTCTCTATTAATAACCATCAGTTAGTTAATAACTCATGAAAGTATGATTCGAGCAAGCGATTTGAGCGTTCGTCCGACAAAGCCGCCTAAAAAGACGGCATGACGTTGATGTTGCAGAGAATTTGGAATGCAGGATCAGGCAGGCGGGTGGGAGAGCGCCCAGGGACCGACAGCGCCGAAGGAGGGCGCGCCCAATTGCCCGAGGGCTCTGTCCAGCTCGAGCTTGAGGATCTCCATGGCGCGATCCGCGCCCGCTGCGCCCCCGGCGCCGACGCCGAAAGCCAATGCGCGACCCGCCAGAGCAAAGTCCGCCCCAAGTGCCTTGGCGCGCATCAGGTCGGCGCCGCGGCGAATGCCGCTGTCGAGGAGGATCTTCATCCGGCCTTCCAGCGCCTTTGCAATGGCGGGAAGTGCTTCGATCGTCGGAGGTCCGAAAGCCACCTGCCGTCCGCCGTGATTGGAAACGACGATTCCGTCGCAACCGATCTCGGCGCAACGGGTGGCGTCGTCGGGGTGAAGAATGCCTTTCACGATCAGTTTACCCTTCCAGCGGTCGCGGAGCCGCGCGAGGTCGTCCCATGTGAACCTGGCTGTGATCAGGGTTTTCTGAACATCGGCGTAGGAGGTCGCGCTTTTCAGCAGGTCGGCGTAATTGGCGATGTTTGGTTTTCCGTCGCGCAGGCTTGCGAGCGTCCAGGTGGGGTTCTGCATCAATTGGATCAGAACGTCCGGTGTTATCTTGAAGGGGACGGACAGTTGATTTCGGATGTCGCGGTCGCGTTTCCCGGCGGCGGGTACGTCGGCCGTGACCATCATTACCGGATAGCCCGCTGCCTCGGCCCGCGAGACGAGGCCCTCAGTTACGCTGTCATCCCCCGAGACGTAGAGCTGGAACCAGCCGTTTCCGTCCGCCGCCTCGGCGAGCCGTTCGAGCGTGGTCGAGGCGGCGGAACTGGCCACGTAGGGGATGTTCTCGCGCGCGCAGAGGCGGGCGAGGATCAGGTCTGCACCCGGCCAGAAGGCGTTCAGCATTCCGATGGGCGCCATGCCGAAGGGGAGGGCAAAGCGCTGGCCGAAAAGCTCGGTTTCGGTGTCGAGCTTCGAGACGTCGACCATATAGCGGGGCGTGAGTTGAACGTCCTCGAACGCCTCGGAGTTGCGGCGAAGGTTCCGCTCGGATTCCGCGCCGCCATCGACGAGGTCGAAGGCGAAACGCGGAATGCGCCGCTTGGCCATCTGCCGCAGGTCGTCGATTGAGGCCGCCCGGTCCAGTCGCATCAGGTCGACCACCCACCGTCGATGGCAAAGGCCTGACCCGTGGTGAAGGCTGACAGGTCACCGGCGAGATAACACACCATCTCGGCGATCTCCTCGGGCTGGCCGAGACGGCCCATCGGCTGACGCGCCCGGAACTGGGCCAGGGCCTGGTCATAGTCGCCGGTGGCTGCCAGCCGCTCTTTCAGGGAGGGGCTTTCCACGGTGCCGGGGCAGATCGCGTTGCACCGGATGCCATCCTTGACGAAGTCCGCTGCGATGGCCTTCGTCATGCCGATGATTGCAGCTTTTGATGCGCCATAGGCGAAGCGGTTCGGTGCGCCCTTCAGGCTCGACACGATAGAGGCGATGTTGACGATCGAGCCGCCGCCGCCGTCGAGCATTCCCGGCAGAACGGCCTTGGTGATCCGGTACATCGCCTTTGCATTCAAGTCGAACGAGCGGTCCCAGGCGGCCTCGTCGCAGTCCAGAATGCTGCCGTCGTGAACCCAGCCCGCGCAGTTCACCAGAATGTCGATCTTGGGCGAGGCTGCGACAAGGGCCGCAACCGCGTCGGCATCCAGCACGTCGAGCCTGTGCGCTTCGATCCGGCCGTCCGATGATGCGGCGAGGTCCTTGACGGCGTCCCCGTCGATATCGGTCGCGATGACTTTCGCGCCGAGCGCGGCCATCGCTTCGGATGCGGCGCGACCGATGCCATTACCGGCGGCGGTCACCAGTGCGGTTTTTCCTGTCAGCGAATGTGTCATGAGCTCCTCTCAGCGTGCCAGCCAGCCGCCGTCCACGGTCACGACGCTGCCATGGCAATAGGCGGCGGCGTCGGAGCAGAGGAACACGGCGGCACCGGCGATTTCGGAAGGATCGGCGAAGCGCCCGGCGGGAATGCGTTCCAGCAGCGCTTTCGAGCGGTCGGGGTCATCCCTGAGCGCCTGCGTGTTGTCGGTGGCGGTATAACCGGGCGCGATGGCATTTACGTTCACGCCGCGTCCCGCCCATTCATTGCAGAGCGCCTTGGTCAGGCCGATCACGGCGTGTTTCGACGAGGCATAGGCCGGGACGCGAAGCCCGCCTTGCGTGCCCAGAACCGAAGACACGGTGACGATCTTGCCCGAGCCCTGCGCCAGCATCCTCTGGCCGGCCGCCTGCGACAAGAGCCAGACCGAGTCGAGGTTCACGTCCAGCACGCGCCGCCAGTCGTCGAGCGGCATCTTGTCCGAGTCTTCGCGGTGGATGATTCCGGCATTGTTGACGAGGATATCGAGGCCGCCGAGCGCGTCGGCGGCAAAGCCTACGACTTCGGCTGCCGCGTCCTCGTCCATGCCGGAGAAATCGGCGCGGACTGCGGCCGCCTTTCGGCCCAATGCCTCGATCTTGGCAATGGTCTCTTCGGGCTGGTGGCTTCGATAGGTCAGCGCCACATCGGCCCCGGCGGCGGCAAGGCCGAGGGCAATGCCCTCGCCGATGCCGGTCGCGCCGCCGGTGACAAGGGCCTTGCGGCCCGTCAGGTCGAACGGATTTGCCATCGTCAGTAACGGTTCGCGATGGGCAGTTCTTCCGCCGGGAAGAGCGAGATGACCTCGCAGCCGTTTTCGGTCACGACCACCTCTTCCTCGATCCGTGCGGCGGAGTAGCCGTCGGTTGCAGGGCAGTAGGTCTCCAGCGCGAAGACCATTCCGGTCTGGATCTCCATCGGGTGATCGAGGCTGATCGCACGGCTGATGATGGGCCGCTCATGGAGCGCCAGCCCCAGACCGTGTCCGAATTGAAGGCCGAAGGCGGCGTCCTCGTTCGGGAAACCGAGGCTTTCAGCGGTTGGCCAGACCTCGGCCACCTTGTCGGTTGTGACGCCCGGTTTGATCATCTCGATCGAGGCGTCGATCCATTCCCGCGCCTTCACATAAGCGTCGTTCTGCGAGGGCGTGGCGCGCCCGATGTTGAACGTCCTGTAATAACACGTCCGATATCCCTGATAAGACTGGAGAATATCGAAGAAGGCCTGATCGCCAGGACGGAAATAGCGATCCGTGAAGTTGTGCGGGTGCGGGTTGCAGCGCTCGCCCGAGATGGCGTTGATCGCCTCGACATCGTCCGAGCCCATCTCATAGAGCATCTTGTTCGACAGCGCGACGATGTCGTTCTCGCGCACGCCCGGTTTCAGCTCTTCGTAGATCATGTGATAGACGCCATCGACCATGCTGGCCGCCTGCGTCAGAAGCTGGATTTCGTCCCAGTTCTTGATCTCGCGCGCTGCCAGCATGATCTGCTGACCGTCGACGACCTGAATGCCTTCTTCGCGAAGGGCGTGGAACATCGCCGTTTCGGCATAGTCGACGCCGACCGGCATGTCGGCCATACCGGCGTCCTTGATGAGCTGCGCGATCATCTTGGCGTATTTCTGCATCAGGCCGAAGTCGGGCGGGATCGTCCCGCGCATACCCACGACGCCGGCAAGGCAGTGGTCCGGCTCCAGCCAGTCTGAATAGCGCTGATGGTGCACGGCGGCCGAGCCGAAGTCCCAGACATAGGGGCTGTCATCGCCGGTCAGGAGGCAGAAGCGGCACATCTTGTCCCGTTCCCACTCGCCGATCTTGGTGGCCGAGACGTAGCGGATGTTGTTGACGTCGAAGAGCAGAAGCGAACCGGCGTTCGAGTTCTGCAAAGACTGCCGCGTCCGGGCCAGCCGGTAGCGGCGCAGGCGGTCATGGTCGATCCGGCGTTCGAAATCGACCGAGCTGTGCCCCCAGGCGGGAAGGCGGTCGCGCCATTCCCAGTTCGGTTCGAGATCCTGGGGGGTAAGCATATTGGGCATCAGTGCGCGTGACATGCGGTGCTCCTTTGGGGTGCGATCCGGCGCACCCGTCTGTTGTGTGAGTGTTCAGGCTGTGAGGCGGCGTTACTTCGTCACCCAGCCGCCATCGACCGAGATCATCTGACCGGTCATGTAGTCGCTGTCGTCGGACGCGAGGAACGAGGCGGTGCCCACGATGTCCTTGGGGTACGACACACGCTTGATGACGAGGTTGTTCTCGACGATGTCGTCATAGGCCTGGCCTGCGCGCTCCTTGAAGCCGATCTCGACCAGGTCCTTGTCGAGCTGCTCCCAAAGCGGCGTGACGACGACGCCGGGCGCGTAGCCGTTGACCGTGATGTTGTGTTCGGCGAGGCCAAGCGCGCCGCATTCGGTCAGCGCAAGACAGCCGTATTTCGAGGTGCAGTAGACCGTCACGTCGACCAGCGGCTTCCGCGAGGCGATCGAGCCCACGTTGATCAGTTTGTAGGGATGATCCTCCATCGGGCCCTGCTTGATCATCTGGCGGGCGGTTTCCTGCATGCCCAGCCACATCGCCTTGGTGTTGACGTTCATGATCATGTCCCAGTTGTCTTCGTCGATATCCATGAAGAACCGGGGCTTGTTCAGGCCTGCGTTGAACAGACCAACGTTGATCGAGCCAAACGCGTCGACGGTGGCGGCCACGGCTGCGGCGTTGTCCTCGCGCTTGGTCACGTCCATCTTGACCGCTACGGCCTTGCCGTTCCCGGCAGCGTTGATGCGGTCGGCTACGCTTTGCGCTTCATCGAGATCGAGGTCCCCAAGGCACACATTGGCGCCCTGAGCGGCGAAGGCCTCGGCATTGGCCGCGCCCATGCCGCGCGCGGCACCGGTGATCAGAATGTTCTTACCTTTCAAGCGATTGGGGTCCATGATCTCTCCTCCTTTGGTATTATGGTGACCGGTTCGGTCGTATCAGCGCATCCGCACGCTCCTGCGCGCGGGCGAGAGCTTCTCGCGGGGTCGAAATCCCGCGCAGCATGTCGTGAAATTCCTCGCCGCAAATCTGGAAGATGCCGCCGATTTCCGGGATCGGCGGGCGCGGCCAGAACTGAAGCTCGTCACGCCAGGACATGGCGTCGACGGCCTCGAAGATGGGTGAGGCGCGGCGAACTTCGGGGTCGGCGCCGACTGAGTAGCGCGGGTTCGTCCGGCTTCCATTCTGCACAAAGAGTTTCTGAGCCTCGGGCGAAGTGAAGACGGTCAGCGCCTCGACGGCTGCCGGCACGCGCTCGGGCGCAAGATTGGCGGGGATGCCCAGAACATAGCCGCCGACCGGCGCGATCTGCTTGCCGCCCGGACCCGCCGGGTGCGGCAGGAAGCCGGTTTGCCCATAGGCGGGCGAGGTCTCGTCCAGCTCGAAATAGGGAGCAAGCAGCGTGTACCCGTAGGCCATTGCGACGCTTCCCGCCGAGTAAGGGCGCACGCGCTCGTACCAGGACATAGACAGGATGTCGGGCGGCGAGTATTTCAGCAGCTCGAGCAGAAACTCGGCGGCCCGAAGCCCGGCTTCGGTATCGATGGTGACGCGGTAGCCACCCTCGGCCAGATGATCGGTGTCGAAGCCGCCGGCGATCTCCGGCAGGTCCAGAACCGGTTGCCCGAAATCCGCGAACGCCATCAGCGCGGTATGGCCTAGCGCTGTGCCTCGGGCCGCGTTCCAGGCGATGCCGTACATGCCGCGACGCGGCGCGTGAAGCGTGCGCGCGGCATGGAGCAGAGCTTCGGTTGTGGCGGGAGGTTCCAGCCCCGCGCTGGCGAAGACGTCGCGGCGATAGAACAGCAACTCGGGAGTGGTCTGGGCCGGGACGCCATAAGCACGGCCCCCCCAATGCGCGGCCTTCCAACCGGCAGTGTGGAAATCCGCCGGATCAAGGCGCGCGAGGTCCATGACCTGATCGAGCGGCATAAGGACATTCTTGGACGCGAATTCGCCAATCCAAGGAAGGTCGACGGCGATCACGTCATAGCGGCTTGCGTCGCGTGCTGCGTTGCGCAGGCCCTCTTCGCGCAGCCGGTCGATTGAAAAGGCGCGCTGACTGATATCGCTTCCGATCACCTGCTCGAACTGGCGCTTGAGCGTATCCATCACCATGAAGGTCGGGTCGCCATGGACCAGAACCCGCACACCGCCAGGTACCTTGAGCGGCTGGGGCCGGATGCTGAGGGGCGGGATCGACTGGGCGGCCGAGTAGCTGCCGCCGAAATAGTAGTCCTGTGTTTCCTGTTCCGCTTCGGTGCCGCCGAACTGTGTCGTGGCAAGGCGCCTCAGGCGTCCGGACAGTTGCATCCACTGCGACAGCAGCTTGTCGCTTGGATGCATGGAAAAGCTCTTGCCTGTCCGGGTGCGGGGGCGCTGTTCGATTAGGCCTTCCTCAACCATCTCCTTCATGCGCCGGTTCGCGGTGGCGTAGGGCGCGCGGCTGGCGCTGATCAGTGAGGTCGGGGTGACGGTGCGCGCTTCGAAGTGGCCCTGGAGCAGGTGCAGCGTCATCCGCAGATGCGGGTTGGGCCCTATAATGTCGAATGTGGACTCAAGTTCGTCGCTGAAATCTTCGAGGAAGGCCAGGACATCGAGCGCTTCGGGCCGCGCCTGGGGCGCAGCGGAGCTCGTCTTGCTTTGTCCTCCCAAGGCATTCATATCGTGTGCAGGCCTTTTTGTTGTCCGACGTGCGCGCGGCATTCCCGAGATATTCGATTTGGATGAATGGGACTCGCTCATTCGGCTGCTCCTCATAACTGTCCAGAGTGATAACCGAGACGTATCGCAAAAATATCCAAAATGGACATAAAATTGTTCATTACGGATATTTTTGATGCGTTGCCGGACTTGATGACGCGGCACGGTCATGGGTGTTCGCTTGCCCGATTGGGAGCGACCGAATGACGCCTCACTCGGCGTCTGGGAGATGAAGAGCTATAATCGAGTTCCGGGAGGACTTTGAATGAACATCCGATACACACTCGCTGCCACGACCGCGCTTGTCGCTTTCGCCGGTGCGGCTTCGGCCGACACCATGAAGATCGGCATCACGCAGAACAACGTGGGCGTCGACAGCTATCAGACAACCTATGAAAAAGCGTTCATCGCTGCTGCAGAGGCGAACGCCGATGTCGAAACAGTCGTGCTGGATGCGGGCGGCGACGTTGCCCGTCAGATCGCGCAGATGGAGGACCTGATCCAGCAGGAAGTCGACGCCATCATCATCTGGCCGACCAACGGCGAGGCCGTGATTCCCGCCGTCCGCAAGGCCAGCCAGGCCGGTATCCCTGTGATCGTGACCAACTCGAACATCGCCGAGCAGGGCTTCGATTTCGTCAAGTCGTTCTCCGGCCCTGACAACATCACGCAGGGCGCGCGGTCGGCCGAAATCATGTGCGACAAGTTCAAGGAAATGGGCATCGAGAACGAAGCCAAGGTCGTGCACATCACCGGTCAGCCGGGCTATACCACGGCCATCGAACGTGCCCAGGGTTTCAACGACCGCCTGCCGGAAGTCTGCCCGAATGTCGAGCAGATTGACCAGCAGCCGGGTGACTGGAACCGCGAGAAGTCGCAGCAGGTCATGGAAGCCTTCCTCGTCAAGTATGACGACATTGATGGCGTCTATGCCGGTGACGACAACATGGGCGTGGGCGCGCTGAACGCCGCCAAGGCCGCTGGCCGTGACGGCATCATCTTTGTCGGCGCCACCAACTTTGCGGTTGGCTACGAGGCGATGGCTGCAGGCGACTACTGGGGTTCGATCTACCAGTCGCCGGTCGATGACGCCGAAGCCGCGCTCAAGACGGCCATCGACGTGCTGAACGGTGAAGAGGTTCCGTTCCTGAACTACTTCGACACGCCGAAGATCACTCAGGACAACATGGGCGAGTTCACCAAGCCCGTCTTCTAAGACACCTCCCTGAGCGTGGGGCGCGCAATGTCGCGCGCGCCCCACGCCGCATTTTAGAACCACGAGAATAAGACTGAATTCAGGGAGGCCGGACACATGGGACGTGTTTCGGGTCGCGTCTGTATCGTCACGGGCGCTGCACAAGGGATAGGGCGCGCAATCGCGGAATCGCTTCTCGACGAGGGCGCGCAGGTTTGTATCGCAGACATAAACGGTGACAAAGTGGCCGAAGTGGCCGAGGCGAACCGCGCAAGGCTCAACGGGCAGGGCGGGAACGTGACCTCGGCTCAGGTCGATGTTACAGACCGCGAGGCGGTCCGCGCAATGATCGCGCATACTGTCGACTGCTTCGGACGGCTCGACGTGATGTTCAACAACGCCGGCGTGAACAAGCCGATGAACTTCATGGACGTCACCGAGGACAACTGGAACTTTATCATGGGCGTCAACGGTCTCGGCTGTCTGATCGGCATGCAGGAAGCAGCCCGGCAGATGATCGCGCAGGGAAACGGCGGCAAGATCGTCAATACCGCGTCCATCGCCAGCCGTCAGGGCTTTGACAATGTCGCGCCCTATTGTGCCTCGAAATTCGCGGTCGTCTCGCTGACCCAGTCGGGCGCGCGCGATCTGGCTAAGCACAACATCACCGTCACCGGCTTTGCGCCGGGAGTGGTGGCCACCGAGATGTGGGAACAGGTCGATCAGGACCTGATGGAGATCGGGGCCGCCGAGCGTCCGGGGCAGGCCATGGAAGAGTTTTCGGCGGAGATACTGAAGGGTCGGGTTGCCGCTCCAAAGGATATCACCGGTACCACGCTATATCTCGCATCCGAGGATAGCGACTACATGACCGGCCAGATCGTCATGATCGATGGAGGCATGACGCTGGTATGACGGTCAGCAGCGAGGAGACAAGGGAGGGGATCATGGCAACACTGACGAAACAGCAGATTGGCAGCGTTCTTGCCAAACAGGGTATCCTGATCGCCTTCGTGATCTTCATGATCGCGTTCACGATCGCGAACCCGAAATTCCTGACGATGGACAATGTCTTCAGCGTTGTCCGATCCTCGGCCATTCTGGGGGTCATGGCGCTTGGCGTCACCTTCGTGGTGATCAGCGGCAATCTTGATCTCTCGGTCGGCTCGATGATGTCCTTTTCGACGATCGTCGTGCTCGACCTGCACGACAAGATCGGGCCGTTCATGGCCATTCCGGCGATGTTCGCGATGACGCTTTGCCTCGGCGCCTTCATCGGCTTTCTGGTGGGGTATCTGAGGCTGAATTCGCTGATTGTCACATTGGGAATGCTGTCCGCCATTCACGGGCTGACGCTGACCTATTCGGGCGGTCAGAACATGGACATCGCCGACAAGGAAGGCACGTGGTTCAGTGTCTTCGGGCAGGGAACGGCTCTGGGTATCCCGGTTCCGATCCTCATTTTCATCGCACTCGCCGCGCTATTGGGACTGACGCTCGCCAAGACGCCCTTCGGGCGCAAGGTCTACGCCGTGGGTGGCAACGGAACTGCGGCCACCTTTTCGGGCATCCCTCGCGCCCGTACGGTTTTTTTCTGCTACCTCATCTCGGCGGCATGTGTCGCCACCGCTGGGCTGATCCAGGCCAGTCGAAGCCTCGGGTCGCAGAACACGGTCGGGCAGGGGCTCGAGCTTGAGGTGCTGGCCGCTGTCATCCTCGGCGGCGCGTCTCTTCTGGGCGGGTCCGGCACTGTCTTCAAGACGGTGATCGGTGTCCTGATCCTTGGTTTCATCCAGAACGGCCTCCTGCTGATGGGCCTGCAATTCTACATCCAGTTCGTCGTGACCTGGGTAATCATCATCCTTGCTGTCTGGCTCGATATCGCGGCCAAGCGCGGCAAGCTCTGGTCGGCAATCGCCTGAGGGAGGGGACGTCATGCAACCGAACACATTGTCCCGCGCGCTGGCCAACGGTGCCATCTGGGGGTTCATCGTGCTGGAGCTCATCTTCTTCAGCGTCGCAGGGTCCTATCTGTCGATCTCCGATCAGGCGTTCATGGACTATGACAACATGCTGCTCCTTCTGAAGCAGTCGGCGCCCATCGGGATCATCGCCATGGGCATGACGCTGGTCATGGTTAACGGCAATATCGACCTTTCGGTCGGCGCTACTTTTGCCATCGCTGCAATCGTTCTGCTCGACAGCATGACATGGCCCATCTTTGCCGGGCTGGGCGACTGGGTGATCCCTGTGGCGTGGCTGCTGTCGCTTCTGGTGGGCACGCTGCTGGGCGCGCTCAACGGGCTGATCGTCTGGAAGACAGGCGTGGATGCCTTCATCGTGACGCTTGGCTCGATGCTGGGCTATCGCGGCATCGTTTTCATGTTCAATGGCGAGAACCCGACCAGCCACCTGAACTGGACACTGGTGGACTTTGCCGAGGCGGAATTCCTGGGGCTGGCCACGGCGTCGTGGTTCCTTCTGGCCGTGACGGCGGGGATCTGGTTCCTGATGGCGCGGACAGTCCATGGTCGGAACGCCTATGCCATCGGCGACAATCGCGAAGCGGCGGTGAACGCGGGTATCCGCGTGGGCCCGCACATGATGATCAACTTCGCGATCATCGGCTTTCTGGCAGCGCTCTCGGCCGTCGTTTTCTACTCCGAAAGCGGCTCGGTGAACCCCAATGACGGACAGCTTTACGAGCTCTGGGTCATCACGGCGGTCGTCCTCGGCGGGACCAAGATCACCGGGGGTGCGGGCAATGTCATAGGCACCTTTGGCGGTGTCATCGCCATTCAGCTTCTGAGGAAGGGCCTGGGCCATATCGGGGCCGATACGTCGACAGTGAATCTTGTGATCGGTCTCATCCTGATCGCAGTGCTGTTCCTGGATCGTCAGCTCAACATCAAGGGCAAAGAGGAGTTGAAGGTATGACCGACGCGAAACCCGTCCTGCATCTGGACAACATCGTCAAAACCTTCCCCGGTGTCCGCGCGCTCGATGACGTGTCCTTTTCGGTCATGCCCGGAGAAGTCCACGCGCTGATGGGCGAGAACGGTGCCGGGAAATCGACCCTCATGAAGGTTCTGGGCGGCATCTATCAGCCTGACGGCGGCGCCATCTACATGGGTGACGAGAGGGTAGTAATGGCGGGGCCGCTCGAGGCCAAGGCCAAGGGCATCGTTTTCATCCACCAGGAACTGAGCCTTGCAGAAGAGCTTTCGGTGGCCGAGAACATCTATCTGGGCGAACTGCCCCGAAAGAGTTTTGGACGCGTCGACTGGGGCCTTCTGACCGAGAAGACCAACGCCATTCTGAAAAAGCTCAATGTGGGCTTCGACGCCAGAACGCGGGTGGGCGACCTGTCCATCGCGAACCAGCAGATGGTCGAGATCGCCCGCGCGCTGACGGTGGACGCCAAGGCGGTCATCTTCGACGAGCCGACTGCATCGCTGACGGATGCGGAAAAGGTCGTGCTGTTTGACGTGATCTCGGATCTGAAGGCCGACGGTGTGGGGATCATCTATATCTCTCACCGGATGGAAGAGATCTTCAAGATCACCGACCGCATTTCGATCCTGCGTGACGGTCAGTATCAGGGCACGGTCAACACCTCCGACACGACCGAGGAATCGCTGACCCAGATGATGATCGGGCGGAAGCTGGACCTCAGCCGGAATGCGTCGCACCACGAACTGGGCGATGTCGCGCTTGAGGTGCGGGGTCTGTCCTGCGGCAAGCTCTACAGTGACGTGAGCTTTCAGGTTCGCCGGGGCGAGGTCGTGGGCTTTTACGGCCTTGTCGGTGCGGGCCGGACCGAAATCGCCGAGACGCTCTTCGGTCTCAGGGACGCCCATTCCGGACAAATCCTGCTCGACGGGGAAGAGGTGCGGATCAACTCGCCCGCGGATGCCATTCAGCGCGGCATCTCGCTGGTGCCGGAAGACCGCAAGGGGCAGGGTCTTGTTCTGGGGATGAACTGTCGGGACAACATGACCTTGCCGCAGGTCGATGACCTGACCGCCGGGCCTTTCGTGGCTGAGGGAGCCGAGGTCGCGATCTTCGACCAGTATCGCGACCGGCTGGATATCCGCACACCCGGCTGGAAGCAGCAGGTGGGCAACCTGTCGGGCGGGAACCAGCAGAAGATCGTCATCGGCAAATGGCTGTCGATGCATCCAAGTGTTCTGATCGTGGACGAGCCGACGCGCGGCATCGACGTGGGCAGCAAGTCTGAAATCCACAAGCTTCTTCGCGAACTTGCGGCGCAGGGCTATGCGGTCATGGTCATCAGCTCGGAAATGCCCGAGGTGCTGCATGTCTCAGACCGGATCGTGGCCATGTATTCGGGCCGGATCATGCGGACCTTCACCTCGGAGGAGGTGACCGAAGACAGCCTGATTCAGGCGATCTCGGGGCTGGGCGGCGATAAGGCGGCCTGACGGAACACCGACCAACGGAACTGAATTGGAGAGAGCATGAAACTGCTTCGCTACGGCGCGCCCGGCGCCGAGAAACCCGGCCTGCTAGATGCTGAGGGCCGTGTCCGTGACCTCTCGGGTGTCGTAACAGACATCGGCGGCGCTGCACTTCTGCCCGACAGCATCGAGCGACTGCGCGCACTCGACCCGGAAAGCCTCCCGCTTGTCGAGGGTGCGCCGCAAGAAGGTCTGCGGCTTGGCGCCTGCGTGGGTGGCATTGGCAAATTCGTCTGCATCGGCCTGAACTACGCCGACCATGCCGAAGAAGCCGGGATGCCGATTCCCGAGGAGCCGATCATCTTTAACAAGTGGACCTCCGCCATTTGCGGACCCAACGATCCGATCCAGATCCCGCGGGACAGCGTCAAGACCGACTGGGAGGTCGAACTTGGCGTCGTGATCGGTAAGCCCGGCGTCTATATCGACGAGGTCGACGCCATGGACCACGTGGCCGGTTTCTGCGTCGTCAACGACGTCTCGGAACGGGAATTCCAGATCGAGCGCGCGGGTTCCTGGGACAAGGGCAAGGGTTGCGATACGTTCGGGCCGACCGGGCCGTGGCTGGTTACGCCCGACGAGGTGGCCGATGTCGATGCGCTCGATATGTGGCTGGACGTCGATGGCGAGCGCCAGCAGGCGGGCAGCACCGCGACGCTGATCTTCAAGGTGCCGCACCTGATTTCCTATTGCAGCCGTTTCATGAGTCTCCAGCCGGGTGACGTGATCTCGACCGGTACGCCCCCGGGCGTTGGCATGGGGCAAAAGCCCCCGCGCTATCTGAAGGGCGGAGAGGTCGTGACGCTTGGTATTGCCGGGCTTGGCGCGCAGCGGAGCGAGGTTCTGCCGGCGCTTTGATCTTTAACCCTTCTGGCCGGGCTTATTGTCCGGCCAGACGGCTTTCCAGAAGCTCGCCATGCTCTTCCAGAAGCGGGTAGGCGATCATCGCGAAGGATGTGTTCAGCATCTTGAGCGCCCTGAGAAGTTCCAGATGGATGGCACTGGTCTCGATCGACTCGGTCAGGCCCTGACGCAACCGCTTCAGATGCGCGCGTTCGAGCGACTGTTCCAGTTCGCGGATATGTTCCTTCTGCTCGACCAGTTCGCGGGCCGATCCGACATCGCCTGACATCAGGACGGCAATCCCGGACTGGACGTTGCGCAGAACGGCATCGTGAAAGTCGGTCAATTCGCGCCAGCCATCGTCGGAAAAGCTGAGCTGTTCGGCGTGTTTCCGGCGGGCAAGCTCGACCATCTTCCGAACGATCACATCCGCGCCTGCTTCAAGGTTCACGGCCACGCCGGACAGGTCGAAGGCCCGCGTGCCTGTATCCTCGGATTTGTCCTCGCTGCGGATGCCTGCAAGATAGACCCGTAGGTCAAGTGACATCCGGGCGATCTCCCGCATCTCGCCCTTCAACCGCTGTGCGACCGCATCGTCATAGGTCTCAAACAGGACGATCGCCTCGCGCAGCATGACCTCGATGCGGTTTCCGACCTCGACCAGTTCTCGCTGCGCGCAGGCGAATGCGCGGCGCGGCTGGTTCTGGACCATGTGATCGAGTGCCGAGCGATGTAGGGTCTCGGGCGCGGCGCCCGCAGGGTCCGCAATGACGAGCTGCGCGAGCTTCATGAGCGGTCGTGTGAAGGGGAGCGCCAGTACCAGCAGTGCCAGGTTGTAGATCAGATGCAGGTTCAGAGCCTTCTGCGCAGGCGTGCCGCCCGGCATGATCTCGGGGACTGCCAATTGCGCCAGAAGGATCAGCGCCAGCACGGCACCGCCCCCCCGTAGAACGAGGTTCGTACAGACGATCTGCCGAACGGTCGCCTGTGCCTTGAGCGTCAGAAAGACGGCGATCAGCGATCCGCCAAGATTGGCTCCAAGAACCATGGCGAAGGCCGCGTCGAGAGGCAGAAGCCCTTGTTGAGCCAGTGTGGCGAAGAGGAGGATTGCGGCGACGCTGGAATGCACGAGCCATGCGAAAAGCGCCGCGATGAGAAAGGCCGAGATCGCGTCGGCGGCCAGATACACCATCGCCGCTTGCGCCGCACCGCTTTCGGAAAGGGGGGCGCTCGCGTCGCGGATCAGGTCGAGGGACAGGAAGATCAGGGCCAGTCCGATCAGGATGCGTCCGACCTGACGCGCCGTGCGGCGGGCGCTTCTGAGAAAGATCATCACGCCGACAAGCAGCAGAAGCGGGGTCAGTAGCGCTACCCGCGAATTCAGGATTTGCACCACAACGGCAGAGCCAAGGTCGGCGCCGAGAAAGATCGCCAGTCCGGCCGCTCCTCCGATAGCGCCCGCCGAAACGAAACCGGCCAGAAGCATCGCCACGGCGGTCGAGCTTTGCATCAGGATCGCGGCACCTGCTCCGGTAGCGGCGGCGCGCACGCGCGTCGCGGTCGAGTGGCGCAGCCAGCGGCGAAGCTGGCCACCAAAGGCGCGCTCGAAGCCGGTCCGCACCAGCCGCACCGACCAGATCAGAAGCGCAGCCGCAGCGGCCATGTTCAGAAGGACGAGAACCGGGGAGCCGTCCATCAACGCGTTCCACCGGCTGTTTGGCCGGCAGCGGCAAGACCGCATAGGCTGCGGGAAAAGTCGCAGGAGCGCGACAATGATCTATGAGAAATCATCGGCTGTGGCAGGTTGTGCCTCGGCATCCGTCCACCCTGTTCTTCGCCCGGCCATCTTGCGCGGAAACAGGGATGAGCAGACCAGTTAGACCCTTCCAATGCCGATAGTCCCTTTTTCCCGTAGCTCTCAAATCGCCGCCGATGGAACAGAAAACGCCCTGCGAGGGCGATTGTCAAACCCGTCTCGGGATCGTGGCGGGCATTCTGTTGCAGCGATGACGCCGTTCGCGAGGTTGAGGGCAAGTCGGAGTCGTGATCGCGGGCACTGGCTTACGGCAGGCGCGCGGAGAGGGCCGCCACCACGCGCCCGAGGGCTCCGGAGCCGGCGGCAACGATGCGGCCGTCATGCCGGCAGGGCGAATAGGGGCGGGTGCCGTCGACAGCGGCCCAACCGCCCGCCTCGCCAAGAAGCAGCAGGCCCGCCGCATGGTCCCACGGGGCGAGCGAATAGGAGCGCAGGAAGTCAACGCTCCCGGACGCAAGCAGACGATATTCGTGGCAGGAGCAACGAATATCCCGAACGTGCAAGGCGCCGTCGAAGGCGCGGCGCACGGTCTCTTTGTCTTCGCCGTCATAGTCCTCGACCGTAACAAAGCCCTTGGCAGCAGACAGTTGGCACACTTCGCTTCGGGCGCGGACGGGATGCTCGGACCCGTCCTGACGGTGAAACCACGCCCCCTTTCCCCGAAGGGCGTACATCCAGTCGTCCATGACCGGATCGTAAAGAAGGCCGAACACCGTTTCGCCCTTGTCCAGAACGGCAAGGATGGTGCCGAAGACCGCAAGACCGGCCACGTAGTTCCCCGTGCCATCGATAGGGTCGATGATGACGCAGGTCTCGGCGTCGGCCATTCCGGAAAGGAGACCGGGCGCCTCGGCCACGGCCTCTTCTCCGATGACCGTAGCACCGGGCAGGATACCAAGAACGCCGCGCCGGATCGCGTCCTCGGCGGCGCGGTCGGCCACGGTAACGAGGTCGGTTGGTCCCGCCTTGGTGCTGATTTCGGCGCTGTGCAGATTGCGGAAACGGGGCATGATCTCGGTTCGGGCGGTGTCCCGCACCAGTTCGATCAGCTCTTCAATCTGGCGCGGGTTCGGGATCATTCGGTCTTTCGTCTTCTGGCCTAGGCGTCCAACACGCTTTTCGGGAAATAGAATGAGACCGTCCAGTTCGGCATGTCCACGATTTCGCTGATCCTGAGGTCGCCGCAGACCGAGCAGAGCATGTATGCGTCGGTTGCCGACATGCCGGTCTGGCCGGTGATCCAGTCGATCATACCAGAGACGGCGTCTCGTGCGGCCTGCATCAGGTCGGGGCCGATGCCCGTGGTCGCGCGATAGCCCGATGCGTCGAGATGACGGGTGACCGGTCCGTCTGTCTCGAACCGGGGAAAGGGAATTCGGGCGTCTTTCAGCAACTCGATCTTCAGCGCGACTGTCATCGGGCTTTCGATGGCCGTTCCGCAGATCTCTCCGTCGCCTTGGGCGGCGTGCGTATCCCCGAGCGACAAAAGCCCGCCCGCCACTTCGACCGGCAGGTAGAGCGTCGTGCCGACGGCATTGTCCCGGATATCGAGATTGCCACCGACCCGGCGGGGCGGCACGACCGAGTGCAGGCCCGGCTCGGCCATGGCGAGACCGATGGTTCCGACGAAGGGCTTGAGTGGCACCTTGCCTCCGGCGCCGAAGGCCGCGGGCACCATTGAGGTAGCGTCATAGCTCCAGATATGGAGCGCGGGCTCCGGGAACTGATCCGCCAGAAGACCGAAACCCGGGATGTTGGCGGTCCAGCCCCAACCGCTGGGGCGGAAGTCCAGAAAGGTGACCGCGACGGCATCGCCGGGCTCCGCGCCCTCGATATGGATCGGACCGGTCACGGGGTTCACATGATCGAAGGACAGCGTGGCCAGATCGTCCACGGTCGACGCCTTGTCCAGTTGACCGCCCGAGCTGTCGATGGTCTCGACCTCGACCGTCTGACCGGGCGTGACGCTGAGCACGGGCTCGATGCTGTTGTCCCAGCCGAAATGGTGGCTGTTCTTGTGGATCGTGTGATTGCAGCCCATGCACGCCTCCTAGCGCCTCAGTATGATGTCCTCGATCTCGCGGTCGCCCATCACGCCTTGCGGGCGGAGCGTCATGGTCAGAACGATCACCAGCCCGAGAACGACGCCGGAGAGGCCGAGCGCCTCGGGTAGGTCGACCCCGGCGACCACGGGGCCGGTTTCAAGCCAACGTACCACCTCCAGCCCGAAGGAGATCAGAAAAGTGCCGAGGACCGCGCCGGTGACAGTGCGCATCCCCCCGAGGATCAGCATCGCGAGCGTCAGGAAGACGTGATTGAAGTAGAAGGGACGGGCCGAGATGGTACCGAGGTAATAGGCATAGGCGATCCCGGCCAGCGCCAGGATGATACCCGACAGAACCCAGGCGACCAGCCTCAGCCGCACCACATTGACCCCCATGGCCGCGGCGCCCGTCTCGTCATCAGCCGAGGCACGAAGCTGGATGCCCCAGTGGCTTTCACGGAAGCCGCGGGCGATCAGGACCACAACCACCGACAGGACCACGATAGAGGTCAGCGAAAAGACCTGCGGGATGCCGAAGAAGGCCTGGTTGCCTTTGAAGATGTCGGTCCGGAACAGAAAGATCGAGTGGATGATGACCAGTACGGCAAGGGACGCGATGGTGGCGCCGATCGCGGTCATCCGCACAATGAACAGGCCGACGAGCGCGGCGATGGCGGCGGTGATGACGATGGCGATGATTGCGGAGGTCAGCGGGTCGAGCGTGAAGGCCGCCAGACCCCATGGCGCGTCGGGAAGCGAGATCGCCTTGGTTGCCGCCGGTGTCACGCAGATCGCCGCCGCATAGGCCCCGATCCCCATGAAGGCGCTGTGGCTCAGGTTGGTGACGCGGGCATTACCCATGAAGACCTGAAGACCGAGCACCACCAGCAGGTTCACATAGGCGCCATAGACCAGCCGAAGCTGGTAGCGCGAGCCGAACCATGCGGCCAGCACCCCGATGGCGATCAGGATGAGCGACAGAAGCGCCGCGCCGATCAGGCCGCGTTTCTGGTGCCGGGCGAGGGTCACAGCTTGTCTCCCTTCTCAACGGCGGGGCTGAGGATGCCGTTCGGTCGCCAGACGAGGATCAGGGCGATGATGCCGAAGACGAAGGCGTCCTTCATGCCGCCGTATTCCTGCGGCAGAAGGACAAGCATTCCCACCTCGACAGCGCCCAGAAGGAAACCGCCCAGGACCGCTCCCGGCAGGCTGCCGAAGCCGCCCACCACACAGGCGACGAAGGCCTTGAGCACCGGGTTGAAGCCGAGATGCGGATCGACCGATCCGCGCCGCGCCATGATGAAGATGCACGCGAGACCTGCCAGAAGCCCCGAGATCAGGAAGGCGAGCGCGAAGACCCTGTTCGCCCGGATGCCCATCAGGCGCACCATCTCGAAATCGAGCGACGCAGCGCGCATGGCGAGCCCCCAGACCGAGCGGTTGAGAAACAGGGTAAGCCCGACGATGACCAACACGGTCGTCACCGACTCCAGAAGCTGGAGCGACGAGACCTGCACACCGAACATCTCGATGGGCACGTCCATGAAGTAGAGCGAGGTGACCGCGATAGGGCGGGGAGAGACGAAGAGAAGGAAAAGGTTCTGAAGGACGATCGACACGCCGAAGGCGGTCAGAAGCCCGGTCGTGGGATCCGCGTATCGGACCGGTCTGAAGGCCACTCGTTCGAGCAGAACCGAGGTCAGCGCGGCGGCCACGATGGCTCCCAGGATGACGATCCAGGGGTTTGCGGTGACGATTGCGGCGAAGGCGACCATGGTATAGCCGCCCACCGCGATCACGTCGCCATGGGCGAAGTTCACCAGCCCCATGACCGAGAAGACGATGGCCAGCCCAAGTGCCAGAAGCGCGTATTCGGCCCCAAAGGAGAGCGCGTTGACCATCTGTTGAATGGCATAGTCCATCTCAGCCCAGCCCCGTCAGTTTCGCCATGAGTTCGTCGTTCTGGCCGAGCGTCGCTGTTGTGCCCTCGGCCTGGATGGTGCCGGTATTCAAGAGATAGGCGTAGTCCGAGATCCGAAGCGCCTGACGCGCGTTCTGCTCGACCAGAAGGATCGTCATGCCTTCGGATTTGAGCTGTTCGATCATGTCGAAGATCTGACCGACGATGCGCGGCGCAAGGCCGAGGCTCGGTTCGTCCAGCAGCAGAATTTTCGGCTTGGCCATAAGTGCCCGCGCGATGGCGAGCATCTGCTGCTCGCCGCCAGACAGTGTTCCGGCGGATTGGGTCCGGCGCTCGCCCAGGATCGGGAAGGTTGTGAACCAGTGATCGATATCCGCCTCGATGCCGTCGCGGTCGGTGCGGATGCCTGCGCCGAGCTGCAGGTTGGCCTCGACGCTGAGGTTGCTGAAAATGCGACGCCCCTCAGGTGACACGGAGATGCCGGCCCTTACGCGATCCTCGATCTCGGTTCCCAGCAGGTCCTGTCCAAGAAAGGTGATGTCGCCCGTCGCCTTCGCGACGCCACAGATCGCGGAAATGGTCGAGCTCTTGCCCGCGCCATTCGGCCCGAGCAGCGTCACGCATTGCCCTTCCTCGACCCGAAGCGAGATGCCGTGCACCGCCTCGATCGGACCGTACAAGACCTTGAGATTCCGGATGTCCAGCATGTGCGGTCGGGCAGGGCGCAGTGGCCCCGCCCGGCTCCTTTCTTACCAGTCGGTCGGCGTGTTGGTGGGGATCTCGTTCGCGATGAGAACCCGCTCGCCATTCTCGAACCCGATCACTGGGATCGTCCGCTGTGCGTAAGTGCGCGTCTCCTTGAACGAGATGCTGTCCACGGTCAGGACCGGAATACTGTCGGCATCGCGAAGCGTTGCCGAGATGGTCTCGGGGTCGGTGCTGCCGGATTGCTCGACGGCCCAGGCGACGGCCTTGACCGTGTCGGCACCCGTGGCCGGGAAGAGACCCGGCACGTCGATGCCCATCTCGGCGCAGTCAGCGATGAAGTTCACCACCGCGCTGTCTGCCTGGCTGGGGGCGAGGGTGGCGAAGAATACCCGGTCGAGAAGCGAGGCGTCATCGGTGGCGATGGCGTCGAGCGACGGGTCATCGAACCCGTCTGAGCCGACGACCCACGCGTCGATGCCCGCGCTTCGAAGCTGACGGATCAGGACGCCGACATCGGGCATGATCGACGAGATATAGACAGCGTCGATATCTTCGCCCAGTGCGCGCATCTCGGCAATCTGGGGCGACCAGTCCGAGGTGCCGAAGCTGAAGTTCAGTTTGGTCAGCACCTTGCCGCCGCCCGCCTCGATCACGTCCCCGAACCAGAGCGGCGTTTTTGCCGACCAGCTTCCGCCTTCGTCCGACGTCAGCAGGACCACGTTCTTGACGCCCTGCGCAAGCGCGTGATTGGCGGCGGCGGTGGCGGTGAACGGGTCGGGCGAGACGCCCGTGAAGAAGTTGTCCACGATGCCCGCGTGCATCTCGACCTGGGTCGATTGCGGCTGGAAGATCGAAACGCCATAGCTCTGGGCCACCTGCGCGACCGGGATCATCGTGTCCGAGAAGGGGATCGTGCCAAGCATGACCGCGCCCTCATCGAGAAACTTCTGCGCCAGCGAAATGGCGGTCTGCGTGTCGGCGCCGGAATCCTGCACAAGCACTTCGATCATCTGGTCGTTCACGCCGCCCTCGGCATTGATCATCTCGGCCATACAGCGCGCGCCCTGCCATTCGGCATAGGGCGCGTAGTCGCCGGTCATCGGAACGCCGAGGCCGATCTTGATCGTGTCCTGCGCGGCGGCAGGCGCTGCAAGTGCCATGCAGCCTGCGATTGTCAGAGAAAAAGCCCTCATTTTCAGTCTCCTTGCTGGTTGTCTTAATGTACGAGTTCGGTGGGTTGCGGGGCATCGTCGCCGCCCGCATCTCCCAGATAGGCACGTATGACTTCGGGGTTTCGCGCGATCTCGGCCGGGTCGCCCGAGGCGATGACAGCGCCCATGTCCATGACCGCGATGCGGTGACAAAGGGTCATGATGAATTTCAGGTCGTGGTCGATGACGAGAAGTGCGCAGTCGGCAGCGTCGCGCACCCATTCCAGAGACTGACCGAGCGCGGCGGTCTCTTCCTCGTTCATGCCGGCTGCGGGTTCGTCCAGCATCAACAGCTTGGGCGCCAGTGCCAGCGCACGCACGATCTCGAGCCGCCTCTGGTCGCCATAGGCCAAGGCTCCCGCCGGGCGGGCAAGGTGCCGGGTGAGACCGAACTCGACCAGGGCCGCATCGATGAGGGCGGGATCGTGCCCCGCCTGCCGCGCGACGTCGATATTCTGTTCGACGGTCAGGCTCGAGAAGAGGCGCAGGTTCTGGAAGGTGCGGGCGATACCGTTTCTGGCGCATTGATCCGCGCGAAGTCCCGTCATCGAACGCCCGTCAAGCACGATCTCACCGCCCGTGGGTCTCAGAAGGCCCGAGATCAGGTTGACCAGAGTGGATTTTCCCGCGCCATTCGGACCGATCAGCCCGCGTATCTCGCCCGGTTCGATCGCGAAACTCACGTCGCGCACCGCCTGCACGCCGCCGAAGCATTTGCTGAGGGTGCGAAGCTCGAGCATCATTTCAGGCGCGCTCCGCCTCGGGAGTCATGAGATCGCGCAGTTCGTCCAGTAGCTGTTCGGTGGTGACCTGCCGGCAATATCCCTTGATCGCGCGGAGCGAGTTTTCGTGCCGCTCGGGTGTGTAGGTCAGGCAGGCATCGGTCACCTGCGTGACCAGATAGCCAAGGTCGCAGGCGTCGCGTATCGCGCTTTCCACGCATTGATCCGTGATCAGCCCCGAGATCACCAGTTGCCGGGTTCCGAGGTTCCGCAGGACGTAGTCGATATGGGTCGATACGAAGACGGAGGAGGACGATTTGGGGAAGACGATTTCGTCGCCTTCCGGTGCGATCTGGTCGATCACCTTGCCGTCCCATGACCCCTTCGGCACGTTGAAGCCCGTGATCTTGTAGTCGAGAGAGCGGTCGCGCCCGTCGAGCGTCAGACTTTCGATTGTCGTGTAAAGAACTTCGATCCCGGCATGGCGGCAGGCGGTCTGGATGGCCTGCATGTTGGGAATAACTCTGCTGTCCAGTTCATTGAAAAACCATCCGTATTTCTCGCTGAAAGCTGCTTCGGACAATTCCTTGAACTCGGCCCCGTCGCGATGGGCGGCAAAGTTCTGGACGTCCACGAACAGAAGCGCGGACTGCTCCGGAACAAGGGGGATGTCGCGGGACAGCGTCATTGCGGCGTCTCCATGATGGCGTTGATCGCGTCGGAGAGAAGCGTTGCCCAACGCTCCTGTCCCGCGGCATCCGTGATGTGGGTGTTGCGGACTTCGATCAGGCAGTGCCGCATGTTCAGTGCCTCGGCGTAGCGCGGGATCAGCCAGTCAGTGGCATCCTCGATCTGGTAAGGTTCGTTCAGCGCGAGCGAGAGCGACGGCTCGACGGCGCTAATCCTGTCGATCAGCGCGCGGGCGGTCGGAATGTCCTTCCGAGACAGGAAGCCCGCGTCCCAAGGGCGGTGCTCGCCGGGAAAATCTGGCGTGAAGGAATGGATCGAGAAGACGGCCCGAAGGCGCGGCCTGAGAAAGGCGCGTGACAGCGCGGCATCATAAGGGTCAAACACAGCACGCCGGCGCGCATCGAACGCGTCCTGTCCAAGCCGCTGGTTTCCGGGCACAGGGATGCCGCCCGTCAGGGCAGGGACCGAACCCTCACCACCCGGCGGACGATTGCAGTCGATTATCAGTCGGCTGTAGCGCTGAATGATGAGCGGCAGGTCAAGCGCAGCTGCCATCCTTCGTGCGACGGCTTCTGCGCCGATATCCCAGCCAATATGGCTTTCGAAAAGGTCGTCTGAGAGCCCGAGGCGACCGAGACTGGCCGGAACAGTGTTGCCGGCGTGCTCGCAGACCAGAAGCACGTCGCGCGCCGATCCGGCATTCACCATTTCGACGGCGTCTGGATCGTCATGGGACAAGAGCGCGGTCGGGGACAAGGCCTCATTCATGGGCCGTAAAGCCCGTGTGATGCCGCGATATCGAAAGCCCCCAGATCATTCCGACAGCATTGAACAAAAATTTACAAAGTCAATAACAATTAGATTGAATGAAAATATATTTTCTACAATAGTCAGATGAGGGGGTGCTCATGGCGACAACAAGTATCAAGCACAGAATCGAGGACAGCGCCGGGCAGTTGACCGCCGGGGAGCGCAAGCTGGCGGCGGCGATACTGGCCGATTATCCCTTCTCTGGCCTCGCCTCTATCCAGGAGCTTTCCAACCGGTCCGAGGTCTCTACCGCATCGATTTCGCGGTTCATGGTAAAGATCGGGCTGAGCGGCTATCAGGAGTTTCAGCGCGAGCTGATTTCCGAGCTGAAGGAGGGCGATCGCAGCCCGGTCGAGGTGCATCCCGGCGCGCGTCAGATTGAAGGCGGGTTTCTGGCGGACTTTCTGGCAAAGACCGTTCACCAGATGACGACGGCGGGCGACGCCATTACCGAAGATCAGTTCGCACGCGTCTGCGATGTGCTGTCGAACAAGAAGCGCGCTGTCTACACCATTGGCGGGCGGATCAGCGATACCATCGCAGCGCATCTTTCGTTTCACCTCAGGCAGGCGCGCGAGGGGGTGTATCACCTGCCGCAGAACCCTGAGAGCTGGCCGGATTACCTGTTGCGGATGAAGCCGGGCGATCTGTTCTTCATCGTGGATTTTCGCCGTTATCAGACCTCGATCGAGACTCTGGCGCGACAGGCGCAGCAGCAGCGGGGCGCGGATATCGTGCTGATGACGGACAAGTGGATTTCGCCCATTGCCCGGCATGCCTCCGAGGTGCTGGCCGTGCCGATCGAGTCGGGAACGCTCTGGGATTCCTATTCGTCGGCGCTTGCGGTGACCGAAGCCATCGTAACGCGGATTGCGGAAGACAGCTGGGAAGAGACGCGCACCCGGATCGAAGCCTGGGATGCGCTGCGCCCGACCGGAAGGGACAAGACATGACCGATACGACTCCGCTTATTCTGGCGGCAACCTGCGATCTTGCGGGCAAAGTGCGCGGCAAGGCGTTTCCTGCCGACCAGTTGGACAAGCGTCTGACACGGGGTGTGGGATGGGTGCCGACGAATATTCAGATCACCTGTTTCGACGGGATCGGTGAGAGCCCGTTCGGGTCGGTCGGAGACCTTTTGCTCAGGCCCGATCCCGAAGCCGAGGTCGATCTGAGACTTCCGGGGGGCGGGCGCGAGCACTGGATGCTTGGCGATATCGTGACGCTTGCAGGCGCGCCCTGGCCCTTCTGTATGCGCCAGATTCTGCGTGAGGCGCTTGAGCGGCTGGACCGCCTGACCGGCTTTCGCCTGAATGCGGCGTTCGAGCACGAGTTTCAGCTCCGCGCGGGCGGGATGCCCAACCAAGGCTTCGGTCGCGCAGCTTTCGAGAAAGAGCGCCCGTTCCTTGAGGCTCTCATGGGCGCGCTTAAAGGGGCGGGTCTCTCGCCCGACAGCATCATGAAGGAATACGGCCCCGATCAGTTCGAGGTCGTGGTAGCGCCAGAAATCGGCATGCGCGCCGCGGATGGTGCGGTCTTTCTGAGAGAGATCACGCGGAGCCTTGCCAGCGATTTCGGGGAAGATGCCACATTTGTCCCGATCCGCGACGTGACCTCTGTCGGTAATGGCGTCCACATTCATTTTAGCTTCGTCGACGCTGACGGCGGCTTTCGCACCTACGATCCGGATGGGCCGTCAGGGATGTCCGAGGTCACGGGTGCCTTCGCGGCGGGCATTCTGAAATACCTTCCGTCTATTGTCGCGCTGACCGCGCCGTCGCACATCTCTTACCGGCGGCTGACGCCGCATCGCTGGTCGGCCGCCTTCAACAATCTCGGTGCGCAGGACCGCGAGGCGTCCCTCAGAATTTGTCCGGTGACGAGCGACACGCCGGAAAAGATCGCCGGCCAGTTCAATCTGGAATACCGCGCCGCCGATGCCGCGGCCTGTCCGCATCTGGCCCTTGCCGCGATCGTTCACGCCGGCTGTCAGGGTGTGGAAGAGAGGCTTTCCGCGCCGTCGCCGACGACGGACGATCTGTCCGAGCTTTCATCCGGCGCGCTGGCCGCGCGTGGGTTCGAGCGGCTGCCCGAGACGCTGGAAGCCGCGCTTGAGCGCTTCTCTTCCGATGCAACCGTGCGTGGCTGGTTCCCGGATGGCTTCGCGCCGCTCTATCTGGCGCACAAAGCTGCCGAAATCGCGCATGTCGCCGAGATGACAGTAGAGGAGGCCTGCGCGGCCTACGCCTCGACCTATTGAACCGTCAGGTGCCGCCCGTCAGGTGACTGCGGTTCTGAGCCGGATGTGGCTTTGCGTTTCGGCCACGTCCGGGATCGCGCGGATACGGTCGAGAATGGCGTCCAGCCGAACCAGGGAAGACGTCCTGATCTCGGCCACAAGATCGAAAGCGCCACTGAGCGTCGAAATGTCGATGATGCTGTCGATCCGGCGGAGTGCCGCTACGGCAACCCGTCCGTCAGAGGCATCAAGCCGGATCAGGGCGAAGGCGCTGATCTGATGGTCTTCTTCCGATGCGCCCAGTTCGACAGTGAACCGGTGGATAACGCGCCTGCTTTTCAGGCGGTCGATCCGGTTCTGAACGGTTCCCCGTGAGACGTCGAGCGCGCGGGCCAGGTCAGTCGTGCTGGCGCGGGCGTCCCGGGTCAGGAGCGCCAGCAGGCGCTGATCGAGATCATCCATGCGAACGCCTTTCTTTCCTGCCAGAATGTCAGAAGGCTGACGTTTTGCAATACAATTCTGTATTTTTGCTGACGTGGCGCGCTCCTAGCGTCGTGATTGAAGGCCGCGGCCGAATGTTGGGAGTTCACGATGAAGAAGATTGCCGTTCTGGGTTTGGGCAAGGTCGGTACGCTGGCCTCGGAGTTGCTGCACGACGCGGGCTTCGACGTGGTCGCCTGCGATCAGGTCCCCCGCGCCACGGGCCTTCCCTTCAATATCCGAGCGCTCGATGTCGGAGACGGGGCCGCCGTCTCAGGCGTTTTGCAGGAGGTCGACGCGGTTCTGTCCTGTCTGCCCTATCACCTGAATGCGCAACTTGCCGAACGTGCGGTCGAGGCGGGCATCCATTACTTCGATCTGACCGAAGACGTGCCGACCACGAAACGCATTCTGGACCTGTCGCGCCGGTCACCTGGGCTGATGGCGCCGCAATGCGGTCTTGCGCCTGGGTTCGTGGGAATTGTCGGGGCGGACCTGATCTCGCGCTTTGATGACTGCCGGTCCTGCAAGATGCGGGTGGGGGCGCTGCCGCAGAATCCTACGGGGCTGATGGGGTATTCCTTCAACTGGTCTCCCGAAGGTGTGGTCAATGAATATCTCAACGATTGCGAAGTGCTGGAGGACGGCCAGATCAAGCAGGTGTCGCCGATGGAGTGGCTGGAAAAGCATTACATCGACGGAGTCGAGCTCGAGGCCTTCACCACCTCGGGCGGGCTCGGGACCATGTGCGAGACCTATCTGGGGCATGTGCCGAATATCGACTACAAGACCATGCGTTACCCCGGTCACGCGAAGCTGATGAATTTCTTCTTTCACGAGCTTCTGATGCGCGAGCGGCGGAAGGACGCGGGCGAAATCCTCGTAAACGCGAAGCCGCCGGTCTCGGACGACGTGGTCTATATTCACGTCGCCGCCGAAGGGCTGCGCGAGGGCGTTCTGAGCCGTGAGGAATTCGTGCGGGCCTACAAGCCGGTCGAGCAGGTGGGGCGCCGCCGGACGGCCATCGCCTGGACGACCGCGTCCTCGGTCGTTGCGGTGATCGAGATGGTACGGGACGGCACGCTACCGCAATCGGGGTTTCTCAAGCAGGAGAGCGTGCCGCTCGACGCGTTTCTCGCGACCCGCACTGGGCGCTATTACACGACCCCGGTCTGATTGCCGCCATGGCGTTGGCGCGAGACCTGCGTTTCTGTCCGAAGCCAGTCGCAGAAGGCGGCGGCAAGCGCATTCTGCACGCCGAGCGGGCGCACGGCATAGTAGCTGCCGGTCCCCTGCGGCGTGGTGCCGATGGTAAGGAGCGCGCCGCTCGAAAGATCGTTCTCGATCAGGTAGCTCGGCACGATGGCGGCGCCGGAGCCATGACGTGCGGCGGCGATCATGGTCGAGAACTGGTCGAAATGATCCCCGGCAAGGGCAAGGCGCGTCTCCAGACCGAGCGCCGAGAAATGCCTCTGCCAGAGGGACGCCCGGCTGCTGAGATGCAGAAGCGGCAGGCCTGCGCAGTCTTCAGCGGTCGTAAAGCCCGAGGCGTCGAGAAGATCGGGCGCCGCGACCGCGACGAGGTTCTCGGGGCAAAGCCGCGTCAGGCGGCCACCGACCCAGTCAGGCGCGCCGAAGTGGATGGCAACGTCAACGCCAGAGGCGGTCAGGTCGAAGGGCGCGGTGCGGCTTTCGAAGAGGAACCGTGCCTCTGGCCGCAGTTTCTTGAAGCTCTTCAGGCGGGGCGCGATCCAGTGCGAGCCGAAGGTGGGCAGGATCGCCACTCTCAGGGACTGGCCCGTGGCGCCGGCGGTCTGTGCGTGGATCAGGCTGCGCCTGAGGTCATCGAGATGCCTATGCAAGTCCCGCGCCAGTGTCTCGCCAGCCGGTGTGAGCACGACGCCACGCCCCTCCTTCCGAAAGAGCGCGGTTCCGACCAAGTCCTCGAACTCCCGCACCTGCCGGCCGACCACGGCTTGGCTGATGCCCAGCATTTCCGCAGCTGCCGTGAAACTCTCGAACCGCGCGGCGGCCTCGAAGCTGCGAAGAACTGCCGTGGAAGGGAGGTGCATCCGAAAGCTTTCAAAAAAGGTTACTATAAAAGACAAATACCGATATTTTTACGCAAGTGTCAAAGCGCTAGCCTGTGCCTTGTGGGGACACGAGGCGAAACATGAACGATCTTGCGCAGAGAGGCTTTTATAGAGCCCGGCGTCTTCAGGGACTGGAGCTGTCGGAGATCGTGCGGATATCCGAGCGCGCGCGCGAATTGCGTGCCGCCGGACGCGACGTGATCTCGCTTTCGACCGGCGAGCCGGATTTCCCGACCCCGGATTTCGTGATCGACGCCGCCATGGAGGCCGCGCGACGGGGCGAAACGCGTTACACGCCTACCGCCGGGACACCGGCCCTGAGGGAGGCCATCGCCAAGGAGCATGGCCGCACGCCTGCCGAAGTCATCGTTTCAACCGGAGCGAAACAGGTGCTTGCGTCGGCCCTTCTGGGCACGCTGGACCCCGGCGACGAAGTGGTCCTGCCGACGCCTTTCTGGACCAGCTATGCGGATATGGTGCGGGTCGCGGGCGGGGTGCCTGTCCTGATCCCCTGCGATATGGGCGACGGATTCAAGCTGACGCCCGAGCGGCTGGAGGCGGCGATCAGCTCACGAACGCGTTGGCTGATGCTGAATTCGCCGTCGAATCCGTCGGGTGCTGTCTATTCTCGGGCCCAGCTTGCGGCGCTGGCTGAGGTGCTGATGCGGCATCCTCAGGTCTGGGTCATCTCTGACGAGATCTATTCGCATCTGTCCTTTGAACGCTTCACCAGTTTCGCGGATGCCGCGCCAGACCTGATCGGTCGGACTTTGGTCGTCAGCGGTGTGTCCAAGGCCTGGGCGATGACCGGCTGGCGGATCGGCTGGGGTGTGGGGCCGGAGCCCCTGATCCGCGCAATGATCGCGATGCAAGGCCAATCGACCTCGGGCGCGTCCTCTGTCGGGCAGGCGGCGGCGCTGGCGGCTCTTACCGGGGACCGTACCTTTCTTGCGGAGCGCCGCAGCGCGTTCGAGGAGCGGCGCGACATGGTAGTGACAGCGCTCAACGCCATGCCGGGGATCGACTGTCCGACACCGGAGGGCGCCTTCTACGCGTTCCCGTCCTGCGCCGCGCATCTGGGCGAGGGGTTCAGCGACGGCGATTTCTGTGCCCGTCTTCTGGACGTTGCGGGCGTGGCGGTGGTGCCGGGGCGTGCCTTTGGTCTTGACGGGCATTTCCGTCTGTCCTTCGCCTATGCCACGAATGAATTGACCGCGGCACTCAAGAGATTGCTTGCCGCTTTGGAAGGAGGTCTCAGATGAATACGGGACACGGCCCCGATCTATCGTCTTTCGACTGGGCGGATCCGTTCCGTCTTGTCGATCAGTTGTCCGAGGACCAGCGGATGCTGGCTGACGCGGCGCGGGCCTTTGCGCAGGACCGGCTGACGCCCCGAGTGACCCGCGCGTATTCGGATGAGCTTGTCGCGCCGGAAGTCTTCGGCGAGATGGGCGCGGCGGGCCTTCTTGGCGCGACGATTGCGGAAGAGCTCGGCGGGCTTGGTGCGGATTACGTCACCTACGGCCTGATCGCGCGCGAGATCGAGCGGGTGGATTCGGGGTATCGGTCGATGATGTCGGTGCAGTCCTCTCTCGTCATGTATCCCATCGATGCTTACGGGACGGATGCACAACGGCGGAAATACCTGCCCAAGCTTGCGACGGGGGAATGGATCGGCTGTTTCGGCCTGACAGAGCCGGACGCGGGCTCGGATCCGGCAGGCATGAAAACACGCGCGCAAAGGATCGACGGGGGCTATCGCCTGACCGGGTCGAAAATGTGGATCTCGAACAGTCCGATTGCCGATGTCTTCGTGGTCTGGGCCAAGTCCGAGGCGCATGACGGGAAGATCCGGGGATTTGTGCTTGAGAAGGGTCTGAAGGGGCTTTCTGCGCCTAAGATCGGCGGGAAGCTCAGCTTGCGCGCGTCGGTCACCGGTGAAATCGTCATGGACGGGGTCGAAGTGGGCGAGGATGCGCTGTTGCCCGGTGTGGAAGGGCTGAAAGGGCCGTTCGGCTGCCTGAACCGGGCGCGTTATGGCATCGCGTGGGGCGTGATGGGGGCGGCGGAGGACTGTTGGCACCGGGCGCGAAGCTACGGCCTCGATCGTCGGCAGTTCGGCAAACCCATCGCCGGAACACAGCTTTTCCAGAAAAAGCTAGCCGATATGCAGACCGAGATCGCGCTCGGGCTTCAGGCGGCGCTGAGAGTGGGTCAGTTGATGGGCGAAGGCCGCGCCGCACCCGAGATGATCAGCCTGATCAAGCGGAACAATTGCGGCAAGGCGCTCGACGTGGCGCGTGCTGCGCGTGACATGCACGGGGGCAATGGCATCAGCGAGGAATTTCACGTCATGCGCCACGCGGCGAACCTTGAAACGGTAAACACCTACGAAGGCACACACGACATTCACGCGCTCATCCTTGGCCGGGCGCAGACCGGTCTTCAGGCGTTTTTCTGAGTTATGGACCGCGCGCTTATCGTCGAAGAGAATTTCCGCCGGCGTGTTGCTGCGGGTGACCTTCCGTCCGGGGCCGCGCCCGAAGGGCCGCTTTCGCCCGAAAGGGCTGTAGAGATCTACCGGGCGCAGTGCCTCAGCCGCGCGCTGGACCTTGAGAGCCGCCGGATGCAGGCGGCGGGGCAGGGGTTCTACACAATCGGGTCGTCGGGGCACGAGGGGCTTGCCGCCATCGCGCTGGCCCTTCGGCCCACTGACCCGGCGTTTCTGCATTATCGCGATGCCGCCTTTCAGATTGCGCGCGGGGGGCAGGTGCCGGGGCAGAGCATGGCGTGGGACATGCTGCTCAGCTTTGCCTGCAGTTCCGAGGACCCGATTTCGGGCGGGCGGCACAAGGTTCTGGGCTCGAAGGCGCTGAACATTCCGCCCCAGACATCGACCATCGCCAGCCACCTGCCGAAGGCTGTGGGCGCGGCATATTCCATCGGCGCCGCGCGGCGGCGTCGGCCCGAACACGCGGAGTATCCCGAGGATGCCATCGTCTATTGCTCGTTCGGGGATGCATCGGTGAACCATTCGACGGCGCAGGGAGCGTTCAACACGGCGGGATGGACGAGCTATCAGTCGACGCCGCTGCCTCTTCTTTTCGTCTGCGAGGATAACGGGATCGGGATTTCGACCAAGACCCCTAAGGGTTGGGTCGAGGCGTCGTTCCGGGATCGGCCGGGGCTGAAATACGTCGCGTGCGACGGGCTGGATATCTTTTCGGCCTATCGCACGGCGGAAGAGGTTGCGCGCTATGTCCGCGAGCGTCGGAAGCCGGCGTTTCTTCATGTGCGTACGGTGCGGCTTTATGGTCATGCGGGGGCAGATGTGGCCGCCACCTATCTCAGCAAGACCGAGATAGAGACGGACGAGGCGAACGATCCGCTTCTGCATTCCGTCCGGCTCTTGAAGGCGTCGGGCGCGTTGGACCTTGAGGCCGCGCTTTCGATCTACGACGAGACCCGCGCCCGCGTTTCGCGGGTGGCGGGTGAGGTGGCGACAAGACCGCATCTGAAGACGGCGGCGGATGTCATGCAGAGCCTGATCCCGCCAAGCCGTCGGAACGCGCCATCTAATGGCGTCTCCGCTGAGGCGCGGGAGGCGGTTCTCGGCAAGGATGCCGCAGCGCAGGCCGAGCCGCAGCCGATGAGCCGTCTTCTCAACTGGGCGCTCACCGATCTGATGCTGGAACATGGCGAGGTCGTCATGATGGGCGAGGATGTGGGCCGGAAGGGCGGCGTCTACGGCGTGACGCAGCGCCTTCAGCAGCGCTTCGGGCCGGACCGCGTGATCGACACGCTTCTGGACGAGCAATCGATCCTCGGCCTTGCGATCGGGATGGCGCATAACGGCTTCGTCCCGGTGCCGGAAATCCAGTTCCTCGCCTATCTCCACAATGCCGAGGACCAGATCCGGGGCGAAGCGGCGACGCTGCCCTTTTTCTCGCGGGGGCAGTTCACTAACCCGATGGTCCTCAGGATTGCAGGGCTGGGTTATCAGAAGGGCTTCGGCGGGCATTTCCACAACGACAATTCGGTGGCCGTTTTGCGCGACATTCCGGGTGTGATCCTGGCCTGCCCGTCGAACGGTGCCGACGCCGCGATGATGCTCCGGGAGGCGGTGAGACTGGCGCGCGAGGAGCAGCGGGTGGTTGCCTTCCTCGAGCCCATCGCACTCTACCCGATGCGCGATCTCAACGAGGCAGGAGATGGCGGCTGGATGACGGTCTATCCAAAGGCCGGCGAGCGCATTCCCCTGGGCGAGGTTGGGATCCATGGTAAGGGCACCGATCTGGCCATCGTGAGCTTTGCCAATGGGGTTTACCTGTCGCGTCAGGCTCAGGAGGTGCTGGACAAGGACGGCATCAGAACGCGCCTGATCGACCTGCGCTGGCTGAACCCCTTGCCCGAGGCCGCGCTTCTTGCCGTGCTCGACGGCTGCGAGCGTGTTCTGATTGTGGACGAGACGCGCCGAACGGGCGGGGTGTCGGAAAGTCTGGTGACGCTTCTGACCCGCGAGACCGATGCGAAGGTCACGCGCCTTGCCGCCGAAGACAGCTTTATCGCGACGGGCCCCGCCTACGGCGCGACACTGCCGTCGCGGGACAGCATCGTCGCTGCGGCGCGTGAGGCACTGGCATGAAAACGGCGGTTCTGATCTGTCCGGGGCGCGGCACCTATAACAAGGAAGAATTGGGCGTTCTCGGTCGGCGGTTTCCCGATGCTGCGCTTCTGGCAGCTTTCGACATGGCGAGACGGGCGGGCGGTCAGGCCTCGCTCACCGAGCTTGATGCCGCAGATCGGTTTTTGTCCGCGCTTCACCTGCGCGGAGACA
The DNA here is from genome assembly GCF_009830125.1 of Kangsaoukella pontilimi. GTDB lineage: Bacteria > Pseudomonadota > Alphaproteobacteria > Rhodobacterales > Rhodobacteraceae > Kangsaoukella > Kangsaoukella pontilimi. Next base: position 1,188,493 of record NZ_WUPT01000001.1, on the reverse strand, counting down.
ACGCGTCCGGCCTGATCTATGCGGCGAGCCTTGGGGATGCCTTGTCCATCGACCGGGACGAAATCGAGGTCGTGGCCGTCACGGGCAATTCCATGGGTTGGTATACGGCGCTTGCCTGTGGCGGGGCGGTCGATGCCGAGACCGGCTTCGAGATCGTCAACACGATGGGCCGCTGGATGCACGAGGACGGGGCAGGCGGGCAGACGCTCTACCCTTTTGCCGGGGACGACTGGCGCGACGGAGATGGGCACCGGGCCAGGCTTCTCGACCTGGTGGCCGAGATTGGAGCACGGCCCGATCATGCGCTGTCCCTGTCGATCAACCTCGGTGGGTTGCTTGTGCTGGCCGGGAACGAGGCCGGGCTTGCCGCCTTCGAGGCGGCGGTCCCCAAGCGCGACCGCTTTCCTTTGCGGTTGCCGGGCCATGCGGGGTTTCATTCCGGTCTGGTGGCAGACGTGTCTGCTCGGGCGCTTTCGCATTTCGGTGCCAGCCTGTTTCGCCAGCCGGACATCCCGATGATAGACGGGCGAGGCGCGATCTGGTGGCCGGGGGCGGCCCGGCCCGAGGCGCTGAGAGACTACACCTTCGGGCATCAGGTCGTTCAGCCCTACGATTTCACCCGAGCGGTGACGGTCGCGGCCCGCGAATTCGCGCCGGACCTTTTCATCGTCACCGGTCCCGGCACGACGCTTGGCGGTGCGGTGGCGCAGTCTCTCGTGCAGGCCGAATGGCGTGGCATGGCCACTAAAGACGACTTCCAAGCGGCACAGACCGCCGCTCCCCTCCTGATTTCGATGGGACGGGACGATCAACGACAGCGTGTCACGAAAGGATAACCCATGAGTCATCAGGATGTTCTGGCAAAGGTTGGGCTGAGTGCGGAGGAACTGTCCGGAGGCAGTCTTTCGGTCCGTTCGCCCATCGACGGCGCGCATGTGGCCGACGTCCACGAGACCGATCCGGGCGAGATGCAGGCGGTCATCGACCGGGCGCAGGCGGCGTTCAAGGTATGGCGGAGCGTACCGGCCCCGCGCCGGGGCGAGCTGGTGCGCCTTCTGGGCGAGGAACTGCGCCGGTCCAAGGATGAGCTGGGCGCGGTCGTTACGCTGGAAGCGGGAAAAATCGTGTCCGAAGGTCTGGGCGAAGTGCAGGAGATGATCGATATCTGCGACTTTGCCGTTGGCCTCTCGCGCCAGCTTTACGGGCTGACCATTGCCTCCGAACGTCCGGGCCACCGGATGATGGAGTCATGGCATCCGATGGGCCCTTGCGGCGTCATCACCGCGTTCAACTTTCCGGTCGCGGTCTGGTCATGGAATGCGGCGCTGGCGCTAGTCTGCGGCAACCCCGTGATCTGGAAGCCGTCCGAGAAGACGCCTCTTACGGCACTCGCCTCAATGAAGATCATGGCCCGCGCACTCGACCGGTTCGGAGACGCGCCCGAGGGTCTGGTGCAATGCGTCATCGGCGGCCCGGCGATCGGTGAGGCGCTGGTGGCCTCGCCCGGCGTGCCGATCCTGAGCGCCACGGGTTCGACGCGGATGGGAAGCGCCGTCGGCCCGAAGGTTCTCGGTCGGTGGGGGCGTCCGATCCTGGAACTTGGCGGGAACAACGCGATGATCGTCGCGCCGTCCGCTGATCTGGAGATGACGCTCAGGGCGGTCGTCTTTTCGGCAGTCGGCACGGCGGGGCAGCGCTGTACCTCGCTCCGGCGGCTGATTGTCCACAACTCGATCCGGGAGGAATTGGTCGGCAAGCTGGTCAAGGCCTATGCAGGTTTGCCCATTGGGGACCCAAGGGCCGAGGGTACGCTGGTGGGGCCGCTGATCGACCATGACGCGACCGACCGGATGCAGGCCGCACTGGACGCGGCGCGCGCCGAGGGCGGGAAAGTTCATGGCGGCGGCATGGCCGAGGGCATGGACGGCGGGGCCTATGTGCGGCCTGCCATCGTCGAGATGCCGTCTCAGACCGAGACTGTCCGCACCGAGACCTTCGCCCCGATCCTCTATGTGATGGGGTATGACGACTTCGATGAGGCGATGGAGTTGCACAACGCTGTGCCGCAGGGTCTGTCGTCCTGCATCATGACGCTGAACCTGCGCGAGGCCGAGGCCTTCGTGTCGGCGGCGGGGTCGGATTGCGGCATCGCCAATGTGAATATCGGCCCGTCAGGCGCCGAGATCGGGGGCGCCTTCGGCGGCGAAAAGGAAACCGGCGGCGGCCGCGAGAGCGGCTCTGACGCTTGGAAGAGCTACATGCGGCGGCAAACCAACACGATCAACTTCTCGGATGCTCTGCCACTGGCGCAAGGTGTCAGGTTCGACGTGTGAGGGGGGTGGATAAGGCCCAACACGCGGTCCTGGTCCAATCCGGTCCGAGCGCCAAGAGCGCCGGGGCGCGTCCGAGTTCGGCAAGCATGGCATGGGCCTGACCCAGACGGACAAAGAGTTCCGGCCGGGTCAGGACGCGGCGAGCGGGGTGGAGGTATCCTTATTGGTATTTACCTTTCTACTTTGGATACCTTGTTGACGATTGGTCTGCGCAGATTGTGACGTCGCTCAGGATTTCTTGCCGCGCGTGCCCGAAGGCGCTGGCTCCGCCCGGGCCTCGCGCTCCATCCGGGCAGCCCAGGCATCGGCAAGATCGGCGAGGACAGGTTTGAACTTCTGCTTGGCCGCCATGGTGAAAAGCGCGCGTGTTAGGGCGCTGCCCTTGGGGGTGATGTCGATGTCGATGGCGAAGACCGAGCCGCTTTCACTCGCCTTGACCGACCAGACGCCATGCAGCTTGGACATAGGGTAGGGGTAGTCTTCGGCCTCGGTATGGACCCTGAATCCGAAAGCATGACCGTCTTCGTACCGGTCACATGTCTCGAGCCAGTTTTCGCCCTTCGGGCCATAGCAGCGGCGCTGCATCCCGATGCCGTCGCCCCGGACCACCTCGACCTTCGACAGGTTGTCGGCCACGTCGGCATAGCCCGGATGGTCATTCATGACGCGCCAGACCACATCGCGCGGTGCGTGAACCGGTCGGCTGACATGGGCCAAGAGCTTGCCACTGCGGGACGTGACGGAAGCCTGCGAGAGTGCCGGAACGATCTTTCGGGCGCCAGAATATTGGCCCGCGGCGAAGATGGCCACGAAGGCCGCGACGACTAGGATCACGGCCTTGCCGGTTCCGGTGACAAGCGCGCCGGCTGTGATCAGAAGAATGGCGCTTCCCACGACCCAGCCGACATCCATCACGGTGATGGCCATCACCTTGCCCTTCGTTAGAAAACGGTCCCGAACCATCAGGATGAGGTCGGCGCCAAAAAGGATCAGGCCGATGCCGAGAAGGCGAAGGACCGTGACCTGCCAGCTGGCCGTTTCGGTGAAGAAAAGATCTGCGGCGGCCGCGGGGGCGATTGTCAGCGCGACGCCCATGACCAGGGAGAAGGCGGCGTTCAGGCCGAGGAAGGTGCGGGCAGTTGTCGAGTTCGTCATGGATCGGGCCTCTCTCGTCGGTTTCAATGGACGGCATTGGCACCGGCGAAGCGCGCTCATTCAATTACGTCGGAGGTAATCGACCCCGGCACGATTTGCTGACAGGGTTTGCCTATGAGCTATGATCCGAGCATTCCCGACCCGACCTTTCCGGCCTTTCTCAGGAACTGGCGAAAGCGGCGCCGGTTGAGCCAGCTCGAACTGTCGCTTCAGGCCGGGATATCGCAGCGCCACATCAGTTTTCTGGAAACGGGGCGGTCGAACCCCAGCCGCTTCGCCATTTCGCAGATCGCCGACGCGCTGGAGATGCCGGCGGCCGAGGTCGACGCGATGCTCCTGTCGGCGGGCTTTGCCGCGCGCTCGGCGCGGCATGGCTGGGATGAGGTGACACAAGGCGCGATTGATGCCTCGATCGAGCATGTGCTTCGCAGTCATGCACCTTATCCGGCGGTGTCGGTCGACCGGATCTGGACGCTGCTGAAGGCAAATGGGCCGGCGCAACGGTTCTTTGCGCGTGCAGGTGCGCGCGGCGATCCGAACCTGCTTCGCGAGATTATCGCCCCCGGCCCGATGCGGGAGGCCATCGTGAACTGGGAGGATACGGCGCGTTCGCTCTTGCGGCTTCTCGAGATAGAGGTGGCGCGGCGCCCGCACGATGTGGAAGCGCGCGAATTCCTTGCCGAGCTTCTGTCTGTTGACGGCGTAGAGCACCTTGTCAGCGCACCTGCCGCGACGCCCACCGCACCTGTTCTGACGCTCAAGATATGCATCGACGGAACAGTTTTGGAGTTGTTCTCGCTGATCGCGACCATCGGGATGAGCGCGGACGCGGCGCTGGACGACCTTCGGGTTGAGACGCTTTTGCCGGCGAATGACGCAACGCGCGCTTGGTTCGAGCGGGAATTCGCGATCCAGTGAATCGCTTGCCAATCGCCCCGTTCCTAGTCCGCGCTCGGCCATCGCTTTTTCTGCCGGCAGCCGAGCGGGCGCGATAGCTTTCAGGAGCATGGTCTATACGGCAAATCCATTTATCAGAGGCGGCGTCGCCGTCTGGAAACCGTACCGAGCTTTCCGCGGTGTCTGTGGCATATGATCGTATCGCGCGGACCAGCCGGGCGATCTCTGCCCCAAGCGCGGCGAGGTGGCCGCCGCTGGTGCGGCTGGAGAGGAGTGCTTTCGACAGGTTGCGCGTGTCATGGGGGTCTCTTGGGTTATCCAGGGGCAGCTGATGCAGGACGGTTTGGCGTCTGGAGAGCTTGTTCCGCTCACGATCAAGAGATACCCGCCGCGCCACACAAATTCCTGCGATCAGGCGACGCGACCGGCAATTGGGCAAAGTAGTGTCGAGCATTTTGGATCGTTTGGGAGCCGCGCATTGGGGTCGACCCTGACGCCGCGCGATATCGAGGATTTCGTCGCGGTGCTCCACAGGCCGACGCCCACGGCGAGGAACCATACGATGGCGCCAAGGCCGAAAACCGCGCCGGTCACATGGCCGAGGGGTGATATTATGGTTGCCAGTCCGGCAGTTCCGGTCGCAAGGCCCAGCCATGCAACCGGGCGCGAAAGGTTGCCCCCGATTAGGCCTGCAAGGCTGACGCAGCCGATCCAAGCGCCGCCTGCGATCTCGTTGCCGCCGCCCAGGCCAAGTTCCACCGTGTGCAAGATCGTCCAGAGCTCGGCGGCGCCTGCGGGGTCCGTATCATAAAGGTACGACGCCCGTTCGAGCGCTACGTTCGAGATCATGCCCGCGCCCAGAACCAGCGTTGCCCAGACAAGACCAAGCCCCCTCGCAACCCTTGCCCAATCCGGCGCTGTCCACGGCAGGCGGGTCGAGAGCGCTGTGACCAAAACCACGAGCGACAGCGCGTTCAGCAGATAGATCGCACTGTTCCATGCAGTCAGGATGCCGGGATGAGCGGCGTTGAACGCAAGGACGGCGGCGGCGTCGACTTCATACTTGCCGTAGCCGAGCGGGGCGAGCAGGGTCACGAGTGTCGCGAAGCCAACGAGATAGGTCGCCGCACAGGTGAGGGCGGCGATGCTGCCAAGGCGAGTGAGGATCATCTTGTAACCTCCTGTTGCAAATATTTTATCTGAAGAAGAATTGAGTTGGTTGAATTGCCTTGGCGTTTGAGGTCGAGTGCCATGGCCACCGGTTCTGCGCATACTGGATTTGTTAGGTCAGCCCACCACACGGTGCCCGCGTCCGCGGAGGCACTCGATCACAATGGCCTCGCGTCTGTCGTTGGCATTCACGGCGCTCGCGACACCTCCGGCGAGCGCCCCGGCGACGGCGCCGCCCAAGGCGTCGCCATCGTCGGAAGCCGCGCCGAGAAGCGCTCCGGCACCCGCGCCAAGAACGGTCGCACCCGCAGTCTCTTGGTCGAACTGGCGCTGGTCCCGCGCGAGAGACTGGCAGGCCGCCAAATCGGAGCGGAATGCGACGGTCGGCGAACCGTCGAGGATCGGCGTGTAATTTGCGCCGCTGTCGGAGCAGGCACTGACAAGGATGGGAAGAATGTAGAGCGTTCTTTTGATGTGTTTCATGGGAGCATTCTCTGACAATAGGAGGGGGGCGTGCGGAGGGTCTCTGCACGTGATGGGTGATTTCAGCGGTCTTTTCTGGGATGTGGTTTACTGCGGTCCGTCGCGGATCAGTGCTTGCGGGTCGGGTATTCTTCGAAACCGATCGCGGTATTCCGAAGCCGATATGCCCAGGTGGCGCTGGAACGCGCGGCGCATCCGTTCCGCGTTCGTGAAACCGGCACTTATCGCGATCTGTTCGACGCCCTCCGCCGAGGTCTCCAGCGCGATGCGCGCCGCCTGTACCCGGGCGGTTTCCACATAGGCGGCAGGCGTCAAGCCGGTCTCATTCTTGAACCGGCGGGCGAAGGTGCGTTCAGACAGGCCCGCGCGTGCGGCCAGTGACGTTACGGTCAATGGGTCGCCCGGATGCGCGAGAATCAATTCCAGTGTTGCATTGATTGCGGGGTCGTCGGCGCGCTGCGCCACGAGATGCGCGCTGAACTGCGACTGCCCGCCCGACCGCATCATGTACATGACGCTGAAGCGCGCGACCTGAAGTGCCGCCTCGTGACCGAGGTCATCCTCCACCAGCGCCAGGGCTAGGTCCATGCCGGAGGTCACGCCTGCCGAGGTCCAGATATTACCGTCTCGGACATAAATCGCATCGCGGTCAACCTCGACGCCGGGATATCCGCTTTCCAGCTTGGGGCACCAGAACCAATGCGTGCTGGCGCGTTTGCCTTCCAGAAGTCCGGCTTCTGCCAAGACAAGCGCGCCGGTGCAGATGGACGCCACTCGGCGTGCTTTCGGTGCGACGATCTTCAAGAACTCCAGAAGTGCCCGGTCCTTCAGAGCCTGCGACGTCCCATGTCCGCCTGCGATCATCAGCGTGTCGACATCGGTCAGGTCGTTCAGCACGTCCTTGAAGGATAGGCTTGCCGTGACCGTCAGACCTGAACTTGCCGTGACCGGACCGGCACTCTCTGCAACGATGGCGATGTCGTAGGGCGGCGGTCCATCGGGCGCGAAATAGGCGGTTGTCGCAAGGATCTCGAGCGGTCCGACAACATCCAGCGTGTGGACGCCGGGGTAGGCGATCATAAGGATTCGCCGCGTGCGATAGGGTGTCTTATGCGATGCGTTTCGGGCCATGGTCGGACACTAGCCACAAATGAGCTGCGTCTGTTAGGACAAACTCCACTCGTTTTCTGCCAAACCGGATGGGGGCGGACAAGGAATGACCTCAAGGCGGTAGCGCTTGTTGACGCGTCGCGAGAGAGAGGAGGCCAAGGAGAGGGGAGAGGTCCTTGTTCATAGACAATCGTGCGGTGTGCGTTCAAAGCGCATTCTTTGCCAGGTGTGCGCCGCGAGGAGCCTGCGATGCGCTCAGCAGAGGCGCTTGTAGCGGTCGACGATTGTCGCGAGGACCGCATCAGGGTTTTCTTTCCACCACCTGTCACGAGAGAAAATCTCGACCTCGCAGTGGCCTGTGTAGCCGGCAGCCTCCACTCCGCGCCGGATAGCCTTGAGGTCTGCCACGCCGTCGCCCATCATGCCGCGATCAAGCAGCATGTCGGATGTGTTCTCCAGCCAGTCGCAAAGGTGATATCCGAGAATGCGTGGTCCGGCCTCCGCGCAGGCCTCGTGCAGGGCGCTGTCCCACCAGCAGTGATACACGTCCACGGCGACGCCGAGCGCATCATGATCCACCATCTCACAGACGTTCAGAGCGTCGCGAACGGTCATCAGGCAGGTGCGGTTGCCCCCGAACATCGGGTTCAGCGGTTCGAGTGCGAGGCGCACGCCGCATTTCCGCGCGTGGTCCGTCACTCGGGCGAGGCGGTCGGCGAGGCGTTTCTGGGTCTCTAGTATGCCCTTGGTGCCCGGTTCGGTACCGCCGGTGACCACTGTAAGGACGGAGGTGCCGAGGCCGGCGGCGATGTCGATGCTTGCGAGGGTTTCGTCGTGCCATGTCTCAGGGGCCTCGGTGCCGACGAGGAATGGGGTTCGGCAGAGACCCGTGACGTCCATTCCTGCCGCGCGGACCCTGTCGCCGATCTCGACCGCACGCGCGCCGATTTCGCGACGCCAGAACACTATCCCTGCAAATCCATGCATGCTGCAGGCGTCGATGACCTGTTCCACCGACCAACCCGCCCCGTAGCCGTCGAGATTGTGCCCGAGTGTTGCGGTGTTGAGTGCCAGCGCGGACGTGTCGTCGGAGAAGTCCCTCATATCCCTAGGCGCCGTAGACCCGGAGGAAGGCGCGCATCCGCTCGGTTGCCAGTTCGGGATCCATCAGTGCGCCGCAGATGTCCGCCAGCTTGAAGCAATCGATGAAGTAGGGGAGCGAGCGCATCGCCTCGGCTCCACCGATCATCGTGAAGTGTTCCTGGTGCCCGTTGAGCCAGGCCAGGAATACGACGCCCGTCTTGTAGTACTGCGTTGGTGCGCGGAAGATGTGCCGGGCGAGCGGCACTGTCGGGTCCAGAATGTCCCGGAAGCCCTTGCTGTCGCCTGCGTTCAGCCGTCCGACGGCGCTGGCCGCGTGGATCGCGAGCGGGTCGAAGATACCGAGAAGCGCGTGGCTGAAGCCTTGCTCGTCTCCCGCCATGAGTTCGGGGTAGTTGAAGTCGTCGCCGGTATACATGCGGACCGAGGCCGGAAGCCGGCGTCGCATTTCGATTTCCTTGCGGGCATCGAGCAGCGAAATCTTGATTCCGTCGACCTTGGTCTCATTGTCTGAGATGATGGCAAGCACCAACTCGAGAGCCGTGCTGAAGTCGTCGCTTCCCCAATAGCCGCGGAGCGCGGGGTCGAACATGTCCCCAAGCCAGTGCAGAATCACGGGCTCGTCGCAGGATGAGAGCACTTCTCTGTATACTCTGGCGTAGTCATCAGGGTTCTTTGCGACGTGGGAGAGTGCGCGGCTTGCCATCAGTATGATGCGGCCCCCCACGGACTGTATCGCGTCCACCTGGGTGAGATAGGCGGAGATGACATCTTCGAGGCTGCGCGCGTCTGACGGATCGACATGGTCGGTGCCGCAGCCGTTCGCGACCAGAGCGTCGGGAAAGGCGGCTTTTGTGCGCCGGATCAACTCAAGAGCGTTGGGCCAGTCGAGCCCCATGCCGCGCTGTGCCGTGTCCATCGCTTCGGCCACGCCCAGTCCGAGACCTGTCAGGTGACCGCGAAAGGCGAGGGTCGCATCCCAGTCGATGGCGGGGGCGCCGGACGGATCCGCGTCCGAGAACGGGTCACGGACGACATGGGCCGCAGAGTAGACGGTGCGCACGCTGTCGGCGGGCATCGCCTGTGCTTCGACCGGAGTGCCGAGCAGGCGGTAATCGGACGTCTGCCCGCTTGTGTCTGGGAGTGATATCTTCATTTCCGTGCCTTCAGAAGCGTGGGACGAGCATGCCGCCATCGACCGAGATGACGTGACCTGTGGTGTAGGGTAGGCGGCCCGTTGCGAGGCTTGCGACTGTGCGCGCGACATCCTCTGGCTGGCCGACCCATGGAAGCAGGCAAAGTCCGTCTGCCGCGCGCTGCCTATAGGTGTCGATGACGGGGGCGGTCATGGGTGTCTCAATCAGGCCGGGCTGAACATCGTAGACCGCGATGCCTTCCGGGCCGAGGCGCGCGGCGAAGCATTTCGATATCATCGCCGCCGCCGCCTTGGAGGCACAATATTCGCTGCGCGGAACCGACGCGGCGGTGGCGTTCGACGAGGTGACGTTGATGATTGTGCGGGGGTGTCCGATGTCGGCCGATGCCGAGATCAGGTGATGAGCGGCTGCCTGACAAAGAAAGAACAACGCCTTCGTATTGACCGCGATACAGCGGTCGAAACTGGCCTCTGACACGTCGAGCGGGTCGCCTCTCTGCAACACACCGACGCCGGCATTGTTAATCAATGCGCCTAGAGGCCCGAGTGTCGACGTAACCTTCTCCAGCGCCGTCTCATGCGTGGTCAGGTCGGCGACGTCGAAGGGCAGGGCAAGAGCGTTCGCGTTCATGTCCCGAAGCTCGGCGACCAGAGCGGCGAGTTCGTCACCGTCCGTCAGGTCATTCGCCGCAATATCGAAGCCTTCGCGCGCAAGTTCGAGTGCGATGGCGCGCCCTATGCCTCTGCTTGCGCCGGTCACGAGGGCGACAGGTCTGGTCATGGCGGTCTCCCCGGCATCAAAGCTCGACGTCGCAGACGAAAATGCCGTCCGCGCCACCGTTCAAGCTGGCCATCAAGCGTGCTCCGATTGCCTTGTGAGTCTCGTTGGCGAGGTAGGCATCCCGTGCCTTCGTATCGCGGAAGTCGATCCAGAACATCTCCGTCAGGCCGTGGACGAACGGTGTCTCGGGAGAGATGTTCGGCCGCGCGCAAAAGGCTTCGATGCCCTCGACCTCGTGACGAAGAGCATCAAGATCGTGCATGAGCCCGGCCTTGGCGTCATCGGTGATGTCATCGGCGTATTTGAGAAAGACGAGATGTCTGATCATGTCGCAACCCTTTCGCCTCCGGTGCATGCCGGTGCGGTTCTTTTCTCTTGCTAACTCACCGGTGAGTGAGTTAGCAAGAGAAAACTGCTGCGGTCAGAAATTCGGGGGTGACATGTCTGTATATTCGGAGGGCGTCTTTCAGCGCGGCTTTGGGACCTTTCCGCTGCGGGGGAATGAATTGTCCGTTGCAGTGCGCAACGCGATCGACATCGGGTACCGTGCCTTCGATACCGCCCAATGGTACGGCAACGAGAACGACCTCGGGGCGGTTCTGGCCGAAGCCGGTGTGCCGCGTGACGATCTGCTGATTACCACTAAGGTCCATCCTGAGAACATGAGCGCCGAGCGCTTTCTGCCCTCGGTTGAGCAAAGTCTTCGCGATCTCGGCCTGTTTGCTGTCGACGTTCTGCTGCTGCACTGGCCGCCCGGAGACGGTCCGGTCGAACCCTCACTGGAGCTTCTGCAAGAGGCGTGCCGATTGGGCTATGCGCGTCACATAGGGGTTTCCAACTATACCACGAGGATGATGCGCCGCGCGCTGCAGGTTTTGGATGTTCCGCTTGTCGTCAATCAGGTCGAGTTTCATCCGCTCCTCAATCAGGACAAGCTGCTCGCCACTTCGGCTGAAACCGGCATCCCGCTTTCGTCCTACTGTTCAATCGCCCGCGGCGAGATCTTCAAATATCCCGTGCTCGCCGACATCGGAGAACGCCACGGCAAGAGCGCTGCGCAGGTGACGCTGCGCTGGATTCTTCAGAAGGGCGTGACCATGAACACGATGTCTACGCGCCGGGAAAACATGCGGGCGAATTTCGACATTATGGATTTCGCGCTGACTGATGAGGACATGCGCCAGATCGACGGTTTGACCGTTGCGAATTACCGGATCAGCAATGCCGATGTGGTGCCCTTTGCGCCGACCTGGGACTAAGGGCCTTCAAAGTGATTGACAGAATCGTATCCTGCTGTAACTCTCCGGTGAGTGAATAAATGATCAGCCCGGCTTGGAGGCCATTGTGATCGAAGTTTCGTCAGTCGAAGCGGCCCAGTGCATCAGGGATGGCGACACGATCGCTATCACCGGAAATGGCGGAGGTATGCTTGAGGCAGATGAAATCTTCGCGGCGATAGAGGCGCGCTTCCTGGCGAGCGGACATCCGCGCGATCTGACGCTGGTTCATGCCCTCGGGGTTGGCGATGCCGACAGGCGGGGCGTCAATCGTTTTGCGCATGAGGGAATGGTGCGCCGCGTGGTCGGCGGTCACTGGTCGTGGTCGCCGCGGATGCAGAAGCTGGCGCGGGACAATAAGATCGAAGCGTTCACGCTGCCGTCCGGGGTTATCTCGCTCTTGATGCGGGAGACGGGCGCGAAACGTCCGGGGCTGATCACCCGCGTGGGGCTGAACACGGCGTATGATCCGCGTCTGGGTGGAGGTGCTGCCAACGATGCCGCCAAGGCGGCTCGTCCGATCAGCGAGATCGTGACGCTTGGCGGAGAGGACTACATCCGTTACCTGCCGATCCGGCCGGATATCGCTATCGTGCGCGGCACCTATTGCGACGAGCTGGGCAATATCTCCTGCGCCGAGGAAGCGGGCGATCTCGATGCGCATGCGGTCGCGCTTGCCGCCCGCAATTCGGGAGGCCGCGTACTGGTGCAGGTCCGCGAGAAGCGGAAATCCTCGGATTGCATCGCGCGTCTCGTGCAGGTGCCGGGCGTTCTCGTGGATCAGGTCGTTCTGGCGCCGAACCAGCCGCAGACGCATGTTGGTGGCTACGAGCCGAGCATTGCCGGGGTGCCTCACGCAGCGCCTGCGCCGGATACGAAATTCGCGGGCCTGTCCTTGCCAAGCGGTGCGCGCGGGATCATCGCGCGTCGCGCTGCGGGCGAAATCCGCGCGGGGCAGTCCGTCAACTTCGGCTTTGGTATTCCCGGTGGAATTGCCGCGGTTCTGACGGCGCAGGCGCGGCTCAAGGATATCTGGCTCACCGTCGAGCAGGGGATTCACAACGGACAGCTCATAGACGGTGCGCTCTTCGGAGCGGCAGCCTTCCCCAGTGCCATCATGCGGTCGACCGATCAATTCGACTTCTATAGCGGCGGCGGTGTCGACATTGCGTTTCTGGGGGCCGGTGAGATCGACGCGAAGGGCAACGTAAATGTCTCACGGCTGGGCCGGGACGTCGTAGGGCCCGGAGGCTTTGTCGATATCTCGCAGGGGGCGAAGTCCGTGGTCTTTTGCGGGACCTTCGAGGCGAGCGGCCTTTCGGTGCACGCCAGCGGAGGGCGGTTGAGTATCGACAAGGACGGCAGCATTCCGAAATTCGTGGAGGACGTGCGCGAGGTCACGTTCTGCGGGCCGTCCGCGCTCGCGAAGGGGCAATCGGTGCTCTACGTGACCGAGCGCGCCGTCTTCCGACTGACCAAGGACGGTCTCACCCTCGTCGAGGTGGCGCCCGGTATCGATGCCGAACGGCAGGTCCTCGACCGCATGGCTTTCCGGCCGCAGGTTGCGTCCGATCTGGCGGCGATGGATGCGCGCTGCTTTGTCGAAGATTTTGGCGGTGATGGCGGCGCGTCTCTGGCGAAGGCGGGAGGCGGTCATGCTTGACGACGCCAAGCGGCGTCTGGAGACGCCCACACGCTATCGCAACTTCATCGCTGGGCAGTTCGCCGAGGCGTCGGATGGTGGCGTGATCGAGCGGGAAAGCCCGGCACATCGGCGCCTTGTAAGCCTGTATCCAGCATCAACGCGCGACGATGCCGAGGCGGCGATTGCCGCTGCGCGCCACAGCTTCGACGCGGGGGGATGGGCCTTCTCCTATTGCGGTGAGCGCGCGCGCATTCTGCGCGAGGTCGCGCGGCTGATCCGCCAGAACGCTGAAGAGTTGGCCCTGGTCGAAACGTTGGAAACGTCGAAGCCGCTGGACGCGGCGCGCGGCGAAGTGATGTTTGCCGCCGAACTCTGGGATTACGCAGCGGGCGCCGCGCGGATGCTGTCGGGCGATAGCCACAACACCCTCGGCGCGGACATGCTTGGTCTTGTCCTGCGCGAGCCTATCGGGGTGGTGGGCATTATCACGCCTTGGAATTTTCCCTTCCTGATCCTCTCCGAGCGCTTGCCCTTCGCGCTTGCGGCCGGGTGTTCGGTGGTGGTCAAGCCGAGCGAATTCACCTCCGGCACTGCCTTGATACTGGCCAGCTATCTGAAAGATGCGGGTCTGCCCGATGGCGTCTGCAACATCTTGGCCGGCACGGGCGATCCGGTGGGGCAAGCCATTCTCGACAGCGATGACGTGGATATGGTGGCCTTTACCGGGTCGAGCCGGGTCGGGCGCGCGGCGATTGCGGCATCCGCAGGGAATATCAAGAAGCTGTCTCTGGAGCTCGGGGGCAAGTCTCCCTCGGTCGTGTTCGCGGATTGTGACATCGAGGCGGCTGTCGACGGTGTGATCAAGGCCGCCACGGTCAACATGGGCGAGTGCTGCATCGCCGGCTCGCGCCTTCTGGTCGAGGCGTCGATCGCTGAAACCTTCCAGGAGCGCATCGCTGAACGGCTGGGCGATCTGCGCATGGGGGACCCGCTGGACCCCACGTCGCGGATCGGCGCTATCATCAATCAGGCGCAGTTCGACCGCATCGACATGCTCGTCAGGGACGGGGTGCAAGACGGGGCGCGCGTCGTCTGTGGCGGCGATCCCGAGAATTACTCCGGCCTTTTCTATCCGCCGACCGTTCTGGCCGATGTCACGCCGGGAATGGCGGTGGCCCGCGAAGAGATCTTCGGGCCGGTTCTGTCGGTGATGTCTTTCGATACGCCCGATCAGGCGATCCGGCTGGCCAATGCCACCGAGTACGGTCTGGCCGCCTATGTCTGGACCAACGACCTTTCCACCGCGCTCGATTGCTCGCGTCGGATCAGGGCGGGGCGTGTTTGGGTCAATGCGGCGCTTCAGGGATATCCGGAACTGCCCCTCGGCGGTTTCAAGCAGTCCGGGAATGGACGCGAGACGGGGCGCTACGGCCTCGATGAGTATACCGAGTTGAAATCCGTCCATCTGCAGGTCGGTCGTCAGCCGGAAAGATGGGTCGAGGGCGCATGACGGCGCTCGTGAACAGAAAGGGTCGTGCGCATGGCTGATGTGGTTCTGAAAGACGTGCGGAAATCCTTCGGTGCGGTCGACGTTATCAAGGGGGTCGATCTGGAGGCGAAGCACGGCGAATTCGTCGTCTTCGTCGGGCCGTCGGGATGCGGAAAATCCACGCTTCTCAGGATGATCTGCGGGCTGGAGAAGATCACTTCCGGCCAGCTCCTGATCGGGGACGAGGACATGAGCGACGTCGAGGCGTCGGATCGGGGCACAGCGATGGTTTTCCAGTCTTACGCGCTTTACCCGCACATGAGCGTTGCCGACAATATGAGCTTCGGGCTGCGCATGGCGAAGACGCCTCAGAAGGTTGTCGAAAGCCGCGTGAAGAAAGCGGCGGAAATCCTTCAGATCACTCACCTTCTGGATCGTAAGCCCAAGGACATGTCGGGCGGCCAGCGTCAGCGGGTGGCCATCGGGCGCGCCATCGTGCGTGAGCCGAAGGTCTTTCTGTTCGACGAGCCGCTGTCGAACCTCGACGCCGAACTCAGGGTTCAGATGCGAGTCGAGCTGTCCAAGCTTCACAACGAGATCGGCGCGACGATGATCTACGTCACGCACGATCAGGTCGAGGCTATGACCATGGCGGACAAGATTGTCGTCTTGCGCGACGGCAGGATCGAGCAGATCGGCTCGCCGCTCGATCTCTACATGTCGCCCGACAACAAATTCGTCGCCGGTTTCATTGGCTCGCCCAGAATGAACTTCCTGCGCGCCCAGATTGTCGGGAGCGCGAACGGTCATGCTCAGGTCTCGGTCCCCGATGCGCCGGATCACGTGCTGCATATTCCTCTCAGGGATGCCGCTGACGTGTCCACGGGGCAGGAGGTTACCATCGGAATCCGGCCCGAGCATTTCCTTGGAACACCCGAGGGGCCGGGTCTGAAGGTCACCATCGATGTGGTCGAGAACCTTGGCGGGATTGCCTACGCTTATGGTCGGACGAATGCGATGCAAGACGTCATACTCAAGGCCGAAAGCGAGACGCCGCCGCGCTCGGGTATGGCTGTCACGGCCTCGATCAATGACGCCTATTGCCATCTGTTCGATAAGGAAGGCCGAACGCTGAGCACATCCGCCGGAGCGATCCGGTCGCAGGACGCTGCCGCATGAGCGATGCGCACGGACATCTGCTGCCGCCCGGCAAATACTTTCACGACGATCTGTCGGTCGGTGCCCATTTCCGAACGGGACGGATTACCGTGACCGAGGCCCATATCGTGGCCTTCGCGGGTCTGTCCGGTGACTTTTTCGACGTCCACATGGATGACGATTTCGCCCGCGCGCAGGGCTTTCCGGGGCGTATCGCGCACGGTCTGATGGGGCTTTGCATGGTCGATGGTCTGAAGAACCGCTCCGATGTGCAATTGCAGGCGGTCGCATCGCTTGGGTGGACGGAGTGGTCCTTCAAGGCCCCGATCCTGCCGGGGGACAGCATTGGGGCCACGATCACGGTCGAAGAGATGCGGCTGACATCCGCGGGCGACCGTGGCGTGGTGCATCTTGGGTTCGACGTTCGAAATCAGAACGATGTCACGGTTCAGGCCGGACGAAACGCGCTCCTGATGCGCCGAGACAACAAGGAATAGGGCTTTGCTACAGGGAAGTAACTCACCGGTGAGTGCTAGCAAAGGTCTGATCGCCCGATCCACCGGGCAAGGGACTGGCCATGCCTTTTGGCCGACTACTTGGTCCGCGGATCGCGGCCGCTTCTACAGAAAGGGAGAGAGATGAAATACTTCAGAACAACCGTATGCGCCCTGGCGCTCGCGGCCGTCGCGACAACCGCCAACGCGCGTGATCTCGTGATGAATGCGAACACGTCGGATCCTGCGCAGAAACAGGCGATGGAAGACCTGATCGCGGATTTCGAGGCCGCGTATCCGGACATCGACGTCAAATTCAACCTGTATGACCACGAGGCCTTCAAGGTCGCGATGCGGAACTTCCTCGTATCGGATGCGCCCGACCTCATCACCTGGAACGCCGGCAACCGGATGAAGGTCTTCGTCGACCTCGGGCTTCTGGAAGACGTCTCGGATGTCTGGGAGGCGGAAGGTCTTTACGAGAAAATGCCTGCCGTCGTCGGCGCCTCCTCGGTGGACGGCAAGCAGTACGGCGTTCCTTACGCCTACTACGCTTGGGGTTTCTACTACCGGCAGGATCTCTTCGATCAGGCAGGCATCACCGAGACGCCCACCACCTGGGAAGAGTTTCTCGATGTGGGCGCCAAGCTGAACGCCGCCGGGATCACTCCGGTCACCATCGGGACCAAGAACCTCTGGCCCGCCGCCGGCTGGTTCGACTTCCTGAACCTGCGGGTGAACGGCGTCGATTTCCATGCCGAGCTGATGGACGGCAAGGTCAAATACACCGATGAGCGCGTGAAGAACGTCTTCGCGAAATGGGCCGAGCTGGTCGAGGCGGACTTCTTCGTCGAGAACCACCCCGCCTATTCCTTCCAGGAAGCGCTGCCCTTCATGAACCAGGGCGACGCGGCGATGTATCTTCTGGCCCCCTTCATCGTGTCGATGTTCCCCGAGGATGTCCGCGCCAAGGTGGAATGGTTCCCGTTCCCGATCATCGACGAGGCCGTCGGCATCTACGAGGATGCGCCGACCGACAGCTTCCACATCCCGGTCAACGCAAAGAACAAGGACGACGCGCGTCTGTTCCTTGCCTTTGCAGCTCAGGCTGACAATCAGACGAAGACGGCCGGTACGCTCGACATGCTGCCGCCGAACGTCAACGCGTCGGTCAAGGACGACCGGTTTGCCAAGGGCGGTTTCGCCCAGCTCAGCAAGGCGGACGGGATCATGCAGTTCTATGACCGCGACACCGATCCGGCACTGGCGAAGGTCGGGATGCAGGGCTTCCAGGAGTTCCTGCAGAACCCCGACCGCATCGACCAGATCCTAGAACGGATCGAAGCCGAGCGCGCCCGCATCTACGGACCACTCTGATCGGATGCGCACGGGACCGGCAGTCCTCCGCCGGTCCCACCCCAACCCCAGGACGTCCCGATGGCTGAGACACAGACAATGCCCGCCGCAAGACCGGTCAGCACAAGACGGAACACCACCTTCTTCAGCAGGAACAAGCTGGTCATCATGCCGCTTGTCTTCATCGCGCCCGCGCTGGCGATGTTCTCGCTCTTCGTGATCTGGCCGATCCTGCAATCGATCTCGCTGTCCTTCACCGAATGGCAGGGGATCGGGCCGAAGAAATGGGTCGGGCTGAGCAACTACCGGTATCTCTTTAGTGACCCGGTTTTCTGGACCTCGCTCGTCAACAACATCTACTGGCTGGTGCTGTTCCTTCTGGCCCCGGTGTTCGGACTTCTCGTCGCACTCTTTCTGAACCAGACCGTGTTCGGCATCCGGCTTGTCAAATCGCTCTTCTTCTTTCCCTTCGTCGTCTCGCAGATCGTCGTCGGCCTTGTCTTCGCGTGGTTCTACGACCCGGCCTTCGGATTGCTTGCCACGATCCTCGAGCCCTTCGGCATCGAGTTTCCGCCGATCCTCGCGGACGAGGACTGGGCGACCTTCGGGATTATCGTGGCGGGCCTCTGGCCGCAGACTGCCTATTGCATGATCCTCTACCTGACCGGTCTCAACAGCGTGAACCCCGAGATGATCGAGGCGGCACGGCTGGATGGTGCCAAGGGCTGGAGGCTTCTGGTCAAGATCGTTCTGCCGCAGCTTCGCGCCGCAACCTTCATCGCGCTCGTCGTCACCGTGATCGGCGCGCTGCGGTCCTTCGACCTTGTGGCCGTCATGACCGAGGGCGGGCCTTACAACTCGTCCAACGTGCTGGCCTATTACATGTATGACAACGCGATCTTCCGCTACCGAATGGGCTATGCGTCAGCGATCGCGACTGTCCTCTTCATGATCATGAACGTCTACATCATCTGGTTCCTTCTCAGGCTCTGGAAGAACGAGAAGGGTGCCCGCTGATGTTTCCGAGACCGATACAGGACGCCAGCCCGAGGGCTCAGCTTCTCTACAAGATCGCGCTGCCGGTGTCGCTGATCATCTGGCTGCTGCCGATGATCGCGATCGTGGCGACGGCGGGCCGATCCCTGTCCGACCTCAACTACGGCAACTACTGGGGTGTGCCGACCGAATGGGCCTTTATCGAGAATTTCTCGTCCGTCTTCGGCTCGTCCTCAATCGGCAACTACCTTCTGAACAGCGTCATCATAACGATCCCGTCGATCATCGGTGCACTGTTCCTGTCGACGCTCGCCGGTGCAGGGTTGGCGCTTTACAAGTTCCGGGGGCGGTTCGTCATTCTGGCGCTCTTCATCGCGGGCAACTTCGTGCCGTTCCAGATCCTGATGATCCCGGTCCGGCAACTGACGCTGGATCTGGGGATCTACGACACTTATTGGGGCGTGATCCTTTTCCAGATCGCCTTTCAGACAGGGTTCTGCACGTTCTTCATGCGGAACTTCATTGCAGATCTTCCTTTCGAACTGGTCGAGGCGGCGCGGGCCGAGGGGGTCAGCGAATGGAAGATCCTGATCCATGTCATCGTGCCCCTGGTGCGCCCTGCGCTGGCCGCGCTGGCGGTGCTTCAGTTCACCTTCATCTGGAACGATTTCTTCTGGCCGCTGATCCTGATCCAGTCAGACGAGCTCAGGCCGATCACTCTGGGGCTGACCACGCTCAAGGGACAATACATCTCATCGTTCAATCTTCTTGCGGCAGGGTCGTTGATCGCGGCGCTTCCGCCGGTCATGATGTTCTTTGCGATGCAGCGTCACTTCATCGCGGGCCTGACGCTTGGCGCCAGCAAGGGCTGAGTGACGAAGAGATGAGGACAGCAGATGACCCAGACCGTGGCGAGAAAACCCCGAGTGCGGCGTACCGGTCGGAATGCCGATCAGGCCAAGGCGGACTTGCTGGAGTCGGCCCGTCGCGAATTCGCGGACAAGGGGTTCGCTCTGGCCGGGATCGAGGGGATCGCCGAGCCGACGGGTCTCAACAAGAAGATGATCTATCACTACTTCGGCTCGAAAGAGGACCTCTATATCGAAGTGCTGCGCGAGGCCTATCTCGGCATCCGCAAGATGGAGGAGGCGCTTCCGCTGGAGGAACTCGAACCGCTTCAGGCCATCGAGACCCTCGTCGAGGCGACGTGGGACTACTACGTGGCCAACCCCGATTTCATCGCCTTGGTGAACCAGGAAAACCTTCTCGGGGCGGTCTATCTGAAAAAGTCGGGCATCGTGAAACGTCGGACCAGCGTGCTTTTGAAGCGCGTTCGAGCGATCCTGGAAAAGGGCGTCGAGCAGGGCAAAATACGGCCCGGTATCGACGCGCTTCAGCTCAACAACTCGATTGCGGGGCTCGGGTTTTACTACCTCAACAACCGGTTCACCAATTCTCAGATCTACAACTTCGATCACATGACGAAAAAGGCGCTGGCGGCGCGGCGCGCCTTCATGGTGGATTTCGTCATGCGTTCGATCATGTCGAAGGAAGAGATCGCGCGACGCGAATGACGAGGGCCCATGCCGCAGACCGCCTATAGCCACATCATCGTCGGCGGCGGGACTGCGGGATGCGTCCTTGCCGCGCGGCTGAGCGAGAACACCGCCAATTCCGTCCTTCTGCTCGAAGCGGGAGCCCACGACTGGCACCCCTATATCCACATGCCGGTCGGCTTCGCCAAAATGACCGGTGGAGGTCTGACATGGGGATACAGAACCGAACCGCAGAAGCATGCAGGCGGCCGCCGCATCCCCTATGCACAGGCGCGCGTTCTGGGCGGCGGAAGTTCTATCAATGCCGAGGTTTTCACGCGCGGTGTCCCAGCCGACTATGACCGTTGGGCGAATGAAGAGGGCTGCCCGGGCTGGTCTTTCGCGGACGTTCAGCCCTATTTCCTCCGCTCCGAGGGGAACACGGCATTGGCCGATGAGTGGCATGGCACCGATGGGCCACTTGGCGTCTCGAACATTGCGCATCCGCAACCGATGACGCGGGCCTTCGTCATGGCGTGTCAGCAATACGGCATTCCCTTCAACCATGACTTCAACGGCAAGACGCAGGCGGGGGCCGGTTACTATCAGCTAAACGTTGTGAACGGGCGCCGATGCTCGGCGGCCAGGGGCTATCTTGACCCGGTGCGGCGGCGGTCGAACCTGACTGTGCGCACGCGGGCGGCCAGTCAGCATCTGCTTTTCGACGGCCATCGCGCCGTGGGCGTCGCATATCGCCATGGCGGCAGCCTGCACGAGGTTTGCACGGACGGCGAGGTCATCGTTACCGCGGGGGCGATCGGATCGCCCAAGCTGCTGATGCTGTCCGGCCTTGGCCCGGCCGACCATCTGAGGTCGCTCGGGATCGAGGTGCACGCCGACATTGCCGAAGTGGGCGAGAACCTTGCCGACCACGTGAATATCGACCTCGTGGCGGAACTTCATGGGCATGAGAGCCTCGACAAATACCGCAAGCCGCATCTGGCGGCATGGGCCGGGCTTCAATACGCCCTGTTCCGCAGCGGTCCCGTGGCCAGCAACGTGGTCGAAGGCGGGCTCTTCTGGCACTCCGGCGATGATCGCGGGATACCCGACCTTCAGTACCACTTCCTTGCCGGCGCCTCGGCAGAAGACGGGGTCGGCGGTGTAAGGCCGGGCTGTTCCGGGATCACGCTGAATTGCTACGGGCTGAGGCCCAAGGCGCGGGGTACCGTCCGGCTGTCCTCGGCGAACCCTGATCGTGCGCCCCTGATCGACCCGAATTTCATGGGTCACCCCGATGATCTCGAAACGACCGTCCGCGGCCTCAAGATCAGTCGAGAGATCATGTCACAACCCGCGCTTGCCAAATACGTGCGGCGCGTCGTGCTGCCGGATGATACGCTGAGGACGGACGAGGAACTGGGCGACTTCGTGACCAATCACTGCCGCACCTCCTATCATCCTGTCGGAACCTGCCGGATGGGCTCGGATGACCGTAGTGTCGTCGATACAGATCTGAAGGTGAGGGGTGTCGAAGGGCTTCGGGTCTGCGACAGCAGTGTCTTTCCCAGTTTGGTGGGATCAAACACCAACGCGCCGACGGCGATGCTGGCCGAGAAGGCGAGCGATCTGATCGGCGGATAATCCGAAGGCGCTCAGTCTTGAATGGGCAGGGGCGCGCGGTCCGGTGTGCCATCACGGTAGGATGGACTGCTTGCGGTGTCGTGGGCGCTTGTTCATTTCTTCCTTCCAGGCGCCGGAAAGGTGGGCCTTGGCAGAGCCGGACTCGCCATTTGATGCCGGTTTGCATATGTCGTGTCGAAATCGAGGCCGTGGTCGTCAGGTCGTTCCTGAGCACGGTGGAGGTAAACTGCACGCCCGACCAAAGCTGATTGCGGCCTCTGAACATCTCGCGTGAAACCCGAAGATTGGTCCATAAGACACTGAAAATGAGTAAGTCTGACTTGGAATTCCATAACCGCCTTAGTGTGGCGCCGATGATGGACTGGACTGACCGGCACTGCCGGGCGTTTCATCGCGTGCTGTCGCGGGAGGTGCTTCTCTATACCGAAATGGTCACGGCGCCGGCACTGGTGCGTGGCGGGGCACGGCATCTCTTGCGGTTCGATGCAAAGGAACACCCGGTCGCGTTGCAGCTTGGCGGCTCCGATCCCGCCGAACTGGCAGAAGCCGCGAGGATGGGTGCGGATGAAGGCTATGACGAGATCAATCTGAATGTCGGATGTCCGTCTGACCGGGTGCAATCCGGTACGTTCGGCGCGGTGCTCATGAAGACGCCCGATCTGGTTGCCGAATGCGTGACGGCGATGATGGCCGCCGTCGACGTGCCGGTCACGGTGAAATGCCGGATCGGCGTTGACGCTCAGGCGCCAGACGAGGTGTTGCCCGACTTCCTTGGGAAGATGCAGGCAGCTGGCGCCACCCGTATCGCGATCCATGCGCGCAAGGCCTGGCTTCAGGGTCTGAGCCCGAAAGAGAACCGCGATATCCCGCCTCTCGACTATGACCTCGTGCTGGCGATGAAGGAGAGCTTTCCGGCGTTGCACCTGTCCGTCAACGGCGGGATCGACAGCCTGGATCAGGCTGGACAGTTCCTTGCGCGCGGTATGGACGGCGTGATGATCGGTCGCGCGGCCTATCATGACCCCTGGGCCATTCTGGGCGAGGCCGATGCGCGCATCTTCGGCAAACCTTCCCCCGTCAGCACACCGCACGAGGCGGCGCTGGCCATGATCCCCCATATCGAGGCGCATCTTGCCGAAGGTGGGCGGCTTCATTCGGTGACGAGGCACATGCTGGGTCTTTTCGCGGGCCGGCCCGGAGCACGGGCATGGCGGAGACGGCTCTCCGAGGGCGCGACGCAGGACGGGGCAGGGGTCGAGCTTCTGCGTCAGGCGCTCGATGCCGTGCCCGAGGCGGACGCAGCCTGACGTGTCTCCGCATCGGCGCGGCAGTCGATGCCAGCCGAGACCTGAGCTTTTCGGTGCCCGGTACTGTCCGACTTCTTCACGTACCTCGAAAAACGCTTTAGGTCGGGCGCATGGATATGGATTTCATTACCACACTGGCCTTCTATCTGGTTCCTGCGGGCGCCTTCGCCGGTGTTCTCGCCGGGCTTCTGGGCGTGGGAGGCGGCATCGTTCTGGTGCCCGCCTTTCTCGCGGCGTTCACGGCGCTCGGTTATGACAGCCCGGCGCTGATGCAGCTTTGTCTAGGGACGTCGCTCGCCACGATTATCGTGACTTCGATCCGCTCGCTCGGACGCCACAAGCGGCATGACGCCGTGGACAGCGGCATCTTAAAGACCTGGGCGCCGGGGATCGCCGTGGGCGCTCTGATCGGCGTTGTGGTTGCGAACCGGCTCGGCTCGGACGCGCTCGAAGCCATCTTCGGCGGCCTGACGATCCTCGTGGGCTCGTGGCTGATCTTCGGGCGAGAGGGGTTCCGGCTGGGCGACGACATGCCGACAGGCGGATTGCGGGCGGGTCTTTCGGCCGGGACGGGGCTTCTTTCCACCCTGATGGGGATCGGGGGCGGCTCCATCGGCGTGCCGCTGATGACCGCTTTCGGGCGCCCGGTGCACAAGGCGGTCGGCACCGCTGCGGGCTTTGGTCTTCTGATCGCTGTGCCGTCCGTTCTGGGCTTTCTCGTGTCGTCCATCCCGGTCGATGAGAGGCCGCCCATGACGGTCGGTTCCGTGAACTGGCCGGCTTTCGCCATCGTGATCGCGATGACATGGGCCACGACGCCGATTGGCGTGGCGCTGGCGCACCGCCTTCCCGCAAAGCGGCTTCGGCGGTTCTTCGGTGGGTTTCTGTTGCTCGTGGGCGCGCGGATCGCATGGGGCGCGCTCGCCGGCTGAGAGCCCGCGGCGTCTTGGACCAGCAATGAAAAAAGGGCGCCCCGTTTGGAGCGCCCTTTCCGTTATTCCACAGCGGCTTAGCAGCTGTAGTACATTTTGAATTCCATCGGGTGCGGAGTGTGCTCGTAGGCGTAGATCTCTTCCCACTTGAGGTCCATGTAGCCTTCGATCTGGTCCTTCGTGAAGACGTCGCCCTGCAGCAGGAAGTCCATGTCGGCTTCCAGCTCTTCCAGAGCTTCACGCAGGCTGGCGCAGACCGTCGGGATGCCTTCCAACTCTTCCGGCGGCAGATCGTAGAGGTCCTTGTCCATGGCTTCGCCCGGATCGATCTTGTTCTTGATGCCGTCGAGGCCGGCCATCAGAAGAGCCGAGAAGCACAGATACGGGTTCGACGAAGGGTCGGGGAAGCGGGCCTCGACGCGCTTGGCTTTCGGGCTTTCCGTCCACGGAATACGCACGCAGCCCGAACGGTTCCGGGCCGAGTAGGCGCGGAGAACCGGGGCTTCGAAGCCCGGGATCAGCCGCTTGTACGAGTTGGTCGAGGGGTTGGTGAAGGCGTTGAGCGCCTTGGCGTGCTTCAGGATGCCGCCGATGTAGTAGAGCGCTTCCTGGCTTAGGTCGGCGTATTTGTCGCCGGCGAAGAGCGGCTTGCCGTCCTTCCAGATCGACATGTTGACGTGCATGCCCGTGCCGTTGTCGCCCGCGATGGGCTTCGGCATGAAGGTCGCCGACTTGCCGTAGGCATGGGCAACCTGGTGGATGACGTACTTGTACTTCTGAAGCTGGTCAGCCTGGTCGGTCAGCGACGAGAAGATCAGGCCAAGCTCGTGCTGGCACGACGCCACTTCGTGGTGGTGCTTGTCGACCTTCATGCCCATGCGCTTCATGGTGGACAGCATTTCCGAACGCAGGTCCTGCGCATCGTCCACCGGCGGGACCGGGAAGTAGCCGCCCTTGACGCCGGGGCGGTGGCCCATGTTGCCCATCTCGTAGTCGGTATCGGTGTTCCATGCGGCGTCGATCGCGTCGACCTCGTAGGACACCTTGTTCATCGAGACCGAGTACTTCACGTCGTCGAACAGGAAGAATTCGGCTTCCGGGCCCATGTAGGCCACATCGCCGATGCCGCTGGACTTCAGATAGGCTTCGGCTTTCTCGGCGGTCGAACGCGGGTCGCGGTCATAGGCCTCGCCGGTGTCGGGTTCGACGACCGAGCAATGCACGGCCAGCGTCTTTTCGGCAAAGAACGGGTCCATGTAGGCCGAGGTAGTGTCGGGCATCAGTTTCATGTCCGACTGGTCGATCGACTTCCAGCCTGCGATGGACGAGCCATCGAACATGAAGCCTTCTTCGAGGAAATCCTCGTCGACCTGGTCCGACATGACCGTCACGTGCTGCAGCTTGCCGCGCGGATCGGTGAAGCGGATGTCGACATATTCGACGTCCTCGTCCTTGATCGTCTTCAAGACGTCCTTGTTGCTCATGGAACCCTCTTCCCTTTCAGAATTCAGTTAGCGTTGCTGGTTGTGCTCAGAGCGCGTCCTCACCGGTCTCGCCGGTGCGGATGCGAATGGCCTGGGCGACGTCGGACACAAAGATCTTGCCGTCGCCGATCTTGTCGGTTTTGGCCGCCGCGATGATCGCCTCGATAGCGGCATCGACCTGCTCGTCGGCCAAAACGACCTCGATTTTCACCTTGGGCAGGAAATCCACAACATATTCCGCGCCACGGTAGAGTTCGGTGTGGCCCTTCTGGCGGCCGAACCCCTTGACCTCGAGCACGGAGAGGCCTTGCACGCCGATCTCCTGAAGCGCTTCTTTCACTTCGTCCAGTTTGAACGGCTTGATGATGGCCTCGACTTTTTTCATGTGGTCCGACTCCCTAGGGTTTTCACGCCTCAGAACACGCAGGGCGGGGCGCCACAATCAAAGGCGCTGCCGCTGGCCCCTCGGAGGCGCGTCTTTCGATATGCTCTGCTTATTTTTTGTGCATGACGCTGTCAATTCGATCGGAAATGAATCCGGCGACCTGCACTTGCGGCGGATGTAGGGAATTCTCAATAGTGTGGCGCAAAGGAGCTTCCCATGACCGAGTTGCTGACAGCCGCCCAGATGCGCGCGATCGAAGAAGAGGCGATTGCCTCGGGCCGGGTGACCGGGCTCGAACTGATGGAACGCGCGGGGCGCGGGGTGGTCGAGGCGATGCTGTCCCAGTGGCCGGAATTGCGTGACGGGCCGCAATATGCCGTGATCCTTTGCGGGCCGGGCAATAACGGCGGCGACGGATTCGTGGTGGCGCGGCTTCTGACAGAGCTTGGCTGGCGGGTGAGCGTATTGGCCCTTGGAGACCCGGCAAAGCTGCCGCCCGACGCGAAGTCCAATCATGCTAGATGGGCCATTGACCACGCAGTCGTGTCATACTCAGTCGACGAAATCCTGAAGGCAGAGGTCAGTGCGCGGGACAGCGGAGCAGAATCCCTTGTCATCGTCGACGCCCTGTTCGGGATCGGGCAGCGCGCTCCGATGGACGACATCGTTGCTCCGTTTCGCGCATTCATCAACGCTTCGGCGGAGCGCGGCGCCTTGCCTGCGCCGGTTGTCGTCGCCGTCGATCTTCCGACAGGTTATGATGCGGACAGCGGGGCGGCGCTGGCGGCGATCCCGTTTCACGCTGACCTCATCGTCACCTTTCACGCCAGAAAGCCGTTACACGACATGCCGCATTTCGGGGACGTTCCGCTGCGGGTTGTCGATATCGGCCTGTGAGGTTGCGCATGTTCAGAGACCCCATGACACTCGAAATGACTGCCGCCCGGCGCGACGCGCTTTGCAAGTCGCCGGACGTCCACAAGTATGACCACGGTCACGCCCTCATCCTCTCTGGCGGTCCGGGTAAGACCGGCGCGGCCCGTCTTGCCGCGCGGGGTGCGCTCAGGATCGGGGCGGGCTTGGTGACCATCGGTTGCCCCCATACGGCTCTGGCCGAGGTTGCGGGGCAGGTGACGGCGATCATGTGCCGCCCGCTCGACGGGGCGCCGGGCCTGACGGAGCTTCTGGAGGATACCCGCCTGAACGCGCTACTTTTGGGGCCGGGGTTGGGGCTGGGTCAGGACACGCAGGCGCTGGTTCTGAGTGCGCTCTCGGGAAAGCGGGCCACCGTTCTGGACGCAGACGCGCTCTCGCGGTTCTCACGCAACCCTGAGACACTCTTCGACGCGCTCCACGAAACCTGCATTCTGACGCCGCACGCGGGCGAGTTCGCACGCCTCTTCCCCGACATCGCTGAAAAGCTCCACGCGCCCGCCACCACCGGACCGGCCTATTCCAAGATCGACGCGACGCGCGAGGCGGCAGCGCAGGCGGGCTGCGTGGTGCTGCTCAAGGGAC
This sequence comes from Kangsaoukella pontilimi, assembly GCF_009830125.1. GTDB lineage: Bacteria > Pseudomonadota > Alphaproteobacteria > Rhodobacterales > Rhodobacteraceae > Kangsaoukella > Kangsaoukella pontilimi. Next base: position 1,161,087 of record NZ_WUPT01000001.1, on the reverse strand, counting down.
CGGATACCGTCATCGCGGATCCAAAAGGCCGATGCGCCATCAACGCCAGTGTATACGACCGCGCCGCGCCATGGCTCGCCACAGCCGGCTCGGGCGACGTGCTGGCCGGGTTCATAGCCGGGTTGCTGGCGCGAGGTCTCACACCCTTCGACGCCGCCGCGACGGCTGCGTGGCTCCACACCGAATGCGCACTCTCCTTCGGGCCGGGCCTGATCGCCGAGGATTTGCCCGAGGAATTGCCCTCCGTTTTCCGCGCTCTCGGCGTCTGATCGGGCATTCCGCGGAGTAACCTCAAGAAAAGGTTGATACATCGGCACGGGGCATTACTCTGTCAGGTCAGAGCGGGCCAGGACGAGGGGACCCATGACTCCGATCACCACGCTGGAGGGCCAAACGGACCTGCCGCGATACTTCGCGACGACGTTCAATCTGGCCAAGCGCCTCAGGAACGGACGGCTGGATTTCACCTTGCCGGACGGACGGGTCTTTTCCGTCGACGCGCCCAATCCCGGCCCTTTCGCCCATATCGACATCCACAACCCGGACGTCTTCGCGCGGCTTGTCCGCGAAGGCGATCTTGGGTTCTCCGACGCCTATCTTGACGGCTGGTGGTCGACGCCCGACCTGCAGGCCTTCATGGATGTGATCCACGCCGACAATGACGAGCTTTACGAGCAGTTTCCGGGCATGGGCCTTGTTCGTGCCTTCGAGCGGCTGCGGCACTGGATGAACTCGAACAGTAGGCGGCAGGCGAAGAAAAACATCTCGTATCATTACGATCTGGGGAATGACTTCTACAGCCTCTGGCTGGACGATACGATGACCTATTCGTCTGCCCTGTTCGAGACGGGGCAGGAGAGCCTGGAAAAGGCGCAGACCCGCAAATACCAGAGCATGGTCGACGAAATGGGCGTGGGTCCCGGCGACCACGTGCTGGAAATCGGCTGCGGCTGGGGCGGGTTCGCGGAATACGCGGCCAGGGAGCGGGGACTGAAGGTTACCGGTCTGACTATCTCGAGAGAGCAGCACGATTACGCCGTCGCCCGGATGGAGCGCGCTGGCCTCTCGGACAAGGTCGAGATCAAGCTGCAGGATTACCGTGACGAGCGCGGCACCTATGACGGGGTCGCCTCCATCGAGATGTTCGAGGCGGTGGGCGAGAAATACTGGCCCGTCTATTTCAACACGGTGAAGAACTGCCTCAAGGCAGGGCGCAACGCGACGCTACAGATCATTACGGTCGAGGACCACCGGTTCGAAGCCTATCGCAAGGGCGTTGATTTCATCCAGAAGTACATCTTCCCCGGCGGGATGCTGCCGTCGCCGTCGGTTCTGCGCTCGGAAGTCGAGAAGGCGGGCCTGCAGGTCAAGCGCTCGATCGAGTTCGGTGAAAGCTACAGTCAGACGCTCCGCCGTTGGCACGACACGTTCAATGCGCGCTGGAGCGAGGTATCGTTGCTTGGATTCGACGATCGCTTCAGAAGAATGTGGAATTTTTATCTAACCTCTTGCGCTGCCGGATTTCATGCCGGAAGCATTGACGTGACGCAAATTACGGTCACGAAACCGGGGTAGGAGCAGATGCCCACAGGCGGGAAACTGGTCGCCGCAATAGTCTTCGGCGCGCTTGCCTATTTCATTTCCGATTTGATCAAGCCGTTGCTGGTGGACACCCATGGCACGGAGCTTGATTGGTTTTCGCGGTGGAATGGCCTTATCGGGGTGCTGATGGGCTGGCAAATCATTGGCAAGACAGCCGGTAAAAGCTATCGAACCGCGTTCGGAATGGGACTGACGACGCTGGCGGCGACCGTGTTCTGGTGCCTTGTCCTCTGGTCGGCCTGGGAGATGATCCAGAAGTCGATGCGCCGATCCTATGGCGGAGCGGTCGAGGCCGTTCAGGACATGACGCAGATCTTCGTCGAATACGCTGTCTTCGCTGCCCGACAGGAAATCATCATCGCCGCGGTCATCGGCGCGCTCTTCTGTGCCTGGGTGACCGAGTTCTTCGGCAAGCGGTGGACGTGAGCGCAACGACGCCCATTTTTCTCTATGGGACGCTTCTCGACCCCGATCTGTTCGGTGTCGTCGGCGGGCGGGTGCTGGCCGGCCGGTCGGCGCGGCTTGCCGATCACGCTGTCCATTGGGCGCGGGATGAGAACTTTCCCCTTCTCGGCCATGAAGCCGGGGCCGTCGCGACAGGTCTGATCGTTGAATGCGACGGACTTCTGAAGGCGCGGCTCGATTTCTACGAACTGGGATTCGGCTACACGCTGGAACCGCGTCAGGTGATGACCGACGCCGGTCGGGAGGAGGCTCTCGTCTATATCCCTGAGGCGGACAGGTGGCCGAAAGGTGCGGCTTGGTCTCTGTCGGAATGGCAGCGCACATACGGCCCGCTGTCGCGGGCGGCGGCGGTCGAATACATGCGCCTGCTGGGGGAAACGCCGCCGGAACAGGCGGCAGCAGCCTTTCCGCAGATCCGGGCGCGTGCGGCCTCTCGGCTCAGGGCGCAGGCGGAGCCGTCGCCCGATCCATTCGGTGGATTGCCTGGCGATGGGGTGGTTGCACCCGATGTCACCAGGCAGCCCTTCACCGACTATTTCGGCGTGCGAGAGGATCGGCTGAGTTTTCCCACATTCGGCGGCGGTCAGAGCGAGACGGTCCGCCGCGTGTCATGGCTGAGCGCGGATGCGGTGACGATCCTGCCCTATGACCCGGTCCGGGACGCGGTTCTGGTTGTGCGTCAGTTCCGGCATGGGGCCTTTTCGCGGGGGGACCCCAACCCGTGGTGCATTGAGCCTGTCGCCGGTCGCATTGACGCGGGCGAGACGCCGGAAGAGGCGGCGCGCCGCGAGATGCTGGAAGAAACCGGGCTCGAAGCCGGCGAAATGCATCTGATCGGCGCCTATTATCCCACGCCGGGGGCGGTGAGCGAACATCTGACCAGCTACGTCGCCATTGCCGATCTTGGCGGGCGCGACGGGAGGGTCGGCGGCGAGGTGAGCGAGGCCGAGGACATCATGGCCCATGTCGTGAGTTTCGAGGCGCTGGAAGACATGGCCGCGTCAGGTGCCGCCAATACCGGGCCGCTGCTTCTGGCGCTCTTCTGGCTGGCACGGCACCGCGAGCGATTGCGCGCAACGGATTGAAACCCGGTCCCCGGCACCCTAGGACAGAGGGTGAACCAAGAAGGACGACCGCGCATGACTGTCTACGCCGATCTCGCTGCCGCTGTCGGGAATACCCCCCTCATTCGTCTGAACGGTCCGTCGGAAGAAACCGGCGCCACGATCCTTGGCAAGGCCGAGTTCCTGAACCCCGGCCAGTCGGTGAAAGATCGCGCGGCGCTTTACATTATCCGGGACGCCGTGGTGTCGGGCAGGCTGCGTCCGGGCGGTACAATTGTCGAGGGTACGGCCGGCAACACGGGCATCGGGCTGGCGCTGGTGGGCGCGTCCATGGGGTTTCGTACGGTCATTGTCATCCCCGAGACGCAAAGCCAGGAAAAGAAAGACATGATAAGGCTTTGCGGGGCGGAGTTGGTGCAGGTGCCTGCCGTTCCCTATGCCAATCCCAACAATTACGTCAAATATTCCGAGCGGCTGGCGGCGCGGCTGAACGAGACCGAGCCGAATGGCGCGATCTGGGCCAATCAGTTCGACAATGTCGCCAACCGTCAGGCGCATGTAGAGACAACTGGGCCCGAAATCTGGGAGCAGACGGGTGGCAAGGTCGATGGCTTTACCTGTGCCGTGGGCTCGGGCGGGACGCTTGCTGGCGTGGGGCAGGTGCTGCAGCCGAAGGGTGTGAAGATCGCCCTGTCCGACCCTTATGGTTCGGGGCTTTACAAGCTCTACACAGGTGAGGAGGCGCCGAAGGGCGACTCGATCACCGAAGGTATCGGTCAGGGACGGATTACCGCGAACCTTGAAGGCTTCACGCCGGATGCAACCTACAAGATTTCCGACCACGAGGCGCTGCCCGTGGTGTTCGACCTTCTGAAAGACGAGGGGCTCTGCCTTGGCGGGTCGACGGGGATCAACGTGGCAGGCGCAATGCGCCTCGCGCGCGAACTCGGCCCGGGATCGACCGTCGTTACAATTCTCTGCGACTACGGCAATCGCTATCAGTCCAAGCTGTTCAACCCGACTTTCCTGAAGTCCAAGGGCTTGCCCGTGCCGGAATGGCTCGACGGGGACGAGCGCATCCTTCCGACAGTCTTCGAAGGCTAGACCCATGGGCGTGACCCGGCACATCCGGCATGGTCTTGCCGCGCTCTGGCTGATCTTCGCCGCGACGGTCGCCTGGGCGCAGGATCAGATCGACTATGCCGAATGGGACAGGATCGCCGGTCAGATCGAGACGGCGCTGGAAGAAGAGCGTCTGTCGGTCGAGGGATTGGACGGGCTCAGGGAGTCGCTCGTCGGATGGCGGGACCGTTTCATCACGGGCACCGATCTGAATTCCGAACGGATCGAAGCGCTGAGAACGCAAATAGACGCTCTCGGGCCCCCGCCTGCAGAGGGAGAAAGCGAAAGCGACGAGATCGCCTCGCGCCGGGAACAGTTGTCACAATCCTTGGCCGAAGCGCGTGCGCCCCAGCTTGAGGCCGAAGCCGCCTTCGTCGAAGCCAATGCCCTGATCGCGCGGATCGACAGCCGCATCCGGGACGAACAGACCGACGAGTTCTTCCGGCACGAGACCTCGCCACTTACGCCCACGCTCTGGTCGGAGGCGGCCTCCCGTCTTGGACAGGTTGCGGGCCATGCGGAGGAAGAGATTGCAGGCAATCTCGATAGCCTTCGCGAAAGAGGAGAGCTGAACGACCGGCTGCCCATCGCGTTCCTGCTTCTCGCTGTGGCGTTGATCCTGATCGTACGCGGTCCGACCTGGGTCGAGCGCTTGGTTGCGCGCGTCGAAAGAGCCTCGGGCGCGCATGGACAGATCGTTTTCGGGTTCCTGGTGTCCCTGGGAGGAATCCTGCTGCCGTTGGCAGGCATCTCGCTGATCAACGCGGCGGCGGTTTCCACGGGGCTTCTCGGCCCCACCGCGCGGGCCATCGCGCTTGGCATCAATCTGGGTGTCATCGCGGTTTCGGTCGGTCGCTGGCTGGGGACGCGGCTGTTCCCATCGGGGAGCGCGGCCCCGACGCCGCTTCATCTGGCAGAAGGCGATATGAGGCGCGGGCGGATACTGGCCCGCGTGGCCGGGCTTCTGCTGGGCGCGCTGCTTCTCATCCGTGTTGTGGGCGACACCGAGACATTCCGTGGCGATCTTCTGGGTGTTATCAGCTTTCCCTTCTTCGCCGGTCTGGCGTTGGTCCTGTTCCTGCTTGGAAAGCTGATCCGGAACGGTGCCCCTGCCTCCGGCGCCGACGCGGGAAGCGGTTATGCCGACTGGCTTCGGAACCTCGTCGGCCGGGGGCTGCAGCTGGGCGCCGTTCTGGGCGTGATCGCCGCCGCGATCGGGTATTACTCGATGGCGCGCGGCATTCTCATGCCTCTCGCGCTGACGCTGGCTGTCGTGGCCTTCCTCGTGACGCTCCATTTCCTCGTGCAATCGCTCTACGGGATGGCGCGGGGGCTGACGGTGGAGGACTCCGAGAACGCGCTGATCCCCGTCCTCGTCACCTTTGCCCTGTCCCTGGCGGCGCTGCCGCCGGTGTCCTTGTTCTGGGGTGTCAGAACCACCGACCTGACCGAGCTCTGGACCCGGTTCCGGGCCGGGCTGAGGATTGGAGAGACGACAATATCGCCCGGCGACATCGTCATGGTGGCGGTGGTCTTTGCCCTCGGCCTGATGCTGACGCGGCTCTTTCAGGGCGTTCTCAGAAACAGCGTGCTGCCCCGCACCCGGCTCGACACCGGTGGGCGGAACGCGCTCGTCTCCGGCGTCGGGTATATCGGGATTACTCTGGCGGCGCTCGCGGGCATCACGGCGGCGGGGATCGACCTGTCATCGCTCGCTATCATCGTCGGGGCACTTGGCGTTGGTATCGGCTTCGGCTTGCAGAACATCGTCAATAACTTCGTCTCGGGCATCATCCTCCTGATCGAGCGTCCCATAGGAGAGGGCGACTGGGTTGAAGTGAACGGTCAGATGGGCACCGTGCGGTCGATCTCGGTCCGCTCGACCGTCATCGAGACCTTCGACCGCACGGACCTGATCGTGCCCAACGGAGACCTGATCAGCGGGACGGTCACCAACTGGACGCGCGGCAATTCCATCGGGCGGGTGATCGCGCCCGTGGGCGTCGCCTACGGCACCGACACCCGCAAGGTCGAGCGCATCCTGCAGGAGATCGCCGAGGCGCATCCCATCGTCTCGGTCAATCCGCCGCCAACGGTGCTGTTCCGGGGCTTCGGGGCCGACAGTCTGGATTTCGAGATCCGCGCAATTCTGACCGACGTCACCTATGTCATGGCCGTGCATTCGGACCTGAACCACGAAATTGCGAAGCGCTTCGCGGAAGAGGGCATCGAGATTCCCTTTGCGCAGCGCGACATCTGGCTCAGAAACCCCGAGGCCCTGGCCGAGGCACGGCTCGGTGAAAAGGCATCGCGTGAAGAGGCGCGCGATGACAGGCCGCGTCATCGGGACGACGATGGTGAAGGAGACGGGGAATGACGCGCCAGCTTTTTCAGGACGACGCCTATCTGGCTGAAGCGACCGGCGTGATCTCGGCCGTCACGGACGAGGGCGGTCTGATCCTCGACCAGACGGTATTTTACGCGACATCGGGCGGGCAGCCAGGTGACCGCGGGTCGCTGAACTGGGATGGCGGCACATGCGAGATCGCGACGACCGTCAAAGGCCCGGACGGCCCTGTTCTGATCCCAGCCGATGGTGCCACGCTTCCGCCTGTCGGCATGGAAGTGATGCAATCGCTCGACTGGCGGCTCCGCCACACTCATATGCGGGTGCACACGGCACTTCATCTTCTATCTGTCGTCATTCCCTTGCCCGTCACGGGCGGGTCGATCTCGGACGGGAAGGGACGGCTCGATTTCGACATGCCTGAGGCACCCGACGACAAGGCCGCGCTCGAAGCCGTTCTGAACGGGCTGATCGAGGCAGATCACGTGGTCACTGACGAGTGGGTCGACGAAGAGGTGCTCGACAGCAATCCCGACCTCGTCAAGACGATGTCCGTCGCGCCGCCGCGCGGCGCGGGTCGCATTCGGCTGGTGCGGATCGGGGCAGGGGCCGAGACGGTGGACCTGCAGCCCTGCGGCGGTACTCATGTCGCGCGCACGGGCGAGATCGGTCCGGTCCGGCTGGGCAAGATCGAGAAGAAGGGGGCGCAGAACCGGCGGGTTTATCTGCATCTGGTCTGAAGCCTCTTCGGGCGGTCAGGCAGGTGTGATTTCCGCACCTCCTGCGTCTTTTGCGAAGACTTTCGCACCAATCATGTACGCGGCGCTTGCAGAGCGCCTTTCCTATGGGTAGACGATCCGGGCCGGAGAGGTGGCCGAGTGGTCGAAGGCGCACGCCTGGAAAGTGTGTAGGCGGGAAACCGTCTCCAGGGTTCGAATCCCTGTCTCTCCGCCAAAGTCCATTTCCGTACATGACTTTCGGGATCAGCGAAAATTATTTCGCTGGCTAGGCCAAGATTTGGCCGCTGCATCACTTGTGGCCCGACGGGTTAAAATTATCTGTTTCAATGGCTTGTAGCGCGAGCGCTCACGATTTTGGACAAGCGCATGCCATGGCCGGTGGCGGTGTCCTGTCACCTCGCGGACCATGTCGCCTTTGGAATTTCTTGCGGTGCAACCAGGCTTCTTGTCGGCAAATTTTCATAAAGCAGAGCGGTGCCGCTCGCTGCAAGTGCGCGCTGACCCATAGATAGGCCAAAGGCGGTCGTTGGTGCCCCCCGCGATATCACGCGATCAAATCAGATGGTCTGCGCGCCGGGACGCTCTTTTATCGTGCGATCGCGTTCACCATCGACCCTCTGCTTGAAGCGTGGCCCTGCTTCGACGGCCGCGGACCCGAAAGCATGACAGCGCAGGAATGCGGGCATGCGCGACGACCGTCAGCGTTTGACGAATCGTCGGGCATGTTCTACCTTGTGATAACGTGTTTCACTTAGCGAAACAACTTGGGAGGAGTTCATATGAAAATTCGTACAGTCGCGACCTGTGTTTTTCTTGTTGCGCCATCGCTTGGCGTCGCACAGGACGTCACCTTGAAAATGGGCCACGCGGCGTCGACGACGCATGTGTTTCACAGCGGCCTCGAGATCTTCGCCGAAAAGGTCGCGGAAAAAACCGGCGGCAGCGTGGCTGTTGAGGTTTTCGGCGACCGCCAGCTTGGCGACGACAAGGAATTGCTGGAAGGTATTCAGATCGGTCTGATCGACGGCGCGCTCGTTTCGTCGGCGACCCTTCCGCTGGTCATCGGGGCGGCGCCCTTCGATTCGCTGCAATTGCCCTTCTTGATAGGCTCCTACGAGGAGCTGTCGGACCTTTTGACCTCTGATCTGGGCGATGAACTTCTTGCCACGCTGGACGACAAGTCGATCAAGGGGGTTGGCTTCATCGAAGCCGGACAGCGCCATTTCCTCGCGACGTCCATGCAGGTCGAAGGGATCGAAAATTTTGCGGGCCTCAAGACCCGGATCGTGCCGATCCCGCTACACAAGGCCATTTGGGAAACGATTGGCGTGAACCCGATCGGGATGGCCTACGGAGAAGTCTACTCCGCGCTCGAGACCGGAACGATCGATGCCGTCGAGATCAACATGTCCTCGATCCGCTCCGAGAGCCTTTACGACGCGGCAAAGCACGTGACCAAGACCGGGCACTACTTCTGGCCGGGCGTCATCATGATTTCCGGAGCACGGTGGGACGCGCTGAGCGATGAGCAAAAGGCGGCGGTCGCGGAGGCGGGACACGAAACCACCGCCGAGGCCTATGCCCTTGCCTCTTCGCTGGAAGCGGAAACCATCCAGTTCCTCGAGGACAACGGCGTGACCGTTGGCGAGCTTGGCGATCTCGACAAGATGCGCGAGCTGACGGCTCCGATCGTGGACGAATGGACTGCGAAAGATCCTCTGATCGCCAAGATCACCGAACACTTCCGGTCGGGAAGCTGAGCCGGTGGCGGTCTCGGTCTATCGCTGGGACGCATTGCCCAAGGAAACCGTGCGCGCGGGAGTGTCGCGCACGGCGTTCCGGGGGGACAATGCGCTGATGGTGATGAACTGGCTCGAACCGGGCATGGAGAAGAAGCCGCATTCGCATCCGTTCGAGCAGCTCGCCTACATCGTCGCCGGCCGCGTCCGGTTCGAGATCGGTGAAGAGGTGATCGAGGTGGGTGCGGGCGAGGTTGTGCGCATACCGCCGGACGTCATGCATTGCGGCGAGGCGATCGGCGACAAGGTCGCGATCAATCTCGACGTCTTCGCACCTGTTCGTGACGACTATCGCCACCTTACCGAATACCAGGAAGACGACTTCCGCTGAGTGTCTGAAACGTGAAGACACCTGCGCCGGCCCCGGGACCGAGGGCCGGTGACGAGACAATCATGTTCGGCGCAAGGCCGCGTGGGAGTGAACGCAATGCTCGAGACCTTTCAGACAATCTATCGCAGGGTGCTGCGCGTGATCCTGATCGCGATGCTCGCAGTCCTGCTTGCGGTCATGTCCGCGCAGGTCGTGATGCGCTACGGCTTCAACTCGTCGCTCATATGGTCCGAGGAACTGTGCCGGTATCTGCTTATCTGGATATCTTTCCTTGGGCTGATCGCCGCCTACGAGCGCGGAGAAGTAGCTGCGCTGTCGTTTCTTACCCGTGTTCTGCCGCGGGTCCCCGCATACGGCATCGCTATTCTTGGCCGGGTGGCGAGCCTCGTGCTTCTTGTGACGATCATTCGATACGGATGGCTCTACGCGGAGCGTGCGGGCGGACAGGCGATACCGGCGGCGAGGTTCATTCTCGAAGAGCTGGGCCAGTCGGGTCCGATCCCCACCATCTTCTGGGTCTATATCGCGCTGCCGCTCGGGATGGGGCTGGTCGCTCTGCGGATCCTCTTCGAGGTCGCGGCGCTGGCCCGTGGCCTCTACCGGGGTGAGAGCCTCGCCATTCTTCACGACGGCGAAGAGGGATCGGCCGCATGATTGCAGCTCTGATCATTTTCGCCGTGGTGCTCGTGATGGGGGTGCCGATTGCCTTCGCGCTCGGGCTCGCCTCGTTGGGGTATCTCTTTTTCAACGATCAGCTTCACCTGTTGATCGGCTTCCCTCAGAAGATGATCGCAGGAACGAACAATTTCGTTCTTCTGACCATTCCCTTCTTCATCCTTGCCGGGCATCTCATGAGTGCAGCCAATCTGACCCGTCAGATCGTGCTTTTCGCTCAAACGCTTGTGGGACGGGTGAGGGGCGGGCTTGCGGCCGTCAACGTCACCGCCTCGATGCTGTTCTCGGGGGTGAGTGGAGCGGCGACGGCCGAGGCTTCGGCGCTCGGCTCGATCATGATCCCCGCGATGAAGAACGATGGGTACAAGGCCGAGTACGCGGCCGCCCTGACGGCGGCGGGGTCGATCCTCGGGCCGATGGTGCCGCCATCTCTTGCGCTCATTCTCTATGGTGTGCTGACCGGGACTTCGATTTCCGACCTTTTCCTTGCCGGGATCATGCCGGCAATCCTGCTTTTCGCACTTCTCCTCGCCTATGTTCTGTACCGCGCGCGGCGGGACGGCCACCCGCTTCCGCCGGAGGTTCCGCCCGAAGAGCGCAAGGGACTTGCGCTCCGCACGCTGCCGGCACTCATGATGCCGGTCATCATCGTCGGCGGTATCAAGGGAGGTGTCTTCACCCCCACCGAGGCTGCAGCGGTCGCGGCCGTCTACGCGCTCTTCATCGGAGTCGTGGTCTACCGCAGCCTGACGCTGTCCAAGATTGCGGACGCCTTCTACGCGACCGCGACCATGACGGCGGGCGTGATGGTCATCGTCGCAATGGCCGGAATGGCCTCGTTCATCCTCGGGATCGAGAACATCCCGCGCGAGGTCGCGCAGGGCATGAAGGAACTGAGTTCGTCGCCTTGGGTCCTGATCCTCCTTCTCAACATCATCCTGCTTGTCCTCGGTCTATTCCTCGAACCGCTCGCGGCGCTTGTTCTGGTCATGCCTATACTGAACGAGATCGCCCCGGCGATAGGAATGGACCCGGTGCAATTCGGTGTGATGGTCGTCTTGAATCTCATGATCGGGATGATCACGCCGCCTGTCGGGCTGTGTCTCTTCATCGTCTCGGCCATCGGCCGAACGCCACTTGAAAAGGTCGCACGCGAGGTGCTGCCGATGATCGGATTGAGCTTGTTAGTCCTCCTTCTCGTGGCGTTCGTACCCACCCTGAGCCTCGCGCTCGTCATGATCTTCGGAGGTTGAATTGGCGAATTCAAATCAGTCCACGCTCGCGACGTTCCAGATCATCGAGGCAATGGCATCGATCGGCGAAAGCGCGCGGATCACAGAACTTGCCAGGATGCTGGATATGCCGCGGGCGCGGGTCTACCGGTACCTGCAGACGCTGGTTTCGATCGGCTACGCGCAGCAGGACCCGGAGACCGAGCGCTACAAGCTGACGCTCAAGCTTTTCCACCTGGGTCAGGCGGTCGCGGAAAGCACCGAATTGACGGCGCTCGCCCGGCCGCAGATGGCACGGCTCCGGACCGAGACGGAGTGCACCGTGACGTTCTCGCTTCTCGAAGCACAGGGCATGCGCGTTGCCGAGATCGTGCGCGTGGATTCCCCTGTTCAGATCGTCACGCGCCCCGGTTCGCTCTTGTCCTTCCACGCGTCGGCTCAAGGCAAACTCGCGCTCGCATTCGGAGACCCCGAGAACTGGGATCAGGTCCGTGCCGCGAAGCTCCAGGCATTCACGGATCGCACGATCACCGATCTGGCGACACTGGAAGCGCAGGTGGCCGAGGTCGCGAAGCAGGGCTGGGCCACCGCGCCGGAAGAGACGCTGCGGGGTGTGAACGCCTTGTCGGCGCCGATTTTCGATGCGCGTGCCCGGCTGGTCGCGACGCTCACAATCGCTGCATCCGTCCAGGATATCAGCGAGCCGCCGTCACAGAAGCAGATCAAGGCGGTCGTGACGGCCGCGAGACGAATTTCAGAGAATTTGGGTTACACGAGAGGAGACGTCATATGACGAAATATTCGCTCGCCATCGACATCGGCGGGACGTTCACGGATGCAGTGCTCTTGGCATCGGACGGACGAAGCTTTGTCGATAAGACCCTTACGACACACAACAATCTGATCGAGGGCTTCTTTCGTGGCGTGGATCTTGTGCTCTCGCAAGCCGACATCCAGCCGTCGGACGTGAACGACGTCGTTGTCCATGCGACCACCGTCGTCACGAACGCCCTGATCGAACGCAAAGGCCCGCCGGTCGCTCTCTTGGTCACCGAGGGGTTTCGCGATGTGCTCTATATCCGCGAGGAACATCGCTACGAGATGTACGATCCTCAGATCGAGTTCGCGGAGCCTCTTATTCCGTCTGAACGCACGTTCGCGGTTGCAGAGAGATGCTATGCCGACGGAGCGATCGGCAAGGAGGTCGACCGTGCCCAGATCGTCGACATCATCCAGAAGTGCCGCGACCAGGGTATTGTTTCGGTCGCGGTCTGTTTCCTCAATGCCTATCGGAACGGAGCGAACGAGGAGCGGGTGCGCGAGATCTTCGCAGAGGAGGCGCCCGAGATCTATGTTTCCCTGTCATCGGTCATCTCGCCACAGATGCGCGAGTATTTCCGGGCATCCACGACCGCCATCAACGCCTACACGATTCCGATCACGCGGCCATACCTGTTGTCCCTGATCGACGAACTCGAAGCGCGCGGGTTCGATCAGCAGCCTCTCATCATGCTTTCGAACGGCGGTGTGCTGGGCGCGAAGAGGGCGGGCGACATGCCGGTTCGCATGATCGAGAGCGGACCGGCAGCGGGCGCTCTCGTCGCCTGCTACTTCAGCCGGCTTTTCGATATCCCGGATCTCATCTCTTTCGACATGGGCGGAACGACGGCGAAGGCCTGTCTCGTGCAGAACCACGAGCCGCTTGTTGCAGGAACCTTCGAAGTCGACAGGCGGTACCGGTTCAAGCCCGGATCTGGAATGCCGATCACGGTACCGTCCATCGACATGATTGAAATCGGCGCCGGCGGTGGCTCCATCGCCTCGGTGGACGCCCTTGGACTGCTCAAGATCGGGCCGGAAAGCTCGGGTTCGATGCCGGGCCCGGTCTGCTACGGGCGGGGCGGCGAAAACCCCTGTGTCACCGACGCCGACCTCGTGCTCGGTATACTTGATGCGGACCGGTTCCTCGGCGGAGACATGGAGCTTGATCTGGAAGGGGCGCAAGCGGCCTTCGACGATCTTGGAAAAACGCTTGGTCTGAGCCGGGAGGCAGCCGCGTGGGGTGTCTTCGAGGTCGTCTGCGAGCAGATGGCCGCCGCGACGCGGACGCATGCAACCGATCGTGGCATCGACTACAGGGGCTTGCCGCTTCTTGCTTTCGGAGGTGCCGGGCCGGTTCATGCCTGCATGGTCGCCGAACTGACCGAAAGCGAGCAGGTTATATATCCGCCGCTTGCCAGCGTGCTCTCGGCCTTTGGAACGCTGGTCACGCCTACACAAGTCGATCTGGTTCGCAGTCTCGTCTCTCAACTCGACAGCGTCGACTGGTCACGTGTCGACGAGACGCTTGGCGCCATGGTGGAAGAGGGCGGCGCGGCCCTGGTCGACGCAGGCATTCCTGAGGATGAGTGCCAATACCGCTTCGGGGTCGAACTTCGCTACACGGGCCAGCAGTCCGAAGTGCGGATCGAACTCGACGGAGATCCGAGGGAAACGCGAGACACCGCAGCCATCGAACGGCTTTTCCAGGCGGAATACGAGAAACAGTACGGGCTGAAGCTGGATGGTATGCTGATCGAGGTCGTGAACTGGCTTGTTACCGCGTATGGACGTCATCCGGACCGCGCCAGTGCCGCGCAGGTCGCGAAGGGCGCGTTGCCTGACACGGGATCGCGGACGGTACATGTCGGGGGCACAGCTCGCGATGTTCCGGTGTTTCAGCGCCTGGCGCTCAAACACGGCGACCGTATCGACGGGCCGGCGATCATTGAGGAGCGGGAGACGACGATCTTCATCCTCGAGGGCTGGTCGCTCAAGCTGCATCCAAGCGGCAGTCTGGTAGCCGACCGCGTTGCGGCAAGAAAACCACAAGTCTTCGAAAGGGTCGCATGATGGACGGCGTCGAACTTCAGATACTCTGGTCAAACGTTATCGGAATCGTCAGCGAACAGGCGCGCGCGCTTCAGCGCATCGCATTCAGCCCCATCGTGCGGGAGGCCGGAGACCTTGCGAATGGCCTGTTCGACAAGCGCGCGCGCATGGTTGCGCAGGCGGTGACGGGAACGCCCGGTCATATCAACTCGCTTGCGGCAGCCGCGCGCAATCTGCTGGACGAAGTCGACGAAAACGACATCGCCCCGGGTGATGTCCTGATCACGAATGACCCCTGGATGTCGGCGGGGCATTTTTTCGACATCACCGTCCTGTCGCCGATCTTTCGAAACGGCGCGATCATAGGCTACGCCGGATCGACCATTCACCATTCCGACATCGGCGGCTATGGCATCGGATCGGGCGCGCGCGACATCCATGAAGAGGGCCTTTGGATTCCCGTGATGAAGCTCTACGAGCGGGGAAAGCCCAATCGCACCCTGTTCGACATCATCAAGCGGAACGTCCGCACGCCGGACGCGCTGATGGGCGATCTCGGTGCGCAGGTGTCGAGCGGCATGATCGCATCCGAACGGCTGAATGCCCTGTGCGATCGCTATGGGCTCGATGACATCGAAGAATTGTCCGACGAGATCATCAACCGTTCCGAGACTGCAACGCGGGATGCGATCCGCAAACTTGCGCCTGGAACGTATCACGGATCGTCGCGTTTCGATGTTCCCGGCGGCGACGTGATCGAGCTGAAGACGGCTGTCACGATCGACGCTCAGCAAGGGGAGATAACGATCGATTTCGAAGGGTCCTCGGGCCCCAGCGGCATGGGCATCAACGTGGTTCCTGCATATACCCACGCCTACGCGACGTTCGCGGTCCGCTCGACGCTGAACCCCGACCTGCCGAACAACGCCGGCAGTCTTGCTCCGATCAAGCTCAGGCTTCCCGACGAAAGCATCGTGAACGCGAAGTACCCGTCGCCTGTAAACGCGCGGCACGTCGTGGGGATGTACGTTCCGTTTCCTATCCTGAAGGCTCTCGCTCATGTCGTGCCCGAGCGCGTTCTCGCCGAAGGCTCGGGCGCGGTCTGGACGGTACAGGTTCAGGGCCGCGACGAAAACGGACGGCCATTCACGAGCTCGATGTTCAATTACTCCGGTGGTATGGGCGCGCGGGCAGAAAAACCCGGCATCTCGGCAGTGTGCTATCCTACGGGTGTCTCCGCCGTGCCGGTCGAGGTGCTCGAAGCGTCCTATCCGATCGCGTTCACCTGCAAGGAACTCGAACGCGGGACGGGGGGCGCCGGAAAGTATCCGGGCGGCGACGGCCAGAGGATCGGTTACCGGATGAGAACCACAAGGCCGTGGCTTCTCAACACGATACCGAGCCGCCTTTCCACGGCGCCCGAAGGGCTTATGGGCGGCTGCGACGGCGCGCATGGCGTGTTCCGCATCAATGGCGAGGACGTCGTCGATACGCGCAAGCGCGAGATGGCGCCCGACGACGAGGTCTTCATGATTACACCCGGTGGCGGCGGCTACGGCGCACCAGTGGCGGGGGAGTGACACACGAGATGCGACATCCGGCACTTATTGTGGGCTGCGGCCATTCGAAGTTCGGGCGGCTCGAGGAGCACAGCCTTGAGGATCTGATTCAAGCTGTATCGCGCGAGGCAATCGAGGACGCGGGCCTCGCGCCGAGTGAGATCGACGCCGTCTTTCTCGGCCACTTCAACTCGGGCATGGTCGCGGATGGCTTCTGTTCGTCCATGGCGCTGGCGATCCACCCCGATCTTCGCTTCAAGCCGGCCGTGCGTCTGGAAAACGCCTGCGCTTCGGGGTCGGCGGCGATCTTCGGCGCCCTGGATGCCATCGCCGCGGGCCGTATAAAGACCGCGCTGGTGGTCGGAGCCGAGAAGATGACGCACCTGTCGACCGCAGAGGTTACCGATGCGCTTGCCGGGGCCAGCTATCAGAAAGAGGAAGCTGGCGTTTCCTTTCCCGAGATTTTCGCAAGGTTCGCCCGCGCCTATCGTGCCGAGTATACGGACCCGTCACGCGCGATGGCGGAAATCGCGGTCAAGAACCACCACAACGCGCTCGACAATCCTCTTGCGCAAATGCAGCGCGAGCTTTCGCTCGACTTCTGCCTTGAGCCGTCCAACAAGAACCCGATGATCGCCGAACCTCTGCGCGTGACGGACTGTTCGCTGATCTCGGACGGGGCTGCCGCGATCGTTCTGGCGCACGAAGATCGCGCAGGTGATTTCGAACGCGCCGTCGCGTTCCGCGCGGCGACACAGGTCAATGACCTGCTGCCCCTTTCGGCGAAACCGCAGAGCCGCATGGAAGGACCTGCAAGGGCGTTTCGCGCGGCCTACGAAAGTGCGGGGCTTGCGCTGTCGGATATCTCATTCGCCGAAGTGCATGACTGCTTCACGATCGCGGAACTCATGATCGTCGAAGCCATGGGGCTTGCGGCGCCGGGCGAGGGACCGCGCGTCGTAGGCGACGGTATCACCGCACAGGATGGACGACTGCCGATCAACCGGTCCGGAGGGCTCAAGGCCAAGGGCCATCCCGTCGGGGCGACAGGCGTTTCGATGCATGTCCTCGCCGCCCGGCAGTTGACCGGACGGGCCGGCGCGATGCAGTTGCCCCGTTCGGATGTGGGCATGTGCTTCAATATGGGAGGTGGCGCGGTGGCGAGTTACGTCTCGATCCTCGAGCCCGTGCACGCCTGATGACGGCTGCGGCCATGCTTTTCGAGACGGCGGAACGGGTGCCGGACAACCCGTCGCTTCTTCTTGGCGAGCAGGTGATCGCCACCTATCGTCAGTTTGCCGACCGGGCCGCGAGCCTGGCCCTCCTTTTGTGTCAGGACCATGGAATTGCGCCTGGTGACCGCGTCGCCATTTTCGCCAGGAATGCGCCCGAGTATCTCATTGCGCTTTACGGGATCTGGTGCGCGGGCGCGATCGCGGTGCCGGTCAACTGCAAGCTTCACCCGCGTGAAGTCGACTATATTCTCGCGAACTCGGGCGCGAAGCTGGTCATCGTCGACGGGAATACCCCGTCCGGGTTTGCGCCCGAGATCCCGGTCCTGGTGTTTTCCGATTTTCCGGAGACGGGCGACGAGGCGAGGGAACCGCACCCGTCCGGCCCCGACGACTCGGCGTGGCTCTTCTATACCTCTGGCACGACCGGGAAGCCGAAAGGCGTCGATCTGACCTTCGGCAATCTGTCGGCCATGAGCGAGGCCTACGTCATCGACGTCGACGCGGTCCACGAAGGCGATGCCGCCTTCTACGCCGCCCCCATGTCGCATGGAGCGGGTCTCTACAATTTCATGTTCGTTAAGGCTGGCGCACGCCATATCGTGCCGCCGACCGACGGCTTCGATACCGAATATATCTGCAAGATGGCACCGCGTCTGGGCAATCTCTCGATGTTCGCCGCGCCCACGATGGTCAAGCGTCTTGTCGGCAAAGCGAGGGAGCTGGATTATTCCGGCGAGGGGATACGCACCATCGTCTATGGCGGAGGCCCGATGTACGTCGCGGACGCCATTGAGGCATTCAACCAATTCGGCGACCGTTTTATCCAGATTTACGGTCAGGGCGAATGTCCGATGTGCCTGACGGTCCTGACACGGGACGAGGTAGCTGACAGACATCATCCGAACTGGGCATCCCGACTTGGCTCGGTCGGACGGGCGCAGTCCTGCGTCGAGTTGAAGACCATTCGCGCCGACGGGACAGCGTGCCGGGTGGGCGAGACGGGTGAGATTGTCGCGAAGGGCAGGCCGGTCATGCGGGGGTACTGGCGGAATGCCCAAGCGACCGCCGAGGCTTTGGCAGACGGTTGGCTGCGGACGGGCGACATGGGTAGTTTGGACGCCGATGGCTATCTGACGCTTCGGGATCGGTCCAAGGACGTGATCATATCCGGCGGGTCAAACGTCTATCCAAGGGAAGTCGAGGAGGCGCTACTTTCGCATGAATGCGTGCAGGAAGTTGCCGTCGTGGGCCGGCCGAGCGCTGAATGGGGCGAGGAAGTCGTGGCCTTCGTCGTCCCCGCCCAAGATGCGGCTCAGGACGCCGAAGCGCTTCGCCGTCACTGCCGATCGCAGATCGCCGCGTTCAAGGTTCCGAAAGCGATCCTGTTCACGGACGACCTGCCCAAGAACAACTATGGCAAGGTGGTCAAGACCGAGCTTCGCGAAAGGCTCGGCATCGACAGTCAGGCAAAGACTTCGAGTGCGCGCTGAAACGGGCTTTGCAGCTTAAGAGCACAACGATATCGAGCAACGGCCCGCCGATCGCTATCGAGGTGATACGCGTGACGCGGCCCATTCACTGATCGCGGCTTTCCGGCAGGTCCAAGATGGCACGGGCGTCCGCAAGTGCCTCCGCAGCCGCGGATTTCAGAAGTGTCTGGTCGGACGACACCATGAAAGCAGTTGTGCCAAGGGCCGCCATGCCCTCCATGTCGGCTGAACCGCCCGACATGGCACAGATAATCTTTCCCGCCGACCTGGCGGATGCCGCAATCCGATCGACCGCCTCGAGCACCGCAGGGGCGGTGCCTTCACTTTCGCCCAGGGCGACCGTGAGGTCGGCACGGCCGATGAATATTCCGTCCAGCCCATCGACCGCCATGATGTCGTCCAGTTGCCCGAGCGCGGCCGCGTCCTCGATCATCGCGATGACTGTGACACGGTCATCCTGGGTTCTGATATGGTCCTTGAAGGTCATAGAGCCGAAACCGCCCGCCCGGGTGGTCGGGGAATAGCCTCGTTTGCCGCCGGCGTATCGCGCCGCAGCCACTACCGCGCGGGCCTTTTCGGCGGTGTCGACATGCGGAACGAGAACTCCGTCCGCTCCACAGTCAAGCACGCTGAGAATGGCTTCGGGTGACGGGCTTTGCACGCGGACAAGGCTGGCGATTCCATGGGCTTTGCAGGCCAGAATGATCCGGTCGGTGCTCTCGCGCGAGAATGGGGCATGTTCTTCGTCCACCACCACGAAATCGTAACCGAGCGTCCCTAGAATTTCGGCAGGCTGCGTATTCGCTATCTTCAGGAAGCAGCCGATCAGCCGTTCTCGGGCAAGAAACCTGTTGCGAAAGTCATTTGGAGCGTCGGTCATCAGGTCCCCCGGATTGGTCGCGGCTTTTGTCCCATTTGGGCGCAGCGCCGGCAATCGCGCAATCACGTTATTCCAGAAGCCCTTTCTCCAGGGCTCACCGCGCCGCCGGTCCTGCTGAGTGGCGCGGCTCCTTGGGGAAAAACCGTCTGGGCGACGGCCGGTGCGAACGTGCCTGACCGCAACGCCAAGTCTTTCCATTTCGCGTCACGCGTCGTCTTGATGCGAGGGTCCTGTTCGCCGGACTTGGCGTTGGCGTCTCTCGCGTTAGGATACAATCGACGAGCCATTTTTTGGGCGGACACGCCGTCTCCGGTATCTTTGGAAGGTGAATTCAAATGGCCGATAACCTTTTCGTATTGACCGGTTGCTCGGGCGGAGGAAAGTCGACTCTGCTGCATCATCTTTCAGAGCGCGGCTTCGCCACCGTGCCCGAGCCGGGTCGTCGTATCGTTGCCGAGGAAGTGACCGGTGACGGACGCGCTTTGCCCTGGGTGAATTTGGAAGCCTTCGCGCATCGGGCCGTCGCGATGGCCAGAGCCGATCTTGAGGACGCGAAGCGGCACGATGGTGTGGTGTTCTTCGACCGTGGGCTGCTTGACGCGGCGGTGGCCCTTGCTCATGCGGGCGGGCCCAGTGTTGCGGAGACAATGGGCGATGAGAGACCCTATAACGACACTGTCTTCGTGGTTCCTCCGTGGGAAGAGCTGTTCTCGCAGGATGCCGAGCGGCGCCACGACTTTGGCGCAGCAGTCCGCGAACATCGGCGCATCGAGGAGGCTTTGCGGCACCTCGCCTATAAGCTTATCCCGGTCCCCAAAGCTTCGGTCGAGGACCGTGCCTCTTTCTTGCTTGCGGCCTGTGGCCTGATCTGAAGGCTGCTTCCAATTCGCACGAAAAGGCGATCTGGCCTAAATCGGCGTCGGATCGGTGATCCCTTGACCTGTTGGCCGAGTGACCTTGCGGGCGTTCAGCCCGAGTTCATATCGGTCTTTATTCTGAGACGTCTCGGGGTCTCACCAATGCTAAGCCAATCGGTCGGATCACCGTCCCTTTTCCAAAGCATATTTGAATTGTGTTGAGCAGTGGTCGTGGCGCTGATTGACCCGACTGCGATCTCTCAGCGTTTTTGGGGAACCTTGTGACTGTGGCTGATCGATCTTCAGGATTTTCTTGTTGAAGAAAACATAATTCAGGATGAACGCATTTCATGCGTTTGATTTCGGCTACGGTATCGCGCACTTCGATTTCGGACTGGCCGAGAGCGGCGATCTGGTACCCGACTTCGACATCTACGATCCGGATGACCGCAAGAGCACCTTCGTTCTGGACGAAGATACCGGGCTCCTGGTCAAATCGGCCTGATACCAGCCTTGCCCGTTCCGTTTTCGAGTGGCGGAACGGGCTGGCATCGGCGGCGGTAATCGCTAGGGTCGGGCCATGGTGAACGCGTTTCTGTCAACGCCCCTCTGGGGCAGTCTTCTGCAGGATGCCGGGACGGCCGAGGCCTATTCCGCTCCCGCCTTCACGCGCCGGATGGTTGCGTTCGAACGCGCCTGGACTCAGGCGCTGATCGACCGCGGGATCGCGTCCGAGGAGGCCGGTCAGTCGGCGCTCGCGGCCATCGACCGCTTTGATCCCGAAACCTCTGACCTTGCTTCGGGCAGCGAGCGTGACGGCGTTCCTGTTCCTGCGCTTGTGCGCGCGTTGCGGGCGGGTTTGGAGGAAGACGCCGCGAAAGCCATCCATAGCGGCGCGACCAGTCAGGATGTTCTGGATACGGCGATGATGTTGACTGTTCTTAACTGCCTTGCGCGGTTCGAAGTTCAGCTTGCCGACATCATCGGGCAGATCGACAGCCTGACGGATGACTACGGCCAGCGGGCGCTTATGGGCCGCACGCGGATGCAGGCGGCTCTTCCGATCCGGGTGTCGGATCGTCTTGCAGCCTGGCGCGCTCCGCTCTCGGGGGCGCTGACCGCTTTACCCATGCTCGTGGCAAGAGTGGGCGTCGTTCAGGCAGGCGGCGCTGTGGGGACGCGGGATGCCCATGGCGACAAGGCCGATGAGGTCGTCGCCGCGCTTGCCACTCATCTGGGGCTGAGCGTCTCCGATGTCTGGCACAGTGATCGCAGCCGCATTCTGGACGTCGGACACTGGCTGACCAAAGTCGTGGGCGCGCTCGGCAAGATCGGGCAGGACATGGCGCTGATGGCCCAGCAGGGCGTTGACGAGGTGACACTGTCGGGCGCGGGCGGGTCGTCTGCCATGCCGCACAAGCAGAACCCGGTAAGGGCCGAGGTGCTGATTGCGCTGGCGCGGGTCGTTGCGGGTCAGCAGGGGACGCTGGCGCAGGCGCTTGTCCACGAGCAGGAGCGCTCGGGCGCCGCGTGGGCGATCGAGTGGATGACGCTGCCCGCCATGTTCGAGGCGACGGGCGTCGCGCTGGCCACGGCGGACGGGCTTCTGGATCAGGTCACGTCGATAGGAGCGGACGAGGACTGATCGGGCGGCATCCCGCCGGCGTCCAGGGTCTCGAACAGCGCTTGCCGGAACAGGCGGACCGGCGGTGTCGGTTCTTCTTCCGAGCGGGCCATGATTCCGACGGGCCCCGCCATGGCCGTCGTGTCGATCGGCACCGCTACCATGCGCCCCGCCGCGATATCGCCTGCGACGACACCCTGACTGATCAGCCAGACTGCGCGCGCAGGCCCAAGCGTCATCGCGCGTCCGAATGCGCCCGAGACAGTTTCCAGCCGGTCGGGCCAGCCGGTGATCCCCTCGGACAGCATGAACCGGTCCACCAGAGGCCTGATCGCCGCGTCCTCGGGCGGATAAAGCAGCTTTTGCCCCGCAAGTTCGGCCAGATCGGTGGCCCTGGCGCAGGGGTGATCTGCCGCGACCACGAAAACCACCTGTTCCGAATAAAGCTGCGTGAAGGAGAGTCCGGTCATCCGCTCGGGCCGCCCCATACGTCCGACGACAATGTCCAGTTCCCCGGCGCGCAGACGGTCGATCAGCGTCCCGATGCCGCCGTCGTCCACTGTGACGGGCGTCGATGGCGACAGTTCGGCAAAGCGCTGCACCGCGTCCGGCAGGAAGACGGCGGCGACGCTCGGCAGAGCTCCGAGGCGGAGGGGGGCCGAAATGCCAAGGTTCAGGGCCTCGATACTCGACAGCCCGTGACCGAGGGAGGCAAGGCTCTGTTCCGCGAATTGCCGGAACACAGAGCCTTCTCGGGTCAGCGCGATGCCGCCACGGTCTCTGAGCAGAAGCGGCGCGCCAAGTATGTCTTCAAGGTCTTTCAACGTCTTCGAGATCGCCGGCTGGGTCAGGTTGATCCGCCCCGCCGCCGCTTTCAGGCTGCCCGCGCGGACCGTCTCCACAAAGGCCAGCAGGTGCCGCATCTTGATCTGTCGAAGTTTTCTGATTTCCATATTGGCAAGTAACCAGCGTGATTTCTCATTTTTAATGCACTGTTCGGGATGTATCATACAAGATGTGTCGAGGGAGGACGGCAATGAAAACACAGGTTGCGATCATCGGCGGCGGGCCGTCCGGCCTTTTGTTGTCTCAACTTCTCTACACCCGTGGGATCGAAAGCGTCGTTCTCGAGCGGAAGACGAAGGACTATGTCCTCAGCCGAATTCGTGCGGGCGTTCTCGAACAGGGGCTGGTGGGGCTTCTTGAAGAGGCGGGCTGCGCCGACCGGCTTCATCGCGAAGGGTTGCCCCATGACGGGACGCTGATCTCCTACGGCGACGAGATGTTCCGCATCGACTTCACGCAGCATACCGGTACCCCCGTCGTCGTCTACGGTCAGACCGAGGTGACGCGGGACCTTTATGCAGCGCGGGAAGAGGCGGGCGGCGTCATCGAGTTCAATGTCGAGGACGTGGCGATCCACGGTGCCGATGGCGATACGCCATATGTCACCTACACCGTCGATGGCGAGGCGCGTCGGATAGACTGCGATTTCGTGGCGGGTTGCGACGGATTTCACGGGGTCAGCCGCAAGACCATCCCGGCGGATGTGCGGACGGAATACGAGAAGGTCTATCCTTTCGGCTGGCTCGGCATCCTGAGCGAGACGCCGCCCGTCAATCACGAACTGATCTACGCCAATTCCGAGCGTGGGTTTGCGCTCTGCTCGATGCGTAATCCGAACCTCAGCCGCTATTACATCCAGTGCCGCGCCGATGACAGCCCGGACAACTGGTCGGACGAAGCGTTTTGGGAGGAACTCAAGCGCCGCATTCCCGCCGATCAGGCCGCAAAGCTGGTCACGGGACCGTCGATCGAGAAATCTATCGCGCCGCTCAGGTCCTTCGTGACCGAGCCGATGCGGTGGGGGCGACTGTTCCTGTGCGGCGATGCCGCCCATATCGTTCCGCCCACCGGTGCCAAGGGTCTGAACCTTGCCGCGTCCGATGTGCATTACCTCTACAACGGCCTTCGCGAGTTCTATGAGACCGGCTCCAGCGAAGGGATCGACCGGTATTCCGAGCGCGCCCTTGCGCGGGTCTGGAAAGCCGAACGGTTCTCGTGGTGGTTTTCGTCGGTCACGCACCAGTATCCCGACCAGTCGCCCTTCGATCTGAAGATGCAGCGCGCCGAGCTTGAGTTCCTGCGTGCGAACGAGGCCGCGCAAAAGGCGCTGGCGGAAAACTATGTGGGGTTGCCGTACTGATGAACGTCCTCGAAGCAAACGGTATTTCGATCCACTGGCGGGAGGACGGGCAATCCGATGGCGTGCCGGTGGTCTTCTGTAACTCGCTCGGCACCGATCTCAGGCTCTGGGACGCGCTGATGCCGCATCTGCCGGCGGGTTTCCGCTTTATCCGCTTCGACAACCGGGGCCATGGCCTGACCGAGGCGACGCCCGCGCCCTATACGCTGGACATGCTGGTCAGCGATGCCGAAGCGGTGGTCGAAAAGGTGGCGGGTGGGCCGGTCATCTTTGTCGGTCTCTCCATCGGGGGTATCATCGGGCAGGCTCTGGCGCTGCGGCGGCCTGATCTTGTGCGCGCGCTCTTCCTGTCGAACACGTCGTCGCGGTTCGGCACGGCAGAGATGTGGCAGCAGAGGATCGACGCGGTCGAGGCGGGGGGCGTCGCGTCCCTGACAGAGGCCATTCTCGACCGCTGGTTCAGCAAGGCGGGGCGGCACGCGCCCGACGTCGCACTCTGGCGCGCCATGGTCGAGCGGACGCCTGCGGCGGGTTATACGGGCTGTTCGGCGGCGCTCAGGGACGCGGATATCCGCGGTGAGATCGGCGCGCTGGACCTGCCGGTTTTCGCGCTTACGGGGGACGAGGACGGTGCGACGCCGCCCGAGGTCATGCGCGCGACCGCCGACCTGATCCCCGGCGCGCGGATGGAGGTTATCCCCGGCACGGGTCACCTGCCATGCGTCGAGAAACCAGAGGCTTACGCCGCGCTATTGAATCCCTTTCTGAAGGAGCACCAGAATGGCTGACCGTTTCGACACCGGCATGAGCGTCCGGCGTCAGGTTCTGGGCGACGCCCATGTGGACCGCGCCGAGGCGGGCAAGACCGCCTTCGATCGTCCCTTTCAGACGATGATCACCGAAGGCGCGTGGGGCACGCTCTGGGCCGATGACACGATCTCACGGCGGGACCGGTCGCTTCTGACGCTGGCGCTTCTTGCGGCGACCGGGAACTTCGAAGAGATACCGATGCATATCCGCGCCAGCCGCAACACGGGCGCCAGCCCTGACGAGGTGATGCAGGCCTTCCTGCACGTGGCAGTCTATGCTGGCGTGCCGAAGGCCAACCATGCGATCAAACTGGCCAAGGACACCTACAAGGAACTGGGAGTGGAGCTATGACCGAGAACGGACAGAATAGGGGCTACATCGCCCGCGATCGGGACCGGCAGCCGGATGCCTATACCCCCGGTTACAAGACCAGCGTCAAGCGCAGCCCGCAGGCCGCGCTTCTCTCTTTTCCGACGACGCTCAGCGAGGAGACCTCGCCTGTCTTCGGGCACGGGCTGATCGGCAAGCTCGATAACGACCTGATCCACAATTATGCCAAGCCCGGCGAAAGCGCGATCGGTCCCCGGATCATCGTCTACGGCCGTCTTCTTGACGAGACGGGCCGCGGCGTGCCGGGCGCGCTTCTGGAGTTCTGGCAGGCCAATGCGGGCGGGCGCTATCGCCACAAGAAAGAGGGATATATCGCACCGCTCGACCCGAATTTCGGCGGCTGCGGACGGCTGATCACGGGCGAAGACGGCTCTTATGAGTTCCGCACGATTCAGCCCGGACCCTATCCCTGGCCCAACGGTCCCAACGAATGGCGCCCCGCGCATATCCATTTCTCGGTCTTCGGGCACGGTTTCGCGCAACGGCTCATCACCCAGATGTATTTCGAAGGGGATCCGCTGATCCCGCTTTGCCCGATCGTGGGCGTCCTCAAGTCGCAGCAGGCGATCGACGACCTGACCGCGCCGCTCGACATGAACCGGACGCTGCCGATGGACGCGCGCGCCTACAAGTTCGACATCGTGCTGCGCGGCCGCCGCCAGACCTATTTCGAAAACCGCCGGGAGGGGCTGTGATCATGGTGCAGAAGCTTGAATACCTGAAAGAAAGCCCCAGCCAGACCGCCGGTCCTTATGTCCATATCGGTTGTATGCCGAATTTCTCGGGCATCGAGATCTATGGCGGGTCTGATCTGGGTCGGTCGATGAAGACCGGTCCTGTGAAAGGCGAGGAAATCACGGTGACCGGCATCGTCCATGACGGCATGGGAACGCCCCTTCGCGACGCGATGATCGAGATCTGGCAGGCGGATGCGGCGGGTCTTTATGCTTCGGCCAACGAGACACGCGGCAAGGCGGACCCGAATTTCACCGGCTGGGGCCGGTCGCCCGGCGATCCCGAAACGGGCGAGTTCGTGTTCGAGACCGTTAAGCCGGGCCGAGTGCCGTTCCGCGACGGCCGGCTGATGGCGCCGCACGCGACGCTCTGGATCGTCGCACGGGGTATCAATATCGGTCTGCAGACGCGGATGTATTTCGAGGACGAGGCGGAGGCCAATGCCGAGGACCCCATCCTGACGCGGATCGAACACCAGAGCCGTGTGCCGACGCTTCTGGCAAGAAAGACGGGCGAGGGCGCCTACCGCTTCGACATCCACCTGCAGGGGCCTGACGAGACGATCTTTTTCGACTTCTGAAGAGGCACCGGAGCGCACCCGGAAGCCGGGCCCGTAGAATTCGAATAAAATTCTCTTCTTCTTGGCGAAAATACTCCGGGGAGCGCGAGGGGCTGGCCCCTCGCTTTGCCCACGCAGGATTCAGGGCGTGCCGACATCCGGCCCGATGATATCCCGCGTCTCCAGCATCGCCGTCAGACCGCCGTCGGTCTCGATGTTGCAGCCGCGCACCCATTCCGATGCGGGGCTGGTCAGGAAGGCGATCACCTCGGCCACCTCTTCCGGTGAGCCGGAACGGCGCGTCATCTCGATCCCGCGTGTCGCGCGTTCTCCGAAGGCGCGTGTGAAGTCGTCGAGGATGGGCGTGGCGACCGCCGCCGGGCTGACCGCGTTCATGCGGATGCCCCGGTCGATCAGGTCGCCCGTCGCTGCCTTTGTCCAGACGATCACGGCCTCTTTCGACAGGTCGTAGGCGCGAACCGGGTCGATCCTTTCGTCCGCGACAAATGCTGTCAGGTCGGCGTCGTCTGGCATGGCCAGAAGGTGCCGGACCTGTGCGATGTTCTCGCGCCATTTGGCACCGGCTTTGGAGGCAACGTTTACGATGGAGCCGCCCTCGCTCATCAGGGGCAGCACCGCCCGCGTCACACGGCGCAGCGCCAGCACATTGACCGAAAGGATTTTGGGCTCAAGCCCCGCGCGGGGTGGCAGGCCGGCGGCGTTGATCAGCGCATCCACCGGGCCGTCGATGACGGGCAGGGGCGTGTCCGGGTCGCCAAGGTCCTGCTCGATCCATCGGTCTGCCGCGCTGCCGGGATCGTTCAGGTCGATGGCGGTGATCCGGTAGCCTCTCTCGTGCAAGGCGCGCGCCGCCGCCGCGCCGATGCCCGAGGCGGCACCTGTGATGACTGCGTGTCTCATGACGGTGCTCCGCCAATCGCCTGGCTCAGAACCTCCTTCTCTGAACCATCCGCACCGGTCCATGCCACGAAACGGTCAGGGCGCAGAAGAATGCGGTCGGTTCCATAGGCGTCGCATTCCCCGGCGCTCAGGCGGGCGACAGTGAGGGGCAGGGCCATGGAGCCTGCCGCCGTCTCGAACGGCTCCGCATCGACCCCCTCGGCAAGTAAGAGCGTCAGGCCATCTCCGATCCGGTCGAGCATCCCGGCTCCGGCATCCTTGCCGGGCGGTGGCAACAGGTGGCCGATCCGCGCCTCGAAACTGTGGCCGCCCTTGGCACTCGGGTGACCGTCGCCGCCGATGACGGGTGAACCTTCGTAATTCGGCTCAAACGCGTTTACCTCGTCGGCGTCCAGATTGCGGGAATGCCAGGCAGCTTCGAACGCTTCGCGGTCGGTGTCCGGGTTGTAGGTGTTGAGGAAGGTCCGGTCCTCTTCGATGAACCGCTCGATGAAGTCCCGAGCCGTCGAGGCGAAGACCGGCCGGCGCTCGGCGTCATAGCTGTCGAGAAGCGCGTCTCCGCCCCATCCTTCAAGCGTCGCGGCCAGTTTCCAGCCAAGGTTCCGCACATCCTCGAAGCCCGTGTTGATGCCGTAGCCGCCATAGGGCGGGTGGCTGTGACAGGCGTCGCCAGCGATGAAGACACGGTCCATACGGTAGGTGTCGGCAATCGCCACGCGCAGGTCCCAGAGCCCGATATGCTCGAACTCCAGCTCGAAGGGCTGGCCCACGGCGCGGTGCAGCATGGCGCGGAAGTCGTGATTGTCCTCGGTGGTGCCGAGCGGAACCGGCGCATGGAAGAACCACGACAGCCCGTGATCGACGCGCCCGAAGAACTGCCAGTACCCTTCGAAATCCGGGTGGAGCACGTTGTAGAACGCCTTGCCCGGATACCGCTTCAGAAGCTCGTGCAGCTCTTCCGAGCGGAAGACAAGTAGCGCCATCAGACGGTTATGCTCGGACTTCGTCTCGGTGATCCCGGCGGCCTCGCGGGTGAAGGAGCGGCTGCCGTCGCAGCCGACAAGGAACTTGCCCCGAAGCGTCTTCGTACCATGTCCCTTCCGCTCTCCAACCGTCAGCGTCACGCCGTCGGTATCCTGCTCCAGCGCCTCACCGGACCAGCCGTAGAGAACGTCGATTTCCGGTATTTCGGCCGCGCGGGCACGAAGAACCCGCTCGGTCGCGTATTGGGGCAGGCGGGCGTTGGCGGCGAAATAGTAATCCTTCACATGCGCCCGGTTCAGCCAGTCGTAATGGTAGTCGGACAGAAGGGTGCCATAGGTGGTCATGCCGCCGATACCGCCGCCTTCGGGGATCGGGTGCGCGGTGCGGAGTTCCGCCTCGCAGCCCCAGGACAGGAAATGCTCGGCCGTGCGTTGCGTCAGGTTCTGGCCCTTGGGGATCGGCTGGGGCTCGGGATAGCGCTCGACCACGCAAACCCGGTGGCCGCGCTGGCCAAGCTCGATGGCAAGCCCCATGCCCACCGGGCCGCCGCCGTTGATCAGAACGTCATAGGTCTCGGGCATCAGGCCGTTTGCGGGATCACGCCCGCCTCCATGTAGATATGCTTGGTTTCGAGGAAGTCGTTCAGCCCCTCCGGCCCGTGGAGCCGCCCCAGACCGGATTTGCCGTAGCCGCCGGTCTCGCCTTCGGCAAAGAGCCTCAGATGCGAGTTGATCCAGACCGTGCCCGCCCGGATCGCACGGCTTGCCCGCATGGACCGCGCGCCGTCGCGGGTAAAGACCGACGCGGCGAGGCCATAGGGGGTCGCGTTGGCCTTGTGGACGGCTTCGGCCTCGTCTGCGAAACGTTCGACCGAGACGAGGGGGCCGAAAAGCTCTTCCTGCACCAGAGGTGAGGCGAGGTTGTCGATCCGGAAGAGCGACGGCGTCAGGAACGCACCCTGACCGATCCGCTCGCCGCGGAGGATCATCTCGCCCTCATCGGCGGCCTGCTCCAGAAGGCGCTCAATTCGCTGGCGGTTCGCGTCGTCGATCAGGCTGCCCATCTGGCTGGCCGGGTCGCTGCCCGGGCCAGTGCGAACGGCCTTGAACGCCGCTGTGATCCGCGCCTCGAAGTCTTCCGCGATGCTCTCGTGGACAAGGAACCGCGCGGCGGCGACGCAAATCTGACCGGCCATGGCAAGCGATCCGTGGGTCAGTTCCTTCACCGCCAGATCCAGATCGGCGTCCTCGAAGATCACGGCAGGCGCCTTGCCGCCCAGTTCCAGCCCGACCCGCTTCAGTGTCGGCGCGGCGGCGGCCATGATGGCCGCGCCCGTACGGCTCGACCCGGTGAAGCTGATGACGTCGATATCGGGCGACGCGGTCATGGCCTGCCCCACCTCGATCCCGTTCTCGTTGACCGAGTTGACGACGCCCTTGGGCAGCGACGGGGCCGAGGTAATCGCCTCCATGATCCGTGCATGGACAAGGGGCGTCTGCTGGGCGGGCTTGATGAAGGTGGTGCAACCCGCGGCGAGGGCCGGGGCGAGCGAGCGCATGAGCAGCGTCACTGGCGCGTTCCACGGGACGATCACACCCGCAACGCCCGCCGGTTCGCGGTTGAAGAAGGACATGTTGCCCGGCGCGGTTTCCATCATGGTGCCGCGTATGTTGCGGGTCAGACCGGCGTAATAGCGCGTCTCGGAAATCGCGCCCATGGTCTCGCCCATGGCCTCGGCGCGGATCTTGCCGTTCTCCGCGACGACGAGGTCCGCGATTTCGTCCTTGGCCGCGTCCAGCCGGTCCGCGATCTCGAAAAGCGCCTGCGCACGAAGGCGGGGCGAGGCGGCCCAAGGCGAATCGAAGAACGCTTTCCGCGCGGCAGCGGCAGCGGCGTTGGCCAGGGCGGCGCTGCCCGGATGGTATTGCCCAAGCACGCCGAAAGTGGCGGGGTTGATGCTGTCTTCCTGACTACCCTCGGCGACCCAGTCGCCATCGATGAAATGTCGTGCAGGTGCGATGTTCATGTGTCGCCTCGGTTCATTCGGGTTTCGGTTCGGAACAGGTCATGCGACGGCCCCGCTCAGGCCGTCCTGCTGGCCCAGGCTGTCGCCAAGCTCGCGCGAAAGATCGAGCACCATGGCCTGGATCTCGGAAAGCCTTTCCGGACCAGCATCGGCCTCGTCGCTTGTCATGCAGATCGCGCCCTGAGGTGTCGGGTCGCTTCCCATGACGGGGGCCGCAACGGCGACGACGCCGGGCGTAACCTCGCCCCAGGCGGTGGAATAGCCGTCGCGTCGTACGTCGCGGAGCGCTTCCAGCACATCGTCGACGGTGTCGCCCGTTCCGGTGCCGGCGAAAGCCTCGAGATAGTCCTCGACCAAGGCGCGCCGGTCGCGCGGCGGCAGAAAGGCGGCGATGGCCCGGCTGATGGCACCCTTGCCGATGGGCATGGGGCGCCCGCGCGGATAGCTGGATTTCGGCGTCTCAACCGAGACCACCGACGCGACGCACAGAAGCTTTCTCCCATACCAGCGCACCAGAAAGGCCGAACCGGGAAACTGCGCCGCCAGACGTTCCAAAACGGGCGTACCAAGCGCGATCAAGGGATCGGCGCGGGTCATCAGGTAGTCAAGCTCGGTGACGCGGGGACCCAGCGTGTAGCCGGCATGGGGCAGGGTGGTCAGATAGCCCGAGTCCTTCAGCGTCTTCAGGTAGCGATAGAGTGTCGGGCGCGAATAGCCGAGCTCTGCCATCATCTCTTCCGGCGTCCAGTGGGGGCGGTCGCAGGAAAAGAGGTCCAGAATTGCGAGGATGCGCTCGCCCGAGCCGGAAACGCTGCTCATGGGGCGACCTCGCTCGATGCGGCCCGGCGCGCGCCGATGACCTCGGAGATCATCAGAAGCAGTCCGGCGACCACACCGACCACATCCGTCAGCAGCGCACCCTCGAAGGCCATCGCCGGAACCAGGGCCATCAGACCCGCCGTGCCGAAGGCGATGCGTTTTCCGCGGCTCAGAAGGCGTGTGAAGTAGCCTGCCAGTGCTGAAGACACGAGCCACACACCAAGGACCGCCGTGATGACGGCAAAGACGATGTCGGAAGGTGTGCCGATCAGGATCAGCGTCGGTGAAAAGGCGAAGAGGATCGGGATCACATAGGCCGACCAGCCGAAGCGCATCGCGGCCCAACCCGTCGCCATGGCCGGAGCCTTGGCAAGCGACGCGGCGGCGAAGGCGGCCAGTGCGATGGGCGGCGTGATCATCGACATCATGCCGAAATAGAGAACGTAGAGATGGGCGGCGATGGGCTCGATTCCCACCTCGACCAGCGCGGGCGCGACAAGTGCGGCGAGGAGGACATAGACCCCCAGCGTCGGGAGCCCCATGCCGAGGATGATGCAGACAATGGCCGAGAGGCCCAGAAGCAGGATCGCGCTGCCGCCGCCGATCTGAACCAGAAGGTAGGTCAGGTTGAAGCTGAGGCCGGTGATGTTGAGGACGCCGATCACGATGCCCGACGCCGCCGAGATGAGCAGGATCTCGACGACGGAATGCCCCGTGCGCGCGATGCTGAAGAAGAGGTTCGCGAGGCTCGGCCTCTTGCCCCGGTATCCGATCAGAAGCGCCGTAGCGCAGAGCGCCAGCACCGACCAGAGCGCCGCGCGCTCGGGCTGGTAGCGTTGCCAGAAAAGAAGGTAGATCAGAACCCCGAAGGCGGCGGCGAAATGGATGCCGACGATCACGTCGCGGCCTTTGGGGATCTCGGATTTCGGAACGGGCCGGATGCCAAGGCGCGCGGCCTCAAGGTCGGCCTGAATGAACAGCGCGATGTAGTAGAGGCAGGCCGGGACCAGAGCCGCCAGCACGATCTGGCTATAAGGGATGGCGAGGAACTCGGCCATAAGGAAGGCGGAGGCGCCCATCACGGGCGGCATGAGTTGTCCACCCGTGGACGATACGGCCTCGATTGCAGCCGCCTTGTGGGCCGGGTAGCCGTCGCGCTTGATCATCGGGATGGTGACGACGCCGGTGCCGACGACGTTGGCGACTGCCGAGCCGGAGATCGAGCCGAAAAGCCCCGAGGCCAGCACCGCGATCTTCATCGACCCGCCCCGGAAGCGCCCCATGGCGATCATCGCCGCATCGGTAAAGAACTGCGAGCCGCCGGTGATGCCCAGCAGTACGCCGAACAGGATGAAGGCGATGACGACGGTCGACGCGACCGAGATGGGAAGGCCCAGAATGCCGTTCGAGTCGACGGCCATATAGCCCGCCAGAAGCTGCCAGTTCTGCGCGCGGCCCTGAAGGCGGCCCGGAAAGACGTCTCCGAAAAGCGCGTAGAGAAGGAAGGCGAGGATGATCAGCACCAGCGCCCAGCCCGTCGCGCGACGGAGCGCCTCGAGCAGAAGGACAATGATGATAGCACCCGGCACCCAGATCTCGGGCGGGCGGGCGAAGATCATCAGTACAAGGTCGGGATAACCCACGGCCACGAAGCCGAGGGCGCCCATGGCAACGAGCGCGAGAAAAATGTCGTGCCACGGCACGTGGTTCCGCAAAACCTCCCGCCGGGCGGGCAGGGTCAGAAAGGCGAGCGGCAGCGTGAAGAACATGATGCCCGCGAAGAACTGCTGCGGATACAGGTTCAATCCGAGTTGGCGCTGAAGCGACAGCGCCCAGCCGATCGCCAGCAGAACGATACCGGCGGCGAGTATGTCCGCCACCGGTTTGAGGGCCGCCACGGAAACCCCGTGACGGCCCATCCGCGTCGTGTCAGCCCTCTGGCTCACGTCTTACTGAAGCCCGACTTCTTCGAAGAAGCGGATCGCGCCGGGATGGAACTCGGCAATACCCGGATCACCCCGCATGTTCTCGGGACGGAAGGCGCGCATCGGCGGGAAGGTCTCGCCCATAACACCTGCGTTCTCGTACATCGCCTTGGCCATCGCATAGACCGCGTCATCGGGTGCGTTCGCGTGGGTGAAGATCACTTGGGGGAAGGCGATATACGTGGTCTCTTCCAGAACGCCGGGCATCGCGCCCTCGGGCAGAGACATGAAAAAGGCGGTGGGCCAGTGTTCGCGGGCGCGGGCCAGCGACTCGTCGCTTGCGTCCTCGACACCAAGCGCGCGCAGACCGCCGACGGCGGCATCCGCCTCGCGGACCTTGCCTGCACCGTGGGCGAAGATGAAGCCCACGGTGTCCCCCGCCATGAACGCGTCGGCACCCGCCACGACCGAGGCGACCGAGACTTGCTCGACATCGTCGCGGGTCATGTTGGCGGTGGCGTAGAAGGCCGAAAGCTGCGGCAGGATGGTGTTCTGGGCGGTGTAGCCGTCGGTCATCGGCAGCCCCTTGAGGTCCGAGACCTTCATGATGTCGCTATCGGCGCGCACGAAGATCGCTTCGACCAGCGGCTGGAGATGGGCGACGATGCGCAGGTTCGGATTCTCACGCCCGTTCCACCATGCCTCGCCGGTGATCGCGTAGTTGACCTCTTGCAGGTTGGCGACGCCGAATTCGATCCCGCCCTGGTCGATGAAGGGAATAAACTGGTTCGGACTGGTGGCGGGCTGGATCGTCGTGTTCAGGCCGCCCGCGTTTGCGGCATTGGCCACGGCGGTGCCGATGTTGTGGAATAGCGAGCCGGGGTTCGACGTGGCGATCCCGACGTTCTGTGCCGCGGCGGGCAGGGCGGCCATGAGGCCGAGGGCCACGGCTCCTGCGGTGAATAGCTTGTTCATTTTTTCTCCTCCCAATGGTCTCGACGTCAGGCTTCAGAATCCCAACTATTGAGACAGTGTTGACAATAAGCTGGCCAAGCCGAATATCAAGCCAACTGAACGAGGCGGGATGAAAGACCCTTTGGCCAACCCCGAGACCGGCGCGGATGCGCTTCTGCTGGCGCTGTCGCGGGCCGGGGTCAGCTATCTTTTCGCCAATGCAGGGACGGACTTTCCGCCGCTGATCGAAGGGCTGGCCAAACTGCCCGCCGAGTCGATCCCGACCCCTGTCACCGTCCCGCACGAAACCGCCGCCATGGGCATGGCGCATGGCTATTGGCTGGTCACGGGCCGGATGCAGGCGGTGATGGTGCATGTGAATGTCGGGCTGGCGAACGCGGTCATGGGCGTGATCAATGCGGCGTCGGACGACGTGCCCGTTATGGTGCTCTCCGGCCGCACGCCTCTGACCGAGACGGGCCGCGTGGGTGGGCGGATCACGCCGATCCAGTACGGGCAGGAGATGTTCGACCAGACATCGCTCGTCCGTGATGCGGTCAAGTTCGACTACGAAATTCGCTATCCCGAACAAGGCGATAGCGTCACGACACGCGCCGCTGCCATCGCCTTGTCGGACCCGCCTGGTCCTGTCTATCTGAGCCTGCCACGCGAGCCATTGTGCGAGGCTTTGCCGGACGGTTATGCGCCTGCGCCTGCAACGGCTCCGGCCCGTGCGGGCGCCCCGCATGGCGCCGATCTCGACACTCTGGTGGAGTGGATCGACAGGGCCGAACTTCCACTGGTCGTCTGTCAGCGCGGGGACCCTGCCGGGCGCTTGTCCGAGGCGCTCTCGCGCGCTGCGGCCCGGCTGGGGTTGGCCGTGTCCGAGCCCTTCGTGGTCCGGAACGTGCTGGCGGGCGGCGACCCTGCGCTTCTGGGCTACGGCCCGCCGCCGATGGAGCGCGCCGATCTTGTGATCGTGCTTGACAGTGGCGTGCCATGGATCGCGCGCGGTACGCCTCCCGCGCCGGGTGCGAAGGTGGTCCATATCGGGCCGGACCCGCTTTTCGGGCGGATGCCCGTCAGGGGCTATCGCTCGGACCTGACGATCGCCGCCGACCCTGTGTTGGTGCTTGGAGCTCTTGCCGCGCGCGCGGAACCCGCGCCCGACCGTCGGAAGCAGATAGAGGACTTGGCGAGCGAGACACGCGCCAAAGCTCTCGCCGCCGCCACGCCACCCGAACCGGGTGAGGTGGCGTCGCCCGCGTGGCTCAGCGCCTGCCTGTCCGACATCATGGACGAGGACGCCGTCGTCTTCAGCGAACTCGGTCTTCTTCCCGGCGCAATGACGCTCAAGGGACCGAACCGGTTCTTCGGCAACCCGCATTCCGGCGGCTTGGGATGGGGCGTGCCCGCCGCACTCGGCGCGCAACTGGCAGACCGGGACCGGCTTGTGATCGCGGCGGTGGGCGACGGCTCATACATGTTCGCCAATCCCGTCGTCTGCCACCAGGTGGCCGAGGCGCTGGACCTGCCCATCCTGATCGTCGTCAAGAACAACGGTGGCTGGAACGCGGTTCGGCGGGCTGTCAGGGGCGCCTATCCCGAGGGCGCCGCGATGAAGCGGAACGAGGTGCCGCTGACCTCTCTCGCGCCTTTGCCTGATTTCACCGCCGTCGCCCGCGCATCGCGCGCCCATGCCGAACGGATCGAGCATGGGGCCGACATTCCCGACGCGCTGGCCCGCGCCGTCCGGATCATTCGCGACGAGCGGCGGCACGTGCTGCTTGACGTTGCCGTAGCCGCCACCGAGACATTCTGAATGACGCTTTTCGATATCATCCTTGCCGCGGCTGCGATCGCGCTTGGCGGCTTTCTCAAGGGCGCGACCGGCGCCGGCGCGCCGGTGGTCGGCGTGCCCATCCTTGCCATCGTCTTCGGCGTACCGAAGGCGGTCGCCATCTTCTCTGTCCTGAACCTCATGTCCAACACGTGGCAGGCCTGGGCCTATCGCGATGCGTGGAGCAATATCCGCTTTGTCGGTAGTTTCGCGATTGGTGGGGCGCTCGGGGCCGCTGCGGGATCGGTGCTGCTGGCATCGCTCTCCACCGATGTGCTGATGGGCGGACTTGCGTGCATCGTGTTCTTCTATATCGGCCTCCGCCTTCGACTGCCCGACTGGAAGATCGACAGGGCGCCGGGCGAAAGGGTCGCCGGTCCGGTCGGGTTTCTGGCAGGGGTCATGCAGGGGGCGGGCGGCATCTCGGCGCCGGTGTCGGTCACCTTTCTGAACGCTATGCGGCTGGAGCGGCGCGAGTTCATCGGCACGATCTCGGCCTTTTTCTTCATGATGTCCTCGTTTCAGATCCCGACCCTTATCGCCCTCGGTGTGCTCTCCTGGGAGCGGGCGGGGCTGGCCGTTCTGGCGACGATCCCGCTTTTCGCCGCCATGCCACTGGGCGAGCGGGCGGCGCGGCGCGTGTCGAAAGAGACGTTCGACAAGCTGATCCTGATCCTGCTGACCGTGGTTGCCTTGAGGCTGATGTATTCGGCCCTGACGTGATAGAATAGGTTTTCGACACGCATCCAAGGGGAGGGGGACGCATGACCGAGACTGAGACCACACCCGCCGTTGATCTCGACGCCGCAGAGGCCGAGGTCGATCTGCCCGAGATCGGGGACACGTCGCGCTATGACGCGCTGATGCAGGTGATCCGCAACCGGGTAACCGTCCGCAAGTTCGATCCCGACTACGTGGTGCCCGAAGAGCACTACGAGATGATCATCGAAGCCGCGCGGCACGGGCCGTCCGGTGCCAACGCACAGCCCTGGCAGTTCATCGCCATCCGGGATGCGGAGTTGAAGCAGAAGATCGCGGATTACTTCGTGGCCGAGCAGCGGTTTCGCGCCAAGGCCAAGATGAAGTTCCCGACGCCGGATTACCGGGGGCTGGCGACGGCGCCGGGGTTCATCGTGGTCTGTTCCGACATGCGCTGGACCAATGCGTTCCCGGTCCTGAACGACGGCTCCGACCTTGACCGCATGTATCACGAGAATGCCGAGCGCATCCTGCTGCAATCGGTGGCGGCCGCCACAATGTCGGCGCATCTGGCGGCGGCGGCGCTTGGCTATAACGTCTGGTGGGTGACGGCGATCGGTCAGGAAGAGGCGCAGGAGGCCATGCGCCCGCTTCTGGGCATTCCCGACGAGATCTCGGTGCTCGACATCATGCTGTTTGGCCCGGCGGCGTCGAAGCCCTACAAACGCTGGCGCCGTCCGCAGGAAGAGATCCTGCATTGGGACGGCTACAACCCCAAGCATTTCATGACGGACGACGAGCTTGCCGAATGGATCAAGACGCGCCGTCACCGCGTCATGTACAAGGACGCGTCGAAAATCGACTGAGGCGCGTGTCGCCTCAGCCCTTCTTTCCGGATTTGCCATCCTCGGGCAGCACACCGTCGAGGTTCACACCGATACTGTCCCCGATCTTCTTCATCGCGGGCAGGGCCACCGCCATATCGAGGATCGAGTCGATGGTCTGACCGACCGGCGAGCCGTTCCCGCCGCCGCCCGCCGCGCGGTCGAGCCCCGTGACGTGGTTGATGTTGATGCCCTTGATCTTCTCCGCGGGCTTGACCATTTCGCGCACAATCTGCGGCATGGCCTCCAGCCGCGCCTTTTCCATCTCCATCGCCATGAGCGCCTCGGATCGGGCGTTCTCGGCGTTGATGCGGGCGGCTTCGGCTTCGGCCTCGGCCAGACGGTAGACCTTCATCGAGGCCGCTTCCTCGCGCCGGATGACGCCTTTGACCTTTGCGACCTCCTGATCGGCAGCCGCCGAGATGCGGGCGCGCTCGGCATTGGCCTCGGCGTCCTGACGCGCCGAGATCAGCGCGATCTGCTTCTTGCGCTCGGCATCGGCCAGTTCCTTGCGGGTGCGGAGGTCTTCTTCTGCGTCGATCAGGATGGCACGCGCGTTCGTGGCATCGGCCTTGGCCTTGCTCTGTTCTTGGCTCTTGGCGGCGGTCAGGATCTCTTTTTCCTGCTCCGCGATTTCCAGCGCGCGCAGCTGAGCGATCTCGGCCTCGCGGATCGTCAGTTCGCGGGCGATGCTGGCGGACTGAATTTCCTGCTCCATGCGAATGCGGGCCTGCGCGGCCTCGCGCTCGGCCTCGGCCTTGCGGCGGGCGACCTCGGTCAGTTGCGCGGCGAGAAGCGTCTCGATCTCCTGGGTCTGGGCGATCTCGGCGCGGCGCTCTTCCAGACCGATTTCCAGCTTTCGCTGGCTTGCGGCCACCTCTGCACGGCGCACGGCCACTTCGGATTCGGCCTGAATTTCGGCGCGCTCCTTCTTCGATTTCGCGATGACCTCGGCCAGCTTGCGCATACCCACCGCGTTGAACGCGTTGTTCTCGTCGAGCGATGAAAACGGCGTCTGGTCGAGCGCGGTCAGCGAGACGCTGTCCAGCTCAAGCCCGTATTTCGCCAGGGTATCGGTCAGCGCCTCGCGCACCTCGCGGACAAAGCCC
Organism: Kangsaoukella pontilimi; assembly: GCF_009830125.1. Taxonomy (GTDB): domain Bacteria; phylum Pseudomonadota; class Alphaproteobacteria; order Rhodobacterales; family Rhodobacteraceae; genus Kangsaoukella; species Kangsaoukella pontilimi. The sequence continues at coordinate 1,122,333 of NZ_WUPT01000001.1, read as the reverse complement.
GAGCGGTTCTCATGGAGTTCGTCCATGGTCATCTGCGCGGCCACGGCACGGAGCGCGTCCACCATCATACCGTCGATCAGCGACTTGAGCTGGTCGGGCTGGAACGTGCGCTTGCCAAGGGTCTGCGCCGCGCGGGTGATCGCGTCGGCCTCGGGAATGACCGAGGCGTAGAATTCCGCGCCCACGTCGATCCGCATACGGTCCTTGGTGATCAGTGAATTCTCGCCAACCCGGCTCACATCCATGCGAATGGTCTGCATGTTGACCCGGCTGATCTCGTGGAAGAACGGCACGGCCAGCGTGCCGCCGTCGATGATGACCTTCCGGCCGCCGACGCCGGTCCGGACGAGGCTGACCTCGTTCGTGGCGCGTTCATAGAACCACGCCGCCACCGCGATGACGATGGCCGCGATGACCAGCAACAGAATGATCCAACCCATGGCACCCATGTCAGTGTCCTCCTTTGCCCGAGATCAGAAAACGGGCGGGAAATGCCGTCCGCCGCGATCGAGCGTGATCCAGCGAAGTTCGGTGAAAGCGTCGAGCGACCAGCGCCCGCCATACCGCCCGACGCCCGACGCCTTGACGCCCCCGAAGGGCACGTGCGGTTCGTCGTTGATGTTCTGGCAGTTGACGTGGACCATGCCGGTCTCGAGATCGCCCGCCATTCTGAGCGCGCGGGCCTCGTCCTCGGTCCAGACTGCGGCGGTCAGGCCGTATTCGGTATCGTTGTTCAGCGCGATGGCCTCTTCCTCGGTCCGGAAAGGGGCGACGATCACGACCGGGCCGAAGGTCTCGTCGTGCCAGATGTTCATGGTCGGATCGACATGGCTGAGCACCGTCGGCTCGACGAAATTGTCCCAGGCATTGCCGCCCAGTTCCACGCGGGCACCTTTCTCGACGGCGTCGTCGATCAGCGCTTTCACGCGCACGGCCTGACGGGTGTTGACGAGCGGGCCGATGGTGACGCTCTTGTCATGGGTCGGCCCGGTCTTCAGCTTGGCGGCACGGGCGAGGAATTTCTCCATGAAGGGCTGATAGATGCTCTCGTGGAGGAGCAGTTTTTCCGTCGACATGCAGACCTGACCCTGATGCATGAAAGACCCGAAATTCGCGGCGCGCGCCGCTTTGTCGAGATCGGCGTCCTCGAGCACGATCATCGAGTCCTTGCCGCCCAGTTCCACGCACGCCTTCTTCAGATGTGCGCCCGCCTTGGCTGCGATGTGGCGCCCCACGGCGGTGGACCCGGTAAACGAGATCGCCTTGACATAGGGGTGCTCGATCATCTCGTCGCCCACCTCGCTCACGTTCTCGCGCGAGCAGGTGACGACATTGAAGACGCCGGGCGGGATGCCCGCCTCTTCGAGGATCTCCGCGTGGTAGAGGCCGCCGGAATAGGGCGTGTCTTCAGAAGGTTTCAGGACCACGGTGTTGCCCGCGGCGAGCGCTGCCGCATAGCCCCGCGAGGTCAGGATGCCGGGCATGTTCCACGGGCTGATGACGCTGACGACACCGAGCGGGAAGCGCTGCGCCATCGACACCTTGCCGTAGTGCGACGGCAGCACCTCGCCCACGTTCTGATAGCAGAGCGCGGCGGAGGTGCGGAAGATGCCCGACACGAAGCCCGCCTCGAAGACGCCCTTGCCGTAGAACCCGCCGCCTTCGGCCACGACGGCACGGATGAACTCGTCCTGACGCGCCTCCCAGATATCCGCGATTTTCAAGAGGAAGCGGGCACGTTCGTCGAAGGGGCGGGCAGCCCAGTCGCGGAAGGCCTCCTGCGCGGCCTCGATGGCGCGGGTCATGTCCTCGCGCGTGCCGTCCGGCGCGCGGGCATAGACCGAATTGTCGGACGGGTTCAGATCCTCGAAAGTGCGGGCGGTGGGAACCCACTGGCCCCCGATGTAATTGCCGCGGATCGCGGGCGAAGCGTTGGCGCCGTCAAGCATATGTCATCTCCTCGTGTCGCGCGTATGGGGCGCGGGGCGATAGGTTTCCGCCCTGCGGGCGGCGGCTTCTATTTCTTCGAGCGCGGCCTTGAGCCGGTCGGCAGAAGACCCGGCGTCGGGCCGGGGCATCTCGGGCAGGGCCGGTCTCGGTGGCGGCGCGGGTGGTGCCGGCGTTGCGGGCCGAGTGGGCAGGCGGGACTGCGCGCCGCCATTCGCCCCCTGGGCCGGCCGGCGCGAGGACATCGCGGCGGCGCGGGAGACAAGGGCGCTGAGATCGGGGGCCGAACCGCTGGGCGCTGGTGTCGGGGCAGGGCGCGGCGTCGGCGCGGCCTGCGGGACGGGCGTCGTGGCGGGGGCGGGCGCCGCCGCTGGTTTGGGCGCGGGCGCTGGACGGGGCGCTGCGCCGACGCCCTTGAGTGCCGCCGCTGCAATGTCCGAGGGTGACGGGCCCGCCGCCGGGCGCGGCGCGGCGGCAGGTGTCGGCGCGCGGGGCGGCACGGGTTTGGTCGATGCTGCGGCGGCTTTCGGCGCGGCGGCACCGGCGGCGGCACCGAGGTAGGCTTTCTGCACCGCCGGGTCGCTCGCCAGTTTTTCGGCGCTGTCCTCGTGCACGATCTCTCCGTTCTCCAAAAGGTATCCGCGATCCGCGATGGCAAGGCTCTGCTTGGCATTCTGCTCGACTAGGAGGATACCCAGACCCGCCTTGCGGACGGCCGCGAGGCTCTGGAACAGTTCCTTGCAGAGAAGCGGCGACAGGCCGAGCGACGGCTCGTCAAGCGCCAGAACCTGCGGGTTCGACATCATCGCGCGTCCGATCGCGACCATCTGCTGTTCGCCGCCCGACATGGTGCGGACGGTCTGGCGGCGGCGCTCGCCCAGCTTCGGAAACAGGGTCAGGACGCGTTCCAGATTGCCCGCTTCCTCGTCCCGCGCCCGTTTCGCATAGGCGCCAAGTGTCAGGTTTTCCTCGACGGTCAGATCACCGAAGACGCCCCGGCCTTCTGGAACAAGAGCGATGCCGGTCTCGACGATCCGGTCGGGAGCGAGGCCCAGAAGCTCTTCGCCGCCCATCTGCACCGAACCGCCGACGCGGCCCTCGCATATTCCGCACATGGCCTTCAGGAGCGTGGTTTTCCCCGCGCCGTTCGCGCCAAGGATCACGACGATCTCACCCCGGCCGGTTTTCAGCGACGCACCATCGAGCGCACGGTGCTTGCCGTATGAGACGGAGAGATCCCGAACCTCAAGCATCGTCGTCCCCCAGATAGGCGCGGATGACCTCCGGGTCCGACAGCACTTCGGTCGGGGTGCCTTCGGCGATCTTGGTCCCCGAGGACATGACCACGCAGCGGTCGCAGAGCGAGCGTATGGCATCCATCACATGTTCGACGAGGATGATGGTCCGGCCTTCCTCGCGAAGCCGCCGGATCAGCGCGATCCCTTCGGTCAGTTCGGTCGGGTTGAGACCCGCCAGCCATTCGTCCAGCAGAAGAACCTTGGGATCGGAGGCCAGCGTCCGCGCCAGTTCCACGCGCTTGGTGTCGATATAGGTAAGCTGGCCGACATGGGCATGTGCGCGCCGGGCGAGGCCCACGAGTTCCAGCATCTTCATCGCATGGGCATCCGCCTCGGCGCCCCAGCGGCGGCGGTGTCCGAAGACGGCCCCGGCCCGGACGTTGTCGAGGACCGTCATAGACGGCAGAAGGCGCACAAGCTGAAAGGTGCGCGAGATGCCGCGTCTGGCGATCTCCTGCGCGGACAAGTGCCCGATGGGTGTGCCGCGAAGCGAGATCGTGCCCGATGTAGGCTTCAAAGCGCCCGAGATCAGGTTCAGCGTGGTGGACTTGCCCGACCCGTTGGGTCCGATCAGGCCCATGACCTCGTGCTCGGCCACGTCGAAGTCGATCTCGTTGACGGCGACAAGGCCGCCGAACCGCTTGGTCGCCCCGCGAAGCGACAGGACAGGGGCGTCCGCTCTCATGAGAAGGCCTCCCGTGCGTTCATCCGGGTCCGGATCGTGGTCAGAAGGCCGACGAAGCCCTTGGGAAGAATGAAGACGATGGCAAGGAAGCAGAGACCTAGAAGCAGCGTGGTCTGGTTCGGGAAACTGGCCGAGATCGCCTCCCAGAGGAAGGTGAAGGGGATGACGCCGACAACCGGCCCCCAAAGCCGCCCGGTGCCGCCCAGAAGCGCCATGATCACCACCTGGAAGGACAGCATCGGCGTGAAGGCGAGCGCGGGCTCGATATAGATATACCGCGGGGCGAGGATCGCGCCGGTGGCGGCGGCAGCGGCGCCCGAGACCATGAACAGAAGAACCTTGGCGCGGGCGGTGTTGATGCCGGAGTGGCGCGCGACCTCTTCGTCATCCCCGATGATCCTCAGCGCAAAGCCAAGGCGCGACCGCCCGATCAGCCAGCCGGTCAGGTAGACGAGCGCCGCAAGGACCAGAAGCTGCCAGTAGATATGCACTTCGGTCAGGTCCGTCAGAACATAGAGACCCTTCTGACCCGAGACGTTCTGCCCCCAGGTGACCAGTTGCCGGATGAGTTCGGCAAGGCCGAGCGTGAAGATCACGAAATAGACGCCCGACAGCCGCAACGTCGCGACGCCCACAATGGCCGCAAGGGCGGCGCCGAGGATCGCGGCAAGGGGGACCAGAAGCCAGTAATCCAGGTGCTCGAAGCCAAGGCCGGTCGTGTAGGTGCCAAGGCCGAAGAACGCGGCCGTGGCGAGCGAGATGTAATGGGTGGGTCCCGAGAACAGCGCCCAGCTTGTGGCGAGGACCGTGTACATCGCGATGGTCACGCCGATGGTCAGCAGATAGGCGCCGCCGACGAAGGGCAGGCAGGCCGCGAGGATGAACAGGGCGGCACCGATGGCGAGGTTGCGGTATTCGGTCGTGGTCATCATGCCTGCCGCCTCCCGAACAGTCCCTGCGGACGGAAGAGAAGTATCGCGACGAAGAGCAGATAGGCGGCGGCGAGCGTCAGGCCGGGGTCGATCAGCGTTGCCACGAAGGTCTCGAGAATGCCCAGCATCAGCGCCGCGATGACCGTGCCGCGCACGTCGCCCACGCCGCCCATGATCACGATGATCAGCGCCTTGAGCGTGAAGAGTACCCCGGTCGAGGCATCGAGGGTCAGGAACGTCGAGATCAGCGCGCCGCCCACCGCCGTGACCGCTCCACCGAGGGCGAAGGCCAGCGCCGAGAGGCGCGGCACGTCGATACCCACGAGCCGCGCGCTGTCGGGCGCAACCGCGATGGCGCGTATCGACATGCCCGCCCGCGTGCGCGTCAGCCAGAGCCAGAGGCCGCCGCAGATCACCACGGCGGCGAAGAAGGCGACAACACGGTTCAGCGCATAGGTCTCGCCGATGAAGGTGACGGGTCGGGCAAGGTAGGAATAGCTGAAATAATCGCCTCCGAAGAAGGCCAGGGTCAGCCCGACCAGAAAGAAGGCCAGACCGAAGGTGGTCAGGATCGCGTCGACCTCAAGCTGTCCGCGCGACTTGGCGCGTTTGACCAGTGGGCGCAGAAAGACGACATAGATCAGCCAGTTGATGGCAAAGGCCACCGGCGCGACGATGAAGATCGTCAGAAGGGGGCTGACCTGACCGGCGGTAAAGAACCAGAACGCACCAAAGCCGCCCGCGACCAGAAACTCGCCATTGGCGAGGTTCATGATCCGGGCCATGCCGTATTGCAGGTTCAGGCCCATGGCGATCAGCGCATAGGTCCCTCCAAGCAGCAGGCCGGTAAAGAGAATGTCCATCGTTCCGCCGTTCAGGTGTTCGGGATTGCGCACCCCGGCATCTGACCGGGGCGCGCGGGTTCAGCTGCGGGGCTTATTCCCAGCCGGACTTCGGCATCGCCGCGACTGCACCGTCGCGGCCTGTGGATGCGACGCCCTTGAAGACGCCACCCTGCCACTGGCCGACGGTCCAGTATTTCGCGTTCGAGTTGTTCTCGTCCCAGTCGACAGGACCGATCACCGTCTCGAAGCTGTTGTTGGCGATGTATTCCGCAACGGCTTCCTTGTCGGTCGAGCCTGCGCCCTCGATGGCCTGATGCAGGATCTCGAACGTGGCGTAAGTCGGGGCCGAGGCCCAGAAGTCGGGCTTGGCGCCGGTGACGGCCTCGTGTCGTGCGGCGTATTCCTTGAACTGATCGCCGTCGGCATAGACACCGCCCGCGCCCAGAACGCCCTCGGCAGCCGCGCCGAAGCGGCCGGCATAGGCCGGGAAGGCGGTGGCGACGGCGGTATAGAACGCCTTGGGCGCAAGGCCCGCGATCTGTGCCTGCTCGGTCAGGCCAAAGGTGTCCGGCGGATAGGACCACGCGACGAAGGCGTCGGGGTTGCTGTCCTTGGCGCCGTTGATGACCGGCGACAGGTCCTGAGTGCCGAGCGGATAGGACGTCTCGTAAACGATCTCGAAGCCCGCTTCCTCAAGCTGCGGCTTGCCCACGCTGGCGAGTTCGATCCCGAAGGCGTCCGCGACATTGACCATGGCCACGCGGTTGCCGATCTCGCCCGCCTCGCGCATGTCGGTCAGAACGTCGACCACGCCGCCGGCAAGGCCCGTGGCACCGCCCAGAAGGAAGTACATGTTCGGAAACTTGTTCGACAGGTCTTCGATCTGGTCCGAAATCGCTGTGTGCGTGACCATCGGGTAGCCGTAGCGCTGAAAGATGGGCGCGGCGGCGATGTTCAGGCCGGTCGAGTAGGGGGCCAGGATGAAATCCGCCTCGTCCTGGGTCGCCAGTCGCTGTACGGCCTTGATGGTCTCGCCGGGGTTCGTCTGGTCGTCGTATTCAATGATCTCGACCATGTAGCTGGTGCCCCCAACAGTGATGCCGCCAGCTTCGTTCACGTCGTGGGCCCAGAGCTGCACGTTCGGCCAGAACGAGACGGCGGCACCGCCCGCAAGCGGACCGGTCTTCGGGCCGACCGCGCCGATCTTGAGCGTTTCCTGCGCGAAGGCCGGTACGGTCAGCGCCAGCGTTGCGACGGCCGTGGCGGCTGCAAATAGAGTTCTGCGTTTCATGTCGTTTCCTCCCTTTTCATGTTTCTGCCGGTATCCGGCGTCGAGCATTCGTCGTTGGGTCAGTCGTGGACCGCGATCCATTGGCAATCGGTGAACTCGTGCACGGCCTCGCGCCCGCCGAAGCGGCCATAGCCCGAGGCCTTGACGCCGCCGAAGGGCATCCGGGGGTCGTCGAAGACGGTCGAGCCATTCACATGGGCGATGCCCACCTCGATCCGGCGCAGCATCTCGGTCGCTCCGGCCACGTTCCGGCTGAAGATCGAGGTGACGAGCCCGAATTCGGTGTCGTTCGCGACCGACAAAGCTTCGTCAGGACCGGACACGCGCGTGATACCGACGACCGGTCCGAATGCTTCTTCCGTGTAAAGCCGCATCCCCTGCGAGACCTCATCCAGAAGCGCCGGCTGAATGCCGCCCCCCGCAAGGTCTCCGCCGCAGATCAGCCGTGCGCCCTTGGCAAGGGCATCGTCGATCAGCGCCCGTATCCGGACCGCTGCAGACGGGCTGATCAGCGCCCCGAGCGGGCCGTGACCGTTCCCGGCATTGCTGCCGAGGAGCAGGACTCGCTCGGCCAGACTCCGGGCGAACTCATCTGCGACGGCGTCGTCTACCAGCAAACGTTCGGTCGACATGCAGATCTGGCCCTGGTTGAAGTAGCCGCCATGGGCCGCTGCATCCGCCGCTGCGTCGAGGTCGGCATCGGCCAGAACGATCATCGTGCCTTTGCCGCTCAGTTCCAGAAGGCAGGGCTTCAGATGCCGTGCGGCACGTGTGGCGATGTCGCGACCGACACGGGTCGAGCCCGTGAAGTTCACCCGCCTGACCGCCGGGTGCGCAATCAGGGCCTCGACGATCTCCTCCGCATGGTCGGGCGCATTGGTGATGAAGTTCAGGGCTCCCGGTGGCAGGCCGGCATCGTTCAGAAGGCGCGCCACCCATTCGTGGGTCTTGGGGCAGAGTTCGGACCCCTTGAGAACAACCGTGTTGCCGCAGGCGAGCGGCGCAGCCGCGGCGCGCGTGGCAAGCGTGACCGCGGCATTCCAGGGCGCGATGCCAAGGACGACACCGGCCGGACGGCGGCGCAGGATGTAGTTCCGGTTCTCATCGCGGATCTCGTCAAAGGCGTCGGCCAGCTCGCGCGTCTGGCGAAGCATGTCGGCCGCCACCTTGACGTTGAAGCGCACCCACTCAGCGGTTGAGCCGATTTCTTCGGTCGCCACCGCGATGATCTCGTCCTCACGGGAGAGCATCAGGTCGGCGGCATTGCAGAGGACATCCTGCCGCTCGGCAGGCGGCGTTTCGGACCATGCGGAAAAGGCGCGGGCGGCGGAATTTACCGCGTCGCGTGCCTCGTCCACGCTGCAGGCGGCGGCACGCGTCACAATGGCATCGGACAGGGGATCACGCCGCTCGAAATGCCCCGCGGACACTGGCGACACGGACTCTCCGTCGATTATGAGCCTGGTCTCAAACAGCTGCTCCTCCCAAAACAACTCTGAGCCGAACGGTCCCATTAGAACCTGATCTGGCAAAATCGATCATAATGGCGCACAGTAAATGACGATTTGTGGGAAAGTATTGCCGGAATGTGGGAAATGCCGTGCTGACCGTGCCGAATCCACCGCTTTCGCAACCCGCTGGGTTGCGAGCAGGCATCCATCGCGGTGCGCTCCGCTCGCATGTCATCGGTCGTGCCGAACGCCTGTCGGGCACGTCGTGGCTTTCGCTTCTGATCGAGAAAGGCGATGCGGAAATCCGGTTGCGGGACGTGGTGACCGCCATCCGCGCGCCCGCCATCGTCTGGTGGCCGTGGGAACAGGGTGCGATGGCGCAGCTCTCGCCGGGCGCCGTGGGCGCGCATCTGCTCATCGGCTCGACGGCGCTTTTCAACGCGATCGGTCACAAGCCGGAATCCGAAGACATCCGCGCCATGGTCAATCGCCGCGTGACCATGCCGCTGTCGGACGACCCGGAGGTTCTGGCGACCTTTCGCGGCTGTTTCGACGCGATCCACCGCGAATCCCTCGACGACAGGGGGGCGGCTGGAACGCTGATCGAGGCCTACCTGCACATCGTGCTGATCGAGCTGTGGCGGTCGCAGCGGAGATCGGCTGAGGAGATCAGCGCCAATTCACCGTCGCAGCGCGTATTCGATCAGTTCCGCGCGATGGTCGAGCAACACTATCGCGAGCGTTGGACGGTCGAGCGCTATGCGGCGAGTCTCGGTCTGTCGCGGGATCGGTTGGGCGACATCTGCATGCGCGTGCGCGGGCGGACGCCGAAGACGATCATCGACAGAAGAAGCGAGGTCGAGGCGCGGCTTTTGCTTACGAACTCGACAAATTCCATAGAACAAATCGCCGGAATGCTGGGGTTCCAGTCGGCGGCGCAGTTCAACAGGTTCTTCCGGCGTATGACCGGAACGCCGCCGGGGCGTTTGCGGCGCGCGGTGTCTTTGAGCAGCGCAGATACCCAACCGGAATCGGTCGCGCTGTACGAGTGGCCGTAGTTCTCTACGCGTCAGTGTATACATTCGGCTACCAAAATGGCGGACATTAGCCGATAATTCACGATTGACGGGCTAAATTGTATACATTATGACATGCTCCGCGACGCGCTGGCAAAGCCCGCTGCCGCGTCCAGGGAGGATGCATGGGCGAGAACGACCGCATGACACAGGTCGAAAAGGCCATTATCGGCTTGCGCGGACTGGTGATGTCCGGCGAGTTCGACGCCGGTTCGCGCCTGCCCGAGGTCGCCCTGGCCGAGCGTTTGGGCGTATCGCGCACGCCGCTCCGGCAGGCGATGGATCGTCTCGTCTCGGAGGGGCTTCTGGAGCGGATCGAAAGCGGCGGCTGCCGTGTTGCGAGTTTCGATCTGGACGACATCAACGACGCGATCGAATTGCGCGGTGTCATCGAAGGCACTGCCGCGCGCCTTGCAGCAGAGCGTGGTGTCGATGCCGAAGTGATCGCCGATGCGCGCGGCCTTTTGGCCCGTATCGACGAAGGTATCAGCGGCCCGAACAGCGTCGATTTCGACCTTTACGTGCGGCTGAACGCCCGTTTCCACGACATGTTGGCCCAGATGGCCGGCAGTGACCTGATCCGCCGCGAGGTGGACCGCGTCTGCCGTCACCCGCTGGCGTCGCCAAACGCGTTCCTACGAGGGCAGGAGATCATTCCCGATTTCCTGGCGTCGCTCGTCCGCGCGCAGGGGCAACACCACGCGATAGTCGACGCGATCGAAGCCCGCGAAGGTGCCCGCGCCGAGGCGCTCGCCCGCGAGCACGCGCGGCTGGCCCGCCGGAATTTCCGTTTTCTAAGAGACGCCGATCCACGGCTGGCGACCCGTATCCCGGGACTTTCGCTGGTCACGGCCCAATAACCCAGAGCCCAAGGAGAAGAGAATGCCAAGCCTTTCCGATGTCATGGCCCAGCATAAAAACCCGGTCGAAATGCTCCGCAATTCGACCATCGGCATGTATGTCTATCCGGTCGTAACGCCCGAATTCCGCAACTGGCGGGTCGAGCAGGAAGCGTGGCGCAAGTCCGCCGTCCTTTTCGATCAGAGCCATCACATGGACGAGCTGATCGTCGAGGGTCCGCAGGCCGAGGAATTCCTCGCCCATCACGGCATCAACAGCTTTTCGAACTTCGACCTGAACCGCGCCAAGCACTTTGTGCCCGTGACGCCGAACGGCCACGTGATCGGCGATCACATCATCTTCCGCGAGCGTCAGGACAAGTTCATCCTCGTGGGTCGCGCGCCGACGTCGAACTGGCTGATGTTCTGCGCCGCCTACGGCAACTGGAACGTCCGCATCAAGCACGACCCGCGCTCGACCTCGCGCCCCGAGGGCGAGCGGGTTCTGCGGACACATTATCGCTACCAGATCCAAGGCCCCGATGCGCCGAAGATCTTCGAGAAGATGAATGGCGGGCCGGTTCCCGACATCAAGTTCTTCCATGTCGACTGGATCAATGTCGGCTCGAAGAAGGTGCAGGCGCTGCGCCACGGCATGTCGGGCGCGCCGGGTCTGGAAATCTGGGGCCCGTACGAGGACAAGCACTACATCCACTCGACCATCCTTCAGGCCGCGCGCGACGCCGGCGTCGATCTGGTTCAGTGCGGCAGCCGCGCCTATTCGACCAACACCTTGGAATCTGGCTGGATTCCGTCGCCGCTCCCCGGCATCTACACCGGTGACGGGATGCTGGCCGACTACCGCGACTGGGTCGGTGCCGACATGTACGAGGCCGCAGGCGCCATCGGCGGCAGCTTCGTCTCGGACAATATCGAGGACTACTACGTCAACCCGTTCGAGCTGGGCTACGACTTCTACATCGGCTGGAAGAAGGATGATTTCATTGGGAAATCCGCGCTTCAGAAGATGAAAGAAAGCGGCACCAACCGGAAGAAGGTCACCTTCGAGTGGAACAAGGAAGACGTGCTCAAGGTCATCGCGTCCGCGTTCGACGAGGGCATCCCCTACAAGTGGATCGACTTCCCGCAGCCGAACTATGCCTCGTCGTCGGCCGACATGATCATGCACGGCGACAAGATGGTCGGGATGTCGATGTTTAACGGCTATTCCTACAACGAGCGCTGCGTCCTGTCGCTTGGCGTCGTGGACCAGTCTGTCGAAATCGGCGACGTGCTGACGCTCAAGTGGGGCGAGCCCGACGACACCGCCAAGACCTCGACCGAGCAGCACAAGCAGGCTGAGATCCGCGTCCGCGTCTCGCCGACGCCGTACTCGAACGAGGCGCGCGGTTCCTACGCTGCGGATAGCTGGCGCACCAAGGCCGCCTGATCTGACTTTGCCGGCTCCGGGGCATATGCTCCGGGGCCGGTCTCACGGAGTGACCGACGCGACCGAACCCGAAGGAGACGAGCAGATGACAGACCCCGTTCAGGACGTCGCCCATCTGGGCCATGTCGAGGTCTACACCGACAAGTTCGACGAAAGTCTCGACTTCTTCACGCGTGTTTTCGGACTTAAACTCAGTGCCTTGGACGGAGGCAGTGCCTATCTGAGGGCTTGGGAGGATTACGAGTTTCACAGCCTCAAGCTGACGCGGCACCACACAACGGGTGTTGGGCATATCGCCTATCGCACCGTGTCCGAGGCCGCGCTTGACCGGCGCGTCGCGGCGATCGAGGCGGCAGGCTACAAGACCCATGGCTGGGTCGCGGGCGATCTGGGCCACGGCAAGGCGTTCCGGTTCGAGGACCCGTTCGGCCACGTCTTCGAGCTTTATTACGACACAAATCGCTACCAGCCGGACGAGGCCGACCGTCCCGCTCTCAAGAACATGGCGAGCCGGTTTCATGCGCAGGGTGCCTGTCCGCGCAGGATCGACCACCTGAACCTGCTCGCCGAGGACGTGACCGTTTTCCGCGACTTCATGCAGACCTGTCTTGGCAGCCGCGTGACCGAGCAAATTCAACTGGATAACGGGCGTCTCGGCGGTTGCTGGTTCACGATCAACAACAAGACCTATGACCTCGCCTGCACCGAGGAACACGGGAAGGGCGACGCGCGGCTGCACCACGTCACCTACGCCACCGATCAGCGCGAGGATATCCTGCGCGCCGCCGATATCTTTCTGGAAAACGGCGTCCACATCGAGACCGGTCCGCACAAGCACGCCATTCAGGGCACGTTCTTCCTCTATGTCTGGGAGCCTGCGGGCAACCGTGTCGAGCTGGCCAATGCCGGGGCGCGTCTGATCCTCGCGCCCGACTGGGAAACGGTGACCTGGACCGAAACCGAGCGGAAGAAGGGTCAGGCCTGGGGTCTTAAAACTATCGAGACCTTCCACACCCACGGGACGCCGCCGGCGCCGGAGGAGGCATGATGTCGATACTGCCGTTTTCAAAGAAGTCGAAAAAAGCAACTCAAGTCAGCAAGATGCGGGGCGTTCTTGACGGCTTCTCCATCGAGGTGATGCCGCGCACCGCCGAGAAGATCGACGATTTCCGCGCGCTTTTGCCTAGGGGCACCCGCGTCTACATCGCCCATATCGACGGCACGCCCATCGAGGAAATGGTCGCGACTGCCAAGCGGCTTGCCGCCGACGGCTTCGAAGTGATGCCGCATTTTCCGGCGCGGATCATCGCTGACGAGGCCGAGTTCCGCGACTGGATCGACCGGTACCGCTCCGAGGCGGGCGTGTCTCAGGCGCTGGTGCTTGGTGGCAGCCCGACAACGCCGAAGGGGACTTTCGACAGTTCGATCCAGCTTCTCGAAACCGGGGCCTTTCAGGACGCCGGATTTACGCGGCTGCACATCGCGGGCCACCCAGAGGGGAACCGCGATATCGACCCCAAGGGCGGAAGCGCGAATGTGGATGCGGCGCTCCGGTGGAAACAGGCGTTTGCGGCAGAGGCTGGTGTCGACATGGCGATCGTCACCCAGTTCGCCTTCGACGGTGCCAGCGTCATCGACTGGGCAAAGGGACTTCGGGCAGGGGGGATCACCCTGCCGATCCATCTGGGCGTTGCCGGTCCGGCGAAACTTCAGACGCTGATCAAGTTCGCCATCGCCTGCGGGGTCGGGCCGTCGCTTAAGGTGTTGCAGAAACGGGCGGGCGACGTCACGCGTCTTCTCCTGCCGTTCGAGCCTGACGACCTTCTGGCTGACGTAGCGCAGGCGACCGACGGCGAGGGCGCGCCGCTTTTCGAACAGATCCATCTGTTCCCCCTCGGCGGCATCCGCGCGTCTGCCGACTATGCCGCCCGTATCCTCGAAGACGACGCGGCTGCACGTGCCGGCGCGGGAAAGGGAGGCTGACATGCGGCTCGGCGAGAACATCATCGCGGAAAGCGGTGTCGCGCCGTTCTTCCGCGTGTCCAATCCCGAGGCCGTGGGCCTGACACCCCCCGAGAACCGGCTGGGTGAGGCGGCGCGCACCTGGGTGCGGTCGCTCTCGGGCTTTCAGAAAGAGGCTCTGGTCGTCTCGGCCCGTTCCGGTTTGATGTGGCGGCTTGTCTCGGACGAGGGCGCCTATCTCAGCGGCCACGACGCCGCGCCTTGTCCGCTGGCCTTCCTGACCACCGGGATGATCGCCGGCTACATGAACGAGATCACCGCCTTGGCCGCTGCCCGGGGCGTCGAGATGCGCGGGCTGAAGCTCACTCAGAACAACTATTACACGATGCAGGGCTCGATGCGGAAACGCACGATGGTAGGCGGAGCGCTGCCGGTCGAGCTGGAGGTCGAGGTCGATTGCGATCTTGAGGATACCGCGCTGACCCAGCTTCTGATGGAGGCGGTTGCGGCGTCGCCGCTGAACGGGCTGATGCGGGGCGTGCTGCCGAGCCTGTTCACCCTGACGCGGAATGGCGGCCGGATCGCGACAGGTGCTGCGCAGGAACTCTCCGGCGAAGTCATCCCGGACCCGTCGGGCGCGGCGCCGTTGCCCGAAGACACCGATCTGACGCTGATCGAACGACTCGGTATGTCTCCTCGGAAAGAGGTTGCGAAGGGCACGGCGGCGGCGGCGTCCAGCCTGAGCGACGAGCAGGACCGCACGCTGAATCCGGCGGCGATCTGCACGCTTCGCGAAGACGGGATCAAGGAGATCGAACAGCATCTCTACAGTCCGCACGGTTCGGTCTTCCGGTTCCTTTCGGACGAGGCGCCGGTGGCGGGCGGCATGGGTCGCGCGCCGGATGCGGTCAGCTATATCTCCGCCGGGATCGGGTTCTGTTTCATGACCCAGTTCGGCCGGATGGCGTCGATGGAGAAACTCGATCTTCCGGCCTATTCCATCGTGCAGGACACGCATTTTTCGCTCGGCGGTGCGTCCGGCGGGACGGGGCAGGCCGGCACTGCCGATCCGGTGGAAACCCATGTCCATCTGCAGACCACGGAGAGCGATGACGTCGCCCGCGACATGCTCGATGTGTCCGAGCAAACATGTTTCCTGCATGCGTTTTGCCGGACCGACCTGAAGACGCGACTGAAAGTGACAAGACCATGAGCAGGGGCGCGGAAAAACCGGGCAATCGGATGAACTTCATTTGCCAAGCCCATCGCGCCCGCCTAACTTTTCAACAGGCTCCGACACCTCGAAGAACCGGGTGCGGGGCACATAACGGGAGGACTACATGACCACTACGCTTTCACTGAAAGGTGCGGTTGCGGCCGTTGCCCTTGGCTTCACGTCCGCTCTCGGAGCCTTCGCGCCGAGCGCCGCCCAGGCCCAGACCGAGCTTCGCCTGCATACCTTCGTGCCGCCGGGCCACATCATCGTGCGCGAAATCATCGAGCCGCTGGCCGCCGACATCGCCGAGCAGTCGGGCGGTGAACTGACGCTGACGATCTATCCGTCGATGCAGCTTGGCGGCAAGGCGCCCGAACTGATCCGTCAGGCTCAGGACGGCACTGTCGACATGGTGTTCACGCTTCCGGGCTACACGTCGCCCGTGTTCCCGCGCACTCAGATGATCGAACTTCCGGGCCTGCGCCCGGACGGCACGTCAACCACCGAACTGATGTGGGATCTGCTGGAGGGCGGGTATTTCGATCCCGAGTATGACGGCCTGAAGGTCGTGGCGCTCTGGGCTGCCGATGACGCGGGCCTGTACACCCGCGACAAGCCGATCCGGACCCCGCAGGACATCGAGGGGATGCTGCTTCGCTCGCCTTCCGCTGCGCAGGCCGCGCAGATCGAAAAGATGGGCGCGACGCCCGTCGCACTTCCGATCCCGCAGCTTTACCCGCAGCTCGAGCGGGGCGTGATCGACGGCGCCATGGTGCCGTTCACCACCATCCTCGACTTCCGGATGCACGAGGTTGCCAACTACTTCACCATCACCGGGCCGCTCTTTGGCCGGTCGCAGTTCCTGATCGTGATGAACGAGGACAGCTATAACGGTCTGTCGGCAGAGCATCAGGCGATTCTGGATGGTCTGATGGGCGAAGAGCTGAGCCAGAAGGCGACCGACGCCTATCTCGACCGCGCCGCCGAAAGCATCCAGTTCGTCCGCGACGCGGCCGACAAGGAGGTGATCGAGTTCACCGAAGAGCAGCAGGCCGAGATCGCGGCAATGCTACGCCCGATCTACGACGAATGGCTCGCTTCGATGGCCGAACAGGGCATCGACGGGCAGGCCATGCTCGACGCCGCCGGCGTCAACCTGTCGAACTGATCGGCCATGCTCGACGCTTTCGAACGCAGGTTCGAACAGGGTCTGAGGCTGCTCGCTTATGCGGGCGGCCTCGTCCTGGCCGGGCTGGCCGTGCTGATCATCTACGAGATCGGTGCGCGCTACTTCTTCAGCCGGCCTTTCCGGGGCGGGTTCGAAATGACCGAGCTTGCCATGTCCGTGATCGTGGCTTGCGGCCTGCCTTATACCGCGATCCAGCGGGGGCATGTCTCGGTCGACATCTTCTCGAAATATCTCGATCGCCCTTCGATGCGGTGGATCAACTTCGCCGTTCACGCGCTCGGCGCTGCCGTGCTCGGGCTTCTCGCCTATGAGAGCTTTCAGTACGCGCTGAAGAGCTACGGCTACGGTGACGTGTCGAACATGATGCGAATCCCGAAATTCCCCTTCCAGTTCGCCGTCGCCATCTCGGCGGCCCTGTTCACGGTCGTTCTGATCATCGACGCGCTCAAGGCGCTGAGACCGGCGACCGAGACCGGCGAGGACACCCAATGACACCAATGCTCGCCGGCCTTGTCGGCTTTCTGGCGCTGTTTCTGCTGCTGGCAATCCGGATGCCCATCGGGCTTGCCATGATGACGGTGGGCGCCGCAGGCATCGCGATCCTGAATTCGCCTACCGCGGCCTTCAACAACCTCGGCTCCTTCGCGTTTTCCTACTCGGCGGTGTTCACGCTGAGCGTCATTCCTCTCTTCGTGCTGATGGGCTCTTTCGCGAGCGTGTCGGGCATGGGGGCTGATATGTACCGCACCGCCTACAGCTTCGTAGGGCACAGGCGCGGTGGATTGGCTGCCGCAACGATCCTGGCCTGCGCGGGCTTCGCCGCTCTGTCCGGCTCGTCCATCGCGGCGGCGGCGACCATGGGCAAGGTCTCTCTGCCGGAGATGGAGCGCTACAACTACTCGCCTCGTCTGGCTACGGGCGCGATTGCGGCGGGCGGTACGCTTGGCATCCTCATTCCACCGTCGACGGTTCTGATCGTCTACGCACTCCTGACCGAGCAATCGGTGGGCCGTCTCTTTCTTGCCGGCTTCGTGCCGGGGCTGCTTCTGACGGCTCTCTTCGTGGCCACGGTCTTTATCGTCGCCGTGATGAACCCCAATGCCGGCCCTCCGGGCGAGCGGGTGCCGATGGCCGAGCGTTTCAAAACCCTGTTCGGCTCGGGCGCGCTGATCTTCGTCGTGCTGATCGTGATCGGCGGCATCTATGCCGGTGTGTTCACCGTGACCGAGGCGGCCGCCGTGGGCGCGGGGCTGACCTTCCTCCACGCGCTCTGGTCGCGGCGCCTGACGATCAAGCTGTTCCTCGACGCGCTTCTGGATACGGTCAAGACCACCGCCATGGTGTTCTTCATCCTGATCGGCGCGCATTTCTTCGCACCGTTCTTGGCGCTCACGCGCATCCCGGTGAACCTTGCCGACTGGATCGGAGAGCTCGCGATCCCTGCCTTTGCCATCCTTATGGTGATCATTCTCGTCTACATCGTCCTCGGCACCTTCATGGAAGGCTTCGCGATGATGGTGCTGACCGTGCCGATCGTGCTGCCGATCATCCAGACGCTCGGCTATGATCCGATCTGGTTCGGGATCATCATGGTCGTGGTGCTGGAGATGGGGCTTATTAGTCCGCCAGTGGGGCTAAACGTCTTCGTGGTGAAGGGGGTGGCGCCCCATGTGCCGCTCAGTCAGGTCTATTGGGGCATCCTGCCGTTCTGGCTGGCCATGGGCGTCTGCGTGATCCTGCTGGTGGCGTTCCCCGATATCGCGCTCTTCCTGCCAAACACGATGCTGGGGCGCTAAGCGATGGGGCTGGTCAACCGCCGGGATGTGTTCATCGAATGGGGCGACTGCGACCCGGCGGGGATCGTCTATTATCCGCGCTATTTCGTGATGTTCGACAATGCCACCGTCGCGCTTTTCGCGGCAGCGGGGCTGGAGAAGCACGAGATGGTCAAGACCTACGACATGGTCGGCTTTCCCATGGTCGACACCGGCGCCCGCTTCATGATCCCGTCGAAATGGGGCGAGACGATCACCATCGAAAGCGAAGTGACCGAATGGAAGCGTTCGAGCTTCGACATCAAGCACCGGGTCTACAAGGGCGACGCGCTTGCGATCGAGGCGTGGGAGACCCGCGTCTGGGTCGGACGGCATCCGGACGACCCCGAACGCATCAAAAGCCAACCGATCCCCGAAGAGGTGAAAGCGCGCTTCGCCTGAGCGCGCGTATCAGGAGAACATCCAAATGGAAGTCTCGTTTCATAAGGAAATTCAGAGCCTGAAGCTGGGCAAGGGAGAGACCTTCCATGGCGAGGGTATTCTTGCCGTGACAAAGGCGCTTTTGCAGTCGGGCGTGGCCTATGTCGGCGGCTATCAGGGTGCGCCGGTCAGCCACCTGCTGGACGTTCTCGTACAATCCGAAGACATCCTCGAAGAGCTTGGCATCCATCTTGAGACCTGCACGAACGAGGCGGCGGCGGCGGCGATGCTGGCGGCATCCGTCCAGTACCCGATGCGCGGCTGCGTGACATGGAAATCCATCGTCGGCACCAACGTGGCGGCGGACGCTTTGTCGAACCTCGCGTCGCCGGGCGTGATCGGCGGCACGCTGATCGTGGTGGGCGAAGACTACGGCGAGGGCGCGAGCGTCATTCAGGAGCGCACCCATGCCTATGCGCTCAAGTCGTCGCTCTGGCTTCTCGACCCGCGCCCGGAGCTTACGAAGATCGTCGACATGGTGGAAAAGAGCTTCGAGCTGTCCGAGGCGTCGAACACCCCTGTCATCATGGAACTGCGCATCCGCGCCTGCCATGTCTTTGGGGATTTCGAGGCCAAGGACAACGTCGCCGCGCCCCATTCGACGCGCGAAAAGTTCAAGGAGCCGACGCCCTTCAACTATGCGCGTCTGGCCCATCCGCCCGAAACCTTCATCCAGGAAAAGGACAAGGTCGCGAGGCGCCTGCCGGCGGCGCGCGACTTCATCGTCCGCGAGAAGTTGAACGAGTTCATGGGGCCGACCACCGGCGAGATCGGGATCATCACGCAGGGCGGTCTGTTCAACGGGCTGAATTCCTGCCTGGCCGATGCGGGGCTTTCGGACGCCTACGGCAATCTCGACGTGCCGGTGATGGTGCTGAACGTCACCCATCCGCTGGTGCCCGAGCAGATCACGGACTTCGCCAAGGACAAGAAGGCGATCCTGATCGTGGAAGAGGGATCGCCCGAGTATATCGAACTGGCGGTGGGCAAGATCCTGAGGCAGGCCGATCTCCAGACCAAGATCCACGGCAAGGACATGCTGCCCGAGGCGGGAGAATACACCGCCGCCGTGGTGGGCAAGGGCGTCTCCGCCTTTCTCGATGCCTACGGGATCGAACCGGGCGGGCTGGGCGAATGGCTCGATGGCGTGGACGCCAACCAGAAGGCGCTTGCCGACGGATCGGGCGACCCTTTGCCGCCGCGCCCGCCGACCTTCTGCACCGGCTGCCCGGAACGTCCCGTTTTCTCGGCCATGAAACTGGTGCGCGAGGAACTGGGGCCGGTTCACGTGTCGGTCGATATCGGTTGCCACGCTCTGGCGACATTCCCACCCTTCAGTCAGGGCCATTCGATTATCGGTTACGGCATGTCTCTGGCCGCTGCCTCCGCTGTGTCGGGGACTCAGGAAAAGCGGCCCTTCACCGTCATGGGGGACGGGGGCTTCTGGCACAACGGACTTCTGACCGGCGTGGCCGGGTCGGTCTTCAATCAGGACGACTCGGTCCTGATCGTCATGGATAACGGGTATTCCAGTGCCACTGGCGCACAGGATCTGCCGTCGAGCCGGCCCAAGGAACTGGGGCGCGGCAAGGGGCTTAACATCGACAAGGCGCTCAAGAGCATGGGCGTCAAATGGGTGAAGCGGGTCAACAACTACAACGTCTCGACCATGGTCAAGGCGCTCCGCGAGGCGCGGACCAGCCGCGACAAGGGGCTCAAAGTCATCGTGGCCGAGGGCGAATGCCAGTTGGCGCGGCAGCGCCGTGTGCGTCCGGCCATGGCCAAGGCGGTCGCGCGGGGCGACCGGGTGGTCCGCACGCGCTACTGGGTCGACGAAGAGACCTGCACGGGCGACCATAGCTGTATCCGGCTCTCGGGCTGCCCGTCGCTGACGATCAAGCCAAACCCCGATCCGCTCCGCACCGATCCGGTGGCACATGTGAATAACGACTGCGTCGGATGCGGTCTTTGCGGCGAAGTCAGCCATGCGGCACAGCTTTGCCCGTCCTTCGCACAGATCGACATTCTTCAGAATCCGACCGCCTGGGATCGTTTCTCCAAGAGCGTTTCTGACAGGCTTATCAGGCTCTTCGGCGGTGACGTTGACGAAGACAGGCCCGGTGCAAGCGCACCCGGCGCCATCGGAGTACCGGCCGAATGAGCGGCGCGACGAAGACGCAGAAGCCCGTCCGCCTGCTGATCGCGGCCATGGGCGGCGAGGGTGGCGGTGTTCTGGCCGGCTGGCTGACCGAAGCGGCGCTAGATGCGGGGCTCTGGGTCCAGCGGACCTCGGTGCCGGGCGTTGCACAGCGGACCGGGGCCACGACCTATTATCTCGAATTCCTCCCCAAGACCGGGGACAAGCGCCCCGTCATGGCGCTGCATCCCGCGCCGGGCAAGGTGGACGTGCTGGTCGCGACCGAGCTTCTGGAAGCTGTTCGCATGGTCAAGGCGGGATACGTCACGCCCGACCGCACCCGGCTCTTTGCGTCGCGGCACCGGACCTTCACCGTGGACGAGAAAAGCGCCATGGAGGACGGGCGGCTTGAGGTCGAGCCGATGGTCGCGACGCTCCGCAACTTCGCGGCAAAGGCGACGATCAGCGACTTTTCGAAAGAGGCACAAAAGGTGTCGGCGCATCTTAACTCGGTCGTCATGGGGCTGGTCGCGGGATCGGGCGTGCTGCCTATCCCGGTCGAAAGCTGTCTGAAGGCGGTCCAGTCCGGCAAACGCGCCTCCGAGGCGAACCTGCGCGGCTTTGAAGCGGGGCTGGCGCTAGCGGCAGAGGCGTCCATCGTGCCCGATCTGACGGGCAAGGCAAAGGCCGCACCGGCACCGGAGATGGAAGAGGCGCCAACACCCGTGCTCGTCGCGTCGCCCGAGACCGAATTCCTGACGGGTGAAGCGGCGGGCCTCGCTGCCGAGGGGATGCGCCGTCTGACCGACTATCAGGACCGGGCCTATGCCGAGACGTATCTCAGCCATCTGAAGCGCGTTTCCGAGCACCCCAATGCCACGCCCGAACTCCTTGCCGCGCTCGCCCGGCACATGGCCGTGCGGATGAGCTACGAGGACACGCATCGTGTGGCCGAGCTGAAGCTGAGACAGGCCCGGCTCGCCCGCGTCCGCGCCGAAGCAAAGGCACGGGCGGGCGATATCGTGGACGTCCGGGAATACATGAAGCCCGGTCCCGAAGAGGTTTTCGGAATGCTGCCCAAAAGTCTGGGCGAGCGGCTGATCGCCATGTCCCAGCGGAACGGCTGGAGCGGCTATTCGTGGCCGATGAAGGTCAAAACCACGCGCTTTTCCGGGTTTATCCGACTGAAATTCCTCGCTTATGCAAAACGCTGGCGGCAAAAAAACCTTCGCCACCACGAAGAGATGGAGTGGCTCGACCTCTGGCTCGGTCATGTGGAAAAGGCGCTCGACGTGGCACCCGACGCGGCGATCCAGATCGTGGAAACCGCGCGGCTGGTCCGGGGCTATGCCTCGACCTACAAGCGGGGCACACGGAACTGGCGGCTGATCGAAGGCGAGGTGATCGCGCCCTGCCTCGATGGCCGTCTGCCCTCCGACATGCTGGCCGACGCCGTGCTTCAGGCCCGGCTGGCGGCGGTGAAAGACCCCGACAGCGCCGCGCTCGATCAGGTGGTGGCGGCGTTCAAGGATGTCGCCGGTTCGAGAAAGCCCGCGCTCGACGCGGCAGAGTGACAAGGACGAACGACATGTCGGACAACAAGACGGCTCTGGTGATGTCGGCGCATTCGGCCGATTTCGTCTGGCGCTGCGGTGGCGCCATCGCGCTTCATCAGGAGCTTGGCTACAACATCACGATCCTCTGTCTTTCCTACGGTGAGCGGGGCGAAAGCGCCAAGCTCTGGAAGCAGGAGGGGATGACGCTCGACAAGGTCAAATCCTCGCGCCGGGCCGAGGCCGAGAACGCAGCCAAGGCGCTTGGGGCTCATGACATCCAGTTTCTCGATTGCGGGGACTATCCGCTCGACCTGACCGAAGAGCAGAAATACCGCGTGGTCGACGTGATCCGGGCGGTGCAGCCCAAATTCATGCTCTCACATTCGCAATATGATCCGTACAACACCGACCACATGTACGCGATGAAGCTGACGCTTGAGACGCGGATGATCGCGCAGGCCTGGGGCCACAATCCCGGCGAGAAGGTGCTGGGCGCGCCGCAACTCTACCTGTTCGAACCGCATCAGACCGAACAGATGGGCTGGAAGCCGGACACGTTCCTCGACATCACGCCCGTCTGGGGCAAGAAGCGTGCCGCGATCGAGTGCATGGAGGGGCAGGAGCACCTCTGGGAGTACTACACGCGGGTCGCGCAGAACCGCGCCAACCACTTCCGACGGAACTCGGGCGGGCAGGCGGGCGGCCGAAAAGCGGAATATGCGGAGGGCTTCCAGTCGGTCTTCCCGCGTACCGTCGACGAGCTTTGAGGGGGGCGCCATGGGCGGTGTCGTAGTCCAGAACATCGAACGGGCCGATCCCGATCTGATCGCGCGACTTGGCGCGGCAGGCGTGGCCACGGTCCACGAGGCACAGGGGCGTACGGGGCTGATGTCGTCGAAGATGCGCCCCATCCAGCAGGATTTCGGGATTGCCGGGTCGGCGGTCACGATTTCGGCTCCGCCCGGCGATAACTGGATGATCCATGTCGCCATCGAGCAGTTGCAAGAGGGCGATATCCTCGTCCTCGCGCCCACATCGCCCTGTGACATGGGCTATTTCGGAGACCTCCTTGCCACCTCCGCCATGGCGCGGGGCTGCCGCGCGGCGGTTCTCGACAGCGGCGTGCGGGATACCCGAGACCTGCGCGCCATGGGGTTTGCCGTCTGGTCCACCGCCGTTTCGGCACAGGGGGCGGTCAAGGAGACGGTCGGCTCGGTCAACGTGCCGGTGGTCTGCGCGGGCGCGCTCGTGAATGCGGGCGACGTGATCGTGGCCGATGACGACGGGGTCTGCGTGGTGCCGCGCGCGAACGCCCAAGCCGTCATGGCGGCGGCACAAAAGCGGCTCGACGCCGAAGAGGCCAAGCGCGCGCGCTTCGCGGCGGGGGAGCTGGGCCTCGACATCTACGACATGCGCGGGCGGCTTGCCGACAAGGGTCTGACATATGAGTGACGGCATCCCCGTCATGTGGATGCGTGGCGGGACGTCGAAGGGCGGTTTCTTTGTGGCCGGCGATCTGCCGTCCGACCCCGCCGAGCGGGATCGCACTCTCCTCGGCGTCATGGGCTCGCCCGATCCTCGCCAGATCGACGGGATGGGCGGTGCGGACCCTTTGACCTCGAAAGTGGCTGTCGTCGCACCCTCGTCGCGCGACGGGGTCGACGTGGACTATCTGTTCCTGCAGATCTTCGTGGATCAGCCGCTGGTCAGCGATGGCCAGAATTGCGGGAACATGCTGGCCGCCGTGGGCGCCTTTTCCATCGAGCGGGGGCTGGTTCCGGCGCGTGACGGGGAAACACCCGTGACGGTCTTCATGGAGAACACGGGGCAAACGGCGGTCCTGCGCGTCGCCACGCCGGGCGCGCAGGTTCGCTATTCGGGTGACGCGCGGATCGACGGGGTTCCCGGCACCGCCGCCCCAGTGCCGGTCGAGTTCCGGGACACGGCGGGGTCCACCTGCGGCGCGCTCTTTCCGACAGGACAGGTTGCGGACGAAATCCACGGGGTCACGGTGACGCTGATCGACAACGGGATGCCCGTGGTCGTGCTGAATGCGGCGGATATGGGTGTGTCGGGCCGAGAAACCCCGGCAGAGCTTGAGGCCAACGAACCGCTCCGGCAGCGATTGGAGGCGATCCGGCGTGCTGCGGGTCCCATGATGAACCTTGGCGACGTCACGGTGAAATCCGTCCCAAAGCTCACCATGGTCAGTGCACCGGCGGAGGGCGGCACCATTTCCACCCGCACGTTCATTCCGCATCGCTGCCACAAGGCCATCGGGGTTCTCGGTGCCGTCAGCGTCGCGACGGCCTGCGCCACGCCGGGTGCGGTCGGTCACGATCTGGCGCATCTGCCAGGGGGTGACGTGAAGGAGATGCGGGTCGAGCATCCGACCGGCGAGTTGACCGTCGTCGCCACGATGAAGGGCGAGCGCATGATCCGTGCCGAGGTTTTGCGCACCTGCCGGAAACTGATGGACGGGCGCGTCTTTCCGGCCTGACCGGCTCCGTTTTCCGCCTTGACGGGACGCCCCGTCTGGCACTGAAAAGAGAGGGGGCACGTCGCCCCTCAGTCCGAAGGATTACCCGAATGCCGACCGATCCCCGCAGTTTCGTTTTCGATCCGGCCCCCGTCACGGCCCTCAGCGTGCAAGGCAGCGACGCGCTTTTTCCGGTGCGGAGGGTCTATTGCGTCGGCCGAAACTATGCCGACCATGCCATCGAGATGGGGCATGACCCGGACAAGGAACCGCCTTTCTTCTTCCAGAAGAACCCCGACAACCTTGTCCCCGATGCCACCGAGTTTCCCTATCCGAAAGCGTCTCAGGACGTGCATCACGAGATCGAACTGCTGGTCGCGCTTGGTCGGGGCGGAGATGACATTCCGCGCGAGGCTGCACTCGACTGTGTCTTCGGCTACGGTGTCGCGCTCGATATGACCCGGCGCGATCTGCAGGGCCAGATGAAGAAGATGGGCCGCCCCTGGGAAATCGGGAAGGCGTTCGAGATGTCGGCGCCTGCGTCCAGGCTCGTCCGGGCGACCGACGTTGGTCATCCCTTTAGCGGATCGATCACTCTGGATGTGAATGGCACGCGGCGGCAGGACGGCGATCTCGCCCAGATGATCTGGAAAACCGAAGAGATGATCTCGATCCTCTCGGGGCTTTTCACGCTTGCGCCCGGTGACGTGATCCTGACCGGGACGCCGGCTGGGGTCGGGCCGGTCCGCCGGGGCGACCGATTGAGCGGCCAGATCGAGGGCGTCGGTACGCTGGACGTCGTGGTCGTCTGACAGCGCGGCGCAGGGCATGACGAACGGACCTTCGCTCTCGCTCTGGGACGTGACCGCCGAAGAGCGGGACATGGGCCAGCCTCTCGACGGAGACGCCGTGGCCGACCTCGCCGTCGTGGGGGGCGGGTTTACCGGACTCGCCACGGCGCTTTTTGCCGCCGAGCGGGGCATGTCGGTCCATGTGGTCGAGGCGGGCCGGATCGGGCAGGGCGGCTCGGGCCGGGCCGTGGGGCTGGTCAATGCCGGCGTCTGGCACCCGCCCGACGCCGTCCGGCGCAGCCTTGGCGACGTCTACGGGCCAAGGTTCATCCGGCTTTTCGGCGACGCGCCAGAACGTGTGTTCTCACTGATCGAACGGCACCAGATCCGGTGCGAGGCGACGCGTAACGGGACAATCCATGCCGCACATGCCCCCCGCGCGATGGCGGGGCTCGCCGCGCGGCACGACGCCTGGTCGCGGCTCGGCGCGCCGGTAAGGTTGCTCACGCGCGATGAGGTGGCCGAGAGGACGGGAAGCACGGCGTTCCACGGTGGCCTCCTTGATGACCGGGCGGGGACGATCAATCCGATGGGCTATGCGCGCGGGCTGGCGCGCGCGGCGCGGGCGGCCGGAGCCGTGATCTCGGTCGAGACGCCGGTCCGGGCCCTCTCGCGGGACGGGGCGGGCTGGTGTGTGACCACCGGGCGCGGAGCGGTTCGGGCTGGGCGCGTGGTGCTGGCAACCAACGCCTATACCGGTTCGCTTTGGCCGGGGCTCGACCGGGTGTTCACTCCGATCAGCTATTTTCAGCTTGCCACCCGGCCCCTCGGCGACATTGCCGACCGCATACTGCCAGGCGGCGAGGGGCTGTGGGACACGGGCCGGATCATGTTCAGCCTCCGGAAGGAAGCGGGCAACCGGCTGGTCATCGGCTCGATGGGTGCCGTTATCGGTTCGGCAGAGCGCGGTCTGTCCCGGAGCTGGGCTTTGAGGCGGCTCTCCCGGCTCTTTCCCGATCTCGGACCGGTCGCGTTCGAAGAGGCGTGGTCGGGGCGCATCGCCATGACGCCCGATCACCTGCCGCGCCTCTGCCGTCTGGACGACGGCGTGTTCACTGCCATTGGGTATAACGGGCGCGGCATCACCACCGGGACCGTGATGGGGGACGTGCTGGCGCGCCTTGCCGCGGGCGAGACGCCCGAAGACCTCCCTCTGCCTCTCACCACACCGCGGCCTGTCCGTAGCGCCGGCGTGATGGCCCCGCTCTACAGCGCCGCCTTCGCCGTCAACCAGGCGATCCGGGCCCTCTGATTGGGGCTGCGACCGATGCGCTTGCGGATGCCGGTCGCATCGTCGATGACAGGGGCAGGACACGGGAAGAGGAAAGGATCAGGCATGAGCAAATTCGCACTCATCACCGGCGGGGCGCAGGGCATCGGCCTTGCCTCTGCCGAGGCGCTGGCCGAGGATGGCTACACGGTCATCCTCGCCGACATCAAGGACAGCGTCCACGAGGCGGCAGCCCGACTGGGCGGCGTGGGTCTGATCTGCGATATGGGCGACCCTTCCGCGGTTCTCGCCATGTTCGACCGGATCGAAGCCGAGCACGGGCCGGTCTCGGCACTGGTCAACAACGCCGGTATCGCGATGCCGGGGGATTTTCTGTCCTACGGGCTGGACGATTTCGACACGGTTCTGGGTGTGAACCTGAGGGGCGTCTTCGTCGCCATGCAGCGTGCCGCAAAGGGTATGGTCGATGCGGGCATCGAAGGAGCGATCGTGAACATGTCCTCGATCAACGCGCAGGTCGCGATCCCGGCGATCCCGGCCTATTGCGCGTCCAAAGGCGGTGTCATGCAACTGACCAAGGTCGCCGCGCTGGCATTGGCGCCGCATAATATCCGTGTGAACGCCGTGGGGCCGGGCTCCATCGACACCGAGATGATGGCAGGCATCAACGCCAACCCCGAAGCGATGCGCGTGGCCATGTCCCGGACACCGCTCGGCCGGCCCGGCACGGCGCGAGAGATCGGAAACGTCGTCGCTTTCCTTTGCTCGGACAAGGCCAGCTACATCACGGGTGAGACGATCTATGCCGACGGTGGCCGGCTGGGGCTGAACTACGTGATGTCCTGAGAGCCGGCACCGCAACCGGCGTGCCGAGGTTCAGGAACGACCTGTTCCTGTCGCGAATGGCGAGACAGAGATGTCCGCTTGCTCAAGACTTGGTCAAGGCCAGGCGCGGGAGGGCTTGCCAGTGACTGAGCCGGGACCGCCGGTTGAAACACCCCAGAAGAGCCGCCGAAGCGGCGGGCGTGCCGCGCGCGTGGCGCTGAGGGCCGCACCGCTTGACGAGGCGCTCCGCCCGGTCAGGGCAGGGCTCTCGGGTGGGCAGTACAAGCCGCTTTCCGAGGCCGATGTGGCGCGCATCCACGCGGCTGCTCTCGACGCGCTGGAAGAGATCGGACTGGCGGATGCGCCGCCCTCGGGCGTCGAGGTTCTGACCGGCGCGGGCGCGATCGAGGGCGCGGACGGTCGTATCCGGTTCCCGCGTGCGCTGGTCGAGGACATGCTGGCGGTCGCCGCGCGCGGCATTACGCTCTGCGGGCGAGACCCTCGCCATGACCTCCACCTTCTCGGCAACAAGGTGCATTTCGGAACGGCGGGCGCGGCGGTCCACGTGGTCGACCCCGAGACCGGACAATACCGCGAGTCCACCGTGGCGGACCTCTACGATGCCGCGCGGCTGGTCGAACATCTGGACAATATCCACTTCTTCCAGCGTGTCATGGTCTGCCGCGACGTGGCCGACCCCTACGAGTTGGACATCAATACGCTCTACGCGGCGCTTGCCGGGACAGGCAAGCACGTGGGCACATCCTTTTCCGAGCCGGGGAATGTCGCCGGTTGCATGGCGCTGATCCACGAGGTCGCGGGTGGCGAGGACGCGTGGCGCTCGCGGCCGTTCGTGTCGAACTCCAACTGCTTCGTCGTGCCGCCGATGAAATTCGCCTCGGAAAGCTGCATGGCGATGGAGGTGGCGATCCGCGCCGGGATGCCGGTTTTGCTGCTGTCGGCGGGGCAGGCCGGGGCGACCGCGCCCGCGCCCATCGCGGCCGCGATCGTTCAGGCGGTGGCCGAGTGCCTCGCCGGTGTCGTCTATGTCAACGCCATCGCGCCAGGGCATCCGGCGGTCTTCGGCACATGGCCCTTCGTGTCGGACCTTCGCACCGGCGCGATGTCCGGCGGCTCGGCCGAGCAGGCGCTGCTGACGGCGGGCTGCGCACAGATGCACCACTTCTACGGTCTGCCGGGGGGCGCAGCGGCGGGGATCACCGACAGCAAGCTCCCGGACATGCAGGCGGGCTGGGAACAGGCGATCACGAACACGCTGGCGGGGCTATCGGGCCTCAACATGGTCTATGAGGCGGCGGGGATGCACGCCTCGCTCCTTGGCTTCTGCCACGAAAGCCTTGTTCTGGGCGACGACATCATCGGGCAGGTGCTGCGCTGTATCAGGGGGATCGACGTGACCGAGGACGCCGTGTCGCTCGACACGATGCGGCAGGTCTGCCTGGGCGGGCCGGGGCATTACCTGGGCGCCGAGCAGACGCTCAGGCTGATGCAGTCGGAATACGTCTATCCCGTCGTCGGCAACCGGATGAGCCCAAAGGAATGGGACGAGGCGGGCAAGCCGCACCTGCTGCCCACCGCGAAAGAGCGGATGGAGAGCATCCTCGCCAAGGCAAGCCACCTGATCGACCCCGCCACCGACAAGCGGCTGAGAGAGCGCTTTCCGATCCGGCTTCAGCGGTCCTGAAGCGGGACATAGGCGCGGGGCTCCGGCCCTTCGTAAAGCGTCAGGGGCCGGATCAGGATGTTCCGGTCCAGTTGCTCGACGCATTGGATGACCCAGCCCGGCGCGCGCCCGATGGCAAAGATCGGAACGTAAAGGTCCATCGGGATGCCGTGAAGCTGGTAGACGACGCCGGAATAGAAATCGACATTCACATTCAGCCCGTGCCGGGAATAGGGTTTCATCGCCTCGACCACGGCCTGCAGGATCTCGAACCACTCGGGCTGACCCATCTCGCGGCCTAGCGCCTCGACCCCGTCGCGCATGTGCCGCGCTCGCGGATCTTCGGCGCGGTAAACCCGATGCCCAAAGCCGGTGACGGCCTCGCGCGCCGCGCGCTTGGCCTTAACGTAGGCGGCGGCGTTCTCGGGGTGTCCTATCTCGTGAACCATCTTCATCACGTCCTCGGCCGCACCACCATGGGCCGGGCCTGCCAGCGTGGACAGCGCCGTAACCACCGCGCCATGGAGATCGGCCTCGGTTCCCACGGTCACGCGGGCGGCGAAGCTCGAGGCATTGGCGCCGTGCTCGGCATGCAGGATCAGGTCCACATCAGCCAGACGTGTGGCGTGATCGGAGGGTTTCTCGCCCTTCAGCATCCAGAGCCAGTTGGCCGCATGGCCGAGCGACGGATCGGGCGCCACCGGGTCACGGCCCGAGCGGATCGCGTGATGCGCGGCGACGAGCACAGGAAGCTGCGCGATCAGCCGCGTGCCGTTCTCCAGAAACGCCTCGCGGCTGGTGGCCTTGGCGCGCGGGTCGAGCGCGGCCAGCGCCGAGACAGCGGTGCGGAGAACATCCATCGGATGCCCGTCCGCCGTCGCACGGATCACGTCGAAAACCCCGCCGGGCAGGTCGCGTGCGGCGCGGAGGTCACGGTCGAAGGCGGCAAGCTGGTCGGCGGTCGGCAACTCGCCATGGATGAGCAGATAGGACACCTCTTCGAAGGTCGACTTAGTTGCCAAATCGTGGATCGAATACCCGCGATAGCTGAGTTCTCCTGCCGCCCCGTCGATGTCGCTCACGCCTGAGCGCTCGAAATAAACGCCTTTCAGGCCACGATTGATCTTGACGCCTTCACTCATCTGAGGCCCCCCTTCGGTTCATGTCTGTTCTTGATCTTGCCTTCGAGCGCGCCCGGTCCCGGCCCGCCCGCGTCGTCTTCCCGGAATGGGACGAGCCCACTGTAAAAACCGCCCGCAACACCCTGAAAAAGGGCGGGATTTGCGAGCCGGTCCCGGTTTCCGAGCCCTCCGACGAACAGCTTCTGGCGCTTATCGAGATGCGCGGCGCGAAAGAGGCGCTGGCCCGGCGCATGCTGGCCAGACCTATGATCCGGGCGGCTGCGATGGTGGCTGCGGGCGAAGCGGATGCGATGGTCGCCGGGATCGACACGCCCACGCGGCGGGTTATCGAGGCCGCTTCGCTTGCCATCGGGCAGGCCGATGACGTGCGCGCGCCATCGTCCTTCTTTCTGATGCGGTTCCCGGACGGGCGCGAGCTGATCTTTTCCGATTGCGCCGTCATGGTCGCCCCGGATGCCCCCCACCTGGCCGACATCGCCCGCGCGTCGGCACGCTCGGCAGAGGCGCTTCTCGGCCGGGCCGAGGTGGCGCTTCTGTCGTATTCCACCGGCACCTCTGGCACCGGGCCGTCGGTCGACCTCGTCGCCGAGGCGGCGCGGCTGAGCGGTTTTCCCGGTCCGGTACAGGCCGACGCGGCGCTGAACGCCGCGATCGCTGGCCGCAAGGGTATCCGGTCGGGTGACGCCAATGTCCTGATCTTTCCCAATCTCGATGCCGGCAACATCGCCTACAAGCTCTGCCAGCAGCTGGCGGGCGCGCAGGCGCTCGGACCCTTCCTGCAAGGGTTCCGCAAACCCGTCTGCGATCTCTCGCGCGGGGCGACGGCCGAGGATATCGTCGCCGCCACCGCGATCACGCTTGCGATGCGCCCCGACTAGACCTCTTGCGAGCGCATGTCGGCGGGGTCGATGCCCGCGACGGCCACGGGTGCCTTCATCGCGTCGCGGCGGAAAGGCTCGCCCAGTTCCTGATTGATCAGCGCTTCGATCAGCGTGGTCTTGCCCGCCGCCTGATCCTTGAGTGCCTGATCCAGAGCGTCGGTCAGGTCGTCCATCGTGCGGGCCTGCACACCTTTCAGGCCGCAGGCGCTGGCGATGGCGGCATAGCTCACGCCCTCGTCCAGTTCGGTGCCGACGAAATTGTCCGAATACCAGAGCGTCGAGTTCCGCTTTTCCGCGCCCCACTGGTAGTTGCGGAAGACGATCATGGTGATGGCGGGCCATTCCTTGCGTCCGATGGCGGTCAGTTCGGTCACCGCGATGCCGAAAGCACCATCGCCCGCGAAGCCCACGACAGGTGTATCGGGGCAGGCGATCTTGGCGCCGATGATCGCAGGCAGGCCATAGCCGCAAGGGCCAAAAAGGCCGGGTGCCAGATACTTACGACCCGCTTCGAATGTGGGATAGGCGTTGCCGATGGCGCAGTTGTTGCCGATATCGGACGAGATGATCGCCTCTTTCGGCAGCGCCTGCTGGATCGCGCGCCACGCCATGCGGGGGCTCATCCACTCGGGCTTTGCGGCGCGGGCGCGCTCGTTCCACGAGGTGCCGGGATCGTCGTCCTCGTGATCCATCGAGGACAGTTCCTGCGCCCAACGGCTCTTGGTCTGGGCGATGGTGGCGCGGCGCTCGTCCCGGTCGACGTCGCCCGCCGTGTCGGAGAGCTTGTCGAGGATGCGGGTCGCCACGTCCTTGGCGTCGCCCACGATGCCGACGCTCACCGGCTTGGTCAGGCCGATCCGGTCGGGGTTCAGGTCGACCTGAATGATCTTGGCGTCCTTGGGCCAGTAGTCGATGCCATAGCCCGGCAGCGTCGAAAACGGGTTCAGCCGCGTGCCGAGAGCCAGCACTACATCGGCCTTGGCGATCAGTTCCATGCCCGCTTTCGAGCCGTTATATCCCAAGGGTCCGGCGAACAGCGGATGTGAGCCGGGGAAGGCGTCATTGTGCTGGTAGCCGCAGCAGACCGGCGCATCCAGCCGCTCGGCCAGCGCGGCAGAGGCGGGGATCGCCCCGGCAAGGACCACGCCCGCGCCGTTCAGGATCACCGGGAAGCGGGCCGAGGACAGAAGCTCGGCCGCCGCCGTGATCGCCGCCTCGCCGCCCGAGGGGCGCTCGAATTCGACGACCGCCGGCAGGTCTATGTCGATCACCTGCGTCCAGAAATCGCGCGGCATGTTGATCTGCACCGGGGCGCTGGCGCGCTTGGCCTTCAGAATCACGCGGTTCAGAACCTCGGCCACGCGCGACGGGTCACGGACCTCTTCCTGATAGGCGACCATGTCCTCGAACAGCTTCATCTGCTCGACTTCCTGAAAACCGCCCTGGCCGATGGTCTTGTTGGCCGCCTGCGGCGTCACCAGCAGAAGTGGCGTGTGGTTCCAGTAGGCGGTCTTCACGGCAGTCACGAAATTGGTGATGCCGGGGCCGTTCTGCGCGATCATCATCGACATCTTGCCAGATGCGCGAGTGTAGCCATCGGCCATCATCCCGCCCGAGCCCTCATGCGCGCAGTCCCAGAACATGATGCCCGCCTTGGGGAACAGGTCCGAAATCGGCATGAAGGCCGAGCCGATGATCCCGAAGGCATCGGTGATGCCGTGACGCTGGAGAACCTTCACAAAGGCTTCTTCGGTTGTCATTTTCATGAGTGCATGTCCTGTCTTGGCGCGCACGCGCCGGAATTTCCGCTGACGCCCATTATCGTCCCGCCGAGGGGCAGTCATAGGGCCAGTAGGCCGGGCCTGATCAGTCCAGTTGCCGGATCGTGTCGGCGATGATCTCGATCCCCTTCGGAATACGCGCCGAGGCGATCGAGGAATAGGCCAGCCGGTAGAAGGGACGCCCTTGCGCGGGATCCTGAAAAAACGCCGCGCCCGGCTCGATCACCACGCCCCGCGCATAAAGGCGGCGGGCGAGGTCGGCGGTGTCCACGTGGTCTGGTGCGCACATCCAGAAACACGAGCCGCCGCTCGTCATGTCGCCCGCCGGCATCAGGCCATGTTCTGCGATGGCGGTCTGCATCAGCTTCCGCCGCCGCTGAAACGCGCCCCGCATCCGGTTGATCTGGGCGTCATAATGCCCGAGCGACAGAAAGTTCGCCGCCGTTCTCTGCACCAAGCCCGGCGGATGTCGCAGGACCGTGCCCCTCAGCCTGCGGGCTTCTGCAACGAAAGGCCGGGCGGCGACGAGGTAGCCGAGCCTCAGGCCCGGGAAAAGCGATTTCGAGAAGGATCCCACGTGGATCACCGCGCCTGCATCGTCCATCGACTTGAGCGAGGGAGAGGGCGACCGCTCGAAGGTGAGCTCGAATTCGTAGTCATCCTCCACGATCAAGAACCCGTCGCGCGCGGCCCGCTCCAGCAGCGCCCTGCGGCGCTCGACCGGCATGGTGGCGTTGGTGGGGCATTGGTGGCTGACCGTCGCGAAAAGGACATCGAGCGTCTCGGGCAGGCGGTCGGGGTTCAGACCTTCGGCGTCCACATCCACGTGAGCCGTGTGGCACCGCGTCTGGGCGAGAATATCGCGAAGGCCCGGATAGCCCGGATTTTCCACCACCGCCGTCCTGCGCTGCGTAAGAAGAAGCTGCGCGGCAAGCCAGAGCGCGTTCTGCGCGCCCATGGTGATCAGGATTTCCTCTGGTGCCGCCTTGATGCCGCGACGGGGCAGGATGTGGCGGCGGATGAAGTCGACCAGAAGCGGATCGTCCCTCTCGTACTGGTCCGAGGTCAGCGCGTCGAAATCCTTTTGCCCAAGCGCCTGAAGCGCACAAAGCCGCCAGTTCTGACTGTCGAAGAGCGTTGGGTCAGCCTGGCCGTAGATGAAGGGGAAGGGGTAGCTTTGCCAGTCGCTTGGCCGGGTCACGGCGTCCGGTGGTTCGGGCCGATGGGCCAGAAACCGCGACCAGTCGATCTCTGTCGTGTCCCGCAGATCTTCCATCGGGAAACTTGGCGCCGCGGGCGCCGTGTCCGACACGAAATATCCCGACCGTCCGCGCGAAGTGAGATAGTCGTCCGCCACGAGGTCGGTATAGGCCAGCGTCACCGTGATCCGGCTGACGCCCAGCCGATTGGCCAGCGCGCGGCTCGACGGCATCCGTTCGCCGGGCTGGAAGCGTCCCGAAAGGACGCCGTCCACCACAAAGCGCTTGATCCGGTGCTGGAGCGTGCCGCCCGCCCGGTCGTCGAGAAAGAAGGTTTCCGCGTTGATTGCCATAACGGCGATCCTGCGCCTCCCGGTGGCGAAATGCCAGAGGGAAACGCCGTTTCTGGCACTATCGTTGCCGCCTGTCTGGCCCTATTGCGCCACGTGGTTAACGGGCAATTCTGAACCATGCCCACAAGGCCCACTCAGGCAAGGGATCCGCGCCTCATGAATACGCAACTGACGCCCAATGATCTGACCGATGTGGTCGAAGCCGACCGCGCCCATCTCTGGCATCACCTGTCGCAGCACAAGCCCTATGAGACGACCGACCCCCGGATCATCGTCGAGGGTAAGGGGATGCGTGTCTGGGATCAGAAGGGGAAAGAGCATCTGGACGGCGTTTCGGGTGGTGTTTGGACCGTGAACGTGGGCTATGGCCGCGAGCGGATCGCGAATGCGGTCCGCGACCAGCTCCTGCAGATGAACTATTTCGCGCAGTCCGCAGGCTCGATCCCCGGCTCGCGCTTTGCCGAAAAGCTGATTGCCAAGATGCCCGGGATGAGCCGGGTCTACTACGTGAACTCGGGCTCCGAAGCGAATGAGAAGGCCTTCAAGATGGTCCGCCAGATCGCGCACAAGCGCTATGGCGGGCAGAAGCACAAGATCCTCTACCGTGCGCGGGATTATCATGGCTCGACGCTCGCCACGATGTCTGCGGGCGGTCAGTACGAGCGGAACGCGCAATACGGCCCCTTCGCGCCGGGTTTTGTCGAGGTGCCGCATTGCCTTGAGTATCGCGCGCAGGTCGAGACCGAGAATTACGGCGAATGGGCCGCCGACCAGATCGAAGAGGTGATCCTGCGCGAGGGTCCCGACACGGTGGGTGCGCTCTGCCTCGAGCCGATCACGGCGGGCGGCGGCGTCATCACCCCGCCCGAGGGCTACTGGCCCCGCGTGCAGGAGATTTGCCGGAAATACGACATCCTGCTCCATATCGACGAGGTTGTCTGCGGGATCGGGCGTACGGGCACGTGGTTCGGTTATCAGAATTACGGGGTTCAGCCGGATTTCGTGACCATGGCCAAGGGCGTCGCCTCTGGCTATGCGGCCATTGCCTGCATGGTCACGACTGAGAAGGTCTTCGAGATGTTCAAGTTGGACCCGAACGATCCGCTGGACTATTTCCGAGATATCTCGACCTTTGGCGGCTGCACCGCCGGTCCGGCGGCGGCGATCGAGAACATGGCCATTATCGAAGAAGAGGGCCTTCTCGAGAACACTCTCAGGATGGGCGAGCGGCTGATGGGGAACCTTCACGCGCTCAAGGAAAAGCACCGCGTCGTGGGCGACGTGCGGGGCAAGGGGCTGTTCTGCGGGGCAGAACTGGTCACCGACCGCGCGAGCAAGGAGCCGGCGCCCGAGAAGATGGTGCAAGCCGTCGTGGCACATTGCATGGCCGAAGGCGTGATCATCGGGGCGACGAACCGTTCTATCCCCGGTTTCAACAATACGCTCTGCCTGTCGCCCGCGCTGATCGCCGGACCCGACGACATCGACGCACTGACGGACGCGATTGACCGGGCGCTGACATCCGTGTTCGGCTGAAGAAGACCCGCCGCCTCGGGCGGGTGAAGGCAAAGGAGGGCAGGGGTGAGCGCAATTCCCAGCACCGCGTGCGTGGTGATCATCGGGGGAGGCGCCGTGGGCGCGTCCTGCCTTTTCCACCTCGGCAAGGCGGGGTGGCGCGACTGCCTTCTGCTCGAACGGAACGAACTTACCGCCGGATCGACATGGCACGCAGCCGGGAATGTCCCGACCTTCTCGGCGTCGTGGTCGATCATGAACATGCAGCGCTACTCGACCGAGCTTTATCGTGGTCTGGCGGCGGCGGTGGACTACCCGATGAACTACCATGTCACCGGCTCGGTCCGGCTGGCGCATACGCGCGAGAGGATGCAGGAATTCGAGCGCGCGCGCGGCATGGGCCTGGCGCAAGGGATGGACCTTGAAATCCTCGCCCCCGGCGATCTGCCCGAGCGGTATCCCTTCGTGGAAACCCATGATCTGAAAGGCGCTCTATACGATCCGAACGACGGTGATATCGACCCGGCGCAACTGACTCAGGCGCTGGCAAAGGGCGCGCGGGATCTTGGCCAGCGGATCGAGCGGTTCTGCCCCGTCACCGGCATCCGTCGCGAGGGCGGCGAGTGGGTGGTCGAGACGCCCAAAGGCGAGGTGCGAGCCGAATACGTGGTCAATGCGGCAGGCTACTATGCAAGGCGTGTCAGCGAGATGTTCCTGCCCTTCGGTGGACGGCTGATCCCGATGAACGTGATGAGCCACCAGTACCTGCTGTTCGAGGAAGTGCCCGAGGTGAAGGCATGGTCGGAAGAGGTGGGTCACAAGCTGCCGCTTCTGCGCGACGTCGACAGTTCATACTACCTCCGGCAGGAAAAATTCGGGTTCAACCTTGGGCCCTACGAGCGGAATTGCCGGGCACACTGGACCGGCAGCAGCGACCCGATGCCCGAGGATTTCAGCTTCCAGCTCTACCCCGACGATTTGGAGCGGCTGGAGTGGCATATCGAGGACGCCATGGCCCGCGTGCCGCTTCTGGCCGAGGCGGGACTGTCCAAGGTCATCAACGGCCCCATCCCCTACATGCCCGACGGCAACCCCCTGATCGGTCCGATGCCGGGGGTGCCAAACGCCTTTGAGGCCTGCGTATTCACCTTCGGCATCGCGCAGGGCGGCGGCGCGGGCAAGGTGCTGGCCGAATGGGTGACCGAGGGGCAGACCGAATGG
Organism: Kangsaoukella pontilimi; assembly: GCF_009830125.1. Classification (GTDB taxonomy): domain Bacteria; phylum Pseudomonadota; class Alphaproteobacteria; order Rhodobacterales; family Rhodobacteraceae; genus Kangsaoukella; species Kangsaoukella pontilimi. The sequence goes on along the minus strand of NZ_WUPT01000001.1, from coordinate 1,085,042 downwards.
GACATGTGGTCCTGCGATCCGCGCCGCTTCACCGGCTTCGCGGACGAGGCCTACGCGATGGAGAAGGGGATGGAGATCTATGGCCACGAATACGCCATCCATTTCCCGCATCACATCTGGCCGGCAGGCCGTGACCGCAAGCTCTCGACGCTTCATTCCCGGCTGAAGGACGCGGGCGCCGTCTTTGCGCCCTATAACGGCTGGGAGCGGGCGGCGTGGTTCGCGCGGCCGGGCGACGACACATCCGAGGAGGCGAGCCTGACCTGGGACCGTGCCGGCCCGTGGGAGGGCGCGGTCCGCGCCGAATGCGAGGCAGTACGGGACGGCTGCGGCCTGATCGCGATTTCGGGCTTTACGCGGCTCAAGGTGTCGGGGGCGGGGGCGCGGGCGCATGTGGACCGGCTGACCGCGTCGCGGCTGCCACGGCCAGGGCGCGTGGGGCTGGCCTATTTCCCCGACGCGCGGGGCCGCATCCTGACCGAGATGTCGGTCTTTCCCCATTCGGATGAGGAACTGACCCTCATCACGGCGGCGGTGGCCCAGTGGCATGACCGGGACGTGTTGCTCAAGGACTTGCCCGAGGACATCACCGTCACCGACCATTCCGACGAGTGGGAGTGCGTGCTGGTCACCGGTCCCAGGGCGCGCGACGTGCTCGCGTCGCTGGTCGCGGGGCATGACCTTTCCACGCCATGGCTCACCTTCTCGACCGAGGGGACCGTCGCGGGGCGCGATTGCACTCTGGCGCGGGTGTCCTTCGCCGGTGAACTCGGCTGGGAAATCCATTGCCGTCCCGAGGACGCGCCCGCCATCTGGGACGCAGTGACGGCGGCGGGGGCCAAACCCTTCGGCATGTTCGCGCTCGACGCGCTTCGGATCGAGAAGGGCTATCGCGCGTGGAAGGGCGATCTGTCCACCGACTACTCGCTGGTCGAGGCGGGGCTGGAGCGGTTCATAGATTTCGACAAATCCGCGGGCTTTCCGGGGCGAGAGGCTCTCGCCAAGGAGGCATCGGCAGGCCCGGCCAAGCGCGCTGTGGGACTTGTCATCGACGCAGGATCGGCGGACGCGCCCTATATGGCGCTGATCTGGAAGGACGGCGATCTGGTGGGCGAGACGACGAGCGGGGCGTGGGGATACCGCGTCGGCGCCTCGCTCGCCATCGGCATGATCCGTGCCGATTTGGCGGCCCCCGGCACCGAAGTAGAGGTCGATATCTTCGGCGAGATGCGCGCCGCCCGCGTCGCCGAAATGCCATTCTGGGATGCCGATAACGAAAGGCTTCGCGCATGAAACGTCCGCCCGAGCATGCCCGCGCGGTGATCATCGGGGGCGGCGTTTCGGGCTGCTCGGTTGCCTATCATCTTGCCAAGCTCGGCTGGACGGACGTCGTCCTCCTCGAGCGGAAACGCCTGACCAGCGGCACCACGTGGCACGCCGCCGGTCTGATTGGTCAGCTCAGACCCAGTCAGAATCTGACCCGCCTCGCCAAGTATTCGCGGAACCTCTACGCGACACTGGAAGAGGAAACCGGGGTGGCCACGGGGCTGAGGCTCAACGGCTCGATCTCGGTCGCGCTGACCGACCACCGGTGGGAAGAGCTGCGCCGCCAGGCCACGCTCGCCAAGGTCTTTGACGTCGAGGCGAACCTGATCACGCCGGACGAGGTCAAGGCGCTCTACTCGTGGCTGACGACCGATGACGTGGTGGGCGCGGTCCATTTGCCGGGCGATGGCCAATGCGACCCGGCGAACATCGCCATGGCGCTGGCCAAGGGCGCGCGGATGCGGGGCGCGACGATCCTTGAGGGGGTCAAGGTCGAACGTGTGACTGATGACGGTGCCTGCGTGACCGGTGTGACATGGTCCGCTGAAGGCGAGACCGGGACGATCAAGACCGACGTTGTCATCAACTGCGGCGGCATGTGGGGCCGGGACCTTGCCGCGCAATCGGGGGTCACGCTGCCCTTGCACGCCTGCGAGCATTTCTACCTCGTGACCGAGCCGATCGAGGGTCTTGGCACCGTTCCCAGCCTCCGCGTGCCCGACGAGTGCAGCTATTACAAGGAGGACGCCGGCAAGATGCTTCTCGGCGCCTTCGAGCCGCGCGCCAAACCGTGGGGCATGGGCGGCATCCCCGAGGATTTCGAATTCGACAGCCTGCCGGAAGACTTCGAGCATTTCGAACCGATTCTAGAGCAAGCCATGCACCGGATGCCCATGTTCCAGACGGCGGGCATCCACACATTCTTCAACGGTCCCGAAAGTTTCACCCCCGATGACCGCTATTATCTTGGCGAGGCACCGGAGCTGCGGGGGTACTGGGTCGCGGCGGGGTATAACTCCATCGGGATCGTCTCGTCAGGCGGGGCGGGTATGGCGCTGGCCGAGTGGATCGACGGGGGCGAGCCGCCCTTCGATCTCTGGGACGTGGATATCCGCCGCGCGCAGCCCTTCCAGCGAAACCGCCGCTATCTGAAAGACCGTGTGACCGAGACGCTGGGGCTTCTCTATGCCGACCATTATCCCTACCGGCAGCCGGTAACGGCGCGCGGTGTCCGGCGAAGCCCGGTTCATGCCCATCTGACCGAGCGTGATGCGGTCTTCGGCGAGACCGCAGGATGGGAGCGCGCGAACTGGTTCGCGACCGAGAGGCAGGCGCGGGAATACCGCTATGACTGGGCCGGGCAGAACTGGTTCGCCAATCAGAAGACCGAGCATCATGCGCTCCGCGAGGGCGTCGGCCTCCTGGACATGTCGTCCTTCGGCAAAATCCGGGTCGAGGGCCGCGACGCCTGCCGCTTCCTGCAACGGGTCTCAGGCAATGACGTGGACGTGGCACCGGGCCGGATCGTCTATACCCAGATGCTGAACGACCGGGGTGGGATCGAGTGCGATCTGACGGTCACGCGCCTCTCCGAGACTGCGTTTCTGCTGGTCGTTCCAGCAGCAACAGTGGTGCGGGACATGGCATGGCTCAGGCGGCATGTGGGCGACGAATTCGCCGTCATCACCGATGTCACGGCGCAGGAGGCCGTCTTTTCGGTGATGGGACCCAAGGCGCGCGACCTGATGGCCCGCGTGAGCCCGGACGACGTTACGAACGCCGCGCATCCCTTTGGCATGGCGCGGGAAATCGAGGTGGGAATGGGTCTCGCCCGCGCGCATCGTGTCAGCTATGTGGGCGAGCTTGGCTGGGAGCTCTATGTCTCGGTCGATCAGGCGGCGCATGTCTTCGAGACTCTGTTGGAAGCGGGTGACGCGGTCGGGCTGACGCTCTGCGGGCTTCACGCGATGGATAGTTGCCGCATCGAAAAGGCGTTCCGCCATTTCGGGCATGACATCACCGACGAGGACCATGTGCTGGAGGCCGGTCTCGGCTTTGCGGTGAAGACCGGCAAAGGCGACTTCATCGGACGCGACGCGGTCCTCCGAAAGGCCGAGGCAGGTCTGTCGCGTCGGTTACTGCAGTTCCGCCTGACTGAGCCGGATGCGATGGTCTTTCACAACGAGGCGATCCTGAAGGATGGCAAGGTGGTCTCGGTTGTGACATCGGGCAATTACGGCCACACGCTCGGCGGCGCGATCGCGATGGGCTACGTTCCCTCCGCCGGTGAAAGCGATGCCGACCTTCTGACGGCGCGCTACGAGATCGACATCGGCGGCCGTCTCGTCCGGGCCGAGCCGAGCCTGACGCCGCTCTATGACCCGACGCATGCGCGCATGAGGGCTTGACCGGGGCGTCCGCGCCGTGCCGGATGTGGACAAGGGGGAGCGATGGCCGACTGGGATTTCATCGTCGTGGGCGCGGGCAGCGCCGGCGCGGTTCTTGCCAACCGGTTGAGCGGGGCCGGACGCCGCGTCCTTCTTCTGGAGGCAGGGGGCAAGGACACTTACCCGTGGATCCATGTGCCGGTCGGCTATCTCTATTGCATCGGCAATCCGCGCACCGACTGGTGCTTCTCCACCGTCGAGGAGGCCGGCCTTGGCGGGCGTCGCATCCGCTATCCGCGCGGCCGGGTCCTCGGCGGCTGCAGCTCGATCAATGGCATGATCTACATGCGCGGGCAGGCGGCGGATTATGACGGCTGGCGGCAATCGGGCCTGACCGGCTGGGGCTGGGACGACGTGTTGCCGTATTTCATCCGCTCGGAAGATCATGCGGACGGTGCCGACGACATGCACGGCGCTGGCGGCGAGTGGCGGGTCGAGAAGCCCTCGCTCCGCTGGGAGGTGCTGGAGGCATGGGCCGAGGCGGCCGCAGCCACCGGAATCCCGCGGGTCGACGACTTCAACCGGGGCGATAACGAGGGCGTCAGCTACTTCCAGGTCAACCAGCGGAGCGGAATCCGCTGGAACACCTCGAAAGCCTTCCTGCGCCCGGCGCGGCACTTTGCAGGGCTGAAGATCGAGACCCATGCCGAGGTCGAGCGTGTCCTGATCGAGAACGGGCGTGCCGTGGGCGTGCGCTACCGGCGGGGCGGCCAGACCGTGACGGCGCGCGCGGCGGGTGAGGTCATTCTGGCGGCCGGGGCCGTCGGCTCGCCTCATCTGCTTCAAGTCTCGGGTCTGGGGCCGGGCGATTTGCTTTCCGCACATGGTGTCGACGTGATCCGGGACATCCCCGGAGTGGGGCGGAACCTTCAGGATCACCTGCAACTCCGCTGCGCCTACAAGGTGCGCGGGACGCGGACGCTGAACACGCTGTCGGCCAGCGTCGCGGGCAAGGCGCGGATCGCCTTCGATTACGCGCTCCGGCGCAAGGGGCCGATGTCCATGGCGCCCTCGCAGCTTGGTGCCTTTGCCCGGTCGGGGCCGGATGTGGTGACGGCGGATCTCCAGTACCACGTTCAGCCTCTCAGCCTCGGCGCCTTCGGAGAGCCGCTTCATCCGTTCGATGCGATGACCGCCAGTGTCTGCAACCTGCGCCCCGACAGCCGGGGCGAAGTGCGTCTGACATCTCCACACCTGAGCGATGCACCCGAAATCGCCCCAAATTACCTCAGCGCCGAGCGCGACAAGGCGGTCGCCGCGCGCGCCATCCGGCTGACCCGGCGGATCATGGCGGCAGCGCCGATGGCGAAGTTCCAGCCCGAAGAGTTCATGCCCGGCACGGATGATGACAGCGACGAGGCCCTGGCCGAAGCGGCAGGGCGGGTGGGAACGACGATCTTCCATCCGGTCGGCACGGTGCGGATGGGCACGGATGACGGCGCCCCGCTTGACGGACGGCTTCGGCTCAGGGGGGTGGATGGGCTGCGCGTCGTCGATGCTTCGGTCATGCCGCGCATCACGTCCGGCAACACCAATTCCCCGACGATCATGATCGCCGAAAAGGCGTCGGACATGATCCTGAAGGACGCACGTTAACGCGGGCTGGTGCTGGCGTGCGGGCGCGCTAAGGTCAGGGCAGGCAGGGCAAGGCAGGCGCGATATGACATTCCAGGCATTCTCCACGAAAAAACGTCCTGTCCATCTCGGACCCTATCCGCTGGAACGGCTGGAACGCGGGCCGATGCCCGATCTCGCGTCGGTACCGCTTCGCCCGCATCTGTCGTTTCGCCGGCCTGACACGCCCGCCTCGCTCGTCAACGCCATGGACGACTATCAGGCTATGATGGACGCGCTCCGCGACGGGCCCGTGGCCAGGGTGATGTCCGAGATCCCGGCCGACCCCGCCGAGCGCGCCCGGCACCTGAAGGGCTTCGGCTATTTCTCCGACGCGGCCATGGTGGGGATCGGCCCCATGAGCGCGGCCATCCTGCTGGACGACCCTGTGCGCAATCCGGGCATCGACCGGCTGGCCGATGAGCTGCGCACGAAGCAGACCAAGACATTGGCCAGCGGCATCGACATGATCATGGCCGATCTGAAGGAAGCGATGGACGCGCCGCCATCTTCGGTCGAGGGCCATACATTCGGCATCGTCTTCGTCAATGCCGTGCCCCGCGCCCCCTTCGAGGACGAGGAGGGAACCGAATGGATCGACGGCGCGGCTGAGGAGGCCGCAGCCCTTCGCGCAGCCGAGACGGCAGCGGTCATCGCGAACTACCTGCGTATTCTCGGCCACTCGGCCAAGGCGCATACCGCGACCTCGTCCGATATCGATCTTAACCGGATGGCGGTCGCCGCCGGGCTTGCGGCGGTCGAGGGCGATGTGGTTGAAATGCCTTACCTGGGAACGCGCTTTGGTCTCGCCGCCGTCACGACGACGCTCGATCTTGCCACCGACCGCCCCCTCGTTCCGCTCCGCCAGCAGCCGGTGTTTCGCACCCTCGGCCCTGCCTGGTGGGTTGGCGCGGGCTTTCGGAAATCGGTTCTGAACGGCGATCCCTTCCGCCGCCGCCCGTTTCACAAGGGGCCGCACAGGTTCGAGACGCTGAAGCGGGTGGAAAAGCCCACCACCTATATCGACGAGCCCAACGTGGCCCGCGTGCCGAAGCGCACAGACATGTTCGCCCGTGCGCAGTTCGGCGACATGGGCAAACCGCTTCAGGACAACGCAAAGGGCGGATATTACGCACGGAAATCGGCCACGTCCTCGGCCGAGCGGCGCCTCCTCGGCGCCTTCACGTTGTTGCAGGACGGTGCGCCTGCCAGCGACGGCGCGCGCCCCGGCGACGCCCGGCAGAATGCGCTGGCGGTCAAGGCGGCCTGTTACTTCCTTGGGATCGACGCGGTGGGCCTCAGCCGGTGCCCCGACTGGGCGTGGTATTCCCATGATGCCACTGGCGCGCCGATCACGCCGCGCCACGATCAAGCGATTTCCATGATCGTCGATCAGGGCTTCGAGACGATGGAGGGCGCGTCCGGCGACGACTGGATCAGCGTCGCGCAGTCGATGCGCGCCTACCTGCGCTTTTCGCTTCTGGGCGGTGTGATCGCGCGGCAGATCCGGAACCTTGGATACTCGGCAAAGGCCCACACGGTGATCGACGGCGAGGTGCTGCAACCGCCCCTCTTGCTCTTGTCGGGGCTGGGCGAGGTCAGCCGCATTGGCGAAGTCATCCTCAACCCGTTCCTCGGACCGCGCCTGAAATCGGGTGTCGTGACCACCGACATGCCCATGGAGCATGACAAACCCATCGACTTCGGGCTGCAGAAGTTCTGCGAGGGCTGCAACAAATGCGCCCGTGAATGTCCCTCGGGCGCGATCACTGCCGGGCCGAAGCTGATGTTCAACGGCTATGAGATCTGGAAGTCTGACAGCCAGAAATGCGCCACCTACCGGATCACGACCGATGGCGGCGCGATGTGCGGGCGCTGCATGAAGACCTGTCCGTGGAATCTCGAAGGAATCTTCTCGGAGAAACCTTTCCGGTGGGCGGCGATGACGCTTCCGCAAAGCGCCCCTGTTCTGCAACGGATCGACGACGCCATGGGGCGGGGCGGGCTGAACCCGGTCAAGAAATGGTGGTGGGATCTCAAGCTGCAGGAGGACGGCGCTTATCGGCCGACCGAGCATCCCGTGAACGAGCGCGGCCTGCAGACCGATCTCGACCTGAAATACGAGGATCAGACGCTGGCCGTCTACCCCGCGAACCTCGCGCCGCATCCATGGCCCTATCCCTTCCCGATGGACCGCGAGGCAGGGATCGAGGCCTATCAGGCCATGGTCACGGCCGAGGTCTATCGCGAGCGGCTGAAGGAGGGCGACGAAAGCGTCATCCACCGCTACACCGCGGCGGGTGAAAGCCCGGTCCTGAGGGTCGAGGTGACGAAGGCCGAGGTCATGGCGGACGGCGTGACCAAATACGAGTTCCGCAGTCTCGATGGCAGCGATCTGCCGGAATGGGAGGCGGGCGCGCATCTGGATATCGTCGTCGCGCCCGAATTCCTCCGGCAATACTCGATGTCGGGCGATCCGGCGGACCGCTCGGTCTACCAGATCGGGGTCCTGCGCGAGGATATGGGCCGGGGCGGGTCGGCGCTTCTGCATCGCATCTTCACGCCGGGCCGGAAGGTCTTCATCTCGCGTCCGATCAACCATTTCCCGCTGGTCGAGGACGCGGCGCATTCCTTCCTGATGGGGGGCGGGATCGGAGTGACGCCGATGATCGCCATGGCGCACAGGCTGCACGCGCTTGGCCGTCCCTTCGATCTGCATTACTCGATCCCGTCGCGAGCGTCGGCGGGCTATCTCGAGGATCTCGCCTCCGTGCCTTGGGCCGACCGGGTGCATATCCATGTCTCGGACGAGGGCACGCGGATCGACCTGGCCGCGACCTTGCCGCAGTTTACCGATGGCCAGCATGTCTATACCTGCGGCCCCGACCGCTACATGTCCGCCGTAATGGAGGCCGCCGAGGCCAAGGGCTTTCCCGAAGACGCGCGGCATCTCGAATACTTCTCGGTCCCCGAACTGCCGGAGTATGAAAATCACCCGTTCAAGGTGCGGCTGGCGCAAAGCGGGCGCGAGTTCGAGGTGCCCGCCGACAAGTCGCTGTCGGATGTTCTGGTGGCCAACGGCTATGCCATCGACATCAAGTGCTCGGACGGGATTTGCGGGGTCTGCAAGTGCGGTCTGGTCTCGGGCGAGGTCGAACATCGCGACTTCGTTCTGTCCAAAGCGCAGCGCGAGGGCGCCATCATCACCTGTCAGAGCCGTGCCGCCGAGCCAGACGGCGTAATCGAGATCGACCTCTGATTTTCTGCGGCGAGGTCGCAAACAGACATTTTCCCGGAGCGTTCGGCATGTGATCGCCGGTCGCCCTGCTAGGCTTAAGGCAGAGGCGGGGCGAGAAGGGGCGGGCGATGCGGACGGATGCGCAGGCTATTGTGATCGGGGGCGGCGTCGTCGGCTGTTCGATCCTCTACCACCTCACCAAGATGGGCTGGACGGACGTTGTTCTTCTGGAACGGTCCGAACTGACCAGCGGGTCCACGTGGCACGCGGCGGCGAATATCCACGGTCTGCATGACAGCACGAATATCTCGCGGCTTCAGCACTATACGATGCAGCTTTACAAGTCGCTCGAGGCCGAGACCGGACAGTCCTGCGGGGTGTTCCAGCCCGGGTCTCTTTACCTCGCCCAGACCGAGGAACGTGAGCACCAGTTGCGCCTGCAAGAGGCAAAGGCGCGGCGCTATCGCATGGCGTTTCACGAAGTCAGCCGGGACGAGGCCGAACGCTTGCACCCGCTCGTCGATTTCACGGGCGTCCGCTGCATCATGTTCGAGCCCGACGGTGGCAATGTGGACCCGTCCGGCGTCACCCACGCCTACGCGGCGGGCGCGCGGCAACGGGGTGCCGAGATCCACCGCTTCACTCCCGTCACAGGGACCGAAGCGCAGCCGGACGGAACGTGGATCGTCCGCACCGACAAGGGCGACATCCGCACGCCCTGGGTCGTGAATGCCGCCGGTCTCTGGGCGCGCGAGGTGGCGGCTCTTGGGGGGCTCGAATTGCCGCTGATCCCGACCGAACACCAGTATTTCGTCACCGAGACCATCCCCGAGATCGCCGGGCTCGACCGGCGGCTGCCGTCGGTCGCGGACCGGGATGGCGAATACTACCTCCGGCAGGAGGGGCAGGGGCTGTTGGTCGGCGCCTATGAGCGTGACGTCCGCTTCTGGGCCGAAGACGGGACGCCGCAAGGCTTCGGACATGAGCTTTTCCCAGACGATCTGGAACGGATCGAGGACAATATCATGCGCGCCATCGACCGCGTGCCCGCTGTGGGCGCGGCGGGGATCAAGCGGGTGATCAACGGCCCTATGATCTGGTCTCCGGACAGCGCCGCGCTGTTCGGGCCGGTCCCCGAGATGGACGGATACTTCTGCGCCTGCGGGATCATTCCGGGCTTCAGTCAGTCTGGGGGCCTGGGCAAACTGGCCGCCGAATGGATGGTCGAGGGCGAGCCGACGCTCGATCTATTCGGCTGGGACATGGCGCGGTTCGGCGCATGGGCGGGCAAAGCCTTCACCAAGGCGCGGGTGGGTGACCAGTATGCGCACCGCTTCAAGATCCACTTCCCCGGCGAGGAACGTGACGCCGGGCGCCCCGTTCGCACGCGCCCGGTCCATGCCGATCAGAAATCGCTCGGCGCGGTCTTCGGGCTGAACTATGGCTGGGAGCATCCGCTCTATTTCGACGCCAATACGCCCGACAGCGCGGGGTTCACCCGTCAGCCGTGGTGGGAGAGCGTAGGCCGCGAGGCGCGGATGCTGCGCGACCATGTCGGCGTGATCGACATCTCGAACTTCGCCAAGTACCGGGTCAAAGGACCGGGGGCCGAGGACTGGCTGAACGCGGTTTTCGCCAGCCGGATGCCAACCAAGGTCGGCCGCTCCTGCCTGACCCCGCTCATCGGCAGGCGGGGCGGGATCGCCGGGGACTTTACCGTGACGCGGCTGGACGATCAGGAATTCTGGGTGATCGGCTCGGGTATGGCCGAGCGCTTTCACCAGCGCTTCTTTCGCGCCGTCCCGCTGCCCGAAGGAACAGAGTTCACGTCGCTCACCGAAGCGGTCGCCGGCTTCAACGTTGCCGGTCCGCGCGCGCGGGACGTGCTGTCGGGCCTCACCAATGCCGATCTGTCGAACGCGGCCTTCCCGTTCTTCCGCTCAGGCCGCATCACCGTGGCGGGGGTGGACTGCGTCGCGCTTCGTGTGTCCTTCACCGGCGATTTCGGCTGGGAACTGCACGCCGCGGAAGCCGATCAGCCCCGGCTCTATGCCGCTCTGATCGATGCGGCCCGAAGACATGACGGCGGGCCGGTGGGGTCGCGGGCGCTGATGTCGCTGAGGGTCGAAAAGGGCTACGGGTCCTGGGGACGGGACTACAGCCCCGAATACTGGCCGCAGGAATGCGGGCTCGACGGGCTGATCCGGGCGGATAAGGACTTTCTCAACAAGGACGCGTGGCAGGCGATCCGAGATCGCCCCGCTCGCGACCGGATGGTGATGCTCCGCATTCAGGCGGTGGATGCCGACGCGACAGGTGGCGAGCCGGTCTTCCTCGCCGATGGCACGCCGGTCGGGCAGGTATCGTCCGGGGCCTACGGCTATTCTGTGGGGATGTCCCTGGCGCTTGCCTATGTCGCGGCGGACCATGCCGCGCCCGGAACGGAGCTGTCCGTCGCGATCCTCGGGCGCCCGCACCGGGCGGTGATCCTCGACGCGCCGCCCTTCGACTCCGAGGGGAAACGGCTGAGAGGCGCCGACTAGGCGCGCTCTTCCAGAAAAGCCCGCATCCGGTCGAGCGCGCGCTCGATGTTCTCAAGGCTGTTTGCATAGCTGAGGCGGATGAAGCCTTCCCCCAGAATGCCGAAATCGGGGCCGCCGATGGTGGCGACACCGGCCTCTTCCAGAAGGGCCGAGGACAGCGCCTTGGCCTTCATCCCGGTCCCGGTGATGTTTGGGAACGCATAGAAGGCCCCCTTCGGCACAGCCGCCGACACGCCGGGCAGCGCGTTCAGCCCGTCTACGGTCGCGCGGCGGCGGACGTCGAAGGCGCTTCGCATCTGGGCCACATCGTCCTGCGTTCCTGTCAGTGCGGCGATGGCGGCGTATTGCGCGGGCGCGTTCACGCAGGACCAGCAATTGACGGCGAGTTTGCGCGCCTTGTCGTACAGACCATCGGGCCAAACCGAATAGCCCAGCCGCCAGCCGGTCATGGCATAGGTCTTGGACCAGCCGTTGAGCAGGATCAGCCGGTCCCGGATCTCGGGGTATGACAGAAGCGAGACGTGCGCCTCGCCCTCATAGAGCAGTTGGTCATAGATCTCGTCCGACATGATCGCGACATCCGGACAGTCGGCCAGTCCCGCCACCAGCGCGTCGTATTCCGCCTTTGGCGTGACGCCGCCGCAGGGGTTGCCGGGCGAGTTGAGGATGATGAGACGGGTCTTGGCGTTGATGAGCGACAGGATTTCTTCGGCCGAGGCGGCGAAGCCGTTTTTCTCGCGTATCGGGATCGGAACCGGGGTGGCGCCGGTGAACTCGATCATCGAGCGGTAGATCGGAAAGCCGGGGTCGGGATACAGAATTTCGGACCCCGGTTCGCCCATCATCAGGATGGCCGCGAACATCGTCACCTTGCCGCCGGGCATGATCATTACACGGTCAGGATCGACCGTTGCGCCGTAGCGGCGGTCGAGGTCCATCGCGACCGCCTCGCGCAGCGGCAGGATTCCGGTGGCAGGCGTATAGCCATGGGCCCCGTCGCGGAGCGCCTTGACCGCCGCTTCGACGATATGTTCGGGGGTCGGAAAGTCTGGCTGGCCGATGCCGAGGTTGATGATATCGCGGCCCTGTGCGGCCAATGCCGTGGCGCGCGCCAGAACGGCAAAGGCGTTTTCCTCGCCGATGCGGTCGAATCCGTCGAATGTCTTGAGCATGTCGTTCATCCCCCCTCGTCAGATCGAGACATAGCGGCCAGGGGGGCAGAGCGCCACGGCCCTTGTGGCGCTGAGTGTCAGGTCGGCAGGTGCTGGTGCCTTACTTGCGCTTGGCGGCCTGAGGCTGTGCGGCGGCGGCGCTGCGCGGCACGGGGTTCAGATGAACGATCAGAGTGGTCTTGGCGATATGCATGAAAAGCGTAGCACCGGTCTTGGCTGGCCGGACGGTCGCTTTCGGAAAGGCGATGACGGACATGGCGACGGGACTCCTGATACTCCGGTCGTACAGATGACAAAGGAATGTGACAGGAGGTTGGCACGGGAGAGGTATTTTTTCGGTTAACCGATCGAGCGCAACCGTCAGGGCAGGACCAGAAGCCAGAGCCAGACCGACAGGAGCGAAGCCGCCGTCGCGATCAGGACGGACGAGGCCGCGACCCGGCGGGCGGCCCCGTACATGTTGGCGAAAATATAGGTGTTCACGCCCGGCGCCATGGCGGCCGTGACAACGGCAGACCGCATCGCATCGGTCCCGAGCCCGAGGAACGACCCGATGCCAAACGCGATCCCCGGGTGCACGACAAGCGAAATGGCGCAGACCATCAGGATGGTCTTGATGTCGCCCTCCGGCTTGTAGCGGAACAGAACACCGCCAAGGCCGAACAAGGCCGCCGGAATGGCCGCGCGCACCATCAGGTCCACCGCGTCCAGCAGGACGCCAGGAAGCGTGACGCCGGACAGGTTGACCATCATCCCGAGGGCGATGCCGATCACAAGGGCGTTGTGGAACATGGCGTTGACCACGCGCGGGGCCGTAAGCCTCAGACTGCCGCCGCCGGCCCGCGCGATCTCCATCGCCGTGACCCCGATCAGGTAGCCGATGGGCGCGTGGACCGCGATGATCGCATAGTTGCCGGCAAGCGCCTCTGATCCATAGGCGCGCTCGGTGATAGGCAGCCCCAAAAGCACCGTGTTCGAGAAAAGGCAGCAGAACCCGATCGCCACCGCATCGCCCCAGTTCCGGTCGAAGAACAGACGCGCGCCGGTCATGCCTATTATGAAAGAGATGATTGCGCCTGCGTAGAAGCTGATCAGAAGGGGCGCGTTGAAATTCGCGCTCAGGTCCAGATCCGAGATCGCCCGGAACAGCAGGCACGGAATTGCGAAGTTCTGGGTAAACCTTACAAGCCCATCGACCGCCGCGTCGCTGAAGAGCCCCTTCCAGACAGCGAAATACCCGAAGCCAAGGACCAGAAAGACCGGAAGGATGACTTCGATAAGGGCCTGCATTCAGTCCGCGATCTCGAAGGTCAGCCCGTCATAGGCGGGCTCGACATGGTCCGGGGTCTCGTCCAGCACCGTCTGATAGTCGAGATCGATATGCATGTTGGTCAGGATCGCTCGGCGGGGTGCGACACGCTCGATCCATTCGAGTGCCTGCGCCAGATGCGCGTGGGTCGGATGCGGCGTCCGGCGCAGCGCGTCGATAATCCAGACGTCCAGCCCGTCGAGCATGGGCCACGCAGAATCGTAAATTTTCGAAACATCAGGTAGATATGCGACGTTCTTTATCCTGAAGCCAAGCGCGTCGATGGAGCCGTGATCGACCTTGAAGGGCGTCAGCGTCACGGGGCCGCCCGCGCCGTCGATGGTCACCGGTCCGTCGATCGTGTGCATGTCGAGGATCGGTGGATAGGGCGAGCCTTCGGGCTGAATGAAGGCATAGCCGAAGCTGCCGTAAAGCCTCTCCTGCGTTGTCCCGTCTGCCCAGACCGCAAGCCGCTCCCGCTGGTTGAAGACGATCATGCGCAGGTCGTCGATCCCGTGCACGTGGTCGGCGTGGCCATGGGTATAGGCCACGGCATCGAGGTTCCCGATCCCGGCCTCCAGAAGCTGGTGCCGGAGGTCGGGAGACGTATCTATCAGCACGCGGGTCGTGCCCGCCTCGGTCACGCGCTCAACCAGCATCGAGCAGCGCGTGCGGCGGTTCTTCGGGTTCTCCGGGTCGCAGTCGCCCCAGAGCCCGCCCAGGCGCGGCACGCCCCCGGACGAGCCACAGCCCAATATGCGAAAGCTCAGCCGCGCCATGCCGCCGCCTTGGAGAAGAGCCGGCCGAAGTTCTCTTCGGTCCGGCGCGCGAAGTCTTCATAGGCCAGACCGAAGACCTCCGCGCCCACGCGCGCAGTGTCCGCCACGAAAGCCGGCTCGTTCCGCTTGCCGCGGTTGGGAGGCGGCGCAAGGTAGGGGGCATCCGTCTCGACCAGAATGCGGTCCACCGGCGCAGCAGCGAAGATGTCACGCAGCTCCCGGCTTTTGGGAAAGGCGGCAATGCCGCTCATCGACAGGTAGAAGCCAAGCTCAAGCGCGGCCTCGGCCAGCGCCGCACCGGAAGAAAAACAATGCATGACGCAAGCGTAGGCGCCCGCGCGGAATTCTTCGCCGAGAATACGCGCCATGTCGTCGTCGGCGTCACGAGCGTGGATAATGAGCGGCAGCCCGGTCCGGCGCGCGGCCTCGATGTGGATGCGGAGGCTCTCCTGCTGAACCGCCTTGGTTTCGGCGGTGTAGTGATAATCAAGCCCGCTTTCCCCGATGCCCACGAATTTCGGGTGCTGGGCGAGCGAAACAAGCGCTTCGACCGTCGCCATGGGTTCGTCATGGGCGGACATCGGGTGCGTTCCGGCGGCGTAGAATACGGGGGCATGAGCCTCGGCCAGAGCACGCACCTGCGGTTCCTGCCGGAGACGGGTGCAGATCGTTACCATGCGGTGGACACCCCGTTCAGAGGCGCGCGCGATCAGGTCCGCGACCTCGCCCTCGAACTGCGGAAAGTCGAGGTGGCAATGGCTGTCGGTTATCCGGGGGGTGCGCTCCATGCGCTTCGTATCGACGCTTTGACCGGAAGGGTCAAGGATGCCGGGCGACCGCATTCGCGGCCAGGAAAAAATCGGTGAGCAGGCTCTGGGCATCGACGTTCACCGCACGCCCGTGATCCAGCCGTGCTCTGGCCGTGTTCTGAAATCCGGCCCATGCCTGGGCCGCGCCGTGGTCCGGGGCAAGCGCACGAAGAATGTCGGTCTCGCCTTGGAAGATTTCGGCGTCCGGCATCAGCCCGGTGCCCGCACGCGCGATCCGGGAGACAGCGACATCCAGCAGATCGCGCGTCACTTCAAGCCGCTCTTCCGCGCCTCGCGCCGCGGATTTTTCCGCGATTCTGAGGGCGGTGGGCCGGTCAAGGCGCGGCATCGTGCCGAAAAGCTCCAGAAGCTCGCGATAAAGCGCAGGCCCATCCACGGCGATCAGCCGCATGGCCCGCCCGACGGACCCGCCGGCGAGTTCCGCCAGCGCCTCGGCGCGCCCGTCCTCTGCGCCGGCGGCGGCCAGCGCCAGCGCCATATCGGCGGCGGAGAGCGGTTTCAGACGCAACTCGCGGCAGCGGGACCGGATCGTCGGCAAAAGACGGCTTGGCTGATGGCTGATCAGAAGAAGTACCGCGCGTTTCGGAGGCTCCTCCAGGAGTTTGAGAAGCGCATTGGCTGCGGAGGTATTCATTTCGTCGGCGCTGTCGACGATGACCACACGGCGGCCGCCTTCGGCTGCGGAGAGGCCGAAGAATCCACCGAGCTTCCGCACCTCGTCCACGGTGATCTGACTTTTCAGCTGCTTCCCGTCGTCGGACACACCGCGCCGGATCAGCATCAGCCCCGGTTCGGAAAGCGCCACAATGCGACGGCTGACCGGGTGCTCCGGATCAAGGTCAAGGGTACGAACGGGGGCAGGGGCCGGTGCATCCCCGAACAGGCCCGGCCCTGCGTCATCCTCGGCCTCGGGCGGAGCGGCCAGCAGATGCCGCGCGATCCGCCATGCCAGCGTTGCCTTGCCGGTGCCGCGCGGTCCGCTCAGAAGCCACGCATGGTGCAGCTTGCCCGATGCCATGGCGTCGAGAAATTGTGCTTCGGCCTGCCCCTGACCGAACAGAACCTGCGTTTCGCGGGGGTGCGGCGCGCCCGGGGCGCGGTCGGGCTCGGGCAGGTCGCTCATGCGTCCACCGCCTTGAGCACGTCGGCGGCCACCTCGTCGGCCGGGCGGTTGCCATCGATCAGGCGGCAGCGAAGGCCGTGCTCTCGAGCGAGGTCGAGAAACCCGGCGCGCAGACGCCGCTGGAAGTCGAGCCCCATATCCTCGAACCGATCCTCGCCCGAGGCACGGGCCAGACCGCGGTTGAGCGCGATCTCGGGGTCCATATCGATAACCAGCGTCAGGTCCGGCTCGCGCGAGATCACCATGTCGTGGAGACGGTCCACGAGATCGCGCAGATCTCCGCGGGCCGCCCCCTGATACACCCGTGTCGAATCCGCGAAGCGGTCCGAAATCACCGTGGCGCCCCGGTGGAGCGCAGGCGCGATTGTGGTCTCGAGATGGTCCCGGCGCGCGGCGGTGAAGAGAAGGATCTCGGTTTCCGGCGACCAGCGGTCGGGATCACCCTCGACCAGAAGTCTCCGGATTTCCTCGGCGCCCGGCGCACCGCCCGGCTCTCGGGTCAGAACGATGTCATCGCCGCGCGACCGCAGGGTGTCGGCCAGACGTCTGGCCTGAGTCGATTTCCCCGACCCGTCGATACCCTCGAAGGTGATGAAGCGCGCGCCTGTCATGTCAAAGGCTCTGCACCGGCCGGACGGTCTTGTCAAACCCGCTATCCGTGAGGGGCGCTGCCCCTCACACTCCCCGGAGTATTTCTCCCAAGAAGAAGAAAATTTGAGTCAAATTTGCGCTTCGCCTGTTCCGAAATATCCCGGGGAGCGCGAGGGGCTGGCCCCTCGCGGCGGCCCCTGGCGGTCAGAACCCGGCCGGGGTCATTCCCATTCGATCGTGCCCGGCGGCTTCGAGGTGATGTCATAGGTCACGCGGTTGATCCCCTTGACCTCGTTGATGATCCGCGTGGCCGTCTCGCCCAGGAAATCGTGGCTGAACGGATAGTAATCCGCCGTCATCCCGTCTACCGAGGTCACGGCGCGCAGCGCGCAGGCATAATCATAGGTCCGGCCGTCGCCCATCACGCCCACTGTCCGGACCGGCAGGATGGCGACGAAGGCCTGCCAGATATCGTCGTAAAGCCCGTGCCGCCGGATCTGGTCGATATAGACCGCGTCGGCTTTTCTCAGGATATCCAGCTTTTCGCGGGTGATCTCGCCGGGGCAACGGATGGCGAGGCCGGGACCGGGGAAGGGGTGGCGGCCGATGAAATGCCGGGGCAGGCCCAGCTCGACGCCAAGGGCGCGCACCTCGTCCTTGAAGAGCTCTCGCAAGGGCTCGACCAGCTTCAGCCCCATTTTCTCGGGCAGACCGCCCACATTGTGGTGCGACTTGATCGTGACAGACGGCCCGCCCGAGAAGCTGACGCTCTCGATCACGTCGGGATAGAGCGTCCCCTGCGCGAGGAACCGCGCGCCCTCGATCTGATCGGCGTATTTCTGGAACACGTCGATAAAGAGCCGCCCGATGATCTTCCGCTTTGTTTCGGGGTCCGAGACGCCTTCGAGCTCGCCAAGGAACAGTTCCTGCTCCTCGGCATGGATCACCGAGAGGTTCATGTGGTCGCGGAACATGCCCACGACCTCTTCGGCCTCGTTCAGGCGGAGAAGCCCGTGATCGACGAAAACGCAGGTCAGCTGGTCGCCCACCGCCTCATGGATCAGCGCCGCCGCGACCGAGCTGTCGACCCCGCCGGACAGCGCGCAGATCACCTTGGCGTCGCCCACCTGTTCTCTGATCCTCTGGACCGCCTCCTCGCGATAACTGGCCATGGTCCAGTCGCCGGTGAAGCCCGCCATCCGGACGAAATTCTCGTAGAGCCGTGCGCCACGCGGTGTGTGATGTACTTCGGGGTGGAACTGCACGGCGTAGAAATGCCGTTCCGTATCCGCCGTGATCGCGAAGGGCGCTCCGGGCGAGGTGGCATAGACCCGGAAACCGGGTGCGATTTCCGCCACGTGGTCACCATGGCTCATCCAGACCTGTTCGCGGTCGGTGTCGAACCAGCCTTCGAGAATATCGAGCGGCTCTTTCGGCTGGACGAAGGCCCGTCCGAATTCCGCGGTGCCCTCGCCGCGCTCGACGCGCCCGCCCAGCATCTGCATCATCACCTGCTGGCCGTAGCAGATGCCGAGGATCGGCACGCCCATGTCGAACACCCTGGCCGGGGGCCGGGGCGAGCCCTCGTCGAGCACGCTGGCCGGCCCGCCCGAGAAGATCACCGCGCGTGGGGCGAACGCGTCGAGAAAGGCGTCATCGACATTCTGGAACGGATGGATTTCGCAATAGACGCCAAGCTCGCGCAAACGCCGCGCGATGAGCTGGGTCACCTGGCTGCCGAAATCGATGATGAGAAGGCGGTCATGAGAGGCGCTGGTCATGTTCGCTCATTAGAAGGACGGCGCCGGTCGCGCAAGCGCGAAGGCCCAGAGCATCCGTCCCATCGGGTGCGTTTTCTCAGGACCGGTGAAAGACATGTCGTTTTCGATTGCCAAAGGACGCAATCCGCCCCGCCCATGCGCACGGCTCGTGTATGTCGGATGACAAAACCCATGTGGAGAGTGACATGAGCGAAGTCAGGGATCGGCGGAGAGCACGCGGCGCAGGCGGTGGTGCCGCGCGGCGGGCCGAACGCACGGCGGTACGGATCGAGGCGGCGCGCTTTATTGAGCGGAACATCCCCAATCTCGAAATCCTGAACACCGAAGCGCTCGAGATCATCGAGGCCAATGCCGAGACGGTGCTGGAAGAAATCGGCGTCAATTTCGTCGAGAACCCCGCTGCGCTCGAACTCTGGAAAGAGGCGGGCGCCGATGTCGACGGCGAGCGGGTGCGCCTGCCGAAAGGTCTGGCCCGGAAGCTCTGCGAGACCGCGCCGTCGCGCTATACCCAGCACGCCCGCAATCCCGAGCGCTCGGTCGAGATCGGCGGCAATACGCTGGTCCTTGCCCCGGTCTACGGCCCGCCCTTCGTTCGTGACGCCATCGGTGGGCGCCGCTATGCCACGATCGAGGATTTCCGGAAGTTCGTGAAGCTCGCCTACATGTCGAAATGGATTCACCATTCCGGCGGCACCGTCTGCGAGCCCACGGATATCGCCGTGAACAAGCGTCATCTGGACATGCTCCACGCGCACATGACGCTTTCTGACAAGCCCTACATGGGCTCGGTGACCGAACCGTCACGCGCCGAGGATTCGGTCGCCATGTCCAAGATCCTCTTCGGGGACGATTTCGTGGCCGAGAACACGGTGATGACCTCGCTCATCAACATCAACTCGCCGCTGACCTTCGATTCGACCATGATGGGCGCCCTGGAAGTCTATGCGCGCAGCAATCAGGCCGCGATCATCTCGCCCTTCATCGTCGGCGGCGCCATGGCGCCCGTCTCGGTGGCGGGCACGCTGACGCAGGTTCTCGCCGAAGTCATGGTGGGCGTCGCCTACAGCCAGCTCGTCCGCAAGGGCGCGCCGGTGGTGGCGGGCACCTTCGTGACCTCGATCGACATGAACTCGGGCGCCCCCACATTCGGTACTCCCGAAGCGGCGCAGGTCACCTATGGCATGGGGCAACTGGCGCGGCGGCTCGGGCTTCCCTACCGCTCGTCCGGCTCGTTCTGCGGATCGAAACTGCCAGATGCGCAGGCCGCCTACGAGACGGCGAACAGCCTGAATGTCGGGCTTCTGTCCGGCGTGAACTTCATGCTTCATGCGGCAGGCTGGCTCGAAGGCGGTCTGGTGGCGAGCTTCGAGAAATTCGTGATGGATGCCGACCAGCTCGGCGCGCTGCACCACATCGCCAAGGGCGTCGACCTCAGCGAGAACGGTCAGGCCATGGACGCCATCCGCGAGGTCGGCCCGGGCGGCCACTATCTTGGCTGTGCCCATACCCAGGCCAATTTCCAGAGCGCCTTCTGGCGGTCGAACCTGCTCGATTACAAACCGTTCGAGACCTGGGCCGACGAGGGCGCGCGCGACACGGTGGCCCTTGCCAGCCTTCGGGTGGACAAGCTCCTGAACGATTATCAGCAGCCCGCCATGGATCCCGCCACCCGCGAGGCGCTCGACGCCTATGTGGCCGAGCGGAAGGCATCTGAACCCGACGCCTTCGGCTAAGCCTTCAGGCCCGCCCCGCGATCAGGCGGGCCTCGACCATCAAAGCTGCCAGAAGCTCGATATGGCGCGCCACCGAATAGGTGGCGAGCGCCCCTTTGCGGCGGTCCTCGACCTCGGCCTCGGCGGCGATCAGCGCGCTCAGCGCATGCTCGGGCGTGGTCTGGCCAGGCATGTCGAGAAGCCGGGGCAGGGCGCGCGCGCGGTCGTAATCCGTGGTCCCGTGCCGGGCGGCACGAACCAGAAGCCGGGGACGGCGCAAGGCGGCAAGGCGATTGGGCATGTGAAGCACTCCTGAGCTTGTCTTGGCTCAGGGTTAACGCAACCCATGCGTGTGTTGCGGGGGCGTACAGCGGACCGCGCGCAGCAAACTCCCATTGTTTACAATTTGATGACCATTCTCGCTTTCGAAGGTGATTGTTAACTTCTTGGTAAGAAATGCAACCCAAGGTTGTTGTTTGAGGTGTGTTTCAGGTGCCGGCAATCACGCAATCAGGAGGTTGGCCTTGCGGTCTGTCGACGACATTTGCCTTGATGACCGGGTGCCCCCTTGGGTGCCTGTCGATGTGCGCCGCTATATCGCGCATACCGAGGATGGTCAGTCGATCCGCGCCATCGCGCGCAAAGCCGGCTGCCACGCATCGACGGTGCTGCGGCAGGTTCGCCGCTGCGAGACGCGGCGCGACGACCTTCTGATCGACATGGGACTGACGCGGCTGGGGCTCCAGCACGCGCCGGACGGTCTTTTGGACGAAGGAACAACTGACATGACCACTGCCGAACTCGATTCGCTCCCCGACACCGCGACGCTCTCCCGTGAAGCGCCGCGCATTCTCAGACGGCTGAACGAGCCGGGCGCCTGCCTTGCCATCGCCGCCGAGATGGAAAAGGCGGTCGTCGTGCGCGAAACCTCCGAGGGCGAGACGATCCGGACCGCCGTGGTAGACCGGGCGATTGCCGAGGCGATGGCGCTGCAGGACTGGATCACCTCGTCCGAGGGCGGACGCATTCAGCGCTACCGGATCACGTCCACGGGCCGCGTGGCGCTCAAGCGGTTCCTCGCCGAGGAAGAGGCCCGCCGCGCCCAGGCCACAGCCGACGCCCAGCCCTTCGCCGATCAGCACCGGGATATGCAGGATCGCGGTACCGGGCGCCGCCGCGTCCGCTACAACGCCGTCGAAAGCCCGCTTCTGACGCTGGCGCGGCGCAAGGACAAGGAAGGCAAGCCGTTCCTCACCCCCGACCTCGTGGCCGCCGGCGAACGCCTCCGCGAGGATTTCGAGCTTGCCCAGATCGGCCCCCGCGTGGCGCAGAACTGGGACCGATTTCTCACGGGCGGCGGGCGCGGGGACTTCAACCCCGAGGGCGCGACAGGCGGCTCCGAGGCCGCGCGCCGCAGGGTCTCGAACGCGCTCGCTGACCTTGGGCCGGGCCTTGGCGACGTGGTTCTGCGCTGCTGCTGCTTTCTCGAAGGCATGGAATCGGTCGAGCGGCGCATGGGCTGGTCCGCGCGTTCGGGCAAGATCGTCTTCCGCATCGCACTCACACGGCTGAAGCGCCATTATGACGAGGCGACAGGCGCGTGGTCGCCTCTCATCGGCTGATCGCCACGGGCCGGGTTTGATCCGGCTCAAAGCGCGGCCTCGGCATACCTGACAGAAGTCGGTCATTCGGACGCAAAGGAGTTTCAGAATGACCGACCAGGACACCGACAAACCGGCCGACGCGCCCGAGACGCGCGACAGCTGGACCAAGGAAATCGAAGTCGCCGGCGAGGAACTGATCCGCCGGGTCAAGCAACTCGCCGCCGACAGCCACGTGAAACGCATTCGCGTGGTCGAGCCCGACGGCGATATCGCCCTCGAAATACCCCTCGCCTATGGCGCCATCGCCGGCGGCGCGGTGGTGATCGCCACACCGGTTCTCGCCGTTCTCGGCGCGCTCGCGGCGCTTGTGGCCAAGGTAAAGATCGAAATCATCGAGGAAGAACCGGAAAAGACGCCGGACACCTGACGCTTCAACGGGTTGCACATGGCGCAAAGCCGTCATGTGCGACCCTTGGCGCGTTGGACAGAGGCGCGGGAAGGGGATACATAGCGGGAAACCGACAACGGAGCCACCATGAGCCCCAAGGATATCGACGTCCCGCGCCTCAGGCACCCCGAGAAGGCGCACAAGCCCGATAACGCCCAGCCGAAGAAGCCTGACTGGATTCGCGTCAAGGCGCCCGTCAGCGAAGGCTACAAGCAGACCCGCGACATCATGCGCGAGCACAAGCTCACCACGGTCTGCGAAGAGGCCGGATGCCCCAATGTGGGCGAGTGCTGGAGCCAGGGCCACGCCACCATGATGATCATGGGCGAGGTCTGCACCCGCGCCTGCACCTTCTGCAACATCGCCACCGGCAAACCGCCCGAGGCGCTCGACGTGTTCGAGCCGGGCCGCGTCGCCGACGCCGTCAAGAAACTCGGCCTCAACCACGTGGTCATCACCTCCGTGGACCGCGACGATGTCGAGGACGGCGGCGCCGAGCATTTCGCCATGACGATCCGCGCCATCCGGCGTCAGTCCCCCGGCACCACCATCGAGATCCTGACGCCCGACTTCCTGAAATGCGACCCGTCGGTACTCGAAACCGTGGTCGAGGCGCGCCCGGACGTGTTCAATCACAACCTTGAGACCGTCCCCGGCCTCTACCCCGAGGTGCGCCCCGGCGCGCGCTATTTCCACTCGCTCCGGCTCCTGCAGCGGGTCAAGGAACTCGACCCCACGATGTTCACGAAATCGGGCATCATGGTGGGCCTTGGTGAAGACCGTCAGGCCGTCCTTCAGGTGATGGACGACATGCGCGCCGCCGATATCGACTTCCTGACCATCGGCCAGTACCTGCAGCCCACTCCCAAGCACCACCGGGTCGACCGGTTCGTCACGCCCGAGGAATTCGCGGGCTACGAGAAGGCCGCCTATGGCAAGGGCTTCCTGATGGTCTCGGCCACGCCGCTGACGCGCTCGTCCTACCACGCGGGCGATGACTTCGCGCGTCTCCGCGAGGCGCGGCTTAAAAAACTGGGCAACAGCACCGCCGGGTAGCGCGCCCAAGGTCTTTTCCGATCGGTCCCACGCGGCTAGCGTCGCCGGCGGGGGATAGATTGGATAATTGATTCATGCGTTTACCCCTTTCCGTTCTCGCCCTCATCGCGGTTGTCCTCATCCTTGCCGTCGCTCTGTTCGTCGCCTTCGGGCCGGACCGGGGCGGCGGGGACGACGTGGCCGTCATGCCCGCCCCTGCACCCGAGGCGATCCCGTCCGACGGCGCCGCTGACACGCCCGGCGCGACCCGGTCCTACTTCCTCCGCGGCGCGGATTTCGGCCCCGATGACGCGCGGCCCTTCCTGATCCTGCACGCCGCCGCCACAGGTGGCGCGCCTCGTGTCGTGACCGACCGCGCACTCCTCGAAGCGGCCCGCGAGAGCGCCTTTTTCACCGAACATACCGGCGCCGCGCTCGAGGTGCTGCTCCTTTCGGTCGTGTTCCTGTCGCCCCCGGGAAACGGCATCGACACACCCTTCGCGACGCTCAAGGTGCCGGGCCGGGATGCGCAGGTCTGGCGTTGCCTGCGCGCGGCCTGTTCAGGCGGCGCGGGCCGCTTTGCGGACGGATTCGCGGCCGATATCGACGCGCTCCTCGCCGCCAGCCAGCCCCTCGAAGAGCGCTACCAGCGTTTCGATACCCATGCCGATTACGTCGCCGCCGTGGACGAAACGCTTGGCTCCGAACGTGCTTTTCTGGACTACACCCCGCCCGACTATCCCGAGCCGGCTAACACCTACGAGGGCAGCTTCCGCATCTACCTGCCGGGGCTGATCACGGCGCTTGACGGCTCCACCGACCCCGATGCGGCCGCCGCAAACCGCGCCGCCGAGCTCGACGCCGCGCTCCGCGCCGGGCTGGACGGAACGGGACTGGCCTATGAGATGGCACCCGTCAGGGCCGACCGCGCGGATCAGGTGCAGGTCACGCCCATGGGTGCCGCCGCGCCCCTTGTCGCGAACGGGGCCTATGTCGCGGTCGAGGGCTTCGCCGTCCATGCCTTCCGCGCCACGGTGAGCGGGCCACAGGCGCTCCATGACCGGGTGCGGCCGGGGCTTCTCGACGGGCTCGCCCCAACCGATGGGGACGAGGCCGCGCTCACCGCCGCCGCGAACCGGGCCGCCGCCGCCGCTGGCGAAGATTGCGCCGACTGTTTCGAGGCCTTCGTGGACGTGCCCTTCGTCGACGCGCCAATCGCCGATCTCTACGCGCCTCAACGCTATGGCTTCACAAGCTACGTCATCCCCGACAGCCCCAATTGAGACCACGCGCCCGGGGCATCTTCTGTTCGGAAATACTCCGGGGGTGAGGCCCGTCAGGGCCGTGGGGGCAGCGCCCCCTCACTCCGCCGCCGGCAAAGCCTTCAGATAGGCTGCGATGGCGGTGCGGTCTTCGGGGGTGAGATTTGCCAGGTTCTTCACGACCGAAGCCATGCCGCCGCCCGCGCTGTCGAAATCGGGCGTGAACCCCGTTTCGAGGTAATAGGCGATGTCGCCCTCCGACCATGTCAGTTGCGCCGGTGTCAGGCCGGGGATTCGTCCGCGTCCCGACGGGTTCGGCGCACCCGCCATCCAGCGTGTGGTGTCGAGCCCGCCGAAAGCGTCCCGCGGCGTGTGGCATTCAGCGCAATGGCCGAGCGCTTCGACCAGATAGCGCCCACGCTCCAGTTGAGCGCCGTCGCCCGGTCCTACGAGGCCCCGGTCGAGATAGAGAACCTTCCAGCCCCCCACCGCCATGCGCAAGTTGAACGGTAAGGACAGCTCATGCGGCACACTCGGACGGTCGCTCGGGGGCAGGGTCTGAAGATAGGCCCAGAGATCCGCCACGTCCTGATCGGCCATCAGGCGGTAGCTGCCATAGGGAAAGGACGGGAAATAATGCGCGCCCTCGGGTGTGGTGCCCTCCAGCATCGCATTGGCAAAGTCGGTAAGGCTCCAGCCGCCGATTCCGTGTTCGGGGTCGGGTGAGATATTGGGCGCGACGAAGGTGCCGAAATCGCTTTCGATCCGGTAGCCCCCGGTCAGAAGCGTACGGTCGGTCGCGCTGCTTTCGGTGTGGCAGGACGCGCAGCCGCCAGCCCAGAACACGGCTTCTCCCGCGGCGGCGTCGCCGGTCAGCGTGGCGAAACGCTCGGGCTCGACGGTGGCGGGCCGGGTCAGAACCCAGCCCGCTGCCGCAACGACAAGGGCGACAAGGATCAGCCCCTTGACGAGACGTCCGATCATCGCCGTCCCCGGTGCTTAGTTGTTCGGCTGCTGGAACGCCTCGTGGCAGGCGCCGCACTGCGCGCCCACGGGGCCGAGCGCCGGACCGAGTGCCGCCTGACCGTCACTGGCAACCGCTGCAAGGCCTTCGGCCGCTGCCGCAAGGTTGCCGCCGATCTCGACCGCCTTGGCGAAACCGCCATCCTCGAAGAGCGCGGGCAGAAGCCGGGTTTCCTCGCCCAGATCGGCATTCGATGTGCCGGGCACCCAGTAGCTCCGCTGGCTGACCTGCGTGAGCAGCACAAGGTTGTCCGCCGCCGCCTGCGCGGCCTCGGCATCGTATTCGACATTGCCGCGGGCCATGCCGCCGATAACGCCGAGGTTGTGGGCGTAAAGCTGCATATGCGACTGGCGTGCCTTCACGGCAGGGTTCCCGCCATGGCCGCCGGCAAAGGCGGCAGGGGCGACAAGGGTGGCGACAACAGCGCCGGCGATCAATGAACGGGTGAAAGACATGAACGATCCTTTGGTTGTATCCGCGAAGGCATGCGTCAAAGGGTAGCGCGCCTTGCCATATGTCAAATTCGGTAATTTCGCGGGGCGCATGTGCGGAATTGAACAGATAAGTGTGCGGATTTCCGCTAATCCTAAAATTGCAGGCCCAGCATCAGTCCGATGGTTGGCGTGTCGCCGCCCACATCCCCGATAGCTCCGGAGACGACCTGGCCCGCGCCGAAATCCACGGCCGCGCCAATGCCCAGCCGTGCGGGAAGTTCCGCGCCATCGGGGTCACGCTCGACCTCTCGCGACATGCCAAGGGACAGGCCCTCGGTGATCTCGACCCCCAGATAGACGCCCGACACCCGCCGCCGCGAAGCGCCGCCCTCGGCTGTCAGGTCCAGCCCGGCGGTCGCGCGCCCCCGCGTAAGCGACGTGCCCAGTCGGAAAACGTCCTCGCCCGGTCCGGCTTCGGCGCCGCCGTAAAAGGCGATGCGGCCGATCCGCTTCAGCTCTTCCGCCTCGTAGCGCCCGGTCACGGCCACCAGCTCGCCTGACGAGAGGCCCGTCGTCTGATGCAGCGAGCCCGACAGCGTCACGCCGTGAAAGGGATCGGAAGAGAACAAAAGGCCCGGCCCCAGCCGGTCCTCTATCGCGGCGCTGCTCGCCTGCGAACGCGCCAGCGTCAGCGCAAGGCCCGGTGCGGTGAAAGCGGGATCGTCCAGCGCCGAGCGCGGACGCCCGAAGCTGAGCCCGCCGAGCGGCAGATCGATGACCATCGCGGCATATTCCGCGACACCCTCGTCGCTCGATGTGACTGCAAAGGAAACAGCAGGGGCGGGGGCAGGCGGCGCGTCAGCGGCGGCCGCGGCATGCGGCAGCAGAAAGACGGTAAGGAGCAGCAGATACATTCCGCGCACGGCACATTCCCAAAGCCGATCCCCCCCCCGGCAGCCCTTACCATAGGTCATTCCTCACCTGCGGCGAGGAGAGTCGCTTCCTGCCGGCGGGGAACGCCGCCATCTGTGGCAAAACTGGCGCAGAACTGCGGCGGAGCTTTAACTCAGGTAAATCTCACCTTCCCGATGAAGGGCAGGTTCCGGTTCCGCTGCGCATAGTCGATGCCATAGCCCACGACGAACTCGTCCGGGATCTCGAACCCGGTCCACGTGGCCTTCACATCGGTCTCCCGGCGGGACGGTTTGTCCAGAAGGGCGATGGTCTCCAGCCGCCGTGGCTCGCGCGTCTGCAAAAGCTGCATGACATGGTGCAGCGTGAAGCCCGTGTCGACGATGTCTTCCACCACCAGCACGTCGCGCCCGGCGATCTCGCCGCGCAGGTCCTTCAGGATGCGCACTTCGCGGCTCGATTCCATGCTGTCTCCGTAGGACGAGGCTTCCAGGAAATCGACTTCGACATTCATGTCGAGCTCGCGGACGAGGTCCGCGATGAACACGAAAGACCCGCGCAAAAGCCCCACGACCACCAGTTTTTCCGTGTCCGCGAAGGTCTTCTTGATTTCCTGGGCCAGCGCCTCGATCCGGGCCGCGATGGCCTTGGCCGAGATCATTTCGTCGATCACGTAAGCGTCGGACATGGCCACTTCCCCTTGACTGTCCCGTCCGTCTCTACACTTAAAGGGTCGAGACCGACCAGCCCCGAGACGTATGCCGACCCATTCCGAAACCCGCCGCCTGCCGTATTCCGCTCAGCAGATGTATGACCTCGTCGCAGACGTGGGTCGCTATCCCGAGTTCCTGCCTTGGACGGCGGCGGCGCGCATCCGCTCGACCCGCGACGAGGGCGAGAAGACGGTGATGCTCGCGGACCTCGTGATCTCGTTCAAGGTCTTCCGCGAGCGCTTTGGCAGCCGCGTGACGCTCTGGCCCGAGGCCAGGAAGATCGACACCGAGTACCTCGACGGCCCGTTTCATCACATGGTGTCCAACTGGGCGTTCCGGGACGTGCCCGAGGGCGGCTGTGAAGTCAGCTTCCACGTGGATTTCGAGTTCCGGAACAAGCTGCTGCAATCCACCGCCACGTTTTTCTTCAACGACGCCATGCAGCGCGTGGTTCGCGCTTTCGAGCGCCGCGCGGCCGCTCTCTACGGCTGAGCGTCACCGGAAAACGCCCACACACCGCCCCATTTCCGCCCATCTTCGTTCCTACGCCAGGAACCGAGCGACAATCCTGTCGCGAAGTTTCGAATTGGTCTCGCAACGGAAAAGATGAGGACAGTTTTATGAAAAAAGCGATTCTCGGGCTGTTCGCCCTTGCCGCCATGGCGGCTTGTACCCCAGTTCCCCAAACGGCTGAAGAAATGCGGAGCGTCGTGAAAAGCGGTGCCTTCATGTCGGATTTCCAGTCGCACAAGATTTCGCGCAGCTACTCCGCCGTGGCCTCCAGCATCCGCCAGGGCACGGAGAAATGCTTCAACCGTAATATCCAGACCCGCAGCAGCTATTCGCCCGGCCCCGGCATGGCGCCGGTGATGCAGGTGATGAACCTCTACTATTCGGCCAAGCCGCGCAGCACCGGCAGCCGCATGGAAGTGCCGGTCCATCGCCGGAACGGCAATGGCAAGCCTGTCTTCGGGATGGAGCAGCAGGGCATCTTCTACCTGATCGACGTGGCCCCGGCCTCGGGCGGCACCCAGATCGACCTCTACGGCGGCAAGATGGGCTATGGCGCCATGAACAAGGCGGTCCTGTCCTGGGCGCGCGGCGGCGCGATCCGCTGCCCGGATCTCGTCTGATGGGCGGTCTTCTGAATCGCCGGTCGGCCATCGCCTTCGCCGCCGCCGCGCTCGTCGCCGGTTGCGGCGGGGTCAAGCCCTATGCCGACCAGGGCCCCGCCAACATGGTTCTGAAACTGACCTCGGTCGAGGGCGGCTTCATGACCTCGCGCTCGGTCTATCTCGATGTCTGGACCGGACCCAAAGGACCGAACATGGAGTATCTTGGCACCCGCGAGTTCAAGAAGGGCTCGACGACCATCGGTTTGCCCACGAACCAGCCGCTGCACCTTGCCATTGCCTTCGAAGAGGCTGGCTGGCTGGGCGGCCCGTCCGAGACCGACACGATCGAACTGCCGATGAACCCGATCCGCCCCGGCCAGCGCTGGCAGCTGACCGTGGCCCATGACGATATCGGCTTCGACTGGGATCTCGACCGCATCCGCTGAGACGGAGCGACAGGGACAGGAAAGGGCGGCTCCGACCGGGGCCGCCCTTTTCAATTCCTCCGGTCCGGGCCGCGTACACTCTCGGCGGCGGCCGAAATTGCTCCGCCACCGGCTGTGGCCTTTCGGTGTCGCTCCGGTCGCTCCGTAGGTCCGTGCCCGGCGAATCGCGCGAGCGGCGGCCGAGATAGGCTACACTCTCTTCCACATGGTCGAGCTGGCGGGGCGCCGACAGGACCGGGGCCTGAAATCGATGGATACCACCCTGCTGATCGCGGACGCGCTCGACACGTTCCGGCCGAAGTTCCGGTCGCTCGAGGACGACGCATTGAACCTCGCCGACCACGCGAGGAAGGTCGCCCGTGGCAAGGTGCCCGATGCGGCTTCGCTCAGGTTTCCCGCCCTCGCGCATGCCAGGGGCGGCGCGTTCGAGCAACTCGTCGCATTCTACCTTCAACGCGGCCGCGCTGACCTTGTTGAGGCGCATTACAAGATCGACGAATGGGGGCGGGGGCTGCCCCACCGGCACCTCCGGTCGAGTATCCGACGCTTCGTCGCAATCGGCGAAGGGCCGCGTGCGGTCCGGTGCTGGGAACACTATATCCGCAAGAACGCCACCATGTTCTGGGACGATCTGCGCGACAGGGACGCGGCGGCGAAAAAACTGAAGAAGGATGCGTCGCAACAAGCAGCCTTCGACCACCACAAGGAGTCCTTCGACACCTCCAGGCGCGTGGTGCTTGAGGCGATCGCGCTCGCCCGCCGCTACTTCGAGGCGTACGGAACCGAGCGTGAGAAGGCGTGGCTTGATCGGGTGCATGGCGAAATCCTTGCCGAAGAGAGAACGCGCATCGCGCAGAAGCCCCTACAGGATCAGATGGACGACGCCCTGTTCTGGCATCTCGTCGGGACGGGCGGTCAGACGGCGGACGAAAGGCTCGACACGCTACCGGACCGGCTTGCCGCCTACAGCGCCGCCGCGATCAAGACTTTTGGACAGATGGCGACGGACCGCGTGGCCGAGGCCTGTCGGGAGGATATCTGGGCGCTGGCCTATCTTTTGATGGACGGCTGCAGCGACGATGCCTTTGAGTATTTCAGAAACTGGCTGGTCCTTCAGGGCAGAACCGTATTCACCTCCATCCTCGCCGATCCCGACGCGTTCGACCCCGCCACGCTTACCGGCAAACCGCTCGCAGAGGGGCTACTCAACGCGGTCGAGCAGGCCTTCGTAATGCGCGTGGGCAAGGACATGCCGCGCCTTCGGCAGCCGAAGACGAAACGCCTCGACCCCAAGGAGGACGACTTCGCAGCCATGCTTCCAAATCTCGCCGGGCGCCTGTCATGACCGGTGCCCACGAATTTCGCCCCCGGGCCGAGATCATCGCGGCCTTTCAGCCGGCGTTTCAGGATTTCACCGCCGATTTCGAGGCGTTCTTCGAGTTTGCCCGCCAATGGGGCCGAGACAACGCCGACCGCCTTCGCGCCGCGGACGAGGCGCGCGGATACAGCGACGAAGCCATCGGAGCGATTGAACGCGACTACTGGGGACAGAACCTGTTCTGGCTTCAGGGCGAATACTTCGCGCGCGGGCTTCACGACCTCGTCGCCCGTCACTTCATCGAACGTCCCTTCTGGGATCGCGAGTATCGCGACCTGCCATGGACGGTCGAGACCGGGTCGAACAAGCGCCCCGCCGCCAGCGACGGGATACCGCTCGAAGAATTGCGCGAGGCCTTCGCGCGGTTCGAGGCAGACGGACGGCCTGACCTTGCGGCCGGGATCTGGCTTCACGTCACCGAAGCGACACTGGCCCGCGATCCGGACCCTCAGGACGCGATCGAGACCTTCGACCTCTGCCGCGGCGTCGTCGAGCGCTGCGGAACCGAGGCCGACCGCGCCCGGCTCGATGCGCTGAAGAGCGCGCTGCCCGACTAGGGAAACCGGGCCCGGGGGCGTCGCATGGGTCTTTGTCGGCACCGGCCGCGCAGGCCGCTTTGAAGCGGGGCGGTGCGTGGTCGTCACAGCGCCTTTCGTGTTTTCGCACCCTCCGTCTGGTCACCACCGCCTCAACCTGAGACAACACTCTCAAAGCGGAGGGATGAGCACATGACCGAAATACTGTTGTCAGGCCTACTCATGGGCCTGCTCGCCACGCTGGCCATGGACCTCTGGGCGCTGGCGCTCAACCGTTTTGCCGGGCAACCGCTGCCCAACTGGGCCATGCCCGGTCGGTGGGTGGCGCATCTGCCCCGGGGCAAAGTGTTCCACGACGATATCGCGGATGCCGCACCCGTCTCGGGAGAGCTTCAGATGGGCTGGGGGCTTCATTACGGGGTGGGGATCGTCTACGGCGTCGCGCTCGCCGCCATCATGGGGGCCGACTGGCTGACAGACCCGACCTTTCTGCCTGCGTGGATTTTCTCGATTCTGATGGTGGGTTTCGGCTGGTTCCTGCTGCAGCCGGGCCTCGGCCTCGGCTGGGCGGCGTCGAAAACGCCCAACCCATGGATGGTGCGCGCGATGAACCTCGTGGCGCATACCGTCTTCGCGGTGGGTCTCTGGGTAGGAGCGCTGGTGTGACGTCCCCAAGCCGCGACATGAATGGGACGACCCGTCTTTCGTCGTTGGCGACGGAGCCGACCGTGACGGCGCTTCGGGCATGAAAGCGGACCGGTCCCCTCCTGCAAACACGTGGCGCTTGGGTGAAGCGCTTCTTGTGCTCGCCTTTCTGGCTGCTCTGCTGGCTTTCGCGCTCAAGACCGCTCTCTCGCGGGAAGTGCTCGAAGAGTGGGACGCCGCAATGCAATTCGCCAGCGGGTCTCACTTCTGGGAAAGCGGGATCTATACCGGTTGGGCCAGCCATTTCTGGCCACCGTTTCAACCGCTGCTTCTGGGGCTTGGTGATCCCTTCGACGTGGGGCGCGCGGTTTCTCTGACCAGCTATGCGGCGGTCCTCGCCATTGCCTACGCGTATCTTCGACTGCGCGGCATCGACAGTCTCGCCGCCTTGATAGGCACCGCCTTCATCGGCGGAAACGCACATGTCCTCCTGATGGGGTTGCAGGTCGAAAACCATGCGCTTGAAACGGCATTCGTGCTTGCGGCATTTGTGGTTGCGTCGAGGTTTCGCGACACGGGCAGCGCCGCGCCGCTCTTGATATGCGCGCTTCTTCTCGGACTGGCGGGCCTGACCCGATATACAAGCTACGCCGCCGCTCTTGTGGTCGGTCTGCTCCTCCTGTTCAGCCGGCCCGGCGGACTTAGGAGCTTCCTGCTCTATTCGGCCGTTTTCGTGATGGTCAGTCTGCCGTGGTGGGTCCACAACACGGCGATGAACGGCTCTCCGCTCCACTCGTGGCAATACATGAACATCGGCTCGAGCCTGCATGAGGCGGGCCCGGCCAACTGGTGGTGGGTCGGACAGGAGAGCTTCGGCAGTCTGGGCGATGTGATCGCAGCCTACCCGAAAGCGTTTTTCGAAAACTGGCGCTCGAACCTCGCCGAGTCGCTCGAACTCATCCTCGAATCCATGGGCACGAATGACGAGGTTGCGGGCGGCCTGCTCGTCACGGCAGTTGTCGTGGCCGTAATGCGGAAAAGGCGGAGGGCACCGGGACTTGGCGTGCGCGAATTCATCCTCTCCGTACCTCTGGCGGCGGGCTTCGCTGCTCTTGCCTCAATCGCCTTCGTGTTTTCCGAGGCGTTGCTACCGGCCTCCCTCGTGATGTGCGCGAGCTTGGTTGCCTATGTGCTGGCATCTGCGCCTAAAGCGCGCTTCGTGATACTTGGTCTCGCGGTTCTCAATGGCTGGTTCGCGATCGACGTGGTGAACAGCTACGTCGCGGGAGAAGCGCGCGACAATGGACAGCTGGTCGACAACGACGCCGTCAGGTCGAAGCTCGTGGCGCTTGGTGTGCATTCGGAATCGCTTGTGACGTCTATCCATCCGACCCGAATGCTCGGCTTGGAGGGCGGTTGGATCTTACGCCCCTTGGCTGGCTATAACACATTCTGTGGCTTCCTGGCCTACGATTTCGGCCCCAGAGTTACCGCCTATGTTCCCCGGATTCCCGTGACGCAAGAAATCAGGCCGCCCGACTTCGTCGTGTTCGACCCGTCACTTGCGGACCTCTTTTCAACGACCGGGATCGTCGTTCCGGATGAGGGCCGCTGCCCCGACACCGGAGTGGGCTGGAAACGTCACGCGGTGTCCGAGGAGGTGTCGGTCATCGAGGTGCTTCGGGAGGGGCGACCGTGAGCAGATCGCGGCTGCGGTGATGACAAATCGCAATCGCCCTCACGCCTCAATCAAACTGCATATGCCAAGTAAGAAAACGCCCCCGCGGGTCTCCCCGCGAGGGCGCTTTCTGTCCAAAAGAACGGCCCCTTACGAGGTCACGTCATAGGCTCGCTCGCCATGCTGGGCGAGGTCGAGACCCGTCGTCTCGGTCTCTTCATCGACGCGCAGACCCACGATCGCCCGGCAGACGATCACCAGCAACACGGTCACCACCACGGTAAAGACGCCCACGATGGCAAGGCTGCCCAGCTGCGCGGCAAAGCTGCCCGCGCCGAAGATCGCGATCATGATCGTGCCGAAGATCCCGCCCACGCCGTGCACCGCGAAGACGTCCAGCGTATCGTCGATGGTCAGCACGTTACGGATGACGTTCACCGCTTCCTGGCAGAGGATTCCCGCCACAGCGCCGATGATCAGCGCTTCGACCGGGCCGACGAAGCCACTGGCCGGCGTGATGGACGCCAGACCCGCGATCGTGCCCGTGACCATGCCCACGAGCGACGCCTTGCCGTACTTGATCCGCTCCCAGAGCGCCCAGGTCAGCGACGCGGTCGCGGCCGAGATATGCGTCACGGTCAGCGCCATGGCGGCGCCCCCGTCCGCGGCAAGCTGCGAGCCGCCGTTGAAGCCGAACCAGCCGACCCAGAGCATCGCCGCCCCGATCATGACCAGGCCGGGATTGTGCGGCGGCTTTGTCCGGTCCTTTCGCGCACCGAGGAAGACGGCGATGACAAGCGCGGCGATGCCCGCCGTCTCGTGGACCACGATGCCGCCGGCGAAGTCGCGCACGCCGGTCTCGCCGAAGATGCCGCCATCCGCCAGGAACCCGCCGCCCCAGACCCAGTGGACCACCGGCGCATAGCAGAGCAGCATCCAGAGCGTCGAGAACAGCAGGACGAAGCCGAAATTCGTCCGCTCCACATAGGCGCCCACGATCAGCGCGGGCGTGATGATCGCGAAGGTCATCTGAAAGGCGAAGAACAGAACCTCGGGCAGGGTGCCCGACACCGTCTCGGCGTCGATGCCCGCCAGGAACATCTTGTCGAGACCGCCCCAGAAGCCCGATCCGCCCGAACCGAAGGCGATGGAATAGCCGAGCGCCAGCCACGCCACGCTCATGGCGCAGGCAATGGCATAGCAATGCATGAAAACGCTCAGCACGTTCCGCGAGCGCACAAGGCCCCCGTAAAACAGCGCCAGCCCCGGCAGCGTCATGAACAAGACGAGCGCCGTCGCTACGATGATCCAGGCTGTATCTGCCCCTACCATGATGTCCCTCCTGATTTTTGTGGGGGAGGGGAAGCGGGTTCAGGCTGCAGAGAAAAGCGGCAACTGCCGAAAAAGGGGCAACAAAATTATGCAGAGTGCAATTTGCCGCGAAAGGATGCGCACTCGGGGGCGTTTTGCTTAAAATTTGGACGGTTTAGGAAAGCGCGCGGATCAGCAATTCCAATGCATGCGCGACCGTGGCCGCGCGCACCGCATGTCGCCCCTTGGCCCCGAACTCGACCGTTTCCACCTGCGTCTCGGCGCCCGTCCGCGCCAACCCGAAACAGACCCGCCCCTCGGGCTTGTGCTCGGACCCGCCCGGCCCGGCGATACCTGTTACCGACACGGCCAGCGCGGCACCCGAGCGGGCAAGCGCGCCCTCGGCCATGGCGCTGGCGACCTCTTCGCTGACCGCGCCATGAGCCTCGATCAGCGCGGGATCGACGCCCAGCATCTCGGTCTTTGCCGCGTTGGAATAGGTGACGAAGCCCCGGTCGAAAATGTCCGACGAGCCCGGCACCTCGGTGATCGCCCCGGCGATCAGCCCGCCGGTGCAGCTTTCCGCCGTGGCAACCGTGACGCCCGCCCGGCGCGCAAGCTCCAGGAGCCGTTCGGCGCTCATACCCGCATCAGCCCGTGGGCCAGCGCGGCGAGGATCAGAACGCCCACGCCTGCAAAGATTCCCGCCCAGACATCGTCCAGCATCACGCCCACTGCGTCGCCCCTGCGGTCCGCCCGGCCCACCAGCCACGGCTTCCAGATGTCGAAGAGCCGGAACAGGACGAAGGCCGCCACGATCCCCGGCCAGAGCGCCGTGACAGGCGCGCCCGACACGATCGCCCCCGCCGAGACCGGCAGCAGCGCCAGCCACTGGCCCACCGCCTCGTCGATGACCACCCATGACGGATCATGGTCGTCTCCTTCGGCAAGCTCGCCCTTCACCGCTTCCAGCCCTATGACATAGGCCAGCACCGCCGCCGCGCCGAGCGCATAGGGCCCCGCCAGCGCGTGAAGCGGCCACGCGACCAGCAGCGCAGCCAGCGACCCCCAGGTGCCGGGGGCAGGGCGGATAAGGCCCGATCCGAAGAATGTAAGAATGATCCGTCTCATGTTGCGATCAGGGTCACGGTGGCAATGGCGGCGATTCCCTCACCGCGCCCCGTGAAGCCCAGCCTTTCGCTGGTTGTGGCCTTGATGCTGATGCGGGCCGCGTCCAGACCCATGATACGCCCCATCTCGGCCTGCATCGCCGCCGCATGTGGGCCAATCTTGGGGAACTCGCAGATGATGGTGCAGTCCACGTTGCCGATGGCGAACCCGCGCTTGGCGGCCAGCTCCACTGCATGCTCCAGGAAAATCCGGCTCGCCGCGCCCTTCCACTGGGGATCACTGGGTGGGAAATGCCGCCCGATATCGCCCTCGGCCAGCGCGCCATAGATCGCGTCGGTGACCGTATGCATCGCCACGTCGGCATCCGAATGCCCCTGCAGCCCCCGGTCGAAGGGGATATCCACGCCGCACAGCGTCACGTGGTCCCCCGGCCCGAAGCGGTGGACGTCGAACCCGTTGCCGAGGCGTATATCCATGCCCCCGGTCCTTTCCTTGAGTATCCGTTCGGCGCGGGCGAAATCCTCGCGCGTGGTGATCTTGATGTTATCGGGATGCCCCGGACCGATGACCACGGGGATGCCCGCGCGGCGCGCGACCTCGACATCATCCGCCGCGTCGTCCTCCTGCGCGCGGTGCGCGGCAAGGATCGTCTCGAACCGGAAGCATTGCGGCGTCTGCGCCCGCCAGAGTCGGCTTCTGTCCGCCGTACCGGCGACCTCGCGCGACTCCGGGCTGTCGGTCGTCCAGAGCGCGTCCGAGATCGCCACGCCGGGCGCCACGGCGTCGTGCTCTTCCAGCATCCGGCACATATCGGCGATGACGCTGTCCGGGATCGTCGCGCGCGCGGCGTCATGGATCAGCACGCAATCGGTCGGTTTGGCGGCCAGCGCCTCCAGCCCCGCCCGGACCGAGGCCGCACGGGTCGCGCCACCCGCGACGGTCAGAAGATCGGCATCTGTGAGACGCCCCATGTCATCGGGATGCAGCACGACGACGATCCGCGATATATGCGGGCTGGCGCGAAAGGCATCCAGCGTCCAGTCGATGACCCGCCGGCCCCCAAGCGGTTGCCATTGCTTCGGAATCTCTCCGCCGGCGCGCGTGCCGCGACCGGCCGCGACGATCAGGGCGGCGTGGGTGAGGGGCCGGGGATCGCTCATGGCTCACGTCTATTCCGTGGTGCCTTCGGTGACAATGCTCGCGAAACAGGATGGAAAACGATTAATTTTTGTGCAAATGCTGTAATCGCAGGCTTCAAGCCCGCTGGAACAGTTGTGAAGCCGCCGGGGCAAGGCTACCTCGGCCCCATATGCACAAGGAATGAGCATGGCCGTCGCTCTTGGCGATATCACCCTCGACCCGCCGGTGTTCCTCGCGCCCATGGCGGGGATCACGGACCTGCCGTTCCGGCAACTGGTCGCGTCCTTTGGCGCGGGCCTTGTCGTGTCCGAGATGGTGGCGAGCCAGGAGATGGTACAGGCCAAGCCCAGCGTCCGCGAACGCGCCGAACTGGGTTTTGGAGAAGCCGCGAACTCCGTTCAGCTTGCCGGGCGCGACGCCCGCTGGATGGCCGAAGCGGCGCGCATGGTCGAAGCGAACGGCGCGCGGATCATCGACATCAACATGGGCTGCCCGGCCAAGAAGGTGACGGGCGGGCTCTCCGGCTCGGCCCTGATGAAAACGCCCGACCACGCGCTGTCGCTGATCGAGGCGGTCGTGGGCGCGGTCAGCGTGCCGGTGACGCTCAAGATGCGGCTTGGCTGGGACGACGACTGCCTGAACGCGGCCGCCATCGCGGCCCGCGCAGAACAGGCGGGCGTCAGGATGATCACCATTCACGGCCGCACCCGCTGTCAGTTCTATAAGGGCCGCGCCGACTGGGCCGCCATCGCCGCCGTCAAGCGCGCCGTCAGCGTTCCCGTCATCGCCAATGGCGACATCATCGATCTGACCAGCGCCCGCACCGCTCTGGCCCTTTCGGGTGCCGACGGCGTCATGGTGGGGCGCGGCATCCAGGGTGCGCCCTGGCGCCTCGCCGAAATCGCCCATGGCCTCGGATGGCTCCGCTCTGCGCCGCGCGTGCCCACGGGTAGCGCTTTTGTGGACATGGTGGCCCGCCACTATCGGGCCAGCCTCGATTTCTATGGCGAGACGCTCGGCGCGCGCGTCGTCCGCAAGCATCTCGGCTGGTACATGGACCGCGCCGGCACACCGCCCGCGCTCCGGAAGCGCGTGCTGACGGGCGAGCCCTCTCGCGTGCTCGACATCCTGCCCGACGCCCTTGGCGAAAGGCTCGCCGCATGAAGGGCTTTGCCGAAAACCTCTGGCTGTCGCTGCCGGTCCCCGCGTTCCTGCTCGATCCGGGCGACATGATCGCCGAGGTCAACCCCGCCGCCGAGAGCTTTCTCAACGTCTCGGTGCGCTCGCTTCGGGGCCAGCCGGTCTTCGATGTCCTCGCCATCGATGCGCCCCTCGACGACTCGTTCCGCCGGGTCCGTGTCGATCAGTCCTCGCTTTTCATGAACACGGTAGACGTGGGCAGCGGCAACCTCGCCCCGGTAAGCTGCAATATCCAGATCGCACCGATGACGGGCATGCCCGGTTTCGTCCTTGTCCTGATGGAGCCGCGCGGCATCGCCGACCGGCTAGGGCGCTCGCAATCGGTCAAGTCGGCGGCAAAATCCGCCATCGGCATGGCCGAGATGCTGGCCCATGAAATCAAGAACCCGCTGGCAGGGATCACCGGCGCGGCACAGCTTCTGTCGATGAACCTGAGCGGCGACGACCTGGAACTGACCGACCTCATCGTCTCGGAAAGCCGCCGCATCGTCTCGCTCTTGGATCAGGTCGAGCAATTCGGCAATCTCAGCCCGCCGCAGCGCCGCGCCGTGAACATTCACGACCTTCTCGAACGCGCGCGCAAGTCGGCCAATGTGGGCTTTGCCGCGCATATGACCATCCGCGAGGATTACGACCCCTCGCTGCCGTCGACCTATGTGGACGGCGACCAGATGGTGCAGGTCTTTCTGAACCTGCTAAAGAACGCCGCCGAAGCGACCAAGGGGCAGCCGGGCACGATCCGCATACGGACCTTCTACGAGATGTCGCTGAGGCTGAGGCGCAAGGACGGCACCGCTTCGCTGCCCTTGCAGGTCGAGATCATCGACGACGGTCCGGGCCTGCCGCCCGAGATCGCTCAGGACATCTTCGAGCCCTTCGTCTCGGGGCGCGAGAACGGCACGGGGCTCGGCCTCGCGCTGGTGTCGAAAATCGTTTCGGATCACGAGGGCTGGATCAGCGTCGACTCGACGCCCGGCCGCACCGTGTTCCGGATTTCACTGCCCGTCGCCCCCAAAGAGGTGGCGGAATGACGTTGAAAGTTTAAGGGGAGGGTTTCATGGATGGCACGATCCTGGTCGCCGACGACGACCGCACCATCCGCACGGTTCTGACGCAGGCGCTGACGCGCGCCGGCTGCAAGGTGCATGCCACCTCGTCGCTGGTCACGCTCATGCGGTGGGTCGAAGAGGGCAAGGGCGACCTTGTGATCTCGGACGTCATCATGCCCGACGGCAACGGTCTGGACCAGTTGCCCAAGATCGCCGAACAGCGCCCGGGCCTGCCCGTCATCGTGATCTCGGCCCAGAACACGATCATGACCGCCATTCAGGCGACCGAGGCGGATGCCTACGATTACCTGCCCAAACCCTTCGACCTGCCCGACCTGATGAAGCGCGCCAGCCGCGCGCTCGAGGTCAAGCGCCGGGCACCCGTCTCTGCCCGGACCGAGACGTCCGAGGCCGGTAATGACGAGCTGCCCCTCGTCGGTCGCACGCCCGCCATGCAGGAGCTCTACCGCCTGATCGCCCGCGTGATGAATGCCGATCTGCCCGTGCTCGTGACCGGCGAATCCGGCACCGGCAAGTCGCTCATCGCCCGCGCCATCCATGACCTGTCCGATCGCCGTACGCTGCCCTTCGTCGTGGCCACGGCGACGGATCTTGCACAGATGGAAGGCCCCGCCACGCTGATCAGCCGCGCGCGGAACGGCACGCTTCTCTTCGAAGAGGTGGGCGACCTGAACGAAGAGGCGCAGGCGCGCATCGTCAGGATGCTCGACAGCTTCACCGACAACGCGCCCCGGATCATGGCCACCAGCCAGGCCGACCTTGGCCGTGCTCTGGACGAAGGGCGGCTCCGGCAGGATCTATTCTACCGTCTGGGGGGCGTGACCCTGACCGTGCCCGCACTCCGCGAACGGGTCGAGGATATCCCGCTTCTGGCCGACCATTTCTTCGCCCGCGCCGAGCGCGACGGTCTGCCCGTCCGCCGCTTCGCGCCCGAGGCGTTGGACCTTGTCCGCGCCTATTCCTGGCCCGGCAACGTGCGCCAGCTTGAAAACACCGTGCGCCGTCTGGCCATCACCGGCGGCGAGGATATTATCGGGCGCAGCGAAGTGGAGCTGGTCCTCGGCAATCAGCCCGCGATCGAGCCGCTGACAGGCGGGGGCGATCGCGAGAAACTGTCGGCCTCCATCGCCAAGCATCTCCGCCGCTATTTCGACCTCCATGGCGGGCAACTGCCGCCGCCGGGTCTGTACCAGCGGATCCTGAAAGAGATGGAGATGCCGCTGATCGAGATCGCGCTCGACGCGACGGGCGGCAACCAGGCGAAATGCGCCGATCTTCTGGGCATCAACCGGAATACCCTCAGAAAGAAGATCACCGACCTCGATATCCGCGTGACACGGCGCCGCAAATTGATGTAAAACCGCAACAGAGAGTGGCCCGCAGGTAACTGTGGATAAAAATGCCACCTAGATAGGGC
The DNA here is from genome assembly GCF_009830125.1 of Kangsaoukella pontilimi. GTDB lineage: Bacteria > Pseudomonadota > Alphaproteobacteria > Rhodobacterales > Rhodobacteraceae > Kangsaoukella > Kangsaoukella pontilimi. The sequence continues at coordinate 1,044,078 of NZ_WUPT01000001.1, read as the reverse complement.
GGTTGCCGTGACCGACGGCACATCATTTCGGAGGGTCCGCGTGGCGGGGCGCGCACGGGCAATCACGTGGGAAAAGCTGAGCCGTCTCAGGCGGATGCGGCGTTATCAGAACGCCGCAACGCTTCTGCTGGTGGTTCTGGGACCCATTCTGGCGCTGGCCACCTTCATGGTGCTGGGCCCGCTCGATCGCTCGGGATCGACCCTCCTTCTGCGACTCGTCATCCTTGCCGATCTTGTCTACGTGCTGGTCGTCGCAGCCCTCGTTCTGGCCCGGATCGCGTCCATGGTGGCCGCGCGTCGCGCGAAATCGGCGGGGTCCCGCCTACACCTGCGCCTGACCGGGGTCTTCGCTCTGATCGCGCTGATCCCGACGGTCACGGTGGCGATCTTCGCGGGTCTCACCATCAATATCGGCCTTGAAGGCTGGTTCTCGGACCGTGTGCGGGGCGTCGTGGGCGCGTCGCTCGCCGCCGCCGAATCCTATCAGGAAGAGGAGCGCGCAGACATCGCCGCCGATGGCGAGGCGCTCGCCGCCTACCTGAACGAGGCGCGCCGCCGCTCGGTCTTCCTCTCCGAGGGTGAGCTGCGCCAGTTGCTCAGCCAGGGACAGGCGCTGGTTCAGCGGGGGCTTCGCGAAGCCTTCGTGATCGACGGCGCACGCGATATCCGCGCACGTGGCGAGCGCTCCTACCTCTTCGATTACGAACGTCCCTCCGACGCCGATCTAGCCCGCGCGTCCCAGGGCGAGACCGTGGTGATCGAGGATGTCGAGGGCAACGAATACCGCACGCTCATCCGCCTGACCGCATTTCCCGACCGGTATCTCTATGTCTCCCGCGAGGTAGATGGCCGCATCCTCGGCCTTCTGGACGAGGCCGAAGAGACCGCGCAGCTTTATACCCAGCTCGAAGCCGAGCGGGGCCGCGTCGTCTTCGAATTCGGCCTCCTGTATCTCGGTTTCGCGGTCATGCTGATCCTTGCCGCCGTCTTCCTCGGCCTCTGGTTCGCCGAACGTCTGGCGCGCCCAGTGGGCCGCCTTGCCGGTGCGGCGCAACGCGTCGGCGCGGGTGATCTCGACGTGCAGCTGCCGGAAGAACAGGGCGAGGATGAAATCGCCATGGTGGGCCGGTTCTTCAACCAGATGACCCGCCAACTGAAGGGCCAGCGCGAGGCGCTTCTCGCCACAAACCGCCAGATCGAGCGTCGGCGGCGGCTTTTCGACAGCGTGCTGTCATCGGTCACGGCGGGGGTGATCGGGCTGGATGCCGAAGGCCGCACCACCTTCGTCAACCGCTCGGCGGAACGCATTCTCGGCGAAGAAGGGGCGGGCGAACGCTCGGAACCGCTCGAGGACCTCGCCGCCGAATTCCGGCCGCTTCTGGACCGGCACCGCGCCTCCGGCCGGGAAACCGATCAGGAAGAGGTCAGGATCAGTCGGAATGGCGTGGCCGAAACGCTGCTCGTCCGCATCGCCACCCGGCGGAATGCCGATGGCGAGGGTGAGGGCTTCGTGATCGCCTTCGACGACGTGACCGATCTTGTGACCGCGCAGCGGATGGCGGCATGGGGCGACGTGGCGCGGCGCATCGCGCATGAGATCAAGAACCCGCTCACGCCGATCCAGCTCTCTGCGGGGCGGATCAAGCGCAAGTTCGGCCCGGCACTGGACGAGGCGGGGGCCGAGCAGCTCGACCAGATGACCGACGTCATCGTGCGCCAGACCAACGACCTTCGCCGCATCGTCGACGAATTTTCGAAGTTCGCCCGGATGCCGCAGCCCGAGCGCACGCTTCAGGACCTCGCTCAACTTGTCCGGGACGCCGTCACGCTTCAGGACGAAGCGGTGGACGGCATCCCCGTCACCTCCGACCTGCCACACTACCAGGTGCCTGCGGATGTGGACGCGACCATGATCGGGCAGGCTTTGACGAACCTGATCAAGAACGGCGGGGAAGCGATTGAATCCCTGAAGGAAAATCGCGCTTTGCCTGAAGGGCATTCGGCCCGCGTCCATGTGGCGCTCCGGGTCGAGGACGACCGTGCGATCATCAGTATTTCGGACAACGGGATCGGGCTCCCCGAGGACCGGTCGCGTCTGTTCGAACCTTACGTGACGACACGCGAGAAAGGGACGGGTCTGGGCCTGTCCATCGTGAAGAAGATCATCGAGGAACATGGCGGGACGCTCGTCCTGACCGATGCCCTGCCGCTGGATGACAGCGGTCAGGTGGGTGCCATGGCCGAAATTTCACTGCCCATCGCGGCACATGCAACGAAAGAGGGCGGCCTCAAGGTCGCCGAATGACGAGGAGGTATTCATGGGCGATATTCTGATAGTCGACGACGAACGCGATATCCGGGAGCTGATCTCGGACATCCTGAAGGACGAGGGGTTCACGACCCGGCTGGCGGGCAACTCGGAAGAGGCGATGGCCGAAATGAACCGCGAGGCGCCGGCGCTGATGATCCTCGATATCTGGCTGAAGGACAGCCACATGGACGGGATCGACATTCTGAAATCGGTCAGGCGCGACAACCCCGACGTGCCGGTCATCATCATCTCGGGTCATGGCAATATCGAGATCGCCGTCGCTGCGATCAAGCAGGGCGCTTACGACTTCATCGAAAAGCCCTTCAACATCGACCAGTTGATGGTGGTGATCACCCGCGCGATGGAGACCTCGCGCCTGCGCCGCGAGAACTCGGCGCTTCGCCGGAAGGACGTGACGACCACCGACATGATCGGGTCTTCGCCCGCCTTCCGCACGCTGAAGAGCCAGCTTGAAAAGGTCACCAAGTCCAATGGCCGCGTGATGCTGAGCGGCCCGGCGGGCGCGGGCAAGGAGATCGCCGCACGCTGGATTCACGCCCAGTCGAACCGCTCGGGCGGGCCATTCGTCGTGGTTAACTCGGCCTCGGTCGAACCCGAACGGATGGAAGAGGCGCTCTTCGGGCGCGAAAGCGCGGGCCGGGGGATCGAGCCTGGCCTTCTGGAGCAGGCCCATGGCGGGATCATCTTCTTCGACGAGGTGGCGGATATGCCGCTTGGCACGCAGTCGAAAATCCTCCGCGTCCTCACCGATCAGCAGTTCCAGCGCGTGGGTGGCGGCGACATGGTGCGGGTCGACCTGCGGGTGATCTCGTCGACGACGCGCGATCTTGAAGCCGAGGTCGAAAACGGCAGCTTCCGGCAGGAGCTCTATCATCGTCTGAATGTGGTGCCGATCGCGGTGCCGGCGCTGTCGGACCGGCGCGAGGATATCCCCGAACTGGTCGAGTTCTTCATCGGCGAGTTCAACAAGACACAAGGGTTGCCGCTGAGAAAGCTGTCGGATGACGCGGTGGCGATGCTGCAGACCATGGCCTGGCCGGGGAACGTCCGGCAGTTGAAGAACATGGTCGAGCGGGTCCTGATCCTGGGCGGTGACGGCGGCGAGATCGCGGCTTCGGAAATCCCCGGCCAGGGGAACGAGAGCGCCGGCGGCGAGGAGAAGGTGATCCTGTCGGGCAGCCTTGCAACGCTGCCCTTGCGCGAGGCGCGCGAGCTCTTCGAGCGGGAATACCTGCTGACCCAGATCAACCGTTTCGGCGGCAATATCAGCCGCACGGCGGGCTTCGTCGGCATGGAGCGCTCGGCGCTTCACCGGAAGCTCAAGTCGCTGAACGTCGTGACCTCGACCCGCGCGGGCAGCCGTTTCGCCACCGTTGCCGAGGATATCGAGGAAGACGCGTGATCCGGCGGCGCGGCCCCCGGGCCCGGGGGTCGCACGCGATGTTTCGTGCGGCTGCGCCGCAGGGCGGGGGCGCTGCCCCCCGGTGCAGGCTGTCGCCCGCACTGTCCCCCGGGATATTTCCGAACAGGCGAAGCGGGGAGGGCGGTCTTGAACGGCCCGGCCACCCGTGCCAGACATCCCCCAACGGGTCCTCCGAGAGGCATTCATGAAGGTCATCATCTGCGGCGCGGGCCAGGTCGGCTGGCAGATCGCGAAGCATCTGTCGGGCGAGCGGAACGATGTGACCGTCGTCGACAACAAGCCCGAGCTGGTCCGGCGCGCGGCCGATACGCTGGATGTGCAGGGCATCACGGGGCACGCGAGCTATCCCGACATCCTCGATCGCGCGGGCGCGCGGGATGCCGACATGATCATCGCCGCCACTTATTCCGACGAGGTCAACATGGTCACCTGCCAGGTGGCCCACTCGGTCTTCGCCGTGCCGCGCAAGATCGCGCGTCTGCGCGCGCAGAGCTATCTGACCGCGATCTATTCCGACCTCTACCGACGCGACCACATGCCCATCGACGTTGTGATCAGCCCCGAGCGCGAAGTGGCCGAGGCGGCGCTGAGGCGGCTGGCGGCGCCCGCGGCTTTTGACACCGAGAGCTTTCTCGGCGGCAAGGCGATGCTCCTGGGCATTCAGTTGGACGAGGAATGCCCGGTTCTCAACACGCCGCTCCGGCAGCTGACCGACCTCTTCCAGACGCTCCGCGCCATCGTGGTGGGGGTCCGGCGGGGAAAGCGGCTGTTCGCGCCCGAGCCGGGCGATCAGCTTTTCGCAGACGACCAGATCTATGTGATGACCCATGTGGATGACCGCGCGCGGACGTTCGAGATTTTCGGGAAATCGGTGAAGCGGCAGGAACGCGTGGTCATCATCGGCGGCGGCAATGTGGGCCTTGCCGTGGCGAAGGCGCTGGAGGGCCAGACCGAGCGGCTGCGCGCCAAGGTGATCGAAAAGAACCGCGACATCGCGGAGCGTGCGGCGGATTCGCTGGAGCGCACCATCGTTCTCCATGGCGACGGTCTGAACATGGAGCTTCTGGCCGAAGCGGGGGTCGACCGCGCGGACGCGCTTCTGGCGGTGACCGATGACGACAAGACCAACCTTCTGGCCTCGGTCCGGGCCAAGCAGGCGGGCGTGGGCATGACCGTTGCGCTGGTCAACGATCCGACGCTTCTGCCGCTGATGGAGCCTCTGGAGATCGACGCCTATATAAACCCGCGCGCCACCACGGTGTCGTCGATCCTGCGCCATATCCGGCACGGCCGCGTGCGGGGCGTCTATTCCATCGGCGATGCCGAGGCCGAGGTGATCGAGGCGCAGGTCCTGTCCACCTCGCCCATGGCAGGCAAGCGCATCCGCGATATCGATTTTCCCGAAGGCGTGCTGGTGGGCGCGCTGATGAAGGATGACAAGGTGATCCGTCCTCTTGGCGAGACGCTGATCGAGGAGGGCGATGTCGTGGTCGTCTTCGCGCTGGCGGCCGATGTGCCCGAGGTCGAACGGCTGTTCCAGGTCTCGATCGACTTCTTCTGATGACGCGGCTCGCCAGCCTTCCCCTGATCGTGCTCCTGATCGGTATCGGGGCACTGGCAATGCTGATCCCGGCGCTTCATGCCTGGGTCGTCCGCGATCTGGAGACGGCGCGCGCGTTTCTCTATCCCTCGATCCTGTTTCTGGCGCTTTTCGCGATGATCGGCATCGCCACGTCGAACTACGTGATCCGGCGGCAGGGGCGGAGCCACCTGATTTCGCTTCTTGCCTTCTACACAGTCCTGCCCGTGATGCTGGCGGTGCCGCTGGCCGAGGCGGTGCCCGATACGCGGTTCTTCAACGCCTATGTCGAGATGGTGTCGAGCGCGACGACCACCGGCTTCACCATGTTCGCGCCCGAGCGCCTGCCCGACAGCGTGCATCTCTGGCGCGCGCTCGTGGCATGGCTGGGAGGCTTTTTCGTCTGGGTGACCGCCATCGCGATCCTTGCCCCTCTGAACCTTGGCGGGTTCGAAGTGGCCTCGACCGAAGAGGTGGGCCAAGGCGCGAGCGTCGGCACCACCGCCATCGACCGCATTGCCGACCCTTCCGAGCGGCTGGTCCGCTTCGGGGCAAAGCTTTTTCCGGTCTATGCCGGGCTGACCGCGGTGCTCTGGGTGGCGCTGATCCTGGCTGGCGACCGGCCCTTCGTGGCGATCTGCCATGCGATGTCGACGCTTTCGACCTCTGGCATCACGCCCCTTGCGGGCAACGAGCAGAGCGGCGCGGGGCTGGGGGGCGAAATGCTGATCCTGATGTTCCTCGTCTTTGCCCTGTCACGCCTGACCTTCTCGGCGGATGACCGGGCGGATGGATGGGTGTCGCTGTCGCGTGATCCGGAACTGAAGCTGGGGCTGACCATCATCGTCTCGCTGACGGTTCTTCTGTTTCTCCGCCACTGGGTGTCGACCTTCGAAGAGCCGCTGGACGTCTCCTTCCGCGAGGGCCTTCTTGGCCTCTGGGGTGCGCTGTTCACGGTGGCGTCCTTCCTGACCACTACCGGGTTCGAAAGTGCGGGCTGGGACTCGGCGCGCGCATGGTCGGGCCTGTCCTCGCCCGGCGTTCTGCTGATGGGGCTGGCGCTGTTCGGGGGCGGAGTGGCGACGACGGCTGGCGGCGTGAAGCTGTTGCGCATCTTCGCGCTCTACAAGCACGGCGTCCGCGAGATGGAAAAGCTGGTCCAGCCCTCGTCGGTGGGCGGCGCCGGGCAGGCGGCGCGGCGGTTCCGCCGGCAGGGCGCCTATGTGGCGTGGATCTTCTTCATGCTCTTCGCGCTGACCATCGCCATTGTCTCGACCCTTCTGGCGGGGTTCGGGCTGAACTTCGAAGAGGCGATGATCATGACCGTCGCCTCCCTGTCCACAACCGGGCCGCTGGCCAGCGCGGCGGGCGAGGCACCCATCATTCTGGCCGCCCTGAACGACGGCGCCAAGAGCGTTCTGGTCATGGCGATGATCCTCGGTCGGCTTGAAACGCTTGCCATCATCGCGCTGCTCAATCCCGAGTTCTGGCGCTGACCTGCGCGGAAGCGCTTGAAAAACCGTGTAATTTAGGGCCATTTCGGCCCCATTAGGGGCTAGTCATGGCGCGAATCGCATTCCATACTGGTCCATATGACCGGTCAGCCGGACCCAACCGGCTGCCATGCAAGAAAAAAGGTTAAGACACTCATGGCTTCTGACAGACAAAACCTTCAGGACGCATTTCTGAACCATGTCAGAAAGACGAAGGTTCCTGTGACGATTTTCCTGATCAATGGCGTCAAATTGCAGGGCGTCATCACCTGGTTCGATAACTTCTGCGTACTTCTGCGCCGTGACGGGCAGTCGCAGCTTGTCTACAAGCACGCGATTTCGACCATCATGCCGTCCCAGCCGATCAGCCTCTACGAAGGCGAAGAGTAAATCTTGGACACCACCGATGCCGGGGCCACGCGCGCCCTGGTTCTGCATCCGGAACTGACCGGCGACCCCGAGCGCCGGGACGCTGCGTTCGCGCTCGACGAAGCCGTATCGCTGGCCCATGCGCTGCCGGGAATCGAGGTCGTCGGCGCCTCCGTCGTGCGCCTTGCCAAGCCGCAGCCGGGTCTTCTCTTCGGCAAGGGCAAGGTGGCCGAAATCGGCCAGCGCATCGCGGCGGAGGACGTCGAACTTGTCCTGATCGACGGACCCGTAACGCCGGTTCAGCAGCGGAACCTCGAACGCGAGTGGAAGGTCAAGCTCCTCGACCGGACCAGCCTGATCCTGGAAATCTTCTCCGACCGCGCTGCAACCCGCGAGGGTGTGCTTCAGGTGGAAATGGCGGCGCTCACCTATCAGCGCACCCGCCTCGTCCGGGCCTGGACCCACCTTGAACGGCAGCGGGGCGGGCTCGGCTTTGTCGGCGGTCCCGGCGAGACCCAGATCGAGGCCGACCGCCGCGCCATCGACGAGCAACTCGTGCGGCTCCGCCGGCAACTCGACAAGGTCGTCCGCACCCGTGGTCTCCACCGGGCGGCGCGGGCAAAGGTGCCGTACCCCATCGTGGCGCTCGTGGGCTATACGAACGCGGGTAAGTCCACGCTCTTCAACCGCATGACCGGCGCCGATGTCATGGCCAAGGACATGCTCTTCGCGACGCTTGACCCCACCATGCGTGCCGTCCGCCTGCCCACGGGCCGCGAGGTCATCCTGTCGGACACGGTGGGCTTCATCTCGGACCTGCCCACCCAGCTTGTCGCCGCCTTCCGCGCCACGCTGGAAGAGGTGCTCGAGGCCGATCTCGTGATCCATGTCCGCGACATCAGCCATGCCGAGACCGAAGAACAGGCCGAAGACGTCGAGGCGATCCTGACGGATATCGGCGTCGGGCAGGAGACGCCCCGGATCGAGGTCTGGAACAAGATCGACCGGCTGACCTCGACCGACCGCAGCGCGCTTCTGACCGAGGCCGACCGGAAACCCGAGGTGGTCGCGGTCTCGGCGCTGTCGGGCGACGGGCTGGACACGTTGGTCGCAGCCATCACCGACACGCTCGACCGCGACCGCTCGGAGGACGTGGTGACGCTCGCCCATGGTGACGGGCGCCGGCGCGCATGGCTCTACGATCAGGGCGTGGTGACGGAAGAGATGCCGACCGATGACGGTGTCCGGCTCAAGGTCTACTGGACGCCCATTCAGGCCGTCCGCTTTTCGCGCCTCTGAACGGCGGCGCGCCAGACGGCGGCCTCTTTCCGGGTGAGACAGGGAAAGGCGGTCTGGCGCGGGCGTTCGGGCAAGGCCGCGTCGATCTCGGCGCGTTGGGCGGCCGAAAGACGCATCAAAGCCACATCGCCGGGAAACAGGCTCTCGCTTGGAATGCCTTCCGCGATCAGCGCCGCGTGCCGGTCGCAGAGCACATGCACGAAGGTCCGGTCGGAGGGCGGCGCGGGCAGGGCACCGGGCAGGTCGCGCGCGTGGACATACATCCGTGCGGCACCGAAGAGTCGGTCCAGTTCCGGGTCCTCGACGAGTATCCGGTGCAGCGGCGTGACCGTCAGGTCGCGCATCGGCCGTCCCGGACCGAAGAGGCCGGCGGGCAGGGTTACGGGGCGGAGCGTCTCGAATATGCGCATCTCAATCCCGTGGACAGTCCGCGCCACCACCAGCCGGACGCGCACCGGTGCGCCATCGGCGGCGACCAGCAGATCGCCAGGTGTCAGCGCCTCGACCGGACAGGGGCCTTCAGGGGTGGCGATCAGCGTGCCCGCCGCGTAGCAGACCACCACATTGGTGAGGGCGAACGCTCCGTTTGGAAAGTTTTCCATCGTCTGCCGGGCGGCTTCCTTGGCGGCGGCGTCATCGGGATCGAAGCTGAGAAGGCTCAGCGTCGAGTCGTCGGTGACAATGAAGAGCCGCTCGCCGGTGCTGAGCGTGATGATCGTCACCTCCTTGCCGCGCAGGTCCGCATTGCCCGGCCCGACACCGTTCAGGGTGTTCTTGCCCGGAAGGATGCCGCGGAACTCCACCGTGAATTCGAGCGGCTCGGTGCCGTCGCCCAGATAGACGCGCGTGTCCGGATCGGGTTGCCCGCCGTTCAGGTCGAGCGACAGGTCGCCATTGTCGCCCCATGTCTCGAAGGTCAGCAGCGTGGTCGGCGTCGTGTTGGTCGTCTCGACATTGAGCGAGGCGTTATTCGCCGTGTTGCTGTCACCGCGTGCCCAGAAGGAAAGTTGCGCCATCCCGTCGTCCTCACTTCCCGGTCAGGTTAGCCCGGATCATGGCGCGGGCACCAGACGGTTGATGCCCACTGCGCCCGCGCGTGCAAGGTCGGGATCGAGGGTCATGGGGATGTATTCGCCCCGCCGCCAGAGCTCGCCCAGATCGTCGTAATGACGGCTGAGCGGGTGGCCCGACTGGCCCGTCGAGATGATGAAGACCGACGAATCCGGGTCCGCAAAGTCATAGACACCGCGATAGGCCGCCGATTTGACGCTGTGGAAGGGCGTCGCGCCTTCGCCTTTCGACTGCCCGACGCGAAGCGTGAAATCACCGCCCGAGGTCGAATGCCGGATGTTCACCAGCCATGAGATCCAGCCGATATCGCCAAGGACGGGATGGTCATGGGTCGCCTCATGGGCGTCGCCCCAGCGGAGGCTTTCGAGGTTGGTCGAATAGGTCTCGGCGATCCAGAGAAGTGCATCGTCGAGCGACAGGCGCGCGATATCGGAACAGGTCTCGACGGGGGCCGACTGGATCACGTCGCACCAGCGCGCGGCCCCGTCGACATCGCGGAAGACGCGTTCCAGAAAGACCGGCTGCGGACGGGTGAATTCTTCGGACAGCGGCCCAAGCTCGTCCCGGATCAGACGTTCCTGCAAGGCGCGCATCCAGGCTGCATATATCAGAGGCTCGGGCAGGTGTTCGTTCATCTCGCCGTTCCACTCGGCCAGGAGGTCGAGCGCGCGGCGGCGCTGGCGCTCGGGCGTGCCCTCCGGCGCGGCCTCGCCGGTGAACCAGAGATCGCGCGCGACCAGCGGCAGAAGCGTCCGCGCGGTCACGCTGACCGTGTCGAGCTGCGCCTCGATAAAGCTCTCGCGGGTATGCACCTCGCGCCCCTGCATCAGCCGCTGCCAGCGCTGGACGCGCTGCGTGTCGCCCCATCGGTGGCTGACATGCAGCGGGAAGGCGCGGTCGATGATCTTGTTGTTGGTGTTGCCCACAATCCCGCCTTCGGGGTCAATGAAGGCGGGGTTGGTGCGCTGCGGCAGGCGACCCTGCCAGCGGTTCTCGGCGATCCAGCCGGGCGCGGGCATCCGGCCTTCGGTCTGGTGCCGCGCGCTTCGTCGGGGCAGCGCGCCCATGGTGCGGAGCGCGATCCGCTCGCGGTCGGCCACGACAAGGTTCTGCGAGGTCGCGACGAAGTCCTCGCTGGCGGCGAGGGCCTCGTCCACGTCGCTTGCGCGCATGATCCCCATCAGCGCCTGAACCGACGTGTCCTCGTCCGAAAGCGCGGTCCACGCAACCGAAGCAACGTGACCTGGAGGCGTTACAGCGCCGAGGTTGTAGTGCCGCGCGGGCAGGATCGGCCCGTTCTCCGACCAGCGCAGCGTCAGCGTCACCGGTTCGGCATCCTTGACCCGGACGATCGAGGTGCGCGCGGTGAGCGGCTTCCAGCCCTCGGGGGTCAGCACCTCTTCGGGGTTATCGGGGTTCACCTTCTCGATATAGACGTCCTGATCGTCGGCATAGGAGGTGGTCAGCCCCCATCCATGCCGGTCCGAGCGGCCGACCAGCATCACGGGCGCGCCGGGGAAAGTGCCGCCGATGATCCCGCCGGTTTCCAGTTCCAGTCGGGCAAGGTACCAGATGGCCGGCGCGGTCAGGTCGAGATGAGGGTCGCTCGCCAGAAGCGTGGCGCCCGCGGCCGAGCGCGACGGCGCGGCGGCCCAGGCGTTCGATGCCCCCGCCATGTCGCGCGGTTTGAAGGGCGAGAGCGGATGCTCGGGCATCGGCCCGAAATCGGCATAGCGCGGAAGGGTCTCATCGAAGAGGCTCGCATATTCCGGCAGCGCGGCCGTCCCGTCGCCCGGCGTATCGGGCAGGATGTCTTGCACGCGCTCGTCCGGCAGCACCAGCGACACGCGCGCGCGCAGCACCTCGGCATCCAGATGGCTCGACAGATCGAGCGCGATCAGCTTGCCGATGGCGAGCGAATCCGCCGGTTGCCACGGCGCGATGGCGGGCTCGAACAGCCAGAATTCCGGCGCGCCACGGCCCCGCGCGCCCTCGTTCACCTCGCGGAGCCACGCGTTCACCCCGGCGGCATAGGCTTCCAGCGCGGCGGTGGTGTAGTCGTTCTGAACCCGCATCGAGCGCACCGCCAGCGGGTAGAGGTCGAAGCGCCGGATCAGCATGTCCACGTCCAGCGTGGCCGCCCCGAAAAGCTCGGAAAGCCGCCCCTGTGCCGTGCGCCGGAGCAGAAGCATCTGCCAGAGCCGGTCCTGCGCATGGGCGACGCCCAGCCCGTAATAGACATCCATGTCATTGGCGCCGAAAATATGCGGCACGCCTGCATTGTCCCGCACGATCTCGACCGGGGCCGAGATGCCCGCCACGTCCAGCGTTTCGTTATAGTCGGGGACCGAACGCGAAAAGAACCAGTAAAGCAGCGCCACCGCGAGCATGGACAGGATCACCGCACCGGTGACGATCCTGAGAAGCCATCGAAAAAGCCGTAGCATGGACGCCTTATTGACTGGGATTGCCTGTCCGTTAGGTAAACCCCCGGAACAATCGGAACACAAGGGAGGCTGACGTGGCGAAATGCGCGTTTCTGGGACTGGGTGTCATGGGATACCCGATGGCGGGGCATCTTGCGGCAGCCGGACATGACGTGACCGTCTACAACCGCTCGTCGGAGAAGGCGGGCAAATGGACGGGCGCGCACAAGGGGGCCGCCGCCGCGGCACCGCGCGAGGCCGCCGACGGCGCCGAGTTCGTCATGGCCTGCGTCGGCAATGACGACGATCTGCGCTCGGTCTGCCTGGGCGAGGACGGGGCGTTTGCAGGCATGGCAGAAGGGTCGGTCTTCGTCGATCACACGACCGTTTCCGCTGCGGTCACGGCCGAGCTGTACGCGGCCGCGAAAGAGCGCGGTATCTCCTTCGTCGATGCGCCCATCTCGGGCGGGCAGGCGGGGGCCGAGAACGGCGTTCTGTCGGTCATGTGCGGCGGCGACGAGGACGCTTATGCCCGCGCCGAGCCGATCATCGACGCCTATTCCAAGATCTGCCGCCGCATCGGCGAGAGCGGCGCGGGCCAGATGACCAAGATGTGCAACCAGATCGCCATCGCCGGTCTGGTCCAGGGCCTGTCCGAGGCGCTTCATTTCGCCGAGAAGGCCGGTCTCGACGGGCGCGCCGTGGTCGAGGTCATCAGTCAGGGTGCAGCAGGTTCGTGGCAGATGGCGAACCGCTACGAGACGATGCTGGACGATCATTTCAACCACGGCTTCGCCGTCGACTGGATGCGGAAGGATCTGGACATCTGCCTGAGGACCGCCAATGAGACGGGCGCAAGCCTGCCGGTGACAGCCCTTGTGGATCAGTTCTATAAGGATGTTCAGAAGATGGGCGGCGGGCGTTGGGACACGTCGAGCCTGATCAAGCGGCTGCGCGCGGCGGGATAGGCCACCGCCCGGCCGCATCATGCGGACAGGAGGGCGACATGGGGCTGAAGGTGATTGGCGCGGGGTTCGGCAGGACCGGAACCGACTCGATGAAGCGCGCGCTTGAAATGCTCGGCCTCAGCCCCTGCCATCACATGTACGAGGTCCTTCCGCGACAGGATCTCTACGATGCCTGGGTAGATGTCCTGAACGGCGACCGAGAACCCGACTGGGACCGGATCTTTGACGGGTTCGAAGCCACCGTGGACTGGCCGGCGGCGCATTACTGGCGCGAGCTGGCGGCGCATTTCCCCGAGGCCCGTATCCTGCTGACGGTCCGCAGCGCCGAAAGCTGGCTCGCCAGCATGGACAAGACCATTCTGAACCGTATGCGTCCCGAGAACGATCCGACGCCGATGGCTTTGGCGCTCCGCGCCAGGATCTTCGACGACAGGATCGACGATCCCGAACATATCGTCGCGATTTACCGGCGCCAGATCGAAGAGGTTCAGGCGGCGTTCGGGCCGGACCGGCTCTTGACCTACGAGCTTGGATCGGGCTGGGAGCCACTCTGCGAATTCCTGGGCGTGCCTGTCCCGGACAAGCCTTTTCCACGCGGGAACACCGCCGAGGATTTTCAGGCCCGTGCCGACCAGACGCGGGCCGAGCAGACCGCCATCCAACGCGAAAAGGGCTAGGATCCGCACGACAGAATTTCGTCGCGGTTTCGTGGGCTTGCCTGATAGTCTCCGCGCGTTAGGGGAGATCGGAACATGTCGAATCGCTGGAGTGCGCTGGCGCTCTTGTTTCTTGCGCGCACGGTCATGGCGTTTCAGTTCCAGACCGTTGCGGCCCTGTCGCCTTTTCTGCGCGAGACCTTTGGCATCGGTCTTGGAGCGGTCGGGTTCCTGCTTGGCCTCTACATGACGCCGGGGCTGCTTCTTGCCATTCCGGGCGGCGCGCTGGCGAACCGGATCGGGGAGAAACGCATCGTCATCCTGTCGCTGATCCTGATGGCGGCGGGGTTTCTGATCATGGCGCTGGTCCCCGGCTGGACCGCGACGGTCGCAGGGCGGCTCATGGCGGGTGTGGGCGGCGTGGTGATGAACATCGTGATGACCAAGATGGTCGCAGATTGGTTCGAGGGGCGCGAGATCGCGACCGCCATGTCGATCTTCGTCATGTCCTGGCCTGCCGGGATTGCGCTGGCCCTTGTCCTTCTGCCGCCCGTGGCGGGTGCAAGCGGGCTGTCGGCGGCGCTGATGATCTCGGCGCTGCTGGCCGGTCTGGCAGCGCTTCTGTTCTTCGGCTATGCGCCTGCGCCCGGCGCCTCCGACCGCAAGGCCGGGTTCTGGGCCGGGCGCCGCACCGTGGCGATGGCGCTGGTGACGGGCGGCGCCTGGGGCACGTTCAACGGCGCGCTGGCGGTGGTCTTCGGCTTCGGCGTGGCGCTTCTGACGTCCCGCGGCATGGAGGTCGAGGCGGCCGGCCGGGTCACCAGCCTTACCATGGTCGCGCTTGCCATCATCGGCCCCCTGGGCGGCATAGTGGCCGACCGGACCGGGCGTTATGTCTCGCTGATCGTGGTCTGCGTACTTGCCATGACCGCGCTTCTGGGCGCGATGGCAGCGGGAGGCTCGTCACTCTGGCTGTTCATCGGGTTCGGCGCCGCCTGCGGGCTGTCCGCCGGGCCGGTCATGGGGCTGGCGGGACTGTTGATCCCGAGAGAGGAACGCGCGGCGGGAATGGGGCTGTTCTTCACGGTCTATTACGCCTCGATGCTGACGATGCCGGTGATCGCCGGGTGGGCCTCGGACGTGGCCGGTCGCCCGGAGGCTGCTTTCGTTGCGGGCATGGTCTTTTCTGCGCTGACCATTGGTATCCTTGCGCTGATCCCGGCAGCCCGCCGGGCGTAGGCGTTGCCAGGGCACGCGGGTGCTCGCGCGCATCGGTTACCGTTTCTGAGGGCGCGTGCCGTATTCCCGTCACCCGAAGCTTCCCTGCGGTGCGGAACGCCGCTTGTACCGATGACATCCGGCCCCCGAGACAGCGCCCGCAAAGCGCCGAGGGGAGTCGCGTTCGAACGGCCCGGACACCCCTCCGGGCAAGACGATCCGGGTTCACGCCAGAGATGGCGGCGCCGTCATCCTTCCAACCGAGTACCGAGACAGAAAAAAAGGGCGGCGCCGGTTGGCACCGCCCGTGATCCGCGTGGCGTCGTCGCGGATCAGGGGATGATGCGCGTGTATTTCGTGCCTTCAACCGAAGCGCCCGCCAGAAGCCCGGCCTGACCGAAGACGACGGCGATGACGGGGGCGAGGACGGTCGTGGTCTCGGCCGAGAGGTTGCCGCCCCGGTCGTTCACCGCGTATTCCACATCGGCACCCGCGGCCCAGCCGGACGAGGCGCGGAACTCGGCCAGTGCCTCTTCCGTCATGAAATAGAGCACGTGGCTGTATTGCTGCGCGCCGGCCTGAATGCCGAAGCTGGCCTGCGTGGCGCTGTAGTAGTCGACGGTGATGTCGTTCACCAGAAGCGCGCCGCGCCCGTAGGCACCGCCGAAGCCGAAGGACGCCTCGGTGATGAGCGGCATGACCAGCTTGCCCACGGCCTTGTCGTTCAGGTCGTTGGTGCCGGGATACTGGTTCGCGAGATAGGCGAGCGTGTTGGCGACGCGGGCGTCGATATTGGCGGCGCCCGGCGAACCGACGCCGTTGCCGCAGGCGGCAAGGCCAAGGGTCGCGGCTGCTCCGCTGAGGAGCGCACGGCGGGGGATGCGTGTCATGGGGTCTGCCCTTTTTCTAGATCGTGTTGCCTCAATGACGGCCTTATCTGGCCATTCGCCCCAAATTATAGGGGAATGCGCCTTCGGTGTCACCCTCTATAGCGTCCGTTTCCGCGACACTTCGCCGTTTCACGTTCCCGAGAGGTGCACGGGAATCGGGCATCCGGCCCTCGCGACCGGTGGATATCCGCCGATACAGGGGAAAAATCCCCATCCGCTTGAGACCGAAGCGTGACGTGTTTCGTTGACCCTCCGGCGGGCGCGGATATCTGCGCGCGCCCAATTGTTCATTGTAACCGAGTAAAGGGCAAATCATGCAACGCAAACTCCTGATCACCACCTCGATCGCGACGCTTTTCTTGGCGCATACCGCCATGGCGCAGACCGCGTTCGACGGTGCCAACGCGTCGGACCTGAACGAGGACCTGCGCGAAGAGATCGAAGACGATTTCGAGCGCGACCTTGGCGAATTCGGAAACGAGGGCCGGCCCCTCGGCTTCTCGGGCTCGGCCGCTGTCCGCGCCACTGCAGCGAGCGGCAACAGCGATAATGCCGATGTCGGCATCGGGACCGACCTGATCTGGTACGACGGCACCAACGGCGTGTCGCTGGAACTGAACTATGCCTACGGCGAAACCGACGGCACCAAGACCGAAGAGAGCCTGTTCTATGACCTCGAATATACCCGCGACCTGACGCCCCGCGTCTTCGCCTTCGCCACCGTGCAGGGCACCGTCGACGAGTTCTCGGCCTTCGAGACCGACACATTCGTGGGCTTTGGTGCGGGTTACCGCATCTATGACACGAGCGACATCCAGTGGACCGTGCAGGGTGGCCCGGGCTACCGCGTGGCCGATCTGGACGCCGCGGTGGACGGTGACTTCGAGGAAGGCGCGATCGTGCTGGAATCGAACTATCTGAACCGTCTGAGCGACACGATGTATGTCACCAACGACACCGATGTCGTCTGGTCGGAGAGCGATACGGTCGTGCTGAACGATCTCGGTCTCAACGTCTCGATGACCGAGACGCTGGCGCTTCGGACGAGTGTCGAGACCGAGTACCACACCGACCCGCAGCCGGGCTTCAAGTCGACCGACAACACCTTCGGTGTGTCGCTCGTCTACAACTTCGAGTAAGCCTTCGCGCCTTGTTTCGCCGCGCCCTGACGGGCGCGTCGACCGACCGGGGGAGCGCTGCTCCCCCGGACCCCCTCGGAGTATTTTCTCCAAGAAGAAAGTCCGAAAGTGGCGTGTTCCGCCGTCAGCCCCTGGCCAGAAGCCGGGCCACTTCGGGGGCGAAATATGTGAGGATGCCGTCGCAGCCCGCGCGCTTGAACGCCATCAGGCTTTCGAGCATGGCCCGTTCGCCGTCGATCCAGCCGTTCTCCGCCGCCGCGCGGATCATCGCGTATTCGCCGGACACCTGATAGGCGAAGAGGGGCGCGTTGAAGCGTTCCGACACGCGCCGGCAGATGTCGAGATAGGGCATTCCGGGTTTCACCATGACCATATCGGCCCCTTCGTTGAGGTCGCGCTCGATCAGGCGCAGCGCCTCGTCGGTATTGCCGGGGTCCATCTGGTAGGTCTTCTTGTCGCCGGTCAGAAGGCCGGAGGCGCCGACCGCGTCGCGGAACGGGCCATAGAAGGCCGAGGCGTATTTGGCGCTGTAGGACAGGATCGCAACATCCTGATATCCCGCGCTTTCCAGCGCCTTGCGCATCGCGCCGATCCGCCCGTCCATCATGTCGGACGGCCCGAGAATATCGGCGCCCGCTGCCGCCTGCGCCAGTGCCATCCGCACCAGCGCCTCGACGGACTCGTCGTTCACGATGATGCCGTCGCGGACGATCCCGTCATGGCCGTTGATGTTGTAAGGGTCGAGCGCCACGTCGGTCATCACGACGATCTCGGGCACCGCGTCCTTGATCGCGCGGGTGGTGCGGTTCGACAGGTTATCGGGGTTCCACGCCTCTTCGCAGAGCTCGGTCTTAAGCGAGATGTCGGTATAGGGAAAGAGGCAGATCGCCGGGATGCCGAGACGTGCGGCCTCTTCCGCCGCTTTGACCGCCCGGTCCACCGTCAGGCGCGACACGCCCGGCATCGAGGCCACGGGTGTCTCGTCGTCCTCGCCATCCCTCAGAAAGATCGGCCAGATCAGGTCGTCCACGCTGAACCCCGTCTCGCGGACGAGCCGGCGCATCGCGTCCTTGGTCTTGGTGCGCCGGAAGCGCGTTGCCGGGAAGGAGCCAGTCGTCATGGATCGCGGTCTTTCTGCACGGTTTCGTCTCCAATTGCGGTAGCCGCCGGGTGAACACTGGTCAAGCCTTGGCCCTTTGCCTAGTGTCCCGGAAAAACCGACCCCGAGAGGCAAGGCGTGAGCTGGTACGATACCGTTTTCGAAGTCATCGACATGCGATCCTTTTCCAATCTCTGGTATTGGATCGCGCTGGCCGTGCTGTGGTCATCGGTCAGCCACTGGGTTCTGGGCGTGCCTTTCGACATGATCCTGCGCGCGCGGCGCGACAAGGACGATGCGGGCGAGGCTATGGCCGACCTGCAGGACCTTGTCCGGGTCAACGTCAATCGCATCCTCTATATCGCCGAGGTCTCGGGCGTCTGGCTGATCCTGTTCGGCTCGGCGGTGCTGACCGGTTTGGGCGTTATGGCGGTGCTCTATGACGTGGAATTCGCACAGGCCACGCTGTTTCTGGCGCTGCCGATGACGATCCTCGGGCTTCTGTCGGTCTGGACGTCGCGGAAGATCCGCGCCACCGCGCCTGCCGGGCGCGACCTGATCCGCCGCCTGATGACCCACCGGATGATGACCCAGATGCTGGGCGTCGTGTCGATCTTCGTCACGGCCATGTTCGGCATGTACCGGAATCTGCACGTGGTGCCTTTCCCGAACTGACGAAAGCCGTTGACAGCCGGGCGGGGGCAAGGCACCTGACCGCCCATGTCTGGCCCCGATCATGTCATCGTCAGCGGCGCGCCCGAGGGGTTCGACGCAACGCGGCTCCTGTCCGAACTGGATCAGGCGGGCGGGCCTGTCATGCATATCGCGCGGGACGACAAGCGGCTGGCCGCGATGCGGGATGCGCTGGCCTTCTTCGCGCCGTCCCTGCCCGTGGTGACCTTCCCCGCCTGGGACTGTCTGCCCTATGACCGGGTGTCGCCCAATGCCGATATCTCGGCGGCGCGGATGGCGACGCTGGCGGGGCTGGTCCACGGGATGCCGAGGCGGTTCGTCCTGCTGACGACGCTCAACGCCGCCACGCAGCGCGTGCCTGCGCGCGAGACGCTCCGCGAGGCGGCATTCACCGCCCGCGTGGGTGACCGGATCGACGAGGCGGGGCTGAGGGCGTTCCTTGTCCGCATGGGTTTCACCCAGTCGCCCACCGTCGCCGAGCCGGGCGATTACGCGATCCGGGGCGGTATCATCGACATCTATCCGCCGGGCGAGGGCGGTCCGGTCCGGCTGGACCTGTTCGGGGACGTGCTGGACGGCGCGAAGCGCTTCGATCCCGGCACCCAGCGAACGACCGAGCCCCTCGACATGGTCGAGCTTGCGCCGGTCTCGGAGGTCATCCTCGACGATGCGGCCATTACCCGGTTCCGGCAGAACTACCGGCTGGAATTCGGCGCCGCCGGCACCGACGATCCGCTCTATGAGGCGGTGAGCGCCGGTCGGAAGCATCAGGGGATCGAGCACTGGCTGCCCTTCTTCCACGAGCGGCTGGAGACGCTGTTCGACTATCTGCCCGACGCGCCGGTGACGCTGGATGACGAGATCACGCCCGCGCGCCTTGCCCGGTGGGAGAGCATCGCGGATCAGTACGACACGCGGCGCGAGGCGATGACGGCCAAGGGGCGGATGGACAGCGTCTACAAGCCCGCGCCGCCATCGGGGCTCTACCTTGACGATGCCGCCTGGCAGACGGTTACCGACGGGCGCCGTCTGCTCTATTTCACCGCGCTGCCGCAGCCGACCGGCCCCGGCGTGATCGACGCGGGCGGGCGGATCGGACGGGATTTCGCGCCCGAGCGCCAGCAAGAGCAGGTCAGCCTCTTTGGAGCGTTGGCGTCGCATGTGGAGGCGCGGCGGAAAGAGGGGCAGGTGATCATCGCCTCCTATTCCGAGGGCGCGCGTGAGCGTCTGTCGGGCCTGATGGAGGACGAGGGCGTCGCAGGCGCCACGCTGATCGACGACTGGCGCGACGTGCCGGAGGGCCAAGGCGGGCTGCTTCTTGCGGTCTGGGCGCTGGATCACGGCTTCACCGGGCCGGACGGGCTGACGGTCATCTCGGAACAGGACGTCCTTGGCGACCGGCTGATCCGCCAGACCAAGAAGAAGCGCCGGGCCGAGAACTTCCTGACCGAGCACCAGACGCTTTCCCCCGGCGACCTGGTTGTCCATGTCGACCACGGCGTCGGGCGGTACAAGGGCATGGAGGTGATCGAGGCGCTTGGAGCGCCGCATGAATGCCTTCTGCTCGAATACGCGGGCGGGGACCGGCTGTTCCTGCCGGTCGAGAATATCGAACTCCTCAGCCGGTACGGCCACGAGGAGGGGCTGCTCGACAAGCTGGGCGGCGGGGCGTGGCAGGCCAAGAAGGCCCGGCTGAAAGAACGTATCCGCGAGATCGCGGACCGGCTGATCCGTATCGCCGCCGAGCGGCATCTGAGGCGCGCGCCGATCCTGACGCCGCCCGACGGCATGTATGACGCCTTCGCCGCGCGCTTCCCCTATGAAGAGACCGACGACCAGCTGCGCGCCATCGCGGACACGTTCGACGACCTCGCCTCGGGGCGTCCGATGGACCGGCTTGTCTGCGGCGATGTCGGTTTCGGCAAGACCGAGGTGGCGATGCGCGCGGCCTTCGTTGCCGCGATGTCGGGCGCGCAGGTGGCGATCATCGCGCCGACGACGCTCTTGGCGCGTCAGCACGCCAAGGCCTTCAAGGAGCGGTTCCGGGGCTTTCCGGTCAATGTGCGGCAACTCTCGCGCTTCGTCTCGGCCAAGGAGGCGGCAGCGACGCGCGACGGCCTCTCGCGGGGCGAGGTGGATATCGTCATCGGCACCCATGCGGTTCTGGCCAAAGGGGTCCGGTTCAAGAACCTCGGCCTGCTGATCATCGACGAAGAGCAGCATTTCGGCGTGAACCACAAGGAGCGGCTGAAACAGCTCCGCTCGGACATCCACGTCCTGACCCTGACCGCGACGCCCATTCCGCGCACGCTGCAACTGTCGCTTACGGGCGTGCGGGATCTGTCGATAATCGGCACGCCCCCCGTCGACCGTCTGGCGATCCGCACCTATGTCAGCGAGTTCGACACGATCACCATCCGCGAGGCGCTTCTGCGCGAGCATTACCGGGGCGGTCAGTCCTTCTTCGTGGTGCCCCGCGTCAGCGACCTGCCCGAGATGGAGGAGTGGCTGAAGGACAACGTGCCCGAGGTCACTTACGTCATCGCCCATGGTCAGATGGCGGCGGGCGAGCTGGACGACCGGATGAACGCTTTTTACGACGGCAAGTTCGACGTGCTTATGGCGACGACCATCGTGGAATCGGGCCTCGATATCCCGACCGCCAACACCATGATCGTTCACCGCGCCGACATGTTCGGCCTTGCGCAGCTTTACCAGATCCGGGGGCGCGTGGGCCGGTCCAAGACCCGTGCCTATGCCTATCTGACGCGGAAGCCCCGCGCCAAGCTGACGCCGCAGGCGGAAAAGCGGCTCAGGGTGCTCGGCTCGCTCGACAGCCTCGGCGCTGGCTTTGCGCTCGCCAGTCAGGACCTCGATATCCGGGGGGCGGGCAACCTTCTGGGCGAAGAGCAGTCCGGCAATATCCGCGAGGTCGGCTACGAACTCTACCAGTCAATGCTGGAAGAGGCGATTGCCAAGATCAAGGCGGGCGAGTTGGAGGGGCTGAGCGAGGCCGACGACCAGTGGGCGCCGCAGATCAATCTGGGCGTGCCGGTCCTGATCCCGGAAGAGTATGTGCCGGATCTCGACGTGCGGCTGGGACTCTATCGTCGCCTTTCGGAGCTGTCGTCCAAGGTGGAGCTGGAAAGCTTCGCCGCCGAACTGATCGACCGCTTCGGGAAGCTGCCCAAGGAAGTGAACACGCTTCTGCTGGTCGTCCGCATCAAGGCCGAGTGCAAGAAGGCGCATATCGCCAAGCTGGACACGGGGCCGAAAGGCGCGACCATCCAGTTCCACAACGACAAGTTCCCGAACCCCGAAGGTCTGGTGGACTTCATCAAGGATCAGAAGGGTCTGGCCAAGGTGAAGGACAACAAGATCATCGTGCGCCGCGACTGGACGAAGACCAAGGACCGGATACAGGGTGCCTTTGCCGTGGCGCAGGATCTGGCCAAGAAGGCGCGGGCAGGCGGGCGGCAGGCGCCCAAGGGTTAGAGAGGCTCGGCAGGCTCGGTCAGGCGGCGGGTCAGCGTCAGCGCCGCCACCGTCGCCACCAGAATGCCTATCGCCGCCGCGCGGGGCGTGCCGTCGAAGAGAAGCGTGACCGGGATGGCCATCACCGCGCCCGCGCTCGTCGCCACCGCCGAGATGGTGGATGCGGCCAGCCCGGCGATGTGGCCAAGGGGCTGCATTGCGAGCGCGTTCAGGTTGCCGATGCAGAGCCCGGCCAGCGAAAACCCCGCGATCAGCAAGAGAAGATAGAGCGGAAAGCCGAGCGCGTGGGCGGTTCCAGTGGTCAGTAGAAGGGCGAGGTAGAGCGCCGCGTAGACGGCCATGACCGAGAGCGCGCCCCGGATCACCCGGAGCATGCCCAGCCGGACCACAATCCGCGCATTCAGAAAGCTGCCGCCCGCCGAGACGGCGGCAACCAGTCCGAACCAGAGCGGAAAGGTGGCCGCCCTATCGAAAGTGATGTCGAAGACCGGCTGGCTGGACAGAAGGCAGGCGAAAAGCACCGTATAGATCAGCGCCTGCGTCGCCGTCGCGCGGCGCACCTGGGCGTGGGCCACGATCTCGGTCAGCCCCGCTTTCAGCATGGCCAGCCGGAAGGGACGGCGGCTCTCGGCAGGCAGCGTCTCGGGCAGGCGCAGTCTGAGCCAGAGGATCGAGAGGGCCGAGAAGATCGCGAAGGCGAAAAAGATGCCGCGCCAGCCGAAGGCCCATTCCAGCCCCGCGCCGAGGCTGGGCGCAAGGACCGGGACCAGCGCGAAGACCGTCATGGTAAAGCTGACGATCCGCGCCATCTGCCGTCCGGAATAGAGATCGCGGATGATGGCAAGCGCCACGATCCGCGGCCCCGCTGCGCCGATGCCCTGCACGAGGCGCGCGGCGATCAGCGTCTCGAGGCTGTCGGCCATGGCGCCAGCGAGAGCCGCCGCGATATAGAGCACCGCCCCCCATGTGGCGATCCGGTGGCGCCCGAAGGCGTCCGAGAGAGGCCCGGAAAAGAGCGTGCCGGCCCCCATGCCCAGCATGAAGGCCGCGATGACAAGTGCCGTCCGCGCCTGGTCGCCCCCGGCCACGTCCCGCGCGATGGCGGGCAGGGCGGGCAGCATGGCGTCAATGGAAAAGGCCACCGTTGCCATCAGCATGGCTACAAGCGCGATCAGTTCGGGTTGCGAGACCGGCGCGCGCGACGGGCGCGCCGCTGCGATGTCGGCGGAGGCGCTCATTGTCCGGTGGCGGTGCCGTCGTCCTGATCGGCGGCCATGGCCTGATGCAGTTCCCCGATCACCTGCGCCCAGAGCTCGGGCGGCTGCGCGCCGGGCACCACGTGCTGGTTCGCCACGACGAAGGTGGGCACGCCGGTGACGCCACGGGCGCGTGCGTGGGCGTCGCGCTCGCGGATATCGTCGAGATCCGCGCCGCTGTCGAACAGGCGCGCGATCATCTCGCGGTCGAGCTCGATGCCTTCGGCGATGTCCAGAAGAACTTCGCGGTCCCCGATATCGAGACCCTCTTCGAAATAGGCCTTGAAGAGCCGCGACACCGCCGCCGTCTGGCGACCCTCCAGCCCGGCCCAGTGGATCAGTCGATGCGCGTCGAGGGTATTCGGCGTGGTCTGGATCTTGCCGAAGTCGATATTCAGACCCGCCGCCTCGGCGGCCTCGGCTATCCGGGCATAGACCTGCACCGCCGCGTCCTTGCCGCCGAACTTGGCCTCAAGATAGGCGCGCCGGTCCATGCCGCCTTCGGGCATGTCGGGGTTCAGCTGGAACGGATGCCATTCGATGGCGAAGGGGTGGTCGGGCGCCGCTTCGAGCGCGCGGTCCAGATTGGCCTTGCCGATATAGCACCAGGGGCAGACCGGGTCGGAAAGAATGTCGAGCTTGATCATGATGCGGGGTCTGTCGCAGCCCTGAGCGCGCGGCGCAAGAGCTTTCCGTTGGCCCCTCGCGGCAGGGTCTGTGCGTGGATGAACAGACGCGGACGCTTGTGCGGGGCGAGGTGGCGGGCGGCAAGGGCCTGAAGCTCGGCGTCTGCGAGGGGTTCGTCGGCGCTGTAGTGAAGTGCGACGATCACGGTTTCCGGGCCCAGCCGATGGTCGACGGCGGCGGCGGCAGTGATGTCTGGATGGGCGGTGAAGGGCGCTTCGATCTCGGTCGGAGACAGCCGGTAGCCGCCGGCGGTGAGGATATCGTCGGCCCGGCCCAGATAGGTGACCCAGCCATCGGCGGACATCGTCCCCATGTCACCCGTGCCCCACCAGTCGCCCGCCGGAGGTGCTCCGTCGACCAGAAGCGCGAGGCCGGGGTCGTCGGTCGACACCGCGATCTGGCCCATCGTGTCGGGGGGCAGGGGCGCGCCGCTGTCGTCGAGGATCGCCACGCGGCGTCCGGGCTGGGCGCGGCCGAGCGTGCCTGAGGGCGCGGGGGCGTCGGGGCTGCCGGAAAGGAAGGTCGAGCATTCGGTCTGGCCGAACGCCTCGTGAATGTCGGTACCGGTGACCTCCTGCCAGCGGGCGCGGAGGCTGGGGGCCAGCGCCTCGCCCGCACTGAGTGCGTGTCGGAGGCGTGGCAAGGGCGGCAACGGACCGGCAAGTAGGCGGCGATAGACCCCCGGCACTGCGGCGAGAATCGTGGCGTCGTGCCGCTTTGCGAGCAGCGCGATCAGGGCAGGATCGGTGTTCTGCGCCGGGACGAGAGCGGTCGCGCCTACCGACCAGGGGTCGAGCAGGCCGGTGCCCAGAGTGTAGCTCCAGTTGAACGCGCCCGCGTGGAGCATCCGGTCGGTGGGGCCGAGGCCTGTCCAGCCCGCGCGCATCGGGATGCGACCGAGGATCGCACGGTGCGCGTGGGTGACAAGACGCGGTCGGCCCGTGGTGCCGGAGGTGACCATCAGATAGGCGGGCCGGTTCGCATCGCCGGTGCGTGGGCGGTCGAGCGGCGAGGAGCCGGTCAGGATGTCGGGGGTAAGGTGTCGGATGCCCGGCCAGACAGCGCCGGTCCCGGCGGTCAGAACGGCCGCGGGGTCAAGCGCTTGGGCCAGCTGCGCCGTCTCGTCCGGGGTCAGGCCCGAGGGGACAGGGACGGGGAGGATATCGGCGGCAATGGCGGCGAGAAAGGCGACAGGAAAGGTGCTCGTATTGCCGAGCGCAAGAACCAGCCGGTTTCCAGGCATCAGCCCGGCGTCGAGAAGCCCCGCCGCAGCGGTCAGGACGGAGGCGCGCAACCGGTCATAGCTGAAACGCTCGGCCCCTGAAGCGGTCAGGACCGCCAGCGCGATCTTGTCGCCCGGGGCATCGTTCCGCCAGAGCACGTGGTGGGCGAGGTTGAAGCCGTCGGGGGCTGGCGTGGCGGTCGGGTCGGACATGGCGTCGGACGTAGCGCCGCCGGCAATGGCGTGCAATGGGCGCGCGCGGCGCGCGGCGTCGACAGAACGCAAAAACGCCCTGCGCCTCAGGGCAGGGGCGAACCCTCATCGAAGGTGATGCGTTTTTTACTCGGCTGCGAGGGGAAGCGTCATCTCGCGATGGCCGAGGAGGGCATCGAGGACTTCCGCCACCTCGGCGACAGTCACTTCGTGCACCTGAGCGAGGTAGCGGGCCACCGCGTCGCGGTGACCGAGAAGCGCACCGATCACGGTCGCGTCGCTGTTGGGAAACCAATCGGTGATGCGCTTCAGCGCGGTGCCAAATGCCGTGTCCATTCTCGGCGTCCTCCGTCTGTGGGGTGGGCCTTCGATGAGCTTGGTCGGAAAGCCCTAATTATTCGCTAAGTCGCGACCGATGGGGCGGTCGGTTTTGTCGTCGTCACCGAAAGCCTGATCGTCGGCATAAACGTCCTCGCCCTCGGGGATATGGGCGCGGCTTTCGGACAGGGTACGGTTGTCCCGCACGGGTGCCGCCACCGCGTCGAGCGGAAGAGGCCCCTGCAGCCATTCGTCGATCTGCTCGTCAGCCTCGCGCGGGGTCAGGCCAAGTGTCTGGCCGAGATAAGCGTTGAAGACGGCGCGCTCTCCGGACATGTCGGCCACCGTCTGCTGATCGACCTCGGGCCACCGGGCCTTGATCGAGTCCTGAAACGCCGGCCAGTCTTTCGAGACATCGGACCACTGCATGTAAATTCCTCCTGTTTCAGAGGGCCAATGCAGGCGGAGAGGGGATGGTTCCGAAAAAGAGGGCCTTGGAGTTGGGAGGGCTGGGGAAAGGCGCGAAATTCGATGCATTGATAAGTGACCACCGCGGCCAAGGAACGACTGATACCGACGACCGCGTCCAAGAGGCCATATTCGATACGCGCCGTTGCTGATGTGGCGCAGCGCAGCGCGCGAACCTTCGGAGCAGTCAGACCATCTGAGGGCAAGCGCGCCCGGCCGTTCCGGGCGGCCGGCATTCCGGCCCAAGTAATCTTGCACAACGCGGCGTAGGTCCTCAACGAGCCCATTTTGACCGATGCTGCAATTTGCGCGAATGTCTGCAATCAATCGGCTATTTCTTGCGCCTCGCTAGTCGTAACCGAAAGTGCCAAGATACAGTATGACATGTATTTTTTGCTCACTTATCGCTGGCGAAGCTCCTGGACACGTTCTTTTTCGTGACGATCAAGTAATTGCCTTCCTTTCACTTGAGGGCCATCCGCTAATCGCGCCGATAAAGCACACCATCGGTCTTGCAGGCTTAGATGAGGAAGCAAGCGCAGGTATTCTTCTTGCGGCGAAACGGGTTGCCGATGCGGTACGCGCAGCAACCAATTGTGAAGGAGTAAATCTGATCCTTTCAGACGGACAAGCCGCCGGGCAAGACGTGTTTCACTTGCACATGCACGTGAAACCACGCTGGCATGGAGATGATGTGCGCCTAACTTGGAGCACAGCCCCGGTACCTGAAGATGATCGCACGGCACTCGCAAACCACATTCGAACTCACATGCAAGAGTTGTGATTAAAGTGAGACCGGACCTTCACAGCGCCAATCGCTTCGGCAGCTTTGTCCCGCAATCCCGCGGTCCGCCCCCCCCCCCAAAAACCCGCAGGCTGCTGCGGGGGCGTCTTCTTCGCATCACGCGCGCAAGGTCAGATCGCGCGGTCCACGGCGCGGGCCATCCACTTGCGGCGTTCACATTCCGTCATCGAAAAACGGCTGCTGCGTTGTGACCGAGAACAGGTCAGAGATGACGAGGATTGTCGTAATCACCGTCGGGATGAGAACGACGGTCGTGCCCATGACGATCAGCCAGAAAGTGGCGGCACGGGCGGAGGGCTTCGAGTAGTCGGCTTTCAGGTATTCCAGCCGGAAGACGTCGATCGATAGCAGGTGGAGGTTGTCGTAGAATTTGCTCTTGAAGCCGCTCGGATCGGGGCCGCTGTCGTCGAGCTGTCTGAGAACCTCCCGGACCTCCGGATCGCTGTCGCGTGCGATGTTTCCTGCCGATGCCATCTGTTCGTCGGTCAGCGCCGCGCGTGACCCCGACCGGACGAGGCTGATCAGCCCCTCCCGGAATCTTCGCGGGTACTTTAACGATCCGCCCGCCTCGTCGCGGACCTCGTCCGTGTCGCGCGCATCTCGCAGGAAGTCCGCAATCGAAAACCTGAGGCTTCCGGCGATGCCATTGGCCGTCTTCGTCGCTTCCTTGGAACTGATGAAATCCTCATAGCCACGATAGGCGGTGATCTGTCTGGGGCAGAAGAGCGTGAACAGCGCGACGCCCGATCCCACGATGACAAGACCGAGATAGAAGATGTCGAAGCGTGCCCGTGACAGAAGTTCGACCGTAGGCGAGGAGTGCCTTTCCTCGGAGAGCGAAAGAAAGGGCTGAAGTGGCTCGTTGTGAAAGATGATGAACGCGATGAACGGAGCAGCGATTGTCAGTTTCGGAAGGTTGCCGGATGCCAACCTCGCAAGATTCGACCATTTGGTCAGCTCGTTGAAATTCGACAATCTCACCTGTTCGGGGCTCCCTTCGGCGGTCTCATCGCTCCGACGCGGAGGCGAGGGCGCATCGTTCTACATCGTGGGTTCCAGATCAATCCGGGAACCCCAGAGGCGTCATTCTATACCCATGATGACCGAATAACCGGCAACGCTGTTGGTGCGGTTGATCACCTCGACAACGTGGTCGCCCGACTGCCAGAGCTGACTCCGGTACTCCTGTTCGCTGGAGACCTGATCCACCAGGAACGTCTGGTCCGGGTTGAAGATCTGATAGGACATCGGATCACCTTGCGGTGCGACACGGACATAGAGGTTCTGCCCGCTACGGGCGTTCAGGACATACCGCCGGGACTCGCCCGGTGCCAGCTGACCGCGCGGTTCGGCGCCTGAGGCGCCCGAGGCGAACTGAACGCGTTCTTCGCCGTCCCCGACTGACATGCCCGGAGCGCCGGAAGTGGTCTCCGCCGTTCCCTCTATGAGGAAATCGCCTGCCGCCCAGCCTTCGTAGCCGGGATCGGCAAGGGTGGCCACGCGGCACCACCGGCGGCCTTCGGTCATTCTGCACCCGAGGTTGCGGACATTCTGCCCGTTCGAAAGGCGCGTGACGATACCAGCCCCGCCCGACGGGCCTGCGCGCAGGTTCAGCGTTCCGCCGCCCGAAACGGCTACCTGAAGAAAGTCGGGTCCGCCCGCCAGACCGTCTGCAAAGTCGTTGCTGACCGCTTCTCCTGTCGAACCGATGACGGAAACGTCCAGGCGGAAGTTCGACGTCTCGCCGCGACGCGCTGCAGATCGGAAGAGAAACACCGCGACGGTATACTCACCCGACGCCGGCAGGTCCCCGGACCAGTTGTTGATTGGGTCGGACATCTCTCCGATGGCGAGTGCTTCGTCACCGAGAGAGCGGCCCGGGGCGTAGACATTGAAATAGGTCGCGGCGTTGTCGGAGGACAAGACGACGCTCATCGTCTGCCCGGCTTCTGCCCCGACCCGGTAGAGTACCGCATCACGGCCCGAAACGGTGCCGTCGATCGTTGTCGCCGTCATCCCCGGCGGGAAGCTGACATTCACGCTTCGATCCTGCGCCGATACGCCGATTGCGGTCGAGACCACGAATAGGAATGCGAGGACATGGCGGATCAGTGTCATAGGTCACCTCCCTTGAGCCCGATAGGCCTGAGAGAACAACGTCAGGCCGCGACGAACCTCAATCGTGACCGCTGAACAGGCTGAAATCAACCGGGGTGGACGGTTTGTGGCGTGCGGTGCGGACAGGCAAACAGCCGTCAAGCCGGGCGTTTGTTGCGTTTCATCATGCTTCCGGGTGGCCCTTGTCAGGAAAATCGCGAGCCAGAGTTCAGCCCCAAGGGGGGTAGCCACCAGAACGCAAACACCCCCGCAGGCTGCTGCGGGGGCGTCTCGCTCGCATCACTCGCGCAAGGTCAGATCGCGCGGTCCACGGCGCGGGCGCCGGCGGAGACATCCTGACCGAAGCCCTCGATCGTGTTGCAGGCGGCGAGGCCTGCGAGAAGCGCGGCGAAAAGGACGATCTTCTTCATGTCGTGTTCACTCCTCGTACCACCAGACGTCGGGCTGGAAGCCGATCCAGTCGCCGTACATCGGCAGGGTTTCCGGGTACTTCAGCTCTTTCGCGTGGGCAAGACGCGAGATGGGCGCGTGCCAGATCGGCACCACGTAGCGTCCCGAAATCAACACCCGGTCCAGCGCGCGGACTGCGGCGATATAGTCGTCGCGGCTCTCCGAGGTGAGGAGGCGGTCCACCAGCGCCTCGATGGCGGGGCTCTCGACACCCATCCAGTTGCGGCTACCGTCGGTGCCGGCGGCGTCGACGCCCCAGTAGAGACGCTGCTCGTTGCCGGGGCTGAGCGAGAGGCCGCGGATGTACCACGTCATGTCGAAATCGAAGACGTTGGTGCGCTCCTTGAACTGGGCACTGTCGGCGGTGGTGACGTTGACCTGAGCGCCGATCCGCTCCAGGGCGCTGACATAGAGGTCGACGACCTGCTGCGTTTCGGTCGCGCCGGTCTGCAGCAGGATCTCGAAGGCGAAGGGCTCGCCCGCGTCATCCCGGAGAACGCCGTCGGTCAGGGTCCAGCCCGCTTCCTCCATCAGGCCGATGGCGCGGCGGATGGCGCGGCGGTTCCGCTCGGTCCCGTCGCCGCCGGGCAGCTCATAGCCCTCGATCGCGCCGGGCAGGAGATGCGGTTGCACGTCTTCCAGAAACTCGCGCACGCGGCCCGTCGCCGGGCCCGGCTCCATGCCGAGGATCGAGTTCGAGAAATAGGACGTGATGCGCGGCTGCGGATCGCCGTTGATCGTCTGGTTGATGAAGTCGAAGTTGAAGGCGGTGATCAGCGCCTCGCGGACGCGCCAGTCCTCGAAGAGCGGGCGGCGCGTGTTCATCACCAGCCCCTGAATGCCCGAGGGGCGCTGATGCGGGATGATCGACTTGACCACGTCGCCCGACTGCACGGCTGGAAAGTCGTATTGCGTGTCCCATTTCTGGACATTGGTCTCGCGCATCGTGTTCAGAAGACCGCCCTTGAAGGCCTCGAACATGGCGGTGCCGTCCGAGAAGAACTCCATGCGGATCTCGTCCAGATTGGCCTGACCGTTCATGAAGGGCACCACGCCGTCGCCCCAATAGTCGGGGTTCCGGGTCAGCACCACGTAGCGGCCCGGATCGAAATCCGAGATCACGTAAGGCGCGCTTGAGATCGGGATCTGGTCGATGCCGGATTCCGCGAAATCGCGCCCCTCCCATTGTGCCTTTTTCAGGATCGGGCGCATGCCCATGATAAGCGCCAGTTCGTCATCGGCGGTGTTGAAGGTGATGCGGACCGCGCGTTCGCCGGTTGCCTCGATGCTCTCGACCTTTTCCCACGATCCCAGATAGCGCGGATGGCCCACGGTCCCGAGCGTCTCGTAGCTCCATATCACGTCCTTGACCGTGACCGGCGTGCCGTCCGAGAACCGCGCCTCGGGGCGGAGCGTGAACTCGACCCAGGAGCGGTCCGGCGCGGTCTCGACCGATTCGGCCAGAATGCCGTAGAGCGTGAAGGGTTCGTCATAGGACCGGCCCATCAGGCTCTCATGCGCGAGGAAGCGAAGCTGCCACGGCACGTTGCCTTTCAGGATGTGAGGATTGAGCGAGTCGAAGCTGCCGACCTCGCCCTGGACGATGGCGCCGCCCTTGGGTGCGTTCGGGTTGGCATAGGGGAGCGACACAAAATCCGGTGGAAGCTGGGGCGCGCCATACATAGCTATGCCGTGTTGCGGCTCGGCTCCGGCGGTGCTGGCCGTACAGAGAGCGGCGAGCGATGCGGCGCGGAAAAAGTTCATTCGCATTTTCGCGACAATCCTTCTGCTCCTTATGTTCTTTGGAAGTGAAGCCTAAGGGCCACAGTAAATGTTTTCAAACTTTTAGCTTGGCCCCCGGCAATTCATTGCGTATAAATGGGGCACTGCTCGATAGGTTTCTTGCCTGTATGAAACCTGCCTCAATAACTTAACGCCCGCCTTGTGCGGGCGTTTTTTTTGGTCGCATCGCGTGTCTCAGGCAGGGACGAGCGGGCGCGGACCGCGCCGGGCGAGGATCGCGAGGACAATGCCGATATTGAGCATGTTCCAGGCCACGCCGTTCCAGATCGCAAGCGCGTAGCTGCCGCTCAGGTCATAAAGCCAGCCGCCGATCCAGCCGCCAAGCGCCATGCCGAGAATGGTCACGCTGAGAACGATTCCGACCCTGCCACCGGCTTCGCGGGGCGGCAGGTATTCGCGGATGATGATCGCGTAGGCCGGGACGATTCCACCCTGGCTGAGGCCGAAGATCAGCGCGATGAGGTAGAGCGGTGTGAGGCCGCCGTCGATCAGGAAGAGGCAAAGCGCCAGCATCTGAAGCGTCGAGCCGATGAGCAGTGTGACGAGCCCGCCGAACCGGTCGGCCAGTGCGCCCGAGACAAGCCGCGAGACGACCCCGCCTGCCAGCATCAGGCTGAGCATCCCGGCCCCCGCCTCGGCGCCGAAGCCCCGGTCGACGCAGAGGGCGACGATATGGACCTGTGGCATGGACATCGCCACGCAGCAACCGATCCCCGCAATCGCCAGAAGCACGGTCAGTGCGCGGGGTGAGAGACCCGTGGCCTGGGCATTCGCCGCAGCATCGGCGGTGGCAAGCGCGTCGGTGGCACTGTCGATCCGGGGCCGGAGCAGGAAGGCCCCGGGGATGACGGTCGCGAGAATGGCAATCGCCAGCATCAGGTAGGCGCCGCGCCAGTCGCTGACGCTCATGACCCAGATGATGGCCGGCGGCCAGACGACGCCCGAGAGATAGTTGCCGCTGGCGGCCAGCGCGACGGCGATACCCCTCCGCCGGCGGAACCATTGCGAGACATCCGCGATGAGCGGGCCGAAGGTGGCCGAGGCGCCGAGGCCAAGCACGAGGTGCATCAGGGTCACGACGATCCATGCCTCGGACAGGGCCGCAGCCGCGAAGCCGAGCCCCGAGGCAAGCCCGGCCGCGACCAGAACCGGCACGATCCCGAAGCGGTCCACCGCGCGCCCGAAGACCACGTTGCCCAGCGCGAAGCCCAGCATGGCCAGGATATAGGGCCATGTCGCGTCGGCCCGGCCGGTGCCGAAATCGGCCTGCATGTCGGGCAGCACCACCACAACCGCCCACATGCCGATATTGCCCGCGACGGCGATGGCGAGCGAAATCGCGAGCCGTGTCCAAGCATAGGCACTGTCATGTTGGGTGGCGCTCATGGGCGGACGCTATGTCAGGCGGGCGCGGTCGGGAAGCGAAATCGCCTACGTCCGGGGCCGCGCCTGGCCCGCCGCGGAGGCCATGAGTATTTGTGAACAGAAGAAGCGAAAATTTGACTCAAACTGTCTTTCTTCTTGGGAAAATACTCACGGCGGAATGGTGTCATCCGCGACCGGTCCGTGGTGAGAGAAGGGGTCAAAAGAAAAAGGCGGCCACCGGGCCGCCCTTTCCGTCGCATCTGGTTGCGCTGGCTCAGATGAGCTTGCCCATGGCGACCGCGGTATCGGACATGCGGTTCGAGAAGCCCCATTCGTTGTCGTACCAGGTCAGGATACGGACCATGTTGCCGTCCATGACCTTGGTCTGGTCCATGTGGAAGATCGACGAATGCGGGTCGTGGTTGAAGTCCTGGCTGACCAGCTTTTCGTCCGTGTAGCCCAGGATGCCCTTGAGCGGGCCGTCGGCGGCTTCGCGGATTGCGGCGTTCACCTCGTCCACCGTGGTGGCGCGGCTGGCCTCGAAGACGAGGTCCACGACCGAAACGTTGGGCGTCGGCACCCGGATCGCGACGCCGTCGAGCTTGCCGTTCAGCTCCGGCAGGACGAGGCCCACGGCCTTGGCCGCACCGGTCGAGGTCGGGATCATCGACATCGCGGCGGCACGGGCGCGGTAAAGATCCTTGTGCATCGTGTCCAGCGTCGGCTGGTCGCCGGTATAGC
Organism: Kangsaoukella pontilimi; assembly: GCF_009830125.1. Taxonomy (GTDB): domain Bacteria; phylum Pseudomonadota; class Alphaproteobacteria; order Rhodobacterales; family Rhodobacteraceae; genus Kangsaoukella; species Kangsaoukella pontilimi. The sequence goes on along the minus strand of NZ_WUPT01000001.1, from coordinate 1,010,482 downwards.
TGTGGATCGTGGTCATGAAGCCTTTGGTGATGCCGATCGTATCGTTCAGCACCTTGGCCACCGGGCTGAGGCAGTTGGTGGTGCAAGAGGCGTTCGAGACGACGATATCGTCCGAGGTCAGCTGATCATGGTTGACGCCGTAGACGATGGTCTTGTCGGCATCGGTGCCGGGCGCCGAAATCAGAACCCGGCTCGAGCCGTTGTCGAGATGCGCCTGGCATTTCTCCTTGGAGGTGAAGATGCCGGTGCATTCCATCACGATATCCACATCCGACCAGGGCAGGTCGGCGGGGTTGCGGATCGCCGTCACGCGGATCGGGCCGCGGCCCACATCGATCGTGTCCTCGGTCGTGGTCACGGTGGCCGGGAAGCGGCCATGCACGCTGTCGTAGCGCAGAAGATGCGCGTTGGTCTCGACGGGGCCGAGATCGTTGATCGCGATGACCTCGATATCGGTGCGGCCCGACTCGATGATGGCGCGCAGCACGTTGCGGCCGATGCGTCCGAATCCGTTGATGGCGACTTTGACTGCCAAAGGTCTTCTCCTCAGGTTGCGACCGCTAGCGCCAGAAGGCGAGGAGCCGGACCAGTTCCAGGAATTTGCGCCCCCAGAAAATGTGCCATTCAAGGCCAAGGGCGAAGTTCAGCGCCAGAAGCACCGCCAGGAAAAGAGCCAGACCGAAAGCGATCCTGTTTGTCATCGCGCGCCTTATGACAAAAGCGGCGGGCGGTTGAAAGGGGGAACGTCTTCGGGCTCACGGGAAAATGTCATGCGCTAACATCTGCCGCGCGGATGTGCCGCCAGCCGCCCATGCGGGCGCGGAACCAGCTCCGCTGCCGCTTGGCGTATTGCCGGGTCAGAAGCGTTGCGCGCTGCGCCGCCTCTTCGAGAGACATCTGGCCCCGGATATGGGCCACCAGTTCTGCGGCGCCAATCGCCTTTGCCGAAGGCTGGTTCGGGTCGAAGGTGTCGGCATTGGCGCGCGCCTCGTCGAGCGCGCCCGTCCGGATCATCTGGGCGAAGCGTGCCTCGATCCGGGGCGTCAGCCAGTCCTTGGGCGCGTCGAGAAGGATGGCCTCGGCCCGGTCGAGCGGCAGAAGAGGCGGGCCTGTTTCGTCCTGCCAGGTCGCCAGACCGCGCCCGGTGGTCTGCAGTACCTCCCAGGCGCGCTGGATTCGCATCGGGTTCTGCCGGTCGATGCGCGCAGCAGTTTCGGCGTCGATCTCTTCGAGAAGCGTATCCGCCCCATCGGCGGCGATCCGCTGCATCGCCTCGGCCCGCACTGGCTGCGGCGTTTCGGGGATGTCGGCCAGCCCCTCGGTCAGTGCGGTGAAATAGAGCCCCGTGCCGCCCACGATCACCGGGGGCGGCCCGTCGAGAAACGGGGCCAGATCGCGAAGCCACTGGCCGACGGAATAGGGTTCCTTGCCCGGCACGTGGCCATAGAGCGCATGGTGGTGGCGTGCCTCGTCCTCGGGGCCGGGCCGCGCGGTCAGGACACGCCAGTCGGAGAAGACCTGCAGCGCGTCGGCATTCACGATGGGACCGCCCGTGCGCTCGGCCAGCGCGAAGGCGAGCGCGGATTTCCCGCTGGCCGTGGGGCCCGCCAGAAGGACGGGGCGCGACGGATCGAGCGCGTCGAGCAGGCGGGGAATGTCTGTTGTCTCGGTCAATGGTTGCTTCCGCGTTGAACCCGCCGCCGTTTTCCGACATTTTTCGCCCGCGTGCAAAACCCCGATTGAAAGGCTCCCCCCGCGATGACCGACGATGGCCCGAAACCTTCCTACGAGCGTGTGCTTCTGAAGATCTCTGGCGAGGCCCTGATGGGAGACCAGGGGTTCGGCCTGCATCCGCCCACCGTCTCGCGGATCGCGCAGGAGGTGAAGTCTGTGCATGATCTGGGCGTCGAGATCTGCATGGTGATCGGCGGCGGAAACATCTTCCGGGGGCTTCAGGGCTCGGCACAGGGCATGGAGCGGACGACGGCGGACTACATGGGGATGCTCGCCACCGTCATGAACGCGCTCGCCATGCAGTCGGCGCTTGAGGGGCTGGGCATCCACACCCGCGTCATCTCGGCCATCCGCATGGACGAGGTGGCCGAACCCTATATCCGGCGCCGCGCGGTCCGGCACCTGGAAAAGAAACGGGTCTGCATCTTTGCCGCCGGCACGGGCAACCCGTATTTCACGACGGACACGGCCGCGACGCTGCGCGCCTCGGAAATGTCCTGCGAGGCGATCTTCAAGGGCACCAAGGTGGACGGGGTCTATGACAAGGACCCTAACAAGTACGCCGATGCCAAGCGCTACGAGCATGTGACCTATGACGAGGTGCTGGCCAAGCATCTGGGCGTGATGGACGCGAGCGCCATCGCGCTGGCCCGCGACAACAAGCTGCCGATCATCGTTTTCTCGCTGGACGAGCCGGGCGGTTTCCGGGGCATCCTGTCGGGGCAGGGCACCTATACAAAGGTCGAGGACTGAGCGGGCGCTGCTGAAACGCTGCACATCGCGCGGGGGCTTCGGTCTATACAAGGCTTGAGGTTCACGGCTATAGACAACAAAACCGGCGGAAGGCCGCAAGAGAAACGGGTTGGAACAGGCATGGCAGACGATTTCGAGATCGACCTCGACGATATCGAACGGCGGATGGACGGCGCGCTGGCGTCGCTTCGCCAGGAATTCCTGACGCTGAGAACCGGGCGCGCCTCGGCCTCGATGCTGGAGCCCGTGATGGTCGATGCCTATGGCTCGCCCACCCCGATCAACCAGGTGGGCACGGTGAACGTGCCCGAGCCGCGGATGATCACGGTCAATGTCTGGGACAAGTCGATGACCTCGAAGGTCGAGAAGGCGCTGCGCGAGAGCGGCCTCGGCATCAACCCGGTGGTGGACGGCACCATCATCCGTCTTCCGATCCCCGAATTGAACGAAGAGCGACGTCGCGAGTTGACCAAGGTCGCCGGGCAATATGCCGAGAACGCCCGCGTGGCGATCCGCAACGTCCGCCGCGACGGGATGGACCAGATCAAGAAGGCCAAGGCTCAGGGCATGTCCGAAGACGACCAGAAGTTCTGGGAAGGCGCGGTGCAGGAGCAGACAGACAAGGCGATCGCGAAAATCGACGCGGCGCTGGAAAGTAAGCAAGAAGAAATAATGCAGGTGTAAAGACACCGTGCGGGGTGGGGCGCTGACAAAGGAGACCCCGATTGGGCAGTAAATCCAAGGATAGACCGTCGCCGGAACATGTGGCGATCATCATGGACGGTAACGGCCGTTGGGCTCAGGCGCGCGGCAAGCCGCGTCTCTTCGGTCATCACGCGGGCGCGCGGCGCGTGCGCGAAATTGTCGAGGCGTGCCCCGATCTGGGCGTCAAATACCTGACGATCTTTGCGTTTTCGACCGAGAACTGGAAACGGACCCAGGTCGAGGTCTCGGGTCTGATGAAGCTTTTCAAGCGTTATCTCATGAGCGAGACGCGCGAACTGGTCGAGGCCGGTGTCCGCGTCCGGTTCATCGGCGACCGGATGAAGCTGGACGATACGCTCGTGGCACTTATGGACGAGCTCGAGCTTCTGACCTGCGACAACGATCTCGTGCATCTGACCGTGGCGCTGAACTATGGCGGCCGGGACGAGGTGACGCGCGCGGCCAAGCGGCTCTGCCGCGAGGTGGCTGCAGGCGTGGTCGACCCCGAGACGGTGGATGCCGAAATGCTGGCGCGCCACCTGGACACCTATGTCCTTCCCGATCCCGACCTGGTCATCCGCACCAGCGGCGAGGCGCGGATCTCGAACTTCCTGCTCTGGCAGTCGGCCTATTCGGAATACGAATTCGTCGACACGCTCTGGCCGGACTTCACGCGCGAGGAATTCGCGCGCGTGCTCCACAGCTATTCCCATCGTGAACGCCGCTTCGGGGCCGTGCCTGGATGACAGCGGCGACGGGTGGGGGGAAATGGGCCGATCTGGGGCCGCGCCTGATCTCCGGCGGGGTCGCGGCGGCGGTGGGCCTCTGGGTCATGTGGCTGGGGGGCATTCCGTTCCACATCCTCATCGCGCTGGTGACCGGCATCATGGTCTGGGAACTGGTGCGGATGATCGGCGCGCCGTCCAAGGCGGTGCCGCTTGGCATATTTGCGGGTCTCGTGATGTTCGCGGCGGTCGAGCTGCCGGACGGCTTCGCGCTGCCGCTTCTGATGCTGCCTGCCGTCCTTGGGGTCAGTCAGCTTTCCGAGAACCGATTCACCTATACGATCTATACCGCCGCGATCACCGTCGCGGGCTTCGGCCTGGTGGCGCTCCGCGACGATTTCGGCTTCGGCTGGATGGCGTGGTTGGCGCTGGTGGTGATCGTGACCGACATTCTCGGCTATTTCGCAGGCCGCTTCATCGGCGGGCCGAAATTCTGGCCCAAGGTCAGCCCCAAGAAGACATGGTCCGGCACGGTCGCCGGCTGGATCGGCGCGGCGATGGTCGGCGCATTCTACGTCTGGCAGGGCGAGGCAGGGGCGGAGCTGATTGGTATTTCCATCGCCGTCTCCATGGCCGGCCAGATCGGTGACGTGGCCGAAAGCGCGCTCAAGCGGCGCATGGGGGTCAAGGATTCTTCCTCGATCATTCCGGGCCATGGCGGCATGTTCGACCGGTTCGACGCCATGCTGGGCGCGTCGCTGTTCCTGTTGGTGATCGAGGCGGTCGTCGACTTTCCCCCGGTGGCGGTGCCGCTGTGACGCGACGGGTGACGATCTTCGGATCGACCGGGTCAATCGGCTGCAACACCGTCGACCTGATTTGCCGCGACCCCGACGCCTATGACGTCGTCGCCCTGACCGGCGGGCGGAACATCGCGAAACTGGCCGAACAGGCGCGCGCCCTTGGCGCCGAGATCGCGGTGACCTCCGAGGAAAGCCTGCTGGGAGAGTTGTCCGAGGCGCTGGCGGGCTCAGGCATAGAGGTTGCGGCGGGCCGCGCCGCGCTGGTCGAGGCCGCAGACCGCCCCGCCGACTGGACCATGAGTGCCATCGTAGGCGCGGCGGGGCTTGAGCCGGGGCTCAGGGCGCTCTCCCACGGCGCGACGCTGGCGCTCGCCAACAAGGAAAGCCTTGTCACGGCTGGCGCTCTGCTGATGGGCACGGCGGAAGAGCATGGCGCGACGGTTCTGCCCGTCGACAGCGAGCATTCGGCCGTCTTTCAGGCGTTGGTGGGCGAGGATATGGGCGCCGTCGAGCGGATCGTCATCACCGCCTCGGGCGGCGCTTTCCGCGACTGGCCGGTCGAGGATCTGGCCCGCGCCACGCTGGCCGAGGCGTCGTCGCATCCGAACTGGGACATGGGCCAACGGATCACCATCGACAGCGCGAGCCTCTTCAACAAGGCGATGGAGCTAATTGAAACTCATGAGTTTTTCGGTTTGGCGCCGGACCGGATCGAAGCGATCATCCACCCCGAAAGCCTGGTTCACGCGCTGGTTGGATTCAACGACGGCGCGCTGATGGCCCATGTCGGCCCGCCGGATATGCGCCACGCGATCGGCTATGCGCTACACTGGCCCGAGCGGCGCGACCTGCCGGTGGAGCGGCTGGATCTCGCCAAAATCGGGCAGCTGACCTTCCGCGCGCCGGATGAGGCGCGCTATCCCGCACTTGGCCTTGCGCGGTGGGTGATGGAGGAGGGCGGTCTGGCCGGAGCGGTCTTCACCGCCGCCAAGGAAAGCGCGCTCGACGGGTTCATCGCGGGCCGGATCGGCTTTCTCGATATGGCCGCCGTTGTCGCGGATGTGATCGAAAAGATGTCAGGCGATGGTCTAGGAAAGGCCGCGATTACCCTTGATACCGTGGCCGAGGCGGACCAAATGGCCAGAGAGCACGCGGTCCGCGCGATGGACAGACGACAAGCCTGAGGGGCCCTATGGAACTTGCTGGACTGATCCCCACATTCGGCAACGTGGCATTCACGCTGATCGCCTTCGTGGTGGCGCTGTCGATCATCGTGGCGGTTCACGAGTACGGCCATTACATCGTCGGGCGCTGGTCGGGCATCAAGGCGGATGTGTTTTCCATCGGGTTCGGGCCGGTTCTGGCCTCGAAGGTCGACAAGCACGGCACCCGCTGGCAGATCGCGGCGCTGCCTTTTGGCGGATATGTCAAGTTCCGGGGCGACGCCGACGCGGCCTCGGGCAAGGACGTCGACGCGATGGCGGCGCTCGCCCCTCAGGACAGGCGCGAAACCATGCATGGCGCGCCTCTCTGGGCGCGGACGGCGACGGTTGCGGCCGGTCCCGTCTTCAACTTCATCCTGTCGTTGATCGTCTTCGCGGCGCTGATGATGGTGCGCGGCGTGGCGACGGACCCGCTGACCGTGGCCGATATCCGCGACGTGCCGGGCGGGCCGGGCGGCCTGACCTCGGGCGACGTGATCCTTGCCATCGACGGCGAGGCGCTGCCCTCTACCTCGGAATTCGCGAGCTTTGCAGGCGCGCTGGAACCCAGCCCGCGCCTCGTCTACACCGTTCGCCGCGACGGCGGGGTCACCGATGTGGAAGGCCCCTGGCTCAATCCGCCCATCGCCACCGGTATCGTTCCTGGCTCGGCGGCGGAAGAAGCGGGGCTCTTGAAGGGCGACGTCATCACGGCGGTGGAAGGCGAGGAGATCTTCGACTTCACCCAGCTTCAGGGCGCGATCCGTGGCTCGGACGGGGCCGAGGTCAGACTCGATGTCTGGCGCGACGGCGAGGCGCTGGTCAAGACGATGACGCCCCGGCGGCAGGACATGCCCTTGCCCGATGGTGGGTTCGAGACCCATTACATGATCGGGATGAACGGCGGCATGGTGATCGAACCGGCGACCGAGACGCCCGGTCTGGGTCAGGCGATCACAGGCGCGGCAAACCAGATCGTCTTCATCATCCGCTCCAGCATCTCGGGCCTTTATCACATGATCGCGGGCCAGATCTCGACCTGCAACCTGTCGGGACCCGTGGGCATTGCCGAGACCTCGGGTCAGGCGGCGAGCCAGGGCTGGATCAGCTTCATCTGGTTCATCGCGGTCCTGTCCACGGCGGTGGGTCTGCTGAACCTGTTCCCGATCCCCGTGCTCGACGGCGGGCATCTTGTCTTCTACGCGTGGGAGGCCGTCACGGGCCGCCCGCCGAGCGATGCCGCCCTCCGCTACCTGATGGCGGGCGGGCTGACGCTGATGCTGGCGCTGATGGCCTTCGCGGTGGCGAACGACCTCTTCTGCCCCTGAGGCTGGCGACGGCAACCGTCACCGAAGGGTCGCGGACCTGCCCCAATCCCGCCATATTCCGAAAATATTCCTTGGGTGAGACAAACAAGGGATCGGACCGATGCAGATTCTTCAGACAGGGTACCGCGGGCTTGAACTTCTGGTCGAGCTGAACCTCGACCGGCTGGCGTCGATCCTTGCGCTGTCGGGCGCTCTGTTCCTGGCGGCCTATATCGGCCACATCTGATCCCGCACACCCCCTCGTGTACTGACCGAAGCCGTCCCGCCGGGGCGGCTTCGTGCTTTTGACAGACCCCGGAAATGTGAGTACTGACCAAGGAAAGCAATTCAAAGCGGGCGGGCGACAATGGCAGGGGTGAGAACGGTCCTTTTCGGAGCGCTTCTGGGGGCGGCGATGCTGCTTCAGGGGCAGGTCGCGGCGGCGCAGACGCGGGTGAATGCGATTGCTGTCGAGGGCAACCAGCGCATCCCCGATTCCACCGTCATCTCGCTGACCGGCATCGCGCCCGGCGAAGTGGTCAGCGACGGTCAGATCAACGACGCCATTCAGGCGGTCATGGCGTCCGGTCTTTTCGAGATGGCCAGCGCCCGGCCCACCGGATCGGGCCTTGTCATCAACGTCGTCGAGCGCCCGACCATCAACCGCATCAATATCGAGGGCAACCGCCGTCTGGATGACGAGCGGCTGCTGGAGCTTGTCGGCTCGCAGCCGCGCCGCGTCTATTCGCCCGCACAGGCCGAGACCGACGCCGCCGCCATTGTCGGTGCCTATGAGGCGGCCGCGCGTCTGTCGGCCACGGTCCAGCCAAGGATCATCCGCCGGAGCGACAACCGCGTTGACCTTGTCTTCGAGGTGACCGAGGGCCGCGTGGTGGAAAACGAGGCCATCAACTTCGTCGGCAACCGCGCCTTTTCGGACCGGCGGCTGCGCCGGGTGATCGACACGAAACAGGCGGGCATCCTGCGCTCGCTCATTCAGCGCGATACCTTCGTGGCCGAGCGCATCGCCTTCGACCGGCAGCTTCTGACCGATTTCTACCGCAGCCGCGGCTATGTGGATTTTCAGGTGCTGGACGTCACCTCCGAACTCAGCCGCGAGCGTGACGCGACCTTCATCACCTTCACCGTCCGCGAGGGGCAGCGCTTTGCCGTGGGCGACGTGACGGTGTCGTCCGAATTCCCGGACACCGATCTCGACGCTTACCGCCGCGCGGTCCGGCTGCGGTCGGGCGAGACCTGGAACCCAACCCGGATCGAGGAACAGATCGCCCGGCTGGAACGGCTGGCGCTGCAGCAGGGCTTCGACTTTCTCCGGGCCGAGCCGCGCGTCACGCGGAACCCGCGCGATCTGACCCTCGATGTGGAATTCGCTCTGGTCCGGGGACCCCGTGTCTTCGTTGAGCGGATTGATATCGAGGGCAACCAGACCACGCTCGACCGGGTGATCCGGCGCCAGTTCGACACGGTCGAGGGCGACCCGTTCAACCCGCGCGAGATCCGGAACGGCGCCGAGCGCATCCGCGCCCTCGGCTTCTTCTCGTCGGCGGACGTGAACACCCGCGAAGGTTCGGCCCCAGATCAGGTCATCGTGGACGTGGATGTCGAAGAGCAACCCACGGGCAACCTGTCTCTCGGCGGCTCGTATTCGACCGACAGCGGTTTCGGTGTCGCTGTCGGCTTCAGCGAGCGGAACTTCCTCGGGCGCGGTCAGTCGATCTCGGTCGATATACAGACGGCCGACGAGAACAGCCGGACCGAGCTGTCCTTTGCGGAACCGGCCTTTCTTGGCCGCGATCTGACCTTTGGGATCAGCCTGAGCGTTGTGACGACCGACTTCGATTCGGCCGCGTTCCAGACCCGGAACACGAGCCTGTCGCCCTACCTGAGCTTCCCCATGACCGAAAACGGAAGGTTGCGGGTCTATTACGAGCTGGCAGAGGAAGAGATCTTCGACGTCGACCCGGCCGCGTCCCCGATCATCGCCAATGACGAGGGCAAGGCGCTGAAGAGCGCGCTTGGCTATTCCTACACGCTGGACCTTCTCAGGGGCGGCCTGAACCCGAACCGGGGCGTGCGGCTGACCTTCGCGCAGGAATTCGCGGGGCTGGGCGGCGATATCGACTATATCAAGACGACCACGCGCGCCGTGGCCGAACGCGACGTGCTGAACGAAGAGGTGACGCTTCGCGCGATCTTCGAGGGCGGCGTGATCGAGGCGCTGAACGATCAGACCGTGCGCGTGGGCGACCGTTTCTTCCTTGGCTCGCGTCAGTTGCGCGGCTTCGCCTCGCGCGGGGCCGGTCCGCGCGACACGGCCGCGGGCATCTCCGATGTGCTGGGCGGGAACAAATACGTCTCGGCCCGCTTCGAAGCGGACTTTCCCCTGGGCCTGCCCGAGGAATACGGGATCTCGGGTGGGGTCTTCGCCGACTTCGCGTCTGTCTGGGATCTGGACGATACGACCGGCGCCGCAAGCCAACAGGTGGATGACGGGTTCGAGCTGCGGTCGTCGGTCGGGGTCTCGATCTTCTGGACGACGCCCATCGGACCCTTGCGCCTGAACTTCGCCAAACCCATCGAGAAGAACCCGCTCGACGAGGAAAACACCTTCGACATCACTATCTCGACGCAGTTCTGATGCGGTCGCTTATTGCCAGTTTTCTGCTTGTCGTTGCCGGCCTTGCGGGGCCGGCAGCGGCGCAGGACCCTGCGCTCAGCCTGCCGCCGCCGGTTCTGACCATCGACCAGGACCGGCTCTTCGCGGAAACGCGGCCTGGCACGGAGATCTCGGACGAGCTGGAGGCGCGGGTGAACGCGCTGGCCGAGGAAAACCAGATGATCGAGGCCGAGCTGACAGCCGCCGAGCGCGACCTGACCGAACGCCGCCCGAGCCTGCCGCCGGAGGAGTTCCGCGATCTGGCCGACGCCTTCGACGCCCGCGTCCAGCGCATCCGCGCCGAGCAGGACCAGAAGGCGCGCGAGATCACACAGGCGAGCGAGGCCGCGCGGCAGGAGTTCTTCAACGATGTGGCGGGCATAATCAGCGATATCGTTCGCGAGAAGGGCGCACTGATCGTGATCGACCGGCGCGACGTGTTTCTCTCGGCGGATCGGATCGACATCACGGAAGAAGCTATTCAGCGGATCAACGCCGCGCGGGATCAATAGCGTCCGCGGCGCTTTGGCGGGATGCCGGTTTGCCAGCAAGACGGAAACCCATTAGGCAATTGTAAGAGCAAGAACAAAGGACGCGATGCCCATGAGTGACGGCCTGAAAAGCGCAGACATCGACCTGATCCAGCGGATCATCCCGCACCGTTATCCCTTCCTTCTGGTCGACCGGGTGGTCGAGATCGAAGGCACGGCCTCGGGCGTGGGGATCAAGAACGTCACCATGAACGAACCGCAGTTCACCGGGCATTTCCCGGGGATGCCGGTCTTTCCGGGCGTCTACATGGTCGAGGCCATGGCGCAGACGGCGGCGGTGATCGCGGGCGTGGGCATGGATCTGGCCGACAAGAAGTTCGGCGTCTATTTCATGGCCATCGACAGCGCCAAGTTTCGCCGCAAGGTGGGGCCGGGCGATCAGCTTCGGATGCATGTCGAGACGATCCGGGGCGGCGGCAAGGTCTGGAAGTTCCGTGGCAAGGCAACCGTCGAGGGCGAGGTCGCCTGCGAGTGCGAGTTCACCGCCATGATGGACGTGCCCAAGTGAGCGTCGATCCCGGCGCGCGCGTTCACCCCTCGGCCGTTGTCGAGCACGGGGCCGAGATCGCCGCGGGCGCGGTCGTGGGGCCGTTCTCGGTCATTGGTGCGCGGGTGCGCCTTGGACCGGGTGTCGAGGTCAAGAGCCACGCTGTGGTCACCGGCGACACCGAGGTGGGCGACGAGACGGTCATCTTCCCCGGCGCCTGCATCGGAGAGATCCCGCAGGACCTAAAGTTCAAGGGCGAGGCGACGCGGCTGGTCATCGGCAAGCGGAACCGCATCCGTGAAGGCGTCACGATGAACACCGGCACCGAGGGTGGCGGCGGTCTGACCAAGGTCGGCGACGACTGCCTGTTCATGACGGGCGCGCATGTGGCCCATGACGCCATCGTGGGCGACCGGGTTATCGTGGCCAATCAGGGGGCCATCGCGGGCCATTGCGTGATCGAGGATGACGTGATCATCGGCGGCCTCTCCGGCATCCACCAGTGGGTGCGGATCGGGCGCGGCGCGATCATCGGCGCGGTGACGATGGTGACGAATGACGTGATCCCCTACGGCCTCGTGCAGGGGCCGCGCGGCGAGCTGGACGGTCTCAACCTCGTGGGGCTGAAGCGGCGCGGTGTGGCACGGTCCGACATTACGGCGCTGCGCGCGGCGTTCCAGATGCTGGCGCAGGGCGAGGGCGCGTTTCAGGATCGTGCGCGGCGTTTGGGCGAAGAGACCGAAAGCGACTATGTCCGCGAGATCGTGGATTTCATCCTGTCCGCCTCGGACCGCCATTTCCTGACGCCGGGGCGCTGACATGCTGGCGCTGATCGCGGGCGGCGGCGCGCTGCCGGGACTGGTCTATCGGGCGCTTGAGACGCCGCCCTATGTCGCGGCGCTGGAAGGGTTTCCGCCGACGGACATCCCGCATCACGAGACCTTCCGGATCGAAACGCTCGGCTCGTTTATCAAGGGTCTGGTAGAGCGTGGAGTGGCCCGCGTCTGTCTGGCCGGTGCGGTGGAGCGCCCGCCGCTCGATCCGTCACGTGTCGATGCGGCGACGATGCCGCTGGTGCCGCGCATGATGGCCGCGCTGCAGGAGGGGGACGACGCGGCGCTGCGCGTGCTTCTGTCCTTTTTCGAGGAGGCCGGGATCGAGGTTGTCGCGGCTCATGAGATCGTGCCCGATCTGTTGCTGACGCCGGGCGTGCCGACCGCAGAGCAGCCGGATGACGCAGCCCGCAAGGACGCCGTCCGCGCGCGTGAGGTCGTGGCCGCGATGGGCGCGGCGGATGTGGGACAGGCCTGCATCGTCTGCAAGGGGCAGGTCATCGCGGTCGAGACGGTGATGGGCACCGACTGGATGGTGAATGCGGTGGCGTTTTTCCGCGCGGTCGAGCCCTATACCGCCATGACCAACACCACGCTCCGCTTCGTGCCGGGTGGCGCGGCTTTCGCCAAGGCGTTCAGCGACAAGACCGGAATACCCCTGGCCGATGCCATGGGCATCCCCGAGCCGATCCGCCGGGGCGGCGTTCTGTTCAAGGCGCCGAAACCGGGGCAGGACATGCGCGTCGACGTGCCGACCATCGGCCCCGAGACGGTCAAGGCGGCGGTTGCGGCCGGTCTCGACGGGATCGTGATCGAGGCCGGGCATGTCATGGTCATCGACCGCGATGCGACGATCTCGGCTGCGGACAAGGCAGGGGTGTTCCTCTGGGTCTGGCAGCCGTGAAGCTCTACCTGCTTGCGGGCGAGCCTTCGGGCGACAAGCTTGGGGGCGCGCTTATGGCGGGGCTGAAAGCGCTTCTGCCTGATGTGGAATTCGCCGGCGTCGGCGGCCCGTTGATGGAGGCCGAGGGGCTTTCGAGCCTTTTCCCCATGGACGAATTGTCGGTCATGGGCATCGCCGAGGTTCTGCCGAAATATCCCGAGTTAAAGCGGCGGCTCAATCAGACCGCAGACGACGTGATCGCGAAGGCGCCGGACGCGCTCATCACCATCGACAGCCCGGATTTCTCGCTCCGCCTTGCGCGGCTGGTGAAGGAACGCTCGGATATCCGCACCGTGCATTACGTCGCCCCGTCGGTCTGGGCATGGCGTGCGGGGCGCGCGGCGAAGATGGCGAAATCCATCGACCATGTGCTGGCGCTTCTGCCTTTCGAGCCGCCCTATATGGAGGCCGAGGGGATGCGCTGCGATTTCGTGGGCCATCCCATCGTGGCCGAGCCGGTGGCGAGCATGGCCGAGGCCGACGCGTTCCGGAAGGGCAAGGGCATAGGCGACGCACCGATGCTGGTGGTGTTGCCGGGCTCGCGCCGGGCCGAGGTGGGGCGGCTTGCGCCCATCTTCGGTGAGGCGCTGCGCGTCGTGTTGGGGCAGGTGCCGAAAGCGCGCGTGGTGGTGCCCGCCGCGCGTCCGGTGGCGTCTGCCGTCATAGAAGCGGTGGCGACATGGCCCGGTGCGCCCATCGTGCTCGACCCCAGGGGTGACCCTCAGGCCGACCGGATGAAGCGCGCCGCCTTCCGCGCCGCCGACGCCGCGCTGGCGGCCTCCGGCACCGTATCGCTGGAGCTCGCCGCCTCCGAGACGCCGATGGTCGTGGCCTATGACATGAACTGGCTCTCGTGGCAGATCATGTCGCGCATGGCCAAGGTGGACACGGTCACGCTGGTCAATCTGGTAACCGGTCGGAAGGCCATCCCCGAATTTCTCGGCCCCGCCTGCCAGCCGAAACCGGTAGGCGAGGCGCTGGCGACGCTGATGACCGACGACCGCCAGCGGGCGTTTCAGCACGCGGCCATGTCCGAAACGATGACCGCGCTCGGGCGGGGCGGAGAGGCGCCGGGGCTGCGCGCCGCGCGGGCGGTGCTGGACGGGCTGGGGCGCTAGGGCCCGGGCGCCTGCCACTATGGTGTACCGAGACCTTCTGTCATTACTGGCCCGAAAATATCCCGGGGGAGGCACCGAAGGTGCCGGGGGCAGAGCCCCCGGACCGGCGTTTCATCTCGCCTGACGCTGGGGCACCGGTTTCCTTGAAGGAAACCGGCAGGGGGCTCTGCCCCCCTTGGCCTCCGGCCAATTCACCCCGGGATATTTCCGGGCCGATAATATGCAGGTCCGCGCCTGTCGCCGGTAGGGTGGAGCGGTGCGGGGACGGTCAGTACCCGCGCCAGATCCAGCCGCCGCCCAGCACGCGGCTGCCGCCGGTCTCGTAGAAGACGCAGGCCTGACCGGGCGAGACGCCCTCCTCGGGGCTGAGAAGCTCGACGGTGGCGTCCGTGTCGCTCAGGGGGCGGATCACCGCCTCGGCGGGCGGCCGGGTCGAGCGGACGCGGACCGAGACGTGCCATTCCGGCTGGCTGGTCAGGGGTGCGTCGCCCAGCCAGTTGATCTCGCGCACCGGCACCTGCCGGGTGGCGAGCATGTCCTTCGGGCCAACCACGACCTGTTTCGCGTCGACGTCGAGCTTCACCACGTAGAGCGGCTCGTCCAGTCCGCCGATGCCGAGGCCGCGCCGCTGACCGATCGTGTAATGGATGACGCCCTTGTGCGCGCCCAGAACGCGGCCGTCGGCATGGACGATCTCGCCCGGGTCGGCAGCGCCGGGGCGGAGTTTCTCGATCACGCTGGCGTAGTTGCCGTCCGGCACGAAGCAGATGTCCTGGCTGTCGGGCTTGTCGGCCACGGTCAGGCCGTGCTTTTGCGCAAGCGCCCGCGTCTCGGCCTTGGATTCGAGATGACCGAGGGGGAAGCGCAGATAGGACAGTTGTTCGGGCGTCGTGGAGAACAGGAAATAGGACTGGTCGCGCGCCTGATCGGCCGCCATGTGCAGTTCGGCGCCATTCACGCCCATCTTGCGCTGGATGTAATGGCCCGTCGCCATACAGTCGGCATCGAGGTCGCGGGCGGTCTCGAGCAGGTCCTTGAACTTGACCCGTTCGTTGCAGCGGATGCAGGGTACGGGCGTCGCGCCGGCGAGGTAGCTGTCGGCGAACTCGTCGATGACCGCGTCGCGGAAGATGTTCTCGTAATCGAGCACGTAGTGCGGAAAGCCCATTTCCTCGGCCACGCGGCGCGCGTCGTGGATGTCGATCCCCGCGCAGCAGGCGCCTTTCTTGGCCAGAGCCGCGCCGTGGTCGTATAGCTGAAGCGTGACTCCGATGACGTCGTAGCCTTCACGCGCGAGTTCCGCCGCCACGACGGAACTGTCGACGCCGCCTGACATGGCGACGACGACCCGTGTTTCCGAAGGAGGCTTCGGAAAACCGAGTGAATTCAGCGTTTCGCTGCGATCGAGCGCCATGACGGGGTCCATCTCTTAAGGAATTGCGCTGAAATATAGGAAAATGCAGTCCAGTCACAAGTCCCGCCTTCACCGCTGATTAAGTCCTCGGCGTCATAACGGGCCCCGGAAGGTAGCGAGGACGACGAAAATGTATCTGAAGAAGGTCAACGGGCCGCGCGCTGTCACGTTGCCGGACGGTACGGTCATGACGCGTGCCGACTTGCCCGATCCGTTGACGCGCCGGTGGGTCGCCAGCCGCAAGGCAGCGGTCGTGCGCGCGATCGAGGGCGGACTCATCACGCGGGAGGAAGCCATCGAAAGCTATGGTCTGTCGGATGAGGAGTTGTCAGCCTGGCACGCTGCGGTTGAGCAGCATGGCGAGGTTGCGTTGAAAGCAACATCTATTCAGCGCTATAGACAACTCTAGGTTGTTTCACTAAGATCACGACTGGTAACCGCCAATTAACCACTTGGCTGCAATGTGTACCCGACTTGGGCTGAATGCGGAGAACACGATATGCGCGTCCTTTTGGTTGAAGATGATCCCACCACTTCCCGCAGCATCGAACTGATGCTGACCCACGCAAACCTGAACGTCTATGCGACGGATCTGGGGGAAGAGGGGATCGACCTCGCCAGACTGTACGACTACGACCTGATTCTCCTCGATCTCGATCTGCCGGATATGGACGGCCACGAGGTGCTGCGCCAGCTTCGCATGTCGCGGATCGAGACGCCGATCCTGATCTTGACCGGCTCGGACGATACGGCGAACAAGGTGAAGGGCTTCGGCTTCGGGGCCGACGACTATCTGACGAAGCCCTTCCACCGGGAAGAGCTGGTCGCGCGTATCCACGCCATCATCCGCCGGTCCAAGGGCCATGCACAGTCGATCATCAAGACCGGTAAGGTCGCGGTGAACCTGGACGCCAAGACGGTCGAGGCCGAGGGCCGCGCGGTCCACCTGACGGGCAAGGAATACCAGATGCTGGAGCTGCTCTCGCTTCGGAAGGGCACGACGCTGACCAAGGAGATGTTTCTCAACCATCTCTATGGCGGCATGGACGAGCCGGAGCTTAAGATCATCGACGTCTTCATCTGCAAGCTGAGGAAAAAGCTCTCCGAGGCGACCGAAGGCGACAACTATATCGAAACCGTCTGGGGCCGGGGCTATGTGCTGCGTGACCCCGCGCCGGAAGAGCATCCTCAACGCATTGCCGCCTCGGCCTGAGGGCCGCGCCACCTCGCCCCGGGCGGCGGCGCGGGCTGGACGCCGCGCGGCGCCGCGCCTATCCATGCTGAAGATCGCCAGCAGGAGGGGCCATGAGCGACGAGCGGCGCGTATCCGACATGACGCCGGACGAGGCGCGGGCAGAACTTGAGCGGCTCGCCCGACTCTTGGGACAGGCGAACCTTGCCTATCACCAGGAGGACGCCCCCGAGATCAGCGATGCCGAGTATGACCGGCTGAAGCGGCGGAACGCCGAGATCGAGGCCGCGTTCCCCGAGTTGAAGCGGGACGATTCCCCGAGCGAACAGGTGGGCGCCGCACCCGCCGAGGGCTTTTCCAAGATCACCCATGAGCGGCCCATGCTGTCGCTCGGCAACGCCTTCACCGACGAGGACGTGACCGAGTTCATCCGGTCGGTCCGGAAATACCTGGGCCTGTCCGACGACGCGGCGCTTGCCGTCACCGCAGAGCCGAAGATCGACGGACTGTCTCTGTCGCTGCGCTATGAGGGTGGCGCACTGGTCCACGCCGCGACGCGGGGCGACGGGCGCGTGGGCGAAAACGTGACCGCAAACGCGAGGACCATCACGGATATCCCCGAACGCCTGACCGGTGCGCCCGACGTGCTGGAAGTGAGGGGCGAGGTCTTCATGTCCCATGACGACTTCAATGCGCTGAACTCGCGGCAGGCCGAGGCGAGGGCCAAGACCTTTGCCAACCCGAGAAATGCCGCTGCCGGATCGCTCCGCCAGCTCGACGCGAGTATCACCGCCGCGCGCCCGCTCGGCTTTTTCGCCTATGCCTGGGGCGCGCATTCCGAACCGCTGGCAGACACCCAGATGGGCGCGATCGAGCGGCTGGCCGCGCTCGGGTTCCGGACCAACGACCTGACCGCGCGCTGCGAGGGGGTCGACGATATCCTTGCGCATTATCGCGATATCGAGGCGCGGCGCGCGACGCTCGGCTATGACATCGACGGGGTCGTCTACAAGGTCGACGACCTCGCGCTGCAGGGGCGGCTCGGCTATCGCTCGACCACGCCCCGGTGGGCGATTGCGCATAAATTCCCTGCCGAGACCGCATGGACCCGGCTGGAAGCGATCGACATTCAGGTGGGCCGGACCGGCGCGCTCAGCCCCGTCGCGCGGCTGACGCCGGTGACGGTTGGCGGCGTGGTGGTCTCGAACGCGACGCTGCATAATGAGGATTACATCGCCGGGCGCGACTCGAACGGAGAGCCTATTCGCGACGGCAAGGATATTCGCGTCGGCGACTGGGTGAAGGTCTATCGCGCGGGGGACGTGATCCCCAAGGTGGCCGATGTGGATCTGTCCGAGCGGCCCGCGGATGCGGTGCCCTACGACTTTCCGACCGTCTGCCCAGAATGCGGAAGCGAGGCGATCCGCGAGCCGGGCGACGCGGTCCGGCGCTGTTCTGGCGGGCTGATCTGTCCGGCGCAGGCGGTGGAGAAGCTGAAGCATTTCGTCAGCCGCGCGGCCTTCGACATCGAGGGGCTTGGCGCGAAACAGGTCGAGCAATTCTTCGAGGATGGCTGGGTGCGGGAGCCCGCCGAGATCTTCACGCTGAAGAAGCGGTTCGGGTCGGGTCTTCAGCAGTTGAAGAACCGCGAGGGCTGGGGCGAGAAGTCGGCCAACAACCTGTTCGACGCCATCGACGAGCGGCGGCGCATCCCATTGAACCGGCTGATCTTTTCACTCGGTCTGAGGCATGTGGGCGAAGCGGCGGCGATGCTTCTGGCGCGGCATTACGGGACATGGGATGCCTTCGACGCCGCGATGCGGGCAGCAGTGGTGGACGAGGGCCCGGAATGGGAAGACCTGACCGGCATCGACGGCGTGGGTGCAGTCATGGCGCGGTCGCTCGTCACGACGATGCAGCAGGAGCGGGAGCGCGCCTCGATCGACCGGCTGATCGCGGAGCTGACCGAGGTCGAACCCGTCGCCTCGCCCCAGACCGAGGGCAGCCCCGTCGCGGGCAAGACGGTGGTTTTTACCGGCACGCTTGAGCGGATGACGCGGGCCGAGGCCAAGGCGCGGGCCGAGGCGCTTGGCGCCAAGGTCTCAGGGTCGGTCTCGGCCAAGACCGATATCGTGGTGGCGGGGCCGGGCGCGGGCTCGAAGGAGAAGAAGGCGCGGGAACTGGGCGTGACGCTTCTTGACGAGGACGCCTGGCTCGCCCTGATCGAGGGCGCATGACCGGGCGGCCGGAACGCCTGTTTCCGCTTTTCGCGGAGATCGAGACGCTTCCCGGTGTCGGGCCGAAGACAGCCAAGCTATTGGAAAAGCGTGATATTCGTACGCCGCGCGATATGCTGTTCACGCTGCCCTTCGCCGTGATCGACCGCCGGATGCGCGAGACCGTAACGGGGGTGACGCCTGGCGATCACGTGACCGTCGCCGTCGAGGTGACGCGGCACCATCCCGCGCGGCAGAAGGGGCGGCCCTACCGGATCGACGTGGCGGATGCGGGCACCTCCTTTCAGCTGGTTTTCTTTCATGCGCGCGAGGACTGGCTGAGAAAGCAGTTCCCCGAGGGCGAGGCCCGCGTGATCTCGGGCAAGCTGGAGTTGTTCGACGGGCTCTACCAGATTGTGCATCCGGACTACGCGGTCCGGCCGAACGAGGCGGGTGAGATCCCGGAATTCGAGGCGATCTATCCGCTGACCGAGGGTGTGTCGCAAAAGGTGATGGGCCGCGCGGCGGCGGCGGCTGTAGAGCGTGCGCCGGATCTGGAGGAATGGATCGACTCGTCGCTCGTCGACGCGCGCGAGTGGCCGGCCTGGGGCGAGGCGGTGCGCGCGGCGCATCATCCCGAGGGGCTGGCCGATATCCGCGCCGAGGCACCCGCGCGGGCACGGCTCGCCTATGACGAGTTCCTCGCGCATCAGCTGACGCTGGCGCTGGCCCGGCGCGAGCGGCGGCGGCAGAAGGGGCGGCCTTCGGTGGCGACGGGGCGGTTGCAAGGCAGGGTTCTGGCGGCGCTGCCTTATCGCCCCACTGGCGCGCAGGACCGCGCGATCCGGGAGATCACCGAGGATATGGCCGCGGATACGCGCATGAACCGGCTGCTGCAGGGCGATGTGGGCGCGGGAAAGACGCTCGTCGCCTTCATGGCGCTGCTGGTTGCTGTCGAAGCGGGCGGGCAGGGCGTGATGATGGCGCCGACCGAAATCCTCGCGCGGCAGCATCTGGCGGCGCTGACGCCTCTGGCCGAGGCGGCGGGGGTGGTGATCGAGCGTCTGACGGGGCGCGACAAGGGCGCCGAGCGGCGCGCCAAGCTGGAGGCGCTGGCGGCGGGTGATATCCATATCCTCGTGGGCACCCATGCGGTCTTTCAGGACGATGTGACCTTCCGCGACCTGCGCCTTGCCATCATCGACGAACAGCACCGCTTCGGCGTGGCGCAGCGCATGGCGCTTGGGGCCAAGGGGGAGAAGGCGGATGTGCTGGTGATGACGGCGACACCGATCCCGCGCTCGCTCAGCCTGGCGCAATATGGCGACATGGACGTGTCTGTGCTGGACGAAAAACCGCCGGGGCGGACGCCGGTCAAGACGGCGCTGACCTCAATGGGGCGGCTCAATGAGGTGGTCGAGCATCTGAGGGGCGCCATCGCCGAGGGTCGGCAGGCCTATTGGGTCTGCCCGCTGGTCGATGAAAGCGAGGTGGTGGACCTGACCGCCGCCGAAGAGCGGTTCAAGGTCTTGCGCGCGGCCCTGGGGGACGGTGCCGTCGGGCTGGTGCACGGGCAGATGCCGGGGCCGGAGCGGGATGCGGCGATGGCCGATTTCGCCTCTGGCAAGACCAGCGTGCTGGTGGCGACCACGGTGATCGAGGTGGGCGTCGATGTGCCCAATGCCTCGATCATGGTGATCGAGCGGGCCGAGCATTTCGGTCTGGCGCAGTTGCACCAGTTGCGGGGGCGCGTGGGCCGGGGGGCGGCGGCCTCGACCTGTTTGCTGCTCTATCAGTCGCCCCTCAGCGAGACCGGGCGGCGGCGGCTGGAGATCATGCGCGAGACCGATGACGGGTTTCGGATCGCGGAAGAGGACCTGGCGATGCGCGGCGCGGGCGATGTTCTGGGAACGGCGCAGTCGGGGTTACCGCGGTTCCGGATCGCGGATCTGGACACGCAGGCGGCGCTGATGGCGGTGGCGCGGGACGATGCGCGAAAGCTGATTTCCGAGGATCCGGGGCTGACCGGGCCACGGGGGCAGGCGGCGCGGCACTTGTTGTGGCTGCTGGAGGCCGACAAGGCTTTGGCCATGATTTCCGTGGGTTAGCGCGCGCGTTCCCTTTTGTTCCGGTTTGTTCTCAAAAAGTTCTTTACAGGCGTTCCGCCATATGAGAACAATATGAGAACAACGCAGCCCGCCCGCTGCCTGATCCAGAACGGAGTGACCGCCATGCAGGACATCAAAGACACCATCGCGCGTGATATTCCCGGCTTTGTTCAGGATTTTGCCGGTGCGGTTGCCTTGATCTCGATTCTGGTGGTGGCACTGAACCTGCCCAGCCTTCTCTGACATCCCTCTGCCTGCGGTCTGGAATGTCGGCACGCGCATCCTGTCCCCAATCGTGATGCGACCTGCCTGTCCCATTGGTGCTCTGTCCCGAGCCCGAGCCGACATTTGAACCAGATACGCCACTGACGCCGCCACCCCGTCCCGGGTGTGCGGCGTTTTTTTTGGTTTAGGGCGTTGTGCAAGGGCCTTGGGATCAGGCGCTTTTCTGGTTTTTCTCAATGTTGGCCATGGCCTCGGCCGTCGCCTCAAGCGCCAGCATGATCGAGGCGTGGCGGTTGCGGAAATCGCGCGCGGGGATCAGCACGTCATAGCCGTCGAAGGGCGCGTCGGGGACGTCGCCGCCAGAGGACAGCATCGCCTTGAGCTGGTCGCGGGCGGTCTCGATCTCGGCGCGGGTGCGGCCGATGACGTTGTGCCCAAGGATCGCGGCAGAGGCCTGACCAAGGGCGCAAGCCTTCACGTCCTGACCGAACCCGGTGATCCGTCCCTCGGTCACATCAACGTCCACCGTCACTGTGGATCCGCAGAGGGGCGAGCGTTTCTTGACCGTCGCGTCGGGTGCGTCGAGCCGCGCCGTCAGCGGGATGTCCGCAGCAAGTTCGAGGATGCGCCCCGAGTAGAGCTTGATCAGGTCGGTGTCGGCCATGTCTTTCCTTCCGGCAGGCCCCCCCTTATCTAGGGCGGACCCGCGATACTGCAAAGGACTGCCCCATGGCATTCGATCCCGCAAGTCTCAAGTTCACCCCGGACGGGCTGATCCCCGCCATCGCGCAGGATGCCGAGACGGGCGAGGTGCTGATGATGGCATGGATGAATGCGGATGCCGTGATGCAGACGCTGGAAACCGGGCGCGTTACCTACTGGTCGCGGTCGCGCCAGGCCTTCTGGGTCAAGGGCGAGACCTCGGGCCATGTGCAGGAACTATTGGATTTCCGCGTGGATTGCGACCGGGACTGCCTGCTGTTGCGCGTGCGTCAGACAGGCCCGGCGTGCCATACGAACCGGCGGACGTGTTTTTACACGGCTGTTCGGGACGATGACGAGGTCGAACTAATGAAGCCCGAAGTCTGAAGGCGTTCCGGGCCCGGGCAGCCCGCACCGGGTTTTGCGTTCGAGCCGAAGTCGAGAGCCAGCGCACTCCGGCCCACCTGCGAGCCTGAATGCCTCAAAGCCCGACCATGCGGCGGATGTCTTCGGGGCTTGCCCCCTCATCGCGGTAAAGCCGGATCGCGCGGGCGTCGTCGCGTTTGGCGAGCCGTTTGCCTGCCTCGTCGCGGATCAGCCGGTGGTGGTGGTAGATCGGCGTGGGCAGGTTCAGTAGCCGTTGCAGAGTGACGTGGATCGCTGTCGCCTCGAACAGGTCTTCGCCCCGGATGACGTGGGTGATGCCCTGCGCCGCGTCATCGAGTACCACCGACAGGTGATAGGACGTGCCCATGTCGCGGCGGGCGAGGACGACGTCGCCCACCTCGCGGGTCATATGCCGTGCGTCGATCTCCATGATCCCGCGCTCGCCGTTCGGGCCATGGCCGGTTTCCTCGAACTCTGCGACGCGCTCCGCGCCCGCCTTGCCGACGCGGTGGTCGAAGGCGCGGGCGACGGCCTGTCCCATGTCGAGGCGCAGCGCGACGTCGCGGGGCAGATCCATCTCTGGCGGCACGACCCAGCCGGGCCGGCAGGTGCCGGGGTAGATCACGCCGTCGGGGCCGAGGAGGGGCGCGCCCTCCTGCGGGGCGCTGGCGGCCTCGGCAATGTCGCGGCGGGTGCAGGTGCAGGGATAGAGAAGCCCCTGCCGCCAGAGCGAGGTGAGCGCGGCCTCATAAGCGTCCATGCGGTCGGACTGTCGGAGGACCGGGCCGTCCCAGATGATGCCGAGCCATGCGAGGTCTTCAAAGATCAGCTCTTCCCATTCGGGGCGGGCGCGGCTCTGGTCGATGTCTTCGATCCGGAGCAGGAAGTCTCCGCCCTCTGCGCGGGCCATGTCATGGGCGAGCATCGCGGAATAGGCGTGGCCCAGGTGCAGGGGACCCGTGGGAGAGGGGGCGAAGCGGGTTCTCACGTCCGTTTCAGGACATAGACGGTGGACATCATGCCCTTGGCGGGCAGGTGGGGACCGTGTTGCTCGAAGACCAGCTCGATGTCAGGCGCGAGGCAGGCGATGTCGAGCCGGTCGGTATAGGCGCGGTCGGCCAGCGTGGCGTCGTTGAAGGAAAAGGCCAGGAGGCCGCCTGCGCCGAGGGCGGCGATGAGAAGGTCCAGCATCTCGGGCGGGGCGGCGCCGTGGCCGACGACGCCGCAGGCGGACAGGATGGGGTAATCCGCGGGTTTGATGTGACCCAGCGTGCCGGGTTCGCCCTTCCAGACCTGCCGGTAGACGCCGCGCGCCTCGGCGCGGGCCAGCATCTCGGGCGAGATGTCGGTGCCGTCGATCACGTCGAATCCCACGGCCCTTAGCGCCATGCCGCAGAGCCCGGTGCCGCAGCCCACATCGAGCACGGGCTTTTCCACATTCGCGCCGGACTGCCTGAGCGCAAGGGCGAGGCGGGCAGGCGTGGCATAGCCCCAGGAGGCCACGTCGGCGTCATAGCTTTCGGCCCAGCCGGCATAGAGCCGCTGCGATTCCTCCGGGGTCAGCCGGGACCAGAGGTCGTCCTTGGGCGTCTCGCTCATGGGCTTACTCGGCGGCGCGGGCGGGCGCGCTGGCGGCAAGCCAGTCCTGCCAGTCGGTCTTTGCGCGGTCGGTATAGGCCTTGTAGCGGTCGCGGCGTCCGCGCCGTCCGCCCTTGGCGTCGATGGGCGGGAAGAGGCCGAAATTGACGTTCATCGGCTGGAAAGTCTTGGCGTCCGCGCCGCCGGTGATGTGCATGACAAGCGCGCCGGTGGCGGTGGTATGCGGGACCGCCGGCAGGGTCTGACCCGTGATCTCGGCCACGGCGAGGCGACCCGCCAGAAGGCCCATGGCGGCGGATTCCACGTATCCCTCGACACCGGTGATCTGACCGGCGAAGCGGATATTGGGGCGGCTTTTGAGGCGCATCTCGCTATCAAGGAGGCGGGGCGAGTTCAGGAAGGTGTTCCGGTGGATGCCTCCCAGACGCGCGAACTTGGCATCGTGCAGACCGGGAATCATTCGAAAAACATCGGTTTGCGCGCCGTACTTCATCTTGGTCTGGAAACCCACGATGTTGTAGAGCGTGCCGAGTGCGTTGTCGCGGCGAAGCTGCACGACGGCATATGCCTTTTCATCGGGCTTATGGGCATTGGTCAGGCCCACGGGCTTCATCGGGCCATGGCGGAGCGTCTCGCGGCCCCGTTCGGCCATGACCTCGATCGGGAGGCAGCCGTCGAAATAACCCGCCGTCTCGCCTTCCTTGAACTCGGTCTTGTCGGCCGCAATCAGCGCGTCGATGAAGGCCTCGTACTGGTCACGGGTCATCGGGCAGTTGATATAGGCCTTCTGCTCGGCCTCGGTGTCGCCCTTGTCGTAGCGGGACTGTTCCCAGGCGACGCCCATATCGATGGTCTCGGCATAGACGATTGGCGCGATGGCGTCGAAGAAGGCAAGGCTGTCCTGACCCGTCTCGGCACGTATCGCCTCGGCCAGCGCGCCCGAGGTGAGGGGGCCGGTGGCGATGATCCACTGGCCGTCCTCGGGGAGCTGCGTGATCTCGCCCGGCTCGACCGTGACGTTGGGGTGGGCCATCAGGCGTTCGGTCACGGCTTCGGAGAATGCCTCGCGGTCGACGGCAAGCGCGCCGCCAGCGGGCAGGCGGTGACGGTCGCCCATCTCCATGATGAGGCCGCCCGCCTGACGCATCTCCCAGTGAAGAAGGCCCACTGCGTTCTGTTCGTCATCGTCCGAGCGGAACGAGTTCGAGCACACCATCTCGGCCAGATTGCCGGTCTTGTGCGCGAAGGTCTCAACCTGAGGCCGCATTTCGTGGATGACGACGCGGATGCCGCGGTTCGCCGCCTGCCAGGCGGCTTCGCTGCCCGCAAGACCGCCGCCGATGATGTGAAGGGTGTTCTCTGCCATGGCCCGCGATGTAGCGCGTGTAAGGCGCTTTTGGAAGTGTCAGCGGACGCGGGCAAGGTCCTGGCGGAAGAGGTCGGGGTCGATCCGGCGGGTCCCTTGCGGCGGTGTCTTTGCGCGCGGGGTCGTTGGCGACTGGTCTGAGCCTGGGTGAGTTGCGGGCGCGCGGTCGGCATAGGTCATCACCAGCGCGCCGATCAGGGCCAGGTCGCGCCAGAAGGCGCCAAGCGCGTGGACTGGGGCCGAGATCATGCCGATATAGCTGGCCCAGAAGGTCAGAAGCGCCAGAAGAAGCGCGGCGGCGCGGCGCTGCAAGCCAATCACGATCATGGCGGAGAGGGTCAGTATCACGGCGCTGGTCAGCATTTCGGCAGCGGCAGAGGGCAGGAATGGGTCGAGGAGGGCCGACATGTCGGTGCCGGGAATCAGGTGAAGCGCGAGCGCGACGAACCAGGAGACGATCAGAAGCCGGACGGTGCTGTGGCCTGACAAAAGGGTGCGGGCGTCTCGGGTCGTGCGGGGCGTCATCAGGTGTTCCCGGTCATATGTGGGCTGACGTGCCCGGTCAGAACTCGACACCGAAGATCTTCGTGCGTTGAACAATAAACGCGGCTTCGACCTATTGTTTTGCGGTCGAAGATGGTCAGAGCTTGGAGGGATGGGGGAAAAGGTTGGGCTTATGCATGGCAAAAGAAGGGCGGCCCCATCGCCGCCCTTCTTCCCCCCACCCACAGCAGCGGCCGGTCAGCGCAGCCCCCGCCGGATCAGCGCCGCCACCGGATCGCGGTCGCGGAAGGCGCGCCCGTCGGTCGACACGCCGCCCGCATTTCCGAAGGCCATGGTCAGGCCAAGACCCAGCCGCGTCTCGGCGGGCGCGCCATCGCGGCCCGTCAGGTCACTATGGATCAGTTCGGCATAGACGCCCCAGGGGCTGCCTTCGCGGCTGTAATTGGCGCGGAGGCCCAGATCCACGGCGGTGGCGCGAAAGGCGGCCTCGTCGAAATCCGCAACGTCCAGAGACAGTTCCACGTCGAAGCTGTCGGTGAGCGCAGCGGCCAGCGCGACACCGCCGAAGATGTAATCCAGGCTGCCGCTGTCGGCGCGGCCAAGGCCGGTGCGGCCTTCTATTGTGAGCGTGTCAGAGATCTCGAGCTGCCCCTCGGCGCCCAGTTCGCCCCAGGTCAGCGAGCGCCCGTCGAGATCGGACATGGCGAGGAACAGGCCGTATTTCTGCCCCGCGACCGGGTCCATGTAGAGATGGCCAGTCAGTCGTCCGATGGTGCCGTGGGCGGTATCCTCGAAGGCCAGATCGCCTTGCAGGCCATGCGCGCCCGTCACGGCGACGTCGACGGTGGCGCGGACCTGGGTCTGAGCATCGCCGGCTTCGTCCTGGGTCATGCCGAAAGAGAGCGTCGCCCCTTCGATGCCAAGGCTGCTTTCGGCAAACACGGGCGCGGCGGCAAGGCCCATGACGGCGGCTAGAATTGCGGTTTTCATCGTGACCCCCTCGGTCGGTAGTGCTCCACCCGAGGGAAATGTGGCAAAAGTTGGGCGTTAAAGAAACGTAAATCCTAACAATTGGTTAACGGGCGAAGTTGTTAACGAAGGTTAACGTCTTCGCCCGTTCTGTCAGGTCTCGGCTTCGGCGCCGTCTTCCTCGTCGCTATCGGCGATCCAGGCCACGCTGACCACGGTCTCGCCCTTGGCGGTGTTGAAGACCCGCACCCCGCCCGCGCCGCGCGAGCGGAAGGAGATGCCATCCACCGGCACGCGGATCGACTGACCCGTCGAGGTTGCGAGCATGATCTGGTCCTGCATCTCGACCGGGAAGGAGGCGACGAGGTCGCCGCCCCGCATCGCGGCGTCCATGGCACGGACGCCCTGACCGCCGCGCCCGCGCACAGGGTAGTCGTGGCTGGACGAGAGCTTGCCCGCGCCCTCGGCGGTGATGGTCAGGATCAGGTCTTCGGCCGCCGACATCTCGGCATAGCGCTCCTGCGGGAGGGCAACGTCGGCCGTCACTTCCTCGTCGTCGCTGGCCTCGGCCTCTTCGGTGACGCCCGCCAC
Organism: Kangsaoukella pontilimi; assembly: GCF_009830125.1. Taxonomy (GTDB): domain Bacteria; phylum Pseudomonadota; class Alphaproteobacteria; order Rhodobacterales; family Rhodobacteraceae; genus Kangsaoukella; species Kangsaoukella pontilimi. Next base: position 983,371 of record NZ_WUPT01000001.1, on the reverse strand, counting down.
GGCGCGGCGCATCTTGAGATAGGCGGCGCGCTCGTCCGGCGTCGCCTCGAAATGGCGGATGACGCTGGCCGAGACAACCTCGTCGCCCTTGGCGAGGCGGATGCCCCGCACGCCGGTCGAATCGCGGCCCTTGAAGATGCGGACGGCGGTGGTTGGAAAGCGGATCGCGCGGCCCTTGGCGGTGATGAGCATGACGTCATCATCCTCGGACGCGATACGCGCGTTCACGAGGCTGACGCCCTCGGGCAGTTTCATCGCGATCTTGCCGTTGGATTTCACGTTGGTGAAATCCGAGAGCGCGTTGCGGCGCACGTCGCCGGTGGAGGTTGCGAAGACGATCTGAAGCTGGTCCCAGTCTTCCTCGTCCCTGTCGACCGGCATCATGGCGGCGATGGAGACGCCCTGCGGAATGGGCAGGATGTTGACGATGGCCTTGCCGCGCGACGTTCGCCCGCCGAGGGGCAGGCGCCATGTCTTGAGCTTGTAGGCCATCCCGTCGGTGGTGAAGAACAGAAGCTGCGTATGGGTGTTCGCCACGAAGAGCGTGGTGACGACATCGTCTTCCTTGAGTTCGCCACCCGACAGGCCCTTGCCCCCGCGCTTCTGGGCGCGGAAATCGGCTAGCGGCGTGCGCTTGATATAGCCGGACTGGGTGACGGTCACGACCATGTCCTCACGCTCGATCAGGTCCTCGTCTTCCATGTCGCCCGACCAGTCGACGATCTCGGTGCGGCGGGGGACGGCGAATTGCTCGCGCACCTCGGTCAGCTCGTCCGAGATGATCGACATGATCCGCTCGCGCGAGGACAGGATGTCGAGGTAATCCTTGATCTTGGCAGCGAGCTCTTCGAGTTCGTCGGTGACCTCTTTGACGCCGATCTGGGTCAGGCGCTGAAGGCGGAGTTCGAGGATCGCGCGGGCCTGTGTTTCAGACAGGTTATAGGTCCCGTCATCGTTCATCGTGTGGGTCGGGTCGTCGATCAGGCGGATGTAATCCGCGATATCGGCGGCGGGCCAGCGGCGCTCCATCAGTTTCTGGCGCGCTTCGGCGGCGTCGGCGGAGGCGCGGATCGTCGCCACGACCTCGTCCACGTTCGAGACGGCGACGGCCAGACCGCAGAGGATGTGGCTGCGTTCGCGGGCCTTGCGAAGCTCATAGGCCGTGCGGCGCGCGACGACCTCTTCCCGGAAGCCGATGAAGTAGGTCAGGAAATCGCGGAGCGTCAGCGTCTCGGGCCGGCCGCCATTGAGCGCCAGCATGTTGCAGCCGAAGGACGTCTGCATCTGGCTGAAGCGGAAGAGCTGGTTCAGAACCACGTCCGGGGTCGCGTCGCGCTTGAGTTCGATCACGACGCGGACGCCGACGCGGTCGGACTCGTCCTGAATGCCGCTGATGCCCTCGACCTTCTTCTCGCGGACGAGATCGGCGATGCGCTCGACCATGGAGGCCTTGTTCACCTGATAGGGGATCTCGTCGATGACGATGGCGTAGCGGTCCTTGCGGATTTCCTCGATATGGGTCTTGGCGCGGATGATGACGCTGCCGCGCCCCTCCATATACGCCTTCCGTGCACCCGAGCGGCCCAGGATGATGCCGCCCGTGGGGAAATCGGGGGCGGGCACATGCTCCATCAGAGCTTCGGACGAGAGGTCCGGGTTCTCGATCAGCGCCAGCGTTGCGTCGACGACCTCGCCCAGGTTGTGGGGCGGGATGTTGGTGGCCATGCCGACGGCGATGCCGCCCGCGCCGTTGACAAGCATGTTGGGAAAGCGCGCGGGCAGGACGGAGGGTTCGCGGTCCTTGCCGTCGTAGTTGTCCTGAAAGTCGACCGTATCCTTGTCGATATCCGCCAGAAGGAAGGCGGCGGGCTTGTCCATGCGCACTTCGGTATAGCGCATGGCCGCCGGGTTATCGCCGTCCATCGAGCCGAAATTGCCCTGACCATCGAGAAGCGGCAGGGACATCGAGAAAGGCTGCGCCATCCGCACCAGCGCGTCATAGATCGCGCTGTCGCCGTGAGGGTGGTATTTCCCCATCGTGTCGCCCACGGGCCGGGCCGACTTGCGGTAGGGTTTGTCGTAGCTGTTGCCGGACTCGTGCATCGCATAGAGGATGCGGCGGTGCACCGGCTTCAGACCGTCGCGCAGATCGGGGATCGCGCGGCTGACGATGACCGACATGGCATAGTCCAGATAGGACGTGCGCATCTCGTCTTCGATCGAGATCTGCGGCCCGTCGTAACGGGGCGTCTCGGGGCCGTTTTCATCCACGTTTTCAGGGGGTTCTGGCGTATCGGTCACGAATTGCTCGCTTTTTCATCGGGCCGCTAAATCTTGTCTTAAGCAGTCTATCAGACCACTAGAGATAGGTGCAACGCCCAAGTCGCCTTTGGCTGGCAGCCACGGAGGCGGACTGACAACACACTGTTTTTGTTGAAAAGAATCCGAAGTCATGCGTCACTCGGCTTGTGAGCAGTTTACGAGGTGACGATGAGCACAAGTGAGACCGAACTTCTTCTGAAGGGATACGGGCTGACCACGGCGGAGATTTTCTACCGGATGCCCGATTACAGGAACGTCCTGAACACATTCGTCTGGCAGGACTACGACATCGCCCCGGATCATCCGCGGCTCTTCAAGTTCATCGAATTCTGGCAGGACAAGATCGAGGGGCCGCTGCACTCGGTCCGGTTCGTGCATCGCCGGGAATTGTCGCCGGGAGAGTGGCGGAACGTGACGGGCGAGATCGCCCTTCACTGAGGCCGGTCAGGCGGCCCGCCCGGGCCGCCCGAGCGCCCATAGCCAGAGCGCGGCGAGCGCAAAGGAGGCGAGCGCGTTCCAGCTTGCCATGCTGAGGCCAAGGAAGGCCCAGGCGACCTCGTCGCACATGACGATGTCGACAGGTACGTCGAGCGACAGCAGGTCAGCGCCGGACATGCCGCCCAGTGCGTTACCGCCGCCGGTGCAGGTGGACGGGCCTTCCCACCAGCCGCGTTCGACACCGGTGTGATAGATGCCGATCCCGCCGGAGGTGGCCGCCGAGAGCGCGCCCGCGAGCGCCCAGAGGACGAGGGGCGCGGTCAGAAGCACGATCGCGCCCACCGCGATGGCGGCGCCGTGGGGCCAGCGCTGCCAGATGCAGAGCTTGCAGGGCGCGTAGCCGATGGCCTGAAAGAAGAACGCCCCGAGAAGCAGAGCCAGAGAGCCGCCTGCGGCCAGAAGCATCGTGTTTTTGCGTGTCAGCGTCATAGGTACCTGAGAGCGTAGAAGCCGCCGAAGAGAAGAACGACGAACAGCGTGAACAGCAGTCCGAGGTATTTCTCGATGAATGTGCGGATCGGCGCGCCGAATTTCCAGAGGAGCGCGGCGAGAACGAAGAACCGGAAGCCCCGCGCGATGATCGACGAGACGATGAAGACCCCGATATTGAGGCCCGTCCAGCCCGACATGATCGTGATGACCTTGTAGGGGAAGGGCGTAATGCCCGCCACCAGCACCGCCCACGCGCCCCATTCGTTGAAGCGGGCGTTGAACTCGGCCACGCTGTCGGCCTTGCCGTAGAATTCAAGGACCGGCTGGCCGATCGCCTCGAACACGAACATCCCGATCAGGTAGCCCGCGACGCCACCCACCACCGAGGCGGCCATGCAGACGAAAGCGATCAGGAAGGCGCGAGAGGGCCGCGCGACGATCATCGGGATCATCAGGATATCGGGCGGAATTGGAAAGACCGAGCTTTCGATGAAGGACACGAAAGCCAGCACCCAGAGGGCGCGCGGATGCGCGGCCATCGAGATCGTCCAGTCATAGAGTTTGCGGATCATGCTGCCCGTGGGATTTTGCTTCGGAACTCAATGGTCACGCTGCGGCTTTTACGTCAAGCACCTCGGCTGTATTCTTGGCCGGGATTGGTAGGAGGGTCACAATGAAATGGCGGGGCAGGCGCGGAAGCCGGAATATCGAGGATCGCCGGAGCATGGGCGGCGTGGGCGGCGGGTTGTCGATATTCGGCGTGCTGATCGTTTTGGGCATCGGCTATTTCTTCGGGATCGATGTGACACCTCTTTTGCAGGCCACGGGTGTGGGCACGCAGGAGTCGCAGCCCGCCGAGATCACCGAGGCGGATGAGCGCGCGGGCCAGTTCGTGTCAGTCACGCTGGCCGATACAGAAGAGGTCTGGGCCGACATTTTCCGCCGCCAGGTGGGCGAAGCGTACCGCCCCGCCACGCTGGTCCTGTACAAGGGCGTGACGCAGTCACCCTGCGGCGGTGCGTCGGGGGCGACGGGGCCGTTCTATTGCCCGGCGGACCGGAAGATTTACCTCGACACCGCCTTCTTCACGCAGATGGAGCGGCGCATGGGCGCGGGCGGCGACTTTGCCGCGGCCTATGTCGTGGCGCATGAGGTCGCCCATCACGTGCAGAACGAGCTGGGCATCCTCGGTCAGGCCAACCAGATCCGCGCCCAGTCGAGCGAAGAGCGTGCGAACGCTATCTCGGTCCGGATCGAGCTGCAGGCGGATTGCTATTCCGGCATCTGGGCGCGCGCCGCCGAGGCCCGGTTCGGCTCGCTGGAGCCGGGCGATCTTGACGAGGCGCTGAACGCGGCCAAGCAGATCGGAGACGACACGCTCCAGCGGAATGCCGGACGGGTGCCGCAGCCCCACACCTTCACCCATGGAACGTCGGAACAGCGCCAGCGCTGGTTCGCGACGGGTTACAACGAGGGCGATGTGCGCGCCTGCGATACGTTCAGCGCGAACCGACTTTGAGGCTTCACGCGGGCGCTGGCCCGCGCTAAGACAGCCGTGGTGCGCCCGAGTGGCGGAATGGTAGACGCAGCGGATTCAAAATCCGCCGGTAGCAATATCGTGTCGGTTCGAGTCCGACCTCGGGCACCACTCTTATACGTTCTTCACAGCCTATCGGCTAAGCGGTGTCGCTCCGGTCTCGACCCGTTTGATCTTTCCATCGGATTTGAGGCACGACATCAGCACCGCCTCGCGGGTGCCGTCCGGATAGTCGTTGATCGAGTGCATAACCAGAATGTCGTCATTCTCGTAAATGCAGCGGCGGTCGCCCATATCCGTCTCGTCTGATGCCATCATGCGGCGTATCAGGGCGTCGAATTCCGGTTTCTGCATTTCGGTGCCGGTCTGGTGCCGCACGAATACGGCGTCGTCGCTGTAGAGGTCCGTGTAAGCATCCGCGTCCCGGTTTTTGATGGCTGCGTTCAGCGTGTCGAAAATCGCCATTGCTATTCCCCTCCCTTAGTTTCGTACCTCCAGCCTGTGCCGATTTTAAGTTTTGGGCAAATTTTCTGATAATTTGATCGAAAATCGGAGGGCGCGCAGAAGAGCCGCTCGCGCGGCTTCCGACGTCTGCCATCCGGCACAGATCACTCCGGCCGCGTGGCCATCCCCATGTAGATCACCGTCTGAAGCGGTAGGGGTCCGAAGGTGAAATCGCCCTTCCGGGTCAGGCCGCGCGGCCCGAGACCGGTGAAGCGGCCGATCTCAAAGCCGGCGGTCTTCAGAGCCTGACGCAGCTCGTCGGGGCGGATGAACATGTCGGGATCGTGGGTGCCCTTGGGCAGCAGGCCGAGCACATTCTCGGCCACCGTCACCACAGCCAGCCGCGAGACCGGGTTGCGGTTGATCGTGTCGAAAAGGAACGCGCCGCCCGGTGTCAGGACGCGATACACTTCATCGATGACCTTCTGCAGGTCCGAGACATGTTCAAGCACGTCCACGCAGACCACCGCGTCGAAGGCGCCATCGTCATAAGGCAGCGCCTCGCCCACGCCGACATCGTAGCGGATATCGAGACGCTCGTCCTGCGCATGGGTGCGGGCGGCGGCGATGGCCTGGGCGGCGGGGTCGATGCCGGTGACGAAGGCGCCCCGGCGGGCCAGTTCCTCGGCCATGAAGCCGCCGGCGCAGCCGAGATCGAGCACGCGTTTGCCGGCCCAGTCGATATGCCGGTCGAACCATTTGAGGCGCCCCGGAACCATGTTCCGAAGCGTTCTGAGCCATGGGACGTGGTCGCTCCACCAGTCGGCGGCCACGTCGTCGTAAATCGTAAGGTCGTTCCGCCGCTGTGCGGCTGCTCCACGGGTATCCTGCATGGGTATTGACGTAGAGGCCCGCTCGCGCGCGTAAAGAGCCCATTTGCCGCGTCGGCGAAGACTTGCAAATCCCGCCCGGTCATGGCCTGAAAGAGCCATGAGAACATTCGGAATTCTGGCGGCTTTCGCGGTCGCGGTCCTGACGGCCCTGACCCCGGCGACGGTGCGGGCGGGCGAGGTCACGATTGCGGTCGCGTCGAACTTTCTGCCGGCGGCGGAATTGCTGGCCGAAGCCTTCGAGACCGAGACGGATGACGCGGTCGTGCTGACCCATGGCTCGACCGGGCAGATCTTTGCCCAGATCGTCTCCGGCGCGCCCTTCGACATCTTTCTGGCTGCCGATGACGCGCGGCCCGCTGAGCTGGCGGCGCGGGGGCTGACGGCGGATGTGCGGCCCTATGCGCTCGGGCGGCTGGTCCTGGTCAGCCGGGAGGCAGTGACGCGGGAGGCTGCGGCGGAGATGGTGACAGGTGCGAATGTGGCGCTGGCCGATCCGCTGGTGGCACCCTATGGGCTGGCGGCGACGGCGGCGATGGAGGGGCTGGGCATGGATACGGCCACCTTCCAGCCGATCCTCGTGGGCAATGTGGGGCAGGCGGCCACCGTCTTTCGCACCGGGAATGCCGATTTCGCCTTTGTCGCGGCGTCGCTTCTGGAGCGGCTCGACCCGCCCCATGTGCTGGACCTGACGGGACTCTATCCCGAGATCCGGCAGGATGGGACGCTTCTGGCGCGGGCGTCAGAGAACGCGACGGCGGCGGCGTTCTGGGCGTTCCTCGGGAGCGACGCGGCAGCCGAGATCATCGCGGCTTCGGGCTTTGATCTGCCGGAATGAGCCTCTGGCCCGTCATATCCCTGACGCTGCAACTGGCGGCGATCACCACCATCATCCTGATGGCTTTCGCGATCCCCTTCGCGTGGTGGCTGGCGCGGACCCGCGCACGCATCCGCCCGCTTCTGGAAGCGGTGACGTCGCTGCCGCTGGTGCTGCCGCCGACGGTGCTGGGCTTTTACCTTCTGATCCTGATGAGCCCGGACAGCCCCTTGGGCGCGCTCTGGCTGAGCGCCACGGGCGAGACGCTGACCTTCTCTTTTACGGGCCTCGTCATTGCGTCGCTTTTTTATTCGCTGCCCTTCGCGGTGCAGCCGCTTCAGACGGCATTTATGGCGGTGCCGCAGACCACGATCGACACGGCGCGGACGCTTGGGGCCACCTCGCGGGACGCGTTCTTCTCGATCACGATGCCGCTAGCGCGGCGGGGGTTTCTGACGGCCGCCGTCCTGACATTCGCCCACACCATCGGCGAATTCGGCGTCATCCTCATGGTGGGCGGCAATATTCCGGGCCGGACTCGGGTGATCTCCATCGAGATCTTCACCGCCGTCGAGACGCTGGACTATGCGACAGCGCATGTGCTGTCGGCGGGGCTTCTGGTGTTCTCGTTCCTTGTGCTGACCGTGGTCTATGCGCTGAACCGGAACGGGGGGACGCGGATTGGCTGACACGCTCGCCTTTCGGTTCCACCTGGAGCGGAGCGCGTCCTTCACGCTCGATATGGGCGGAGAGGTGCCTCTAAGGGGTGTGACGGCGGTGTCCGGACCCTCGGGAAGCGGCAAGACAACGCTTTTGCGCGCGCTGGCCGGGCTGGACGCCCGGACGGGCGACACGGCGGAGGTAAGGTTTCGCGGACAGTCCTGGGACGGGCCGGGCGGCTATACGCCGCCAGAGGCGCGGCGCATCGGCTTTGTCTTTCAGGAGCCGTATCTTTTCACACATATGAGCGTCGAGCAGAACCTGCGCTATGGCGCCAAGCGCCGGGATGTGACCGCGATCGACGGGATCGTCGAGGCGCTGGACCTTGCCCCTCTGCTGCCGCGTGGCGTCGACGGTCTGTCGGGCGGCGAGGCGCGGCGCGTTGCGCTTGGCCGGGCGCTGGCGGCCAACCCGCAGGTCCTGTTCCTGGACGAGCCGCTCTCGGGACTGGATGCCGACCGCAAGGCCGAGGTACTGCCCTATCTGGCGCGCGCGGTAGGCGAGGCGCAGGTGCCGGCGCTTTATGTAACCCATGCCACCGACGAGATCGCGACGCTGGCCGACCGGACGCTTCTGATCGACAAGGGCCGGATTTCGGGCTGGCGCGCGGCGCCGTTCCACCTGATCGCGGGAGTGGTGGGCCATGAGGGCGAGGACGCGATCTGCGAGATCCTGACGGGGTCGGGCGAGGATGCGGCCGCAGGCGCGGGCGCGCGTCTTCGCGTGCCGGTCCGGGCGCGCATGGGCGAGCGGGTGCGCCTTGGCGTGCCGCGCGACGCGTTGCTGATCAGCGTGGCCCATCCCGGCCCGAACTCGGCGCTGGCGGTGCTGCCGGCGCGGATCGCCGAGCAGAGCGGGCCGGCGGGGCCGGTTCTGGACGTCTTCGGCCAGCGCCAGCCGGTGGCTACGGTGCCCGAGACGGGCGAGGGCGGGCGCGTCTGGCTTTCGGTTCTGCGGGTTCTGCCGCGCCCCGAGCGCGACGATTCGGACAGCTGAGGGTCAATCCCGCCGAGGCGCCCCGATTGGTTCGTCCGCGCGAACGGCCGCTCACCCTTAGCTTGTGTCATTTTTCTGCCGCATTCTCGTGAACGCGTTTTCGTGACTGTTGCCGGGAGGCGCACAATGATCGCTGCGCGGGACCGGGGGAAGGCCGGGAGATCGCAATTCCGGCGTGATTTCGGCGGGTTGAGTTTTCTCGCGTATGAGATTGTTCGATAAAGAGAAACAAACAATCGGGGGTGTTCTGGGCAGATTGTGGCGCACCCTGCCAAATTGCCCCTTCGGTGCCATGCCGGGTCGACACGATTCTGCCGTTTTCTCTTTGGGGAGAGGGAGCGTGGCGGTACCTTGGCGTTGCCTCGCTGGGGGGTGGTGCAGCGGTCTTGGGGGGACCGCGACGCCTTCGTGGGAGACCACGGAGGTAGGTGTATCGAGTGCTGCCGTTTGGCGGCGGGGATCGGTGCGTGCGCCCCGTGTTTCCAGTGCCCTGGGTGGAGGGCCTCACGGGAGCCGCGAGCCGGTCCCCGTCTCATTTCAGGACCATCGGTGATCCAGCGGCGCGCGCTGTCGCGCGCATTCGATGCTGTGTGTCCGGGGGCTCTGCCCCCGGCTCCTGACGGAGCCTCCCCCGGGATATTTCCGAACAGGCGAAGGGGTCAGCGTCCCGTCTCGGCCCGCCAGCGGCGCCAGTCCTCGGGCGTGTCGAGATCGCGGGTCGCGCGGTCGTCTTCGAAGGGGACGAGGGTGATCTCTTCCCCGATCAGCAGGCTGCGTCCGCCATCGTCACCCTTGAGAAATGCGAAGCCATCGAGGAGGCGCGGTGGAAAGACGATGGGCGTGCCGGGGCGCCCTTCGGGGTCGGTGGCGCGGGTGACATGGGTGCCGTCGAAAGCGTCGAGCACGGCGCGGATCTCGGCCGAGGTGACGCCCGGCACGTCGGGGAGGAGCAGGGCGAGGGGACGGCCGGCGGCACGGACCGCGCCGTGGCGGAGGGTGGCGGACATGCCTTTCCAGGCATCGGACACCGTCTCGATCACCACGCGGAGGCCCATGAGCGCCTCGCGACGCGCCGTGTCCTCCTCGCGGAGGAGCACCATGGGGGCGGTCCCGGCGCCGAGCGCCGCCTGCGCCTGACGGCGGAGAAGGGGCATGCCGTCGATCTTCTCGAGGAGCTTGTCGCCGCCCCGCATCCGGGACGCGGCTCCGGCGGCGGGGATGATCAGGAAGGGGACGCTCATCTCTCGGGGATGAGGCCGCGCGGGCTGAAGCGGAGCACGACCAGAAGAACGACGCCCATGGTCAGGAGCCGCATATAGGCGGTGCTGTCGATCAGGTGGTCCTTGAGCCAGGACCCGTCCGCCATGCCCGCCGTGACAAGGCCGATGAGCGTCTGGCCCAGAGGCTCGACCATGACCCAGAGGTACCAGATCAGGAAGCCGCCGAGGATCGCGCCAAAATTGTTGCCCGAGCCGCCGACGATCACCATGACCCAGACAAGGAAGGTGAAGCGGAGCGGCTGGTAGGCCGATGGTACGAGCTGGCCGTCGAGCGTGGTCATCATCGCGCCCGCAAGACCGCAGACCGCCGAGCCGAGGATGAAGACCTGCAGGTGGCGTTTCGTGACGTCCTTGCCCATGGCCTCGGCGGCGACCTCATTGTCGCGGATGGCGCGCATCATGCGGCCCCAGGGCGAGTTGAGGGCCAGTTGCGCGGCGACGAGGATCAGGACGAGGACGGTCAGGAAGAGCCCGGCATAGGCGAGCTTGACCGTGATGGCGGATGCGGTGGCGACGTCGGCGCCCCAGGACGCGGCGCGTTCGACGAAGTCCGGGTCGCGCTGGAGGTCGATCTCGTAGGGGACAGGGCGCGGGAGGCCGATGACGTTTTTGACGCCTCGGGCGAGCCAGTCCTCGTTCTTGAGGACGGCGATGACGATTTCCGCGATGCCGAGCGTGGCGATGGCGAGGTAGTCCGAGCGGAGGCCGAGTGCGGTCTTGCCGATCATCCAGGCGGCGCCTGCAGCGAGTGCGCCGCCCACGGGCCAGGACAGGACGATGGGCAGGCCGAGACCTCCGAGATAACCGGAGACGGCGGGATCGACACGCTCGATCGCCTCCACGGCGCCGTCGAAGAGGCTGCGGAAGATCACGAGGCCGATGACGAGGATGGCGATCATGGCGGCGGTGCGGGCGAGGCCTTTCCCCATGCGCTTCCAGGTCTGGATGGCGGCGACGATGGTGGCGGCACCTGCCAGGAGTGCGACGATGAGGCGGAGACCGCCCGCGGCCCAGGCATCCGGGACCGGGGGCATCGAGACGAGGACGGCGCCAAGACCGCCAAGCGCCACGAAGCCCATGACGCCCACGTTGAAGAGGCCCGCATAGCCCCATTGCATGTTCACGCCGAGCGCCATGATGGCCGAGATCAGCCCCATGTTGAAAATGCCGAGCGCCACGTTCCAGCTTTGAAAGAAGCCGGTGGCGGCGATCAGGCCGAAGACGGCGCAGAAAAGCAGGATATCGCGGGTGGTAAGGGTCATACCGCTTTCCCCTGGAATAGGCCGGTGGGGCGGAACAGAAGGACGACCACGAGGATCGCGAAGCTGACCGCGAATTTGTAGTCGGTCGAGAGAAGCTGGACGAGGCCTTGCGGCTCGAGCGCCTCGGGAAGGACGTAGGTGGCGACCTTCTTGAAGGCGTAGGTGATCGTGACCTCGGAGAAGGCGATCAGGAAGCCGCCCGCGATGGCGCCCAAGGGGCTGCCGAGACCGCCCACGATGGCGGCGGCGAAGATCGGCAGGAGAAGCTGGAAATAGGTGAAGGGTTTGAAGCCCTTGTCGAGCCCGTAGAGCACGCCCGCGATGGTGGCGAGTGCCGCCACGATGATCCAGGTGATCGCCACGACGCGCTCGGGGTTGATGCCGGAGAGAAGCGCGAGGTCCTCGTTATCGGAGAAGGCGCGCATGGATTTGCCGGTGCGCGTGTGGTTCAGGAACCAGAAGAGCGCCGCGACGCAGATGCCCGCCACCACCACGGTGATGACGGTGGCAGTGCGGATGGCGAGCCCTTCGTCGAGGCCCGTCATCTCGCGGAAATCGCGGGCCGAGATCACGAAGCGGGCGCCGTCGGCGAATTGCTGGTCGTCGACGCCGATGATGAAGCGGACGAGGCCGTTCATCACGAACATGACCCCCATCGAGACGATGACGAGGATCACCGGTTTCGCCTTTTGCGCGCGGTAGAATTTATAGACCAGCTTGTCGGTGGCCAGCACCAGAAGCGCCGTGGCCGCAATACCCACGGGGAGCGCCAGAAGCGCGGTGGGCAGCGGCCCGAGGCTGACGCCGCCCGCCTGAAGCCCCCATGTGGCGAGGATTGTCGCCATGGCGCCAAAGGCCATCGTGTCGCCATGGGCGAAGTTGGAGAACCTGAGGATGCCATAGATCAGCGTGACGCCGAGCGCGCCGAGCGCAAGCTGGCTGCCATAGGCCACGGCGGGCACGATGACGAAGTTCAAAAGCGCCACAACGGCGTTGAGAAGGTCCATTTACAGCCCCGAATCTGGTTCGGATGGCGCTACCACATCGACAACCAGCGGTCGATATGGGCCTTGTGGCCGTGGCATTCTCCGAGACGGGTGGACTTTTTGCCGTTGTCGCCTTCGGCGGGCTGGATGTTGAAGGCGGCGACGCCGTCATCCCGGAGGCCGATGGAATACATGGCGTTCCGCCGTGTGATGCCCCGGATCAGAATGTCGCGCTCTTCCGTCGCGCTGATCGGCTGCGCCGCGGCGCGGACCGAGACCAGACCGTCGAAATCCATGAACACCCGGTAGAGGCCCGGCTGATCCTTGAGGGAGGGGCGTGGCTCCAGCACCACGCGGATGGATTTGCCTGCCGCATCCTCGGCGGGGAAATCGCATGTGATCGGCGTACCGCCGTCGTAACCGTTGAATGAAAGTGCAAGAAGCAACGCTGTCAGCATTGTCACGGCTCCCGTCCCTGTCGGCGCGGACAGCCAATCCGCGCTCGGTTCCCTGTCGGACGGGGCCTTCCCTGACCTTATCCCGCCCGGTCCTTTGTCCGGGGTGGTCCCGGACGCTCGTTCCTTCGCGCGGGGGTGTGACGTCTGTCGGTCACTTTACCCTCCGAGGAAGGTGCGCCGCACCTCGGGATCGGCGAGCAGGGCTTTCCCTGTGTCGGTGTAGGCATTCCCACCCTGCACCAGCACGTACCCTTTGTCCGCGATCTCGAGCGCTTGTCGCGCATTCTGTTCGACCATCAGGATCGAGATGCCCGTGCGGGCGACCTCGATGATCCGGTCGAAAAGCTCGTCCATGACGATGGGGCTGACCCCCGCCGTCGGTTCGTCCAGCATCAGCACCGTGGGCTGAGTCATCAGCGCCCGGCCTACCGCCACCTGCTGGCGTTGCCCGCCCGACAGCTCTCCTGCTGCCTGCCGGCGTTTGTCCCTGAGGATCGGAAACAGGTCGTAGACCTGCTCGATCGTGCCCCGGATGTCGTCGCGCCGGAGGAAGGCGCCCATTTCAAGGTTCTCTTCCACGGTCATCGACGTGAAGATGTTCGATGTCTGCGGCACGAAGGCCATGCCTTTGGCGACGCGGTCCTGCGGGCTGAGCGAGGTGATGTCCTCGCCGTTCAGCCGGACCGACCCTTCGCGCAGGTTCAGCATTCCGAAAACGGCCTTCATGGCGGTCGACTTGCCCGCGCCGTTGGGGCCGACGATGACGGCGATCTCGCCCTTCGACACCGCGATGGTGCAGCCGTGCAGGATATCCGCGCCCGAGCCGTAGCCCCCGGTCATGCTGTCCCCGATCAGGAACGCATCCGCTTCGCGGTCTTTCACCGCCATGTCGCCGGGGTCGGTCAGCGTGCTCACGCGCCTGCCTCTGCCTGTACCTTGTTTTTCAGACCGGTGCCCAGATAGGCCTCGATCACCTGCTCATTTGCCATGATGGCATCAGCCGAGCCTTCGGCCAAGACTTTTCCCTCGGCCATGACGATAACGGGGTCGCAGAGCCGTTTGATGAAATCCATGTCGTGCTCGATCATGCAGAACGTGTAGCCGCGTTCCTTGTTCAGCCGCACGATGGCGTCGCCGATGGTGTTGAGGAGCGTGCGGTTCACGCCCGCGCCGACCTCGTCCAGAAAGACGATGCGCGCGTCGACCATCATGGTGCGGCCAAGTTCGAGCAGTTTCTTCTGGCCGCCGGAGAGGTTCCCGGCTTTCTCGTCGCGCAAATGGTCGATGGTCAGGAAGTCGAGCACCTCGTCCGCCTTGTCGAGGAGGGCTTTCTCCTGTTCGCGGATCGCGCCCCGGTGGAACCAGCTCGACCAGATGGATTCGCCTGTCTGGTCGGCAGGGACCATCATCAGGTTCTCGCGGACCGTCATCGACGAGAATTCATGCGCGATCTGGAAGGTGCGGAGGAGCCCCTTGTGGAACAGTTCATGCGGGGGCAGGCCGGTGATGTCCTCGCCGTTCATCAGCACCCGGCCCGAGGTGGGCGGCAGGCGTCCGGCGATGACGTTGAAAAGCGTGGTCTTGCCTGCGCCGTTGGGGCCGATCAGCCCGGTGATGGTGCCGGCCTTGATCTCGAGCGAGGCGCCGTCGACCGCGTGAAACCCGCCGAAATGCTTGTGAAGGTTCTCGACGACGATCATGCGTTTGTGCCTCGTCTGGGGAAGGGGCGGCCCGGAGAGCCGGACCGCCCGCGTGTTTATTTAGTGGAAGGTGACGGTGGTGATTTCACCGCCCGAGATCTCGATCTCGCGGTAGGAGCCACCCGATTCACCCGGTCCGATCAGCTCGACGTCCGAGCCGCCGACATAGTCGATGTCGCCGCCTGCAGCGAGGATCTCGAGCGCCTTGGCCAGTTCGCCGGGTCCGATCGGCTCGCCCGGTGCGTTGGCGACGTCCAGAACGGCCGCCGCGACGGCAGCGCCGTCGGTGGAGCCGGCCGCCTGCATGGCAAGGAGGAGCACGGCAGCGCTGTCATAGCCTTCGCGGGCATAGACCGAGGCGCCATCGACGCCGGCGTCGTTCAGGAGCGCCTCGAGCGAAGACGCGCCGTCGCCTGCCGCTGCGGGAAGCTGACCGAAGGAGCCGTCGATATCCGAGCCAAAGCGGTCGGTGAGGGCCGTCGAGACCATGCCGTCCGGCAGGACGAAGGTGTCAAAGGCGCCCGAGTCGAGCGCAGCCTGGATGATGCCGGCGCCGCCGCCATCGGAGTAGCCCGCGACGACCAGAACCTCGCCACCGGCCGAGGCCAGCGCGCCGACTTCGGCCGAGTAGTCGCCCTTGCCCTCGTCATGGGCGGCGTTGATCGTGACCGAGCCGCCGGCTTCTTCGAAGGCCGCCTGGAAGCTGTCGGCAAGACCCTTGCCGTAGTCGTTGTTGGTGTAGGTCAGAGCGACCGACGAGATGCCCTTGCCGCTGATGATCTCGGCCATCAGTTGGCCCTGGCGGGCGTCAGACGGGGCGAGGCGGAAGAAGAGGCCGTTGTCTTCGACGGTGGACAGGCCCGGCGAGGTCGCCGACGGCGAGATCTGCACGATGCCGTTCGGGATCGACACGGCCTGCAGGATCGCGCCCGTGGTGCCCGAGCACATCGCGCCGACCATGCCGACGATGCCGTCGGAGGTCACGAGACGTTCGGCAGCCGCCGTACCCGCTGCCGCGTCGGCGCAGGTGCCGTCGCCGCGGACGACTTCGACCGAGCGGCCTTCGAGAATGCCGCCGGCTGCGTTGATTTCGGCCACGGCCACGTCGGCGGCGTCGCCGATCGGGCCTGCGAGCGATTCAAGCGGTCCGCTAAAGCCGAGGATGACGCCGATCTTGACCGGCTCGGAATGGCTGCCGGCAAGCGCGGCGCCCGTGGTCAGGGCCGTTGCGGCCGTGGCCAGAAGGAATTTCTTCATTGGTCTCTCCCATGACTGGATTTCTGTGATCCGGCGGCCAGAGTAATGGGGCCGTTCGGGAAAGAAAAGTGCCGCTTTTTCAGGCTGTCCCGGCGTCAGGCGGGCGATCAAACACCGGTGAGCGGGCTGGAAGGGGCGCGGGCTTCGCCTAGCTCTGGTGGAACGCCGCAGGAGGACATGCCGAAATGTTTCGCACCGTAACCGCCGCTCTGCTCATCGCCGTCTCCCTTGGGGGCGCCGCGCCCGGCCTTGCCGCACCGCTGACCGCGACCTCGGCAGGGCAGGTGAGCGTGACGCCGGTTCTGACCGGTCTGGACGCGCCCTGGGCCGTGGGGTTTCTGCCGGGCGGCGGCATTCTGGTGACCGAGCGTGAAGGTCGTCTGCTTCTCCATGAGAACGGCGAGACGCGCGAGGTCGCGGGCCTGCCCGAGATCGCGGACGTGGGGCAGGGCGGCCTGCTGGACCTTCTGGTGCCGAGCGACTTCGCGGAGACGCGGGAGATCTTCATGAGTTACGCCAAGCCGCAGGCGCGGGGCGCGGGCACCGCGCTGATGCGCGCCCGGCTGAGCGAGGACGGGGCGCGGCTGAGCGATGTGGAAACGATCTTCGAACTGCGTCCCGGCTCGTCCGGCGGGCGGCATTTCGGGTCTCGCATTGTCGAGGCACCGGATGGGACGCTGTTCATGACCATCGGGGACCGGGGCAACCGGATGTCGGCGCAGGACCGGATGAACGAAAACGGCTCGGTCGTGCGCGTGGCGCGCGACGGGTCGATCCCCGAGGACAACCCGTTTCTGGAAGACGGGATGGCGCAGCCCGCGATCTGGTCCTTCGGGCACCGGAACCCGCAGGGCGCGGCGCTGGATCTGAATGGCACCCTTCTGGTGGTGGAGCATGGCGCGCAGGGCGGGGACGAGATCAACCGGGTGACGCGCGGCGCGAATTTCGGCTGGCCGATCATCGCCTACGGTCAGCATTACGGCGGCGGAAGGATCGGCGAGGGGACGACGCGGGACGGAATGGAGCAGCCCGCCTTCTACTGGGACCCGTCCATGGCGCCCTCGGGCATGATGGTCTATTCCGGCGCGCTCTGGCCCGAGTGGCGGGGCGATATCTTCGTGGGCTCTCTCAAGTTCGATTATATCGCCCGGCTGGAGGGCGACCCCTTGCAGGAGGTCGAGCAGATCGAGGGTGACGAGACGCTCCGCGTTCGTGACGTGCGCGAGGGGCCGGACGGCGCGATCTGGTTCCTGTCCGTGGGCGAGGGGGCGCTCTACCGGATGACGCCGGGCTGAGCCGTCAGACCGAAAGCCGCGCGGCGCGGGCGCCCCGCTCGCGGTAGGGCGTCGTGTCGTACTGCGCCCGGTAGCATTTCGAGAAATGGGACGGCGAGGCAAAGCCGCAGGCGAGCGCCACGTTGATCACGCTCATGTCGGTCTGCATCAGCAGGTTCCGCGCCTTCTGCAGCCGAAGTTCCATGTAATAGCGCTTGGGGCTGCGGTTCAGGTAGCGGCGGAAGAGGCGTTCGAGCTGTCGCGTGGACATGCCCACCGTCTTGGCGAGCGTTGCCGGGCTGATCGGTTCCTCGATGTTTTCTTCCATCTTCTGGATCACGGCCGAGAGTTTCGGATGCCGGACGCCGATGCGCGTGGGCACCGACAGGCGCTGCGTGTCCTGATCGGTTCGGATCGAGGTGTAGATAAGCTGATCCGCCACCGCGCCCGCCAGCGTCTCGCCATGGTCGTCCGCGATGAACTTGAGCATCAGGTCGATCGACGCCGTGCCGCCCGCTGTGGTAAAGGTATTCCCGTCGACGACGAAGACGGACTTGGTCAGCGTCGTATCTTCGAATTCCTCGATGAAACTGTCCTGATTTTCCCAGTGGATCGTCGCGCGCTTGCCGTCGAGCAGCCCGGCCTTGGCCAGCGAATAGCCCGCCGTGCAGAGACCACCCACCTGAACACCGCGCCGCGCCTCGCGCCGGAGCCAGTTCAGAAGTTTCTTGGTCGTGGCGCTGGCCACGTCGATGCCGCCACAGAGAACGATTGTGTCGTCGCGCCCGATCTCGCTCAGATCGCCGTCGAGCTGAAAGGCGGTGCCGGCAGAGCAACTGACCGTCTCGCCGCCCTCTCCGATCACGCTCCACTCGTAGAGCTGGGCGCCCGCCATGCGGTTGGCGATGCGCAGGCTTTCGACGGCGCACGCGTAGCACAAGAGCGTGAACTGATCGAGAAGCACGAAGACGAAGCGACGAGGCTTGCCGATGTCGCCTTCGACCTCGACGGTATGAACAACAGTATCGGCCATCCTTCCCCGCATTTCGTCTGCCCTTCCGAGCGAAACACCATTTCTTGTCGGACGGCAAGAGAGGGGGTGAACGAGACCGACACGCTTCTGTCGGAAATCGCTGTTTTCAAGGTCGGATCCGTCCCCTATAAGACGGCTTCGCTAAACGAAATCGTTCCGGGAACAGGATCATGGGTGAGTGGAAGAAAACCGGCTGGAGAGAGAAACCTCGGGTGCAGATGCCCGAGTATGTCGATGCCGACGCGCTGTCGGCGGTCGAGGCCCGGCTTGGAAAGTATCCGCCGCTCGTCTTCGCGGGTGAAACGCGGCGCCTGAAACGTCAGCTTGGCGCTGCCGCGCGGGGCGAGGCGTTCCTGCTTCAGGGCGGCGACTGTGCCGAGAGCTTTTCGGAGTTCTCCGCCGACAACATCCGCGACACCTTCAAGGTGATGCTGCAGATGGCGATGGTCCTGACCTTCGGCGCCAAGGTGCCCGTGGTGAAAGTGGGCCGGATGGCCGGTCAGTTCGCCAAGCCGCGCTCGGCGCCGACCGAAGTGAAGAACGGCGTGGAGCTGCCGTCCTACAGGGGCGACATCATCAACGAGCTGGATTTCACCCCCGAGGCGCGGATTCCCGATCCAGCCAAGATGCTTCAGGGCTACACGCAGGCGGCCGCGACGCTGAACCTGCTCAGGGCCTTCTCGACCGGCGGTTATGCCGACGTGCATCAGGTTCACGCCTGGACGCTTGGTTTCACCGACCGCGATGAGGCGGAGAAATACCGCGACATGGCGAACCGTATCCAGGACACGCTGGATTTCATGACCGCTGCCGGCGTCAACCGCGACACCGCGCATACGCTGCAGTCGGTCGATTTCTACACGTCGCACGAGGCGCTTCTGCTGGAGTACGAAGAGGCGCTGACGCGTGTCGATTCGACCACCGGCAAATGGGTCGCGGGCTCGGGTCACATGATCTGGATCGGTGACCGCACGCGCCAGCCCGACGGCGCGCATGTCGAGTTCTGCCGCGGCGTTCAGAACCCGATCGGCCTGAAATGCGGGCCGACGACCACGGCGGACGACCTGAAGGTGCTGATGTCGAAGCTGAACCCCGAGAACGAGCCGGGCCGCCTGACGCTGATCGCGCGTTTCGGCGCGGGCACCGTGGGCGACCACCTGCCGCGCCTGATCAAGACGGTTCAGGAAGAGGGCGCGAATGTCGTCTGGTCCTGCGATCCGATGCACGGCAACACGATCAAGTCGTCCTCGGGCTACAAGACGCGCCCCTTCGAGAGCGTGCTCCGCGAGGTGCGCGAGTTTTTCGACGTGCACGCTGCCGAAGGCACGATTCCCGGCGGCGTTCATTTCGAGATGACCGGCCAGGACGTGACCGAATGCACCGGCGGCGTCCGCGCCGTGACCGACGAGGATCTGTCCGACCGCTATCACACCGCCTGCGACCCGCGTCTGAACGCGAGCCAGGCGCTGGAACTTGCCTTCCTGGTGGCCGAAGAGCTGTCGGCGCGCCGGGGCACGATGGCGGATGCCGCGTCGCTCTGACCGGCCTTGGCTCTGACATGCGAAAGGCCCGCCGATTGGCGGGCCTTTTTCGTTGCCGGTTGGCGCTCTCAGTCGGCGTGTTCGTTATTCACCACCAGACGCAGGCTGGTGACGCGCCGGGGCCGCGGGGCCGGGGCATCGGGCGCCGCCCGCCCGCCGGGCCGGTCGGGGCGCGTCTCCGGGCTGCGTGCGGTCTCATCGGTGAAGCCTTTGAGCGGATTCGCATCCGCGCCGCCAAGGCCCACAAGGCCAGTGCGGTTCTGATCCAGAATGGTCAGGCGGCGCGGCGTCCGCCCGATCTCGCCCGGCAGGCTGAGCCCGCCGAGGATGCGCGAGATCTCTCCCAGATCGCTCCGGAGCGGCAGAAGCACCATCTCGCCCTGCATCGAGGGCCGTCCGAAGCCGGTTTCCACCCCGATGGAAAAGCGCACGACGGAAGGATCGTCGAAGGCCGCCTCGATCGCGTCGGCCAGTGTCTGACGGTGGTCGGCGGCGAACATCGCCGAGACCGGCATGCCGCGTACATCCACCCCCATCAGGTCGCCCAGATGCGAGCCCGCGATGCGGAACCGGGCGAGGCCGGTGGCGATCCGTTCGAGGATGAAGGCATTTGGCAACGCGCCCGACAGGCCCTGCGGCGCGATATCGGCCCGCGTGGGCACCAGACGGGCGCCGCGCACCTGATTCCAATAGCGCTCGATCTGTTCGATCCTGCTGCCGGCCTCCGCTCGGCGGGCCGATTTCAGTTCGACCACGTCCGCCTGTCTTCTGTCGTCATGTTCAGCCATCTTCGAACCCCCTCAACCTACCGCACCGACCACCCAGAGTCTGTCCGGCGTCTCATTGCTACCCCGCCATCAACGTGCCACAACTTTGCCTCAAACGCTGTAGAATTCTTACCGAAAGGTTAACGCACATGGCTTCAGACAGGGCGCCGGCGTCCTCTGCTTCCGGCGCGAAGCTCTATTCCATGACCGGTTTCGCCAGCGCCACCGGCGCCGAGGGGCCATGGAGCTTCCAGATGGATATCCGTTCGGTCAACGGGCGCGGGCTGGATGCGCGCGTCCGTGCGCCGGATTGGATCGATGGTCTGGATGTGGGGCTGCGCCGGGTGGTGCAGGCCGCCGTGGGGCGAGGCAGCGTGACGCTGTCCGTGCGCGTCGCGCGGGACGAGGCGCAGGCGGCGACATCGGTGAATGCCGACGGCCTGAGCGCGGTTCTGCGCGCGCTTTCGGAGATACAGGGTGCGGCGTCCGAGGCAGGCGTGACGCTGAGCGCGCCGAGCGCGGCCGAGATCGCCGCCATCCGGGGTGTCATGGACACGGGCGACGACGACCGGCCCGACATCACGCCTCTGGCCAAGGCGATCGTCAGTGAGGCCGAGACGCTGGTGAAGGCGTTCAACAAGGACCGCGCGCGGGAGGGCGCGGCGCTGGCCGCGATTCTCACGGCGCAGATCGACGAGGTCGAACGCCTGACGGCGGCTGCGGCCGCCGCCCTTGGAGACCGGGCGGAGGCGCAGCGCGCGGCGCTCGAGCGGAACCTCGCCCGGCTGCTCGACGCGAGCGAGTTACCGGATGCGGCGCGGCTTCAGCAGGAACTGGCGCTGATCGCGGTCAAATCCGACGTGACCGAAGAAATCGACCGGCTCGGCGCCCATGTCGCCGCCGCGCGCGAGCTTCTGGCGACAAGCGGGCCGGTGGGACGGAAACTCGACTTCCTCATGCAGGAATTTAACCGCGAGGCGAATACGCTCTGCTCGAAAGCGGGCTCCAGCGCCTTGACGGCGATCGGGCTGGACCTCAAGACCGTGATCGACCAGATGCGCGAGCAGGTGCAGAATATCGAATGACAGGGAGGCAGAGATGAGCCGACGCGGGCTACTGATCATCCTGTCCTCGCCCTCGGGCGCGGGCAAGTCGACGCTGGCGCGGCGGCTGAGGGACTGGGACCCGTCGATCCGGTTCTCGGTCTCGGCGACCACGCGGACCGCGCGTCCGGGCGAAGTGGACGGCTCGGATTACCATTTCGTCAGCGAGGCCGCGTTCAAAAGCATGGTGACTAAGGGCGAGATGCTGGAGCACGCCCATGTGTTCGGCAATTTCTACGGCTCGCCCAAGGGGCCGGTGTCCGAGGCCATCGAGGCGGGCTGCGACGTGCTCTTCGACATCGACTGGCAGGGCGCGCAGCAGATCCAGAAAAGCGCATTGGCCAGCCATGTCCTGTCCATCTTCCTTCTGCCGCCATCGATCTCGGAACTGCGCCGGAGGCTGGAAAGCCGGGGGCAGGACACCGACGAAACGATCCAGCGGCGGATGCAGAAAAGCTGGGACGAGATCAGCCACTGGGACGCCTACGACTATGTGCTGGTAAATGACGATCTGGATGCCACCGAGGACAAGCTGAAGACCATTGTCACAGCCGAGCGGCTTCGCGCCTCGCAGCAGCCGGGTGTGATGGAGCACGCGCGGAAACTGCAAAGCGAGTTCGAGGAGGGCGGGACATGACGGTCTATGCGCTTGGGAGTGCGCGCCCGGTCCTGCCGGACACGCCCCTCTGGATCGCGCCGGGGGCGCGGGTGATGGGCGATGTGCTTCTGGAAGAGGACGTATCGGTCTGGTTCGGCGCGGTTCTGCGCGGCGATACCGAGCGGCTGACGATCCGGGCAGGCAGCAACATTCAGGACGGTGTAGTCATGCACGCCGACGAAGGCTTTCCGGTCGAGATCGGCCGGGGCTGCACCATCGGGCATAACGCGATCATCCACGGCTGTACCCTGGGTGAAAACACACTGGTGGGGATGGGCGCCACGATCCTGAACGGTGCCAAGATCGGGCGCGACTGTCTGATCGGTGCCGGCGCGCTTATCACCGAGGGCAAGGTCGTCCCCGATGGCAGTCTCGTCATGGGGATGCCGGGCAAGGTCGTCCGCGAGATGAGCGCCGAGGCAATCGCGGCGAACCGCGCCTCGTCGCGCGGATATATCGAGCGCGCGCGCCGTTACCTCGCCGATTTCCGCGATATCTCCGAAGACTGAGGACCAAGATGACAGACCGTCCCCGCGGCACGCGCCGCGCGCTTTTCCCGTCGAGCGTCAGCCGGCCCGTCGTCAGTCCGCTGCAACCCTCGGTTGTCTATGCCTCGCCCGATCCCGACACGCTGGATGCGCAATACGAGGGGGGCGCCAAGGGCTATACCTATGCGCGCGAGGCGCATCCCAATGCCGAACTGCTGGAAGGCCTTCTGAACGGGGCCGAGGGCGCGGGTGGCGGCGTCGTAACGGGGTCCGGCATGGCGGCGGTGACGGCGGCGTTGCTCGCGACTGTCAGGGCAGGGGACCATTTGCTGGGGGCCGATCAGCTCTATGGCCGGTCGCTGAGGCTGATGGCCGAGGATCTGCCGCGTTTCGGCATCGCCACCAGCCTTGCAGACCCGACCGACGTGGCGGCGATTGAGGCGGCACTACGCCCCGAGACGCGCATGATCCTGATCGAGACCACGTCAAACCCGACGCTTCGGGTGGCGGATGTGGACGGGATCGTTGCGCTGGCAAAGGCGCGGGGCATTCTTGTGGCGGTCGACAACACCTTTGCGACGCCGCGCGGGCTGAGGCCGCTGGAGCGGGGCGCGGATATCGTCATCCATTCGGTCACCAAGCTGCTGGCCGGGCATTCGGACGCGACGCTTGGCTATGTCGGCGCGAACGATCCGGCTCTGGTCGAGAGGATGCGGGTGCTATCCCAGACCATGGGTCTGACCGCCTCACCCTTCGATTGCTGGCTGGCCGAGCGGGGGCTGTATTCCTTCGACATGCGCTATGACCGCGCGACCGCGAATGCGGCCCGCCTGGCCGAGGCGCTGGCCGGTATGGAGGGTGTGACCCGCGTGATCTACCCGGCGCGGCAGGATCACCCCGACCACGCGCGCACGGCGACCCTGCTGAGCGGCGAAGGCGGCCATATGGTCAGCTTCGAGGTCGCGCCCACCCGCGCTGCCGCCAATGCGCTGGTACGCGCTGCCGAGGGCATCGCCTTTGCGCCGACGCTGGGGGACATCGCGACCACGCTCAGCCATCCGGCCACCTCCTCGCACCGGGCGCTTACCCCCGAGGGGCGCGCCGCGCTTGGCATCAGCGAGGGGTTCTTCCGGGTCTCTGTCGGGTGCGAGGACGCGGACGACCTGATCCGGCGCTTTGCACAGGCGGTGGCTGCGGCGAACGGGGTTTAGCGGCCGATCAGGATACCGAAATCCAGGCCGGGGCAGAGATGCCTGATCTCGCGCTCGACCATCTCGGGGTCGGGCAGGTCGTCCGAGACGGCACGATAGCGGCCCGTGTAATCGAGCATGTAGAGCCGCTGCGCGAGGTCGATGCAATCGAACCGGGCCGCCAGAACCGGAGAGAGGATGACGGTGGGGCAGAGCCGTTCGACCAGGCCTTGCGTGACTTCTTCGAAGGACGCGAAGTGAATCCGCCCATCCCCGAAAAGCCGGTTTCCCTGACGGCGCCATTCATCCGCGCTGCCGACGGCAAGGATGGCCACGGTTTCATCGCTATCGGCGCTGTAACCCGCGATATCGACCTGTCTCAGCCTTGCATCTTCACGACTCATGGACGCCCCCTTGACCGGTTCGCGACAAATCGAAAACGCGACAGTTCCAGAAAGTTTCCGTCTGTTCGGGTGGAGCTTTCCACTCAACCCACGCGCGAATCATTTGTGGTTGTCGAAACTTGTCCAGTAAAGTTTACACTAAAGTTATAGTAATAAAACCCATCAATTCGGAAACGATACACGTGATAGATGAACTGGTCACCGCTCTTCCGCTACCCGCGGTCTTCATCGACCGTCAGGAACGGATCGCTGCGGTCAACGAGGCCGCGACGGCCTTGCTGGGGCCGGGCGCGGTGGGGCGTCATCATATCACCGTTCTGAGACAGCCTTTGCTGCTGGATGCGATCGAGACCGCTTTCCGGACGGGCGAGCGCCGCGTGGCCGCCTATACGTCCACCGTCGCACGGCGCGACATGACGTGGTCGGCCACGGTCTCTCCCATGCCGAAGGCGGGGGGGCTTTTGCTGGTCTTCGAGGATCGCACCGAAATGGCCGAGGCCAGCCAGATGCGGCGCGATTTCGTCGCCAATGTCAGCCACGAGCTGAAGACGCCGCTGACGGCGATCTCGGGTTTTATCGAGACACTGCGCGGCGCGGCCCGGAACGATCCGGCGGCGCAGGACCGTTTCCTCGGGATCATGGAGAGCGAGGCGACTCGGATGAACCGGCTGATCCGGGACCTCCTGTCGCTCAACCGGGTCGAATCGGAAGAGCGCGTGCGCCCGAAGGGAAAGGCGGATCTGGCCGGGATCGTGGGCGCGGTCATGCGCAACCTCGGGAACCTGTCGGACGGCGAAGGGGTGACGCTGACGGCCGAGGGCGTGGAGGCGCCACTTCTGGTGCCTGGCGATCCCGATCAGCTGACACAGGTGGTCGCCAACCTGACGGAGAATGCGATCAAGTATTCCGGCCGGGGCAGCACGGTCACCCTTCGCCTGACCTCCGAGGACGCCAACCCGATGGTTCTGGGCCCTGCGGCGATCCTGAGCGTGAGCGACACGGGCGAGGGGTTCGATCCCACCCATATTCCGCGCCTGACCGAGCGGTTCTACCGCGTCGACACGCACCGCTCGCGGGCGCAGGGCGGGACAGGACTGGGCCTCGCCATCGTCAAGCATATCGTCAACCGGCATCGCGGGCGTCTCAGGATCGAAAGCGCGCCGGGGCAGGGCAGCCGCTTCAGCGTGATCCTGCCTCGCAACACCTGACTCGTGGCGCTCGGAGGGGGCTTTTGGCCCGGATCGGCGGCACTGTCATAAAAGTGTTACGTCCCTGTCACAAAAGCATAGCGCGGCATCCTTAGGAACCGCCGCAAGGCCCGAATCCAGGGGTCGATTTGAAACCAGGAGATATTCCATGCTGAACGCGAAACTGACCGCCTCTGCTCTGGCGATCATCGCTGTATCCGCAACTGCCGCTGCCGCCCGTGACCAGGTGCAGGTGGCCGGCTCGTCGACGGTGCTGCCCTATGCCTCGATCGTTGCCGAGGCCTTTGGCGAGAACTTCGACTTTCCGACGCCCGTCGTCGAATCGGGCGGGTCTTCCGCCGGCCTGAAGCGCTTCTGCGAGGGCGTGGGCGAGAACACCATCGACATCGCGAACGCCAGCCGCAAGATCCGCGAGCGCGAGATCGCAGCCTGTGCCGACGCCGGTGTGACCGACATCATCGAGGTCCGCATTGGCTATGACGGCATCGTCTTCGCCAGCCAGATCGACGGTCCCGAATTCACCGCCTTCACCGAAGAGCAGTGGTACAAGGCCATGGCCGAGCAGGTCATCGTCGACGGCGCGCTTGTCGCCAACCCCTACACCAACTGGTCGGAAATCGACGCGTCGCTGCCCGACGCCGAAATCCAGGCCTTCATCCCCGGCACCAAGCACGGCACCCGTGAAGTGTTCGAGGAAAAGGTGATCCTGGCCGGCTGCGAAGCCTCGGGCGCCATGGAAGCCATGACCGGCATGGGCATGGACGAAGATGCGGCCGAAGACGCCTGCATGTCGGTCCGTACCGATGGCCGCGCGGTCGACATCGACGGCGACTACACCGAGACGCTGGCCCGCATCGACGCCAACACCAGCGGCGTGGGTGTCTTCGGTCTGGCCTTCTACGAGAACAACATGGACAAGCTGAAGGTCGCCACCATGTCGGGCGTTTCGCCTTCGACCGAGACCATCTCGACCGGCGAATACCCGGTGTCGCGTCCGCTCTACTTCTACATCAAGGGCGCGCATATCGGCGTGATCCCGGGTCTGAAGGAATTCGCGCAGTTCTTCGTCATGGACGAGATCGCCGGTCCCGACGGCCCGCTTGCCGAATACGGCCTCGTGGCCGATCCGGAACTGGCCGAGACACAGGCCAAGATCGAAGCCGAGGAAACGATGGCTTCCGGGTCGTAAGCGACCGCTGAACGAACAGGAGAGGGGCGCCTATGCGCCCCCCTCGCGTCTCTAACCCGAGGGTATGACTGCCGTGCCGCTTCTCTGGCTCATCCTGATCGTCCTGGCGCTGGCCGCCGTGGGGTATGTCGCGGGACGCTCCCGCGCGATGGCCTCGGCCGGGGGCAATTCGCGCGCGCTGCATTCGCTGCCGGGCTACTATGGCTACAACGTTGCGCTGACGGTCCTGACGCCCGCTTTCGGGCTTCTGGCGCTCTGGCTGCTGATCCAGCCCGTGTGGATCGACATGCGGGTGAGCGCGCTTCTGCCCGACAGTGCGATCGCCGACAGTTCGACCCGCGATCTGGTGATGAGCGATGTGCGGCGGGTGGCGGAAGGGCTGCAGATCCTCGGCGCCGAGGGCGCGCCCGACGTCGTGGACACGTCCTTCCTCGAAGGTCTGCGCGACCGGCTGGGCAATGTGGGCGTGGCGCTCGGCTCCGAGATCGACGCCGCCGTCTACCGCGCCGCGCTGAGCTATCAGGACATGACGCGCGTTGGCACCGGGCTGATGTGGGCGGCGGTCCTTCTGGCGGCGGTTGGCGGCTTCGCGCTGTCCTACATGGTTACGAACAAGGACTTCCGCGCGCGGAACACGGTCGAGCGGGGCATCCTGATCGTGCTGATCGGGGCGGCGTCCATCGCGATCCTGACGACGCTCGGGATTGTGCTGTCCATGCTCTTCGAGACCCGCAACTTCTTCGCGGATTACCCCTGGCAGGAGTTCTTTTTCGGCACCAACTGGGCGCCGGATTTTAGGGGGAACTCGGAACTTGCAATCCTGCCGCTTCTCTGGGGCACGCTATACATCTCGCTGGTGGCGCTGATCGTTGCGGTGCCTATCGGGCTATTTGCAGCGATCTACCTGTCGGAATACGCGTCGAACCGGGTCCGCGCCGTCGCAAAGCCCGCCATCGAGATCCTGGCTGGCATTCCCACCATCGTCTACGGCCTGTTCGCGCTCATCACCATCGGACCGATGCTGCGGGATTATTTCGCGCTGCCCCTCGGTCTTGGAGAAAGCTCGTCCAGCGTGGCGACGGCGGGTCTGGTCATGGGCATCATGCTGATCCCCTTCGTATCCTCGCTGTCCGACGACATCATCAACTCGGTGCCGCAGTCGCTGCGCGACGGGTCCTATGGCCTTGGCGCGACCCAGTCCGAGACGATCCGGCAGGTCGTGATGCCGGCCGCGCTTCCGGGCATCGTGGGCGCGATCCTGCTGGCCGCGTCGCGGGCCATCGGTGAGACCATGATCGTGGTTCTGGGGGCAGGGGCCGCCGCCGCACAGTTCAACCGGGGTCTGGGCGAGCTTGTGAACCCATTCGAGGCGATGACCACCGTTACCGTCAAGATCGTCAGCCAGCTGACCGGCGACACCGATTTCGCCTCGCCCGAGACGCTGGTGGCCTTCGCGCTTGGCCTCACGCTCTTCGTCATCACGCTGGGGCTGAACGTTCTCGCGCTCTGGATCGTGCGCCGCTACCGGGAGCAGTACGAATGACCGACATGACCGCATCTCCCGCCGAGGCGCCGCGCCGGAACGGATCGCTTCTGACGGCGGATGACCGCACCCGCCGCCGGAATGCCGCCGAACGCCGCTTCCGCGTTTATGGCATGATCGCCGTCGGCCTCGCCGTGCTGGCGCTGGTCTTCCTGCTGACGTCGATCATCCGGAACGGCGCGGGCGCCTTCATGCAGACCTACATCACGCTTGAGGTCGCACTGCCCGAGGACAAGCTGGACAAGTCCGGCACGCGCGACATCGAAGAGCTGAAGAAGGCCACCACCTTCACCTACAGCCCGCTGATCAAGGATGCGCTGGAGGCAAAGATTGCCGAAGAGGGTATCGAGATCGAGGGGCTCTCGAAAGAGGGCGACCTGATCTCGAAGGAAGCCGCCGCCCAGCTTCGGAATTTTGTGCTGGCCAACCCCGAGGTCATCGGGACCACGCGCGAATTCGAGTTCCTCGCCTCGGGACGGATCGATGGCTATTACAAGGGCCGCGTGACGATGGCGACGGCGGAGTTGGACGGGAATATCTCGCCGGAGCAGCTTATGCTGGCCGATGCGCTGAAAGAGGCGGGGGCGCTGGAGACCCGGTTCAACTGGGCCTTCATCACGGCGCCGGACGCCTCCGAGAACCGGCCCGAGGCGTCGGGGCTGGGCGTTGCGATCCTTGGCTCGTTCTACATGATGCTGATCGTGCTGGTGCTGGCGCTGCCCATCGGTGTGGCGGCGTCGATCTATCTGGAAGAATTCGCGCCCAAGAACCGGTTCACCGACCTGATCGAGGTGAATATCTCGAACCTTGCCGCGGTGCCGTCGATCGTCTTCGGCATCCTCGGCCTGGCGATCTTCATCAACTTCGCGGGGCTGCCGCAGTCGGCGCCCATCGTGGGCGGGCTGGTGCTGACGCTGATGACGCTGCCGACGATCATCATCGCGACGCGCGCCTCGCTGAAGGCGGTGCCGCCGTCCATCCGCGAAGCGGCACTGGGCGTTGGGGCGTCGAAGATGCAGACCGTGTTCCACCACGTCCTGCCGCTGGCCGCGCCCGGCATCCTGACCGGCACCATCATCGGTCTGGCGCAGGCTTTGGGCGAGACCGCGCCGCTTCTGCTGATCGGCATGGTGGCCTTCGTCCGCGAATACCCCGCCGCGCCGCCAGAGGGCTTTTTCGACCCCGCCTCGGCGCTGCCGGTGCAGGTCTACAACTGGACAACGCGCTCCGATCCGGCCTTTGTGGAGCGGGCATCCGGCGCGATCATTGTGCTTCTGGTCTTCCTTCTGATCATGAACACGCTCGCCATCATCCTCCGCCGCCGCTTCGAGCGCCGCTGGTAAGGGAAGGGGCCGGACATGAACGACATGAGACGAATTGAACGGGCGACCGACATGAAAGAGACCAAGATATCCGCCAGACACGTGAATGTTCACTATGGCGATACCCATGCGATCAAGGATGTCAGTGTCGAGATCCAGGACAAGACGGTCACCGCCTTTATCGGCCCGTCGGGCTGCGGGAAATCCACGTTCCTGCGCTGCATCAACCGGATGAACGACACGATCGACATCGCCCGGATCGACGGCGATATCCGGATCGACGGCGAGGACATTTATGACCCCAAGGTCGACCCGGTGCAGCTGCGCGCCAAGGTGGGCATGGTATTCCAGAAGCCGAACCCGTTTCCCAAGTCGATCTTCGACAACGTGGCTTATGGCCCGCGCATCCACGGGCTGGCCCGGACCAAGGCGGAACTGGACGAGATCGTCGAAAAGTCGCTCCGTCGCGCCGCGATCTGGGACGAGGTCAAGGACCGGCTGCAGCAGCCGGGCACCGGGCTTTCCGGCGGTCAGCAGCAGCGTCTGTGCATCGCGCGGGCCGTGGCGACCGAGCCCGAGGTTCTGCTGATGGACGAGCCGTGCTCGGCGCTCGACCCGATCGCGACGGCGCAGGTCGAGGAACTGATCGACGAACTCAAGCAGAACTATTCGGTGGTGATCGTCACGCACTCGATGCAGCAGGCGGCCCGCGTCAGCCAGAAGACAGCGTTCTTCCACCTGGGCACTCTTGTGGAATACGGCGAGACGGGCGACATCTTTACGAAACCCGAAGACAGCCGGACCGAAAGCTATATCACGGGCCGGATCGGGTAAGGATAAAAATCATGCACGATCAACACATTGCATCCGCTTTCGACCGCGATCTGGAGGCCATTCAGGCGCTGATCATGAAAATGGGCGGTCTTGTCGAGACGGCCATTCTGGACAGCGCTCAGTCGCTCGAGACGCGCGACGTCGAACTTGCCGAAGTGGTACGGGCCAATGACAAGGCCATCGACGCGCTTGAAGAACAGGTCAACGAAGAGGCCGCGCGCGTGATCGCGCTGCGCGCGCCGACGGCGTCGGACCTGAGGACGGTTCTGTCGGTGATCAAGATCAGCGGCAACCTCGAGCGCTGCGGCGATTATGCCAAGAACATCGCCAAGAGAACCTCGGTTCTGGCCGAGTCACCCGATGTGAACGGCTCGACCGCTGCCATCCGGCGCATGTCGCGCGAGGTGCAGCTGATGCTGAAGGACGCGCTGGATGCCTATATTCAGCGGAACGCGGATTTGGCGGCTCAGGTGATCCTGCGCGACGAGGACGTGGACCAGATGTACAACGCGCTTTTCCGCGAGGTGCTGACCTACATGATGGAAGACCCGCGCAACATCACGCCGTGCATGCATCTGCATTTCATCGCCAAGAATATCGAGCGCATGGGCGACCACGTGACGTCCATCGCGGAACAGGTCATCTATCTGGTCACCGGCGACATGCCGGATGAGAGCCGGCCCAAGGGCGACCGTACGTCCTTCGTGGCGGAGCCGGGGAGCTAGGCCCGATGTCCGCCGTCGCCCAGCCGAGCGTTCTGGTGGTCGAGGACGAGCCTGCGCAGCGCGAGGTTCTGGCCTATAATCTGGAGGCCGAGGGGTTCCGCGTGGTCACCGCCGAAAGCGGCGACGAGGCGCTGGTGCTGTTCGAGGAGACCGCGCCCGACATCGTCGTCCTGGACTGGATGCTGCCGGGCGTTTCGGGAATCGAGATTTGCCGGCGGCTCAAGATGAACACGGCATCGCGCGAGGTGCCGGTGATCATGCTGTCGGCGCGGAGCGAAGAGGTCGATCGGGTGCGCGGGCTGGAAACCGGCGCGGATGATTACGTGGTCAAACCGTATTCCGTGGTCGAGTTGATGGCGCGGGTCCGGACGCAACTGCGCCGCGTGCGGCCCGCGACGGTGGGCGTGCGGCTGGAATTCGATGACATCGTGCTCGATGCCGAAACCCACCGGGTCACGCGGGCAGGCGGCGAGATCAAGCTGGGGCCGACCGAGTTCCGTTTGTTGTCGACCTTCATGGAGAAACCAGGACGCGTCTGGTCGCGCGATCAGCTTCTGGACCGGGTCTGGGGCCGCGACATCTATGTCGACACGCGCACCGTGGACGTCCACATCGGCAGGCTGCGCAAGGCGCTCGGTCAGAACGGAGGGGGCGATCCGATCCGCACGGTACGCGGGGCGGGCTATGCCTTGGGCTGAGTTGGCGGCCGTTTCATGTGCCCCGTCACGATATCCATTATTCGTATAATCAGTATTATGTAAATATTAGATACGACGCCAAGGGCCTGCCTGACACCTATACTGGCATATCTGTCAGACACTTAGACGAGAAAGATCACGTTATCTGTCTTCCCGCAGCCACAGTCCCCCCTTTGTGACGACAAGAGATATACGTGTTGCTAGGTTTTTGCTAACCATCGGGAAACGCGAAGGCTTTTAACATGACGTCGATCCTGATCGCCAATGGTCCGAACCTGAACCTGCTCGGCACGCGCGAGCCCTCGATCTACGGCGCCGAGACGCTGTCGGATGTCGAAGATATGTGCCGCGCCGAAGCGGACGCGCTTGGCGTGTCGGTTTCCTTTTTCCAGTCCAACCACGAAGGCGCGCTGGTCGATGTGCTGCACGATGCGCGCGGCACCCATGACGGCATAATCCTGAACGCCGGCGCCTATACGCATACGTCCATCGCGCTGCGCGACGCGATTTCCGGGATCGGCCTGCCTGTGGTCGAGCTCCACGTCTCGAACGTGCATGCGCGCGAGGACTTCCGGCATACGAGCATGATCGCGCCCGTTGCGGCCGGTGTTATCCTGGGCTTCGGCGTCCAGGGCTATCCTCTGGCGCTCAGAGCCATTCTGGGCAAGATCGGTGGGCGCGCCGCATGAACCACGCCCTGACACGGCTGGTCGAGGCGCGGACCGTCGAGACTGTCTGGGCTATTCTAACGCGCGAGATGAGCAATTTCGGCTTCGACCGTCTGCTCTATGGATTCACGCGGTTCCGGACGCGCACCGGTATCGGCAACCGCGACGACATGCTGGTTCTGACCAATCACGACGACGGCTATATCCGGCCTTTCTTCGACAAGGCCATGT
This sequence comes from Kangsaoukella pontilimi, assembly GCF_009830125.1. GTDB lineage: Bacteria > Pseudomonadota > Alphaproteobacteria > Rhodobacterales > Rhodobacteraceae > Kangsaoukella > Kangsaoukella pontilimi. The sequence goes on along the minus strand of NZ_WUPT01000001.1, from coordinate 950,896 downwards.
TCAACCGCGCGCCGATGACGGTCTGGGCGCTTGAGAACGAAGGCGCAATGTCCTGGAGTTATATCAATAGGATAGAAGCCGAACTTGATGAAGAACAGAAGCAGATTCTTGAGTTCAACCGGGCCCACGGCGTCATTGCCGGTTATACGATTTCGTTCGCGGACAGTTCCGCCCGGCAGAAAGGCGCAATCGCGCTGACAGCGCGCAAGGGGCTGAACCAGTGCGATGTCGAGAACCTATGGGCCAGCGATGGCGAGACGGTCAATCTTCTGGCGCAGGTGGCGCATCTGAAAATCGCCGCCCTTCCCTTCCCGTCGCATATGAAGCGCCTGTCGCCGCGCCAGCGCGAGGTTCTGGAATGGGTCGGTGATGGTAAGACGATGCAGGATATCGCTGAAATCATGGGACTTACTCCGCCCACGGTCGAGAAGCATCTGCGCAAGGCACGCGAGGCGCTGGACGTGGACACCACGACGCAGGCGGTGATGAAAGCCTCGCTGCAAAGACAGATTTTTGTAACGGATATATGACGTTACCGCTTACGTTAGCGTAAATTCACGTGTTCGTGAGTGGTAGGGAAAACCATACTTCCCTAACGTCACTTTTCGCGCAAAGATAGAAGCGTTCCGTGAGTGGTGGCATTAGCCTGGGAACAGCCTTCCGCAACAGCCCGCGATACCGGGTGCAACAGGAAGGATCGGGAAACCGAACCGCCGGCCTGACAGCGCATACTCCGCTTGAGGGCCGGCATCCTTGATCCGTATCGGAAGGGCGTCCGTTCCTCATCCCCTTTGGACGCGATCCGTCGTTTACAGGTTAAGTAAAAAGGGCGGCGCTGCGTCCCGGCAGCGCCGCCCGATTTCTTTTCCTGCGCCGGTTACCCGGCGGGCCGGATCAGCCCTTGGCGACCTTGGCCACCTCGGCGGCAAAGTCTTCTTCCTGCTTCTCGATCCCTTCGCCCACGGCAAGACGGATGAAGCCGGTGATCGTGACGCCGGCGGCCGCAGCGGCATCGCCCACGGTGGTCTTGCCGTCTTCGGCCTTGACGTAGGCCTGGTTCAGCAGGGTCACTTCGCTCAGCCATTTCTGCATCCGGCCGCCGATCATCTTCTCGATGACCGCTTCCGGCTTGCCGCTTTCACGCGCGATGTCCATCTGGATCTGCTTTTCCTTCTCGACCACGGCGGGATCGAGATCGGCTTCCGACAGAGCGGCGGGGTTGATGGCGGCAATGTGCATGCCGACGCCGCGCGCGAATTCCTCGTCATCGCCGGAATAGGCGACGAGCACGCCGATCTTGCCCATGCCGTCAGCGGCGGCGTTGTGGACATAGGACGTGACATTGTCGCCTTCGATCTTGGCCATGCGGCGAAGCTGCATGTTCTCGCCGATCTTGGCGATGGCGTCGGTCAGGATGTCGCTGGCGGATTTGCCGCCGATCTCGGCCGATTTCAGCGCATCGAGATCCGCAGCCGTCATCGCGGCCTTGGCGAAGCCCAGAACCATCGACTGGAACTCTTCGTTCTTGGCGACGAAGTCGGTTTCCGAGTTCACCTCGATCGCGACACCGGTGCCACCGTCGGCCTGAACGGCGACGAGGCCCTCGGCGGCGGTACGGCCGGCCTTCTTGTCGGCCTTGGCCAGACCTTTGGTGCGCAGCCAGTCGATGGCGCCGTCCATGTCACCGTCGGTTTCGGTCAGCGCCTTCTTGGCGTCCATCATGCCCGCGCCGGTCTTGTCGCGAAGCTCTTTCACAAGTGCAGCCGTGACAGCCATCTTGCTTCTCCTTAATCAAATAGGGTGCGGTCCGGACAGGGAAGGCCCCTGCCCGGTCTCGTCGGAGCGACAGGAATTATTCCTTGTTCTCCAGCTCGTAAGGGGCGTCCTTGGCGATCGTGTCGTTCGACACGACCTCGTCGGACGGCGCAGCGCCGGCGTCGGCGGCAGCAACGGCTTCTTCCGGCTCGAGACCCTGCTCGGCGGCGTCTTCGAGCGCGCCGATATCGACGCCCGCGGCGCCAAGCTGAGCCGACATCCCATCCAGCGCGGCGCGGCTGGCCAGATCGCAGTAGAGCGCGATGGCACGGGCGGCGTCGTCATTGCCGGGGATGATGTAGTCCACGCCCTCGGGCGAACAGTTCGTGTCGACCACGGCCACAACCGGGATGCCAAGCTTCTTGGCTTCGGCGATGGCGAGGTCTTCCTTGTTCACGTCGATGACGAAGAGAAGGTCCGGCACACCGCCCATCTCGCGGATACCGCCGAGCGACGCCTGGAGTTTCTCCTGCTCGCGCTCCATGCCCAGACGCTCTTTCTTGGTCAGGCCCTCGGCACCGGCGGCCATCTGCTCGTCGATCGCCTTGAGGCGCTGAATCGACTGGCTGACGGTCTTCCAGTTGGTGAGCGTGCCGCCGAGCCAGCGGTGGTTCATGTAATACTGCGCGCATTTCTCTGCGGCTTCTGCGATCGGCTTCTGGGCCTGACGCTTGGTGCCGACGAAGAGGATGCGGCCGTTCTTGGCCACGGTCTCACGGATCACGTTGAGTGCCGCGTCCAGCATGGGAACGGTCTGGGTGAGGTCCATGATGTGGATGCCGTTGCGGTCGCCGTAGATGAATTCCTGCATCCGCGGGTTCCAGCGCTGCGTCTGGTGACCAAAGTGAACACCAGCTTCGAGAAGCTGGCGCAGCGTAAATTCGGGGAGCGCCATGTCCTGAGTTCCTTTCCGGTTTGCGCCTCGGCGGGGCCATCAGGGATCTCTCCCAACCGGCGGACACGACGGGGATGTCTCCCCCGAAGGCCCAAGCCCTGCCTGTGAAGTGCGCGCGAGATAGGATGGAATCGGAGCCTTTGCAAGAGGTATTGCGCCCGCTTCGCGATCGCGGTGGCCGGATGCGGTCCGCATCCGACCCGTTCGGGGGCTCGGCCCCCGCTCCCTTCCGATCGCTCCCCCGGAGTATTTCCGAAAAGAAGAAGGGGGGTGACGCCCGCTCGTGCCCACGCTAAGAGCGCCTTCGGCAGCATCCGAGGGCGGTTTCATGGCGCGTATCCTGATCACATCGGCGATTCCCTATATCAACGGGATCAAGCATCTGGGCAACCTCGTGGGCTCCCAGCTTCCGGCGGATCTGTTCGCGCGGTACAACCGGGCGCGGGGCCACGAGGTGTTGTTCCTCTGCGCGACCGACGAGCACGGGACGCCGGCGGAACTGGCGGCGGCCAAGACGGGCGAGCCGGTGGACGAGTACTGCGCGCGGATGTGGGGGGTCCAGAAGGAGCTGTCGGACGGGTTCGGCCTGTCCTTCGACAAGTTCGGCCGCTCGTCGAGCCCGCAGAACCACGCGCTGACCCAGCATTTCGCCGGAAAGCTGGCCGAGGCCGGGCTGATCGAGGAAGTGACCGAGTCTCAGGTCTATTCGAATGCCGATGGCCGGTTTCTGCCCGACCGGTATATCGAAGGCACCTGCCCCAACTGCGGCTACGACCGGGCGCGGGGCGACCAGTGCGAGAACTGCACCAAGCAGCTCGACCCGACCGACCTGATCGAGCCGCGCTCGGCTATTTCGGGATCGACCGAACTGGAAGTGCGGGAGACGAAGCATCTGTACCTGAAGCAGCGCTCGCTTCGGAAGGAGTTGTCGGACTGGATCGACACCAAGACCGACTGGCCCATCCTGACCACGTCGATCGCCAGGAAGTGGCTGAACGACGGCGACGGATTGCAGGACCGGGGGATCACGCGGGATCTGGACTGGGGCATTCCGGTGAAGAAGGGCGATCAGGACTGGCCCGGCATGGAGGGCAAGGTCTTTTATGTCTGGTTCGACGCGCCCATCGAATACATCGCCTGCGCCAAGGAGTGGTCGGACGAACGCGGCGCGCCGGATGCCGAGTGGGAACGCTGGTGGCGGACCGACAAGGGCGCCGACGATGTGCGCTACGTCCAATTCATGGGCAAGGACAACGTACCCTTCCATACGCTGTCCTTCCCGGCCACGATCATCGGGTCGGGCGAGCCGTGGAAGCTGGTCGATTACATCAAGTCGTTCAACTATCTCAATTATGACGGCGGCCAGTTCTCGACGTCTCAAGGCCGTGGCGTCTTCATGGATCAGGCGCTGGAGATCCTGCCCGCCGATTACTGGCGCTGGTGGCTTCTGTCCCATGCGCCCGAGAGCTCGGACAGCGAGTTCACGTGGGAGAATTTCCAGTCCTCGGTGAACAAGGACCTGGCCGATGTGCTGGGCAATTTCGTGAGCCGGGTGACCAAGTTCTGCCGCTCGAAATTCGGCGAAGGGGTGCCCGCGGGCGGCGCATGGGGAGCCGAGGAAGAGGCGCTTATCGCGCGCCTGACCGAGGGGCTGGCCGCCTATGAGCGTCACATGGAGGCGATCGAGGTCCGGAAAGCGGCGGCCGAGTTGCGCGCGCTCTGGGTCGCGGGGAACGAATATCTGCAATCCGCCGCACCCTGGGCCGCTTACAAGGAAGACCCCGAGCGGGCGGCGGCGGTTGTGCGGCTGGCGCTGAACCTGATCCGGGTCTACGCGGTGCTGTCGGCGCCCTTCATCCCGGATGCGGCGGCGCGGATGCTGTCGTCGATGAACACGCTCGACACCGAGTGGCCCGGCGACATGCGCGCGGCGCTGGAGGCTCTGCCTGCAGGGCACGCGTTCACGGTGCCGGACGTTCTTTTCCGCAAGATCAGCGACGAAGAGCGCGCCGATTGGGAGACGCGCTTCGCGGGGACGCGCTAGGCGCTGAGCCAGCGGATCAGCGGCAGGAGCGCGCGGGTCTGCTCCATCACCCAGTCCGTGGCCCCTGCCCCGATGATCGCACTGGCCGGTGCTGGCGCGTCATGGGTGCGCGCCACGAAACCCTTGTAGCGGAGAAGGTCAGCTGCCGGTCCGTCCGCGTCGTATCCTTTTGGAAGGCGCGCGAGGTCCGGCGCGCTCATCCGGCACCCGACCTTTCCTGCAGCATCCAACGCAGCGAGAAGCTCTGACGGGTCCGATGCGATCCTGTCGCGGAGCGTGGCGAGCCGTGGCGGCTCGATCGCCCATTGCCCGGCGCCATAGCCGACGCCCTCGGGGGACAGGACCACATGCATTCCCGGCGCGCGGTTCGGGTGGCTGCCATGCCAGAAAACGAGGTGCAGTCGCGCATTATAAGGCGTCTTGTCCTTGGAAAAGCGGGTGTCGCGATTGATCCGGCGGAGAGAACCGTTGAGTCGCGCTTCGGCCTTCAGCGGCGGGTCGAGCCGGGCCATGTCCTCGGCCACAGCCTCGATCAGGTGAAGGCCGGGCACCCTCCACGCGGTCTCGTAGCGATCGCGGTTGTCCTCGAACCAGTCCTTGTCGTTGTTGGCGTCGAGATCGGCGAGAAAGTCGAAGGTCTTTTGAGTGATCGGCATTGCTCTGCCCTCCTCATCAGAAGTCTAGCGCATCAAGGACGCGTGGGGTCACGGTTTTTCGACAGGCGCGGATGTCCGGTGCGGCTTGCCAAGATCGCGCGATCCGGTCAAACCCGCACCCATGGCTGAGACGCGGGATATCATCTGTATCGGGTCGGTCCTCTGGGACATCATCGGGCGTTCGGGCGCAGTGATGCGCGTGGGATCGGACGTGCCCGGGCGGATCACGCGGCTGCCGGGCGGGGTTGCGATGAACATCGCCATGACGCTCAGGCGCTTCGCGATGCGGCCTGTCCTGCTGACCGCCATCGGGCGGGACGAGGAAGGCGACGAACTGGTCGCCGCTGCCGACCGGCTGGGGATGGTGACCGGGCATGTCTACCGCTCGGAAGACCTGCCGACGGACCGCTACATGGCGGTCGAAGGGGCGAACGGGCTGATCGCGGCGATTGCGGACGCGCATTCGCTGGAGGCGGCGGGCGACAAGATCCTGCGGCCCCTGGCGAATGGCGCGCTGGGGACGGCCGAGGCGCCCTTTGCGGGGCAGATCGCGCTTGACGGCAACCTGACCGAAGACCTTCTGGGCGAAATTGCCGACAGCCCGCTCTTTGCCGCCGCCGATCTGCGTGTGGCGCCGGCATCGCCTGGCAAGGCCGAGCGGCTGCTGCCGCTTCTGGCCTGCCCGCGCGCGACACTCTACGTGAACCTCGAAGAGGCGGGCCTTTTGTGCCAGACACGCTTCGACAGCGCCGAGGCCGCCGCCAGCGCGATGCTGGCGCGGGGCGCGGCGGAAGTGCTGGTGACCGATGGCGGACGCGCGGCGGCCCACGCGCGGGCCTCCGGCGTGATCGTCGCGACACCGCCGCAGGTGCTGGTCACGCGTGTGACCGGCGCGGGTGACACTTTCATGGCCGCCCATATCGCCGCCGAAGCGCGCGGCGAGGCGCCCGAGGCGGCGCTTGAGACAGCGTTGCGCGCGGCGGCGGATTACGTATCAGGAGACATTTCCGGATGACCGATCTTCCCCTCAGACTGTCCGAGGATGTGGCGGCGGCCAAGGCGGTCGGACGGCCCGTCGTGGCGCTTGAATCGACGATCATCACCCACGGGATGCCTTATCCCGAGAACGTTGAAACCGCCCGCGCGGTCGAGGATCAGATCCGCGCCGAGGGTGCGGTCCCCGCGACAATCATCGTGATCGACGGGGTGCTCCGCGTGGGTCTCGATGCCGAAACGCTGGACGCGCTGGGGCAGCGCCGTCACGTGGCCAAGCTGAGCCGGGCCGACATCGCCGCCTGCATCGCAACGGGCGGCACGGGCGCGACCACCGTCGCCGCCACGATGATCGCCGCGCGGCTGGCCGGGATCGAGGTCTTCGCCACGGGCGGCGTGGGCGGTGTTCACCGGGGGGCCGAGAACAGCTTCGATATTTCCGCCGACCTTCGCGAATTGTCCGAAACGCCGGTAACCGTCGTTGCGGCGGGTGCGAAGGCCATTCTGGACCTGCCGAAGACGCTGGAGGTGCTGGAAACACTTGGCGTGCCGGTCATCGCCTATGGCCAGAAGGCTTTCCCCGCCTTCTGGTCGCGAAACTCGGGCCTCGACGCCCCGCTCAGCATGGGTGACCCGGCCGAGATCGCGGCGGCCCACCGGATGCGGGGCGCGATGGGCCTGCCTGGCGGGCAGCTTGTCGCCAACCCGATCCCCGAGTCGGATGAAATCCCGCGCGCGGTCATCATGCCGATCATCGAGCGCGCCATGCAGGATGCCGCGCATCATGGCGTCACCGGAAAAGCGGTCACGCCCTACCTGTTGCAGCGCATTTACGAGCTGACCGATGGCGCATCGCTCAAGGCGAATATCGCACTCGTCCTGAACAACGCGCGCCTTGCCGCGAAAATCGCCACCCATCTGGCGGCCGCGCGGGAAAACAGTTGATTTCCCGCCTGGGCCGTTGTTCTGGCCGTTCAGACGGCCTAGGTTGAAGAGCGCCGGGACGCGCGGTCAGGACCACAGGCATGAGCACACCATTCAACGACGATCAGGAGCCGAAAAAACGGCGCGGGCTGTTTTCCTCGCTCCGCGGGTCCTTCCTGACCGGTCTGGTCGTCGTCGCCCCGATCAGCCTGACGCTGTACCTGATCTGGACCGTCGCGGGCTGGGTCGATAGCTGGGTCCTGCCCTTCGTGCCGATCTGGCTGAGACCGGACCAGTATGTCGGTCTGAACGTGCGCGGCGTTGGCGTGATCGTCTTCCTTGTCTTCACGATCCTCGTCGGCTGGCTTGCCAAGGGCATCATCGGCAAGTCCATGATCGCCTGGGCCGAGGGGCTGGTGCAGGGCCTTCCCGTGGTAAGATCGGTCTATAACGGCCTGAAACAAATTGCGGAAACCGTTTTCGCTCAAAGCGACTCGTCCTTCGACAAGGCCTGTCTGATCGAGTATCCGCGCAAGGGCATCTGGTGCATCGCCTTCATCTCGACCAGCGCCAAAGGCGAAATCGCGGCCAGCATGCCGGTGGACGAGGACAAGACGGCGGTCTTCCTGCCCACGACACCCAACCCGACGTCCGGATTCCTGCTGTTCCTGCCCAAATCCGACGTCATCGAGTTGAACATGACGGTCGAGGACGCGGCCAAGCTGGTGATTTCGGCAGGGCTTGTCTATCCGAATGGCGACAAGGCCAGCCCCACCCCCATCGGCGAGGTGCGCCAGCCTACCGCGCGCGCCTCTTGATCCTCGCCCCCTTCCCTTACAGAGTGGCGGGAAAACGAGGGCGGGCATGATACGATCCCAACTTCTGAGCGCGAACCCCTTCGTGGCGGTCTATGACGGCGTCTTCGACGAGGCGACGGCCAGGGCGGCGATCGCCGCGGGCGAGGCGCGGCTGGAGCAGCCGACCTACGGCACCGAGGACGGCCGGGTCACTGGCGAGAAACGCACCAATCTTGCCGCCCTCGTCGACCAGTGGCAGGTGCCGGAGCTGACCGAGCTTGCCACGCGCATCTCGGGTCTCCTCCGCCTGCCGCCCGAGAATTGCGAGACCTCGAAGCTTCTCCGCTATGAGGGAGAGCAGCTTTTCGACCTGCATTTCGACGGCTACGACGCCGGCGGCACAAGCGCGCATCTGCTGGAGCGGGGCGGCCAGCGGCTGTTCACGACGCTCTGCTACCTGAACGATGTCGAGGATGGCGGTCAGACTGCCTTTCCAAACCTCAAGGTGGCCGCACGCCCCCGGCTGGGCCGTGTTCTTGTCTTCGCCAACACACCGCCCGGCGCGAACACAGTGCACCCCGACAGCGCCCATGTGGGCTTCGGTCCGGACAGCGGCGTCAAATGGGTACTGTCGATGTGGTGGCGGGAACACCATTTCCATATTCCGCGCGAATACCCCGCTGCGGAAGGAGATTTCGTGGTATATTGATCGAACGGAATTTTGGGAGGGCGACCCGTTGAAATATGTGAAACCTGCAGCCACCATCGCGGCGGCGATTGCAATCGGAAGCGGGCCCGTCTCGGCGGGCAACCTTGCCACGCCCGCGATCGAGCCCGAGGTGGTCATGGCGCCCGAAACGGTTGCCGCCGGCGCGGCGACCTCCGGTGGTTTCGTCGTACCGCTCATCTTCCTCGTGATCCTGGCCGCAGTAGCGTCGGGCGGCGGGGATGGCGTGGTTCTGCCCGAAGAATAAGAGCGCCCGCGCGCTGTTCAGGAATACATGGCCGGCAGATCGACACTCGACTGCCGGCCCAGTTTTGTCCGGTGTTCGCTGAGGAAGGTCTCGCAGGCCGCCCGTCCGGCGGCCTTGAGATCGGTCAGCACGGACGGGACCGGCACCAGCTTCGACGCCACGCTCAGCCCGCGCATCAGCTCGTCATCGGCGATCATGTGGACGTTCACGCGCTTCATCGCCCCTTCCTCGATCTTGTCGGCGTCGATCAGGCGCTGGACGAATTCGATGGCGCGGAGTTCGCGGAGAAGCGAGGAATTGAAGCTGACCTCGTTGATCCGGTTCAGAATGTCGCGCGGGTCGGTCGGGATATCGGGCCGGTAGAGCGGGTTGATGTTCACGATGACCACGTCATCGGGCAGGTTCTGGTCGAAGAGCGGGAAGAGCGCCGGATTGCCGGTATAGCCGCCGTCCCAGTACGCTTCGCCTCCAATCTCCACCGCGCGGAAAAGCGTCGGCAGGCAGGCCGAGGCAAGGATCGCGTCCGTAGTGATCTCGTGGCCTGTGAAGACCCTGATCTTGCCGGTGCGGACATTCGTGGCCGAGACGAAAAGCGCCGGCCCCGCGTCGGCGCAGACCGCATCATAGTGGAACCGCCGCGCAACCCGTTCGAGCGGGTTGCGGTAGAACGGGCCGGACATGTAAGGGGAAAAGACCCGCGTGGCGGCGTCGGCAAGACCGAAGGGCAGCGAGTATTCAAGCGCCTGAGCCACCATGGCGGGCGCGGGCGTGAAGGGCGCCATCCAGGCCGTCAGCCGCATGTCGCCAAGGTTTCCCACGCGGCGCCAGAGCCAGTCGAGGTTCTCGCGCGCGCCCGTCCGGCCCCTCTCCAAGAGCCCCGCCTTGAGCGCTGCGCCGTTCAGCGCCCCGGCGGAGGTGCCCGAGATGCCCGCGATCTCGATGTTGTCTTCTTCGAGCAACCGGTCGAGCACGCCCCAGGTGAAGGCGCCGTGCGCGCCCCCGCCCTGAAGGGCGAGATTGATGCGGATGGGTGCGGTGTCGGACATCGGCGCCGCGTCAGAGCGCGGTCCAGCCGCCATCCACGCTGATCGTCGTACCGGTGATCTGCGCCGCCGAATCCGAGCAGAGGAAGACGCAGGTGCCGCCCATCTGCTCGACGGTGGCGAATTCCTTTGACGGCTGGCGGGACAGCATCACCTCGCGGACCACCGTGTCGCGGTCCATGTTGTGGGCCTTCATCTGATCGGGGATCTGCGCTTCGACCAGCGGCGTCAGCACGTAGCCCGGACAGATGGCGTTGGCGGTGATCGGTTCCTCCGCCGTTTCGAGCGCGGTGGTCTTGGTCAGTCCGACGATCCCGTGCTTGGCGGCGATATAGGCCGATTTATAGGGCGAGGCCGTCAGTCCGTGGGCGGAAGCGATGTTGACCACCCTGCCCCAGCCGGCCTTGCGCATCATCGGCAGCGCCGCGGCGGTGGTGTGGAAGGCCGAGGAAAGGTTGATCGCGATGATCGCGTCCCACTTTTCGGTCGGGAACTTGTCGATGGGGGCGACATACTGGATACCGGCGTTGTTCACGAGGATATCGCAGGTGCCCGCCTGTTCGATCAGCGCGCGGCACTCGTCCGGCTTCGACATGTCGGCCTTGATGTAGCGCGCGCTTGTTCCGGTCTCTTCGGAAAGTTCAGCGGCCAGCGCGTGATCCTCGTCCCGGTCGGTGAACGAGTTCAGCACCACGTTCGCGCCTGCCTTGGCCAGTTCACGCGCGATCCCCAGCCCGATGCCGGAGTTCGAACCGGTGACAATGGCGGTTTTTCCGTTGAGTGACATGAGGCGCGCTTCCTTCCGGCTGGGTTACTTTGCGAGCGCAGCATATGCGGCGCAGCATGGCAATGCCAGTGTCAGAAATCCCGGTTTTCATAGGCGTCGAGCGCGCGTTTTCGGCCCTCGTCATGGGGGACGATGGGCTCGGGATATTCGTCGTCGGGGGACATGTTCCAACTTTCGGGGATCGCGTCGAAATAGGACAGCGCCGTTTTCGTGGGCCGGGAATACTCCTCGGCCAGCCAGCGTTTCAGGTACGTTCGGTCCTTGTCGAACTTGTCGATCTGGGTGACCGGGTTGAAGACGCGGAAATAGGGCGTCGCGTCAGGGCCGGAGCCCGCCGACCATTGCCAGCCCATGGCGTTCGACGCCGGATCCCAGTCGATCAGGCAGTCCTCGAACCACTTCTGGCCGATCCGCCAGTGACAGAGCAGGTGCTTGGTCAGGTAGGAGGCGACGATCATCCGTGCGCGGTTGTGCATGTGCCCCGTGACGTACATCTCGCGCATGGCGGCATCGACGAAGCGGATGCCGGTCCTCCCCTGTTTCCACGCCTTGACCTCGGCCTTCCGCTCGTCCTCGTTCCAGGGGAAGGCGTCCCATTCCTCGCGCCAGTTGCCGCTGACGATCCTGGGCGTGTGCCAGACGAGGTGATAGGCGAACTCGCGCCAGACCAGCTCTTTCAGGAACGTCTCGGCGCCTTTCTTGCCCTCGTTCAGCGCGCGGATACCGGCGTGCCAGCAGGCACGCGGGCTGATCTCGCCCCAAGCAAGGTTTTCCGACAGGCGGGATGTGCCGTCCTCGCCCGGAAAGTCCCGCATCTCGTCATAGGCGTCGATCCGGTGGGCGATAAAGGCGGCAAGCCGGGCGCTGGCCGCGTCCTCGCCGATGTTCAGATGCGGGCGGACGATGTCGGCGCCCCGCACCATGGCGGCATCCAGTGCCCAGTCTTCCAGCTTTTCGCTGTCGGGCCAGCTTTGGGGCGGATTCAGGTCAGACGGGCGCGAGACCGGCGCCGGTACGTCCCGATCCTTCACCGAGCGCCAGAAGGGCGTGTAGACCTTGTAGAACTCGCCCTGTTTGGTCTCAACGCTCCACGGCTCGAACATCAGGTGCCCGGCCACGCTTTTCGCGTCGACGCCCGCGTCTTCCAGCGCCGCTTTGACGCCCTTGTCGCGCGCGACCTGATCGGGGTCGTAGGCTCGGCTCCAACGGACGGTCTTCGCGCCGGTTTCGTTCACTAGCGCGGTCAGGACGTCCTTCGCCTTGCCCCGCCGGAGGATCAGGCGCGATCCGGCCTCTTCCAGTGTTTTCGCCAGATGTTCGACGCCAAGGCCGAAGCGCCAAAGGGGACAGGCCCCGTAGCTTTCGAACACCTCGTCCAGAATGAACACGGGGATGACCGGCCCGCCCGCCTTCAACGCCTCGGTCAGAGCCGGATTGTCGCCAAGGCGCAGGTCCCTTCGGACCCACCAGATCGCCGGTGCTGCATCACTCATGAAACGCCCTCATCCACGTCGGTTACAGGACGTGATCTAGGGCCCCTATCAGCCGGTCAACCTCGGCTTCGGTCGTGTAATGGGTAAAGCTCATACGGAGAACGCCATGATCGGTGTCGATCCCCATCGCGGACAGCGGACGCACCGCGTAGAAATCGCCGCCTGCCGCGCCGATGCCATGCGGCACCATCTCGGCGGCGAGCGTCGCGCCGGGTGTGTCGGTGACGACGGCGACAGTGGGCGCGCGGGCGGGGGCATCGGTGGGGCCGAGAAGCCGGACCGAGTTCCGGTTGCCGAGATAATCGAGCAGCGGCTTAAGAAGTGCCGTCTCGCGCGCCCGCATCGCGTCATGCACGGCCCTGCCCCGGTCGCGCGGGCTTGCCCCGCCCTGCCCGAGGTGATCCGCCAGCATGTCGATATAGTCCGCCATCCCGGCCGAGGCCGCCACCTGCGCGTGGTCCGGACCGGCCGGCGTGAACCGCTTGTAGAGCGTGTCGCCGTTGAAGAAGTGTCCCTGATTGGGCAACGCCTCGCCGAGTGCGCGGCGGATGACCATGATCCCCTGATGGGGCCCATAGGTCTTGTAGGCCGAGAACAGGTAGATATCCGCCCCCATCGCGCCGACGTCGGGCAGCCCGTGGGGCGCATAGCTGACGCCGTCGACGCAGACGGCCACACCCGCCTCGTGGGCCATGGCCGTGATCGCGGCGGCGTCGTTGATCTCGCCCACCACGTTCGAACAATGGGGAAAGCAGAGAAGCCGCGCGCCATCCAGCAAGGGTGGCAGGTCTGCAGGGTCGAGATGGCCGGTTTCTGGGTCGATCTTCCACTCGCGGATTTCGATGCCGTCTTCGGCCAGCCGCCGCCAGGGGCCGGAATTGGCCTCGTGATCCTGATCGGTGACGATGATCGCATCGCCCGGTTCAAGGAACTGGCGGAACGCGTTGGCAAGGACGAATGTGTTCTGCGTGGTGGACGGGCCGAAGCTGACCTCGTCGGTATCGACGCCGAGGATGGCGGCAAGGCGGCTCCGCGCCTCGTCCATCTCTTCGCCCGCGGCTGCGCTCGGGCCATAGTCGGCATAGGGTTGCACTTTCCGCTCGTGATAGAAGCGGCTCAGGCGGTCGATCACCTGACGGCAAGGCACCGAGCCGCCGGCATTGTCGAAAAGCGCGACGCCGTCGAAGGCTGGGTTGGAAAAGGCCGGAAACGCGGCGCGGATAACGTCGATGTCGAGTGTTTTCATGGCCCGACCGGACCGGATGCGCGCGGGGCCGTCAAGGCAAAAGAAAAGGGCCGGCTGCGGGCCGGCCCCTTCCTGTGGTTCGGGCGACGGATCAGCGGGGTTCGCTTCTCAGGCCTTTCACGATGGCGATGCACATGAGCAAAAGTACGACCGTGAACGGCAGCCCGGTCGAGATGACCATGGCCTGTAGCGCCGTCAGACCGCCTCCGATCAGAAGCACGATCGCGACCGCCCCTTCGAAGGTGCACCAGAACACCCGCTGCGGCAGCGGAGCGTCGATCTTGCCACCCGCCGTGATCGTGTCGATCACGAGCGAGCCCGAGTCCGACGAGGTCACGAAGAAGACGATGACCAGGATGATCCCGAGGGTCGAGGTGATCGCGGCCAGCGGCAGGCTTTCGAGCATCGCGAAGAGGCTCAGTTCCGGGCTGTAGTTGTCGATCACGTTGGCCTTCACCATCGAGTCGGCCCCGTTTGCGATCATGTCGTTGATCGCGGCACCGCCGAAGACGGCCATCCAGAGCACGCAGACGAAGCTGGGAATCAGAAGCACGCAGATGATGAATTCGCGCACGCTCCGGCCCCGGCTGACGCGGGCGATGAACATGCCCACGAACGGTGACCAGCTGATCCACCACGCCCAGTAGAACGAGGTCCAGCCCTGCATGTAGCCCGTATCCTCGCGCCCGAACGGGTTCGAGAGAGGCACGACCTCTTGCGTATAGGCGACGAGACCGGCTGCGAACTCGCTCAGGATCGTGCCCGCGCCGGCGGCGAAGAGAACGAAGATGAGCAGCAGGAAGGCCAGCACCATGTTGACCTCGGACAGGATCTTCACCCCGCCGTCGAGGCCGCGCACGACCGAGATCAGCGCCACGGCAGTAATCGCAGTGATCAGGATGACCTGAACCGTGACGTTGTTCGGGATGCCGTAGATATGCTCCAGACCCGCGTTGGCCTGCTGCGCGCCGAAGCCGAGCGAAGTCGCAAGGCCGAAGAGCGTCGCGAAGACCGCGAGGATATCGATGATGTGGCCGGTCCAGCCCCAGACCCGTTCCCCGAAGATCGGGTAGAAGGCCGAGCGGATCGTCAGCGGAAGCCCCTTGTTATAGGAGAAGAGCGCCAGAGCCAGCGCCACGACCGCGTAGATCGCCCAAGGGTGCAATGCCCAGTGATAGGACGTGGCGGCCAGCGCCATGCGCCGCGCCTCTTCCACATTGGCCTCGATCAGCATCCCGTTCTCGTCGAATGGTCTGACCACGCCGAGCGGCGCGTCGCCCCATGGCGTGCCGAAGTAATAGGCAGGCTCCAGAACGCCGAAGAACATCAGGCCGATGCCCATGCCCGCGGCGAAGAGCATCGCGAACCAGCCGGGATAGCTGTAGTCGGGGGTAGCGTCCTTGCCGCCGATCCTGACGCCGCCCCAGGGGCTGACGATGAGGATAAGGCAGAAAAGGACAAAGATGTTGGCCGCCGACAGGAAGAACCAGTCGAAGGTCGATGTCAGGGCGGGCCGGAGCCAGCCGAAGAACTCGCCCGCCTGATCCGGCAGCGCCAGCGCGTAGAAGACAAAGGCGATGATGCTGACCCCGGAAATCAGGAAAACCGGGTTGTGAATATCAAGGCCGAACGGCCCGATCTGCGCTTCGATATTGTCCTGGCCGATTTCGTAATCGGTCTGGATGATATCGGACGCGCCCTCGGGCTCGGGGATGCCCTGATCCGTTGATTGGTCCGTCATGTTACGAGACCTCCTTGTTCTTGTTTGTGCATCCGGATGCGATCAGCCCCGGACGACGAATACAGAAGCACTTGAATGGGCGGCGATCTTGCCGCCATTCGATGGCCACACATAGTCGGCAAGGCCGGGAAGATGTGACGCCATCACGACCAGGTCCGCCCCGGTATCCTTGACCGCCTGCAAGAGCGCATCGTCCACATCCGTCGTCGGATCGTGGCTGACAAGGGTTTGGGAGCTGGTCTTGATTCCGCCCGCGTTCGCCTGCTCGGCGGCGAATGACGAGAGCTTGTCGCCGTACTCTTCGGGCGTATGCCCGAGCGGGCCCGGCGCGGCGCTGGTCACGCCGACATAGACGACCGGGACGTCATAGTGTTTCGCAAGATCGGTTGCCGTCGAAAGCGCCTTGGTGAGTGTGCCCAAATGCGCAAGATCGACCGGAACCATAATGGTTGAATACATGTCTCCCTCCTGTTCCGCGTCTCTACGGCCCCTCCAGAGGCCGTGGTCGGCGTGATTATTGGCTTTGGTCCGCCGCGGCAGCCGGAAGCCCGGCGTCCACAGCGCCAAACTGCGGTGAAAAAAGGTTAACAGGTGGTGTCGGTTACGGCAAACAATGTCTCATCCGCGACATCCGTCTGTCGCAAAAAGAACAACTGGCCGTCAGGCGCGCCGCGCCGAGCGCTCCGAGGGCGGAACGACGAATTCGTCCATCCGTTTCTTGATCTTCTTGATCTCGGGTTCGGTGCCCGACGCGAGGCGCAGAGGCTTTTCGCCGTCAATCAGGTAGATCAGGCAATGACAGTCCGGGCCGTCGATCGAGCGCGTCATGCCCACGCCGATCACGCGGTCCAGATCGACCTCGGCAAGGATCTTGCCCCGCCCGCGCGGGTTCCGCGACACGAAGCGGATTTCGCCGCGTGCGCGGTCGACCTGCACCTCGGGACGGAAGCCACGGCCGGCCACGTTGATCAGGATGCCGCCGACGACCACCAGAACGGTCGAGAACATCAGCTTGATCGCAAGCATGTCCATGCCCCACCGCGTGCCTGGCAGCAGCCACTGAAGGGCGGCCACAAGGATCAGCACGCCGCCGAGGCCGGTCAGCGTATACTCGATCACGGCGTCCTTGCGCAGATTTTCGATCTTGGCCGGGCGCAGCCGGAACCCCCAGGGCGTCTCGATCATCTCGAGCGCCGGCGAGCCTTCGTCGCCCATGTAGACCTTTGTGAAGGCATTCATGCCGTATTCTGCCCGTTCTGTGCCATTGGTTCCGCATAGCGGCCAAAAAAGGCAGCAATGAGACGAAAGCGGTGCCGATAGTTGGCCCCGGCCCCGTTTTTGCAAGGGTTTTGCACCGGGTCTGCGAGGGGTTGATCTGGCTCGCGGGGCATGTATAAGCCCCCGGTCCGCCGCGCATAACTGCGAACGGCGCATCCTCTCGTGGACGGGGGTGGCGGACAGGCCCGTCCTTTGAAGTGCGCCCTGAAAAACTGGAGACATCATGCCGCTTTACGAGCATGTGATGATTGCGCGTCAGGACCTGTCCAACGCGCAAGCCGAAGGCCTTGTCGAACATTTTGGCTCGGTTCTCGCGGATAACGGCGGAAAAGTCGTGGAAAGCGAATACTGGGGCGTCAAGACGATGGCCTACAAGATCAACAAGAACCGCAAGGGCCACTACGCCTTTCTGAAAACCGACGCCCCCGCGCCGGCCGTTCAGGAAATGGAGCGCCTGATGCGCCTGCATGACGACGTCATGCGCGTGCTAACCATCAAGGTCGACGAGCACGAGGAAGGCCCCTCGGCTCAGATGCAGAAGCGTGACGACCGCGAAGGTCGCCGTGAGCGCCGCTAAGGAGGACTGACAATGGCTGCAAAACCGTTTTTCCGCCGCCGCAAGGTCTGCCCCTTCTCCGGCGACAATGCACCCAAGATCGACTACAAGGACACCAAGCTGCTGCAGCGGTACATTTCCGAGCGCGGCAAGATTGTCCCCAGCCGTATCACCGCCGTTTCGGCCAAGAAGCAGCGTGAGCTGGCCCGTGCGATCAAGCGCGCCCGCTTCCTCGCCCTTCTGCCCTACGCCGTGAAATAAGGAGACTACCCATGCAGGTTATCCTTCTGGAACGCGTGGCCAAGCTTGGCCAGATGGGCGACATCGTCACCGTCAAGGACGGTTATGCCCGGAACTTCCTTCTGCCGCAGAAAAAGGCACTGTGGGCGTCGGAAGCCAACATCAAGCAGTTCGAGTCCGAGAAGGCTCAGCTTGAGGCGCGCAACCTCGAGACCAAGAAAGAAGCCGAAGCCCTTGCCGACAAGCTGGGCGGACAGCAGTTCGTCGTGATCCGTCAGGCATCCGACGGGGGCGCGCTCTACGGTTCGGTCACCACGCGTGACGCCGCAGATGCCGCCACCGAGGCCGGGTTCTCGATCGATCGCGGTCAGGTCGCCCTGATCGCCCCGATCAAGGAACTGGGCGTGCACAAGGTTGCCGTCGTCCTCCACCCCGAAGTCGAGACCACCATCGAGCTGAACGTCGCGCGTTCGGTCGAAGAGGCCGAGCTTCAGGCGAAGGGCATCGACGTCATCGAGCAGGCCGCCGAGGAAGAGCTTCAGGCCGATCTGGAGATCGCGGAACTCTTCGAAGACATCGGCGCCGCCGAGCTGGACGAGCTGGAAACGGCCGACGAACAGGAAACCGGCGAGCCGGCTGTTCAGGAAAAGGCCGAGCTGGACGAGAAACTGGACGAAGACGAAGACTGATCTTCGGACATTCGACGAAATTGGACGGGCTGCCTGAAAGGGCGGCCCGTTTTCGCTTGTCGCCCCCGTCTTTGTGACTGGAAGGCAAGGACTTTCCCGGTATGGTCATGGGAAACGGCCCGAAACGTCGGGCGACACGACCGGCGGAAGGGAAAATGGAACGCTATTACATCTTCGGGGCGACGATCGTCCTGGCACTTGGCTCGCTGATCGGGCTGGCCCTCTCGGCCTGGTTCTGGGTTCCCTTCGTCATATTCGGCGTGCTGGCGCTGGTGGGCGTCTATGACGTCGTCCAGGAGCGGCATTCGATCCTGAGAAACTATCCCGTCATCGGGCATATGCGCTTTCTGTTCGAAGGTATCCGCCCCGAGATTCGCCAGTATCTGATCGAAAGCGATCAGGATGAGGAGCCGTTTTCCCGCGACGCGCGCTCGCTGATCTATCAGCGCGCCAAGGGCGAAGAGGACAAGCGGCCCTTCGGAACCCGGCAGCGCGTCTATGACAGCGGTTACCAGTGGATCACCCATTCGGTCATGCCGATCCATATCGAGGACACCGATTTCCGGGTCGAGATCGGCGGGCCGGGCTGCACGCAGCCCTATGCCGCGTCGATCTACAACATCTCGGCCATGAGTTTCGGCGCGCTCTCTGCCCGCGCCATCGAGGCGCTGAACACCGGCGCGCGGATGGGTGGCTTTGCCCATGACACAGGTGAAGGCGGGATAAGCCGCTATCACCGGATGGGCGGCGGCGACCTGATCTATCAGGTGGGCTCGGGATATTTCGGCTGCCGGACCGAGGATGGGCGCTTCGATCCGGAGAAATTCGCGGCTCAGGCCGCGGACCCGCAGGTCAAGATGATCGAGTTGAAGCTCAGCCAGGGCGCCAAGCCGGGGCATGGGGGAATGCTGCCCGCGTCGAAGATCTCGGAAGAGATCGCCGAAGCGCGGGGCGTGCCCATGGGACAGGACTGCGTGTCGCCCGCCGCTCATCCCGAGTTTTCGACACCTATCGAGCTTGTTCAGTTCATCGCCCGGCTGCGCGACCTGGCCAAGGGAAAGCCCGTCGGCATGAAGATGTGCATCGGCCATCGGCGCGAATTCATGTGCATCGTCAAGGCGATGCTGGAGACCGACATCACGCCCGATTTCATCGTGATCGACGGCAAGGAAGGCGGCACCGGCGCGGCCCCTGTCGAGTTCTCGGACAATATCGGGATGCCACTGGTCGAGGGCCTGACATTCGCCCACAACACGCTCCGCGGCGCGGGGATCAGGGACCGGATCAAGATCGGCGCGTCGGGCAAGGTCGTCTCGGCCTTCGATCTGGCCAAGGTTCTGGCGCTTGGCGCGGACTGGGCCAATTCGGCGCGCGGCTTCATGTTCTCGATCGGCTGCATTCAGGCGCAGGCCTGCCACACCAACCGATGCCCCGTGGGCGTGGCCACGCAGGACGCGGTACGGCAGCGCGCGCTGGTGGTCCCAACGAAGGCCGAGCGCGTGGCGCGGTTTCACCGGAACACGATGAAGGCCCTGGGCGAGATGACCGGCGCGGCGGGGCTGGAGCATCCGTCGCTCTTCCAGCCGCATCACCTGATGATGCGCGAGAAGGACCGCGACATGGTGCCGGGGAACAAGGTCTATCCCTACATGCCCGAAGGCTTCCTGATCCGGGAAGAGCCGGACGATTTCGGCTATCTGGAGCGCTGGCTCAGGGCGCGTTCGGCAGGGTTCAGACCCATCGACGCAGGCGTCTGATGCAAAGGGCGGACCGCTTGGTCCGCCCGTCGCCTCAGTGCCGGCCCTTCCAGGGCACGAGCCATTTCTCGGCCATGCGCATCAGGATATCGATGCCATAGCCGATGATGCCGATCAGGATGATCCCCATGATCACGATGTCAGTCAGCTGGAATTTCGACGCAGCGATGATCATCATGCCCGCGCCCTTTTGTGCCGCGACCAGTTCGGCGGCGACCACCGTGCCCCAGCAGACACCCATGGCGACCCGCGCGCCGGTAAAGATTTCAGGCAGCGAGTTCGGGATGATGACGTGTCGCATGATCTGCCACTTGGACGCGCCGAGCGAATAGGCCGCGTGGATCTTCGAGATGTTCACGCCCGACACCCCTGCCCGCGCGGCGATCGTCATGATCCAGAGCGCGGCCAGGAACAGGAGGATGATCTTGCCCGTCTCCCAGATGCCGAACCAGATGATGACGAGCGGGATGAGCGCGAGTGGCGGCACAGGGCGCATGAACTCGACGATGGGGTCGAACCAGCCCCGAAACCAGCCCGAAAGGCCCATGGCATAGCCGAGCGGGATACCGACGAGCGAGCCAAGGATGAACCCCACGATCACGCGCATCAGCGAGAAGCCCAGATGCTCCCATAGCGTGAAGTTCTGATAGCCGTCCCGCGCGATGTCGATCAGGCGCTGAAACACGCCTTCCGGCGGCGGCAGCCAGATCGGCTCCATCTGCCAGCCCTTGGACGGCGTGAAGAGAAGCGCGCCGCGCGGGTTCAGAAGGACCTCGCCATTCGCGACCTCGATCGGAACGCCGGCTTGAACCGGCTGGCCGTCGATGGCCGTGACGGTCAGGTCCTCGCCCGTGTCATTGTCAAGAACGCGCAGACGCTCGGTCCGAAGCTGCGTGACGCCGAGCGAGTCGTTGGCGGCAAAGCCGTCGCCAGATGCCACCTCGTCCAGCGCGGGGTCGTCGCCGAGCGGGAAGACCAAGACGTTGACCGTTGCGTCATCTGTGTTTCCGGCGGCGTCGGTCGCGGTGTAGGTGAAACTCGTGGAGCCTTCGAAGGGTCCCGGTACATGGATCGGCGTGATCTTCGAGCCGGTGAAGGCCCCCCAGATCAGGAAAATGACGAGGATCGAGATGATAGACGCCGCGCGGTCGGGCCTGACCGCGCTTTCATCCCCGAAGGTGACCGTCTTGAGCGATGTGAAATCATGCACGGCCTCGCGGCGCGCGCGGATGGCGCGCACGATCAGGAAGGCGGCGATGAAGAGCGCGATATAGGCGATAAGGACGGTCATGTCGCGGCCTCCGTGCGGCCCATGATCTCTTCTTCCATTTCCCAGATCATGCCGAGAATTTCCTCGCGCTTGATGCCGAAATCGGGGTGCTTCTTGACTTCGCGCAGGTCCTGACCCACGCCCATTTCGGCGAAGGGAAGGTTGTATTCCTTGTGAATACGGCCCGGGCGCGGCGCCATGACGACCAGCCGTTCACCCAGAAGAAGGGCCTCTTCCACCGAATGGGTGATGAGGATGATGGTCTTGCCCGTCTCTTTCCAGAGCTTCAGCACCAGCCCCTGCATCTTTTCCCGCGTCAGCGCGTCGAGCGCGCCCAATGGTTCGTCCATCAGGATGACGTCGGGCTCGTTGGCGAGGCAGCGCGCCAGCGCCACGCGCTGCTGCATGCCGCCAGACAGCTCGTAGACCGCCTTTTCCTTGAAGTCACGCAGGCCCACGACCTCGAGCAGGTGGTCGGAAATCTCGTCTCGCTGCTTCTTGGGCATCCCCTTCATGCGCGGGCCGAAGTCGACGTTCTCGCGGACGTTCATCCACTCGAACAGCGCGCCTTTCTGGAACACCATGCCGCGTTCCGGCGCAGGTCCCTTGATCGGCTTGCCGCCAAGGACGATCCGCCCCTCGGTCGGTGCAAGAAAGCCCGCTACGATATTGAGAAGAGTGGTTTTTCCGCAGCCCGATGGGCCGAGGACGCTCATGATTTCGCCTTCCTTCAGGGTCATCGAGACGTTCTTCAACGCCTGCACATGCGTCCCGTTCGGAAGGTCGAAGCGCATCGAGATATTCTCGATCTGAAGTTCCGACATGCCAGCCCGCTTTCGGTTCCCGTGGTAAGGGGCGGGCCGCTCAAACGGCCCGCCCCCTCATTCTGGCAGAAGGGCGCCTCAGCCGTCGACGGCTTCGAGCGGCCCGGTGTTCACGGCGCTCGAATAGCTGTCCCGCGCAGCCGGGATCGAGCCGGCTTCAACGAAGACGCCCGCCACGCCCAGCATGAAGTTCTGCGCACCGCCGCCCAGCCACTTGGCGCCGAGCTGATCCTCGACGCTCGGGAAGATGAAGGTGGCCATGGTGGCTTCGGTGTCTTCCACCGACATACCGGCGTCCTGCGCGATCACGGGCAGCATCTCGGCCACGCCCGCGCCCGAGTTCCAGGCCTCGTTCGCGTCGGCCGTCACCTTGAGGAAGGCGGTGACGAGGTCGGGGTTCTCGGCCACGAAGGCCGCAGGCGCCGAGGTCACGTCGAAGACGAGGATGCCGAGTTCTTCCTTTTCCGCGCCGGTCAGAAGGACGTTGCCGTCTTCCTTCATACGACGCAGCGCGCCGCCCCAGCCACAGACCATGTCGAGGTTGCCCTGCGCGAAGGCGGTCTGGCCTTCGGCCGGCGGCATGTCGACGATTTCCATGGTCGAGATATCGACGCCGAAATGCTCCATCTGCTTGAGGAAGCCATAATGCGCGGCGGTGCCGATCGGAACGGCCACACGCTTGCCTTCCAGCTCGCCCGCGTTGGTCTTGTCGATGCCGAGCGAGTCCGCGACGACACAGTTGTCGTTCTCGGCATAGCTGACGGCCACGTCGATGGTCTGAAGGTCCTGGCCCGCAGAGGTCGCGACGACGAAGGGCGGCACGCCCTGGCTGACGGCGATATGTACGTCGCCCGAGGCCATGGCCGCCGACATCGCGGTGCCGGTGTCGAAGGCGACCCAGTTGATCGAGACGCCCATCTCTTCCTCATAGGTGCCCTGCACCTTGGCGTATTGGAACGGCATGGGCCATTCGAGGAAGTAGGCGACCGTGATTTCGCTCAGGTGGCCGCCCGCCGACGCCGACTGCGCGCCCATGACCAGCGCGATGCCGGTCAGGGCGGCGGGGATGGATTTCTTGAAGGTGGTGGATTTCATTCTCGTTTTCTCCCTGTCAATGCGATGTCCGGCATGATCCGTGCCGCCGGTTTTCTTGACGCACTCAGCGTTTCACACCGGGCGCGACACCGGCAAAGAAAAAAACGAGTTGCGAAAATCTCGAATATGCCTTGCGATATGTTATCAGGTGCCGCACGCGATTGCTGCGCGAAAGGGCAATTTGGCGACGGGGGACGTGTAGATGAGCAGAGATTTGACGCTGAAAGGACTGGAGGTCTTTCGCGCGGTTGCCCGCACCGGGTCTGTTCAGGCCGTGGCAAGCGAGACCGGTTTGTCGATCAGCACCGTGTCCCATCACCTGAAAACGCTTGAGGCAAGCATGGGCGTGCCGCTTCTCGATCACAGCCGCCGGCCCATGGTGGTGACGCCTGCGGGCTCCGTCTTTCTCCGCCATGTCGACGAAGGTCTTCGGATCATAAGGCGGGGCGAGCTGGAACTGACCTCGGGCAACCTGGAAGAGGCACGGAACCTGCGCCTTGGCCTTGTCGATGATTTCGACGGCGAGATCGCTCCGGAACTGGCCAAGATGCTGGCCCATCTGATGCCGAAGTGCATTTTTCGCCACAAGACCCGGCCCAGCCACGAAATTCTGGCGCTTCTGGCCGATCACAAGCTGGACGTGGCGGTGGCGACGCGCCCGCCGAATGATCTGCCGGGCCTGATCGAACAGCCGCTTCTGCGCGATCCCTTCGTGGTCGCCCTGCCCGCCTCAAGCCGCTTTTCGGCCGAGGATTTCATCGCCGGGCGGGGCGACATTCCGTTCCTGCGCTATCCTCAGTCCCAGATGATCGGCAGCCAGATCGAGACCAACCTGCGCCGGCGGCGTCTGAATTTCGAGAAGCGCTACGAGCTTGAAAGCAACCAGATGCTTCTTGCGATGGTCGCAGGTGGTGCGGGCTGGGCGGTGACGACGGCGGCCAGCTATATGCGGGCGAAGCGCCTTCATGCCGATATCCGCCTTGCAGCCTTTCCCGGTACCGGCTTTGCACGCACGCTGTCGCTTTTCACGACCGAGCTTTATGTGCAGTCCGTCTCGCGGATGATCTATACGGCCATGCATCGGCTGATCGGACAGAAGATCGTCGAGCCGGCCGTGGCCGAGATGCCGTGGCTGGCCAGTTCCCTGATGCTGCTGGATGCAAGAGAAGCCGATCTCGTTGCCATGGACTCTCCCGACTTGTCATAACTCAGCTTCGAAAAATTGAGATACAGGCGGCGGGAGTTGACCTGACCGGGCGACGGGCCGTCAAGATTTGGGAAATGTCAGGACAGCATTCATGCGCAATCCAGTTTCGGAAGCCGCCGTTCCGCCTGCCCCGGACCGGCTGAAATTCACCGGCAGTTTCACTCAGCAGGCGCCGCTGCCGCAGGCGTCCATCGACGGCGCGCTCGATGTGCTGATGTCGAGCCGTCTTCACCGGTACAACACTGTTGAGGGCGATGCGGGCGTGACCGCGCGGCTGGAAGAAACCGTGGCGACGTGGCAGGGCCGGAAATACTGCCTTGCGGTGACGTCAGGCGGTCAGGCGATCCAGATCGCACTCCGTGCGGCAGGCGTCCGGCCGGGAGACGCGGTGCTGGTCAATGCCTTTACCCTCGCGCCCGTGCCCGGAGCGATCGAGGCGGTCGGCGGGCGCGCCGTGCTGGTGGAGACCGGCGACGATCTTCGGCCCGATCTGCATGACCTCGAAACGCGGGTCGATGCAAGCGGCGCGCGCTTTCTGCTTCTGTCGCATATGCGGGGCCATGCGCCCGATATGGGCAGGCTGATGGCACTGGCCGACCGGCTGGGCCTGACCGTGATCGAGGATTGCGCCCATTCCATGGGGGGCTGGGTCGGTGGTGTGCGGTCGGGCAATCACGGGCGTGTCGCCTGCTTTTCCAGCCAGACCTACAAGCATGTGAATTCGGGCGAAGGCGGGTTTCTGGTCAGCGACGATCCCGACCTGATGGCGCGGGCGACGATACTGTCGGGAAGCTACATGCTTTATGCGCGCCACGGCGCCTCGCCGCCCGAAGACGCTTTTCGGGCGGTGCGCGAGGTGACGCCCAACCTGTCGGCGCGAATGGACGCTCTCCGTGCGGCGGTGATCCTGCCGCAGATTGCCGGGATCGATCACAATGTGGCGGAATGGAACCGGCGGCACGACGCTCTGGCGGACGCGTTCCGGGGGGCCAATCGGGTGGCGCTGCCGGGCGCGCTGCCGGGCGAGTTGCGCGTCGGCTCTTCCTTTCAGTTCCGGGTGCCGGATTTCGGACCGGAGGACTGCGCGAGGCTTGTCCGACTGGCCGCGGAAGACGGTGTCGAGCTGAAATGGTTCGGCGCCCCCGAACCGCATGGCTTCACCTCGACCCACAAGAGCTGGCGCTATCTCGAAGATCAGAGCTTGCCGAACGCGGACCGGGTTCTGGCAACACTGTTCGACATGCGCCTGCCGCTCACGTTCTCGGTCGAGGACTGCCGGTTGATCGGAAGAATCCTGCTGGCCTGTATCGAAGACGTGGCGACCGGCGCGCGCAAGAGTGCGGCCCAACTGTCAGACATGGGCCGCGACTGACGGCCGATCAGTTGGTCATTGCATCGAAGACCCGCTGTCCGTCCACGCTGGCGACGTAGTCCGCAACGACATCGGCGGCGGCTTGTTCGAAGGCGCGGGCCTGAGATGGGGTCAGGTCCAGAACGGTCATATCGGGCAAACGGCGAGTCGTCTCGATCGCAGCCTGACCCGTTTGCCGCACCGCGTCTTCGGCCAGTTCGCCCAAGGCACAGATATCCAGCCCATCTATCGCCTGACGCGCGGTTTCGGGAAGGCTGTCATAGGTGCGATTGCTCATCACCGCGAAGAAGGACAACCGGCCGAGCGGGGCACCCAGAACATAGACATTCGCCACCTCATGAAGCCTGAAATCCCGTATCGCGGACGCACCCGTGAACACACCGTCAATGAACCCGCTCTCAAGCGCGTCATGAACCTGATTGATTGGCATCTGGACCGGAATGGCGCCGAAGGCTTCCGCGACCTGGGCGGCGCTGGCACCCGCCACCCGGATCTTCAATCCCTGCAGGTCTTGCGGCAGTCGGACCACCTTGTCGCGCATGATCATGATCGCGGGATCGGACGTCCAGAGCGCGATGCGGCGCGTTCCCGGAAATTCCGACGCGATCTCGTCCATGGCTTTGCAAAGCGCCGCCGCGCCCGAGCCATGGCGTGGCACGACGCCCGGAAGCTCGACAATCATCGTGCGGGGAAATTGTGCCGAGGTATAGCCGTGAAGGCCCCAGGTGATGTCCGCCTCCTGCTGAAGCGCCCTCACGTATTGCTCGACAGGTCCACGGCCAAGCTCACCCCGGTGATAGGCCCGTACCGAGACGGCACCCCCGGTCGCGTCGCGCAGTTGAGCGTCGAGCGTCGGGATCAGCCACTGGTTGACCGTGTGCGACTCGGACGCGAAATTGGCGAAGCGAAGCTCCTGAGCCATGCCGGGCACAACCAAAAGTGCCAGCCACGCCAGCATAGCCAGAACAGCGGTAGCGCGTTTGCCCGTCATATCGCCCCTTGCCGGAAACAGAAGAATTTGGTCTTGAAACTGTTTCCGGGGCTATAACGCTGAATTCCTTATGAAGCCCCTAACCGAGCGCAGAACCTTCGGCGACGCGTCACCGAAGCGTGTCAGGTGAAGCGGTTGACGAGGTTTTCCAGGCGCTCCTGACGGCCCGAGCGCGGTTCCGGCTCGATGCCCTCGGCCTCGACCCGCGCGGCGATCTCGTCCAGCCCCTGCCCCAGCATGGCCTGCGCCTCGGCGCTGTCCCAGCCGGCGTAGCGTTGTGCACGCGCCGCTTCCAACGCTCCATCGGCCAGCATCGCCGCCGCCGCCTTGTAGCCCCGTGCACAGACGTCGAAGGCACCCGCATGGGCGAGAATAAGGTCCACCGGATCGAGCGACTGCCGCCTGAGCTTGGCGTCGAAATTCGTGCCGCCCGTGGTGAAGCCGCCGGCCTTGATGACCTCGTAATAGGCCAGCGCAACTTCGGGCAAGTTGTTCGGAAACTGGTCGGTATCCCAGCCCGACTGATAGTCGTTCCGGTTCATGTCGATCGACCCGAAGATTCCGAGGCTCGCCGCCATGGCAAGCTCGTGCTCGAAGGAGTGACCGGCAAGGATCGCGTGGCCCTGCTCGATATTCATCTTCACTTCGCCTTCCAGACCGAACTCCTTGAGGAAGCCGTAGACCGTGGCGACGTCGTAATCGTACTGGTGCTTGGAAGGCTCCTGCGGCTTGGGCTCGACCAGAATGGCCCCCTTGAAGCCGATCTTGTGCTTGTACTCGACCACCATCTGGAGGAAGCGGCCCGCATGCGCGCGCTCGCGCTTGAGGTCGGTGTTGAGAAGCGTCTCATAGCCCTCACGCCCGCCCCAGAGAACGTAGTTCTCGCCACCGAGCTTTTGCGTGGCGTCCATGCAGTATTTCACGATCCCGGCCGAATAGGCGAAGACATCCGGGTCCGGGTTGGTCGCCGCGCCGGCCATGAAGCGGCGGTTGGTGAACAGGTTCGCCGTGCCCCAGAGAAGACGCGTGCCCTGCGCCTCCTGCTTCTGGCCGAGATAATCGGTCATCTCTTCCATGCGCGAGCGGCTCTCAGCCAGCGTCGCGCCTTCGGGACGGACGTCGGCGTCATGCCAGCAATAGAACGGCTGCCCGAGAATGCGGAACATTTCGAAGGCCACGTCGGCCTTGAGCCGGGCAAGGTCCATCGTGTCGCCGAACCACGGGCGCTCGAAGGTCTGCCCCCCGAACGGGTCACCGCCCGGCCATGCGAAGCTGTGCCAGTAGGCGATGGCGAAACGCAGATGGTCTTCCATCGACTTGCCGTTCAGCATCTCGGCCGGGTTGTAGTGGCGATAGGCGAATTCGTTCGTGCTGTCGGGGCCCTCGTAGGCGATTTCAGGAATGTCCTTGAAGAAGTCGGTCATGGGAGGGCTCCGTTCGGGTCTTGGGTGCCGGCCTCAGGCGGCCAGGTGTTCGGGTTTCTTGCCGGCGATGATCATGGCGAGGATATCGTCGGTGGATACCTCATCCACATTGACGACGCCGACCAGCTTGCCGTTCTTCATCACGGCGGCCCTGTCGCACAGCGCCTTCACCTGATGCACGTCGTGGTCGATCAGGAAGATGCCGAGGCCCTGACGCTTCAGCTCCTGGATCAGTTCGGCCACCATCTGGGTTTCCTGAGGCCCGAGGGCTGCGGTCGGTTCGTCCATGATCAGGATCTTGGCGTTGAAATAGACCGCCCGCGCGATGGCGACCGACTGACGCTGACCGCCCGAAAGCGCCGAGACCGGCGAGGAGAACTTGCGGAAGTTCGGGTTGAGACGCGCCATGATCTTGCGCGTCTCGGCTTCCATCGCGGCATCGTCGACAAGGCCGGTCGCGGTCGTGATCTCGCGGCCCAGAAACAGGTTCGAGGCGGCGTCCAGATTGTCGGCAAGCGCCAGCGTCTGGTAGATCGTCTCGATATTGTGAGCGCGCGCGTCGCGCGGGTTGTTTATCTCGACCTTCTGGCCCCGGATGCGGATTTCGCCCGAATCCTTCTGGTAAGCGCCCGAGAGGCATTTGATCAGCGTCGATTTGCCCGCGCCGTTATGGCCCAGAAGGCCAACGACCTCGCCCGGGTAGAGATCGACGCTGACATGATCGACGGCCTTGATGCCACCAAAAGAGATCGAAATGTCGTTCAACTCGACAAGAGGGGTTCCGCGGTCTTCAGCCATATCAGTGTGCTCCTGTCCGCTTGCGGTAGATGATGTCGATGAGGACCGCGATCACGAGGACGCTGCCCACGACGATGTTCTGGAACGGCGCGTCCACGCCCACCATGGCCATGCCCGATTGCAGCGACTGCATGATCAGCGCGCCCAGGATGGCGCCGTAGATCGTGCCGATGCCGCCCGAAAGAGCCGTGCCGCCGATGACGGCCGCCGCGATGACGCGGAGTTCGTCCAGCGTGCCGATGTCGTTCGAGTGGAACGTGAGGCGCGCCGAGGCGACGACCGCAGACAGAGCGCAGAGAAAGCCCATCAGCGCGAAGATCTTGACCGTCAGCAGGCGTGTGTTGATGCCCGAGAGGTCCGCCGCATCAGGGTTGCCGCCGGTGGCGAAGATATAACGCCCGAGCCGGGTGCGCTGCGCCACGACGGTCATCACGATGGCGACGATGATCAGCAGCAGAACAGAGATCGGAAGACCGTAGCCGGTGGTGAAGCCCTCGGGCATCACCTCGCCCCGCGCCTCGAACAGGCGTTCCAGACGGGCTGTCGGAACCTCGTAAGAGTTCAGGATCGCGATGAACCCGAGAATGGCCGCAACCACGATCGCGGCAAGCGACACCTCGGCCCACAGAGGCTTGACGGGAAACTCGTGGCTGACCTTGTTCCGGCGCGACGAGAAAAGGATCGCCACGGCGGCAATCGCGGCCGCAATCCCGAAAATCCAGGACCATGTCGGTCCAAGCGTGCCGTTGGTGCCGCCGAAGAGGTTGTAGGTCTCGTCGAGCGGGCCGATGGTCTGGCCGTTGGTCAGGTACCATGCCGCGTTCCGCCAGACGAGAAGCCCGCCAAGCGTGACGATGAAGGCCGGGATGGTCAGATAACCGACCAGCCAGCCGTGAAAGGCACCGATCAGAGCGCCCACGATCAGGCCGAGGATGATGGCGAGCGGCGCAATGGCGGCGCTGCCAAGTTCGAGACCGAGCGCATTGGGCAGCCAAACGGTCTGGGCCATGGCCATGAAGGCCGAGCAGGTCGCCAGAAGCGAGCCGACCGAAAGGTCGATATGTCGGGTGACGATGATGAACACCATGCCTGTCGCCATGATCGCGACCGAGACGGTCTGAATGGTCAGGTTGAAGATGTTCCGGGCCGTCAGAAACCGCCCGTCCGTCACGAAGTTGAAAATCAGGCACAACACGATGAAGGCGCCGATCATGCCCAGGAGGCGGGTGTCGACTTCGAGCGTTTCAAGAAGACTGCGTTTGCGCGGCGCGTCTGCCGGGGCGTGAGCCGTGTCGGTCATTGGCTGGCCTCTTTCGATGCGGGGTCAGAGCCGCAGCGCCGGGGGCGCGCGGTATCGGAAAGCGAAAGCGGCGGCCCCCGAAGGCGCCGCCGCGATAAGGCTTAGTTACAGGGGGCCGGTCCGCCCGACACGCCCTGGCAGAGCACGTCGACCGAGATCCAGCCGGCATCCGTGACCGTGGTCAGGTTGTCGGCGGTGATCGGCACGGGCTCGAGGAACATTGCGTTCATCGTGGTGCCCGCGGGCGAGGTCCATTCCATCGCGCCATCGACATCCGCCAGAGCGGTGCCACCGGCGAGAGCGACGGCGATTTCACCGGCCGCACGGCCGAGATCACGCGCGTCTTTCCAGACCGAAACGGTCTGCGTGCCGCGGGCGATGCGGTTCAGAGCGGCGTGGTCGCCGTCCTGGCCCGACACCGGGATACCGGCCATGCCCTGGGCTTCCAGAGCAGCGACCGCGCCACCGGCGGTGCCGTCGTTCGAGGCCACGACCGCGTCGACGTTGTTGTCGTTGGCGGTCAGGATCTGCTCCATGTTGCGCTGCGCGTTCGCAGGCACCCAGCCGTCGGTGTAGCTTTCGCCGACGATGGTGATGCGGCCGGCGTCGATGGCTTCCTGCAGGACTTCCTGCTGGCCGCCGCGGAGGAAGTCCGCGTTCGGGTCGGTGGCCGAGCCCTTGATCATGACGTAGTTGCCTTCGGGCTGCGCCTCGAGCACGGCGCGGGCCTGCATCCGGCCGACTTCGACGTTGTCGAAAGTCAGGTAGAAGGCGCGCGGGTCTTCGATCAGGCGGTCATAAGCGACGACCGGGATGCCTTCGTCGGCAGCGGCCTGCACCGCCGGGCCGATGGCCGAGGCGTCCTGCGCGAGGATGATCAGAGCGTCGACGCCCTGAGCGATCAGGCTCTCGACGTCGGAAAGCTGCTTCGACGACGACGACTGGGCGTCGGCCGAGACATAGCTTGCGCCAGCGGCTTCGAGCGCCGACTTGATCGCGGCTTCGTCGGTCTTCCAGCGCTCTTCCTGAAAGTTCGACCAGCTGACGCCGACAGTCACGCTGTGGCTTCCGGCAAAGGCCGGGGACGTCAGGCAGGTCGCGGCCGCCAGTGCGGCGACGAGTGTTCTTCTTTTCATGGTATCCTCCCAAAACTCGGGACCCATTCCGGGCCCTCGCGCCAGATGTTCCAATGAATTAATTTTCGTGTCAAACAAAAAAATGCACTCGAAACTAAGAATGTTGTTGATCGAAGCAGGATGCAGGGGCAATCTTCCGCCTGAGCGGGGGGGATTATGCCATTTTTGTCGGCATAAAGTTTTGGAGGAGAATTAATGGGTGAGATCAAACATGTTTCGTTTGAGTCCCCCGAGGTTGCGGGCTGTGGCCCGTTCCTTCCTCCCGCCGATTCACCCGATTCCCTTAGGCTTTCTATCTTCGAGCGTATCCGCGCCATGGGGGCCGTGTCACGTGCAACCATCGCGAAGGATCTGATGATCAGCCCCGGCACCGTCACCACGCAGACCTCCGCTCTGATCGAGATGGGGCTTATCCGCGAATTGCCCGGCGCCCATGAAGCGGGTGAGACAGGGCGCGGTCGCCCGCCCATCGCGCTTGGGGTCGAGCCCGATGCCCATGTCGTTGCGGGGCTGAAGCTCTCCGATCTCGAACACACCGCCGTCATTCACGACTTTGCCGGGCGGCAGATCGCCTCTGCCACGATGCGCGCGTCGGAAAATCGTTCTCCCGAATGCATCGTCGATTCGACGGCGGAACTGGTTGAGGATGTCTGCCGCAGCGCAGGCATTCCGGTCTTGAAACTGTCCGCGGTCGGGATCGGAGTGCCGGGCTTCGTCGATCCGTCGAAAGGGATGGTGCACTGGTCGCCCGTGATGGAGTGCGGCCCCCTGCCCTTTGCCGCCCTCATGTCCGACCGGCTCGGCCTGCCGGTCACGATCGACAATGACGCGAATCTCGTGGCGCTGGCCGAACTCTGGTTCGGCGTCGGGCGGCAGATTTCGAACTTCGCAGTTGTCACCATCGAGCACGGCGTCGGCATGGGGCTGGTGATGAACCACAAGCTCTACCGCGGGGCGCGCGGCATGGGGATGGAGCTTGGCCACACCAAGGTCGCGCTCGACGGGGCGCTTTGCCGCTGCGGCCAGCGCGGCTGCCTTGAGGCCTATGTGGCCGACTATGCGCTTGTCCGCGAGGCCGCCGTGGCGACCAATGCGCCCATCGCCGCCAGCACCGAAGTGCCGGAGGTGCTCGAACGTCTTTACGCCGACGCAAAGGCCGGGAACGCCGCCGCGCGCTCGATCTTCGAGCGGGCGGGCAAGTACCTCGCGCTTGGCATGGGCAACGTGCTGAACCTGTTCGACCCGCAACTGGTGATCCTGTCGGGCGGGCGGATGCAGTACGAATACCTCTACTCCAGCCAGATGCTGGACGAGATGGCGTCCCACGCGCTGAACTCCGGGGTCGCCGCGCCGCCGGTCGAAGTCCACGCCTGGGGCGATCTGGTCTGGGCATCTGGGGCGTCGACGCTGGCGCTGTCCTACGTGACCGAGGCGCAGCTTTCCGTCCGTGCGGGAAACGCCGCGTGACCCTTCGTCTTGCGTTTGCTTTCTGCCTGACGCTGATGCCGTCTATCGGCACCGCAGGCGACCCCTTGTTCCGGGACGTTGCAGGCGAGCTGCCGGTCGAGCATGTCTACTCCGGCGGCTGGGAGCATTTCGTCGGTGGCGGCGTGGCGGTCTTCGACTGCAACGGTGACACGCGGCCCGACATTTTCGCCGCCGGGGGCGAAGGGCCGTCGCACCTGTTCGTGAACATCGCCGGCCAGTCGGCCGCGCTTGAATTCCAGCTTGGGAAGGCCCTGCCCGACCTGACCCGCGTCACCGGCGCCTACCCTATTGACATCGACGGCGACGGGCTGAGCGATCTGGCTGTGCTGCGCGTCGGCGCGAACATGCTTCTGAAGGGCGACGGCGACTGCGGATTTCGCGACGCGTCGGCCGAGTGGGGTTTCGATGGGGGCAACGCATGGAGCACCGCCTTCACCGCCACCTGGGAGGATCAGGACAGTCTGCCCACCCTGGCCATCGGCAACTATGTCGACCGGGACGATCCCGACGGCCCGTTCGAAGCCTGCGACGAGAACGCGCTCTACCGCCCCTCGGGTGAGGGCGGCTACGCCATGCCTGTCCCGCTTGAGCCGGGGTTCTGTGCGCTCTCCATGCTCTTCTCGGACTGGCGGCGCGAGGGGGTGGCGGATCTCAGGATCTCGAACGACCGGCATTACTATGTGAAGGGCGGCTACGAGCAGATGTGGCGCATGTCGCCCCTCACCGCGCTCGACACGGGCGACGGCTGGGATCGGGTGTCGATCTGGGGCATGGGCATCGCGAGCGCGGATCTGGAGCGGGACGGTTTTCCCGACGTCATGCTGACCTCGATGGGCGATCAGGTGCTGCACCTGAACCGGGAGGGCCGGATCATGCCTGCCCCGTTCGAGCGGGGCGCGACGGCGCACCGGCCCCATGTGGGAGATGACGGGCGGCCCTCGACCGGCTGGCACGCGGAGTTCGGGGATATCGACAATGACGGCCTGCTGGATCTGTTCATCGCCAAGGGCAACGTGGACCAGATGCCGTCGAACGCCATCCACGACCCGAACAACCTGCTGATGCAGCGGGCGGATGGTGCGTTCGTGGAAGCCTCGGTCGCTGCCGGTGTCGCCACCACGGCACGGTCGCGCGGCGCGGCGCTTGCTGATCTGAACCTCGACGGGCGGCTGGATCTGGTGGTCATCAACCGCCGCGCCCCGATGGAGGTCTGGCTGAACGAGACCGAAGACAGCGGCAACTGGGCAACGGTCGATCTGTCCCAGTCCGGCGCGAACCGGGATGCCATCGGCGCGTGGCTTGAGATCCGGCGCGAGGGCGGCACGGAATGGCGCGAGCGAACCATTGGCGGCGGGCACGTGTCCGGCACGCTGTTGCCGATCCATATCGGGATGGGCGAGGCCGAGAGCCTGATGCTCCGCGTTTGGTGGCCGGGGGGTGGTGAGCCGACGGCCTGGATCAGCGTGGCGGCAGGCGACCGGGCCGAAATCGTGCGGGAGTAATCCCCAGCCGCTTCAGCGGTCGACAGGCAGCCCGCTTGGCACGGTGTCGGGAATGCCCATCCGGCCCTTCAGGGCCGTCTCATCGGTAAGCGCCGCGAGGAAAGCAATCAGGCGCCGGATATCCGCGTCGCTCAGATCCACTGGCTCGCCCGCGTAGCTGGCCGCAATGGCGTCCCGCGCGGCGGTATCCTCCATGATCGTCCAGTCGGGCTTGGTCTCTGGCAGGTCAGTCAGCGTTGCGTGGGGCGCGTAGCCGTTCAGGCCCCGTGCAGGGTCGGCGTGATAGGCGAGGAAACGGCCGAGATCGGTATGCGCGCCAGCATGGCCCCATGGTCCGGTGTGGACCACGTTTCTCAGCATGGGTGTCCGGAAGGCATAGGCATCCGCCTCACGGCCCGTCACGCGGAACCGCCCGTCATCGCGCTGGTGGCTTTCGAAGCGTGCGGCCTTGCCGGGACCAAGCTGCGGTTCGGCCATGGCGTGGAAGGACTGGTCGCTCAGAAGCGGGCCACTGTGACAGGCGGCGCAACCGGCCTCACCGAAGAACAGCGCCTGCCCTTCGGCGGCCATCGGGTCGAGCGGCGCGCCACCGCGGAGCGCGATGTCATAGGCGGTATCGCTCGCCCGCCATTCTGTCGCGACGAAGGCGGCGATAGCATCGGAGATATCGGTGAAGTCCAGCGGTTTGCCCGCAGCGATCTCGGTGTCGAAGGTACGGAACATCTCGGCATAGTCGGGGATCGCCTCGACACGGTGCGAGATGATGTCCCACGCGCCGCCCTCGCCCGTGATCCGCCCCTGCCGAACGGCTTTCGAGACGTCGTTCTCCTGGTAATGCCCCGCCATCTCGTCGGCCGAGAGGACAGGAAACATGGTCTGCGCGGACAGAAGACTGGCAAAGCCCGTCACCATCTCGTCCTCGAGCGGCGTTCTGAGGCCGCTTTCACGGTTCTCGTCCCGTTCGATCCGGCCATCGTGGAACATGACCGCAATATCCCTGTGGCCCAGATTGAAGAGCGCGGGCGAGTTCCGGGGGATGCGCTGTTCGGGCAGGTTGGCCGGGTCGGCCTTGCGCTCGGGTCCGAGACCTGCGCCGCCCTCGCCCAGCCCGAGCGACAGCCCGTCGCTGGTGCCGAAGCGAGGATGGTGACAGGTCGCACAGGAGATGTTGCGGTTGCCCGAGAGGATCGGGTCGTAAAACAGCAGCCATCCCGCGCGCACCTGGACCGGATCGAAGACCTCGAAATCGCCGGGGTCGAGCGCCACCGGCCCCGTGTCGGCACGTGCGCCCGCCGTCGCAAGAAGGGTCGCAATGATGGTCGTGATTGCCCCGAAACGCACTGTCGTTGTTCCTCCCGTTAACGCTCACGCGGCAGAGGGTAGACCAGCCGGATTTCGCCCGCCACCGGGAATTCAGAGACAGGCCGTGATCCCGCCATCCACGTAGATCACCGTGCCGTTGACGAAGGAGGATGCGTCAGACGAGAGGAAGACGCAGGCGCCCACCAGTTCCTCTACCTTGCCCCATCGCCCTGCCGGGGTCCGGTTCGTCAGCCAGCCGTTGAACTCGGGGTCGTTCATCAAGGCGGCGTTGAGCGGCGTCTCGAAATAGCCGGGCGCGATCCCGTTGCACTGAAGCCCGTGCCGCGCCCAGTCGGCCGCCATGCCCTTGGTCAGGTTCGCCACAGCCCCTTTCGTCGCCGTATAGGGCGCGATGCCGGGCCGGGCCAGCGCGGTCTGGACCGAACAGATGTTGACGATCTTGCCCCGCCCCCGCCCGATCATGTGACGCGCCATCGCCTGCCCCACGTGAAAGACGCTGGCAACGTTGGTCTGAATCAGCCGGTCGAACGCATCCGGCGGGAAATCCTCGAGCGGCGCGCGATGCTGCATTCCCGCGTTGTTGACGAGGATGTCGATGGGACCGAATTCGGCCTCATGGCCGTCGATCGCCGCCCGGACGGCATCGTGGTCGGTTACGTCGAAAGCCAGCGTCCGGACGGTATGCCCCTCGGACCGCAGGTCTTCGGCGGCTGCAGACAGGGTGTCGGCATTGCGGCCGTTCAGGATAATAGCGGCCCCGGCCCCGGCCAACCCCCTGGCCAGTGCAAGACCGATCCCCTGCGACGAGCCGGTGACGAGGGCGGTTCTGCCGTTCAGTCTGAACAGGTCCAGCGACATGGCCACTATTCTTTCCCTTGCTTCTTGACGCTCGGACCGGGCTGGCCGAGCCTCTGCCCATGATAACAACCCGGAGCGCGCGCCCATGTCGAGGCCGGATATCCTGCAGCTTGGCCCCTATCCGGACTGGGACCAGACACCGCTCGACGCGGCCTTTACCATGCACCGGCTCGACCTTGCCGAAGATGCGGATACCTTTCTGGCAGAGGTCGGCCCACGCATACGCGGCATCGCGACCAAGGGCGATGTCGGTGCCAGCCGCCGCATCATCGCGGCCTGCCCTGCGCTCGAAGTCATCGCAGTCTATGGCGTGGGCTTCGATGCCGTCGATATCGAAACCTGCCGCGCGCGGGGCATCGCGGTGACGAACACGCCCGACGTCCTGACCGGCGATGTGGCCGATTTCGCGGTCGCAATGACGCTGGCTCTGTCGCGGGAGCTGGTGGCGAACGATGCCTGGGTCCGCTCGGGCGACTGGTCCCGGAAGGGCGCGCCGCCGCTTGGGCGCAGGGTCTGGGGACAGCGCGCGGGCATTCTGGGCCTTGGCCGGATCGGAGAGGCGGTCGCACGGCGCCTTGCCGCTTTCGACATGACCATCGCCTATTCCGCGCGCAGCCCCAAGGCCACGCCGTCCGACTGGCGCTATATTCCCGACCCCGTCGCATTGGCCGAGGCGTCGGACATTCTGATTCTGACCCTCGCCGTCTCCGGTGAGACGCGGCACATCGTCGATGAGAAGGTGCTGGATGCGCTCGGGCCGAATGGCATGCTGGTCAACGTCGCGCGCGCGGCCGCGGTCGACGAGGACGCCTTGATACGCGCGCTTGCCGAAGGGCGGCTTGGCGGCGCGGCGCTCGATGTGTTCGAGGGCGAGCCCGATCTCGATCCGCGCATTCCGGACCTGCCCAACGTACTCCTTCAGCCGCATCAGGCTTCGGCCACCATGCGGACAAGGAAAGAGATGGGGCAGCTCATGCGCGACAACCTGACGGCGCATTTCGAGGGCCGCCCCCTTCTGACACCGGTGCCCTGATCCGGTCAGACCGCAAGGGCGCGGCGGCGGAGATACCCGGCAATCCCGTCGCGCATGGCGTAGGGCGCTTCGCTGAGCGCGGTCTGATTGGCAAAGCCGTGAATCTGATCGGGGAATATAAGCGTCTCAACGGGCGTGCCGAGCCCGGCAAGATGATCGGCATAGGCCAGTCCCTCGTCGAAAAGCGGATCGTACCCCGCAAGGAGCACCATCGTGGGTGCCGGAGCGGTGGTCCCGGAGAAACAGAGCGGCGAGACCCGCCAATCCCCGTGCAGTCCCGGATCGGTGACGTAATTGTCCCAGAACCAGTCCATGATCGCCTTGTCCAGGTTCAGCCCCTTCCCGAGCCGCTCCATCGAGCCGTGGGTCCGGCTGCGGTCGGTGACCGGATAGATCAGGACCTGCGCGGTGAGTGCGCGGCCCTCCTCCAGTGCGAGAACCGCGGCGATGTTGCCGCCCGCCGAGTCTCCGGCGACTGCCAGCCTCGTCGGGTCGATCCGGTCGCCCAGATCCCCGGATCGCGCCAGTCGCAACGCAGCCCGGCCGTCCTCGATGGGGGCGGGAAACGGATGTTCAGGGGCCAGCCGGTAGTCGACCGACAGGACCGCCCAGCCCGATTGATGGCAGAGATCTTGGCAGAGGGCGTCGACCGCATCGAGCGTTCCCAGCATCCAGCCGCCTCCGTGGAAGAAGACCATGAGTGGGGCAGGCCCCTCGCCGTCGGGCAGATAGAGCCGGGCGGCGACGTCGTCCGTCACCTGCACCTCGCGCATGTCGCAGGCGTGGAGCGGCGGAAGGTTCAGCTCGGCCTGCCGGGCGTTGTGCTGCCGACGCACAACCTCTGGCGGGAGGGTGTATATCGGCGGCCCACCTTCCGCGGCAAGCCGGTCGAGAAAGGCGCGTGCGCCCGCATTCATCCTTGGAAGCTGCATCATTCACCCTCAGGCGTTCTGGTGGTCCGAGTGAGCGCGCGCGGGCGTGGGCGCGTCAAGCGGATATGAGACATAAGAACGGCACACCTGTCACGTCAGATCGGCAGGCAGAATGTCCTCCGGCATGTTCTGGTAGCAGACGGGACGAAGCCAGCGGCGGATAGAAAGTGTGCCGACAGAGGTGTGGCCGAAATTCGTGGACGCGGGAAACGGGCCGCCATGGACCATGGCGTCCGAAACCTCGACCCCGGTCGGAAAGCCGTTGGCCAGCACCCGGCCCGCTTTCCGCTCAAGTATCGGCAGCAGGTCACGGGCCAGCGCGGTGTCGCCGGGATCGGTATGGAGGGTGCAGGTCAACTGACCCTGCAGACTTGTTGCAACGGCCTTCATTTCGTCCGCATCCGCCACGGTCACAATCAGGCCGAGCGGGCCGAATACCTCTTCCCCGAGCGTCTCGTCCCTCAGCCATGCCGCACCGGTCGTCTGGTAGAGATACGGGGTTGCCCCGCGCCGGTCGCACATGGACGTCAGAAGCTCCCGCACGCCCTCGGTCCCGGCGACACGATCGCGTCCCGACCGATAGGCGGTGGCGATCCCTTCGGTCAGCATCACCTGCTCGCCCCCGTCCGACAGCGCCGCAACGGCTGCCTCGGTGAACGCCTCGACCTCGGGGCCGTCGATCAGGACGGCGACGCCCGGATTGGTGCAGAACTGCCCGGCCCCCATGGTCAGCGACGCCGCCCAGCCCGCCGCGATCTCGGCGCCACGGGTCGCCACGGCCGACGGCAGAAGGAACATCGGGTTCACCGAACCGAGCTCACCGAAAAACGGGATCG
Source organism: Kangsaoukella pontilimi (assembly GCF_009830125.1). Lineage (GTDB taxonomy): Bacteria > Pseudomonadota > Alphaproteobacteria > Rhodobacterales > Rhodobacteraceae > Kangsaoukella > Kangsaoukella pontilimi. Next base: position 911,579 of record NZ_WUPT01000001.1, on the reverse strand, counting down.
GCTCTGGCCGGGCGGCGCAGAGGTCGAAAAGCGCCTTGCCCCCGGCAAGCGAGCCGGTGAAGCCGACCGCGCGGATGAGCGGATGGGTGACGAGCGCCTGCCCCGTCTCGCGCGCGCCCCCCTGAACAAGGCTGAAGACGCCCGGATCGATCCCCTGCCCCTCGATAGCGGCCAGGATCGCTTCGGCGACGACCGCGCCGGTGCCGGGATGTGCGGAGTGCCCCTTGACGACGACCGGGCAGCCCGCCGCCAGAGCCGACGCCGTGTCGCCGCCCGCGACGGAGAAAGCCAACGGAAAGTTCGACGCCCCAAAGACCGCCACGGGGCCGATCGGGCGCTGCATCATCCTGAGGTCCGGTCGCGGCAGCGGCGCGCGATCCGGCAAGGCAGGATCGTGGCGCCTGTCGAGATAATCCCCCGCCTCGATATGATCCGCGAAGAGCCGAAGCTGGCCGGTCGTCCTGCCGCGCTCGCCTTGCAAACGGGCGGCCGGCAGCCCGGTCTCGCGCGTGCCGATGGCGGTGATCTCGTCGCCCCGCGCGTCGATCTCGGCCGCTATGGCCCGGAGGAACGCGGCGCGCTCATTGCGGGACAACCCGGCAAAGGAGGGGAACGCGGCCTCGGCGGCGCGTACGGCCCGGTCGATATGCTCGGGCCTGCCCACAGCGAAACGATCCGCGTCACCCTCGACTGGCATGTTCGGAAAGGTCTCGTCGTCAGCGACCCAGTCTCCGGCGATCAGGTGTTCTGTCCTCAAGGTTTCGTCCTTTCCGTCTGTATTCAAATCATGTCGCTAGGGCTGGAAGCCCCAGGTGTCCTTAAGCCGGTATCCCTCGGGCCACGGATCTTCGGGGTCCAGCATGTGCTGATGGGTGCCCGTGATCCACGCGCGGCCGGTGATCTCGGGCAGGATCGCCTTTCTGCCAGCCACTTCGGTCTCGCCCGTGATCCGGCCCGTGAAGGTCGAGCCGATGATCGACACAGCCTCGAAGCTCTGTTCCGCGGTAAGTTGTCCCCGCGCGGCCATGAGCGCCAGCCGCGCCGAGACCGCTGTGCCGGTGGGCGAGCGGTCGATCTTGCCGGGCCTTATGGCGACGGCCGAGCGGCCCGTCACACCGGACGCGTTGGCCGACAGAGGACCGCAGAAAGCGCAGAAAGAGATGTGGTCCCATTCGGCGTTGAGCGGATGAGAGAACCCAATCTGCTCATTCGCCGCAGCCGTGATCCGGACGCCGAGGCGTGCGAGGTCCTGCGCCTCGTCCTCGACCAGCGAGAAGCCGAGTGCGGCGGCATCGACCACCACGAAGCTGTCGCCGCCATAGGCGGTATCCACCGTGAGCGTCCCGAGGCCCTCGACCTCGAGCGCGGCGTCCAGCCTGTCGGCAAAGCTCGGCACGTTGCGGACACTGATCCGCTCGGCCTTGCCGTCTTTGCAGGCGGCCCGCACGTGAACGAGCCCGCCCGGAGCCTCGAGCACCATCTCGGTCACCGGCTCCTGCATCGGGACAATTCCGGCATCGAGCAGAACCGTCGCCACACAGATCGAGTTCGACCCCGACATCGGCGGCGTGTCCTCGGGTTCCATGATGATGAAGGCGGCGTCAGCCTGCGCGTGCTTCGGAGGCACGAGAAGATTGACGTGCCGGAAGACTCCGCCGCGCGGTTCGTTCAGGACAAAGTTCCTGAGCCAGCCGTCCTTGGCGATGGAGTTCCGCTGTTCCCAGATCGTCTCGCCCGGCGGCGGCGCGACGCCACCGACGATGACATCGCCCACCTCGCCCTCGGCGTGGCAGGAAATCACGTGAATGCTGCGGGTGCTTCGCATCTAGGTCCTCCGCCTTGGTGCGGTGCCGCCAGAAAGGCCGCGTGCGCGGCAAGTACGGCGCATGAAAATGAACGGACGAGGCATGTCAGAGCCTTATTCCATGGATATACGGGTCTTCTGCGTGGAACAGCAGGTTGGTTTCGGCGGTGACGAACGCCTGTCCGGTGATGCTCGCCACAATGCCGGCCCCTGCCCCTTGGCGATAGCTGACGCGGTAGGTGCTGCCGATCACGCTTTCCTGTACCCATTCCTTGCCGGGCGGCCAGGCCCCGTCCGCCGCAAGGCAGGCAAGTTTGGCCGAGCAGCCCGTCCCGCAAGGCGAGCGGTCATAGGCGCCGCCAGGGCAAAGGACGAAATTCCGGCTATGCGCATCGGACGATATGGCGGGTTCGAAAAACTCGACGTGATCGATCCTCGCGCCGTCCGCCCCCGTGATGCCGCTCCGGTCGAGCGCCTCGCGGATGGCAAGCGCGGCGTCGGTCAGGGCGCGGATATTTCCGGCCTCGACGGCAACGGGCGCGGATTTCGCAAGAAAGAACCAGTTGCCGCCCCAGGCCACGTCTCCAACCACGACACCCAAGCCATCGACCGGGACGGCCACGTCTTTTGCGTGGCGGTAGCTTTCGACATTCACCACTGTCGCGGTGTTCGCGTCGTGAAGATCGAAGCTGACCGGCCCCAGCGGCGTGTCGATACGGTGCTGTCCCGGCGCAATCCGTCCCAGATGCGCGAGGGTAACGGCCAGACCGATCGTGGCATGGCCGCACATGCCAAGCGGCCTGAGCGTATTGAAATAGATCACGCCGGTGACGCAATCGGCATCCGACGGCGCAACCAGAAGCGCGCCCACCATCGCCTCGTGACCGCGAGGCTCGCACAGAAGCGATGCGCAGAAATCACCATGTTCGGCCTCGAGCCGGGCCGCGCGTTCGGCGAGGCTGCCCGCGCCAAGGTCCGGCCCGCCACCAACGACGACCCGCGTCGGCTCGCCTGCGGTATGGCTGTCGATGACCTGCACCCGGATTAGAGACCTTCGCGGCTACGCCAGTCGGCGAACCACGCCCGGAAAAGCGCATATTGCTCTTCGGCATAGTTCCGCTGCGCGTCCGAAAGAGCGTCGCTCTCGTTGAAATGCAGGCGGTACTCGTCTTCGCCGTTGAGCACCATCAGATGCTTGTAGAAGAGAACGAGGTCCGGCCCCTCGTCGAAGCTCGACAGAACGGCCAGAGCCTCGTCGAGTTCGCGGGCCTGACGGCGGGCGAGCGCGTCGCCCTTCGCGGCTTTCTGGCTCAGAGACATCAGAAGCAGGACCTCTGCGGGAAGCGCGTTGCCTATGCCCGTGATTGCGCCGGTCGCACCGCAGTTCACGAACCCATGATAGACCGCCGTATCGACCCCGATCATCAGCGTCACGCCTTCGTCGCGCGAAGTGATGTTCTCGGCCGCGTAGCGAAGGTCGTCGGCCCCGCCGAATTCCTTGAAGCCGACGAGATTGGGGTGCTCGTCCCGAAGCGCGAAGAACAGCTCGGCGCGGGTGGCGAAGCCATAATAGGGGCTGTTGTAGATCACCGCCGGAAGATGCGGCGCGGCCGACAGGACCGCCTTGAAGTGAGCCTTCTGGGCCGCGGGCGACGAGCCGCGCGACAGGACGCGGGGAATGACCATCAACCCGCGCGCACCCACCTTCGCGGCATGTGCGGCGTGGGCTGCCGCCATCCTGGTGTTGACGGCGCCGGTGCCGACGATCACGGGCACACCCGCCGCGACCAGACGCGCCACGCCCTCCATCCGCTCGTCATCGGTCAGAAGCGGCCAGTCCCCCATCGAGCCGCAGTAGATCACCGCCGACATTCCCGCGTCGATCATCTCGCGACCTTTCCGCACGAGAGCGTCGTAATCGGGGCTGCGGTCGTCCGTGCAGGGGGTCATGAGGGCGGGCATACAGCCCGTAAAGATACTCGACGACATTGCGTCCTCCTTGTCAGTGGCCACCGCGTGAACCTCGGTGGCGAAATGGTGTGTCCGCACCTGTCCCGGCGCCGGCCTGCGGCTGGCGTTCAGCGGACCTTGGCGAGAAACTTCCTTGTGTTCTCGGAATGCGGGTTTCCGAAGAGCTGCTGGGGCGGTCCGATCTCTTCCATCACGCCCTGATGGAAATAGGCGATCCGGTCCGACACATCGCGCGCGAAGCCCATCTCGTGGGTCACGCAGATCATCGTCATTCCCTCTTCGGCCAGAAGACGCATGGTATCCAGCACCTCGCCCACCAGTTCGGGGTCAAGCGCCGACGTCGCTTCGTCGAAGAGCATGTATTCCGGCTCCATCGCCAGCGCGCGGGCAATGGCGAGGCGCTGCTGCTGACCGCCCGAGAGAGCGCTCGGATAGACGTTGATCTTGTCCGAGAGACCGACGCGGCGAAGCTGCTCGGAGGCGATATCGCGGGCCTCGGCCTTGGGCTTGCCCTTTACGATGCGGGGCGCGAGCGCGACGTTCTCTAATGCGGTCAGATGCGGGAAGCTGTTCCACTGCTGGAACACCATGCCCAGCTTCTGTCGAAGCCGGTTGATATCCGTTCCTTTCGCATGGACGTCGGTGCCGTCGACCACAACGCGCCCCTTCTGGATCGGCTCAAGCGCGTTGATGCAGTAAAGCAGCGTCGACTTGCCCGACCCGGACGCGCCGATGATCGACAGGACCTCGCCTTTCTGGACGTCGAGGTCGATGCCCTTCAACACGTGGAGGTCGCCGAAATACTTGTGGAGATCCCGGATTTCGATCATTGGGCCCACCTCTTTTCAAGTTTTGCGGCGTAGCGCGACACCGGATAGGACAGCGCGAAATAGAACGCGCCGGCGATCGCCAGGACGACGAAGGGCTGCTGTGTTCGGGTGATCAGGATCTGGCTCGCCTTCAGAAGCTCGACATAGCCAAGGACCGACACCAGCGCGCTGTCCTTCATCACGCCAAGCGCCACACCGATCCAGGCCGGAAAGACGGCGCGGCCGCCGATAGGCAGAACCACATAGCGCAGGTCCTGAAAGTACGTCATGCCAAGCGATCTGGCCGCACGGCGAATAGGAAGGCCAACGGCCTCGAACCCGCCCCGCGCCACGTTCGCGACGAGTGCCGCCGTGTAGATCGTCAGGATGACCGTTCCGGAGGCGAACGGATCGAGATTCAGACCGAGGATCGGGGCCATGTTGTAGAAGAGCACAAGCTGGATGATCAGCGGCACCGAGCGGAACACGTCGAGGATCGGGGCGAGCGTGAGTGTGGCGAAGATTTTGCCTTCGTACAGCAACCAGCCACAGAAGATGCCGATGGCGGTACCCATCGAGATCGACAGCACCGAGATCAATAGGGTGCGGAACGCGGCTTCGGTCAAAAACCAGACATCGCTTGCCGTGAGGCCGCTGAAGAAGACGACTGATGGTTCCATGCGCCTCCCCCCTCAGTACCTGAACAACCGCATCGCCAGCAGGCGAGAAACGAGAAGGATGATCTTGACGATCACGAAATAGATCACCGCCGTGACCGCGAAATATTCGAAGATGCGGTAGCTGCGGCTGGCGAGGAACTGGGTCTCGCCGCTGAGTTCGCGGAAGCCTACGAGCATCCCGAGCGACGACATCAGGACGGCCCAGACCATCTGGTTGGTGATCGGGTGATAGACCAGCCTGAACACCTGCGGGATAACGACACGCGTATAGGCCTGCCATGCGGTCATGCCGAGGCTCCGGGCGGCGCGCAGCTGAGTGTCGGGGATGGCGTTGAAGCCGCCCCGGAAGTTCTCGGCCAGGTAGCCTGCGCTGTTGAAGGTCAGGCCCACCAGCACAATCGTGAAGGGCGTAAGGTGCCAGCCAAACGCACCAAGCCCGAAACCGAAGAAGAAGAGCTGGAACAGAACAGGCGTGTTCCGCGCGAGTTCGACCCAGGCCGTGGCGATCCACCTCGCCGGGCCGCGCATGTTCATGCGCACCAGCGCCAGAACCAGCCCGACCAGAATGCCCAGCACGATCGCCAGCGCGGCGACCTGAAGCGTGACGAGGCTGGCCTCGAACAGGTCCGGAAGTGATCTCCAGACCGGGCGCCATTGGAAATTGTAATTGAACATCGTGCCGTCCCGGGGTCACTCCGCCCGCCTGAGCGGGCGGAGCGCCTGTCAGAGGATCAGTACATCACGCCGGGGATACGCAGTTCGGGCGCTTCGCCGCCCACATACTTGCCCCAGAGCTCCTGATAGCGGCCCGAGCGCACCTGATGGGTGACGAACAGGTTGATGTAGTTCAGCCAGGTCACGTCGTAGCGGTCGACCACGACCGAGGTATAGTCGGTCGTCCACGGCATCCGCGGTCCGGGATCGACGTTGTCATACTGTTCGGTGATCGGCTTGACCGCTGTGTTGGTCGTGATGCCGATATCGGCCTTGCCCTGAGCGACGGCGAGGAAGACTTCGTTCTCGGACTGATAGCCCTGATAGAGGTTCTCTTCGCCCCATTCGGCGGCGATCTTGAGCCATTCCTGCTCGGGCACGGTGCCTACGGCGGCGGCCACACGCTTGCCCCGGATATCCTCGAATGACGAGATGCCGCTATCCGATCCGACAACGCCCTGCGCGTAATAGATGGCGTAAGGAATGCTGAAGCCCACGGTGCGCGCCCGCGCGAGGCTGTCGGAGGTGGCGCCGAAGACCACGTCGGCGCGACCCGTCACGATGACCGGCAGACGCTCGGCCCATGTCAGGGGCAGAAGCTCGACATCGACCTCGAGCGAGGCTGCGAGATCGTTGCAGTATTCCACATCGAATCCTGCGGGCTCGTTATTGGCATCGCGATAGCCGATCGGCGGAAAGTCGAGAACCACACCGCAGCGCAGCGTGCCCCGGTCGATCACATCGTCCAGCGTATCGGCGGACACCGGCAGCGCCGCAAGAACCGATACCGCGGCGAGCCCCATAAACTTTTTAAACATGTAGTACCTCCTTGTTTTTCGTCTTTTGTGACGTTGAATTATAAGGCTGTATCGCATATTGTATCCAATATTCAAAGTGGTTTCTGCCGCTTCCCCTGCCCGGCAACCGGCGCTAAGGATCGGCGGAACGAAAAGGACGCTGGATGAAACTCAAGGCCATCGACATCTCAAGGACGGCGTCCGCGTCCTCGATCATCTTCGATGTCCTGAGAAAGGCGATCATCGAGGGTGAGATAGCCGAAAACTCGCCCCTCCGGCAGGACGAGATCGCGACTCTCTTCAACACCAGCCGCATCCCCGTGCGCGAAGCGATTTCTCGGCTTGAGGAGCAAGGCCTCGTAAAAACGCAGCGCTACAAGGGCGCCATTGTGGCCGGGCTTTCGGCGCCAGAGGCTGCCGAGGTCTTCGATCTGCGCGCCCTGCTCGAGCCGGAAATCCTCCGGAACGCCGTGCCGCGCATGTCGCGCGACTGCCTGGCCGAGGCGCGGGCCCATTGTCAGGCCTTCTCGGATTCGGACAGCCCGATGGAATGGGGCGATCTGAACCGCGTCTTCCACAAGACGCTTTACAGCGCGAGCGACCTGAAGTTCTTCATCGAAGTCGCCGACAACGCCATGGATCGGGTCGAACGCTATGTCCGCGCGCAGCTTGTGATCAGCGACGGAATGGAGCGGGCCGGGATCGAGCATTTCGCCATTCTCGAAGCCTGTGAAATGGGCGATGGTGACCGCGCGAGCCTACTTCTCCGCGATCATATCCTGGGCGCCAAGCGGTCCCTGCTCGACCATTTCCCTGCCCTCACCAGCCGGCAAGACGGCTGAGGCGAGGGACGCGCAAGGCCCCTGAACAGAGCACTGGAGACACCGTGACCGACCAACAGCGGCAAAGCCGGATCATCACGCGCGGCGATGCGGAGGGCGAGGTTCTGGTCTGCGCCGAGGGCATAAGTTTCTGGGGCGGCGTCGATCCCGATACGGGGCGCATCATCGACGTCCACCACCCGAACCACGGCGACTCCGTGGCCGGCAAGATTCTCATGATGCCCACATCGCGCGGGTCCTGCAGCGGCAGCGGCGTTCTGCTGGAATTGTCGCTGAACGGTCACGCGCCCGCCGCCTTCGTCTTTGCGGAACGCGAAGAGATCCTGACCCTAGGCGCGCTGGTCTCGGACCAGATCTTCGGCCTGCCGATTCCGACGCTTGCGCTGTCCCGTGACGATTACGACCGTCTTGCCAAGTGTCGCCATGCAACGCTTCGGGCGGGGCACCTGATCGCCGGCAACGACGCCGGCACGATACGCCCTGACCTTCCGGAAGCCGGGTCCGACGAGCTTCGACTGACCGAGCTGGACAAGGCCCGGCTCGATGACGCGGAAGGCCCGGCGATGCGCATGGCCATGGAAATCCTGTGTCGGATGGCCGCCGCCGACGGGGCCGACCACCTTATCGATGTCACGCGGGGGCACATCGACGGCTGCATCCTCGCCCACTCGGCGAACCTGATCTTCGCCGAGAAGATGGCCGATCTGGGTGCACGGGTTTCCATCCCCACGACCATCAACGCCATTTCCGTCGATCGCGAGAACTGGCCCGCGCAGAACGTCCCCGAAGATTTCGGCACGCGCGCCAGCCGGCTGGCCGATGCCTATGTGAAGATGGGCGCGAAGCCGGTTTTCACCTGCGCGCCCTATCTACTCGACAACCCCCCGGCGCAGGGTGAGGTCATCGGCTGGTCCGAGAGCAACGCGGTGATCTTCGCCAACACGGTGCTTGGCGCGCGCACGCCGAAGCACCCCGATTATCTGGACCTCTTCATCGCCATGACGGGACGTGCGCCCGCGTCAGGCGTCTATTCCGAAGACGGCCGCAGGCCGCGCGTCATCATCGACGTGGCGGCCCCGGAGGCTGGCGTCGATGACGTGTTCTGGCCGCTTCTCGGCTGGCTCGCCGGGCAGCGCGCGCCCGATCACATTCCGCTGATTGCCGGGGTCGAGCATCTCGATCCGTCGCAGGACGATCTGAAGGCGCTCTGCGCGGCCTTTGGTACGACCTCCGGAGCGCCGATGCTCCATATCGCCGGGCACACGCCCGAGGCCCATCTGGAACCGGTTTCCGACGCCGCCCGTCGCCGGATTTCACTGGACGACTTTCGCGCCGCGTGGACCGAACTCAATCAGGGCGAGCGCGGGATCGACCTTGTGGCAATTGGTAGCCCCCATGCCTCACTTGCCGAGACGCGGAAGATTCTCGCGCTTCTTGATGGCCGCTCCTGCGCCGCCGGGACGCGTGCGATCGTCACCATCGGACGGGACACGCTCCGAACGGCGCGCGCCGAAGGTCTTGCCGATGCTCTGGCATCGGCGGGTGTGCGCCTGCTGCCGGATCTCTGCTGGTGTTCCATCGTCGAGCCGGTCTTTCCGCCCGATACACGCGGTGTCATCACGAATTCCGGCAAATACGCGCATTACGCGCACGGGCTTTCCGGCCGGCACGCGCGCCTTGCCAGCCTCGCTGAATGCGTCGAAGCCGCGGTGACCGGCCGCGCACCGGAAGCGCCACCTGCCTGGCTGAGGGCGAGTTGAGAAGAAGCATCTCTTGCTGGCCCGGCCGGGCCAGCCATCACTGACCGTCCTCGACTGCGATAATGCCAGTGAGCCCGTCTCAAACTTTCGAATGGGCGCGCGCGGCCTGATGCGATGCGCGGAGCACGAGGGGGCACTCCATCCGTTCCTGGATCGGTGACACTTCTTCGGACAGGAGTTGCTCGACACACCACTGGCCCATCTCGCGATGGGGAAGCAGAACCGTCGACAGCGCCGGCGACAGATGCTGCGCGATTTCCTGATCGTCGTAGCCCATCACGGCCACAGTCTCGCCCGGCACCTCGCCCAACTCCTTGAGGGCCTCATAGCAGCCCACGGCTGTCAGGTCGTTGGCACAGAATATCGCGTCCGGCTTCCGGCCATCCTGAAGCAGTTTGAGCGTCGCGGCCCTGCCGCCCGACGGCAGGAAGTTGCCCTCGACGATCAGCGAGGGATCGACCGGGATACGTGCCGCGCGCAAAGCGCGTTCATACCCTTCCATTCTCTGGTCCGAAGCCTCCATCCAGGGTTCGCCCGAAATGAAAGCGATCCGCTTGTGCCCCTCTGCAATGAGCGCTGCCGTCGCAACCTCGCCTCCCCGGCGCTCTGCCGGGACGACCGACGGGTATCGCTCCGCGGCATCGTTGCAGTTCAACAGGACGGCACGGTGACGCGCGAGCGCTTCCGGTGCGGTGAGCCCTCTGGTCAGGATCGAGCCGTAGATCACCCCGATCGCGTTGTCGCCGGACCACTTCTTCAGAACTTCGGCTTCATATTCGGTGTCGCCGCCTGTCATCACGACTTCGACGATAAGGTTCGTTTTCCACGCAGCTTCCTGAGCGCCTTCGATGGAAATCGCCGCGAACGGGCTGGTGGCGATCTCGTCGAACATGAGACCGATCACGCCCGCTCCGGCCGCCTTTGGCGGACGACCGGCGCCGCGCGGCCTGTAGCCCAGCTCCTCGACAGCCTCCATGACGCGTTTGCGTGTTTCGCGACTGATCCGCATGTCCTCGAGACCGTTCAGAACAAAGGACACGGTCGACTGCGAGACACCCGCCTTGACGGCGACATCCTTCATCGTAACTCGGGATTTTCCTGAATCTGCCATGCGTTAGCCGTCTGAAAATATTGCTCTTGCCGCTCGCTAATAAATATTGCTAATAATTTTAGCACAAGAAGATTCGCAGACTTTCGGGGAGGAGAGGATGCAAGAGCCCAGGACATCGGCGAAGCGGATGAGCCAGACGCAGGCAGCGTGGCTTCTCCTTGCACCGTTTCTGATCACGTACGGCCTGTTCCTCGTCTATCCCTTCTTCCGCGGCTTCTGGATCAGTCTGCACGACTGGAACCTCCTGGCCGTCGCGTTCAATCCGGATGCCAAGGAATTTGTAGGTTTCCGCAACTACGAACGCGTCATGTGGGGCCGCAATATCGAATGGGGCTTTGCATCTCCCTTCTGGCAAGGGCTCGGAGTGCTAGGGCTTGCCGCTTCCGCCTATCTTCGCCGGGTGGACCGGCTGAGCCGTTTCAATGCCATTGCGCTCGCGGTGGCGTCGCTGCTCTTGGTTGTCCTCCCCGGTTTTCATCCCGGCGAAGATGGTCGTTGGTATGACCGCCGCTTCTGGCCGACGGTCGGCAACACGCTCCTCTTCGTGGGGCTTGCGGTACCGGGCGTCACCATCTCGGCGCTTCTGCTCGCCGCTGCCCTGAACAAGGAGACCAAGGCGATGGGCGCGCTCAGGACGCTGTTCTTCCTGAGCCAGGTCCTGTCGGTCACGGTCGTCACGCTGATCTGGCAGATCATGTTCTCGCCGCGTCAGGGCCTGATCGCAAATATCACCGAGACCTTCGGCGGCACCCCGATCAACTGGCTGACCGACGAACAATTCGCCATGGCGGCGATCGTCATCGCGACCGTCTGGTGGTCCCTCGGGATCGCGATGATCCTATTCCTCGCCGGGCTTCAGGACATTTCCAAGGACATTTACGAGGCCGCAGCCCTCGACAACGCAAGAGGCGCAAAGGCCTTCTGGTACGTTACCCTGCCAAACCTTCAGCGCACGATCACGCTGGTCGTCGTTCTTCAGATCATCCTGCATTTCCAGGTCTTCGGTCAGTCGCACCTGATGACACAGGGCGGGCCGAACGACACGACGCAGGTGCTGGTCCGGTACATCTATCAGACGGGCTTCCGCGACAGCGAGCTTGGCCGCGCCTCCGCCATGGCCGTCTTCCTCTTCGTCATCATGGGCACGTTCTCGGTGATCCAGTTCATCGTCGGTCGGGAGAAAAAGTGATGAACCGCAGCTACTACTGGCTTGTCATCTGCCTCTCGATCCCGGCCTTCCTCTGGCTGGTGCCGACGATCTGGATGGTGTCGCTCTCGTTCCAGCCGAACGACGTTCTGGCGCGGACGACATCGACCACGGCATTCGGGCTGGTCCCGATCCCGTTCACCGCCGACAACTACGCCGCTCTCTTCGCGTTCGGACAGACACCCTGGTGGTTCCTGAACTCGCTGATCGTCTCGGTCGGAATGACGCTCGGCGTGCTCGCTGTCTCAACCACGGCAGGTTACGCCCTCGCCCGCCTCGATTTTCCGGGCAAGACACCGATCACGATCATCTGCCTGATCGGCCTCATGGTCCCGGAACAGGCCGTCTTCATTCCGCTCTACACGATGTTCGCGGACTTCGGATGGCACAATTCATACCACGCGCTGATCCTGCCCCGGATGGCCGTACCCATCGGCGTGTTTCTGATGATGCAGTTCTTCCGGGCCATCCCGAAGGACATCGAGGAAGCGGCGCGTCTGGATGGTGTCGGATGGCTTCGCATCTTCTGGTACGTGATGCTGCCGCTGGCCCGGCCCGCCATGATGACACTGGCGATCCTGACGTTCCTCTACGCCTGGAACGACTACCTCTGGCCGCTCGTCTCGGCGCAGCAGCGGGAATATTTCACGATCACTCTGGGCCTTGCGTCCATCCAATCGAACTTCGCGCAATCGGAAGGGCTGGGCCGCGTCATGGCCTCTGGCGTCATCGCCTCGCTTCCGGTCGTCATCCTGTTCCTCATCTTCCAGCGGTACGTGGTGCAAGCCATGACCGTCGGCGGATCGAAGGGCTAATCCACGCACATTTGGGAGGAAACCAATGAAACATGTGCTTCTGACCGCGGCCGCCGCCGCAACCTTTGCCACCGGAGCATTGGCTCAGGAGGTCACCCTTGGCCGCTTCTTCGGCGCCTGCGAGGACGCGGGCACCGACACCACGACATCCACCGGCGAAGCCTGCATCATCCAGTCAATCATCAATGCAGCCGATGCCGAGCTCGACGGCATCTCGATCAACACGCTGCCGACCGACTGGGGCAACTATTACGACCAGATCAAAGCGGCCTATGCCGGCGGCACCCCGCCGGACGTGCATGTCATGCACCGCCACCGGATCCCCGAATTTGCCGGCCTCGGCGCGCTGGCCGAAATCTCCGGCGATCTAGAGGCTGCCGGCATCGACCCGAACGACTGGTCGCCTGCCGCGCTGGATGCGGTCAGCTTCGAGGGGGGCATCTACGGCGTGCCGATGGATTTCCACGCGAACCTCTGGCACGTCAACATGGACGTGATGACCGAAGCCGGTCTGGTCGAAGACGGAAAGCCCGTCCTGCCCTCTTCTCCGGAAGAGCTGCTGGCGCACGCGCAGCAGGTGAAGGATGCAACCGGCAAGGACTACCTCGCCGCGGACTTTGCGCAGTTCCCAATTGGTGTGCGGCTGGTCCTCGCCCTGATGTGGCAGCAGAACGCCAACATCTTCACCGAGGACGGCACCGCGACGATCAACACCGACGCCGGCAAGAACGCCGTGACGACCATCACGCAGCTTTTCGATGCCGGACTTGCCAATCCGCAGCTCAACTATGCCGACAGCCAGCAGGCGTTCCTGAACGGTGAGGCGGCGATCCTCGTGAACGGCACATGGGTTGTGGACTTCTACACCGCACAGGCCGCCGATCCCGCGGTTGGCCTAGAGAACTACTACGTCGCCGACTTCCCCACCCTCTTCGAGACAGGCGCGACTTGGGCCGACAGCCATATGTGGGCGATCCCCTCGACGCTGGAAGGCGATGACAAGATGGCGGCCCTCAAGGTGCTGGCCTTCATCAACGATCACAACATCGACTGGGCGCGGACCGGTCACATGGCCGTCCGCAAGTCTGTCGTGGAGAGCGATGCCTATACCTCGCTGCCGCATCGGGACGAATACACCGGCACTGCGGCCATTGCCAAGGATACACCTCCTAGCGAGCGCTATGGCGCCATCCAGGACGTGCTGAACCGCGAGCTTCAGGCCATCTGGCTGACCGGCAAGTCGGTCGAGGACGCGCTCGACGATGCCGAACTGGAAGTCCAGGACCTGCTGGATCGCTGACGCCCATTGCGCGCCCCGCTCTGTCCGGCGGGGCGCGTTCCTTTCGACGCCAGACCTGGGAGCCACGGCAATGGACCGCTGGACCGAAAAAGACGCCAAAGACTGGTGGCAGGCACGCCCCTGGGTCTGCGGGTTCAACTTCCTGCCGTCGACCGCAGTCAACTTCATCGAAATGTGGCACGCCGACAGTTTCGACATGCCAACCATCGAGCGCGAGCTGGGCTGGGCTGCCGACGTTGGCTTCAATGCAATCCGCGTAAATCTGCCGTTCCTTGGTTGGCGGCATGACCGGGACGGCCTGCTGGACCGGCTGGACCGGGTGATGGGCGCCGCCGCGACACACGGTCTGAGCACCGTGCCCTGCTTGTTCGACGATTGCGGCTTCGGGGGCGAGGAACCTGTCTGGGGTCCGCAGCCCGATCCCCTGCCCGGTATCCACAACAGCAGGGCCGTCGCATCGCCCGGCCGGTCCGCCGTGCTCGACACGGACCTGCGCCCTTCTCTCGAGGCATATGTCCGCGACGTGATCTCGGCCTACCGCTCCGATTCGCGAATTCTGTTCTGGGACCTCTACAACGAGCCCGGCAACCGCATGGATTTCGAAAAGACGGAGTATTCGCAGTTCGACGCCGAGCTGGAAAAACACGCCCTGTCCCTGATGGAGTCCAGCTTTTCGGTCGCCAGGGAGATAGGCCCGGAAGCACCGTTATCGGTCGCCGCCTGGACGACCCCGCTTCCAGACAGCGACGCACATCCCTATCAGACCGAGATCGACCGGTCCGCCCTTCTTCATTCGGACATCATCACCTTCCACGCCTACTGGAGCCGAAAGCGCGTGGCCCAGTTCATTGACTACCTCGAGGTCCTCGATCGGCCGATCCTGTGCACCGAATGGATGGCCCGACAGATAGACAGCCGGATTTCGGACCAGCTCGAACTCTTCCGCCAACGCGATGTCGGATGCTTCCAGTGGGGGTTGGTCAAGGGACGGACGCAGACGTGGCTGCCCTGGCCAGACGATCTGGTGCTTGCCCATGGTGGCCGGATTGATCGCAGCATCTGGTTCCACGATCTGCTCGACGAGACAGGCACGCCATACGATCCGACCGAAATCGAAACCATCCGCGCGCTGACGGGGCACGGAGAAAACACCAAGCGAAAGGGCCATGGCTGATGTCCGGTGTCACACTCAGGAATGTCGTGAAGCGCTACGGAAACGTGCAGGTGATCCACGGGGTCGACCTTGAGATCGAGGATGGCGAATTCTGCGTCTTCGTGGGCCCCTCGGGCTGCGGAAAATCCACGCTGATGCGTATGGTGGCGGGGCTTGAAGAGACGACGGAGGGTCAGATTCACATTGGCGCCCGCGATGTGACCCGCGTCGATCCCGCCGACCGAGGTGTTGCGATGGTCTTTCAGACCTACGCGCTCTACCCGCACATGACGGTCGAGCAGAACATGGGCTTCGGCCTGAAGATGAATGGCGTCGGGAAGGACGAGATCAGGAAGAAGACGAACGAGGCCAGCCGCATCCTGAAGCTCGATGACTATCTCGACCGAAAGCCTGCCGCACTTTCCGGGGGTCAACGCCAGCGGGTCGCCATCGGACGCGCCATCGTGCGGGGGCCGGACGTGTTCCTGTTCGACGAGCCGCTCTCGAACCTCGACGCGGAGCTCAGGGTCGAGATGCGGGTCGAGATCGCGCGGCTCCACAAGGAAATCGGTGCGACGATGATCTACGTGACGCACGACCAGGTCGAGGCGATGACGCTGGCCGACAAGATCGTAGTGCTGAAATTCGGCGTGATCGAACAGGTCGGCGCGCCGCTCGAACTCTACCGCGACCCCGACAACAAGTTCGTGGCCGGGTTCATCGGGTCACCGGCGATGAATTTCGTGAAGGGAACGGTGCGCGGCGGAGAGATCCATGTCCCTGCCTTCGGCGCAAGCGTCACCCCGCACATCACCATGCCTTCCGATGGAACGGAGGTCATCGTGGGCCTGCGACCAGAACATGCGGAACTCGACAGGTCCGGGGACACCTTCAAGGTCGAGCTGACCGAAGCGTTGGGAGGTATTTCCTACGCCTATTTGACCGCCCAAACAGGCGAAACTCTGATCTTCGAAGAGCGCGGGGATGAGCGCGCCAAAACCAGTGATACCGTCTCGCTGAGCTACGAACCTCGGAGGCTTTACGTGTTCGACGCCGAGACCGAGCAGCGCATTCGCTGAGAGGGGCGCAACCGGCGCCCCGTCCGGCCAGTGCAGCCGGTCAATCACTCGGAGGCCGTGTGGCGGAGGAGGTGGGATTCGAACCCACGGTACGCTTTCACGCACGCCGGTTTTCAAGACCGGTGCATTCGACCACTCTGCCACTCCTCCGACCGCGCTTTCGTATCCGGCTCCGGGCGATTCTGAAAGCGGATCGGACAGTGTCCGCGGCAAAGGACAGCCGAGCCGGCCAATCGGTGCTTTTCACCCGCCCCGCATACCGATAGACTGACGCCCAATATATAAGGCGCGCAAGAAAGCGCGGTACAACACAGGCAGTCTCGAGGAGCAGGCAGAATGTCGAGCAATGTCCTTCGCGCCATCGCCCTTTGCGGTGCATCGGCCCTTGTCCTGACCGCATGCGAGGATGGCGGGGGTCTCGATCTGCGCCCGAGCGGCCCCGAGGCGAGCGTCGACGCCGGGCCCCGTACGGTCGTGCAGGAAATCGAGCGGGCCGATATCTTCAGCACCTCTGAACTTGCGCTCTGGGACGGTCGTCCCTCTCTCGGGGGCCAGTGGATTGCCCATCCCGACGTCAGCGACCCCGAACGCGTCCGCATTCGAAATACCACGAACGGCCAGATCATCACCGCGGCACTTTTCCGGCGCGAACGTTCCAACCCCGGTCCGCGCATCCAGGTCTCGTCCGATGCGGCAGCGGCCCTTGGTATTCTGGCTGGCCAGCCCACGGAGCTTGAAGTCATCGCGATCCGGACGGAGGAAGTGGTCATCGCGCCGCCCCCTGCCCCTGCGCCTGAGGCCGATATCACCGAGGGCGAGGAAGCCGCGGAAAGCGAAGCGAGTGACGATGACGCGGCCGCAGCCGTTGCGGTAACCGGCGCCACCGCCGTCGCGGCGGCCACCGAAGAGGCTCCACGGCGAAAGGGGTTCTGGGCACGGTTCCGCGATAGCCTGCGGAACGATCCCGAGCCAGCGGTGGAAGAAATCGGCACCTCCACGCTTGCGGCAACCACCACAGACGCATCGGTCCCCGATGTCGAGACGGCGCCTCTGGACGGTACCGTCGCGGTCGCCGCCGCCGCAATTGCGGAAGCGGAAGAGGAAGAGCGCCAAGAAGCAGCGGCGCCCGCACCGCGCAGCGAAAGCGGCCTGCGCAATCCCTATGTTCAGATCGGCCTCTTCGGCGAGGAAGCCAACGCATCGGCTGCAGCATCTTCGCTCCGGCAGGCGGGTATCGTGCCCACGCTCGATGAAGGCCGGAACGGCAACGGCCCATTCTGGCGCGTCCTCGTGGGACCCGTCAGCAGCGCCACCGAACAGGCCGAAATCCTCGCGCAGGTGCGCGGCATGGGATATGCCGACGCCTTCCTGACCGCGAACTGACCCACACCAGACCGAGACGGAGAGCCCCATGATCCGCCGAAGCCTCGCCATTCTCGCAGCCGTTGTCGTCAGCGCCTGCACCGCAGCCAGCCCGAAACCGGTACTGGCCGCCTTCGAGACACCTGCCACCGCCGCGTGGCTCTATGACATCTCGACCGACACGGTCCTCTTCGAGAAAAACGCCGACGTGCCGCTGCCGCCGGCCTCCATGTCGAAACTGATGACGCTCAACATGCTGTTCGAAGCGCTTCGCGATGGCCGCGTGACGCTGGACACGACCTTCGGCGTCTCTACCAAAGCCCGGCAGATGGGCGGATCGACGATGTTTCTCGACGAGACCGACCGGCCCACCGTCGAAAGCCTGATCAAGGGCATCATTGTACAGTCGGGCAACGACGCCTGCGTGGTCGTGGCCGAGGGTCTGGCGGGAAGCGAGGATGCATTCGCCCGTCAGATGAACGCACGCGCGCCAGAAATCGGGCTCAGGGACTCGACCTTCGCCAATTCCACCGGCTGGCCCGATCCCCGCCATCGGATGTCGATGCGTGATCTGGGCGTTCTGGCGACGCGTCTGATCGAGGAATTCCCCGAATATTACGGATTTTTCGCGCTTGAAGAGTACGAGTTCGACGGGCGTTCCCCGTCCAACCGGTTCAACCGGAATCCGGTCCTCGGGCTGGGTCTTGGCGCCGACGGACTGAAAACGGGGCACACCGAAGAAGCGGGCTATGGCCTGACCGGCTCTGCGCTTCAGGGAGACCGCCGGATCGTCTTCGTCTTTACGGGCCTCAGCAGCCAGATCGAACGCCGCCAGGAAGCAGAAGCCATGATCAACTGGGGCTTCCGGCAGTTCCTGGAACGCGACATCGCGAAAGCGGGCGAGACACTGGCCGAAGTGCCGGTCTGGATGGGCAGCCACCAGCGGATCAACCTGACGCCTGCCCAAGACATCCGCCTTCTGGTGCCGGCCATCGGGCAGGAAAACCTGGAAATGCGTGTGGAGTACCGTACCCCGCTCGAAGCCCCTATCGCGGCCGGCGACGCGGTCGGCGCGCTTGTGGTCAACGCACCTGACATGCCCGAAAAGCGCATCCCGCTCGTAGCCGATCGCGACGTCGAGTTCGGCGGCTTCCTGCCGCGCATTCGTGCCTCCTCGAGTGTTCTTCTGGAAAAGGCCATGAGCCAGGTCTCCGGGCTTCTGGACTAAGGGACAGCCATTCCGCCAAGCCCGTAGAAAGCGTGGCCCTGTCCCCTGCTTTGCTTCGGATCCGCGCCGTAGTTCCGAAAACCGGAAGCGTAAATTCGATCTGTTATTCCGGCTTCTGCTGGGAAGAAATGCTTGCAGCCGGGTGCGCACCAGGTACGCGGCGCTGCCATGTCCTTGCCCCAACTGCCACGTTTTCATGGCTTTTCGACCGGATTTTCGCCAAAGGCTTGGGATAAACGGATTTATAAGTTAACGATTCCGAAACGGCGCCGAAAAGGCGCCGCGACGGGCATTTTTGAGGAAAGCGGGCATGAAACTAATTCGTTGGATATTCGCGATCGCCATCCTGTCGATCTGGGCCGCGCTGATCGGCACCGCGCTTTATGTGGCGATGTACAAGGAAACCGACACCCTGCCGGATGCGGAAGCGATCATCGTCGCCGGCGGCGGCGCAAGCAGGCTCGGCGGGCTCGGCCCCGAGACGCAGGCGCGGCTGGATCGCGCCGTCGCGCTCTTCGAGGAAGGCCGCGCGCCGCGTCTAATCCTGACCGGTGGCACCGGCACCTCGAACCCGCCTGTCGCCGAGGCGATGCGCGCTGCCGCTTTGGAGGCGGGTGTTCCGGCCGAGGCGATCACCGTTGAGACGCAGTCGATGTCCACGCTTCAGAACGCGCTCTTCACAGCGGACCTCGAAACTCTGGCGCCCGAGGCGCCGGTCATCCTCGTGACGCATCGCTATCACCTGCCGCGGGCCAATGCCTCGTTTCGGTGGGCCGGATTCGGCGACATCACCAATGCCGCTGCCGATCCCAATGGCGGCTTCGTCATTAGCGAGGGGATGCTCTGGGAAGCGCTGAAATGGCCTTTCAACGTGGTGCGGGCTGCCGCGGCTTCGGCGGCGATGGCCGGTGACGTGCCGCGGGAAAGCTATATCCGCTACCTCGAATGAACGACGCCTCGCGGCCTCTTCAGGCCGCACTCTGGATGATCGGCGCCATCCTGTCCTTCTCGTCAATGGCGGTGGCGGGACGTGCGGTGGCGGACGTCCTCGATACGTTCGAGCTGATGATGTACCGCTCGCTCATCGGCTTCGCGATCATCCTCGCGCTTGGCGCTGGACTGGGTCTCTTCAGAGACGTCCGCCGTGACAGGCTCGGGCTGCATCTTCTGCGGAACATCTCGCATTTCACGGGCCAGAACTTGTGGTTCTACGCGCTGTCGCTGATCACGCTGGCGCAGCTTTTCGCGCTCGAATTCACCTCGCCCATCTGGGTGATGATCCTGGCGACCCTCTTTCTGGGCGAGCGGCTGACACGCGCGCGGCTGGCGGCGCTCGTTCTCGGCTTTCTCGGCGCGCTGATCGTGGCGCGGCCCGGCGCGGGGGGCGACGAGTTCGGGCTGCTCATTGCGGCGGTGGCGGCGATTTTCTTTGCCGGGTCGATCGTCTCGACCAAGTCGCTGACACGGACCGAGACAACCTATGGCATCCTCTTCTGGCTGACAGCGATGCAGTCGGTCATGGGGCTTGTCGCGTCGGGCTGGGACGGCGACATCACGGTCCCGCCTCTCGCGCTCTGGCCATGGGTGGCGCTGGTGGGATGCGCGGGGCTCCTTGCTCATACCTGCCTGACAAAGGCGCTGTCGCTGGCCCCCGCGACAGTTGTTGTGCCGATGGATTTCCTGAGACTGCCAGCCATCGCGGTCGTGGGGATGCTGCTCTATTCCGAGCCGCTTGACGCCCTTGTTTTGCTGGGTGCCGCCCTGATTTTTGCGGGCAATTACCTGAACATCCTGTCGGAGTCGCGGTCCCGCCGAAGAGCGTGATTATTTTGTTACGCCACGGAACGACGCAATTTTATGACGTCGCGTTACGAATTGACCAAAATCGGTTCTCTTCGCAAACAGCCCCACCACTTAAGCACGAACATGGGGGAGACCGAGCGTGTCAGGGAAGTTTTTTGTTGCAGCCGTCGCTATGGGAGCGAGCGCGACGGCGGCTCATGCCGGCGGGATCGAGCGGTCGTCGCTGTCCACCGGCATTCTGTTTGAAGAAGGCAACTACGTCGAGTTTTCGTTCGGAAGCGTTGCACCCGACGTCTCGGGCGCTCAGGTCGGTACGTTCGACACGACGCCCGCGGGCGGCACCACGGTCGTTCCGGGGCTGGGTCAGAGCTCGGGCGACGTCGCGGCCGACTACAAACTCCTGTCGTTTGGCTACAAGAACGACCTGACCGACAAGCTGCACCTTGCGCTCATCGTCGACCAGCCGATCGGCGCAAATGTGGACTATGCTGCGGCGACCGCGATCCCGCCCTATGTCTACAATGCCGGCACCGGATCGCAGGCGGATGTGGACAGCCTCGGCCTGACCGCGCTGCTGCGCTACCAGCTTGAGAACAACATCAGCGTTTATGGCGGTCTTCGCGCCATCCGGACCAAGGGCGAGGTGTCGCTCTTCACCAGCTACACGATGAATACGACGACCGAGACCGACCTCGGCTATGTGCTCGGTGCGGCCTGGGAAAAGCCCGAGATCGCGGCGCGCGTCGCGCTGACCTATCAGTCCGAGGTCACCCATGACTTCACCGCGACCGAAGCCTTCCCGGCAGCTTCCATTCCGTCCTCGCCGACGCAGTTCTCGTCGACCATTCCGCAGTCGGTGACGCTGGAATTCCAGACCGGTGTGGCCGCCGATACGCTGGTCTTCGGCTCGGTCAAATGGACCGACTGGAGCGAATTCGACATCTCGCCGACCATCTTCGGGGCGACGTCGGGCGGCGGATCGCTGGTCGATTACGACGAAGACGTCATCACCTATAACCTTGGTCTGGGCCGTCGCTTCAACGACGAGTGGTCGGGCGCGATCCTGATCGGTCACGAGAAGAGCCAGGGCGGTTTCTCGGGCAACCTCGGCCCGACCGACGGCTACACCTCGCTCGGTCTGGCGGTCACCCGCACCATCGAGAACGTCGAAGTGACCGTTGGCGGCCGCTACATCTGGATCGGCGATGCCGAGACCGAGAACGGCACCGCACCGGGCACCGCGCTTGGCGATTTCGACGACAACAACGGCGTCGCTCTGGGCCTGCGCGTGGGCTACAGCTTCTGAGGCTGACCGCGCCGTCGAACCACGGAAAACCCCGCGCCCTTCGCGCGGGGTTTTTCTTTGCGCAGGTTCCGGGTCGCCGGGTGCAGGCCGCCCGACATAGGGTCGGCGCATGACACGCATCACACCCCGCATCTGGGCCGACATGATCGGCCTTGCCCTGATCTGGGGCGGCTCGTTCCTCGCCATCCGTATCGCGCTGGACGAGATACCCGTTTTTTCCTCCGTCGCGCATCGCGTGCTCTGGGCGGCCCTGGCGCTTTGGCTCGTGGTCCTTGTTCTACGGCAACCGGTGCCCAGAGACCTGCGCATCTGGGGCGCGTTCCTTGTCATGGGGTGTCTGAACAACGTGATCCCGTTCAGCCTGATGGCCTGGGGACAGCTTCATATCGAGACGGGGCTGACCGCAATTCTGAACGCCGCCACGGCGATCTGGGGCGTTCTGGTGGCCGCCGCGGTCTTCGCGGACGAGCGGCTGACAACACGACGCCTGATCGGCGTCCTGACCGGCTTTCTGGGCGTTTCCGTGGCGATCGGACTGGACGCGTTCGCCAGCTTCGACTTGGCGTCGCTGGCGCAGCTTGCGGTGATCGGTGGCACGGTCAGCTATGCGCTGGCAGGAAGCTGGGCACGGGCGCGGCTGAAGGGGATTTCACCGGTTGTCTCGGCGGCGGGGATGCTGACCGGGTCGAGCCTGATCATGCTGCCGCTGGCGCGTGCCATGGACGGCCCCCTGCCCCTTGCCATGGCGCCGGACACACTGGCCGCTGTCGCCTATTATGCGCTGATGTCCACTGCGCTGGCCTATCTTCTGTACTACCGCATTCTGGCGGCGGCGGGGGCGGGAAACCTGCTCCTCGTGACGCTCATGATCGCACCCGTGGCCATCGTCCTGGGCGCGGTTGTCCGGGGCGAGGCTCTGGGCGCCAATGCCTATCTGGGCTTCGCGCTTCTGGCGCTCGGGCTTTTGATCCTGAACGGGCGGCTTGGCCACGTGGGCCGAAAATCGCGGCCTACCTGATTGACCCGCCCCCTGCCGGGCCGTACCTCGTTGACGCAAAGGATCACGACGGACGACAGCGATGCTCTATGACAGTGCCGAGGCCTGGCGGAACGCGGACCGCAAGCGGATCATGCTGTTCGGCATGTCCGGGCTGGGCAAGACCCATATCTCGGCGCTTTTGCGCGAGACGGGCGACTGGTTCCACTACTCGGTCGATTACCGGATCGGCACCCGCTACATGGGCGAGCATATCGCGGACAACTTCAAGCGCGAGGCGATGAAGGTGCCGCTCTTGCGCGAGCTGCTGATGACGGACAGCGTCTATATCGCGTCGAACATCACCTTCGACAATCTCTCGCCCCTCTCGACCTATCTGGGAAAGCCGGGCGATCCGGCGAAGGGCGGACTGCCTTGGGACGAATACTGCCACCGCCAGACCCAGCATCGCGCGGCCGAGGTTGCTGCCATGCTGGATTCGGGGCATTTCGCGGCCCGTGCCGAA
Organism: Kangsaoukella pontilimi; assembly: GCF_009830125.1. Taxonomy (GTDB): domain Bacteria; phylum Pseudomonadota; class Alphaproteobacteria; order Rhodobacterales; family Rhodobacteraceae; genus Kangsaoukella; species Kangsaoukella pontilimi. The sequence continues at coordinate 888,336 of NZ_WUPT01000001.1, read as the reverse complement.
GACCTGTACGGGTATTCCAATTTCGTTTGCGACAGTTCGGGTTCGGTCTGCGAGGTCGTGGACCCTTGGGATGACGCCGATCCGGTGATGACCGCGCTCTCGAAGGTGGTGCTGCCGGTCTGGATCGAGGGGAACGACGCCCACACCGCCGAACTTGTCCGCCGCTTCGACCGTGCGCCCAAGCCCATGTGCTACAACGAGGCCTTTCTGGCCGACGCCTGGGAGGCTTACTGCGCCGAGACGGGGCTGGCCGAAGAAGACATCGATCCGGACGCCTTCGTCCGCTGGACCTATGCCCGCGCCCTTGCCCACCGCCAGCCGCGCTATGCCGAAATGGCGCGCCGCTGGGGCGTGACGCTGGCCGCCGACGATGTGGCCCGCGTCACGATTGAGGCCGACATGATCGAGCTTGTCGCAGGCGCCCTTGAGGCGCGGGGATAAAGCGCCTATTTCCAACGGCTCAGCCAGTTCAGGAACGGACCCATGCCGATCAGACTTCCTTCGACCCTGCCCGCCTATGACGTGCTTACGCGCGAAGGCGTCATGGTCATGGACGAGGATCAGGCGTCCAAACAGGATATCAGGCCGCTGAAGATCGGGCTTCTGAACCTGATGCCCAAGAAGATCCAGACCGAGAACCAATTCGCCCGGCTGGTCGGCGCTACGCCACTCCAGATCGAGTTCCACCTGATCCGCATGACGGAACACGAGACCAAGAACACCGCTGCCGAGCATATGGAGGCGTTCTATCGTCCGTTTCAGGAGGTTCGGGACGAGAAGTTCGACGGTCTCATCATCACCGGCGCGCCGATCGAGCACCTGCCCTTCGAGGACGTGACCTACTGGGACGAGTTGGTCGAAGTGATGAACTGGACCCAGACCAACGTGCATATGACCTTCGGCGTCTGCTGGGGCGGCATGGCGATGATCAACCATTTCCACGGGGTGAAAAAGCATATCCTGCCGGAGAAGGCGTTCGGCTGCTTCCGGCAGATGAACCTCGCCCCGCAAAGCCCTTATCTCAGGGGGTTTTCCGACGAATGTCTGATCCCCGTCAGCCGCTGGACCGAGATGCGGCAGGACGAGATCGAGGCAGCTGACGGTCTGACCACTCTTCTCGGCTCGCCCGAGACCGGCCCCTGTCTGGTCGAGGATACGACGCATCGCGCGCTCTATATCTTCAACCACTTCGAATATGACAGCGGCACGCTGAAGGAAGAGTACGACCGGGACGTCGCCAACGGCACGCCCATCAACGTGCCGATGAACTATTATCCCGGCGACGACCCGTCCCGCCCGCCGCAGAACCGCTGGCGCAGCCATGCCCATCTGCTCTACGGCAACTGGATCAGCGAGATCTACCTGACCACGCCTTTCGATATGGCGCAGATAGGTCAGGCCTCGACGGATCTGAGGCGCTAGGCCGGGTGGTCGGGTTCGGACAGTCCTCTATGTGGTGGAGTGAGAAACACGACCGCCTCGGAAGGCCGCCTTGCCACGCCCCATGCTGACCACGACCCTTTTCCTGCTCGCCGCCGTCATCGCTCTGGCGCTCTTCGTGGATCGGCGTGCCGACCTGCGCGAGGCCGAGATCGAAGCGCGTTTCCCGCCCGAGGGCCGGATCGTACAGGTGGACGGGCGCGACGTTCATGTGGTCGTCCGTGGCGAGGGGCCGGACCTTGTGCTGATCCACGGGGCTGGGGCGAATTTCCGGGACATGGACATGACGCTCGCCGACGAACTTTCCACCCGATACCGGGTCTTCATGGTCGACCGCCCGGGACATGGCTGGACCGCGGCCGGCGCGCCCTTCTCCGGCGCCTTCGCCACGGCGGGCGAAAGCCCGCGCTCACAGGCGAACATTCTGTCGCGCGCGGTCGCAGAACTTGGCGCGGAGAATCCTATCGTGCTTGGCCATTCCTTCGGTGGTGCGGTGGCAATGGCCTGGGCGCTTGAAGCCGAGGCAGCCGCGCTCGTTATTCTCTCGGGCGTGACGCTGCCCTGGCCGGGCGAGGTGGATATCAGCTACCGTGTGATCGGCTCAGCCCTTGGCGGGGCGGTTCTGGCACCCCTCGGGGCCGCCTTCGTGCCGCGCAGCTATGTGGCGGACGTTCTGGAAAGCACCTTCCATCCGCAAAGCCCGCCGCCCGATTACCTATCCCGCGCCGGTATCCCGCTGGCGATCCGGACGGCGACGCTCAGAGCCAATAACAGGCAGGTGAACACGCTCCGCCCCAAAGTCGTCGATCAGGCCGGAGACTACGACCGCCTGACGTTGCCCATCGAGATCCTGCACGGCACGGCGGATCGGACCGTCTTTGCCGACATCCATGCCGAGCCGCTGGCCGAGCGGCTGCCCAACGCCGAGCTCACGCTGCTCGACGGTCAGGGTCATATGCCCCATCACAGCGTCCCCGGCACCATCATCGAGGCCATCGACCGCGCAGCGGCGCGCGCGGGGCTCCGGTAGCTTTCCGGGCGCCGTTCCGCGACGGCCCGATTGCGCTCTACCCGCTTCGCGCCTAGATTTCCTTAAAAGTGAAAGCGAATAACATGTCCCTGCCCTTCGATGGCGCCATCAGCAGTTTTTTCGAATCTGACGCCCCCGACGACATCCGCGAGTCCATCCGCTCGGGCGGCAAAAAGGATATCCTGTCCGACAGCTATCCCTATGACGAGGCGATGGACAGGGAGGACTACGAGGACGAGCTCGAGGCGCTTCAGCACGAACTGGTCCGGTTCCAGGCCGATGTGAAGGAGACCGGCAAGCGCGTTGTCGTGGTCTTCGAGGGGCGCGACGCCGCCGGCAAGGGTGGCACTATCGCGCGGTTCCGGATGAACCTGAACCCCCGCGTCGCGCGTGTCGTCGCGCTGTCGAAACCGTCGGACCGCGAACAGGGCGAGTGGTATTTCCAGCGCTATATAAGGCAGTTGCCGAGCGCGGGCGAAATCGTGTTGTTCGACCGTTCTTGGTACAACCGCGCCGTGGTCGAGCATGTCTTCGACTTTTGCACCCCCAAGCAGCGGCAGCATTTCTTCACCCAAGTGCCCGAGTTCGAATCCATGCTGATGGACGAGGGCATCATTCTGAAAAAGCTCTGGCTGAACGTGGGCCGCGCCGAACAGCTTCGCCGCTTTCTCAAACGCGAAAAAGACCCGCTGAAGCAGTGGAAACTCTCGTGGATCGACGTCGAGGGGCTGAAGCGGTGGGACGCCTACACCGCTGCTATCGCCGAGACCTTCGAGCGGACCCATGGCGGCCATGCCGCGCCCTGGACCGTGATCCGCTCGGATGACAAGAAGCGCGCGCGCCTTGCAGCGATCCGGGCCGTGCTCCACGACCTCGACTATCAGGGCAAGGGCGACGTGGCCGCGCCGGACGCCTCGATCGCCGGGGGGCCGGACGTCTGGGATGGCTAAGCGTGGCTATCATCACGGCAACCTCAAGCAGGCCCTTGTGGACGCAGCGCTCAAGCTGATCGAGGACAAGGGACCGACCGGCTTTACGCTGTCGGAAGCCGCAAAAGAGGCCGGGGTCACCCCCGCCGCCGTCTACCGCCATTTCGAGGGGCGAGAAGACCTTATCGCGGAAGCGGCGCGGCAGGGCTACGAGATCTTCTCCGACCTCATGGAATACGCCTACGAGACCGGTCAGCCCTCGGCGCTGGCCTCGTTCGAGGCGACGGGCCGCGCCTATCTCGCTTTCGCACGGCGCTATCCCGGGCATTACGTGGCAATGTTCGAAAGCGGCATTTCGATCCAGCGCACGCCCGACCTGGCGCAGGTGGCGCAACGGGCCTTCGCGGTGCTGGAGCGCGCGGCGGCGAACCTGTCCGAGCATATCCCGCCCGAGAAACGTCCGCCGCCGCAGATGTTCTCGGCCCATATCTGGGCGCTGAGCCACGGCGTGGTGGAGCTCTTCGCGCGCGGCTCACCGGGGACCAAGTCGCCCTTCCCGCCCGAGGACCTGCTGGAAACCGGGATCGGCATCTACCTGCGCGGCCTTGGCCTCGTGCCGCCTGACGACTAGGGCGATCTCCGTCCCTTCTTCTGTTCTCAAATACTGAACGGCGATCGCGCAAGCGATCGCCCCACCGCGACGACGAAGTCGGCGCAAATGAAAAGGGCCACCCAAGGGCAGCCCTTTCGCAAGTCCTGTCGGCCGGGATCAGCGCTTGGAGAACTGGAAGCTCCGGCGGGCTTTCGCCTTGCCGTACTTTTTCCGTTCCACCACACGGCTGTCGCGGGTCAGGAAACCAGCTGCCTTCAGCGCCGGGCGCAGCGACGGATCGTACAGCTGGAGCGCCTTCGAGATGCCGTGCTTGACCGCACCGGCCTGACCCGAAAGACCACCGCCCTTGACGGTCGCCATCACGTCGAACTCGCCGTCGACACCGGCCACGGTGAAGGGCTGACGCAGGATCATCTGCAGCACGGGACGGGCAAAGTAGACCGCCATTTCCTTGCCGTTGACGGTGACCTTGCCGGAGCCCGGCTTGATCCAGACACGGGCGACCGCGTCTTTCCGCTTGCCGGTGGCATAGGAGCGACCCAGCTCGTCACGGACGGGCTCGTGCGAGGGCTGCGCCTCGACAACGGTTTCCCCGGCGTCGGCGCCGACCGCCTCTTTCAGGTCGTCGAGCGTCTTGATGTCTTCTGCCATGATCAGCTCCGGGTGTTCTTCTTGTTCATGGACGCCACGTCCAGAACGGTGGGATTCTGCGCCTCATGCGGGTGCTCGGCACCGGCGTAAACGCGAAGGTTGGTCATCTGCTTGCGGCTCAGGCGGTTGCCCGGAAGCATGCGCTTGACGGCCTGCATCACGACGCGCTCGGGGTGCTTGCCCTCGAGGATGGCGCCGGTGGTACGGCTCTTGATGCCGCCCGGATAGCCGGTGTGCCAGTAGTTGGGCTTGTCGCGCTTCTGGCCGGTCAGCTGCACTTTCTCGGCATTGATGACGATGACGTTGTCACCCATGTCCATATGCGGCGTGAAGGTCGGCTTGTGCTTGCCGCGCAGACGGTTGGCGACGATCGAGGCGAGGCGGCCGAGAACGACGCCCTCGGCGTCGATCACCACCCAGGACTTCTCGATGTCCGCCGGTGTTGCGGTAAAGGTTTTCATGTCACTGGTCTCTTGGTGAGAGTTTGGATGCGCGGTGTCTAAAGGTTCTGCCGCGCCAGTCAAGATACATTTCTTCGTATTTTATCAGCAATTACAGACACTTAAAATTACGGTATTATTTTACCCCATCCCATTCAACAGAGAGTCCACAAATCGAACCGGTTTTTTCCCTGCTCTGCACCGCTTTGTGCCGTATTTTATGCGTATCGTAATGTTTGAGGGCGTCGTCTTGGCCCGGTCTTTGTTTTTGTAACGAGTGAAGGAGCTGGTTCATGCTCGCCATGATTTTTCTTTTCTGCACCGCCATAGGCCTTCTTCTGGGCGCCGCCGCGTTTCTGATCGGCGGACCGGCATTTCTCGGTCTTGGCTTCGTCCTGCTGATCCTTGCTTTCGGCGCGTCGATGCTGATCGCGTCGGAACACGAGGCAAAGGGAACGCCGGCAGAATAAGGCGGCTTTGTCCCCTCGGCCCCAACGAACCTCAGCCGCCCGCCTTGTCTTCCAGCGTGAGCCATTCGTCCTCGGCGCTGGCAAGCTTGCTTTGCCGTTCCGTCAGAGCCTCGGTCGCCTTGGCGAACTTGACCGGTTCGCGGGTGTAAAGGTCGGGATCGGACAGAAGCTCTTCCAGCTTGGCGATTTCCGCTTCCAGCCGGGCGATAACGCCGGGCAGTTCCTTGAGCCGGTGACGCTCGGTGAAACTGAGGGCGGGCTCTTTTGGCGCGGCCGGCCTGGCTGGTTTTTCGGAGCCACGGGGGGTGGTTTGCTTCTCCGGCTCGGGTGGTGCCGAAAGCTTCCGCTTCGGCGCATAGTCCGACCAGCCTCCGGCATGGACGACAATCCGTCCCTGCCCTTCGAGCGCCACGGTGGTTGTGGCAACGCGGTCAAGGAAATCGCGATCGTGGCTGACCAGAAGGACGGTGCCATCGAATTCGTCGAGTTTTTCCTGCAGGAGGTCGAGCGTTTCCACGTCGAGGTCGTTGGTCGGTTCGTCGAGCACGAGAAGGTTGGCTTCCTTCGCCATCAGCTTGGCCAGCAGGAGCCGCGCCTTTTCCCCGCCAGAGAGCGCGCGGACGGGCGCGCGGGCCTGCGCCTCGTCGAAGAGGAAATCCTTGAGATAGCCCACCACGTGACGTGGCTGGCCCCTAACCATGACCTGATCGGCATTCCCTTTCACACGCATGTCGGGATCGCCCGTCAGGCTTTCCCAGAGCGACATGTCGGGGTCGAGCGCGGCGCGGCGCTGATCGAAGACCGCCATCTCGATGGTGGTGCCGAGCGTCACCTCGCCCGCGTCGGGCGCGAGTCGGCCGGTCAGCATTTCGATCAGCGTTGTCTTGCCCACGCCGTTCGGGCCGACGAAAGCGATGCGGTCGCCGCGCGCCACGCGGAGCGAGAAGTCGCGGCAGATGACCTTGCCGTCATAGACCTTGGTAAGACCGGTCGCCTCGATCACGCGCTTGCCGCTCTTGGGTGCCGCACCCAGGTCGAGCGCCGCCGCGCCCTCGCGCCGGATCTGGCCCGCCCTTTCGGCCCGGAGCGCCTGCAGCGCGCGGACCCGGCCCTGATTGCGCTTGCGACGCGCGCTGATCCCCTCGACGGCCCACCGCGCTTCGGCCTTGATCTTGCGGTCGAGCTTGTGGCGCGCCTCGTCCTCTTCGGCCCAGGTCTTCTCCTGCCACTCCTCGAAGCCCGCGAATCCGCTGTCGCGGCGGCGCATCTCACCCCGGTCAAGCCAGAGCGTGCCCTTGGTCACGCGGCGAAGGACCGCACGGTCGTGGCTGATGATGACGAAGGCCTGCCGCGATGTGGCAAGCCGCTCTTCCAGCCATTCGATTGCCTCGATGTCGAGATGGTTGGTCGGCTCGTCAAGAAGCATCAGGTCGGGCGCCTCGGCCAGAAGCTTGGCGAGCGCGGCTCGGCGACGCTCGCCGCCTGAAGCGGTCTCCACGGGCGCGGAGGGGTCGAATTTCAGCCCTTCGGCCACGGCCTCGACCCGCCAGAGGTCCGCAGGCCCGAGGTCGCGCGTGGCGAAATCTCCAAGCGTCTCGCAGCCCGACATGTCCGGGTCCTGTTCGAGATAGCCGACGCTGTCGCCCGCGGTCACGACGCGCTCACCCGCATCCGGCTCGATCAGGCCGGCCATGACTTTCATCAACGTGGACTTGCCCGAGCCGTTCCGCCCCACAAGCGCCAGCCGGTCGCCCGGCTGAACGGTGAGGGACAGGTCGTCGAAAATCGGATCGCCGCCGAAGGTCAGCGAGATGTCGGTCAGTTGGAGAAGTGGAGCGCGCGCCATGGCCGCGAGCTATGCCGACGCAGGTCCGGCGTCAACGGGGGACGGTGGCCCTAGCCCGCCACGGCGCGGAGGACACGCGCGCGCGCGGGCGGGATGCGGCCGATTTCCAGCCCGGTGAAGACGTGGAGCGTGTTCATGTCGGTATCCACCACGGCGTGATCGCTGACCCAGCCGCCCATGGTCAGGTAGCTGCGCAGCAAGGGCGGCATGGTCTTGAGCGCAATTTTCCGGTCCGGGCGGCGGCGGAGACGTGCGGCGAAGCGGAAGACGTTCGGTGCCTTGACGCGGGGCCAGAAGCGTTTCGGCGCAAGGTGGCGGTCGCGGAGCATGGCGAAGGCGTCGGCATAGGCGCGCTGGTCGGTGCCGTGGAAGGACGAGCAGCCGAACAGGAACGCGACACCCTCTTCATCCACGAAGCGTGTCATGGCACCCCATGCCACGCGCAGGACCTCCGGGTCGAAGCGGCCGGGCGCGACGCAGAAGCGGCCCATCTCGGCCATGGGACCGGTGAAATCGGCCAGCGCGGCAAGGTCGTAATACTGCGCCGAATAACTCCGCCCGATTTCGGCACCAGAAGCAAGCGGCAGAAAGCGGAAGGTCGCGACGAGATCGCCGGTCGTTCGATCTTCGATCAGGACATGGCGGCAGATATCGTCATAGGCGTCGCGGTCGCGGCCATCGGCGCGGGGGGCGGCACCGCCTTCCTCGATAAAGGCCCGGTGACGCAGACGCTGCGCGGCCTCCACATCGGCATCGGATGCGGCCATGCGTGCAACATAACGTCCCGGCATCGTGATCTCCCGGCGGTTGGTCCGGCCTCTGGCCCATCCTAGATAGGCATGAGACGAGCATCGCACATCTGTGGATGCAAGAATATGACGCAAAGGACCGAAATGGACAAAGTCGTGAAATCAGACGCCGAGTGGCGTGCGCAACTGGACGACCTGGAATTCAAGGTTCTGAGGAAGCACGGGACCGAACGCGCCTTTACCCATGACGACTTCCCGAAAGAGCCGGGCACGTTCATGTGCAAGGGCTGCGGCGCGCCCTTGTTCGCGCAAGCCGACAAGTTCGACAGCGGCACGGGCTGGCCGTCTTTCACCAAGCCGATCGACGGCGTGGAAAGCGATATGGTCGGCGAGCAGGAAGACCGCAGTTTCTTCATGCGCCGGACCGAAGTGCATTGTAACCGCTGCGACGGGCATCTGGGGCATGTCTTCCCGGACGGTCCGCAGCCGACGGGCCTGCGCTACTGCATCAACGGCGTGTCGCTGACATTCGAGCCCGAGGAGGACTGAGCGCCTCAGTTCTCGTCGAGGATATCGCCCGCGCTGAGATTGCCGAAGTTCGAGAAGAGCTGACGCAGGAAGCTGACACCCTCGATATTGCTGTCGGTGACACGGCGGTTGAGGGCGACGATGCGGCCGTCTTCGAGACCAAAGCGCTCGATATTCGACACGACGCCCGAGCCGGTGAAGCTGATCGCGACGACCTCGCGGTCGACTTCCACCGGCTCGCGCCAGAGGAAGCGCTCGTAGTCCGAGCGGACGTAGTACCAGCCGGTGTCCTGTATGACGCCCGTGGTGCCGGGTCGGCCGATGAGAAGCGCGACGGTATCCTGAGTATCTCGGCCCACGACAATGGTGTCGAGCGAGGATTGTTCGGGAATGTAGCCATGGCGGTCCTCAAGCGTGGCGCAGGAGGCGAGGAACAACAGCGCCGTTCCGGCTGCTGCCGCCTTCAGACCCGTTCCGCTCGATTTCGTCATTGTAACGCCCCGCCGTGCCCCACCTGGGCCTTGCCATCGCATCCCAGGATGCCTAGTCGGCATAGCCAGAAGGCCCATCGGGATCAAGGAGAGGAATGATGTCAGACCCTCAAGACGCACCCATCCGCCTGTCTGGCGAGACGCGGCAGCGGTCCTTTCTGGTAGAGCCGGACGCCGGGGCGCGCGTGAAGATCGCGGAGGACCTCGGAATCAGCGCGGTGAAGAAGCTGCGCTTCGAGGGTACCGTATCCCCTGACGCCGCGCGGGACTGGCGGCTTGAGGCCAAGCTGGGCGCCACGGTGGTGCAGCCCTGTGTCGTGACGCTGGAGCCGGTGACGACGCGGATCGATGTGCCGGTCGTGCGCCGCTACCTCGCCGACATGCCCCAGCCCGAGGCGGCGGCGGGCGCCGAGGTCGAGATGCCCGAGGACGACAGCGCCGAGCCCCTGCCCGGCTCGGTCGATCCCGCCGCTGTCATGGTCGAGGCTCTGGCGCTGGCGTTGCCTGACTTTCCGCGCGCCGAAGGCGTCGACCCAGTAGAAATCAGCGTCACCGAGCCGGGCCAGACCCCGATGACCGATGACGACGCGAAGCCCTTCGCGGGGCTGGCGAGCCTGCGCGACAGGCTTGAAAAAAAGGACGATGACGAGGGCTGAAATCCCGCTTGCGTTTCAAATGAATCGCAGTATGTTCCCGGCCTCGTTTGAACATTGGGTTGGACATGCGCGACGCGAGCGCGTATCAGCCTTTTGACCGTAGAAACTCCGGGGCACGGCCCCCTTGAAATCCGAGGATGTGACATGGCTGTCCCTCAGAATAAAGTCACCCGTTCGCGCCGCAACATGCGCCGTGCGCATGACGGGCTCGTCGCCGACAACCCGGCCGAATGCCCCAACTGCGGCGAACTCAAGCGCCCGCACCACGTCTGCGGCGCCTGCGGCCACTATGCCGACCGTGAAGTGGTCGCACAGGCCGACGAGATCGACCTCGACGAAGACGCGGCCTGAGCCGGCGCGCTCCCGGGCCTCTGATGTCGGATACCTCCGATCAGACAACGGGTGCGACACGGCGCATCGTTATTTCCGTTGATGCAATGGGCGGCGACCGCGGACCTGCGGCCGTCGTCGCAGGCATGGCGAAGAGCGCCGTCAAGAACCCCGACATCGCCTTTATCGTTCACGGCCGCGCGCGCGAGCTGGAGCCCCTGATCGCCAAGCAGCGCACGCTTGCCGGCAGGGTCGAGATTCGCGACGCCGAAGATATCGTGACCATGGACGCCAAGCCGTCGAACGTGATGCGGAACGGCAAGTCCACCTCGATGTGGTCCGCCGTAGAAGCGGTGCGCGGCGGCGAGGCAGAGGCGGTCGTCTCCTGCGGGAACACGGGCGCGCTGATGGCGGTGTCGATGCTGAGGCTTCGGAAGCTGCCGGGCGTCGACCGGCCCGCCATTGCCTGTCTCTGGCCTTCGCGGAACCCTCAGGGGTTCAACATCATGCTCGATGTGGGGGCCGATATCCGGGCGAACGAAAAAGACCTTTTGCAATATGCGCTTATGGGCGGGTCTTATGCGCGGAACGGGCTTGGTCTGAAGCGGCCCCGCGTGGGTCTTCTGAATGTCGGGACCGAAGAGCACAAGGGCCGCGCCGAGATCAAGGCCGCCCATGATCTTATCACGGACGCCGCACCCAACGCCGATATCGACTTCGTCGGCTTCGTCGAGGGCGGCGACATTCCGTCGGCGCGCGTCGACGTCATCGTGACGGACGGATTCACCGGAAACGTCGCGCTGAAGACCGGCGAAGGCACCGCGTCGCTTATCCGCGAGTTCCTGACAAACGCCTTCAAGGCCACGCCCCTCAGCCGGATCGCAGCGCTACTGGCGCTGACCTCGCTCCGGCGTCTGACCAAGCGGATCGACCCGCGCCGCGTGAATGGCGGGGTGTTTCTGGGCCTGAACGGTACGGTGGTGAAATCTCACGGATCGGCGGACGCCACCGGCGTGTCGGCGGCGATCAAGCTGGCCTATCGTCTGGCCGAAAGCCGTTTCACCGAACGCCTCGCGGCACGGGTTGCATCCACCAGCGCCGCGGTTCAGGATGACGCCGGGTCAGAAGAACAAGGCGAGCAGACCGGATGACACTCAGAGCCGTCGTGCGTGGCGTCGGGCACTACCTGCCCGAGCGGGTCGTCCCCAATTCCGAATTCGAAGACATGGTCGACACCTCTGACGAGTGGATCGTCGCGCGGACCGGGATCGAACGGCGGCATTTCGCGGCAGAGGGACAGACCACGTCGGATATGGCCGCCGAGGCCGCGCGCCGGGCGCTCGACATGGCGGGTCTCGAGCCCTCCGATATCGACGCGATCATCGTCGCCACTTCGACCGCCGACCTGACCTTCCCCTCCGCCGCGACCATGGTGCAGGACCGGATCGGCATGACGGGCGGTTTCGCCTTCGACGTGCAGGCGGTCTGTGCGGGATTCGTATTCGCGCTGGCGAACGCCAACGCCCTGATCGTTTCCGGTCAGGCCAAGCGGGTGATCGTGATCGGGGCCGAAACCTTCAGCCGCATTCTCGACTGGGAGGACCGGACGACTTGCGTTCTCTTCGGGGATGGCGCCGGTGCGCTGATCCTGGAGGCTCAGGAGGGCGGCGGGACCACGGCGGACAGGGGCATTCTGTCCACGGACCTGAATTCCGACGGACGGCACCGCGATATCCTCTATGTCGACGGCGGCGTGTCGACCCAGTCGACCGGGCATCTCAGGATGCAGGGGAAAGAGGTCTTCCGCCACGCCGTTGAAAAGCTTGCCGAAACCGCCCATGCTGCTTTGGACAAGGCCGGGCTTGGTGCGGACGACGTGGACTGGATCGTGCCCCATCAGGCGAATCTCAGGATCATCAAGTCCACTGCATCCAAGATGGGTGTCGGAATGGACCGGGTGGTGGTGACCGTGCAGGACCACGGCAACACATCGGCGGCATCGATTCCCCTTGCCCTGTCCGTGGGCGTCGAGCGCGGGCAGATCAAGGAAGGCGACCTTGTCGTCACCGAGGCGATCGGCGGCGGACTGGCCTGGGGATCGGTCGTTCTGCGCTGGTAATCGCCTTTAACGCCCTATTCCAAGGGCTTGATATTGACTCGGATTTTCTTCCCCCCCATGCTGCCTCCACGCAAATGAAGGGGAGTGGCATGAGCGAGAAAACGTTGACCCGTATGGATCTGAGCGAAGCCGTTTTCCGCGAGGTCGGTCTCAGCCGCAATGAAAGCGCCACCCTGGTCGAAAGCGTGCTTCAGCACATGTCCGACAGCCTCGTGAAGGGCGAACAGGTCAAGATCTCGTCCTTCGGCACCTTCTCGGTGCGTGACAAGGCCGCCCGCGTGGGCCGCAACCCCAAGACCGGCGAAGAGGTGCCCATCCTGCCCCGCCGCGTCCTGACCTTCCGTCCGTCGCACCTGATGAAAGAGCGTGTGGCCGCAGGCAACAAGGCATAATCCGTCGGCTATGGAAAAATCCCGCGACGCGTTCCGCACCATCTCGGAAGTGGCCGAGTGGCTGGACGTGCCCACCCATGTTCTGAGATTCTGGGAGAGCCGGTTTTCCCAGATCAAGCCGGTCAAGCGCGCCGGCGGGCGGCGCTATTACCGTCCGTCCGACATGGCGCTGATCGGCGGTATCAAGGTGCTTCTGCACGATCAGGGCATGACCATCCGCGGTGTGCAGAAGGTGCTGCGCGAGAGCGGGATAAAGCACGTTGCCGGCTTCTCGCCGCCGGTACATGGCGACGAGGCCGATGACGCGGATGACGTGATCGAGGCGACCGCCGTGCCGCTGGACGCCCCGCGCCGTCCGGTCAGCATTCCCGCACCCGCCGCGTCAGCAACGCGCGAGGCGGAACCGGCACCGGTGCTGGAGCCTTTGAACGATGCGCCGGAAGCCCCTGAAGTCATTGAAGAAAGTGCCGCGGAGGTATCGGAGCAACTTCAGCCCGAGATGGAGCCTGCTGCGGCCCAAGCCACACCTGCCGACGATCCAATAGCCGCGCTTGGAGAGACCGCAACCGGCCCGTCGGCTGACGACGACCAGCCCGACATGTTCCCGTCCGTGGAAGATGTCGCCGCGGAATCGTCCTTTGCAGACCTTACCTCCGACGCCCCATCCGAGATTTCGGAAGACCCGGCCCCGGCGGCTCCTGGCATCCCTGACACGCCGGACGTGCCAGCCAACGATGCCACTGACGACGATGCTGGACACCCCGCCCTGCCCGGCTTGGCGGCGCGCGCAATGCTGTCCGGAATCGACGTCGGACACCCCGCCGCGAGAGACGCCGCCACGCGGCTTGCCGCGCTCCGCGCACGTCTGGCCGAGTAAGCCCATTCTTATGCTGATCGGCCCTTGCCCCCACCCGCGTTTTGGGTCAGAAGCCTTTCCGTCGGGCTATGGCGCAGCCTGGTTAGCGCGTCCGTCTGGGGGACGGAAGGTCGCAGGTTCGAATCCTGCTAGCCCGACCATTCCGACACGATCCGCCGAAAGGTCAGGACCATGACCGGAGTTCTTCCCGACAGTTCCATTTCCGCGATGCTGGATGCCGGACAGATCGCCTGCGATCAGCCGCCTGTCGAGGGTCAGATTCAGCCCGCCTCGCTGGACCTGCGCCTCGGCACCACAGCCTACCGTGTCCGCGCCAGCTTCCTCGCCCGCGAAGGACGCACCGTAGCCGAGCGGCTGGCGGATTTCGAGATGCACCGGATCGACCTGACGAATGGCGCGGTGCTGGAAAAGGGCTGCGTCTATGTCGTCCCGCTCATGGAGCGGCTGGCGCTGCCGGGCGATGTGAACGCCGTGGCGAACGCGAAAAGCTCGACCGGCCGGTTAGACCTTCTGACCCGGACCATCACCGATGGCGGCAGCGAATTCGACCGCATTCCAACGGGTTACGTTGGGCCGCTCTATGCCGAGATTTGCCCGCGCTCGTTTTCGGTGCTGGTGCGGCCGGGGATGCGGCTGAACCAGATCCGCTTCCGCCGGGGGCACGCGCAATTGAGCGACGCCGAGCTTCAGGCGCTGCATAAACAGGTGGGGCTGGTCTCGGGCACGCCGGTCATTTCCGAGGGTTTGGGTTTTTCCGTCGATCTGAGACCCGAGAGTTCCACGCTGGTGGGCTACCGCGCCAAGCCGCATACCGGCGTGATCGACCTCGATAATATCGGCGGGTACGACGCTGCAGATTACTGGGAAGAGATCCACGCGACGGACGGGCAGATCATCCTCGATCCCGGCGCGTTCTACATCCTCGTCAGCCGCGAAGCAGTCACTATCCCACCCGATCACGCCGCCGAGATGGCTCCCTACCTTGCCGTGGTGGGAGAGTTCCGGGTGCATTACGCGGGCTTCTTCGACCCAGGCTTCGGCTGGGCGGGCGCCGGTGGTTCAGGGTCGCGCGGGGTGCTTGAGGTCCGCTGCCACGAGGCGCCCTTCGTGCTGGAGGACGGACAGGTCGTCGGGCGGCTGGTCTATGAGCGGATGGAGGCGGAGCCTGCCACGCTCTATGGCCGCGAGATCGCCTCGAACTATCAGGGACAGGGCCTGAAGCTGTCCAAGCATTTCCGGAGCGGTTGAGCGGCTACATCCGCCCCACGCGGCGCAGAATGCGCATCGCCTGACGCGTCAGTTGCGACCTGTCGGGCGCCTTGGAGACGGTTTCGCCGCGTGCCATCTTTCCCAAATTGCCAAGCCCGCCGCGCATGACCATGCGGGCGATACTCAAAATGATCCGCTCCGCGCTCATCGGCTCAATCCTCGTCCTCGAACATGTCGGTCTGATCGCCGTCTTCGTCCGCGTCGTCGGCCAGAGCCTCGCCCGGTGGCGGCCTGTTCTCCAACAGCCCGGCCGCCCGAAGCTCTTTTAGCCCCGGCAGGTCACGTGCGCTCTCAAGGCCGAAATGGTCCAGAAAATCCTGCGTCACAACGTATGTGACCGGTCGTCCCGGCGTCATGCGGCGGCGGCCGAACTTGATCCATTCCAGTTCCAGAAGCTGATCGACCGTGCCGCGGCTCACGCTGACGCCGCGGATTTCCTCGATCTCGGCGCGGGTCACTGGCTGATGATAGGCGATGATGGCCAGCGTCTCGATCGCGGCGCGGCTGAGTTTGCGCGTTTCGACCGTTTCCTTGCGCATCAGGAAGCCGAGGTCTGGCGCGGTGCGCATCGCCCAGGCGTCGCCCACCCGGACGACATGCACGCCCCTGCCCTCGTAGCGTTTCCGGAGAAGCTCCAGCGCCTGTCCCGCATCGGCCCCATGCGGCATACGGGCGTTCAGTTCCGCCACGGTCACCGGCTCGGCGGTAGCGAAGAGGATCGCTTCGACCATGCGCTCCTGCTCCGCCAGCGGCGGCGCTTCGAACAGGCTTTCCTCGATATCTTCTGCCTCAGCCAACGGGGACGGCCCTGATCTGGATCGGCGCGAAGGTCTCGGTCTGGCGGATCTGGATCGCGCCGCGCTTGGCAAGTTCCAAGGAAGCGGCGAAATGCGACGCGGTGGCCGAGCGGCGGCGGGCGGGATCGGTCTCCCACCCTTCGGGAAGGTAGGAGGACAGGTCCGTCCATTCGCCCGCATAGCCGATCAGCCCGCGCATCCGTTCCAGAGCCTGTTCCAGCGTCATCACGTGGTGACGATCCATGGCGTAGGGGCGGAACTCGTCCTTGGTGCGGATGCGGGCATAGCCCTGCATCAGGTCGAGAAGCGTGGCGGTGTAACGGACCTTGCGGACCCTCGCGACGTCCTCGGGGATGCCCCGCACGAAAAAGTCGCGGCCCTTCTGGTCGCGGGCCATCAGCTTGGCAGCGGCCTCCCGCATGGCTTCCAGACGTTCGAGCTGGAAGGCGAGATGCGCGGCCAGTTCCTCGCCTGATGGCCCCTCGTCCGTGGGATCGGGGGGCAGCAGCAGGCGCGATTTCAGGAAGGCGAGCCACGCGGCCATGACAAGGTAGTCCGCGGCAAGCTCGATCCGGAGCGATTTGGCGCGCTCGATGAAGGCGAGGTACTGCTCGGCCAGCGCGAGGACGCTGATCTTGCGCAGGTCCACCTTCTGGGTGCGGCTGAGCGTCAGGAGCAGGTCGAGCGGCCCCTCGAAGCCGTCGACGTCGACGATCAGCGCCTCGGCCGCGAGGCGGGCCTCGACCGTGTCGAAATCAGCGTCTCCGTCAGGCATAAGCCGTCTCCCTTATCAGGGGGCCAAGTTCCGCTTCGGCCGCCGGAATGTCAATGTTCAAAGGCGTTCTACGCATGGCGAGCGCGGCGTCAGCGCGTCTCTGGCCATCGTCCGACAGGCGCCCGGCATGAGCGGCGACCGCCTCCATCTCGGTCATGTCGCCGTTGCAATGGAGGACGAGGTCGCAGCCCGCCGCGATGGCCCGCCGGCTGCGCTCCGCCATGGAGCCGGAAAGCGCGCCCATCGAGATGTCGTCGGTCATCATCAGCATGTCCAGGCCGATCTCCCGGCGGAGATGGGCCATCGCAACGGGGGAGAGCGTCACGGGCCGGTCGGGGTCGAGTGCGGTCACGACAAGATGCGCGGTCATGGCCATGGGCAGGTCGGTAAGGGCCCGGAATGGCGCGAAGTCGGTGGCGGTCAGGTCTTCGAGCGGTGCCTCGACCGTCGGCAGACCGAAATGGCTGTCGAGCGTCGCGCGCCCATGGCCGGGGGCGTGTTTCACGACCGGCAGGACACCGGCATCCAACAGGCCATTGGCCATCTCGCGGGCCATGGCGGTGACCGTCGCGGCGTCACGGCCGTAGCAGCGGTTTTGGAGGAACGGGTGTGTTTCGGAGAAAGCGATATCGGCGGACGGTGCGCAGTTCGCGTCGATCCCGAGCGCGGCCAGTTCTGCGCCGATCAGGAGACCACGCAGATACATGGCGCGGGGCCGGCCGTCTGCCTCGACCTGATTGAGGGGCGGCTCCCACTCGCGCCAGTGAGGCGCGCGGAGACGCTGTACCCTCCCGCCCTCCTGGTCGATCAGGACAGGCGCATCGCGGCCCACGCTGTCGCGCAGAGCGGCGGTCAGGGCGCGGACTTGGTCCGGCGTCTCGACATTGCGGGCGAAGAGGATGAAGCCGAAGGGGGCGGCCTCGCGAAAGAAGGCCGCCTCGTCGGCGGTCAGGCGTGGCCCGGCGGGCGCGAGGATATGCGCGCCGGGCCGTGAGGTCATTCCTGAACGACCGGAATGCAATTGGCCCCGTCGGCGACAAGCACGGCGCAGAAGCGGCGTGCGTCGGACAGGCCGTCGAAGCCGATGGCCCGGAGGCGCCAGAAGGTGCGTCCGCCGGTCTCGGCTTCCTGGATCACGCGGTCCTTGCCGACCATGTAATCCCCGAAACTGGCCATGGCGTTGTCCCATTCAGCGCGCGCGATCTCGGGGCTGCCATAGGCGCCAAGTTGCACAAGCCGCGTGCCGGGCGCGATGGTGGCAGCGTCGACCTCGCCCGCGCCGGTGACGACCGTGGGCGACAGGCTGGCGAGCCGTACGCCTTCGGGCCGCCCAAGCGGGCGCGGCGTGGAGGCCGGAACGCCGAAGGCCACCAGAAGCGGCTTGGCAGTGGCGGTCTCTTCGCTATCGAGACCGAGATCGGCCAGCGCGGCCGCGACGGCCAGATCGGTGGCCGAGGGTGCGGGTCCGTCGTCTTCGACGGGGGCGGAAACGCTTTCAGCCGCGAAGGCCGACGCCTCGTCCACCTCGATGGAGGGAAGCGCGTCCGGTGCGGGCGACGGCGCGATCATGGCAACATTGTCTTCTTCGGGCAGTTCCGCGGGCGCCGGTGCGAGAACCACCTGTTCGACCCGCTCCTCGCCGCGCTCTTCTGCGATGCGGTTGACCGCAAGCCCCTGATATTCCGACGCGATCCCGCCCGGATCAGCGGGGGCGACCCGCATCGGCCCTTCAAGCGCGCGCACAACTGGAATGCCCGTCACGTCGCGTTGCCAGAGTTTCCATCCCCAGACCGCAAGGCCCGCGATCAGGAGCACGGACAGAAACGCCCCGCCCCAGTTGATTATCGCCTGAACGGTCCCCGGCTGACCGGTGTCGTCGAAATCATCGTAGCTGAATGCCGCCATTTTTCATGCCTCACTGCCGCCGTCGGTTGATCCGACGGTCTGAACTGCTCGCTCGACAGTCCGGCCCGGGCACCTGTGGTCAGCGCATTTCCTCGGCCGGCGTCACGCCAAGGATACCCAATCCGTTGGAAATAACAACGGCAACCGCCCTTGGCAGGGCGATTTTTGCTGCCGTGGCGGCGGGGTCGTCCTCGTGCACGAAGCGGAGCTCGGGCTTTTCGTTGCCCTTGTTCCAGAGCGCATGGAACTCCGACGCCAGCTCGTAGAGGTAGAATGCCACCCGGTGCGGTTCGTGATTGCGGGCGGCGATCTCGATCAGACGCGGCCATTCCGCGATCTTGCGGGCGACGGCGAACTCGGCCTCGTCCTCCAGCTTCGCGTGGTCGGAATAGTCCTGATTAAGCGCCTCGACCTTGCGCATGACCGACCGGATCCGCGCATGGGCGTACTGCACGTAGAAGACCGGGTTGTCCTTGGACTGTTCCACCGCCTTGTCGAAGTCGAAGTCGAGCGGCGCGTCATTCTTCCGGGTGAGCATGACGAAGCGGGTCACGTCCGCACCCACCTGCTCGACCACGTCGCGGAGGGTGATGAAGGTCCCTGCCCGTTTGGACATCTTGAAGGGCTCGCCGTTCTTGTAGAGCTTCACGAGCTGCGTGAGCTTCACGTCGAGCGGCACCCGCCCGCCAGAGAGCGCCGCAACGGCGGCGTTCATCCGCTTGACGTAACCGCCGTGGTCGGCGCCGAAGACGTCGATCAACTCGTCATAGCCCCGTTCGATCTTGTCGAAGTGATAGGCGATGTCGGGCGCGAAATAGGTCCAGGAGCCGTCCGACTTCATGATCGGGCGGTCTACATCGTCACCATGGGCGGTCGAGCGGAAGAGCGTCTGTTCGCGTGGCTCCCAATCCTCGGGCACCTTGCCTTTCGGCGGCTCGAGCGTGCCTTTGTAGATCAGGTCCTTCTTCCTCAGGTCCTCGATCGCCGCTTCGATCCGCCCTGTGCCGTAAAGCGATTTCTCGCTGAAGAAGTGGTCCATCTTCACGCCGAGCAGCGCCAGATCCTCGCGGATGAGGTCAAGCATCGCCTCGGTGGCAAAGTCACGCACCGTGTCGAGCCAATCGGCTTCCGGCTTGTCGAGAAGCGTATCGCCGAACTTTTCCTTGAGAGCCTCGCCCACCGGGACGAGGTAATCGCCCGGGTAAAGCCCCTCTGCGATCTCGGGGTCCAGCCCGTGCGCCTCGCGGTACCGCTCAAAGGCCGAGCGCGCCAGGACGTCGACCTGCGCGCCGCCATCGTTGATGTAGTACTCGCGCGTGACGTCGTAGCCCGCGAAGGCCAGAAGCGAGGCGAGCGCATCACCGAAGACCGCGCCCCGCGTGTGACCCACATGGAGGGGGCCGGTGGGGTTGGCCGAGACGTATTCGATATTCACCTTCTGACCGGCGCCGATACCTGAGTGACCGAAGACCCGACCGGCGTCGATGGCCTCGGCCACGACATCGTGCCAGACGGCGGGCATGAGCCGGAGGTTGATGAAGCCCGGACCGGCGACCTCTGCGGTGGCGATTTCGCTCTCGCCCCGCAGTCGCACGGCCAGAGCCTCGGCAATCTCGCGGGGCGCGCGGCCTGCGGGTTTTGCCAGCACCATCGCGGCATTCGTCGCCAGATCGCCATGGGCCGCATCACGTGGCGGCTCGACCGCGACGGCGCCCCAGGACAGTCCCGTGGGAAGCTCACCTTCGGCCACCATGGCATCGAGCGTCTCGACGATGGTCGTGCGGATCTCGGAAAAAATGTTCATCTGGGCTGCCCCGCGTATCGGATGCCGCCCGCTTAGCTCCCTTGCCCCGCGCCTTCAAGGGGCGTGCGGATGAACAGGGCGTGGCAGTCGAGCGCGAAGCGGTCGGTCATGCCGGCAATATAGTCCGAAACGATGCGGGCGAGCGCGGTTTCGTCGGTCGCCTCCTCCACGTCCTTCCGCCACTGTTTCGGCAAAGTCTCGGGGTGATCCATGAAATAGGGGAATAGATCCTCGACCACTCGCGTCACCTGCCGCCGCATCTCGACGACGGATGGCGCGCGGTACATCCGCTCGAACAGAAAGGCCCGGATCACCTTGAGGTCGGTGAAGACGGGGTCCGAGAAGCGGATGATCTGGAAACCGGCGCGCCGGATGTCGTCGGCGGATTTGGGACCGATTTCGAGAAGGCTCTGTCGTGCGACCGAAATGACGTCCTCGACGAGGATGCCGAAGAAGCGCCGCAGCGCCTCGTGGCGGCGGCGGTAATAGTTAAGGTCGGGATAAAGCGCGTCGACCCGCGCGAAGCACTCCCCGAGGATCGGCAATTCGGCCAGTTCGTCGGTCGAGAATAGCTCGGCCCTAAGCCCGTCATGCAGATCGTGATGGTTATAGGCCACGTCGTCCGAGATCGCCGCAACCTGCGCCTCGGCGCTGGCATAGGTGTCCAGTTCCAGATCGTGAAGAGCCTGATATTCGGCCAGCGCCCAGGGGAGGTCACCGGTGACCGGGCCGTCGCCCGGCACGGGTGCGATCAGGGGACCGTTGTGTTTGGCGATTCCCTCCAGCGTCTCCCATGTCAGGTTCAGCCCGTCGAACCGTGCATAGTGCCGCTCAAGATGGGTGACGATACGGATGGCCTGGGCATTGTGGTCGAACCCGCCATAGGGCGCCATGAGCGCGCCGAGCGCGTCCTCGCCCGTATGGCCGAAGGGTGTGTGGCCAAGGTCATGGGCCAGCGCTACCGCCTCGGTCAGTTCGGCGTTCAGCCCAAGCGCCCCGGCGATGGTGCGAGCGACCTGCGCGACCTCGATCGAATGGGTGAGCCGGGTGCGGAAATAATCGCCCTCGTGCTCGATGAAGACCTGGGTCTTGTGCTTGAGCCGCCGGAAGGCGCTGGCATGGATGATACGGTCGCGATCTCTCTGAAAACACGACCGAAACGTGCTCTCGTCCTCGTCGTAAAGCCGGCCCCTGCTGTCCGCAGGGTCCGATGCATAGGGCGCGCGCATGGCCGTCCCCTTCTTGTTCGCCTGTCCCGCGCCCCATATATTCCGGATAACGAGTTTTTGTAAGCCGAGGACGGACATGGACCTTTCTCTCCCGCCACGCGTCACGCCCCGCGCCTTCGAGCGGCTGGCCGAGATCAACGCCGCAGCCGACGCGCCCAAGGCACTTCGCGTCGCCGTCGAAGGCGGCGGCTGCTCGGGGTTTCAGTACAATATCGACCTCGACGAGCCGGCGGAGGGCGATCTGATCCTCGAAGGCGACGGTCAGAAAGTGGTGGTGGACGAGGTCTCGCTGCCGTTCCTGTCGAACGCGGTCATCGACTTTTCCGAAGAGCTGATCGGCGCGCGCTTCGTGATCGAAAACCCCAATGCCACGTCGAGCTGCGGCTGCGGCACCAGTTTTTCGATCTGATTGAGGGGCGCTGCCCCTCTTCGCCTCCGGCGAATTCACCCCGGGATATTTAAGAACAGGCGAAGACAATTTGATTCAAATTTTCGCTTCTTCTGTTGGGAAATACTCCGGGGAGTGCGAGGGGCTGGCCCCTCGCTGCGGAACCGCTACGCCAGAACGACTTTGACAATCCCGGCGATTCCGCCTTTTGTCCGGCCATGCGGATCGCGACGTTCAATATCAACGGTGTAAAGGCGAGGGCCGAGGTCGTTCTGGACTGGCTGCGGGACGGCGCGCCTGATGTCGCGCTCCTTCAGGAGATCAAGTCCGTGGACGAGGCCTTCCCCCGCGAACCCTTCGAGGACCTCGGTTACCGGGTCGAGACACACGGTCAGAAGGGGTTCAACGGCGTCGCCATTCTGTCGAAGCTGCCGATCGAGGACGTGACCCGTGGTTTGCCCGGCGACGAGGACGACGAGCAGGCGCGCTGGATCGAGGCGACCGTGATCGGCGCGCGTGCCGTGCGCGTCTGCGGTCTTTACCTGCCCAACGGTAACCCGGCGCCGGGGCCGAAATACGACTACAAGCTCGGATGGATGGACAGGTTGAAGACCCGCGCGGAAGCTCTTCTGAAAATGGAAGAACCTGCGCTGATGGCGGGCGATTACAATGTCATTCCGCAGGATGATGACGCGGCGCGTCCGGACGCGTGGCGGGACGATGCTCTGGCGCGTCCCGAGACCCGCGCGGCGTTCCGCGAGATCGTCAACCTCGGCTTCACCGAAGCGTTCAGGGCTCGGAAGCAGGGGCCTGGCCACTACTCTTTCTGGGATTATCAGGCTGGCGCTTATGACCGGAATGACGGAATCCGTATCGACCACCATCTGCTGACCCCTCAGGCGGCCGATCTCTTGACCGAGTGCTGGATCGAGGCCGAGTTGCGGGGGCGCGAGAAACCGTCCGATCACGTCCCGGTCTGGATCGAACTGGACGCCTGAGCGCCCGCCGGAGGGAACCGGACGGCCATAATTTGCCTTGTAACCCCAGAGCCGTGTATCCTGCGGCTGTTGTTAAGGGGTTACCTCATGTCGCGCATCACGCCTGTATTGACCGTTTTCTGTCTGATGACGCTGCCCGGAATGGCGGCAGCCTGCCCGGAAGGCGCCCGTTGTCTGGCCGCACCTGAAAGCACCGCTCCGGTGATCGCGCCCGGTGACGTTCTTTCGCCGGGGACGTTCAACATGCTGATCAATGCCGAGTATTTCGGCCTGCCCCGCACCAGCGATGGGTCCTGGTATGTCACGGTCGAGCGCCGGGTTCTCCGGATCGAGCCCAGGACCTATCAGGTGATCGAGGATGTGACCGAAAAGACCAACCGCGTCTTCTGGTGATATCCGGATCGGCGGACGGCCGCCGGCGCCTCGCCTGCTGCCTTTTTCCTGCCATGACCGCCCGATAGGTGTTTTGCGAAAGGAGTTCGCGCATGAAACGATTCCTGATTCTGTCCGCGGCCATGACGCTGGCATTGACGGCTGTGCCGGGTGACGTTCACGCCGGTCCCAAGGGGTGCCCGCCGGGTCTTGCGAAGAAAAGCCCCGCATGCGTCCCGCCGGGTCAGGCGAAAAAAGGGGTGACGGCTGAAGACTGGGCCGAGCGGCGCGGAGCCGATTACGAACCGGGCGACCGGATCGACGACGACCATTATGACCGGCTGTCCGATGGTGACCGGATCATCATCGACGGGCGCGAATACATTGTGGTGCAGACTGCGCGTGGACCTGTTCTGCGCCGGGGCGACGACCGCTACCGGCTGCCACGTTACGATGACGGGTCCGAATATGTCCGCATCGGCGACGCGATCCTCAGAATCAACCGCGAGACGCAGCAGGTCATCGAACTGATGCGGCTGGCCGATCTGGTGCTTGGCTGACGCCATTTCCGGCCACCCCGACGCGTGAGAGCTGCCCCATGGGGCAGAGCGTCGCACGGGCGCAACATGCTCGCCACGGCCCAAGTCGTGGCGTATCTTCCCCGCCGTATATCGTCTCATCCAGGGAGGAACGGATGCGGGTCGTTGCGATCTTGGCGGCGTTAGGCGCTTTTCCCGTCACGAGCCATGCTCAGGACGCGGTGGTTTTTCTCGGTTCTTTCGACACTGTCGGCAGCGACGTATCGGTCACGCCGCTTGACGAACAGCGGCTTGAGTTCTGCTGGACGACGACCAGCCGGCAATCGGCATGCCAGACTTTCGTCTATGCGGTCGATGCCGGCGTGGCGCGCTTCGCGTCCTTTGCCGACGGCCGGTTCGAATTCGATCTGGTGACCAACGTATTGACCCAGACCCGGCCCGACGGCGCGGTCAAGTCGGCGGATATGACACCCCTCGCCCGCTGAGGCGCGGCGGTTATTCCGCCGCGACCTTTTTTGCGCCCAGCATATCGATCAGGTACCGGCCCGTGTGGCTTTCCGGAACCTTGGCCACGTCTTCCGGCGTGCCCGTTGCCACGATCACTCCTCCGCCATCACCACCTTCCGGACCGATGTCTATGATCCAGTCGGCGGTCTTGATGACGTCGAGATTGTGCTCGATCACGATGACGCTGTTGCCCTGCTCGACCAGTTCGTGGAGTACTTCGAGAAGTTTGCGCACATCCTCGAAATGGAGGCCCGTGGTCGGCTCATCCAGGATATAGAGGGTCCGGCCCGTCGACCGCTTGGCCAATTCCTTCGAGAGTTTGACGCGCTGCGCCTCGCCGCCGGAAAGCGTCGTGGCCTGCTGGCCGACCTTGATATAGCCGAGGCCCACGCGGACGAGCGCATCCATTTTTTCGCGGATCGCGGGTACGGCCTTGAAGAACTCCTGCGCGTCCTCGACGGTCATATCCAGCACGTCGGCGATGGATTTGCCCTTGAACTTGATTTCCAGCGTTTCGCGATTGTAGCGCTGGCCGTGGCAGGTCTCGCAGGTCACGTAGACGTCAGGCAGGAAGTGCATCTCGATCTTGATGACGCCGTCACCCTGGCACGCCTCGCAACGCCCGCCCTTGACGTTGAAGCTGAAGCGGCCGGGCTTGTAGCCCCGAGCCTTGGCTTCGGGAAGTCCCGCGAACCAATCGCGAATGGGCGTGAAGGCGCCGGTATAGGTCGCCGGGTTCGAGCGCGGTGTGCGCCCGATGGGCCGCTGGTCGATGTCGATGACCTTGTCCAGATGCTCCAGCCCCTTGATCGTGTCGCAGGGCGCGGGCGTCTGGCGCGCGCCGTTGAGGCGCATGGAGGCCGTCTTGAAGAGCGTCTCGATCGTCAGTGTCGACTTGCCGCCACCGGACACGCCCGTCACGCAGACGAACTTGCCGAGGGGAAACTCGGCGTCGACGCCCTTGAGGTTGTTGCCGGTGGCGTTGACGACCTTCAGTGACTTCTTCTTGCCCTTCCGCCGGGTGGCGGGCACGGCGATCTCGCGCCGCCCGGCAAGGTAATCGCCGGTGACGCTGTTCTCGTTCGCCATGATCTCTTCCGGGCGGCCATGAGCGACGACCTGACCACCGTGGACACCGGCGCCGGGGCCGATGTCGAAGACGTAGTCGGCCTCGCGGATAGCTTCCTCGTCATGTTCGACGACGATGACCGTATTGCCCTGATCGCGGAGGTTCTTCAGCGTCAGCAGCAGACGGTCATTGTCACGCTGGTGCAGGCCGATGGACGGCTCATCGAGAACGTAAAGCACACCGGTCAGGCCCGAGCCGATCTGGCTGGCCAGACGGATGCGCTGGCTTTCGCCCCCAGAGAGCGTGCCCGCGTTCCGGGAGAGCGTCAGGTATTCGAGGCCCACGTTGTTCAGAAATCCAAGACGCTCGCGGATTTCCTTGAGGATCGCACGGGCGATTTCGTTCTTCTGGTTTGTCAGGTGGTTCGGTGCGTCTTCGATCCAGGCCAGAGCCTCGCGGATCGACATCTGGACGACCTGCCCGATATGCAGCCCGCCGATCTTGACTGCCAGCGCCTCTTCGCGAAGCCGGTAGCCGTTACACGTGCCGCAGGGGCGGTTGTTCTGATAGCGCTCGAATTCCTCACGAATCCAGCTTGAGTCGGTCTCGCGGTAGCGGCGCTCCATGTTCGGTATGACACCTTCGAAGGGGCGGCTGACCTGATAGACCCGGCCGCCCTCATCGTAGCGGAACTGAATTTCCTCCTTGCCCGACCCGTAGAGGAAGACCTGCTTGACCGCGTCCGGCACGTCTTTCCACTTGGCGTTCCGGTCGAACTCGTAGTGTTTGGCGATGGCCTCGATAGTCTGCAGGAAATAGGGGCTCTTTCCCTTGCGCCAGGGCGCCAGCGCGCCGTCCGAGATCTTGAGATTCACGTCAGGCACGACGAGGCGCTCGTCAAAGAACAATTCCACGCCAAGCCCGTCGCAGACCGGACAGGCGCCGAAGGGTGCGTTGAACGAGAAGAGGCGCGGCTCGATCTCGGGGATCGTGAAGCCCGAGACGGGACAGGCGAAATTCTCGCTGAAGGTGATGCGCTCGGGCTCGGCGTCCTTGGGCGCGGTCTCGAGAATGGCGATGCCGTCGGCCAGATCGAGCGCGGTGCGGAAACTGTCGGCAAGGCGCGTTTCCAACCCCTCGCGCACGACGATCCGGTCGACGACGACGTCGATGTCGTGGCGGAATTTCTTGTCGAGCGTGGGCGGCGTGTCGAGCTCGTAGAACTCGCCATCGACCTTCACGCGCTGGAAACCCTGCTTGCGAAGCTCGAGGAACTCCTTGCGGTACTCGCCCTTCCGGTCGCGCACGATGGGGGCCAGAAGGTAGCCACGCGTCCCCTCCTCCATCTGCATGACCCGGTCGACCATGTCCTGCACCTGCTGCGCCTCGATGGGCAGGCCGGTGGCCGGGCTGTAGGGCGTCCCGGCGCGGGCGAAGAGCAGGCGCAGGTAGTCGTAAATCTCGGTCACCGTGCCGACGGTCGAGCGCGGGTTCTTGGAGGTCGTCTTCTGTTCGATCGAGATGGCGGGCGAGAGACCCGAGATGTGGTCCACATCGGGCTTTTCCATCATGTCGAGGAACTGCCGCGCATAGGCCGACAGGCTTTCCACATAGCGGCGCTGCCCCTCGGCATAGATCGTGTCGAAGGCGAGCGAGGACTTGCCCGAGCCGGACAGGCCCGTGATCACCACAAGCTCGTCGCGGGGGATATCCACGTCGATATTCTTGAGATTGTGTTCGCGGGCGCCCCGCACCTCGATATGCTTCAACTCGGCCATTCCACCACCTTCTCACGGGCAAACCAGAGAGATAGCGGCGCGGGCGGCAGACTCAATGGCTGGAAAAGAACATTACCAGAACATTGACACTTCGTCACGCCGGTTCTGCGATCTTTCTGTGGATAAGCCAGAAGGCGAGCAGGCCGGAGAGCGAGATGCCGGCGTATACGGTTGCAATGCCGGGGTAGCCGAAGGTTGTGGCCCAGGCGACAAGCGGGACCGACGTGGCGGTACCGACATTGCCGAGCTGCGCGATGGCGCCATTGGCCAGCGCCTGATCGGCGGTTTTCTCGTTCAGTCCGGGGACCGCAGCGAGCGCCGCGCCGGGGACAAGACCGACCGCGCCGAACATCGCAAGGACCGTCACGGCGCGGGCCGTCTCGGGCAGGACGATCGCAAGCAGCATGCCGACAGAAGAAACAAGGAAGGCGGCGAGCAGAATGGTTCGTGGCGGCATGTAACGGGCAAGTATCCCCGCCCCGAAGGTCCCCACCAGCGCCACGAGCGGCAGGATCGGCCCGACCCAAGGGCCGAGCACTGAGGGGAGGAAGGTCAGCATGCCAAGGAAGACGATCGTATGCGTGAAAAAGGCCGCCGCAGGCGCGAAAAGGCGCGGGTTGCGATAGATTGCGATATGCCGCGCGAGGAAGCTTTGTCGCACGCTCGTCTCCCGCCCCGTTCGGGGCAGGATGGGCCAGAGGGCGGCGGCGAGAATCAGAAAGCCTGCCGCGTTGGCGTACAGGATGCCGGGGACCGAGCCGAAGACCGGAAAGACCAGAGCCGCCGTCGCGAAGCCCACACCGAAGAACGTACCCCAGAGGCCCATGGCCACGGGCACGTCCCGGCCGACCGCGCTTGCCGCCATCAGCGTCGGTGCGGCCACCACGATGACCAGATGCGCCGCGCCCTCGAAGACGCGGAGCGCCATCATCAGCGGATAGGGCGGCAGAGCGGCCTGCCCTGCCGTCAGCGCCGCCGCCGCCAGAAGTGCCACCAGAAGCGCGCGTCTCGGGCCGAAACGCGCGATGATCACGCCTGCCGTCGCGCCGAAAACGATCCCCGCGACGCTCACGCCGGACACCAGAAGCGCCGTCGGGCTGTCAGGATAGACCTGATCCAGCGCCGCGAGGCTCAGGGCGATCTTGGCGAACTGCCAGGCGGCCAGCAGCCCCGACAGGTAAAGCAGGACGATCAGGGCCCATTGTGTCTTGGTTTCGGTCATGTCGCCTCGTCCTCCGCCACCGTGCGGGCGTCAAGGGGAAACGGGCGAATATCCGCGCAGTCCGATCCGTGCCGGAACAATGCTGCGTTTCGGTCCGTTGACACATCAACGAACACAAGGAGACGACAGATGAAAAACTTTGCCCTTATCGCCATTCTCGCCGCTTCTACCGCCGGCTGCACCGGCATCAACGAGCGGAATTCGGACGAGGCGCTTGCCGGGGCCGTGGTCGGTGGCACAGCCGCCGCCATCGCTGGCGACGATCAGAACATCGAGCGGAACGCCGTTCTTGGTGCTGCCGCAGGTGCCGCCGCCGGCGCAGCCGTGGGCGACCAGACCTGCCGCTACCGGAACGCGCGCACGGGCGAAGTGTTCACGGCGCCTTGCGGCTCTTACTGATTTTCCTGCAATCGATACGAAAAAGGGCGCCTCTCGGGGCGCCCTTTCTTGTCTGAGGACCCTGCCTCAGATGTGGATCACGCGGTCATACGCGTCGAGCACGCTTTCGTGCATCATTTCGCTGAGCGTCGGATGCGGGAAGACGGTTTCCATCAGGTCCTCTTCCGTCGTCTCAAGCTGACGGCCAACGACATAGCCCTGAATCAGCTCGGTGACTTCTGCGCCCACCATATGCGCGCCCAGAAGCTCACCGGTCTTGGCGTCGAATACGGTCTTCACCATGCCTTCTGGTTCACCAAGCGCGATGGCTTTGCCGTTGCCGATGAAGGGGAAGCGGCCGACCTTGACCTCGTAGCCGAGCTCCTTTGCCTTCGCTTCGGAATAGCCGACCGACGCGACCTGCGGGTGGCAGTAGGTGCATCCGGCGATGCTCTCGGGCTTGACCGGGTGCACCTTGTTCTTGCCCGCGATCAATTCGGCCACCATCACGCCCTCGTGGCTGGCCTTGTGGGCGAGCCAGGGCGCACCGGCGATGTCGCCAATGGCATAGAGCCCCTCGACGCCAGTGCGGCAGTACTCGTCCGTGACGACATGGGTGCGGTCGATCTTGACCCCCAGCCCCTCAAGGCCCAGCCCCTCGACATTGCCGACGATACCGACGGCGGAGATGACAGTGTCGACCTCGACCTTCTCGATCTTGCCGCCGGTCTCGATCGACGCGATGACTTTGTCGGCCTTGCGGTCGAGTTCCTTGACAATCGCCTTCTGCATGATCTTCATGCCCTGCTTCTCGAAGCTCTTCTTGGCGAAGGCCGAGATCTCGGCGTCCTCGACGGGCAGGATACGGTCCATGACCTCGACTACCGTCGTTTCGGCGCCGAGCGTATTGTAGAAGCTGGCGAATTCGATGCCGATGGCGCCGGATCCGATCACGAGAAGCTTTTTCGGCATGTGCGGCGGCTGAAGCGCATGCTTGTAGGTCCAGACGCGCTTGCCGTCGGCTTCAAGGCCAGGCAGTTCGCGGGCCCGTGCGCCGGTGGCGAGGATGATGTTCTTGGCGGCGAGTTCTTCGGTGCCCTTGTCGGTCTTGACGCTGACCTTGCCCTTGCCGGGCAGTGTCGCCGCGCCCATGAAGACCTCGACCTTGTTCTTCTTCATCAGGTGGCCGACGCCACCATTGAGCTGCTTGGCCACGGCGCGTGACCGCTTCACGACCGCATCGAGATCGTACCCGATGCCTTCGGCCTTGAGCCCGAATTCCTTGGCACGGTGCATCAGGTGGAACACCTCGGACGAGCGCAGCATGGCCTTGGTCGGGATGCAGCCCCAGTTCAGGCAGATGCCGCCCATATGCTCGCGCTCGACGATGGCGACCTTGAGGCCCAACTGGCTTGCGCGGATCGCGGCCACATAGCCACCCGGCCCCGCACCGATCACGACGACATCGAAGGTTTTTGCGCTCATCTCTGGTTTCTCCTTGCTCGGAAAGCTTGGGCCACTGTTGCCACAAGCTTTACCCAGTGTCACGCCACCCTGCGATGACGAATCAGCGCAGGAACGGCGCAGTGCCGTGGCTTTGGCGCCCGCATCACCTTATGCGTGTATTTGCATGAGAGATTTGGACAAAGGATGCTATCCAGTCGGATTGTCGTCTATCCAATCGAGACTTAACCATCAACTTTTGGGAATTCTTCTCAAATCCACCATATTTCAATTCAAGAATGTTTTTCAGAAGAATTGAGCAAATCTTTTTGGATCAATTCTTCTCCGTCGGGTCCTTGTGTGTGTTGAGGACGTTCGCCGGTGTGTGGTCGTAAAGGGTGAACAGAGTGCGTAACTTCAGAGTGAAGGGACAGACCCTCGGGTCGCTCCTGTCCCAATTCCGCAGAGACGAAGCCGGATCGCTGATCATCTTCTCTCTCTATATCTTCATCATCATGCTTATGCTCGGCGGGACTGCTGTCGAACTCATGCGCTTCGAAGCGGAGCGCAAGCATCTTCAGAACACGATCGACAGCGCTGTGCTGGCCGCGTCGGATCTGAAGCAGACCGAAGACAGCGAGAAGATCGTCCGCAGCTTTTTCGAGAAGTCGGGGCGCGACCCGAACTCGGTTCTCGTCAATGTGGAGCCTGTGACGCTGAGCGACGGCACGCTGACCGCGCGCACGGTGACGGCGTCGGCGCCGCTGACGATGCCGACCCACATGATGCGCCTTGCCGGTGTTGAAACGCTTCGGACAGCAAGCGGCGGCCGCGCGAACGAGCAGGTCCAGAATGTCGAGATCTCGCTCGTGCTGGATATCTCGGGATCGATGCGGTGGGGCACGGGCAACACCGAAACCACGCCGAACCGGATCTCGGAACTGCGCCGCGCCGTCGAGACCTTTGTCAACGTGGTGCTTCAGATCGACTGCGACGTGGACGGGACGAACTGCACGCAATCGACCAACACCGCGTCTACAACGATCAACGTGATCCCCTATGCCGGCCACGTGAACCCGGGCCGTCCGCTTTTCGACGTCATGGGCGGCAATCGCTGGCACGAATGGTCGTCCTGCATCGAGGTCACCGACGCCGACTTCAACGACAGCGCTCTGCCCTCGCGGTCCAAGAACCAGCTTCCGCATTTCATGAAGTGGACGATCGCGCCCGCCTACATGAACTGGGGTTGGTGCCCCAAGGACAACGCCGGCATCCTGGTGGCCGAGAACGACGGCGAGGTGCTGAAGCAGTTCATCCGCGACATCCGCCTGCATGACGGGACCGCGACCCATGTCGGCATGAAATACGGCCTTGCGCTTCTCGATCCGTCCAGCCGCTCGGTCTTAGGCACGCTGGCCGCGAACGGCGACATCAAGAGCGACTATGCCCTTCGCCCCGCCAACTACGAGGATGACGTCGTCAAGTACATCGTCCTGATGACCGACGGTCAGACCACCGATCAGTTCCGCCCTGACGATTTCGCCTACACCGATGTCTACGGACCCGAGAACGCGGCACGGGCCAACGTGATGAGCACTTACGGCTCGACCACCGCCGGAGGCGTCGGTGTCGACCCGACCGAGGTTGAGAAGGGCTATCGGGCCAACACGCTCCTGCGCCTGAACGGCATCACCCATAACCGCAGCCGCAACCGTCAGAACCTGCAGGCGGCCTGTAACGAGGCGAAGAAGCCCGTGATGGGCATTCCGCCCGGCGGCGGCGGCATGACCGTCCTGAAAGAGGACCGCGTCACCGTCTTCACCGTTGCCTTCCTGGCCCCCGATGCCGCGCGGACCGACATGCGCACCTGTGCCAGCTCCGAGCATCACTTCTACGATGTGCGCTCGATCCCCGGCTCCGGCACCGAAGGTCTGGACGTCGCTACCGCCTTCGCGTCGATCGCGCGGACCATCAACCAACTGAGGCTGACCAACTGATGCTGCGCCGCATGTTCAAAAAGTTCCGCAAAGCCGAAGACGGTACCGCATCGATCGAGTTCGTCTTCCTCTTCCCGCTCTTCATCACGATCCTGTCGATGTCGATCGAGGTGGCGATCTACATGGCGCGGCATGTGATGCTGGATCGGGGCGTCGATATCGCGGTCAGGGAATTGCGCCTCGGCACGGACAACCCGCCC
This sequence comes from Kangsaoukella pontilimi, assembly GCF_009830125.1. GTDB lineage: Bacteria > Pseudomonadota > Alphaproteobacteria > Rhodobacterales > Rhodobacteraceae > Kangsaoukella > Kangsaoukella pontilimi. Next base: position 856,105 of record NZ_WUPT01000001.1, on the reverse strand, counting down.
ACCTTCGACGAATTCAAGACCAGCATATGCTCGAACGTGCTGATGGTGCCGAATTGCGAAGAGGTCGTGCAGGTCGAGCTGAAGCCGGTGTCGATGAGCACCTGGGAAGGTCTCGAGGGCCCCGCTAGGTGCCGTGACGTCGGCTCGAAGATCGATCCGTTCGACATGACCGAATATTCGGTCGGCGCGAATAACGAGCTGATGATGGTGCGGGTCTGCGGCCTGTTCCGTCCGATGATGCCGACGACCCATCTTGGCCTCGGCCTTCAGAAGGTGGGCGAGCGCTATGCGATGGTCGTCACCACCGCTTTCGTCAACGAGCCCGCGGCAGCGGCAGGAGCATGAGGTCGATGATGCGCATTTCTTCCGCGATCCGGCGTTTCCGGGCCTTTGAGGATGGTTCGCTTTCGGTCGAGACCGTCCTGATCTTTCCGCTTCTTGCCTGGGCCCTGTCGGCGATGCTGGTCTTCTGGGACGGCTTCAAGGTGAACAACAACGCCATCGCCGCGACTTATACCGTGGCGGATCTGGTGTCGCGGCAGACCAGCCCCATTACGGATGACTTCGTGAAGGGGGCCGACAAGCTCTATGCGAAGATCGTGCAGAACAACAACGACAACGAGCTGCGGCTGACCGTCGTGCAGATGTCCGAAAGCACCACGCCGGGTGGCGATCCGGAACCGCGGCTGGTCTGGTCGCACGGCACGAGCGGCCTGCCCGCCCGCGAAAAGATCGAGGACATCACCGCGATGGTTCCGCTGATGGCGGTCGGCACGTCGATGATCATGGTTGAGACGGCAAGCGACTGGACGCCGCCTTTTGACATCGACTTCGCCAGCATGACGTTCCGCAACGTCTTCTTCAGCAGCCCCCGTTACGTCCCGCAGGTCAAGTTCGACAACGGGGGCGACGATTCGATCGGGTTCGTCTACGACGATGGAGACGCGGCCTGACGCTCAGGCCGCCTCTGCCCTTTCTTTGACCGCGCGGATCGCGGCGCCGTAGCCGCCCTCTTCCAGGAATTCGGTCTCGCCTTCCTTCGAAGCGCGGCCAAGCGCCTCGTTCCGGTAGGGGAAGCGGCCGAAGCGCCGGATCACCTCGCGGTGCGCCTTGGCATGAAGCAGGTTGTCCGCTCCGGTTTCAGGCATCCGCGTCATGATCAGCCTGACCGCCCGGTCCTGATCGACAAGGCATTCGGAATGCATCAGCGGCAGGTAGAAGAATTGCCGTGCAGGCTCGTCGATCTTCATATCCCAGCCGCGCGAAATCGCCATCTTGGCCGCCGCCATCGAGATGCCGTCCGACGCGAAGCTCTTCGCCTCGCCGCGGAACATGTTGCGCGGGAACTGGTCGGTCAGGATGATATAGGCCAGCGTCCCCGAGGGGTATGTCAGCCAGAGCGAGAGTGCGCCGCCGCAAGCCCTCTCGTAGGTTTCGAGGAATTTCTCGCGGATCTCTTCATCGAGAGCCTCGCCTCCGGCGTACCAGCCTTCGGGTCCTATTTCGTCCAGCCAATAGGCCAGAATCTCGTCAGGGGTGGCCATTTTTTTACTACCCTTCGCCTGTTCTGCGTCCCCAGATGGGCGAATCGTTACAAGAACGTCATGTTCGATCAAGGTGTTACATCCGTTTTGGGGTCATTTGACTCATCAGTGTCGACATTTTCGGCATAGAATTCCTGTGCCGCTTCGATTGCGACCGCCGTGGATGTGGCCAGAACCGGCGCGTAAGCCACGGCGTCGTAGTCGTCTTCCTGCACGTATGGCGACGGGCGCTGCGTCATCCGCCAGCCGATATAGACCGCAAAAATCGCCATCAGCAGGCCCATGAAAACCCAGAAGCCGCCAGGCCCGAGAAGTCCCATCGCGTAGCCTGTGATGACGGGTCCGAGGATCGCGCCCACGCCGTTGACGAACATCAGGCCGCCCGAGGCGCTCGCCATATCCTCGACCGCGAGGAAGTCGTTGGTGTAGGCGATAAGCAAAGCATAGAGCGGGTTGGACACGCCCCCCATCAGGAAGCCAGCGACAAGAACCGCCTCGAACACGCCACTGCCCACGAAGCCGATGATCCCTGCCAGCGCGCCCAGTATCGCACCCGAAAGGATCAGGACGCGCCGGTCCATTCTGTCGCTGACCCAGCCCACGGGGAACTGAAAGAACAGGCCGCCCATGAAGATCGCCGAGATGAAGAGCGAGATCTCCGCAACCGAGAACCCCGCCACAGTGCCATAGACCGACGCCATACCGAATTGCGCCGAGAAGATGCCGCCCATGATGAACATGCCGACGATGCCGGTGGGCGAACTACGGTAGAGCTGGAGCAGGCTCATCGCCTTGGTGGTGTCGAACGTGGGCGTCTGCGTCGCGGTCAGCAGGATCGGCGCGAAGGACAGCGAAACGAGGACGGACGGAATAACGAACAGGATGAACCCGCCCGGATCGGCCACGTTCAAAAGCCCCTGTGCAATGATGATGCCCGACATCTGCGTGATCATGTAAAGCGACAGCGCCTTGCCCCGGTTCTCGTTCGTCGACGCGTTGTTGAGCCAGCTTTCGGCGGTCACGTAGACGCCCGAGAAGGAGAAGCCGAAGATCACGCGGAAGAAGACCCAGGCCCAGGGGTCGGTCACCGTCGGGTAGAGGATGAGCACCGCCGAGATGAACGACCCGAGCGCGGCGAAGACACGGACATGACCGACGCGCCGGATCATCTCGGGCGCCAGTTTCGAGCCGATCAGGAAACCCGCGAAATAGGCCGAGGTGATGATCGACAGCTCGCCGGTCGAGAATTCCTCGATATTCCCGCGAATACCGATGAGCGAGCCCTGCAGGCCGTTGCCCACCATGAGGAGCAGCATTCCCAGGAACAGCGCCCAGGCGTTTTTAAGAACGTCAAACATCGCTGGTTCCGCAGTCTTTCAAAGCCTCTGCCCGGGGTAAATGCTCGGTCGGGCGTCCGGACCGACAATTCGCGACTCGTTCCGGGTCGTTTTCTAGCCCTTTGGCAGAAGCAGCGACGCATCGCCATAGGAAAAGAACCGATAGTTTTCGACAATTGCATGGGCGTAGATATCGCGGATGCGCTCGGCCCCCATGAAGGCGGAGACCAGCATCATCAAAGTCGATTTCGGCAGGTGGAAATTGGTCATCAGTGCGTCGGATGCGCGGAACTGAAACCCGGGCGTGATGAAGATATCCGTGGCCCCTTCCCATGCGGCGACCTTACCATGATCGCGGGCCGCCGTCTCGATCAGGCGCATCGCGGTCGTGCCCACGGGGATGATCCGCCCGCCGGCGGCTTGGGTCGCGGCGATCTCGGCGGCGGCCTCTTCGGTGATGCGGCCCCGTTCGCTATGCATCTTGTGCTGGCTCACGTCGTCCACCTTGACCGGCAGGAAGGTCCCCGCCCCCACATGAAGCGTCACATGGCTGCGCGTGACGCCGCGCGCGTCGAGCGCCGCCATCAGCGCCTCGTCGAAATGAAGCGAGGCTGTGGGGGCCGCAACCGCGCCCGAGGCCCGCGCCCAGATCGTCTGATAGTCCTCCATGTCCTGCGCGTCGGCCTTGCGGCGGCCTTCGATATAAGGCGGAAGCGGCATGGCCCCCGCCTGCAGGAGCGCCGCGTCGAAGTCGTCGCCGGTCAGGTTGAAGGACAAGGTTGCCGCGCCCTCGATCCGTCCGGTGACGGTGGCAGAAAGGTCGGGCGAGAAGACGATGACCTCGCCATCGCGCACCTTTTTCAGGGGCTTCAGAAGCGCCAGCCAGTCGCCATCGGCACGCGGCTCCAGCAGAGTCGCCTCGATCCGGGCGACGGTCTCACCACCCTCCGGCCCCGTCCGATGACGCTCGCCCGACAGGCGCGCCGGGATCACCTTGGTATCGTTCAGAACGAGGCGGTCGCCGGGCCGCAGGAACTCGGGCAGCTGGATGGAACGGGAATCGGTGAGGCTGTCCGGCGTCGCCACCAGAAGGCGCGAGGACGAGCGCGGGCGTGCGGGCCTCGTGGCGATGAGCTCCTCGGGGAGCGCGAAGTCGAAGTCGGAAAGGCGCAATGCGGTCACTCGGTCGGCGGCGGGCGGCGGAAAATTTCGCGGAACATACCGGGCGTCAGGATCGACAGCGGATTGACGGCAATGGTCGGCCCATCCGTGGGTCCGCTCAGGCGGTAGTTGAAGCCGAAGAGCCCCTCGCCCCGCCGGGTCAGGAGCGACCCGAGACCGTTGATGAAATAAACCGGCGACACGACGCCCTGCATGTCCAGTTGCTTTGCGCCGGGGTCATAGACACCCTCGGCCGAGATGCCAATAGACGGCCCGACCGCGGCAAGCCGGTTCAGGGTGACCCTGTCCGGCGCGATGCGGAACGCACCATCGACCGTGTCGAAGCGGATGCCGCCACCGCCCAGCTGGTCGATAAGGCCGACGATGCTGATCGCGTCCAGAAGCCCCGCCAGCACGGGAGCATCCACCAGCCGCATTCCCTCGATCAGGAACTCGCCGTCATAGGTGCCGTCAGGCGCGCCGGGCACGGGGGTCAGGACCATATAGAACGATCCGCTTCGCGCGTTCGGCGTGAGACCGATATCGCGCAGGATGCTGCCGGCATCGGCCGCTTCGACCCGGATGCCGGTGCCGCCGAATGCAGGGACAAGCGTTCCGCGGACGGGCGTGCGGCCCGCGACCCGGGCCTCGAAATCGCCGTCAAGTCCGCCCAGGACCGGCGTGACCTGTCCGATGAACGGCGCGAGGGCGATGGCCTCCGAGACCACCACGGTATCGAGCGCCACGCTGACCGGCGCTCCGGGCTCGGGCGGGGCGGCGGCGCGTCGCGGACGGTCGGGCAAGGCGCGCAGGTCGAGCCGCCCGCCATCCAGCCGGACGCGCATGGCGCCGCCGGGCCCGTTTGGTGTCAGCCGCGCCGTGGCGTCGAGCCAGCCGCCGACCCTGAGTTGGTCCAACCGGATTTCGCTGACCGCCCCGTCCTGCCCGAAGGCGACATCGCCGCTAAGGGCGAGACCGGGAGCCGAGAGCTCCAACCGGTCGACATCCGGCACATCGCCAAGTGTTGCCTCCAGTTCCAGCCCGCCATCTGCGCCGGGCGGTTTCGACCAGTTGAGCGCCGGGATCGACAAGCCCACCCCGCGCAGGTCCGACGTGACCTCGACACGCGGCGCACCGTTGCCGAGCGCAAGGGCATAGTCCGCCTGCCCCCGGCCCGAGACGAACCCGTCCGGCAGGGCGATGCCGAGGGCTGACAAGGCGCGGGCGGTAATCTCGATCTGTCCCGTAGCGCGGGCGCCATCCGCGCGGTCTTCGCCAATAGGCAGCCGGAAAGCGGTCTGGATCGGCACGCCGTCCAACTCGCCCGGCCCGGTCACCGTCAACGCGTCGCGGTCGGCACGGAAGGTCAATCGCGGCGAGATCAGCGATCTGCCCTCGGCCAAGCTGTCGGAAGAGACGTCGCGCGCAAGGCCCGCCACCTCGAACCGTATGTCATCGGCCTTGATCCCGTCCTCGAGCGGCAGCGAGACGCGGGCGGTCACATCGGCGATCGCGCGGGCAAGGTCTGGCGTGCGCCCGGCCCTAGACATCAGCCGGAGCGGCGGCTTGTCGAGTATTCCGAGCGCGGTATCGAGCGGCCCCGCAGCAACAAGGGACAATTCGCCCTGAGCCGGTTTCGAGCGCACATCCGGCACGCGGAAGACCGAGCCCGCGCCATCCACGACACCGCCATCGTCGCCCACGACACGGCCCGCCTCGAGCGCGATCAGGAACTCGCGGTCGTGCAATTGCGCCCGACCCTGGGCCCCTTCAATCACTGGCATTTCGCGCAGGAACCGGATGCGGGCGTCCTCGTAGTCGAAGCTCAGCGAAATATCCGGTTTTTCGCCGGTCAGGAACCGAACTCCAGCCGAGACGTCGACCAGATCTCCTGCCAGCACGTTGCGTTCGAGCCAGCCGCGCGTCACCGGCGAAACGGTGGTGGGCCAGAAGTCGAGCACCCGTCCGCTGGCCAACCGGTCGGAATGGGCATCGATCGACACCCGCCACGAGGTGTCGCGGATATCGACGCGGCCGCGCGCCGTCGCTTCGGCGTCACCCACCAGTGCTACGAGCTGTGCAATGTCGATGCGGAACGGATCGAGGCCGAGCCGGAAGTCGGCGCGGACCTCGTCGATCGTGACAGGAGCCGGAAGGACCTCGTCCGCTCGGACACGGGCATCTCGGATGACGAACTGGGACAGGAACTCGGTCGGCCAGTCACCGCCTTCCGCCACGGCGTAGGTGTGGCCGCTGGCGGTGACCTCGATCATCTCGGACGACACGCCAACCTCGGCGAAGTCGAGCCGGGAGCGTTCGGGATCGTAGGCGAAATAGGCCCGCGCGCTGTCGAACCCGATCGGCCTGACGCCCACCACCGGTTCGAGCGCGCCCGCACCGAGGTCGAGCGTGCCGTCGAGCGCGGTAAGGCTGCCGGCGGCGTCGATGCTGGCGCGGACCGCGCCCGAGATCGGCGCGTCGAGCACACCCAGCCAGCCGAGGACGGGCGACTGAAGCGCAAGGTCCCGCGCCGGGATCGCGTCGAGCCGGACGCCGAGCGCCGTATCGCGTGTCTCGTCATCGAAAGTGAAGGATAGCTGCACACCGGCCAGATCGTCCGTCCCGTTGAACACGTCCGAGGCGACGGACACGCTGACGCCATCGGTACGCTCGCGGACGAAGGCACGGGCATTGGTCGCCTGCCAGAGCCGGCCCGAGCGAGCGTCTTCGAGCGCAATCACAACGCCCGTCGCCTCGACCTCGCCGATGGCGGCGAGCGGGCCCTCGTCAAGCGCACCGTCGATGGCGCCAAGGACGTCGGCGATGGACACCGTGCGCCCCGAAGCGGCGCCCGCGTCACCCTGGAACGCGAAACGGCCATCCGCGCCGCGGCGGATCGTGACCTGCGCCCCGTCGAGCACGACGCGGTCGGCGGCCACGCGCCCCTGCAGGAGAGCGCCGAGAGAGAGTTGCGCAGTCAGCGTGTTGAGAGCGGCGACGCGCCCGCCGCCCGCGTCCAGGACCGAGACGCCGCCGAAACGTATCACGGGCTGCGCGTTCGGACCGATGGCCAGCGACGCACGCCTCAGGTCGATCCGCCCCACCGGCAGCCTGTCGTTTACCGCCGCGACCAGCCGCGCCGTCGCCCAGTCGGGGACCGGCAATGCGCGTCCCGTCACGATCATGCCGGCAAGCAAAGTGAAGAGCGCGGCGAAGCCGAGCGTCCAGACCATGCGCCAGCCGTGCCGGGCGCGCGGGCTCTCCTGCTTGCGGGCGGGTCGGACCGGCGGGGCCGCGTCCTCTGGGTCTCTGGTTTCGTCTTGGGCCATCTTTTCGGCGGCGTGCTCTGCTTCGGGACTGTATTCTCGGACGAACCGCCCTAAAACCCAACTGGCAATTTCAACGCAAGCCCGGAGCCACGACGATGAGCCTTGAAGGACAAAGCGCCCCCGACTTCACCCTGCCCCGCGACGGCGGCGGCGAGATCACCCTCTCCGAGATGCGACCGGCGCCGGTGGTGCTGTATTTCTACCCCAAGGACGACACGTCGGGCTGCACCAAGGAGGCCATTGGCTTTACCGAGGCCAAGGCCGAGTTCGAGGCTGCGGGTGCCGTCGTTGTGGGCGTCTCGAAGGATACCGTCGCCAAGCACGACAAGTTCATCGCGAAACACGGGCTGGAAGTGATCCTGGCCTCGGACGAGGCGGGCGAGGTCTGCGAGGCCTATGGCGTCTGGGTCGAGAAACAGATGTACGGCAAGAGCTACATGGGGATCGAGCGCGCGACCTTCCTGATCGACGGGGCGGGCAAGGTCCGGCAGGAATGGCGCAAGGTTAAGGTGCCGGGCCATGTCGACGCGGTGCTTGAGGCGGTGAAGGCGCTCTGAGGCCGGTTTCGGCGCGCCCTTGCGGGCGCGCCGACCGACCGGGGGAGCGCTGCTCCCCCGGACCCCCTCGGAGTATTTCCGAACAGAAGAAACACGGGATGCGGCTGATGGCTGAGACGCTGGCGGAGATGGCGGTCGAGGTGCTGACCACGGCGGACGGACGCGAGAAGACGCGACTCTCGCGGGACCATGCCGCACGGTGGATGGCCGCGCGGGAGGCGGGAGACGCGCTGGAGATCGGGCGCGCCCTGCCGCCGTCGAGGCCTGCGCGCCCTGAGAGACCGGATCTGCTGGACCCGCGCGACGTTCCGCGCCGGAAGCCCGGATCGGAGGCCGGGCGCCTCGCACTTCTGCACGCGGTCGCACATATCGAGCTGAACGCGGTCGACCTGCACTGGGATGTGATCGCGCGGTTCATCGAGACGCCCATGCCGCTGGGGTTCTATGATGACTGGGTGAAGGCGGCTGATGAGGAATCAAAGCATTTCAACCTGATGTGCGATTGTCTTGAAGAGCTTGGCAGTCATTACGGCGCCTTGCCCGCCCATGCGGGAATGTGGCGGGCGGGAGAGGATACCGCGGACGATCTGATGGGGCGGCTTGCCGTCGTGCCCATGGTGCTCGAGGCGCGCGGCCTTGATGTCACACCCGGCATGATCGGGATTTTCCGCAAGGCGGGGTTGGAAAGCGCGGTCGCGGCACTGGAGACGATCTATGCCGAGGAAGTGGGTCACGTGGCCTATGGGTCGAAGTGGTTTCACTTTCTCTGCGGGCGTGAAAACCTCGATCCGAAGCCGGTGTTCCACGATCTCGTGCGGCGCTATTTCCACGGCGCCCTGAAGCCGCCCTTCAACGAGGAGAAGCGGGCCGAGGCCGGTCTGCCCCCCGATTTCTACTGGCCCCTGACCGAAACCACCTGATTTCTCGGCGGAAAACTGCCGAGATCGGCGGCGGGCGGCGTGCTTGCCGGGAAACCGGGGCAGTAAGGTTGCCATGATTTTCCCCAGACGTTAACACCTCACGAGGGAGTGAGCGGCCCCAAGACCGACGCTGCCGGACGGGACACAACAAGCGAGAGATCCATCGTGAGGCACAGGGTTCTGACGTCGGTGCGCGCCGCTTTCGAGCGCGCCTTTCCCGAGCAGCGGCTGTTTATGCGCTCCGATACCGAGACCCGCTTCATTCGTCTGTCCCCCATGACCCAGTTCGTCGGCCTGACCGGCAGTGCGCTTCTGGTGGGATGGACCATCGTCGCGTCCGCCATTCTGCTGATGCAGGGGCTTGGCGCAGGCGATCTCAAGGAACAGGCGCTGCGCGAGCAGGCGATCTATGAGGGCCGGCTGAACACGCTGGCCAGCGAGAGGGATGCCCGTGCGCAGGAGGCCGCGCTCGCGCAGGAGCGTTTCGCGGTGGCCCTGGCCGAAGTCTCGGCGATGCAGTCCCGGCTTCTGGCCTCGGAAGAACGCAAGCGGGAGCTCGAGATCGGCCTTGACGTGGTTCAGGCGACGCTCCGCGACGCGATGAATGCCCGCGACGAGGCCGAGGCACGGGCCGAGGACCTTGTGGCAAGACTGGCCGAGACCGAGGCGGCGCATGTCGAGGTTACGCAACTCGCCGAGCTGGAAGGTACGCTGGACATCGTGACCGAGACGCTTGGCACGCTGGCCGCCGAGCGCGACATGATGGCGGGCTATGCGACAGAGGCGGAACTGCGCCTGGAAGAAATGGCGATGAACGACCGGCTGGAGGAGGAGCGGAACGCGCGCATCTTCCAGCAGATCGAGGATGCCGTGACCAATTCGCTGAACCCGCTGGACGAAATGTTCTCGTCCGTGGGTCTGCCGACCGACTCGATCATCGACCAGTTGCGCCGGACCTATACCGGTCAGGGCGGCCCCCTGACGCCGATCCGGTTCACGACATCCGGCAATGGCGAGATCGACGCGACGACAGCCCGCGCGGGCGAGGTTCTGACCATGCTCGACGAACTGACGCTTTACCGGATCGCGGCCGAGAAGCTACCCTTCGGCTTTCCGGTTCGGGGATCCGTCCGGTCCACCTCTGGCTTCGGACCCCGCTGGGGCCGGATGCACGAGGGCCACGACTGGGCCGGTCCCAAGGGAACGCCGATCCATGCAACCGCCGACGGCGTCGTGGTTTTCGCAGGCCGGCAGAGCGGCTACGGCAATCTGATCAAGATCCGCCACGAGTTCGGATTCGAGACGCGCTATGCGCACCTGTCCAGAATCCGGGTCGAGGTGGGCCAAAGGGTATCGCGCGACGAGCGGATCGGTGATATGGGAAACACCGGACGCTCCACCGGTACACATCTCCACTATGAAGTGCTGGTTGGGGGCAAACCCGTTAACCCCATGAAATACATCAAGGCAGCGAGAGATGTTTTCTAAAAGCAAGATCAACGAGCCCGGCCCCAAGCCGGCCGGCGAAACCGAAACAGCGAAGGCGCCCGAAATGAACCAGACCAAACCGAGCAGCGATTTCACCCCCTCGGCTCCGAAGGCAAAGCCTCCGGCGTCGGTGCTGTCGGCAGACCTGACCATCACCGGCAACATCAAGACCACCGGTGACATCAACATCGAAGGCACGGTCGAGGGCGATATCCGCGCCCATCTTCTGACCGTCGGTGAAGGCGCCACGGTCAAGGGCGAATGTATTGCGGACGACGTCGTGGTGAACGGCCGCGTCGTGGGCAAGGTGCGGGGCCTGAAGGTCCGCCTGACGTCTACCGCCCGCGTTGAGGGCGACATCATCCACAAGACGATCGCGATCGAATCCGGCGCGCATTTCGAAGGCTCGGTTCAGCGTCAGGAAGATCCGCTCAACGGTGCGAACAACAAGATGTCCGCGCCGAAGCCGGCGGAGCCCGCCAAGGCGGACTGATCTTCGGTTACATGAATTGAAAAGGCGGCGCCCCCCACAGGCGCCGCCTTTTTTCTTGGGCCGTCGGGCGATCACATGGGGTGATACAGAGCCCGGCGATAGAGGTGCCAGGTGGCGTGGCCGAGGACCGGGAGCGCCACGAGTAGTCCGAGGAAAGCCGGGATCATCGCCGCGAAGAGCGTCAATGCGACGATGGCGGCCCAGACGATCATCGGCCCCTTGTTCCGGCTGACCGTATTCAGGCTGATCAGCATGGCGGTCACGAAGTCGAATTCCTTGTCGACCAGAAGCGGCAGCGCCACTACGGTCAGGCCGAAAGTCAGAAACGCCACCCCTGCCCCGACCACCACCTGGAACGCCAGCATCGAGAGCCCCGCCGGGGTCAGGAAGACCTCGTATGAGGTCGATATATTGGTGAGCGTCGAGGAGCCGAGGAAGAGCGCGAAGCTCATGTGGGCGAAGAAGCTCCAGAACAGGAAGATGAGCAGCAGGACAACCCCGATCCAGGGAAGTTGCCGTCGCCGTTCCTGCCAGACCACGGCCATGACCTCGGACCAGACGAGCGGCTCGTCGGCCTCGATCCTGCGGCTGACCTCGTAAAGCCCGACCGCTGCGAAGGGCGCGACCAGCGGAAAGCCGAGGGACAGCGCGAGGGTCCAGAGGAAAGTATCCGCCCCGATCCACCAAAGGACGAGGCCCACCAGCACGTAGAAGGCGCTGAACGCAAAACCGTAAAGAGGCGCGCGGCGGAAATCCCAAAGCCCGGCTTTCAGCGATGCCCAGATCTCGACGAAGGTCAGGCGTCCGATCTCGGGACGCGGCGATGGCGCGATGGGTGCGGTTTCCATGGCTGGGCCTCCTCCTCCCGCCATCAGCGTCGGAGGTTCAGGCTACGCGCGCCTTGATGCGGGTCAAGTCGGATCAGTCGTCCGACTGCGCCTCGCCGCGCTTCATGCCCGAGACGCCCTGCGCCAGAGTGGCGGCCATGAACCCATCCAGATCGCCGTCGAGCACGCCCTGCGTGTCCGAGGTCTCATGGCCGGTCCGAAGGTCCTTGACCATCTGATACGGCTGCAGGACGTAGGAGCGGATCTGGTTGCCCCAGCCCGCGTCACCCTTGTTGTCATGGGCTTCCTGGATAGAGGCGGTGCGCCGCTCCAGCTCCATCTGGTAGAGACGCGATTTCAGCGCCTTCATGGCGATGTCGCGGTTCTGGTGCTGGGATTTCTCCGACGAGGTCACAACGATTCCGGTCGGGATGTGGGTGATCCGCACGGCTGAGTCAGTAGTGTTCACGTGCTGACCGCCCGCGCCCGAGGACCGGTAGGTGTCGATCCGGATCTCGGAGGGGTTCACCTCGATCTCGATATTGTCGTCGACCACTGGATAGACCCAGACCGACGAGAATGACGTGTGGCGGCGGGCGGAACTGTCATAGGGGCTGATCCGGACGAGGCGATGCACGCCCGATTCCGACTTGAGCCAGCCATAGGCGTTTGGCCCCGAAATCTTGTAGGCAGCGGATTTGATGCCCGCTTCCTCGCCTGCGCTCTCGGACTGAAGCTCGACCTTGTAGCCGTGTTTCTCGGCCCAACGGACATACATCCGCGCCAGCATCGAGGCCCAGTCGCAGCTTTCCGTGCCGCCTGCGCCCGCGTTGATCTCTAGGAAGGTGTCGTTGCCATCGGCCTCACCATCCAGAAGCGCCTCGATTTCGGCCTGGCCGGCACGTTCCTTCAGCGACTTGAGCGCCGCCTCGGCCTCGGACACCACTTCGGCGTCGTCCTCCATCTCGCCCAGTTCGATGAGCTCGATATTGTCGGACAGTTCCTGCTTCATGCCCTTGTAGCGGTTGACCGCATCCACCAGCATCTGGCGGTCGCGCATCAGCTTCTGGGCCTTCTCGGGATCGTCCCAGAGCTTTGGGTCCTCGGTCATCGCATTGAATTCCTCAAGGCGATGCTCGGCCGTCTCCCAGTCCATTCTCTGGGCCAGAAGGTTCAGCGACTTTTCAATGGCGGCTACCGTGTTCTCGGCGTCGGCGCGCATGGGACTCTCCGGAATTGGTGGTGCTGGCTCTTAGCAACGCCGGGCCGCGCCTTCAAGCACGGCCCGCGCAGGCGCTCGGGCGTCAGTAAAGACCGCCTGAGGAAATCTCGCCCGCCGTCGCCTGGCCGGGGATGACGACGGTCTCGCCGGACGATGTTTCAACGGTCTGTGTGCTGCGGCCAAGCTGCTCGTCGGTAAACAAGGGCAGGTTCGCGCCCATGGCGAAGCCGCCGTCGAAGGTGATCCCGAAGACCGGCTCTTCCCCTTCGCGGAAGTACTCGGCCACCACGTTTTCGCCCACCACATCGTCGGGAAGGCGTGCGCCCGTGAAACGGTCGATCTTGATGAAGCGGCCGCCCGGCGGGATCGCAAAACGCCCGCCGCCGTATTTCTCGACCGCTTTCTCCATGAATTTCTGGAAAACCGGTCCGCACATGCCGCCGCCCGACGCGCCCCGGCCCAGAGGCTCCGGCAGGTCGTATCCGATATAGCAGCCTGCCGCGATGGTCGAGGTGAAGCCCACGAACCAGACGTCCTTGGCATCGTTGGTGGTGCCGGTCTTGCCCGCCGTCGGCACCGGCAGGTTAACCGTTCCCGAGGCAGTACCGCGCTCGACCACGCCCCGCATCATCGAGGTGAGCTGGTAGGCTGTGATCGGGTTCATCACCTGCTGGCGGTTCGTCTGAATGTCAGGCAATTCGCCCGCCGGCAACTCGCGGGTCACGCAGTCCTCGCAGCGGCGCTGGTCGTGACGGTAGATCGTCGTGCCCCAACGGTCCTGAATGCGGTCCACAAGCGTCGGCGTCACACGCTCACCGCCATTGGCGAACATCGCGTAGGCGGCCACCATGCGGTAGAGCGTCGTCTCCTGGCTGCCGAGGGCATTGGCGAGGAAGGGCTGCATGTCGTCATAGACGCCGAAGCGCTCGGCATAGCCCGCGACGGTCTGCATTCCGACCTCTTCGGCGAGGCGCACGGTCATCAGGTTCCGCGAGCGCTCGATCCCGGTACGAAGGGGAGTCGGCCCGTAGAACTGGTTCGACGCGTTCTTGGGGCGCCAGATCTGGCCGCCGCCGACATCCACCTCGATCGGCGCGTCGATGATGATGGTCGCGGGGGTGAAGCCCGAGTCCAGCGCGGCGGCATAGACGAAGGGCTTGAAGGACGAGCCGGGCTGGCGCGTGGCCTGCGTCGCGCGGTTGAAGACCGAGTCCTGATAGGAGAACCCGCCCTGCATGGCGAGCACGCGGCCGTTGTTCACGTCCATCGCCATGAAGGCGCCCTGAATCTCGGGCACCTGGCGGAGCGAGAAGACCGGGTCGGCGGCCGATCCGCCTTCGTGGCGGACATGGATCACGTCGCCCACGGACAGGATGTCGCCCGCACGCCGCGCACCGCTGATCCAGCGCAGGTCATCGGGCGTGATCCAGTGGCCGTCGGTCCCGTCGAGCCAGCCCTCGACGCCGATCCGCGCCGCGCTGTCACCCACCTCCAGAACCACGGCCGGGTACCAGTCCTCGACATCGCGGGCAACATTCGTGCCCTCGAGTGCAATGCGCCATTTGTCGACGCCATCGGTCTGTCCCGAAAGCGAGTCAGCCTCAAGCGATACACCCGTGCCGCGCCATTCGCCTGCGGCGCGATCATAGTCCTCGAGCGCCTCGCGGAGCGCCTCGGCGGCGACCTCCTGCAACTCGGGGTCTGCGGTAGCGCGGATCGTCAGGCCTGCGCTGCGGAAGCCCTCGTCGCCGAAGTCGCGGCTGAGCTGACGGCGGATCTCGTCGGTGAAGTAGTCGCGGGGCGGCAGGCTTTCGCGGAAGGCGTCCACATCGCCCGACTGCACGGTCAGAAGCGGCGCGACCCGCGCGTGTTCATAGGCGGCAAGGTCGATATAGCCGTTCTCGTACATCTCGCGCAGAACGAAGTTCCGACGCGCGATAGCGCGTTCCTCCTCGAGCACCGGGTGATAGGTGGAAGGCGCCTTGGGGAGCGCAGCCAGATAGGCCGCCTCGGCGGGTTCGAGATTGGACAGGTTCTTGTTGAAATAGGTCTGTGCGGCGGCGGCGACGCCATAGGCGTTCTGGCCGAGGAAAATCTCGTTGAGATAGATCTCGAGAATCTTGTCGCGCGGCAGCGAGTTCACCATGCGGGTGGCAAGGATGACCTCCTTGATCTTGCGCTCGATCCGGCGTTCGCCCGAGAGAAAGCTGATCTTCGCCACCTGCTGCGGAATGGTGGATGCGCCGCGCACACTTTCGCCCCGCGTGGCCACCGCCTCATAGACAGCGGCCGCGATGCCGCGCATGTCGAAGCCCTGGTGCAGGTAGAAATTCTTGTCCTCGGCCGAGATGAAGGCGTTTTTCACCAGATCGGGAATTTCGTCGGCGGGCGCGTAGATGCGCCGCTGCTCGGCATATTCGTCGATGATGCGGCCTTCGGTCGAGTAGATGCGGCTGATCGTCGGCGGCCGGTACTGAGCGAGGCTTTCGTGATCGGGAAGGTCGCGCCCATAGTACCAGAACACGGCGCCCACGGTCAGCGCGGCCATGATCAGCCCCAGGGTGACCAACGAAAAGATGGCGCCGAAGAAGGACAGGATAAAACGGGTCACGGGCGGTACTCTCTCAAACCTCTGTCGGCTTATATCGGTCCCCGCGGTCCGGGTCAAAAGAGCCGCCGCGTTCGAAAGGCGTAATTTCGCGGACCTTCACTTGCGGAAGCCCGCGGTGCCAAGACGGTCTTCGTCCGCCCAGAGGATCAGCCCGTCGCGAATGGACTGCGCGGCACCGTCGAGCCAGTCCTCCGATGTCAGCCGCTTGCGGTCCCGCGCACTGGAGAGGAACCCCAGTTCGATCAGAACCGACGGGATATCTGCCGCGTGCAGCACGGCGAAACCGCCATGACGGTGGGGGCGGGAATTTACGGTCAGTTCCCCTGCCCTGAACGAAGAGACGATGGCATCGGCCAGCGCCTTGCCGCGGGGCAGCGTGTCGCGGCGGCTGAGGTCGATCAGGGCCTGCGCCACGTCGTCCTCTGTGCCGCGCAAGTCCACGCCGGTCAGAAGATCGGTCCGCGCGTGGCGCTCGGTCAGGCGGCGGTCGGCATCGGCCACGTCGGAGCGGCTGAGCGTGTAGACCGTCACGCCCGAGGCATGGCCGTCACCCTCGGCCAGCGCATCTGCGTGGAGCGAAATGAAAATCTCGGCACCCGATGCCCGTGCACGGGTGATGCGACGGTCGAGCGCCACACGCTCGTCAGCTTCGCGTGTCAGTGTCACCACAAAGCGTCCGCTTTCGGACAGCACATCGCGGAGGCGCTTGGCGAAATCCAGCACGAGGTCGGATTCGTTCAGCCCGTCTGCCTGCGCGCCCGGATCACTGCCGCCATGGCCGGGATCGAGCGTGACGCGGAGAGGCGCATCCGACGCCGCCAAGGGCGTGGCAACGCAAAGGGCAAAGAACCCCGCGAGGAGAAAAGATTGGAGCCTGCTCATGACCCGGTCTGAATTGCCTGTTTTGCCCGGAGGGTACACGCGTTTGGGCAGGATGAAAACGGCTCTCAGCCGATATGCCCCCGCGCGGTCATGAAGGCGGTCAGCCGCTTGAGGCCTTCCTCGATATCGGCGGTGGAGCGCGCGTAGGAGAAGCGCAGCGTCTGATGCCCCCGTCCCTTGTCGAAGTCGAGCCCCGGCGTGACAGCGACACCCGCCTCATCGAGGATCGCACGAGCGAAGGCGGCGCTGTCGTCGGTCAGGTCCGAGATATCGGCATAGACGTAGAAAGCACCGTCAGGCGGTGCGACGCGGGTGAAACCGACCTTCCTTAGTCCGTCGATCATCAGTGCACGGTTCTCTGCATAGACAGCGACGTTCGCCTCAAGCTCGTCGCGGGCATCCATCGCGGCCAATGCAGCGACCTGGCTGGCGTGGGGGGCGCAGATGAACATGTTCTGCGCCAGACGCTCGATGGTGCGGACGTGATGCTCTGGCACCACCATCCAGCCGATCCGCCAGCCCGTCATCGAGAAATACTTCGAGAATGAATTGACGACATAGACGTCATCGGTGAGCGACAGGGCGGTCACTGCGGGGCGCTCGTATTCAAGACCGTGGTAGATTTCGTCGGAGACGACCGCGACGTCCCGCTCAGCCGCCCAAGACAAAAGCGCGCGAAGCTCCTCCTCGCCCAGCATCGTGCCGGACGGGTTCGAGGGCGAGGCAAGGATCAGCCCGGCCAGACCCTCGGGCAACGCGCCCGGCACCGGTTGATAGCGGTCCTCTGGGCGGGCCTCGATGTCGACGGGCGTCAGCGACAGTGCCGACAGGATCTGCCTGTAGGACGGATAGCCCGGCGCGCCGAGCGCCACGCGGTCGCCCGCGTCGAAAAGCGCGGTGAAGGCCAGAAGAAACGCACCCGAAGACCCCGCTGTCACGATCACGCGGCGCGGGTCCAGATCGACATCGTATGTCTCGCCATAGTGCTCGGCGATGCGCTTTCGAAGCGCGGGAAGACCAAGCGCAACGGTATAGCCGAGAGCACCCGCTTCCATCGCACGGGCGAGCGCATCGCGCGCCGCTTTGGGCGCGGGCGTTCCGGGCTGGCCCACCTCCATGTGGATGATCGAGCGGCCTGCGGCCTCGGCCGCCGATGCGGCTTCCATGACGTCCATCACGATGAACGGGTCGATGTCAGAACGTTTCGAGAGACGCATGTGCACGGCTCCTTTCGGAACGTCTCCCTGCCAAGGGCACGGCGTGGCGTCAATGCCCGGTCGGTGAACAATTCTTGGTGATCGCCTTGATCGCGCCGCCTTCAGATGGTCTTGTCCGTCCAAATGGAATTGGAGTGACAGCGCATGTTTCGCGGATTGGTTCTTGGCCTTGGTTTTCTGGCGGCAACGGCCGCCCCTCTGGCGGCATTCGACATCGAGAACATGACCGATGCCGAGCGCGAAGCTTTCGGCGCGGAAGTGCGGGAATTCCTGCTGTCGAACCCCGATGTCTTCCTGGAAGTTGTTCAAATTCTCGAACAGCGCCGCGCGGAAGAGGCGGTCGCCGCCGAAGTGGACATGGTGCGCGCCAATGCCGAAGCGCTGTTCGACGACGGCTATAGCTGGGTGGGCGGAAATCCCGACGGCGACGTGACGATCGTCGAATTCCTCGATTACCGCTGCGGCTTCTGCAAACGCGCCTTTCCGCATGTCGAACGTCTGATTTCGACCGATGGCAACATCAAGATCATCGTCAAGGAGTACCCGATCCTCGGTGACGCCTCGATCATGGGGTCGCGTTATGCCATCGCCACCCGGAACGTCGAGGGTGACAAGGCCTATAAGGACGTGCACGACCAGATGATGGCGCTTCGGGGCGAGCTGACCGAGGAAACGCTGGTCCGCATCTCGGACGATCTCGGCCTCGACCACGAGGAGATCGTCGTCGAGATGGAAAACCCCGAGATCGATGCGATCATTCAGGCGAACTACGCGCTTGCCAACGCGCTGGAAATCCAGGGAACGCCCACCTTCGTGATGGGCGAGCGCATGGTGCGCGGCTTTGTCGATCTGGATCAGATGCGGGCGATCGTCGCGGATATCCGCGAAAACCAGGGCTGAGCGAGGCTTACTCGGCAGCCTCCTGCGCGGCGCTTGCCTCGATCTCCGCGGCCTTCTTTTCCACCTGCTCGACGATGTGGTCGATCATCTGGTCGTTCGACAGCTTGTGGCTTTGCTTGCCCGCCAGATATACCATGCCCGAGCCGGCACCGCCGCCGGTGAAGCCCACATCGGTCATCAGAGCCTCGCCCGGCCCGTTCACGACGCAACCGATGATCGAGAGGCTCATGGGCGTCTTGATATGCTCCAGCCGCTTTTCCAGCGCCTCGACCGTCTTGATGACATCGAAGCCCTGACGTGCGCAGGACGGGCATGAGATGATATTGACGCCCCGATGCCTGAGACCGAGCGACTTCAGGATCTCATAGCCGACCTTCACCTCTTCAACCGGATCGGCAGAGAGCGAGACGCGGATCGTGTCGCCGATCCCCATCCAGAGAAGGTTGCCGAGCCCGATGGCCGATTTGATGGTCCCGGACATCAGCCCGCCCGCCTCGGTGATGCCGAGGTGGATCGGCGCGTCGGTTGCATCGGCCAGTGCCTGATAGGCGGCGGCGGCGAGGAAGACGTCGGAGGCCTTGCAGGAAATCTTGAACTCGTGGAAGTCATTGTCCTGCAGGATCTTGATGTGGTCGAGACCGCTTTCGACCATCGCCTCGGGGCACGGCTCGCCGTACTTCTCCAGAAGGTCCTTCTCGAGCGAGCCCGCGTTCACACCGATGCGGATCGAGCAGCCGTGGTCCTTGGCGGCCTTGATGACCTCGCGCACGCGGTCCTCGGAGCCGATATTGCCCGGGTTGATCCGAAGGCAGGCCGCACCCGCCTCTGCGGCCTCGATGGCGCGTTTGTAGTGGAAATGAATGTCGGCGACGATAGGCACCGGGCTCTCGCGGACGATTTCTTTCAGCGCCTTCGTCGACGCCTCGTCCGGGGTCGAAACACGGACGATGTCCGCGCCAGCATCTGCGGCGGCTTGCACCTGGGCGACCGTTGCGGCCACGTCCGTTGTGTCGGTGTTGGTCATGGTCTGGACGCTGATCGGCGCATCGCCGCCCACCGGCACATTGCCCACATGGATCTGGCGCGATGTGCGGCGGTAGATATTGCGCCAGGGACGGACGTGGTTCAGCGACATGGATCGCACCTTTTGCCAGAGCTTTCACGATAGATAGGCCAGCCGGCACGGGGGCGCAATCGACGCGGCGCCGCGTTATTCGGTCGCCTGCGCCTCGGCCACGGCGATGAAGCGGGCAAGATCGGCATCCGCCTCGGCATTGGCCACCTGATAGCCCTGCTGCAGCGCATCGGGCGACAGGACTACGTCCTTGACCACCTCGGGCCCGTTCCCGGCCGGGCCGAAGGTCTGGCCGTTGATCGCGAAATAAAGCGAACCCGCATTCCCCGCGCGCAAGGTCGGCGGCGTCTCGGTCAGCGGCACCTCGAATTCTTCGCCCGCGTCGAGGATCTTCTCAAAGATGACGGTGCCGTCTGCGGCGCGAACGCGAACCCAGGACGGGCGCACCGCCAGAAGAGAAAGCGACGGTGCGGCAGGTTCGACCACCTGCACGACCGGCGGCAGAAGCTCTTCGAGGTCGAGCGCGGCGACCGATGCGCTTGGCGTCGCAAGTCCGCCCGGAGCGGCAAAGGGAGGCCGGTTCTGACCGAGAGCCAGCTCGGGCATCGGGGTCTCGTTTCGGGCCGGTGCCAGAACGCCGATGGAATCGGGGTCGATGGCGGCAATCGGTCCGTCGCGCGAAACCATGACCGGCACTTCCAGCGCTTCGGGCCGGTACAGGCGGTCGAAACGTTCGATCGTGGCCAGATCAACATCGGGGCCTGCGTCGCCTTCTTCCGCTTCCGGTGCGGCGGCGGGGGCGAGCGGATCGAGATCGGCAAGGATTTCAGGTGTTTGTTCGACCGGCGTAAAGCGGACCTTCTGCACCTCTTGCAAGACGGCCCAACCGCCATAACCGATCCCTGCCAGCAGAACGAGCAGCACGGCGACCGAGCCGATGGCGCGCGGTTCGATGCCGGAAAACACCGCCTCGCCCTTGGGGAGATAGCTGACGCTCGGCTCGGTGAAGGGGTCCCGAAGATGTGCGGGCGTTTTCGTCGTTGGCGTCTGCCCGGCCCCGGACTTGGCGGGGCGCGGCTTGGACGTTCGGCGCACGGAAGCGTCGGCGGACATTCCATGCGCGACGGCGAAATTGCCCTCTTCGCAGAAGGTCTTGAAGGCCCATTCGGGGTCGAGACCCAGATAGCGCGCGTAGGACCGCACGTAGCCTGCGATGAAACCGGGTGTCTCGAAGGCAGCGGGATCGGTGTTCTCGATGGCAGAGATGTAGGTCGCCTTGATCTTCAGCTCGCGCTGAACATCGAGCAGCGATTTGCCCATCGTGGCGCGTTCGCCGCGCATGATGTCGCCGAGCAATAGGTCGAAGTCGTCGAAGCCCTTGAGCTTCTCCGCCACATCAACACCCGACGTCTCATGACGTCCGCTCATGCGTCCTGCCCCAAATTACTGTCCGCCGTCCCCGGCCCAAAAGCGCGCAGAATCGGCCTCAGGCTTATCATGTAACGATAACACACTGGTTAATGCCGGTCACTTGTGGATAAGTGCTAGGCGGAAAGAGCGGCGCGATTGAGCGCACAATGCGACCAAAGTGCGTCCATCGCCTGTACCAGCGCATCAATTTCACGCGGTCCGTGGACCGGCGACGGAGTGAACCGCAAACGCTCGGTCCCGCGCGGCACGGTCGGGAAATTGATCGGCTGAACGTAGATGCCGTAGTCTTCGAGCAGCATGTCAGACAATTTTTTCGTATGGACCGGATCGCCCACGATCACCGGCACGATATGAGAGCCGTGGTCGATGATCGGCAGGCCGAGGCCCTTGAGCCGCGTCTTGAGAATCCTTGCCTGGGTCTGATGCTCTTCCCGCCGGGCGCTGTCGGTCTTCAGGATGCGCACGCTCGCTGCGGCGCCAGCGGCCACAGCCGGAGGAATCGAGGTCGTGAAGATGAAACCCGGCGCGTAAGACCTTATCGCATCGCACATTTTCGCGCTGGCCGCGATGTAGCCGCCGTGCACGCCGATAGCCTTGCCGAGGGTGCCGTTGATGATGTCGATCCGATGCATGAGCCCGTCACGCTCGGCCACGCCCGCGCCCCGGCTGCCATACATGCCGACCGCGTGCACCTCGTCGAGATAGGTCAGCGCGCCGAACTCGTCGGCCAGGTCGCAGATCGCCTCGATCGGACCGAAATCGCCGTCCATGGAATAGATCGATTCGAAGGCGATCAGCTTGGGCGCGGCGGGATCGTCGGCGGCCAGAAGCTCGCGCAGATGGTCGAGGTCGTTGTGCCGGAAGATGCGCTTGGCACCACCGTTGCGGCGAATGCCTTCGATCATCGAGGCATGGTTCAGCGCGTCCGAATAGATGATGAGACCCGGAAACAGCTTGGGCAGCGTCGAGAGGGTCGCGTCATTGGCGATATAGGCCGAGGTGAAGAGAAGCGCCTCTTCCTTGCCGTGCAGGTCCGCCAGCTCGGCTTCCAGCGCCTTGTGATAGACCGTTGTGCCAGAGATGTTCCGCGTGCCGCCCGAGCCCGCGCCGGTCGCGTCCAGCGCCTCATGCATGGCGGCCAGAACCTCGGGGTGCTGACCCATGCCAAGGTAATCGTTGCCGCACCAGACGGTGACGGGCCGTTCGCTCCCGTCCGCCCGGCGCCAGACGGCATGGGGAAACTGACCGCGGGTCCGCTCGATATCGATGAAGGTCCGGTAACGGCCTTCCTGATGCAGGCGCTCAAGCGCGGCGTCGAGCGCGTCGTCGTAGCTCACCGTTCGTCTCCTTTGCACACACGACCCATCTAGGGGACGTCTCACCCGTGAAACACGGTACAAATTGCCGCGATGGCGGGATCAGTCCCGGATCACCACGGTACAGTCGCCTGCGCCCTGCCCGGCGCTCCGGCATTCGGCCACCGCTTCGGCATCGCTGCGGCCGATGCCCCAGGTGCCGCCGGACGGCGAAATCGCAAAGGATTTCGCACCGCGCTGGCGGCGGTAGTCGCGCTCGAAAGCCTCTGTCGCGCCATGCGACATTGTGAAGGGCGCGGGCGCGAAGTTCTTCGGCACCACACGCCCGGCAAGCGCGCAGGGCCGCCCGCCCTTCCGCGCACGATCGCAGGCGGCAAGCGCCGCGCGATCGGACGCTGCGGGACTGTGATAGTTCATGGCGCCCTGCAGCGCTTCGCTGATCAGCCCTTCGTCGGGGGCGTAGGCGATCGAGCTGTAATATCCGATGTCCTGTCCCATCTCTTTCGACATGACAGGGATCAGCGCGCGCACCGTCGCCCGGTCCCGCTCGGACAACTGGCCCGAGACCTGCACGACATAGCCGTCAGCCCGGAACAGCACCGCCCGCGCCCCGGATGTGTCGAGCGTCTGGGCGGCCACCGGACCTGCCAAGCCTGCGAGAAAGGATGCGAAAACGGCTGCACGCATGAACATCACCCCCTGAGTACCGGGTCTTTTTATCTATCAAGCCAGCGCCTGACCAGTCTGGACGCCGCGTCGCGCTCTGTTAGGGTCGCGCGGTCATAGCAAACCGAAGGAGTCCCCATGTCCCTTGAGCGCATTCTCGATCGGATCGACAGCGATCTCGACCCCGCCATCGCGCGGCTGATGGAGCTTCTGCGCATTCCGTCGATCTCGACCGACCGCGACTATAAGGCCGAGTGTCAGCGGGCAGCGGACTGGCTTGTGGCGGACCTTGCGTCTCTGGGCGTGGAGGCCGAGGCACGACCCACCCCGGGCCATCCGATGGTGGTGGGCCACGTGGGCGAAGGCGCGCCGCACGTGCTATTCTACGGCCATTACGACGTGCAGCCGGTCGATCCGCTGAACCTCTGGTCGCGCGAGCCGTTCGACCCGGCCATCGAAGAGACCGCCGACGGCAAGGTGATCCGGGGACGGGGCAGCTCGGACGACAAGGGACAGCTCATGACCTTTGTCGAGGCCTGCCGCGCATGGAAGGCCGAGACCGGGGAATGGCCCTGCAAGATCACCTTCTTCTTCGAGGGCGAAGAGGAATCGGGCTCGCCCTCTCTGGTGCCGTTCCTGAAAGAGAACGCCGACGAGTTCTCGGTGCCCGATCTGGCGCTGATCTGCGACACGGGGCTTTTCGACCGGGACACGCCCGCCATAACCACCATGCTGCGCGGGCTTCTGGGGGAAGAGGTGATCGTCACGGGGCCGAAGATGGACCTGCACTCGGGCATGTATGGCGGGGCGGCGATGAACCCGATCCGCGCGCTGGCCCGTGTCATTGCCGCGCTCCATGACGAGACCGGGCGGATCACCGTGCCCGGTTTCTATGACGGCGTGCCGGAGATCACCGATGAGATGCGCGCGCAGTGGGACGCACTCGGCTTCGACGCGGATGCGTTTCTGGGTGAGGTCGGGCTGAGCCAGCCCGCCGGGGAACAGGGCCGAAGCGCGCTCGAAATGGTCTGGTCGCGTCCCACCTGCGAGGTAAACGGGATCACGGGCGGCTATACCGGCAATGGTTTCAAGACCGTTCTGCCGTCCGAAGCCCGCGCCAAGATCAGCTTCCGCCTTGTCGGCACGCAGGACCCGCTGCAAATCCGCGAGAGCTTCCGCAAGATGGTGCGCGAGATGCTCCCCGAGGATTGCGATGTCCGGTTCGAGGATCACGGCGCTTCGCCCGCCTCTGTCATGTCCACCGCGGACCCGGCCTTCGAGGCGGCGCGTGAGGCGCTTTCCGACGAATGGCCGAACGACGCCGCGTTCATCGGCTCGGGCGGCTCGATCCCGATCGCGGGCTATTTCAAGTCGATCCTCGGACTCGACTCCCTGCTGATCGGGTTTGGCCGCGAAGATGACCTGATCCACAGCCCGAACGAGAAATACGACGTGCGGAGCTTCCACAAGGGCATCCGAAGCTGGGCGCGCGTGCTGGACGCGCTGGCGTCTGTTAAGAGCTGATCTTTTCCAGATCGCCCGGTCTCAGGACCGGGCGACGTCTGCAAGGAATTCCCGCAGCGCGGCCAGAGTGTCGTCCGAGTTTTGATCGACGAAGAAATGTCCGCCCGGGATCGCTCCGACGCTCAGATCGGGCAGTCGCGGACGCCAGACCGCTTCGACGTCGTAGCTCCTGCCCACCACTCCTGACGCGCCGTAGAGCACCAGCGCCGGACAGCGGACGATGCCGTCATCCTCTGCGTCATGCTTCAGATCCGTGGTCACCCCGGTGCGATAGTCCCAGCACATAGCGGATATCGCCGCCGTGTCGCGCCACGCGGCCCGGTAGGCATCGAGCGCCGCGAACTGGTCGAGCGATGCTCCTCCCCAGCCCAGAAGGCATGCCTCGAAGAAATGATCCGGATCGGCCCCGATCATCCGCTCGGGGAACGGGACGGGCTGCGCAAGGTACGTCCAGTGGAAATAGGATTTGGCCATGGCGAAATCGCAGGTCTCGACCAGGTGATCGGTCGGCACGATGTCCATGAGCGTCAGTGACAGCACCGCCTCGGGACAGTCGCGCGCCAGGCGGTAGGCCACCCGCGCGCCACGATCATGGCCCACAAGGTGGAACCGCTCGAACCCAAGGGCGCGCATCAGCGTCAGATGATCCTGTCCCATGGCGCGAAAGCTGTAGGTTTCCGGGTCGTCGGCGCCGTCTGGCTTGGACGAGGCGCCATAGCCTCTGAGGTCCGGGGTAACGACCTCGTAACCGTCGCCGGCCAGCGCCGCCGCAACCGGCGCCCACATGGCGTGGGTCTGGGGAAATCCGTGAATCATCAGGACCGGCGCGCCCTGCCCGTTGCGGCTATAGGCGATGGAAATCCCGTCGATGTCCTGGCTTGGCACGGTACGTCCCCCGGTCCTGTTTCCACGCGTAGTCGAGCGCAGAAGACGCGCATGATCAAGGGCGGTTTCGGTTTGGAAATTCAGGGGAAAGTGGCGCGGTTGACGGGGCTCGAACCCGCGACCCCCGGCGTGACAGGCCGGTACTCTAACCAACTGAGCTACAACCGCGCAAACGGCGGGCGGACCTGATCGGGACAGCAGTGGCGCGGTTGACGGGGCTCGAACCCGCGACCCCCGGCGTGACAGGCCGGTACTCTAACCAACTGAGCTACAACCGCTTGCTGCCCGACCGGGCAAGCCCGGACGTGAAGCGCGTTCTAGGGGCAGCCATCTGGCCCGTCAAGCGGAATTGGACCCAATCCGCGCCGCACACTGCAGGGTCGCGCGTCAGTCCATTGCTGCCAGCCGCTCGGCCAGCCGGTCATAGACGATGCGCACCCTTCGGCTGGTCTTCAACTCACGCGGAGCGACCAGCCAGACCGGGAACTCGAATTTCAGCTTGTCGGCAAGGATCGGCACCATGCCCGGCGTTTTCTGCCCGACCGCGTTGGAATTCAGACCAATCCCGATACCGGCCCGCGCCATCTCCCAGTGTACGGCGTGGCTTTTCGATCGCGCGACGATATTCTCGCGCGTCACTGGCACGCCGCGACGTACAAGCGCGTCGATCATTTCGTCCGTCTCATCGAACCCGAGCCAGGGCGCTCCGGCCAGATGCTTGGGCTCCGTGATCTTTCCCAGCTTACGCGCCAGTTCCTCGGACGCGAACAGCCCGCCCGAATCGTACCGGATGCGCTTGGCGATCAGGTCCGGATCGGTGGGTTCGGCATTGCGGATGGCGATATCCGCCTCGCGCCGCCTCAGGTCGGACAGCGAATTGGTCGAGACGATCTCGATCACGAGGCCTGGGTGATCCTCGCGCAGGCCCTTCACGATCTCGGGCAGCGCATAGGTCGACACCATCTCGTTGGCGGTGATCTTCACGGTTCCCTCGACCGATTGCACCTGACCCGAGGCGGCCAGCGACAACTTGGTCGCAGCCTCTCCCATTTCGCGGACATGCTCGACCAGAAGCTGCCCCGACGGCGTCAGGATGAGCGATTTGCCCACCCTCTCGAAAAGCGGTACGCCCAGATGCGCTTCAAGCGCGGTGACCTGTCGTCCGAGGGTTGGTTGCGTCAGGCCGAGCGCCCGCGCAGCGGCGGACAGAGACCCCTCTTCCGCCGTGGCCAGAAAGGCCCGGACCTGATTCCAGTCGAATCTGATGGCTGCCCAGTTCATGCGTAAACGAATAACTCACCGACGAATTTGCGCGATTTCCGAAGATGCGACTTTGGCTAGACTGCGCACAAATTTCAAGGAGCCCGCTTTCATGTCAGCCGACGCCACCTTCTGGGACCGCATCGCACCCAAATACGCCAAACAGCCGATTTCGAACATTCCCGCCTATGAGACCACGCTGGAGCGCGTTCGCTCCTATCTCAAGGCCACCGACCGGGTGATCGAGTTCGGCGCAGGGACCGGGTCCACCGCGCTCCGCCTCGCGCCGCATGTGTCGCGCTACCTCGCGACGGATCTGTCCCCCGGCATGGCGGCCATCGGAGAGGAGAAGCGCCGCGCCGAAGGTATCTCCAACCTCCGGATCGCGTCCGGCGTGGTTGCCGATTTCACCGCCGAAGACGTGACGGTTGCGCTTGGCTTCAACGTCTTTCATCTGGTGGACGACCCCAAGGCCGACTTCGAGCGGATTTACGAAATGCTGCCCTCGGCCGGGCTTTTCATCTCCAAGACACCGGCCATCGGCTCGAAATGGTATTTCCGGCCCCTGGTCCGTGTGATGCAAGCTTTCGGCAAGGCGCCCCGTCCAGTCCATTTCTTATCGGTCGAGGCGCTTGACGCAGAAATCCGCGCGGCCGGGTTCGAGATCGTCGAGACGGGCCTTTACCCGCCCGAGACGCCGAGCCGGTTCATCGTCGCGCGCAAACCCTGATCCCTTCTTCTGTTTGGAAATACTCCGGGGAGGTCCGGAGGGGCAGCGCCCCTCCGGCGGGTCGGACGCGGGAGCGTACGATCACCGCGACGGGGCGCAGCCCCGGCGCAAGGCCTGGTTCTCATGACGGAAACGGGTGAGGATGGTGGGTGATGAGAGACTCGAACTCCCGACATCTTCGGTGTAAACGAAGCGCTCTACCAACTGAGCTAATCACCCGCCGTCCGAGGGTTTAGTCCAGCCCTGCCCCGAAGAGCAAGAACCTTCCGCATGGCCGGCGCTCAACCGATGTCGGGACGGTCCCGGTAATAGCTTCTGATCTGCTCTTTCAGCCCCCCGAGAGCCGTCTCGGACCAGATCAGCCAGCGCCCCTTCCGATCCTGTATCGCCTCGCCATCGCCAAGCGCCAGAAGCCGTTCGGGCTTGATGTCCTCGCCCGGCAGCGTCACCGCGGCAAGGCCCGCGCGCCGCGCCCTGACCCAGGGCAGCCGCCCCTTCAGCGATATCCATGCGCGGATGGGATGCATGAATTCATTTGGAAACTTGACCGCCACCGATTTGGGAACGGCCCCCATGCGGGGCTGCACGCACCATGAGATGAAGCGTTCGTCGGCGATCATCGGGCGAATGCCCAGCCCGCCGTGTTCCTCGTAGAGCGCCCGGAAGCGCGCGGCGATCACCTCGGCGCCCTGCGCGGGATGCCAAAGCACCACTGACGAGTTGCCTCGTGCGTAGCGTTTGCCGCCGCTCAAACGATAGGCCAGCCTGCCGAGCGGACCGAAAGGCAGGATGGCGCTTTGCAGAATGCGCACGCGGTCGCGACGGTCGAGCGTGTCCACGACGCGCGACAGATCGCCCACGATGACCGTGTCCAGATCGACGAAAACCGCCGGAAGATCGGTGGGCACAAGGCCGGGAACGAACATGGTTAGCTTGGCCTGACATCCCGGCCCCTTGAACTCGGGCGCGAGGAAGAACGGGTCGAAGGCGACCTCGGCAATATCCGGGTCCAGTCCCTCTCGCGGGCGGTCGGTGATCAGGACAAAGCGCGCGGGGCGGCCGGACAACGCGCGGATCATGCGAACCTGATGATTGACAAGATCCACGGGGTACTTGGTGCCCCAGAGGATCATCACGCATTGCCAATCCGGCGTCCCGCTCATCGCGCCTGCCCCTTATTGATGAGTTTGGGCCTAAGCCGCGCCATGGCCAAGTGCAAGACCGCGCGCATCTATCCGGACGCCTCCTCCGCCGGTGGCGGCGGCCCCTGTTCGGCGGCATCGCCCACCCACCGGCGCGGCCCGGAACCGTTCGCACCAAGCCGGTCGTCACGGTTGTAAAGCGGGCAGTTCTCCACCGACAGGCATCCGCAACCTATGCAGAAGCCCATCTGGTCCCTGAGCCGCTCGAGCAGCGCGATCCGCTCGTCCAGAAGCGCCGCCCACGGTCTGGCCGCTTCCTCCCAGTCGGCGGCACGCAACGCGCGATCGCGCGGCAGGCGATCCAGCACCGCTTTGACTTCCGAAAGGGGAACACCCACCGATTGCGCGATGCGGATAATCGCCACGCGCCTCAGCTCGCGCCGGTCATAGCGGCGATGGTTGGCGGGCGTGCGCCAGCTTTGGATGAGCCCCTCGGCCTCGTAAAAATGCAGCGTCGAGACGGGCACTCCGGCCCGTTCCGCCATTTCGCCCACGCTCAGATCGTTCACGCGCATGAAAAAATCGCTTTACCTCAAGTTCACTTGAGGCCGTAGCGTCTTCTCAATCGCAACTCGAATCAAGGAAAAACAGATGTTCGACTGGCTGATATCACGGCGGCCCTACGCCACTTCGCGCTATGCCTCGATCCCGCGATCGGTGCGTGAGGAAGTGCTCTCGCTTTGCCGACAGCAGGCCGCAGAAGCCGCAGCGCTTGCCCGGCGTAACGGAGACGGGACCAGCGCGCAAATTCCCGACTGCGGGTGCTTCGAGCCCTGAGAGCGAACCGGAAAGGATGGTGGGTGATGAGAGATTCGAACTCCCGACATCTTCGATGTGAACGAAGCGCTCTACCACTGAGCTAATCACCCGATCGGCGCCCATGTAGCGGGTTCGGTTGAAGCGTGCAAGTGCGTGATATCGCTCGCGCATCGCGTCTGGCGCCGGGTTTCTGGCGTCAGACGCAGAACGACCCCAAAACAGACCTAAGCCATTGTTAACAATTGAATAACCTCCAAAACACACTTGAGGCTGCGACATCAAGCCTTTGAAAAAACGCAGTGTTTTCTGGCCTTTTGTGGTTGTTTTATTACATATTTGATTATTCGAAGTCGCTCTCGCGATCCTTCTTGCTGTTCTGCAGCGAAAAGAGCAGAGGGCGCTCATGTAACCAGTCTTGAGGGGCTAGACTATGAAAACTCGTATTATTGGCACCACGTTCGCCGCACTTCTCGTGGCCAGCTCGGCATTCGCCGGCGGTCTCGACGCACCGATCATGGAAGCCGAACCGGAAGTGATGGATGAAACCATCGTTGTCGAAGAGGCCACCAGCGGCTCGCAGCAGTTCGTCATTCCGCTGATGCTGCTGGCGATCATCGCGGCAGTCGCTTCTGACTAAGCCAGTCAGGTCGGGCACAGGCCCGAACCTACGACAAGAAAAGGCGCGCCCGGGTGGGACGCGCCTTTTTTGTTGTTAAGGACGAGTTCAGTGCGTGACGGCGCCCGCACCGGGACCTTTCTGTTCGGCCGCGCGCTGCGCTGCCGCCGCCTCTTCCGCAGCCTCGTCCCACTCGATGGGCTCGGGAGTACGAACAAGCGCGTGTTTCAACACTTCGCTCACGTGGGTGACGGGAATGATTTCCAGCCCCTCTTTCACGTTGTCGGGGATCTCGCTCAGGTCCTTTTCATTCTCTTCCGGAATGAGGACCGTCTTGATCCCGCCGCGGAGCGCCGCGAGCAGCTTTTCCTTCAGCCCACCGATGGCCAGCGCGTTGCCCCTAAGCGTCACCTCGCCGGTCATGGCGATGTCCTTGCGGACGGGGATCTGCGTCAGGACCGATACGATGGAGGTCACCATCGCAAGACCAGCGGACGGGCCGTCCTTGGGCGTGGCGCCTTCCGGCACGTGGACGTGGATGTCCATCGTGTCGAATTTGGGCGGCTTGACCCCGATCGTGGGCGCGATGGACCGGACATAGCTTGACGCGGCGTCGATGGATTCCTTCATCACGTCGCCCAGCTTGCCGGTGGTCTTCATCCGGCCCTTGCCCGGCAGCCTGAGTGCCTCGATCGACAGAAGGTCGCCGCCCACGCTGGTCCAGGCCAGCCCGGTGACGACGCCGATCTGGTCTTCCCTTTCAGCAAGTCCATAGCGGTACTTCTTCACGCCGAGGAACTCTTCAAGGTTCTCGGGCGTGATGACGACCCGATCGGTATCCTTGCGCACGATCTTGGTCACGGCCTTCCGCGCCAGCTTGGCGATCTCCCGCTCGAGGTTCCGGACACCCGCCTCGCGGGTATAGGTCCGGATCATCTCGGTCAGCGCCGCGTCCGTCAGCTCGAACTCCTTGGCCTTGAGGCCGTGGTTCTTGATCTGCTTCGAGATCAAATGCTGCTTGGCGATTTCGCGCTTCTCGTCCTCGGTGTAGCCGGCGAGAGGGATGATCTCCATCCGGTCCAGAAGCGGACCCGGCATATTGTAGGAGTTAGCCGTCGTCAGGAACATCACGTTCGACAGGTCGTATTCCACTTCAAGATAGTGGTCCACGAAGGTCGCGTTCTGCTCCGGATCGAGCACTTCGAGCATGGCCGATGCCGGGTCGCCCCGGAAATCCTGACCCATCTTGTCGATCTCGTCGAGCAGGATGAGCGGGTTCGTGGTCTTGGCCTTTTTCAGCGCCTGGATGATCTTGCCCGGCATCGAGCCGATATAGGTCCGGCGGTGACCGCGGATCTCGCTCTCATCGCGCACGCCGCCAAGCGAGATGCGGATGAATTCGCGTCCCGTGGCCTTGGCCACCGACTTGCCCAATGACGTCTTGCCGACACCCGGAGGGCCGACGAGGCACATGATCGGGCCTTTCAGCTTCTTCGAGCGCTGCTGCACGGCGAGATATTCAACGATCCGTTCCTTGACCTTCTCAAGGCCATAGTGATCGGCATCGAGCACGCTTTCCGCGCGGCCAAGGTCCTTCTTCACGCGGGACTTGGTGCCCCACGGGATCGACAGCATCCAGTCGAGATAGTTGCGGACCACGGTGGCCTCGGCCGACATCGGAGACATCGACTTGAGTTTTTTCAGCTCGCCCTCGGCCTTTTCGCGCGCCTCTTTCGAGAATTTCGTGTTGGCGATCTTCTCTTCCAGTTCGGCGATCTCGTTCGAGCCGTCCTCACCCTCGCCCAGTTCCTTCTGAATGGCCTTCATCTGCTCGTTCAGATAGTACTCGCGCTGAGTTCGCTCCATCTGGCTCTTGACGCGGGTCTTGATCTTTTTCTCGACCTGCAGGACCGACATCTCGCCCTGCATCAGACCGTATACGGCCTCCAGCCGTTCAGCGACCGAGAGCGTTTCCAGAAGCTTCTGCTTCTGATCCACCTCGACGCCCAGGTGACCGGACACAAGGTCGGCCAGCTTGGCCGGCTCGCGGGATTCCGAGACCTGCGCCAACGCCTCTTCCGGTACGTTCTTGCGCACCTTGGCGTAGCGTTCGAATTCCTCGGCGACCGAGCGTACCAGCGCGGTCACGGCCGCCTCGTCGCCCATGTCCTCTTCAAGCGGTTTTGCATTGGCCTCGAAGAAGCGGTCGTTCTGGATGAATTCAGTGATTTCGACACGGCCGCGCCCCTCGACCAGCACCTTCACGGTACCATCGGGCAGCTTCAGCAGTTGCAGCACATTGGCGAGAACGCCGATGCGGAAAATCCCGTCTTCGGTCGGGTCGTCGACCGCCGGGTCGATCTGGGAGGACAAGAGTATCTGCTTGTCGTCCTGCATCACCTCTTCCAGTGCGCGGACCGATTTTTCGCGTCCGACGAACAGCGGCACGATCATGTGGGGAAAGACCACGATGTCGCGCAGCGGGAGAACCGGAAAAGAGGTGTCAAATGGCTCTGTCATTGGTTGTCCTTGTCTTTGGCAAGAAGGTCCCGCCCCGTTATCGGCAGCGATGGGCCTTCTCCGCTCTCTGGCCTCTATATGTGGGGTCGTTGCCCCCGGCTTCAACCGTCCAACACGGGTTGCGAAGACTGTGCCTCCGACGGCGTCGGACGGCAAGCGCACAACCCCGAAAATGCGATATTTCTCCCCGGTCGCGGGACATTGATCGCCATTTGGTCGCAGGAACCGTTTCCACGATGATATTGTTTCGAGTAAGATATGGTTAATGAATATGCCACAAAATGACCGCATTGCGTCTCTACCGAGGGGTTCGGGTGATCACGACGAAGGATTGCGTGACATGATCGAACGCGCTTTGCCGTCAATCTGGCAGGAACGCCGGCGTCTGGCCTTTGTGGGCATTCTCGCATTTCTGGCAGGGTTCTTCTTCTACGCGCGAAGCGACATGGTGGTTTATGGCCTGCCTGCGGGTGTGGTCACCGGCGCCGTCTACGCCTCGGTCATCGTGCCCGTTTCGCTTGCCGTCTGCATCTTTGCCCCATCGATCCGTTTCCTGATCGAGGCGGTTGCGGTGTCGCGGTTCCTGATCTCACTGGTTGTCTTCGCGTTCCCCGATCTTGGTGCGGTCATTCTCGGGATGCCGCTTCTGACCGCGATGCTCGTCGTGTCGCTTGGCGCAATTCTCAGCCGGACCGTACTGCACGGCCGTATCGTGAAACGCCGTCCCGGCAGTTTCCTTAAGCGGGTCAAGGCGTTCTTCACGAGGATGCCAGCGCGACTCCACCAGCCGACAGCGTTTCAGAGCCGCTTCGTCAGCTGGGTTGACGCAACCGATCCGGTGACCGTCCGCGCCTGACTTGCGTCACAGGGGCGCGATGTCGCCCTCGGCGCGTCCGGCGTGGAACTCTCGCTCCCAGGCGTCGAAGCGGCCTTCCGAAATCGCGTCGCGCATCCCCTGCATGATGTCCTGAAAATAGGTCAGGTTGTGCCAGGTCAGCAGCATTCCGGAAATCATCTCGCCCGCGCGGAAGACGTGATGCAGGTAGGCGCGTGAGTAGTTCCGGCAGGCCGGGCACCGGCAGGCCTCGTCCAGCGGGCGTGGATCATCCGCATGGCGCGCGTTCTTGATGTTGACCACTCCGTGGCGGGTGAATGCCTGCCCGGTGCGTCCCGAGCGCGACGGCAGCACACAATCCATCATGTCGATCCCGCGCTTGACCGCGCCGACGATGTCGTCGGGCTTGCCCACACCCATCAGATAGCGCGGCTTGTCGGAGGGAAGCTGGCCCGGCGCGTAATCGAGCACGCCGAACATCGCCTCCTGCCCCTCGCCCACAGCCAGACCGCCGACCGCGTAGCCATCGAAACCGATCGCCTGCAGCGCCTCGGCGGATTCCGCACGGAGCTCCTCGGTCACGCCCCCCTGCTGGATGCCGAAGAGCGCGTGGCCCGGACGATCGCCGAATGCCTCTTTCGATCGCTCGGCCCACCGCATCGACAGCCGCATGGCGCGCGCCACCTCTGCGTCGTCGGCGGGCAGCGCGGGGCACTCGTCGAAACACATCACGATATCCGAGCCGAGAAGGCGTTGGATTTCCATCGAACGCTCGGGCGTCAGCTTGTGGCGCGAACCGTCGATATGGCTCTTGAAGGTCACCCCCTCCTCGGTGAGCTTTCTCAGCCCGGCAAGGCTCATCACCTGGAACCCGCCCGAGTCGGTCAGGATCGGCTTCGACCAGTTCATGAAGCGATGGAGCCCGCCAAGCGCCGCGATGCGTTCGGCTGTCGGGCGCAGCATCAGGTGATAGGTGTTGCCGAGAAGGATATCCGCGCCCGTTTCGGCCACGCTCTCGGGCATCATCGCCTTGACCGTCGCCGCGGTGCCCACCGGCATGAAGGCAGGCGTTCTGATCTCGCCGCGCGGCGTCGAGATGACGCCGGTCCGCGCGCGGCCATCGGTTCGCTTCAGCGAAAAGGCGAATTTTTCGGCCATGGCTTCGATCTCCGGCATTGCGCGTCCGGCGTTCAATAGCGATTTCTGGGCCAAGGCCAAGCCCGCGCGGTGGAAGCGTGATCATGCCGGGAAGTTTTGGCGGCGCGGGTTTACGCCCTGCGGGGTATTCCTTATATAAACTCTCAACAAAACGTGCGGAAAACCACCATGACGCTGGAAACGAACGAGAAACTCGAAGGCACGCCGCTGATCAAGCCGTCGAGCACCGAGCATCCCCTGCACGAATCCGTGGTCGAGGCCTGCCGGAGCGTGTTCGACCCCGAGATCCCGGTGAATATCTACGATCTCGGTCTGGTCTACACGATCGACATCACCGACGAGGGCGATGTGACGGTCATCATGACGCTGACCGCGCCGGGCTGTCCCGTTGCGGGCGAGATGCCGGGCTGGGTCGCCGATGCGGTGGAACCCCTTCCGGGCGTCAAGACGGTGAATGTCGAGCTGACCTGGGAGCCGCCCTGGGGCATGGACATGATGTCCGACGAAGCGCGGTTGGAACTGGGCTTCATGTAATGCGCGCCACCGGCGTGACCCTTGGAATTCGCGGCGAGAAATCTTAGCTTGATACTCAGGTATCGGAGGCAGTCATGTTCGGCATTCCCGGCAAGCAAGCGGTCACCCTGACACCGGCTGCGGTCAAGCAGATCGCCCGGCTGATGGAAAAGGATGGTCACAAGGGCCTGCGCATCGGCGTCAAGAAGGGCGGCTGCGCCGGTATGGAATATACGATGGACTATGCCGCCGAGGTCGACCCGATGGACGAGGTCGTCGAGCAGGACGGCGCCCGCGTAATGATCGCGCCCATGGCGCAGATGTTCCTCTTCGGAACCGAGATCGATTACGAGATTTCGCTCCTGGAAAGCGGCTTCCGCTTCCGCAATCCGAACGTGGCGGATGCCTGCGGATGCGGTGAATCGATCAAGTTCAAGGACGTCGAAGAGCTTGCCGCCGAGCGCGAGGCCAGCCTGAAGGGTTGACGCCGCCGCGCGGGTCGCCATTCTCCCCGCCGAACTGACATGGGGAGTGACACCGACATGCCGCGCAAACTGGCCGCCGGAAACTGGAAAATGAACGGGATAGGCGCAAGCCTTGTCGAGGTCGAGGCGCTTCTTGCCGCCTGGCCCAATGCCGGGTGCGATATCCTTCTC
This sequence comes from Kangsaoukella pontilimi, assembly GCF_009830125.1. Classification (GTDB taxonomy): domain Bacteria; phylum Pseudomonadota; class Alphaproteobacteria; order Rhodobacterales; family Rhodobacteraceae; genus Kangsaoukella; species Kangsaoukella pontilimi. Next base: position 820,471 of record NZ_WUPT01000001.1, on the reverse strand, counting down.
TGCCCGCCCGCAACACTCCTGTCCCGGATGGCGGAGCGCGTCTCCGGCTCGTCGATCGCGGTGGGCGGACAGGATTGCCACGTCGCCGCCTCGGGCGCGCATACAGGCGACATTTCGGCGGACATGATCGCCGAGGCCGGTGGCAGCCACGTAATTCTGGGCCACTCCGAGCGGCGCGCCGACCATGGCGAGGACGATGCGCTGGTCGCGGCCAAGACCGCGGCTGCTTGGGGGGCCGGCCTGATCGCGGTCGTCTGCGTGGGCGAGACGCTGGACGAGCGCGAGGCGGGCCGGACCATCGACGTTGTGGCCGGGCAGCTTGCCGGCTCCGTGCCTGACGGGGCGACGGCTGCCAACACGGTCATCGCCTACGAGCCGGTCTGGGCCATCGGCACGGGCAAAGTGCCGACGCTGGACGAGATCGGTGCGGTGCATGACGACATCCGCGCGCGCCTGTCGGACCGATTCGGCGCCGAGGGCGACGGTATCCGCATCCTTTACGGCGGTTCGGTGAAGCCATCGAACGCCGCCGAGATCTTCGCGGTGTCGAATGTGGACGGCGCGCTGGTGGGCGGCGCGAGCCTGAAGGCCGACGATTTCGGCGGCATCATTTCGGCGCTCCAGAACGCCTGACGGAGATTGCGCCGCGGCTTCGCCGCGTCGCGGTGGTGGGGGCTCCGCCCCCGCTCCCTCCGGTCGCTCCCCCGGAGTATTTTCACCAAGAAGAAGGCTGGTTCAGACGCGTTCCGCCTTGCGGTCGGCTCGGGCGAGGATGTCGTCGATATTCCTGTATGTGGCGGGCATCAGCCTGCCACGCGCCCTGTTATCGGCGTACCACGCCCGCGCGCCCGCGCCGGTCAGATGATCGACCATGCAGACCTCGACCGCCTCGGTGAGGCCGATCAGGTCCTCGGGCATGGTTGAGGCGTGTTTGAAGAAGTTCCCCATCACGTGGATGCCCTGCTCCTGATAGTGTTCGAAACTCAGTTTCTCGGCCGGGCTGAGATCGGGCCAGTCGTTCCGCGCGCGCAGAATGAATTCGGCGTATGCCAGGTCATTCGTCAGCGCTTTGAAGCTTCGGTAACTATCGAGCAGCGCGCGCCAGTTGGCCTGCCGAGTGTCCCGGTTCGAGCGGCGCAGCTCGAAGGCGAGGAAAAGCAGAGAGCCGATCACCCCGAGGGCTGCGAGAAGGTCGGCGATATTGGCGAGGAGCGAGAGCGTCATGGGACGCATGATGTGTGGAACCGGCCGTTCCGTAAAGCGTGGCTTATCTCGCCTCGCCCCAATCGGCGGCCTGCATTTCGCGGAGGCGGCTGGCGGTGCGCTCGAATTCGAAGCTGCCCTCGCCCTCGATATAGAGGTTTTCGGGCGTGTCGGCGGCGGTGGCGATCAGCTTGACCTTCGCTTCGTAGAGCGCGTCGATCAGCGTCACAAAGCGGCGCGCCTGATTGTAGTTTTCCGAAGAGAGCCGCGGGATGTCGTCGAGGATCAGGACGCGCACCGCTTCGGCGAGTGCAAGGTAATCCGCAGGGCCGAGCGGCTGTCCGCAGAGGTCGTAGAACCGGGCGCGCGCGACGCCATTGGCAAAGGCCGGTATTTCGACCTTGCGGCTTTTCACGTGAAGGATCAGTGGCTCGGCACGTCCGCCGGAAAGGTCGTTCCAGACCGCGTCAACGGCGGCACGGGCTGTGGCATCGGCCGGGAAAAAATACCGCTCTTCGCCCGCAAGCCGGTTCTGCCGGTAGTCGTTGGGCGAGGTCAGTTCGACAACATGCATCCGCTCCTTCAGGAGAGCGATAAAGGGCAGGAACAGCGCCCTGTTCAGCCCGTCCTTGTAGAGCGCGTCGGGCTCACGGTTGGACGTGGTCACGACGGTCACGCCCCGCGCGAACATCCGCTCGAACAGGCGCCCTACGATCATGGCATCCGCGATATCGGTGATCTGCATCTCGTCGAGACACAGAAGGCGCAGACCGTCCGCCATGTTGTCGGCCACCGGTTTGATTGCGTCGTCCACGCCGGTCTTGCGCGCCTCGTGAAGCGCAGCCTGCACCTCTTGCATGAAGGCGTGGAAATGGACCCGGCGGGAATGATCCCCCCCCGTGACGTCGTGAAAGAGGTCCATGAGCATGGATTTGCCCCGGCCAACCCCGCCCCAGAGATAGAGGCCCGGCACGGCATCAACCTGTTTCCGCGAAAAGAGACCGCGACGCTTCGGCGCTTCGGCAAGGGCCGCGGCGATGCGGTCGAATTCGGGCAGGACCGCCTCCTGCGCGGGATCTGCGGTCAGATGTTCGGCGTCGATACGCGCACGATATGCCTGTGAAACCGGGCCCATGAGGGTGAGGTTGCACGTGTGGCGGGGAAAGAAAAGGGTCGAGCGTCAGTCACCGCGCCGGAGCGCCGTCACGTCGTGGCGATAGAGCCAGTCGAAGCGTTTCAGCGGCTGCGCGGGCGCGAGCGCCCCGGCAAGGCGCAGCGCCGTATGCGCCGCGAAGCGGAGCGGCGGGAAGGACAGGTGATAGTTCCGCGCATTGGCCGTGGCGGCCTCGGTCACCCTGATGGCGCGCGGTTTCCGCTCGGCCTGATAGGCAGCGAGCGCCTGGGGCAAGGGCGCGGCAGCCACATGGTCAGCCAGAGCCCAGGCATCTTCCAGTGCGAGGTTCGCGCCCTGCGCGAGGAACGGAAGTGTCGGATGCGCGGCGTCGCCCAGGACGACCTGTTGCCCGCTGTACCAACGGTCCGCCACGCGGTGACGAAAGAGCCCCCAGAGATGCACGGTATCGACCTGATCCAGCCAGCGGCGAACCGGCTCGGCAAAACTCTGAAACGCGCCGCGAAGGTTTGCGGGGTGATCTTCGTGGCTCCAGCCCTCTTCCGCCCATGCGGTGCGTTCCTCGACGGCGACGATGTTCCGAAGCCCGCCCTGCAACGGGTAGGTCACAAGGTGCCGCCCCGGCCCCATATGAACTTCGACCACCGGATCGGGCGCGCCCGGCACCAGCGCGCGCCACGCGACCTGACGGGTGAAGAACGGCTTCGAGGCTTCGTCGACACGGGCGCGGAGGCGCGATTTCAGCCCGTCGGCACCGATCAGCAAATCGTCGTCGGCCAGCGCACGGCCCGCTGGCGGCGGGTCGATGCTGCGGCCGGTTTCGACGGTGACGCCTGCGGCCTTTGCCGCGTTGAGCAGAAGGTCGATGAGGGCGGCGCGATGGATGAAGTACCAGCCGAGGTCCGGCGCATGATCGCGCAGGTTGAGCGTCAGCACCTCGCGCCCCGTTGGACCGTCGATCAGGCGGACCGCATCCGCGCGGATGGCCGCGTTTTCAAGCGCCTGTTCCAGACCGAGCGCCCGGAGAACGGCTGCTCCGTTGGGGCTGATCTGGATACCGGCACCGACCTCGGTGATGGCGGGGGCCTGTTCGGCGACGGTGACCGAGTGGCCTAAGCGCGCAAGAGCGGTTGCGGCAGCCAGACCGCCGATCCCGGCCCCGGCAACGGTGATGTTCATTCGCTTTTCCATGGCGTCGTTCCTAGAGCCAGTCGCGCAAGCGCCGCCTTGATGCGGATCAAGCGCCTACTCCGCCGCCTGAACCTGGCGGGCGGGCTTTTCTTCCACCTCTCCCACGTCATCCTCGGGCGAAACCTCGTGAATGAAGATGGCATCGCGCTGATCCGGGGCAGTGATCGCATCGTAGAGCGCGCGGTAGTCGGCCTCCTGCATCAGGTCCGCAATCCGGTTGCGGTGCCAGCTGACTGCGGATTGATGCAGCGCGGCCAGTTCGGCGTCCATCAAGAGCGCTTCCTGCGCCGCGCGCGCGGCGGGAAGGCGGTGGAAAATGCTGTCATCCACCTCGGTCCCGTAGTTCCGGCGCGTCCAGTAGAAGAGGCCCTGATCCTGATCCACATGGTTGATCCGGCCGCGCTGACGTTTGACGAGAAAGCTTTCGGCGGAGCGGAGGATGTAGTGGTTCAGCGTGACCAGCCGGTATCCGATCGAGTTCTTGCGCGAGAACCACGTCGAATTCCGGATCGAATGCTCCGGCATCGTCCGGCCCGAGCCGTTAACCCATCTGAGCTCGCCCAGACGGTCGAGGTCGAGGTCGAGCGGACGGTGCACACCCAGCTTTCCGATGGGTGCCGATTTGTGGATCAGGCTCTTGAAGCCCCAGCCAAGACGTGGCCGTGGCAGGTAGCAGGGCGCGCAACGGATGAAATTCTCGGTGATCCAGGCGTCACTATAGCGGTTCTGACCCTTGCTGCCGAACAGCCGCCAGGTCATCGAGATCACGTTCGGATCGTTGCACGCGGCGAAAAGGTCCGTCAGTTTTCCTTCGCCCACGTGGATGTTGATGAACTCGTCCACATCGATCACGCCAACCCAGTCGGCCTCACGGACAACAGGCTCTTCCCAGGCCGCGTTCAGGGCGCCGCGCTGCGGCTTCTGACCCGCTTCGCGATTGAAGGGGTTGTCGCGGCGGGTGACGAGTCCCAAATGCTGCAGCCTGTCCAGAATATCGTTGGTCGGATCGTCGCAATCGTTGGTGTAGACGAGGAAATGGTCCACGCCGATCGAGCGGTGATAGGCGATCCATTCGAGGATGAACGCGCCTTCGTTCTTCATAGACGTGACCAGAACCGTGCTTGCAGGGTTCCGCGTCAGGCCGGTGGGCTCAAGCATCGGGTAGCGATGCTCGACCCTGTTCAGAAGCGCGGCGAAGGCCGCGACATTGGCCTCGCCGATATGGATGGGGTCGCCGCCCGGCGTGGTCGCCGCGGGCTCGGGCACATCGATGGGTGCGGACGCGGCAGGCGCGGGCTCGAGCACCGGCGCGGCCTGTGGCGGCTGCTCTGCGTCTTCGCTCTCGGGGACAGTGTGAGATGTGGGATCCGCCTTCAGCCGGTCGTAGAGCGCGCCATGGGCCTCAGACGCTCTCAGGCTCCGGGCCCGCTCCCTTTGCCAGCGAACGGCCTCTTCGTGCAGCTCGGAAAGCCGTTGATCGGCGGCGAATTCGACCCGTTTCGGCCCCATCAGCGCCAGACGCTTCAGGATCGAGCGGTCCTCTTCGTCGTTGCGGTTGTGGGTGTTCCAGTAGGCGATGCCCTGATCGCGGGTCACGTGGTTGGTCCGCCCTCGGTCGCGCTTGACCAGAAACGCATCGAGCGAGCGCGTCGCATAGTGGTTGAGTGTCACAAAGTCATATCCCCAGGACCGCTTGTTCGAGCGCCAGCCCTGCTCGTGATATCCGACAGGCATCTGACGGCCCGAGCCGTTGGTCCACCGGGGCATGCCGCCTGTGGGTTCCAGCGGGCGGTGCACCCCGATCCGGGCGAAGGGCGCGCCTGTCCGGACGATGGTTTTGAAGCCCCAGTTCTGATGCGGTTTTCGCGTTTCCAGCGGCGCGGCTCGGGTGAATTGTTCGGGCACGGGCAGGTCGTTGAATTCGAGAACGCCGTCGCAGCCGAAGAAGCGCCAGGTCATCGAGATCATGTCCGGGTCGCCCGAGGCGTCAAAGAGATCGCTGAGCCGCCCCTCGCCCACATGGATATTTATGTATTCGTCGACATCCATGACCACATAGGCATCCGCACCCGTCACGGCGGGATGTGTCTCGGCCCGGGCAAGGGCGACACGCTGTGGACGCTCGCCCTCCTGGTAGGGGTTGTCCACGCGGGTCGCGACACCGAGCTCGGACAGCCTGTCGAGGATCGCCTCGGTCTGGTCGTCGCAGTCATTGGTGTAGACGAGGAAATGCGTGATCCCGACGCCCATGTGGTAGGCGACCCAGTCAAGGATGAAGGCCCCTTCGTTCCGCATCGTCGTGATGGCGGTGATCTTTTCGAGGGGCCGGGTCGGTGCCGGACCGGTTGCAGGTTGCGGCTCGGAGGGGACAGGCGGCGCACTCGGCTCAGGTTCCGGGACCGCCGCCGAGGGCTTGATCGACCGGCCGGCGGCCGCTTCCCGGTAAACGCGGGCGAAGGGATGGTCCGGGTCCGGCTCGGGGCACTCTCTGAGCGGGAAGAGATAGGGGTCGATCCTGTGGCGCTGCAGAAGCCGCCCCATCAGGCTTTCCGGGTTCGGGAACCCGTCATCGGCCTTGGCCAGCCGCGCCCGCATCCGCCGGCCGTATAGGTGAACCGACATCGTCTCTTCAGTCAGCCGCGCCGCGTCGAGCGAAGCAAGCGGGCGCAGCATCTGGCGCCGTTCCTTGAAGCTGTAGGGATAGAGCACAACCTGGGGCCGCGTGTACCGCACATCCCCCGTCGTCTGGAGAAAATGAGTGACCGCGTGCGGCCCCCAGACGCCCCAAGGCTGCTCTCCCACATGAAGCGGCCGCCCGGTCGCCAGCGCTTCCCGGATCGCATTGCCGCGCCCTCCCCGGTAGCGGAATTCGTGCCAGGGGGGGATCGCGTATTCGTCGCGCGTATACTCCAGAAGCGCGTTCAGCGTTTCGCTGTCGCGGGGCAGCGCCAGCACGCCGCCATTGATGTCCCAAGGGCTTTCCCAGCCGTGGAGATGCCCCTCGAAGGTGCGGAACGGACGATGACAATAGGCGTCGGTATCGGCCCAGATAGTCCGGTCACTATTCGCCAGAAGGCGATAGCGGAACAGGTCGGAATGGAGTGCCGGGCTGCCCGTGCGCTCGTGGACGAGGAAGCCGTCCTCGGGGAGGATGTCGCCCGCGTCGCGGTGCTCGACACCGTCAGGCACCTCCTCGACCGGCTCGTAACTGTAGAGCACGACATGATGTCCGGCATCGAGAAAGGACTGCACGCAGAGCCGCTCGAGGAAGCTGAGCCGCCCCCGCATCCAGAGCATCGCGATCTGGGTATCCATCCGCTCAAATACCGCCTGCTGCCGCCCTTTGGGCTTGTTCAGAGCACTCTAGACCAGCGGTCGCGGGATTGCCAAACAGGTTTCCCCGTCTCCGGAGCAGGTTTTGCGCCGGGGCTTCGCCCCCTCGCGCTGGTCGGACGCTGACGCGTCCGACCGCTTGAGTATTTGTGAACAGAAGAAGCGGCCAGTTAGCCGAGGGGAAGACGGCTCTCGGCCATCTCGACGAACCACGAGCAGCCGTGGGGCAGCGCGTCGTCGTTGAAGTTGTATTCGGGGTGGTGGAGGTCGGCACTGTCGCCGTTGCCGACCTGAATATATGCGCCGGGCCGTTCGTTCAGCATGAAGGCGAAATCCTCGCCCCCCATGAAAATGGGCGCGTCATCGCAAGACCCCGCGATGCGCTCGGCGGCGGCGCGGGCGTATTCGGTGGCCTCGGCGTCATTGATCATGACGGGGTAGTTGCGCTTGTAGGTGACCTTGGCCGTGCCGCCGAATGCTTGGGCCGTTCCTTCAGCCAGCGTTGTCAGCCGCTCTTCCACCAGGTCCTGAACGGCCAGGTCCACGGTGCGCACCGTCCCCTTCAGCCGCACGTTCCGGGGAATGACGTTGTGAGCGTGAGAGCTGGTCTCGAAAGAGGTGACCGACACGACCGCCTGCTTCACGGGATCGACGTTCCGGCTGACGATGGACTGAAGCGCCAGCACGAGATGCGCGGCGACGACGGTGGGGTCCACGGTGCCGTGGGGGTGAGCGGCGTGGCCTCCGCGCCCCTCGACCACGATTTCGAAAAGATCGGCCGCCGCGAAGAACGGCCCCGGACGAATGGCGAAGCGTCCGACGGGAAGGCCCGGCCAGTTGTGCATCCCGTAGACCTCGTCGATGCCGAACCGGTCCATGAGACCGTCCTCGACCATCTCGCGTCCGCCCCCCCCGCCCTCTTCGGCAGGCTGGAAAATCACCACGACAGTGCCGTTGAATGCGCGCGTCTCGGCCAGGTACTTTGCCGCGCCAAGCAGCATGGAGCTGTGCCCGTCATGGCCGCAGGCATGCATCCGCCCGGCCACATTAGAGGCATAGTCGAGACCCGTCGTCTCGGAGATGGGAAGCGCGTCCATGTCGGCGCGAAGACCCACGGTTCGGCCCGAAGCGCGTTCGCGCCCGTGGATCACGCCGACGACGCCGCTTCGACCGATACCGGTCGCAACCTCGTCGCAGCCGAAGGCGCGGAGCCGCTCCGCGATCAGTCCGGCGGTCCGATCCACCTCGAACTGAAGTTCGGGATGGGCGTGGAAATCCCGGCGCCACGCGGCGATCTCGTCCTGCATTTCGGAGAATCGGTTACGGATGGGCACGCGCGGCCTGTCCTTCTTCTTGGGAGAAATACTCTCCGGGGGGTCGCCCATTGTGGCGCCATTGGTTCGAGCCCAATGGGCGACGGGGCGGAAGCCCCCCGGTCGGTCGGCCCGTCAGGGCCGAAACCGGATCAGCCGCGGGCTTTGCCCACCAGCTTCCAGACTGCCGGCACCAGAAGCGCTGCCAGAGCGAGCTTGAGCGCGTCTCCCAGAAGGAACGGCGTCAGCCCCCATTCGAGGATCGGCTTGTCCCAGCCGTAGAGCACGCCCAGCCAGAGAAGACCCGGCACGTAGATGATGGCGTTGCCGGCCAGCATGGCCGCCCCCATGCGCGACATCGAGCGGTCCCAGCCCTTGCGGGCGAACCAGCCGAGCGCCAGCGCGGCGAAGAGGTAGCCCACCAGATAGCCGCCGGTGCCGCCCATCATGTAGGCCAGACCGTTCGTCTCGGCGGAAGAGCCCGAGAAGACGTCGAAGCCCATCATGCCGACAAGAAGATAGCCAAAGATCGATGCCGCACCCAGGCGCGGCCCATAGGCGGCGCCGATGGTGAGCACCGCAAAGGTGCCCATGGTCAGGGGCACGGGCCACATCGGGATGCGAATCTTGGCGGCGATCGCCAGAACGGCGATGCCAGCGATCACGAGTGCGGCTTGTTTCAGACGCAGCGCCGCGCCTTCGCTCGGTCCGAAGACCTCGGTCAGTACGGGGCGGGCCAGTGTGGTCGACATAAGGAAGGCTCCCTCTTCGGGTTCGTGTTTCACGTCAGGTTATTGCACCCTGCCCGCGCCACGGCAAGCGCCCGCGACGCCCAATGTGCCGCGCGCTCAGGCAGGGCTGTAATGGCATGTCATCCGATACTCCTTGCGCGGCCCCTCGACCTTCCATGTCGCGGTCCAGTCCGGAAACTGCGTGAAATCGTAGGTCACGGCATAGCGGTCAGGCGGGCAGAGATGCGTTGTTTCAGGACGCGCGACCCTGAGCGGGATGGTGTGGAACGGCCGCATGTCGCCAAAGAGCACTTCGATCCGGCCTGGCTCTGCCGTCCAGACATAGCGCCGCGTCGCCGTCACCTTCGCCCCCTCGGCGGTCTCGAGCGCGCCAGACTGATCCTCGATCAGCCGGGGTCCGGACCATCCGAATACCGCCTCACCGCTGAAACGGTCGGCGCGCCCGTCCGAATGAGTGATGAGGCGCTCAAGCCGCCAGCGTCCGGCAAGATCGGCAAGCGCCGTCAGGCCGCCGCCGCGCCGGCCGGCATTGGGGCCTTCGGATCGTCTGTCCTGCACGTTGTCCAAGGTCATGACGCCCTACCGTCTCAGTCCGTCGCGGCCCTCCGCCATGCCACATGGGCGGCCATGCACGGGTGTCGCGACACCGATTGAACACGGACCGACCGAATGAACAACCCCGGAGCATTCGCGGACGGCGGTCAGTCCCCGCCGCCCGCGTTTCCCGTCGCGCCGGCGTTACTGCGACGCGATATAGGCGTCGATCAGCCCGTCCAGATCGTCTCCTGCACCAAGGCGTGCCGCGACCCAGGCGACCATCTCGTCGGTGATGTCGTCTTCGGTGACCGGACCGGCGCCCGTGGCGTTCAGACCGTCGACGATCGCCGCGATCATCGCATCCTCCGAGGCAGCCGCCTCCTTGGACTGCGCCTCACCAAAGGCGATGGCGTAAGCGGTCCAGGCGTCGCGCGCAGGCGCAAGGTTGGCCTCGGCGGTCTTCGCGGCACCGGTCATCGCGGTCCAGGTCTCGACAGCCGCGTCGTAGGCATCCTGGTCCAGCACCATTTCGGTCACGATCGTCGGCTCCTCGCCTTCGACCTCGGACGGCACCTCGACCTCGACTTCGACCATATAATCCACCTTGTCAGGCTCGGGCGCGCTGGCCAGGCTCGCAAGCGTCGCTTCGAGGTCGTCCCAGCCCGAGACCGAACTCGGAAGCATCAGGCGGAGCGGGTTCAGATCCGCCTGAAAGCTGTTGGCAAGCGGCTGGTAAGCATCCTTCGCCTCGTCAAGCGCGTCGAGCGCGGCCTCGTAATCGGCGCTCGCCACAACGAAGTCACGGATACCATCCATCTTGGGATCGCTGGAATTCATCAGGCCGTTCAGGCTGCGGTTCAGCGAATTCATGCCCTTCAGATCGGCATTCACGCTGCGCTTGCCGGCGCTTTTCTCGGCGCCCGCGCCGGACTTGGCGTTGCCGCCCGCATCGGATGCCTTGGACGAGCGCTTCTCCTGGCCTTTGCCGGAATTGCCCTTGTCACTGTGGTTTCCCGCGTGAGCCGCGCCGTCTAAGATACTGAAATCGCTGGTAACTGCCGGCGCAGCAACAAGCGCCGCGGCAACGGCGAGACTGGAAATGATACGCATTTTTACTTTCCCCCTATGATCCTTTCAGAGTTGTTGCGTGATCGGAAACGGTCAAACCCTTTTGTCCCGCCGAGCGGAAACAGATCGTTTCCTGTCATTCATCCGGCAGACCTGCGCCACCCCGTCCGCTTGTGCCTGCGCCCGGCCCGGATTAAGACGCCCGCGTCCGGCACTTTCACGAAGGTTTTCGCAGATGATCCCCCGCTATGCCCGCCCCGAGATGACCGCGATCTGGTCGCCCGAGACCAAATTCCGCATCTGGTTCGAGATCGAGGCCCATGCCTGCGATGCCATGGCCGAGCTGGGCGTCATCCCGAAGGAGAATGCCGAAGCGGTCTGGAAGGCGAAGGACGTGGAATTCGACGTCGCCCGCATCGACGAAATCGAGGCCGTGACCAAGCATGACGTCATCGCATTCCTCACCCATCTGGGCGAGATCATCGGCCAGGACGAGGCGCGCTTTGTCCACCAGGGCATGACCTCTTCGGATGTGCTCGACACGACGTTCAACGTCCAGCTCACCCGTGCCGCCGACATCCTGATCGCGGATATGGAGGCGCTTCTCGCCGCGCTGAAGGCGCGCGCGATGGAACACAAGATGACCGTCCGGATCGGACGCAGCCACGGCATCCATGCCGAGCCGGTGACAATGGGTCTGACCTTCGCGCGTTTCTACGCCGAGATGGACCGGAACCTGCAGCGACTGCGCACCGCGCGGAACGAGATCGCCACGGGCGCGATTTCGGGCGCGGTCGGCACCTTCGCCAATATCGACCCCCGCGTGGAAGAGCATGTCTGCGAAAAGCTGGGTCTTGCGCCCGAGCCGATCTCGACCCAGGTCATCCCGCGCGACCGGCACGCCGCCTTCTTCGCAGCGCTCGGCGTGGTGGCGTCATCCATCGAGAACATCGCGACCGAGATCCGGCACATGCAACGGACCGAGGTGCTGGAGGCGGAAGAGTTCTTCTCGAAGGGCCAGAAGGGGTCGTCGGCCATGCCCCACAAGCGGAACCCCGTCCTGACCGAGAACCTCACCGGTCTCGCCCGGCTCGTGCGCTCCGCCGTGGTGCCGGCGCTGGAAAACGTGGCGCTCTGGCACGAGCGCGACATCAGCCATTCCTCGGTCGAGCGCGGCATCGGGCCTGACGCGACCATCCATCTCGACTTCGCCCTCGCCCGGCTGACCGGCGTGATCGAAAAGCTGGTGGTCTATCCCGACAACATGATCGCCAACATGAACAAGTTCCGCGGCCTCGTGCATTCGCAGCGCGTGCTGCTGGCTCTGACGCAAAAAGGCGTCAGCCGCGAGGACAGCTACAAATTCGTCCAGCGCAACGCCATGAAGGTCTGGGAAGAAGGCAAGGATTTCATGGAAGAGCTCAAGGCAGACCCGGAGGTCCGCGCCGCGCTCTCCGAGGCTGAAATCGAAGAGAAATTCGACCTCGCGTATCACACCAAGCACGTCGATACGATCTTCGCGCGCGTCTTCGGGGCCAGCTAGTCTTCGCAAAGTGCCCTTTTTACGCACTTTGACGGAGGTGGCCGGCGTGCTATCTTTGCTGCACAGGACCGAACAGGAGAGACCGATGAAGACAAAGACGCTTCTGGCCGCTCTGGCCCTCACCGCCCTTCCCGGGCTGGCCGCCGCGCAGTGTTTCGGCGACCACGCGAAGGAGCAGGTGACCATGTCTTGCGCAGCGGGCTCGGTTTTCGATGCCGAAACGCAGCGCTGCGTCCCGACGACCGGATAACGATTTCCCTCGTGTATTCCAGACGGGCGGTCCTTTCGGGGCCGCCCTTTTTCATTTCTTCTTGGCAGAAATACTCCGGGGGGCGACGCGCGTCAGCGCGGAGCGGGGCAGAGCCCCCGCCGGTTTTCCCCGAAAACCGGCTCACCGCTACCGGGCGCAGCCCGGGCGCAAAACCTCGGTCAGCGTAGCCGAATTTTAACGCTCAGCCCGCTACACCTTTCCCGAATGGAGTGAGTGGATGTCTCTCGACCTGGACCTGCCCATGGCCGACCCGGGCCTCATGCCCGCCGCCTCGACCGCCCACTTGAGCGGCCGTCAGAAGGCGGCCATCGTCGTGCGCCTTCTGCTGTCCGAGGGCGCCGTGCCGGCTCTCAGCTCCCTCCCCGAAAGCACGCAGACCGAACTGGCCGTACAGCTCGCCCGGATGGCACCCGTCGATCGCAACACCGTTGACGCGGTTGCCGCCGAATTCGCCGACGAGATCGAGGCGATCGGCCTGTCCTTTCCCAAAGGTCTGGAAGGCGCGCTTGGCCTTCTGGACGGCGTCATCAGCTCCAGCGCATCGAGCCGTGTACGCAAGATGACGTCCAGCGATTTTCAGGGCGATCCGTGGGAGCAGGTCGGCAATGTGGACAACGCCCGCCTTGTCGCGATCCTGGAGCGTGAGGCGATCGAGGTGGCGGCGATCATCCTGTCCAAGCTCAAGGTCTCGAAGGCGGCCGAACTTCTGGGCCTGATCGAGGGCGATCTCGCCCGCCGGATCACCTATGCGATCTCGCTGACGGGCAGCATCGCGCCCGAGACGGTGCGCCGCATCGGGATCAGCCTCGCCGAAGAACTGGACACGCGACCCGCCCGCGCCTTCTCGGACGGTCCGGTCAGCCGGGTCGGCGCGATCCTGAACTCGACCCCTGCCTCGGTCCGGGACACCGTACTCACCGGCCTCGACGAAGAGGATTCGAGCTTTGCCGAGCAGGTGCGCAAAGCCATCTTCACCTTCGCCAATATCCGCGAACGGGTGTCGCCGCGTGACATCCCGCGCATCCAGCAGGCCATCGATCAGGCCGACCTGGTGACGGCTACCGCCTTTGCCAGTGATGCAGACGCGAAATCGGTGGCCTTCTTCCTCGACAACATCTCGCAGCGCCTCGCCGACAGCATCCGCGCCGAGGCCGAGGAAAAAGGTACCGTCACCAGCGCCGATGGCGAGGCCGCGATGATGCGTATTGTGACCGTCATCCGGCAGCTTGAAAGCGCGGGCGAGATATTCTTCGTGGCGGAGGACGAATAGACACTCTGACATAGGCCGCATCCGGGCGCGCTTGTCCCACGGCCCAATGCTGCGTATTTGTCTGCCATGTACGAGGCGACCGCACCCGAGGGGGCCATTTGACCGACAGCCCCATAACCATCCGGGAACGCGCCGTAGACCTTTCGGCGCGTGGCGCGCTCGGCCTTGCCCGGCTTCTTCCCTATGCGCTACGTGTCCGGCTTTTCGGCTGGGTCTTCTCGCGGATCGTGGCACCTCTCGCAGGCTGGCGTAAACGGATCGACGCGAATGCGCGGCTGGCCATGCCCGAGCTTTCCGCCGACGAACGTGCGCGACTTCAGCGGGTCGTCCCCGACAATGTCGGGCGCACGCTGATCGAGATCTATTCGGGTGCGGAGTTTCTGGAGCGCGTGGCCGACGCGCCCCGGCGCGGCCCCGGCGTCGCGGCCCTGGAAGAAGCCCGCGCACAAGGCCGTCCGATGGTTCTGGTGACCGCGCATCTCGGCAATTACGACGCGGTGCGGGGCACGCTGTCCCGGCAAGGCTTCCCGATGGGCGCGCTCTACAAGCGGATGACCAACCGCGCCTTCAACGAACATTACGTCACCGCGATCTCGGCCATCGCCACCCCGGTCTTTCCCACCGACGGTAAGGGCGTCGGCGGTCTGGTCCGCTATCTGAAGGATGGCGGGATCATCGGAATCGTTGCCGATGTCGCCTCGACGAAGGCTCCGGTCCTGTCCTTTTTCGGCCAGCCTGCGCATACCCCCCTTTCAGCCGCGGAATGGGCGTTGAAATACGACGCCGTCATGGTGCCGCTTTTCGGCATTCGTCAGCCGGACGGTCTGAGTTTCGAGCTGCTGATCGAAGAGCCGATCCGGCACACGACACCCGAAGACATGATGCAGACCTATAACGACGTGGTCGAACGGATCGTGCGCGAGGACCCGGCCCAGTGGTTCTGGGTGCACAATCGCTGGAAACTGTCGGCCGCTGCGCGCGCCGAAGCCGAGGCGCGGTCCGCGGCAGGCTGATCCCCTGCCCTGCCGATCTTGTCAGCGCAGAATATCGGCGGCGAGCATCGGGCCGTGGTGGCCCTCCTGAATGAGAACTACGAACGGCACGCCTGCCGGGCTCTGGATACTGCCGCGGAAATCGCTGCTGCCGTCCCAGGTTCCCACATCGACGAGGTTCCGTACCACGTTGTGGTAGGTCAGGCGGCGGCCCGCGTTTTCACCGCGCTTAATGTCCACGGTGGCGCGGGGCGTGAAGGTTGCCACTCTGATCGTCGCCCCTTCAGGCAGACGCGCAGAGGATTTCGCCAGAATACGCACCCGGTCGCCATTCCGCGTCATCGTGACAGTTACAGGCGTGGACCGGTCCTGATGGGCCTTGATGGCCTCCATCAGCTTCATGGGCTTGGTTCCGACGATGTGCTCCGCGCCGTCGACGATCATTTGCGGCGTATAGACGGACCGTGCGCCTGCGACCCGAGCATAGGACCGCTGCCGTTTTGTGAAAGCGGGGCTCGCGAATTCGTCCTTCCAACCGATATAATCCCAGTAATCGACATGGAGCGCGAGCGCGATAACGTCGTCGCGATCGGCCAGCTCACCGAGAATCGCGTCTGCGGGCGGGCAGGACGAACAGCCCTGCGACGTGAAGAGCTCGACCACCACAAGCCGCTCGGCCATGGCGGGTGCCGCCGCGGTGAGCCAGAGGGCGGAAAGAGCGATAAGCAGACGTCGCATGAAGCACCGTTTCGATTGCATCCCCACACCTTCCCTAACCCAGGGTGTACGCCTGCGCCAATCAAGCATTTGAGATTGACTGTTACCGTCACCCAGATGCGTCTTGGATTTTCTGTGCACCATGGTATACAAAATCGACGCACCCCCCTTGCGCCCTATCTCGAAGCGGGGGTATCTGACCCCGGAATTCACCCCCATTGAGGAGGCTTCAGGATGCCCATTACGGTTGGCCACGACAGCTCGAAAACCCGCAAGACGCTTTCGGCGGGCGGCGAGAGCGTCGCCTATTATTCGATCCCCGCCGCCGAGGCCGCAGGGCTTGGCGACTTCAGCCGGCTGCCCGCTGCGCTGAAGGTCGTGCTTGAGAACATGCTCAGGTTCGAAGATGGCAAGACCGTCACCACCGATGACATCCGGGCCTTTGCGGAATGGGCGGAAAAGGGCGGCAAGAACCCGCGCGAAATAGCCTACCGCCCTGCCCGCGTTCTGATGCAGGACTTCACCGGCGTGCCCGCAGTCGTGGACCTTGCGGCGATGCGCGACGGGATCGTGGCCCTTGGCGGCGACGCCCAGAAGATCAACCCGCTGAACCCCGTGGACCTTGTCATCGACCACTCGGTGATGATCGACGAATTCGGCAACCCGCGCGCCTTCCAGATGAATGTGGACCGGGAATACGAACGGAACCTCGAGCGCTATACGTTCCTGAAGTGGGGTCAGAAGGCGTTCAACAACTTCCGCGTGGTGCCCCCCGGCACCGGCATCTGCCACCAAGTGAACCTGGAATACCTTGCGCAGGCGGTCTGGACCGACACTGACCAGAACGGTGAAGAGGTCGCCTATCCCGACACGCTGGTCGGCACCGACAGTCACACGACGATGGTCAACGGCCTTGCCGTGCTCGGCTGGGGCGTCGGCGGCATCGAGGCGGAGGCCGCGATGCTGGGCCAGCCGATTTCGATGCTGATCCCCGAGGTCGTGGGCTTCAAGCTGACCGGGAAGATGAAGGAAGGCACGACGGCGACCGACCTCGTTCTGAAAGTCGTGCAGATGCTCCGCGAAAAGGGCGTGGTGTCGAAGTTCGTCGAATTCTACGGCGACGGTCTGGACACCGTTCCGCTGGCCGACCGCGCAACCATCGGCAACATGGCGCCTGAATACGGCGCGACCTGCGGCTTCTTCCCGATCGACGACGAGACGCTGCGCTATCTCGAGCAGACCGGCCGCTCGAAAGAGCGCATCGCGCTGGTCGAAGCCTATGCCAAGGAACAGGGCATGTGGCGGGGCCCCGGCTACGAGCCGGTCTATACCGACACGCTCGAGCTCGACATGGGCGACGTGGTGCCCGCGATCTCCGGCCCGAAGCGTCCGCAGGACCACATCGCGCTCGATGCGGCGGCCAAGGAGTTCCACGCCTATATCGAAGGGCAGCGGTCCGCACAGGACGCCACGCCCAAGGAAGAGGTGCGGTGGGAAGGTGAAGGCGGCCAGCCCGAGCCCACCGACATTCCCGGCGACGAAGGCCACCACAAGCGGGGCTATGTCGCGACTAAGGACGGCCACTATCAAATGCATGACGGCTCGATCGTGATCGCCTCGATCACGTCCTGCACGAACACGTCGAACCCCTATGTGATGATCGGCGCCGGCCTCGTCGCGCGGAAGGCGCGCGAGTTGGGTCTGAACCGGAAGCCCTGGGTCAAGACATCGCTCGCACCGGGCTCTCAGGTTGTCTCGGCTTATCTCGAAGCGGCCGGGCTTCAGGAGGATCTGGATGCCATCGGCTTCAACCTGGTGGGCTACGGCTGCACGACCTGTATCGGGAACTCGGGTCCGCTTGAGCCCGCGATCTCGAAATGCATCAACGACAACGATCTGATCGCAGTCAGCGTCCTGTCGGGCAACCGTAACTTCGAGGGCCGGATCAGCCCGGACGTGCGCGCGAACTATCTCGCCTCGCCGCCGCTGGTGGTGGCCTACTCGCTGGTGGGCGATATGAATGTCGACATCACCACCGAACCGCTCGGCACCGACAAGGAAGGCAACCCGGTCTACCTGAAGGACATCTGGCCGTCCCAGGCCGAGATCGCGGAACTGGTCGAGCGGACCGTGACCCGTGAGGCGTTTCAGTCGAAATATGCCGATGTCTTCAAGGGCGACGACAAGTGGCGCACCGTCGAGACCACCGACAGCGAGACCTACGACTGGCCGCCGACCTCGACCTATGTGCAGAATCCGCCGTATTTCCAGAACATGGGGAAAGAGCCGGGCACGATCAGTGACGTCAAGGACGCACGCATCCTTGCGCTTCTGGGTGACATGGTCACGACCGACCACATCAGTCCCGCCGGCAGCTTCAAGGAATCGACCCCTGCCGGGCAATATCTGACCGAGCGCCAGGTCGCCCCGCGCGAATTCAACTCCTACGGCTCGCGGCGCGGCAACCACGAGGTCATGATGCGCGGCACCTTCGCCAATATCCGCATCCGGAACGAGATGCTGGACGGTGTCGAGGGCGGCTATACCAAGGGTCCGGACGGCAGCCAGATGCCGATCTACGACGCCGCCATGGCCTATCAGGCCGAGGGCACGCCGCTCGTGGTCATCGCGGGCGAACAATACGGCGCGGGTTCCTCGCGGGACTGGGCCGCGAAGGGTACCGCGCTTCTGGGCGTCAAGGCCGTCATCGCCGAGAATTTCGAGCGTATCCACCGCTCGAACCTCGTCGGCATGGGCGTCATTCCCTTCGAGTTCACCGGCGGTGACACGCGGTCCTCGCTTGGCCTGACCGGTGAGGAAAGCGTGTCGATTTCCGGTCTCGAAGGCGATCTGAAGCCGGGCGCGATGGTACCCTGCACGATCACCTTCGCCGATGGCACGACCAAGGACATCACGATCAAGTGCCGGATCGATACCGCCATCGAGAAAGAGTATATCGAGCATGGCGGCGTGCTGCATTACGTGCTGAGAAACCTCGCCGCCGCCTGACGGGCCGGTCCGACGATCTGATAGAGGCCGTCCCTTCGGGGGCGGCCTTCGTCGTTTCAGGGGCGCTGCCCCTCTGCGCCTCCGGCGCATTCACCCCGGGATATTTGGAAACAGGCGAAGGACAATTTGAGTCGAATTTTCGAAGCCTTGTCTGGTCTGGTTGGAGTGGAATTGAGGATCGGAGGGCAATAATGCTGTCGGACGCCAGTGGATTGTTGCCTCGCACGACCGTTCGGCAGGGCGAAACCACCTGTTTCCTCGCCGGAGGCCGTTCTTTGAGGTAGTGTCGAGGCGTTGTATTTGTGGCGGCTGATTGAGTGAGTGGTATGTTTATGAGTGACTATTTGCGGGTCGTTGCCCGCCGGATTCCCTTCTCCCTTCCCCCTCTAGAAGGTGGCGCCCTCATGGTGCTGCTTGTGGTCTGGCTCTTCGGCTAAGGACGCTTACTGCGCCTCTGCAAGCGCCGGACGGATGCGGTTTGCCAAGACGGGCGCCGTGACGGGCCCCGCGAAACGCAGGACGACCTTGCCGTCACTGTCGATAACGAAGGTCTCGGGCACGCCGTAGACACCCCATTCCAGTGCGACGCGACCCCGTTCGTCGGCACCGATTGCCGTATACGGGTCGCCCAGTTCGGCCAGGAAGCCGAGGGCCTTGTCGGCATCGTCCTTGTAATTCACGCCGTAGATGGGAATGCCCTCGTCTGCGAGCGCCATCAGATGCGGGTGTTCGACCCGGCAGGGCGCGCACCAGCTTGCCCAGAAGTTCACGATCTTGGGACCGGGTGCGTTCAGGGCCTCCCGATCAATCAGAGGTTCGCCCGACAGCGCCGTGACTTCGAGCGCCGGTGCTGCGCGTCCGACCAAGGTCGACGGGAGCGCGTCGGGGTCGTCGCGGAACATGCCGCTCAGGAAAAGCCCCGCGAGCGCCGCAAAGGCGACCGGCGGCAGGAGGACAAGCGGCGAAATCCTAGCCATTCTTATTCGACCAGCGCTTTTCGGCTTCGTCCAGCGTGCGGCGCACCCGCGCAGCACGTGCGACGCTGGCCCAGATCACGATGCCCAGGGCCAGAAGCGACCCGGCATAAGCGAGGCTGACCTCGAAGGCGTAAGCGCCGAGATCGGGCATCAGGCGGACCTTTCGCGAAGCGTGATCGCGTGGAGGCGTCGGGCCCGGATCTCGGTCCGGGTGCGCAGAAGGACCAGCGCGATGAAGAGCAGGATGAACCCGGCGATACAGGCAAGCAGCGGGAACCAGAAGACGTCAGAGATATTCTCTTCCTTGTCGAGTGACAGGCTCGCTCCCTGGTGGAGGCCCTGGTTCCAGAAGTTGACCGCGTAGCGCGACAGAAGCGCAAAGACCGAGCCCACGAGGCAGAGGATCGACGTCAGGTCCGCCGCCGTGTCGGGGTCTTCGATCGCCGCCCAGAGCGCCATGTAGCCGAGGTAGAAAAGGAACAGGATCAAGAACGAGGTCAGGCGCGGGTCCCACGCCCAGTAGGTGCCCCACATTGGCTGGCCCCAGACAGCACCCGTGAAGAGTGCGATCAGCGTCATCGTGACGCCGATGGGCGCCGCAGCCTTGGCCGCGAGTGCCGAAACATGGTGCCGGCGGATCAGCCAGACGAGAGAGGTGACCAGCATCATGATCCAGATGTTGATCGCCATCATCGCGGACGGCACGTGCAGGTAGATGATCTTGACGGTCGAGCCCTGCCGGAAGTCGTCAGGTGTGAAGAAGAACCCCCAGATCAGACCGGTGGTTATCAGCACCCCTGCCAGAACGAAGGACGGGCCGACCACGCGGTCGGTCACGGCCATGAAGCGGCGGGGGTTGGCATATTCCCAAAACGACATGCGGGATAGTTAACCTCGCTCAGATGCGCTCACAAGTCAGACCGTCAGCGCAGATTGACGCGGAGCGCGCCCGCGCCTGCAAAGGGCAGAAGCGCCAGCGTTCCAAGAGTGATGCCCGCAAGGATGGTCAGGGGCGTCTGGGGGCCGAAACCGTCGATCCCGCGCCTGACGGCGTCTGCACCGAAGATCAGCGTCGGCACATATAGCGGCAGCACCAGAAGCGACAGAAGAAGCCCGCCGCGCTTGAGACCCACTGTCAGCGCTGCCCCGAAAGCGCCGATCATCGACAGCGCGGGCGTGCCGATCAGAAGCGACATTGTCAGCCAGAAATGGCCCCCGGCGGGCAGGTTCAGAAGGATGCCCAAGACCGGCGCGGCCAGCGTCAGCGGAAGGCCCGTTGTCAGCCAGTGCGCCGCCGCCTTCGTCGCGACGAGGACTTCCAGCGGCAGAGGCGCCGTGGCCAGAAGTTCCAGCGAGCCGTCCTCGTGATCTGTGGCGAAGATGCGGTCCAGCGACAGGAGCGAGGCCAGAAGCGCGCCGACCCAGAGGATGCCGGGCGCGACAATTTCCAGAAGCGTTGCGTCCGGGCCAATGCCGAACGGGACCAGCACCACGAGGATCAGGAAGAAAGCCAGAGCCAGCCCGAAGCCTCCGCCTGCGCGGATGGCAAGCCGTAGGTCTCGTGTCAGAATGTGGATCATGTCAGCGTCTCGTCAAAGGCGCCCGGGGCGGTTTCCGGCATTGGCGGATAAGCGGTCATGTCGAGGACAGGTGCGTCGAGGCCGAGGTCGATATGGGTCGCGATAAGCGCGGCACCGCCCTGCCCCAGATGATCGGTGACGGCCTTCGCGAAAAGCGCGACAGACGCGGCGTCCAGAGCCACGGTCGGTTCGTCCAGCACCCAGAGCGGCCGGCCCGTGACCAGAAGGCGGACGAGACCGAGGCGCCGTTTCTGCCCGGCGGACAGCGCTCCGGCAGGCCGGTTCGCCAGGCCCGTGAGCGCGAAGGCGTCGAGGGCGGGCCGAATATCGCGCGTTCCGAACATTGCCGCCCAGAAGGTCAGGTTCTCGGTAACCGTCAGTGTCGTCTTGATTCCGTCGGAATGGGCCGCGTAGGCCACTGCCTCGGGGCCGGCCTGAACGGTTCCGCTCAGCGGCGGCTGAAGCCCCGCCACGGTGCGCAGAAGCGTCGTCTTGCCCGAGCCGTTGGGGCCGCGCAGGATCAGCGCCTGACCCGGCCCGAGCGTCAGCCCGATGCCCGAGGCAAGGCAGACGCCGCCACGCTCTATCGCGACATCGGTCAGGGTCAGAAGAGGCGCTTCGCTCATGACAGCGAGGTTTTCCCGAAGCAGCCGGGAATGTCCATGGCGCGCGGGGCGGTTGGCGGAGGACTCAGACCGGAAGCAGCGCCAGTCCCACACGCCGCCCTTCGCCCAAAAGGACGTTGTAGGTGCGGCAGGCCTGCGGGCTGGCCATGACCTCGACGCCAAGGCCGGCCTCCTCCAGAGCGGTGCGGAAGGGTTCGGGAAGATGTGCGATTTCCGGGCCGGTACCCACCAGCAGAACGTCGATGCTGTTCAGAGCGTCGAGAAGGGGTTTGGTGTCGTCGGTGCCGCCCCATGCCGTGACGCCCGCTTCGGGAAGGACCGCCAGCGGAGCCTGATGCGCCTCACCACCGATGCGGAAAAAGCCGGGGCCGTAGCCCTCGATCGGCAGTGCGTTGGAATAGACCACCTCGTTCAAGCGCATGGTGTCTCCCTCTCGTGTCAGTCCCAGAGCGGCAGGCCGTGCAACGCGGATACCGCGATGATCAGGTAAGCGGCGAACCGGTACATGCGTTCCGCCTCGGGCCGGAAAATTCGGGCGCCGATCCAGTTTCCGAGGGTATAGGGCAGGATCAGGACAAGTCCAAGCGTGACCGCCGAGAGCCTGAGGAACCCGCGGACGGCGAGGACAATGATCAGGATGGCGTCGAACAGGCTGAGGTAGAGCGTGTTGTTGGCGCGGATCGTCTTGGGCGGCAGGGCAGATGCCATGTAGAGCATGATCACCGGCGGTCCGGGCAGGCCCACGGAGCCGCCAAGGAAGCCACCAAGGGCTCCGGTTCCGAAGATCATCGGCCTGGTCAGTTCGCCCCTGTAGCGGACACCGCCGATGAGCAGGACGAGCAGAATGATGGCGACGAGCGAGACGCCGTAGCGAAAGACCTCGGGCTCGACCAAGGAAAGGACCCAGACACCGAGCGGCACCGAGATCAGCGCGCCAAGGCCAAGACGGGCCACGTCGCCCGGATGGCCGTCCTTCAGCGCGCGCGGCACATGGATCAACGGGCCGGTCAGGTCCATGATGACAAGGGTAGTGAGCGCCTCGAACGGGCCAAGGACCTGTCCGGCAACGGGCAAATACACCATCGCCGTCCCGAAGCCGGCAAACCCCCGGACGACGCCCGCCATGAGCGCCGCGAGGATCAGGTACCAGACACCCTCGATCTGAAAGACCGAGAGGATGACGTCAGGCATCAATGTTGCCGAACTGGTTGCCCTGATTGGCGTCGGGTTTGGACCAGTCGCGCTTGACGCCCAGCATCAGCACCACGTTCTTGGCCACGTAGACCGAGGAATAGGTGCCGACGATCACGCCCCAGGTGATCGCGAAGACAAAGCCCCGGATCACGTCGCCGCCAAGCGCCAGCAGCGCAATCAGCGCCAGAAGGGTGGTGCCCGAAGTCATCAGGGTCCGGCTGAGGGTCTCGTTGACGCTGAGGTTCATGACGTCGACCAGCGGCTTTTTCTTGTACTTGCGCAGGTTCTCGCGAAGCCGGTCGAAGATCACGACCGTGTCGTTGATCGAGTACCCCACAATGGTCAGAAGCGCCGCGATGGTGGCAAGGTCAAACCGGATCTGCAGAAGGCTGAAGATGCCGATGGTCAGGATCACGTCATGGAACAGGGCCACCACGGCACCGACGGAGAACTGCCATTCGAAGCGAAGCCAGATATAGATCAGGATCGCGCCGAGTGCGGCCAGAACAGCGATGACGGCGGTCTGGATCAGTTCGCCCGACACTTTGGGGCCAACCGATTCCACGGACGTGAAGGTCAGCGAGGGATCAAGCCCCTGGAGCGCGGTCTCGACCTGAAGGATGACGTCGCCCGAGACGCTTTCCTGCCCTTCCTGGGCCTGAATGCGGATCATGGCGACATTCTTGTCCGCGCCGAAGGACGGGTCGAAGACCTCGCTGATCGACACGTCGCCAAGCCCCAGCGGCTCGATCACGCCCCGGTAAGCGCCGGTGTCGACAGGTTGCACCGCTTCGGTGCGGATGGTCGTGCCGCCGCGGAAGTCGATGCCAAAATTCAGCCCGACAGTCAGCCAGAGCAGGACCGACGCGATCATCGCGACGATCGAGATACCCATGGTCAGGCGGGCATAGCGGAAGAAGTCGTAATTGGTCTCGGCCGGGACAAGTCTCAGTCGCATGGGCCTATACCTCGATTGTCCGGGGGCGCTTGCGTTCGAACCACATGACGATGATCAGGCGGGTCACGAAGATCGCCGTGAAGACCGATGTCAGGATGCCGATCCCAAGCGTTACCGCAAAGCCGCGCACCGGGCCGGAGCCGAGGGCGAACAGGATCACTGCGGTGATGAAGGTGGTGATGTTGGCGTCGATGATCGCGGAAAGCGCGCGTTCATAGCCAAGCTCGATGGCGCGGCTCGGGCCTTTCGCGGTCTTCAGTTCTTCGCGGATACGCTCGAAAACCAGCACATTGGCGTCGACGGCCATACCGATGGTCAGGACGATCCCCGCGATGCCCGGCAGCGTCAGGGTTGCACCGATGGCCGACAGAACGCCGAACAGGATCGCCACGTTCAGCAATAGCGCGATATTGGCGAAGATGCCGAAAAGGCCATAGCTGAGAGCCATGAAGGCAAGGACGGCGACGAAGGCCACGATACAGGCGATGCGTCCGGCCTCGATGCTGTCCTGACCGAGTTCGGGACCAATGGTGCGCTCTTCAAGGAAAACCATTTCGGCGGGAAGAGCGCCCGCACGCAACAGGATGGCCAGTTGCGTCGAGCTTTCGACCGAAAAGTTGCCGGTGATCTGGCCCGACCCGCCGGTGATCGGCTCGCGGATTTGCGGTGCCGTGATGACACGGTCATCAAGCACGGTGGCAAAAAGCGCGCCGACATTGTCGGAGGTATATTGCCCGAAGACGCGCGCGCCCTGCGGGTTGAAGCGGAAACTGACCGAGGGTTGGCCGTTCTGGTCGAAAGAAGGCTGGGCATCGACCAAGTCCTCGCCCGACAGAACGGGCGTCGATTCGACGACGTAATATTCATCCTCGATCTCGAGGTCCTGAAAAACCGCTTCGCCCGGTCCCGGCTGAACATTCGGGTTTGCGGTACGGCGCACGACCGGGTGGAAGGTCAGCCGCGCAGTGGTGCCGATGAGTTCTTTCAGCTCCTCGGCAGATCCGATGCCAGGCACCTGAATCAGGATACGGTCGGCGCCCTGCCGCTGGATCGTGGGCTCGCGCGTGCCGACCTCGTCCACGCGGCGGCGGATGATTTCGAGCGATTGCTGGATGGTGCGGTTGTCAGTGGCCGCCTTTTCCTCGGGCGAGAGCGCGACCGTGATGACGCCACCCTGCCCCGATACGACCAGATCCGTCGCCCCCACACCGGTCAGGCTTGCGACCGGCTGCGCCAGAGCGCGGACGGCGGAGAGAGCGGCCTCAAGACCATCGGGGTTGGATATGCGGACCTGAAGCTCACCCGCAGGCGCATCGTCCAGACGCTCTACAAAGCCGACCTGATCGCGGATTTCGACAAGCGCATCACGCACGTTCAGCCAGTAGCCGTCCATCCGGTCGTCATAGACATCCGCGACCTGCACTTCGGCCAGGAGATGCGCGCCGCCGCGCAGGTCGAGGCCGAGATTGACCAGTGAATTGGGCATCCAGCCGGGCCATGTGCCCGCGGCCTCTTCACGTTCGGGAGTGGCGCCCAACGCCTCGATCTCGGCCAGCGCGTCGTTATGCGTCTCGACCCGGCTGTAGAAGGCATTCGGGAATGCGAACAATATCCCGGCAAGGCAGACCGCCCAGATCAGGACGCGCTTCCAGGCGGCAATCTGGAGCATGAAGACCCCTTAGCTCTCGGCCGGTTCGGTCTTCGAACGGACGGTGGCGATGGTGTGTTTGACGACGCGGACGTTGACGCCCTGTGCAATCTCGATCTCGATCTCGGCGTCGTCACGTACCTTGGTGACCTTGCCGACAATCCCGCCCTGCGTCACGACCTGGTCGCCGCGGCGCAGGTTGTTGACCATGTTCTGATGCTCTTTCAGCTTTTTCTGCTGCGGACGGATCAGCAGGAAATACATGATGCCGAAAATCAGCAGCATCGGGATGACGAGAGAGGTGAAAACGTCGCCGCCACCGGCGGCCGACTGCGCGTAGGCAGGCGTCACAAACATCGTATTCAGTCCTTGGTCTGACGGGCGTCGAACGCCCCTGTTCTTGGTTGGCGCGCACCCTATCTGTGGCTTTGGGGGTTGGCAAGCAAGCCCCGTCGGATAAAGACAGGTTAAGAAAGGGGCTGTGGCTGCGCCAGAATTGGCCACCGGCACATCCGTTCCGCGACCGAGAAACTAGGGCGAACCGCTCTCCATGTCCGTCACCGTCGTCATCCCTACTCACAACAGGCCTGCGCTTCTGCGCGAGGCTGTAGAGTCCGCGCTGACGGCCAGCCCGCCTGACGGCGAGGTCCTCGTCGTGGATGACCGGTCCGAGCCGCCCGCGGTTCAGAGCCTTGATGATATTAACGATCCGCGTCTCAGGGGCATCGTGTCGACAGAGATGCCGGGCGCGTCGGGCAGTCGGAACGCCGGCATTCTGGAGGCGCGTCACGAGATCGTCGCCTTTCTCGATGACGACGATCTGATGCGCCCCGGTCATCTGACACGCGTTCTCGATATCACGCGGCAGACACCGGAAGCGGCTTGGGGGTTTTCGAACGCGCTATGGAGAGATGTCGCTTCGGGGGCGGACGAACCGGAAGACCTGCCGCTTGCCGAAGGTTTCGTGCCAGACGTGAAAATCCCGCGCTATACATTGGCAAGTGCAGGTCGGTCGCTCTGGTGCAGACGCAAGGCGTTGATCGAGGTGGGGCTTTTCGACCTGGATTGGAGAATAGACGAGGACGCTGACTTGTGCCTGCGCTTGATCTTCGCAGGCTACCGACCGTGGTTCTCTCCGGAGCCCGGTATCATTGCACGGACGAACCGCGCGCCGGACAGCAACACTGCCCAGATAACCGAGC
The DNA here is from genome assembly GCF_009830125.1 of Kangsaoukella pontilimi. Classification (GTDB taxonomy): domain Bacteria; phylum Pseudomonadota; class Alphaproteobacteria; order Rhodobacterales; family Rhodobacteraceae; genus Kangsaoukella; species Kangsaoukella pontilimi. The sequence continues at coordinate 793,955 of NZ_WUPT01000001.1, read as the reverse complement.
GTATCGCGTCGGACCATCGCGCCCGTGCCTATTGCCAGACCTACGAACGCCATGCCCGCCACTTCCCGGCGCTTTCCCGCGGACGCTGGTTTCTGGCCACGCGGTTCCTGCGCCGGGCGGCGAAGGACGGGCAGTCGGCGCTCGCCGCTCGGACTGTGCTCCGTCGCGAGCCGCTGGCGCTCGTGTTGCTGGCCTATCTCGGCTTCAAGACGCTTCGCCACTATCGGGCCTCCTGACTTGCCAAGTCGTGCGCCCTTTGCGATAGGGCGATCATTCCACAAAAGGGCCAATTCCGATGCATGACATCCGCGCGATCCGCGAAAACCCCGAAGCCTTCGACGCCGCAATGGCGCGCAGGGGCATGTCGGGCGTGTCGTCGGGTATCCTGGCCATCGACCGCGCGCGTCGTGAAAAGATCACTGCCGCCGAAGCCGCTCTGGCCGAGCGCAATGCCGCGTCGAAAGAGGTGGGCGCTGCCAAGGCGCGCGGTGACGAGGCCGAGTTCGAGCGCCTCCGCGCGCTCGTGGCCGACAAGAAGGCGGAAATCGCCCGTCTGGAGGACGAGGCGCGGGCCGAGGATTCGCGGCTCCGCGATATGCTGATGGGGCTGCCCAACCTTCCCTATGACGACGTGCCGGACGGCGAAGACGAGAACGACAATGTCGAGATCCGGCGGTGGGGCGAGCCTCGCGAGTTCTCGTTCACGCCGCTCGAGCATTTCGACATTCCCGGCGTAAAACCCGGCATGGATTTCGAGACGGCGGCAAAGCTGTCGGGCAGCCGCTTCGTGCTGCTCTCGGGGGCCGTTGCGCGCCTCCACCGGGCGCTTGCCCAGTTCATGCTGGATGTCCATACGAGCGAGAACGGCCTTACCGAGGTCATCAGCCCCGTTCTGGTCAATGACGACGCGATGCTTGGGACCGGTCAGTTACCGAAGTTCGCCGAGGACAGCTATCAGACCCGCGAAGGCAAGTGGCTGATCCCGACCTCCGAGGTGACGCTGACCAATATCGTGGCGGGCCATATCGTCGATCCTGATTACCTGCCCCGCCGCTACACGGCGCACACCCAGTGTTTCCGCTCGGAAGCAGGCAGCGCCGGGCGCGATACGGCGGGGATGCTGCGTCAGCATCAGTTCGAGAAAGTCGAGATGGTATCGATCACCGCGCCCGAGACTTCGGACGAAGAGCACGAGCGGATGACGCGCCTTGCCGAAGACATCCTCGAGCGGCTCGGCCTCGCCTATCGGACGGTCAAGCTCTGCACCGGCGACATGGGCTTCGGCGCGCGCCGCACCCACGATATCGAGGTCTGGCTCCCCGGTCAGAACACCTATCGCGAGATCTCGTCGGTCTCGACCTGCGGGGATTTTCAGGCGCGTCGGATGAACGCGCGGACGCGGGATGCGGACGGTAAACCGGTCTTTCTGCACACGCTGAACGGCTCGGGTCTTGCCGTGGGCCGGACGCTGATCGCGGTTCTGGAGAACGGTCAGACCGAGGACGGCGGCGTGATGCTGCCGCAGGCTCTTGGTCCGTGGCTGGGCGGCAAGACGCGGATCACGCCGGAAGGCGCTTTGGTCTGAACGGCGCGCCCCCGACCCAAAAAGATGCCCTGGCGCCTGAAAGGCGCAGACGCCGGGGCGCTCGGTCCTCAGCCGGCGAGAAGTCCGGCAGAGACCGCAAGGGCAAGCTCGTCCGCATCCACCGCGCCATCGTCGTTGGTGTCGATTTCCTCGAAGACCTCGTCCGTCACGTTGGGATAAACGGCGAGGATTTCCTCCATCGAATAGGTGCCGTCTCCATCCGCGTCTTCAACAGCGGTTTCGGCGAGGCTTGCGGTGGCCAGCATCGCCAGACCGAACATGGCAAGAGTTCTTTTAAGCATTGCAGTTACTCCTATCGGTATGAAAGGCGCGGGCCCGGCGCCCCGGTGACGAAGCTTCGGTCAAGACAAGGCCCTCCGGCGCCTCGTCCCGCAAGCCGGGGCTGAGTGCCGCGCCTATCTCAGCCAAACGAGGCCGAAACCCGTCTCCGGGATAGGCGGCGTGCTGCAAAGCGATGGGCAAGGTCCTGCCGCAGGCGAGGGCTTGCCTGCCGGAGAACCGCGCCGGGCGGCCCTCTGCCGACCTGCGACAGATTGTAGACGAAACCGAGTGCCACCCTTCTGCATTGAGATCACATGATGAACACGAAAGCTGCCGCAGTCACAGTCCTTGTCCTTGCGATCGCCTTCGCAGGGTCGTCTGTCGTCTTCCCGTTTGCAGGGTTCGAGCCCGACGCTTTCCCTATTCCGCAGAACGATCCGCCCGCCCAGCCAGCCGGTTACGCGTTCAGTATCTGGCTGGTGATTTACCTATGGCTGATCCTGTCCGCCGCCTACGGCGTACTCCGCCGTGCCGATGATCCGGCATGGGCGGCAACGCGGGCGCCGCTGATGCTGTCGCTCGGCATCGGCATGTTCTGGCTCTGGGCTGCGTCTGTCAGCCCCATTCTGGCGACTCTCATGATCTGGGCGATGCTGGTGACCGGGGTTGCCGCTCTGGCCGAGAGCCCGGCGACCGACCGCTGGCTCCTGCGCGGTCCTATCGGGCTCTATGCGGGCTGGCTTGCTGCGGCGAGTTGCGTCTCGGTCGCGCTACTTGGCGCGGGCTACGGGTTCGGCTTTTCTCAGACCGGTTGGGCCTATGCTGTCGTCCTCGCCGCTGCGCTCGGCGCGATCGGCATCATCGCCTGGTTGGGGCGTGTTCACGAATTCGGGCTGGCCGTCGCTTGGGCGCTCGTGGCCATCGCCGTGAAATCGGCAAACACGGCGCCAGGTCTGGCAACCACCGCCGGAATCGCCGCAGCGGGCGTCGGCATCGTGGTTGCCATGAAGATGACCTCGACGAAGGTCTAGTCCTTCAGCGACGGTTTCCCGAGGTGCTTACGCAGCCGCGACGGCGTCGACTTCTTGCGGTCCTTGAACGGGTTCTTGTCGCCCTGCCCGCGGAACCACAGCCGGATCGGAGTGCCCGGCATGTCGAAATCCTGTCTGAGCCCGTTGATCAGATAGCGCTTGTACGCGTCGCTCAGCTTGTCGGGATGCGAGCACATCACGACGAAGCCTGGCGGACGGCTCTTGGCCTGGGTCATGTAGCGGAGCTTGATCCGGCGACCGCCCGGTGCGGGGGGCGGATGCGCCTCGACCATGGCGGCGAGCCAGCGATTGAGCGCCGCCGTCGAGACCCGCTTGTTCCACGTTTGATAGGCGCGGATCACGGCCTCTCGTAGCCGATCCAGTCCCCGGCCCGTCTTGGCTGACACGGTGACCAGAGGCGCGCCCCGGAGCTGCGGCAAAAGCGTCTCGAAGGATTGCTTAAGTTCCTTCAGCTTCTCCTGCCGGTTCTCTTCGATATCCCACTTGTTGACAGCCAAGACCACGGCGCGCCCTTCACGCTCGGCAAGGTCGGCGATCCTGAGGTCCTGCTGTTCGAACGGAATAGCCGCGTCAAGAAGGACGACGACCACCTCAGCGAACTTGACCGCGCGCAGACCGTCCGCCACCGACAGCTTTTCAAGCTTTTCCTGCACCTTGGCGCGCTTCCGCATCCCGGCCGTGTCGAACAGCCGCACGGGCATCCCGTCCCAGTCGAAAGGCAGCGAAATAGAATCGCGGGTGATCCCCGCCTCCGGGCCGGTCAGAAGACGTTCTTCCCCGATCAGCGCGTTGATCAGCGTCGACTTGCCCGCGTTCGGGCGGCCCACGACTGCAACCTGCAGGGGCCGCTCGGGCGTCGGCATCCGGAGGATTTCCGTGACCTCTTCGCCGTCCTCGTCGCTCAGGTCGATATCCGTTTCCGGAGCCACTTCTTCGATCCGGGCCGCCTCGGCGCCCTTTTCTTCCGCGATGGGGCGCAGGACCTCGATCAGGTCGGCAAGCCCCTCGCCGTGCTCGGCCGACAGCGCGATGGGGTCGCCAAGGCCCAGAGAATAGGCCTCGATCAGCCCGGCTTCGGCGGCGCGGCCTTCGGATTTGTTGGCCGCAAGGATCACGCGCGCGGATTTCCGGCGGAGGATGTCGGCAAAGACCTCGTCCGCGGGCAGCACGCCCGCGCGCGCGTCGATCATGAAGAGGCAGGCATCCGCCATCTCGACAGCGCGTTCGGTCAGGCGCCGCATCCGGCCCTGAAGGCTTTCGTCCGTCGCCTCTTCCAGCCCCGCAGTGTCGATCACCGTGAACTTGAGGTCCGCCAGACGCGCCGCGCCCTCGCGCAGATCGCGCGTTACCCCCGGCTGGTCATCGACCAGCGCAAGACGCTTGCCGACAAGCCGGTTGAACAGGGTCGATTTGCCGACATTCGGCCGACCGACAATGGCGAGTGTGAAAGACATGATCGCAGTCCCATGACGTCAAGAAACGGGGCCTTACACCCTTTCGGCGTCAGCGGAAAGCGTGGAGACGCCCGTCTTCCGTGACAACATAGAGGACACCGCCCGCCACGACCGGGTTTCGCGCCGCCCCGTCCGGCAGCGTATCGGTCGACAAAAGCGCGCCGCTTGCCGGGTCGAAGTTGCGGATCACGCCATCATCGGACAGGACGACCAGACGTCCACCGGCCAGAACCGGCCCGTAATGCGCAAAGGCGGTCTTCCGGCGGCTTTCGCGGTCGGCAGCGAAGAAGGGCAGCTCCACAGACCAGATCGTCTCGCCCGTCTCGGCGTCGAGCCGGATCAGCCTGTTCCTGTCGGAGACAAGGAAAACAGAGCCGCCATCGACCCAGACGGGACTCATCGCGCCCGCCTCGGCGGTCCAGAGAACTGTCCCGGATGCCGCATCCATGGCGCTTGTCCTGCCGCCATGGCTGCCCGCGTAGACGCGGCCGCCGGTCACGACCGGATCCCCCGTCAGATCGCGGACACGGGAGAAGGCGCGGGTCGCACGCTGACCCGCGACGCTGGCAATCCAGGCACGGCCACCGGTGGAGCGCACCGCCGACACAAGCTGACCGGAGGCGAAGGGGAAAATGACAAGCTCGCCCGACAGCGCCGGGCTGGGCCCGCCCACAAGGCTACGTTCTTCGGGCGTGCCGAGTACTTGCCAGAGAATCCGGCCCGTCGCCGCATCGATGGCCCAGCCTGCGGCGTTCCGCGTGGTCAGGTAGACGACGCCGTCCGCAGCCATGGGCGCGCCCGTCGCGGCGGCTTCGAGTTGCTGTTCCCAGATGACCGCGCCACTGGCAGGGTCAAGCGCCGTGACCCGGCCGAACCCGGTGGTCACGAAAATCCGTCCGCCGTCAGCGGCGATCCCGCCGCCAGAGGCCTCGCCCCGGCGTTCGCCCGGCGGGGTCAGATCGGTAGTCCAGAGCGCACTGCCGGACAGGTCAAAGGCGCTGACCTGAGCCTCGCTGTCGAGCGTGAAGACACGGTCGGACCAGACGATCGGGTCGGCGGTCAGCCGTTGTCCCCGCGAATTCCCGGCGCCGATATCGGCAGACCAGACCAGCGACAGGGGCTGGCGTAGCGCAGGATGCCGGATGGCATGCGTCTGGCTGCCGCCCTTGTGGTCCCAATCCGCATTCGCGACGGCGGGCGGCAGCGAGATGGGCAGAGTCCGGTTGACGGTTTCAGGCTGGTCCTGCGAGGGGCGCAGCGCTTCGCGCGGCCCCTCGAGGATGATTTCCTCATCCCCACAGCCAGCGAGGACGACAAGGCCTGCCGCAACAAACGCCTTCAGGAGCCCATTCACCGAAACCACCCTCCCTGAGTGCCCCGTGCCCCGGCAGACTTACTGCGCGAGAGCGGCCTGGGGGGCGCCCAGGCTCACAATCAACTGAGTGGCGCGACGGCGCAAGTCCTCGGTGACCGAGGCATCGACAAGAATGCCCCGCAAAGTCTCGATCGCCGCGTCCGTCCGGCCCATCTCGATCTCGGCCAGCGCAATCTGTTCCAGCGCCATCAGAGAAAAGGCGCTGCCACCCACGACCAGCCCGTTCAAGCGCTGGATGCGCGCTTCGGGGTCGGTCCGGCCGGCGCCCAGCATCGCTGCCTTCAGCGTCGCAAGCTCCTGATAGACAGCCGGAGTGCCCGGATTGACGGCAAGCGTTTCGAGCACCGCGATCGCGTCATCGACGTCACCTGCCTCGACCAGCGCGGTCGCCTGCGACAGCGCGATCAGCGCCACACGGCCCGCATTGTCGCCCGGATCGATGCCTGCAAGCGCGTCGGCGCGAGTGGCCGCATCGTCAGCCTCGAAAGCGGCCAGAAGCGCATCACCGGCGGCCTCGGCCTCGGCCTGGGCGCGGGCCTTGAAGAATTCGTTGATGGCCGCCCCGCCGACGATCACGACAACCGCAACCAGCGGGATCCATCCATAGCGGCGAAAGAGCTTGTACAGACGTTCGCGACGCACCTCTTCGGTGACTTCGTTGATGAAAGAGTCCTGATTAGACACCGGACAATCCTGCTCCTGTGGCGGTCGCGGCTCTCTTATCCCGCGTTCGGGCGGATTGCAAAGGCGGCAAAAACCCCATCCGGTGCCATTTTTATCGGCCCTCCCCCTTGTAATCTTGTGGAAGACGGAAGAAGTGACTAATCTGAACTAAACGGTTCAGCGCGTTTTAGCGTATGAGGAAGTAAAGACCGCATCGGGTTGTTGCCCGGTGTGAGACCGAAGAGAAACCTGATGCGATTTTTTCCGATCCTGACCGCAGTTGTGGTCGTCGCCGTGCTGTATTTTCTGGTCTTCGAACGGGACCGGCTTCTTGAATTCGCAGGCGCGCCTGCCGAGGAAACGGTCATTCCCGCCGAAACGGACGCACCCGAAGATGTTACCGTTGCGGAGGAGGACGACGGCGGAACGCGCGTCGCGGTCGTTGCCATGCGGTCCGAAGCGCAGACGGTGGATGGTGCCGTGATCCTGCGCGGCCGGACCGAAGCCGAACGCAAGGTCGATGTCCGGGCCGAGACTTCGGGTCAGATCATCTCGGAGCCGCGCCGCAAGGGCAGCTTCGTCGAGGCCGGAGAGGTGCTCTGCCGTCTCGACCCCGGCACGCGGGAAGCGGCGCTCACAGAAGCCGAAAGCCGCAGGACGCAGGCCGAGGCCGCCCTCCGCGAGGCCGAGATCAACAACACCGCCGCCTCGCGCCTGTCCGAAGACGGCTTCGCATCGGAGACGCGCGTCGCTGGCGCCGAAGCCGCGGTAGAAGCGGCTCGTGCTGCAGTTCAGTCTGCCGATGCCGCCATCGCATCGGCCCGTAACGAACTGGAAAATCTTGAAATCGTTGCTCCGTTTGGCGGTGTTCTCGAAAGCGACACCGCGGAACTGGGCGAGTTGCTGCAACCCGGTTCGCTTTGCGCCACGGTCTATCAGCTTGACCCGATCCGTCTGGTTGGCTTCGTGCCCGAAGCCATGGTCGACCGTGTCGAACTGGGTGCTCTGGCCGGTGCGCGACTGACGTCCGGACGAGAGATCGTCGGACGGGTCACCTTTATCAGCCGTTCGGCAGACGAGAACACCCGCACCTTCCGCGTCGATATCGAGGTGCCGAACAGCGACCTGTCGATCCGCGACGGCCAGACCGCCGAAATCGTGATCCAGTCCGATGGCGAGGTCGCGCATCTTCTGCCGCAGTCGGCGCTGACGCTGAACGACGAGGGAACGCTCGGGGTGCGCGTCGTGGCCGATGCCCGCGCCGCGTTCCAGCCGGTCAGCGTGCTTCGCGACACGATTGATGGTATCTGGGTTTCTGGGTTGAACGAGACCGCCGAGGTCATCGTTGTCGGCCAGGAATTCGTGACCGAGGGCGTGCCGCTGACCGTAACGTACCGGGAGGACCAGCAATGACGGGTGTCGTCGACTGGGCCGCAAGCCGTGCCCGAATGGTCATCGCCTTTATCGTGCTGTCTATCCTGGCAGGCGCGTTCTCCTATGCGGGTCTGCCGAAGGAAGGTGAGCCGGATATCGAGATTCCGGCGCTTTTCGTGTCTGTTCCCTTTCCCGGCATCTCGGCGGAGGACAGTGAAAAACTGCTCGTGAAGCCGATGGAGACAGAGCTTGCCGATCTCGACGGGCTCAAGAAGATGAGCGGGACGGCGGCCGAGGGCTATGCCATCGTGGTGCTCGAATTCGAATTCGGCTGGGACAAGACCAAGATCATGGCCGATGTCCGCGACGCCATGTCGAAGGCCGAAAGCCAGTTTCCCGCAGGCGCCGATCAGTACACCATCGACGAATTCAATTTCTCGGAATTTCCGATCATCATCGTCAACCTGACGGGCGCCCTGCCCGAGCGGACTTTGCTGCGCGTTGCCAAGGACTTGCAGGACCGTCTTGAAGGTCTCGAGCCGGTGCTCGAAGCCGCCCTGACGGGTCATCGCGACGAGATGGTCGAAGTCGTCATCGATCCCTTGCGGCTTGAGGCCTACAACGTCACCGCTGGCGAACTGATCAACGTGGTCGTCAACAACAACCAGTTGATCGCGGCAGGCGAGATCGAAACCGAGACCGGAGCCTTCGCGGTCAAAATCCCGTCGTCTTTCGACGAACAGCAGGACATCTACAATCTGCCGGTCAAGGTAAACGGCGACCGGGTGATCACGCTTGGCGATCTGGCCGATATCCGACTGACCTTCGAGGACCGGGCCGGTACGGCGCGCTTCGACGGTGTGAACACGGTTGCGCTGCAGGTGGTGAAGCGGAAGGGCTTCAACATCATCGAGCTGAGCGAGCTGGTGAAGGCAGAGATCGACGCCGAACGTGCGTCCTGGCCACCCGAGCTGCAGCAGGCCATCGATGTCGGCACGTCCAACGACCAGAGCCGGGTGATCGAATCCATGGTCAGCCAGCTTGAAGGCTCGGTCCTGACGGCTATCGCGCTGGTCATGATTGTCGTGCTGGCGACGCTCGGCTCGCGCTCGGCGCTTCTGGTGGGCTTCGCTATTCCGACCTCCTTCCTTCTGTGTTTCGCGCTATTGGCGATCATGGAGGTGCCGATCTCGAACATCGTGATGTTCGGGCTGATTCTGGCCGTTGGTATGCTGGTGGATGGCGCCATCGTCGTCGTCGAATACGCGGACAAGCGCATTCAGGAAGGCACGGGCCCCATGGCGGCCTATGTGGAGGCAGCCAAGCGGATGTTCTGGCCGGTGGTGTCCTCGACCGCGACGACGCTTTGCGCGTTCCTTCCGATGCTGTTCTGGCCAGGCGTGCCGGGTCAGTTCATGGGGATGCTGCCCGTCACGCTGATCTTCGTGCTGTCGGCCTCTCTGGTGGTCGCGCTGATCTATCTGCCCGTGATGGGCGGGGTCGCGGGCCGGATGAGCCGTGTTTTCGAACGCGGATCGGATGCGCTGATCCGCGTGGCGCCCTGGTGGCTCCGTGCGCTTCTGGTGCCGCCCGTCCTGTACATGATGTTCATCGCCGCAATGCAGGTGCTGAACCCGACTTATCTTCTGGGCGACGGCGCAGGCGTCCAGGGGTCGCTTTTCGGCGCGGTGCTTTTCATCGCTTCGGCGATGGCGGCCTCGGTCGTCCTTGGCGCGGCCCGGATCGAGCGGCGGCGGACGCGGATCGATGCCGGCTATCGCCGCACTCTGTTCGGACGCTTCATCAACCTGATCGCGGGCAATCCGATCATGCCGCTGGTCTCGATCGCGGCCATCGCGTTCTTCGTGGTCTCGGTCTTCGGCTATTTCGGTCAGAACAATAACGGCGTGGAGTTCTTCGTCGAGAGCGAACCGGAACAGGCCATCGTCTATGTCCGGGCGCGGGGTAACCTGTCTCTGTCCGAGAAGGACGCGCTGGTCCGACAGGCAGAGGACATCATCCTGACCACCGAAGGCGTCGACAGCACCTTCGCCTTTGCCGGTGCCGGAGGGCTGAACGCCAATACAGGCGGCGCGTCCGGCCCCAACGACACGATCGGGCAGGTCCAGATCGAGCTTATCCCGTGGGAAGACCGCGCCGCATACGCCGCTGCGAATGACGTACCTCTGGAGGATCTCGACGGCGATCGCGTGCTCGAGGTGCTGCAAGCACGTCTTGACCAGATCCCCGGCATTCGTATCGAGATCCTGAACCTGTCGCGCGGCCCAGCCTCGGGCAAGCCGGTCCATTTGCGCCTGAAGGGCGACGACTGGGACGAGCTGCTGGAAACAACGCGCCTTGTTCGTGCAAAGTTCGAGAGTACCGAAGGCCTGATCGATATCGAGGACAACCGTCCCCTGCCCGGCATCGACTGGCAGATCAATGTCGATGTCGAGAAGGCGGGCCGTTATGGCGCGGATGTGGCCACGGTGGGCGGCATGGTGCAGCTTGTCACGCGCGGCATTCTTCTGGACACGATGCGGGTCGATACCTCTGACGAGGAAATCGAGATCCGCGTGCGCCTGCCCGAAGAGGACCGCGTTCTATCCACGCTCGACACGCTCAAGGTGCGGACGCCGGGCGGTCTGGTTCCTCTGTCCAACTTCATCACCCGCGAGCCGGTCGCGCAGCTGGCCCAGATCAACCGTGTCGGGCAGAAACGCTATTTCGACGTTAAGGCGGATGTGGCGCCGGGACTGGTGAATGACGCGGGCCAGCCGCTGACTGCGAATGAGCGGATCGCGGCGTTGACCGAGTGGCTTGAGACCGAACGCCCTCTCCCCGCCGGCGTCGACTGGGAATGGACCGGCGACCAGGAGGATCAGGCGGAAAGCCAGGCCTTCCTGCAGGTCGGTTTCTCGGCGGCGCTCGGGCTGATGTTCATTATCCTGCTGGCGCAGTTCAACTCGTTCTACAACGCGGTTCTGGTCCTTCTCGCGGTGGTCCTGTCCACAACGGGTGTGCTTATCGGGATGCTGGTGATGGATCAGCCCTTCTCGATCATCATGACCGGTACGGGGATCGTCGCGCTTGCGGGGATCGTGGTGAACAACAACATTGTCCTGATCGACACCTATCAGGAATACTTACAATACATGCCCCGGATCGAAGCCATCGTCCGGACCGCCGAAGCGCGTATCCGCCCTGTTCTGCTGACGACAATCACTACCATGGCGGGTCTGGCACCCATGATGTTCGGCCTCAGCCTCGACTTCATCGGAGGCGGCTATTCCATCGACAGCCCGACGGCGCTCTGGTGGAAGCAGCTCGCCACGGCGGTTGTGTTCGGCCTAGGCATCGCGACGGTCCTGACGCTGATCTTCACACCGTCGATGCTTGCCCTGCGCGTCTGGATATCGACCGGCGCCTACCGGTCCTTCACGCAGCTTCGGGCGCTGTCGCACGGCGCAGGGTCGAAACCTGCTCGGGATCTTGCGCTGCGCCGCGCGGCCCGCAAGGTGAAGAACACCGACCTCGTCTGGGAGTTCGACGACTTGCCCGCAAGGCCACGCGAAGGCGCTCCGCTGAGAGCCGCAGAGTAGACGCCTGACCCCATGCCATGATCTGTCTCGGCCGGGAGAGCTAAGACCCGGCGGTTGACTATTCCTCCCCACACCCCATGATTGCTTGGTGGGGGTGCTAATGAATTTGGATCAGCTCGTATTTCAGTGGCTTAACGGTTTTAATGATTACAATGACGCCGTTTCGGCAGTCTTGAATTTGTTTCTTTCGCAGTACCACTTTCGCACCGTCCCATACATGATGGCCTTCTGGGCGCTATGGTTCTTACCCGACACTGCGGAAGCCCGGACAGACCTGCGTATCAGGCTAGTTGCCGTAGCGCTCATGGTTTCTGCCTCTGTAGGGATCACGCGCGCGCTTGCGAATTTCCTGCCGCTCAATACGCGCCCCATCCACACCGAGGGCCTCGACGTGGTTCTCCGGGAAAGGCAGGACACCACCATCCTTGACGGGTGGAATTCAATGCCGAGCGATCATGCCTCTCTTGGTATGGCACTTGCAGTCGGGATGCTGCTGCTCCACCGAAAGACCGGGCTCTTCCTGATCCTGTGGACTGTCTTCATTGTTTCGGTCCCACGCATCGTTTCCGGGCTGCATTGGCCGTCGGACGTTCTTGCCGGATGGTCCATCGGGGCGCTCTGCGTGCTAGCGCTGCTGCCACCCATCCGGCGCGTCGTGGCCTGGAGCGGAATTGTCCCTTTATTCGAGAAACGCGAGCCTGTTGGGTATGCGCTGCTCTTTCTGCTCACCTACGAGATCGCGTCGCTCTTCAGCCTGTCGCGATATGTGCTGCTCGGCATCATCGAATGAATGCACACCCATATCGCCTGTCAGGACGGCCCTAGCCCGCCTCTCTGACAACTGACCGGTCCTCATCCTCTTCGCCGGAGGCCTGCCGCTGCCAGAGGCCATAGTACCGGCCCTCGGCCGCCAACAGTTCGTCATGCGTGCCTTCTTCCACGATGACGCCCTTTTCGAGAACGACGATCCGATCCGCATCCGCAATCGTTGAGAGACGATGCGCGATTGTAAGGACCGTCCGGCCTTTGCCCATGGCTTTCAGCTCGCTCTGGATTTCCACTTCGGTCTCGGTGTCGAGCGCGCTCGTCGCCTCGTCCAGAAGCAGGATCGGAGGATTTTTGAGGAGCGTCCGGGCGATACCCACACGCTGCTTCTCGCCGCCGGAGAGCTTGAGACCGCGCTCGCCCACGGCGGTCTGATAGCCTTCGGGCAGACTTTCGATGAAGGTGTCGATCTTGGCGGCGCGGGCAGCCTCGATCACCTCAGCGCGGGTCGCTTCGGGGCGGCCATAGGCGATGTTGTAGAAAATGGTGTCGTTGAAGAGCACCGTGTCCTGCGGCACTACGCCGATCTGGGCGTGGAGGCTGTCCTGGGTCACGTCGCGCACGTCCTGCCCGTCGATCTTCAGCGCGCCACCGCCCACGTCGTAGAAACGGAATAAAAGCCGACCTATGGTCGACTTGCCAGACCCCGACGGGCCGACAATGGCCACCGTCTGACCGGCCGGCACATGCAGCGTAACCCCCTTCAGGATGGGCCGCGCCGGGTCGTAGCCGAAATGCACATCCTCGAAGGAGACCTCTCCGCCCGTGACCTTGAGAGCCTTTGCGCCCGGCTTGTCGCTGACCTCCTGCGGTTGCTCCAACAGATCGAACATGTCGCCCATGTCGATAAGGCTCTGTCGGATTTCGCGATAGACCGTGCCAAGGAAGTTCAGCGGCATGGTGATCTGGATCATGTAGGCGTTCACCATCACGAAATCGCCCACGGTCAGCCGCCCGTCCGCGACGCCCATGGCGGCAAGCACCATTACGCCCACCAGCCCGCAGGTGATAAGGAAGGACTGGCCGAAGTTCAGGAAGCCGAGCGTGTATTGCGTCTTGAGGGCGGCGGCGACATAGCGCTCCATCGCCCCGTCATAGCGCTCGGCCTCGCGCGCCTCGGCGCCGAAATACTTGACGGTCTCAAAGTTCAGCAGGCTGTCGATGGCCTTCTGGTTGGCGTCGGTATCCTGCTCGTTCATCTCCTTGCGGATCTTCACGCGCCACTCGGTGACGGCGAAGGTGAACCAGATGTAGATTCCGATGGTGACCGCCACGATGGCCAGATAGGTCCAGTCGAAGACCACGGCCAGGATGATCCCGATGAGCGCAAGCTCCAGCACCAGCGGGCCGATGGAGAACAGGAGGAAGCGAAGCAGGAACTCGACGCCCTTGACCCCGCGCTCGATGATCCGGCTCAGCCCGCCGGTCTTGCGCGTGATGTGGTAGCGCATACTCAAGCGGTGGATATGGGTGAAGGTCTCGAGCGCCAGTTGCCTCAGCGCCCGCTGGCCCACAGCGGCGAAGATCATGTTCTGCACCTGCTGGAAGCCCACGCCCATCAGACGCGCCAGCCCGTAGGCCACGGTCAGCCCGACTGCTCCGAGGCCAAGCGCCCAGGCGGGGTCCGCGCCCTCGCCCGCCAGCGCATCGACGGCGGCTTTGTAGAAGAAAGGCGTCGAAACCGAGATCACCTTGGCCACCAGCAGAGCCAGCATGGACAGGACCACGCGGCGCTTCACCCAACCCATGCCGTCGGGCCAGAGATAAGGGGCGACCTTGCGTATCGTGCGCAGGCCGCTCCTGCGCTCGCGTTCGGCCGAAAAGGTATCGCTCATGCCTGTCTTCTCCGCTGCCGCGCGACCCTAGAGCCACGCCGCAGGAATGGCCAGATCACTCGGGCACGGTGAAGATCTGTCCGGGATAGATCAGGTCGGGATTGCGAATGCGGTCGGTGTTGGCCTCGAAGACGCGGACATAGAGAATGCCCTCGCCATAGCGCTCGCGCGCGATGCCCCAAAGCGTGTTGCCGGGCTGAACCGTGACCAGGGCCACCGGCGCGCGCTCGGTCCGGCCATCGTCAAGCGCGCGAATGGCCTCGACCGCCTCGCGGCGGAAGGGCGTTTCGGCCCGGCTCACGACTTGGCCCGCGTCGTTCAGTTCGTCGACCCTGAGCGTGTAGGTGCCGGTGTCGATCTCGGGCAGGTCGGCCCGCCATCCGCCATCGGCCTCGATTGGCGCGTCCAGAAGCGGGCGGTTGTCCAGATAGACCCTCACCGAGGTCGAGCCGGTCGACCGGCCCGTCACCGCCACCTCGCCCTCGCTGTCATAGCTGATCGCGTCGATGGAAACGTTGTCCTGCACCTCGGGCGCGTCACCTGCGGATTGCAGGACGCGCACGCCGGTGCTGTCGGCCAGAAGAACGGTCGGGGCCGAAAGTTGCTCGGGCGCGTTTTGGCTGACCGGGGATGTGGCGGGTGCATCGGGCGCGGTCTCGGGCGCTGCAGCCACCTCAGCTGCGCCAGTCCCTTCAGCGCTTTCCGAAACCGGCGTTTCGGTGAGTGGTTCGTCTGCCGCCGCGATGTCTTCGCCCGAAACGCTTTCGGTCGCGGTGCCTTCGGTCACTTCCTCAGTAGCCTGCTGGTCGGAGATGACGGTCTCGGCGGGCGCGGCGGGGGCGTTTGCGACTGTCTCATCCGCTTGGGTTGGCTCGACGGTCGCTGACGCATCACCGGCTGTTTCGGTCGTGGGCGCTTCAGTCGGCGCCGCCGCGGGGTCCGCCTCGGCGACCATGATCTCGGGGCTCGGCGCGAGGATGATGGTCGCCTCGGCGATCATCTCGCTGCCATCGGCAAAGACCTCTGACAGAGACACGACGCGGGGCCGGTCCGACCGGCCAAGCGACAGAAGCGCCACGAAGCCGCCATCCGGTCCGACCAGCGCCTCGCCTACCGGCTCTCCGTCCAGAAGCACCGTCACGGTCGACCCGGGCGAGGCCCGCCCCGCGATAACGGTCTCGCCATCCGGCTCGACGCGTACGATGTCGAATGTGGCGGAGGGTCGGGCGGGTTCAGCGTCGGTGTCGGCGGCCTGTGCGGGCTCGGCGGCGGCGATGTCGGATACCTCTTTCCCTGAGGCTTCTGCGTCCGACTCGTCGTCAGACACAGCGTCGGCGCTATCCTCTGGCGCCGGAGACGGCTCGCTTCCGCTGTCGATCACGACCGGCGCAGGCACTGGTTCGGATGCCTCGGGGACCGCTGCAACCGGCACCTCATCGGTGTCGCGCAGCGCGAAATAGACGATCAGCAAGATCGCGATAATGACGGCCAGAGCGCCGCCAACCCATGTCCCTTTCACCCGATCGTCTCCTGTACCGGGGCCCCATCCCTTTGAGCGCGGCATCAACTTGTCCCCACCGCGCTTGAGAGACCATAGCAACGCCGCTATCAGGGGTCAAAACCCCTTTCGCCAGAAGGATTTGGACCATGACAGACCGCCCGTTCTCGCTTTGCGTCTATTGTGGCTCTCGCGACGGGGCCGATCCGGCGTACCGGGACGCGGCGACGGAGCTCGGCCGATCCATCGCGGCACGCGGCTGGCGACTGGTCTATGGCGCGGGCGATGTGGGGCTGATGGGGGCGGTGGCGGATGCGGCGACAACCGCGGGCGCGCCGACCCTTGGCGTCATTCCGACCCATCTCTTGTCCACCGAAGCGCCGCGCCGCGCCTTCGGCGACCGCGTCATCACCGAGACCATGCACGAGCGAAAGAAGGTGATGTTCATGAATGCCGATGCTGTCGCCGTTCTGCCCGGCGGCGCGGGGTCGCTGGACGAATTTTTCGAGGTTCTGACATGGGCTCAGCTCGGTCTGCACGCCAAGCCCATCGTCCTTCTGGACGTGAACGGTTACTGGCAACCTCTTGTCGCCCTTGTAGAACATGTGATCCATGAGGGTTTTGCCGCGGAAACGCTGCGGGGGCTGTTTACCGTTGCTGCGACCGTCGATGACCTTGTGGCCGTTCTGGAAAAGGGAACGCCCGCCTGAAGACTCAGACGGGCGCTCTGTCATTCTGCGAGATGCCTGATCAGGCCGCCTTCAACTCCGACTTCACGATTTCTTCGATCTCGTTCACCGGATGGTTGGTCAGCGTCTTGTCGATCTCACCCACGATCTTGCTCTTCACTTCGTCGTGCAGTTCGTCGCGAAGGACGCCCAGCACCTGGGGAGAGGCGACAAGGACGATACGGTCGAATTCTCCGGCGTGAGCTTTCTTGTAAAGAATGTCCGCCAAGTCCTTGGCAAATCTGTCCTTCTCGAACTCGTGCCAGTCGGTGTCCGAATAGGCGTGGCTGCCCACGTTGGCGCTTTGCTGCACGCGTCCACGCCGGTTCGCCGCCCAGTCCTGGGTCTGCGGGTTCTCTTTCGTTTCTTCATCCGTCACGTCGAGATGCGGGTCCTCGCCGTCGGTGAGGTTTTCAAGGATGAGGGCCTTCTGCCCGTCAGCCACCAAAACCCATGTTCCGTTCTCAAGAATGCTCATCGTTGTCTCCCGTCCCGTGGTGACCGCCAAGATCGCCCTGGCCTTTTTCGTCGGACTTCAGAACGCGGGTCGTGACATCGCCCTTTTCGATCTGACGCTCCTCGTCGCGGGTGCCGACCTTGCGCTCGAGATTGCCCTGCGCCCGTCCTTGCTGACTGGGCGTTTCGATATCTTCCAGCAGTTCCTCGGTCTCGCTCCGGCCGTCTTTCGATCTGTGTCTCTCAGCCATTTCCGAACCTCCATTTCATCTGTGAGAGAAACCCGCTCCCCCCGATGACAGTTCCGAGAAATCCGGACATGAAAAAAGGGCCGCACCAAGGTGCGACCCCGTTTTTCCAAGCCTTGAAAGGGGCTTACATGCGGCTTGCGACGTTTTCCCAGTTCACGAGGTTTTCCAGGAAGTTGTCCAGATAGGCCGGGCGCTTGTTCCGGAAGTCGATGTAGTAGGAATGCTCCCACACGTCGCAGCCCAGAAGGGCGGTCTGACCAAAGCAGACGGGGTTCACGCCGTTCTCGGTCTTGGTCACCTTGAGGCTGCCGTCGCTGTCCTTGACGAGCCAAGCCCAGCCCGAGCCGAACTGACCAGCACCGGCGGCGGCGAATTCCTTCTTGAAAGCGTCCACCGATCCGAAGTTTTCGGTCAGCGCCTGCTCCAGTTCACCCGGCATTTTGCTGTCGCCGGGGCCCATCATCTCCCAGAACTGGTTGTGGTTCCAAAGCTGGCTGATGTTGTTGAAGATACCGGACTGGGCGACGGCGCTGGCGTCGTAGGTGCCCTTGATGATCTCTTCCATGGACTTGCCGTCCCACTCGGTGCCGTCAATCAGCTTGTTGCCGTTGTCGACATAGGCCTTGTGGTGCAGGTCATGGTGATATTCGAGCGTCTCGGCGCTCATGCCTTTCGAGGCAAGCGCGTCATGTGCATAGGGCAGATCAGGAAGTTCAAAAGCCATTGGGTCCCTCTTTCGGTTGGTCGCGTCGCTTGGGCCTTTACCTGTGTCCAAGAGGACGCAGGGTCAAGCCGGTTTCAAAGAATTAACGGGCCGGGCCGCGCGCTTGTTCCTTTCTATCACCGAAAATAGCCGACCTCGGCACCCGGTTTCGACGCATTGGCGAGAAGACCGAAGACATAGGCAGCGACGGACCTGAAACAGACGACCGTCGCCGTTCCCTCGTCTTCGAACCAGACTGCCGCCGCGACCTGCGCCAGACGCGTCCGGCGCACCATCCCCACCGGCAGAGCCGAGGGCCGCAGGTCAGCGGGCGTCAGCTTGGCAAGAGCGTCGCGGATCGCCGCGCCCTCGCCGGTCAGACGAAAGACGGCGCGCGCATCAGAGACGTTGCAAACCAGGTGGTGGTGACCGGACAGCGCATCGCCAAGCTTGGTGACGAGATCCGGAGCTTCGGAATGTGCGGCAGTCAGCATGAGCTCGTCCGGCGACATCCAGAGCAATGCCATACCATCCCCTGCCCCCCGCTGTCCCTTTTCCGGGACTGTCAGACCGACAACCTTTTTGAGAGCGTCCGAGACCCCCTTGTCTCCCAGATCGCCGCGGATCGTGACCATGCCCTGAAGCCCGGCTTCTTCCACGCGGATGCTGCCCGATGATGCCGCGCCGGGCAGTGCGCTAATCCTGTCAGACATTCTGCTTCTCCCCGTCCGGGTCATAGAAGACCGGGCTGACGATCTTGGCCTTGACCGACCCGCCGCCGATGAGAGGGAAGTCGATGACCTCGCCCATGCGGTCCGGCCCACGCTCGACCAGGCCCATCGCGATGCCACGGTCCAGCGTCGGCGAATAGTAGGTCGAGGTCACGCGGCCCTCGGTCTTGCGCTGACCGTTGAGGTTCAGCCCCTCTTCGGCGGCATAGGCACCGTCGGGGATGACCGAGCCGTCGAGCGTCTCAAGACCCACCAGCTTCCAGCGGAGCGGATCGGTCATGTGATCCCTCTCTTGCGCGCGTTTGCCGAGATAGTCCTCTTTCTTCTTTGAGATCGCCCAGTTCAGCCCCAGATCCTGCGGGATCACCGTGCCGTCGGTCTCGTCCCCGATCATGATGAAGCCTTTCTCGGCCCGCATGACGTGAAGCGCCTCGGTCCCATAAGGCGTGATGCTATGCTTCCGGCCCGCATCGAGAAGCGCATCCCAGAAGGCGCGACCCTGGCTCGCCGGCACGGCGACCTCATAGGACAGCTCGCCCGAGAACGAGATGCGGAAGACGCGCGCGTCGAAATCGCCGATCCGCCCTTCGGCCCACTGCATGAAGGGCAGCGCCTCTTTCGACAGGTCCATGTCACCGCCGAGCGCCTGAAGAACCTCACGCGCTTTCGGGCCGACCACGGCCACCTGCGCATATTGCTCGGTCACGTTTGCCACGTAGACCTTCCAGTCCCACCACTCGGTCTGGAGCCATTCCTCCATATGGGCGTGGATGCGATCTGCACCGCCGGTCGTCGTGTGGCAGAGCCACGCGTCGTCGGAGAGCCGCGCGACGACGCCGTCATCTGTCAGGAAGCCGTTTTCGGTGCACATCAGCCCGTACCGGCATTTGCCCACCGGCAGGGTCGACATCATGTTGGTGTAAAGCATGTCGAGGAAGCGGCCCGCATCCGGCCCCTTGACGATCAGCTTGCCGAGTGTCGAGGCGTCCAGAAGGCCCACACGCTCGCGCGTCGCCCGCACCTCGCGGGTGACGGCGTCATGTGTGCTCTCGCCCTCTTTCGGAAAGGCATAGGGACGGCGCCAGTGACCGACCGGTTCCCAATGCGCGCCGTTTTCCTCGTGCCAGTCGTGGATCGGCGTGCGGCGGACCGGCTGGAACAACTCGCCCCGCGCCTCGCCACCGATCGCACCCATCGAGATCGGCGTGTATGGCGGACGGAATGTGGTGGTCCCGACGGCAGGGATATCCTCGCCCAACTCGCGGGCAAGGACTGCCAGACCGTTGATGTTGGACAGTTTCCCCTGATCCGTCGCCATGCCGAGCGTGGTGTAACGCTTGGTGTGCTCGACTGACTGGAAGCCTTCGCGCGCGGCAAGCTCCACGTCCGTCACCTTCACGTCGTTCTGGAAATCGAGCCATGACTTCGCGCGCAACGCATAGGGCGCCTGTGCGGGCATGGCCCAGACGGGCATCATCGGCTGACGGTCTTCCGCGTCCGCCTTCGGTGCCTCGCCCGATCCGCCTCCCGCGGCCCAGGCATCGGCCAGAACCTCGGCGGTCGTCACGGCACCGTTGGCGGCACCGGCGGCGGCCACAAATGGCGTACCGTCGGCCCCGGTGGGCGCGCGGTCGGGGTCGGGCCGGAAGCAGGCGTTCTCGTCATCCCAAGTGAGCTTGCCGCCGCAATGGGACCAGAGATGCACGACCGGCGACCAGCCGCCCGACATGGCGACGCAATCGGCGCGGACCTCTTCGACGACGGCACCCGCACCCGCCTGATCGCAGATGTGCACGACCTCGACCTTGCCTTTGCCAGTCACCTTGGCAATGCCGCGACCGGCAGCGACGCGGATGCCCGCCTCGCGCGCGGCGTCGGCCAGCGGGCCGGTGGCCTGCTTGCGCGCGTCCAGCACGACAGGCACTTCCAGCCCCGCCTCTTTCAGCGCAAGCGCGGTGCGATAGCCGTCATCGTTGTTGGTCACAACGACCGTGCGTTTGCCGGGCGCGACACCATAATTCACGACATAGTCGCGCACGGCGGCAGCGAGCATGACACCGGGCAGGTCGTTGCCCGCGAAGGACAAGGGCCGCTCGATGGAGCCGGTCGCAGTGACGATCCGGCCGGCGCGCACCTTCCAGAGCCGATGACGCGGGCGGCTCGGGTCAGGGGCGTGGTCCGTCAGGCGCTCATAGACCAGCGAATAACCGTGGTCATAGACCCCTGCCCCCATGGCGCGGGTCCGAAGACGCACATTCGGCATCGCCTCGAGCTCGGCCACCGTCGCGGCGACCCAGTCTTCGGCGGGCTGCCCGTCGATCACAGCGCCATCGACAGGCGCGCGGCCGCCCCAATTGGCGGTCTGTTCGACCAGCATGACTTCGGCGCCGCTCACGGCGGCGGCCTTGGCCGCCGTGAGACCGGCGATGCCGCCGCCGACCACGAGGACGTCGGTGGTGACATGCATGTATTCGTAATGATCCGCATCCCGGTGGCGCGGCGCCTTGCCCAGACCCGCAGAGGCCCGGATGACCGGCTCGTAGACATGTTTCCAGAAGGCGCGCGGCCAGAGGAACGTCTTGTAGTAGAACCCGGCGGGCAGAAAACGCGAGAGCTTCGCGTTGATCTCGCCCACGTCGAATTCGAGGCTGGGCCAGTGGTTCTGGCTTTCGGCCGTCAGCCCGTCGAAAAGCTCGGTCGTAGTGGCGCGCGCGTTCGGCTCGAAGGTCTTGGCGGTGCCGAGGTTCATCAGCGCGTTCGGTTCCTCGCCGCCGCTCGTCACGATGCCGCGCGGACGGTGATACTTGAACGACCGCCCGACAAGGGTCTGACCGCTGCCCAGAAGCGCCGCGGCGAGCGTGTCGCCCGCGAAGCCGGTCATGGTCTTTCCGTTGAACCGGAAACTGCGGCGCTCGGACCGGTCGATCAGGCGGCCGCCGGTGGACAGACGATGGCTCATGAAAAGTCCCTCCACGACCAGCCGGGCCGTTTCTCGGAGATGGTCTTGCGCAGCTCTGCAGGCGGTTCGGTCGTTTGCGCCGGATAGGTGCCGAAAACTTCCATGGTCATCGTGTCACGGGCTGCGTGGAACCACTTGCCGCAACCATGGGCGTGGCGCCAGCGCTCGAAATGAACGCCGCGCGGGTTTTCCCGCATGAAGAGATAGCCTTCGAACTCGTCTTCCGACGAGCCGGGACCGAAGCGCGTCAGATGCGCCTCGCCTCCGGGGGAAAGTTCGGTCTCGTCGCAGGCGATGCCGCAATAGGGACAGTCTAGGATCAGCATGACAGCGGGGCCTTTCTTGCCGATGCGCTTCCGGACAGGCGCGCGCTGGCTTTGTCATTCGCAGGCATTCGAATAGACTGCCCCGCGAAGTGCGACGCCATGACAACGCGACCGGAGTGTGTATGAAGGGGTTTCTGTTCGTGATCGGCCTGATCGGCGCGCTCTTGCCGCTCAACGCCTTTCAGGCGCGACGTGCTGCAAAGCGCGACCCGATCGACCCGGAGAGCCTGAAGAAGGCGAGCTTCCCGCGCGCCAGCGGCAACGACTGGCCGTCCAAATGACAGCGAAGGAAGATCAGAAGTTCGTGTAGACCGGCGGCATCTGCGGCGGTTCGTCCGCGATTCCGTAGCCCCGGAACGATACGAGAAGCAGCCCCGCCAGGACGAGCGGCACGAAGATGCCCGCGACAAATCCTGCGATGGCGCCACGGCGGCGGTGGATGGTTTCAGCGTCCGGCAGTCGGTCGAGAATGCGCAACGGTTCGGTCCTTTTTCCTCTGCAGCGGCAAATATGTCGCTTGGCAGAACGATCAAGTCCCGATGCCACTTGCGCGCCGCAATCGGCAGGCATAGGTCGCGATTATGAAACCGTATCTTCAGATCGCACCCCTCGCGGTGCTCCTTGCCGGAGCGGCCATCGCCGTTTGGCGCGGCTTCGACACCCCCAAGGATCGTAGCCGCAACAAGAAACCCCGGTTGCCGCGCAAGTAGCGCGACAGCCACCCCTGGCCCCATATTAGGCCGCGATGCCGAATGGGCGTCCGCGACACCCATCAATGTGCCACCCCGGCCGCAACGCTTTCGTCGATGAACCGGCCTTCGCGGAACCTGTCCAGACCGAACTCGGCGGCGAGCGGCCCCGACGCACCCTTTGCGATCATCTCGGCCGTTGCCCAACCCGAGCCCGGAATGGCCTTGAAGCCCCCCGTTCCCCAGCCACAGTTGATAAAGCAATTGCCAAGCGGCGTCGGTGAGATGATGGGCGAGCGGTCGCCCGTCATGTCCACGATCCCGCCCCACATGCGCAACATTTTCAGACGCGAGATAATCGGGAAGGTCTCGTTCAGCGCGCGCACCGTCTCCTCGATATGGTGGAAAGAGCCGCGCTGCGTATAGTTGTTGTAGCCGTCAGCACCGCCACCAATCACCATCTCGCCCTTGTCGGACTGGCTCATGTAGCCGTGGACCGTATTGGCCATGACGACGACGTCCATGCAGGGCTTGATCGGCTCGCTGACGAGCGCCTGAAGCGCCACCGACTCGATCGGCAGACGGAAGCCCGCCATGTCCGCTACATGGCCCGAATGCCCCGCAACGACGATCCCCAGCTTGTCGCAGTCGATATCGCCCCGGTTGGTGGTCACGCCCTTCACGACACCGCCGTCCGAGCGGATCCCTGTGACCTCGCATTTCTGGATCACGTCCATGCCCATTTCCGAGCATTTCCGGGCATAGCCCCAGGCCACCGCATCGTGCCGCGCCGTGCCGCCCCGCGCCTGCCAGAGCGCACCCAGAACCGGATAGCGCGGCCCCCGGATCTCGATGATCGGGCAAAACTCCTTGACGCGTGCGGGCGAAATGAATTCGGTCTTCACCCCCTGCAGCGCGTTTGCATAGGCGGTGCGCTTGTAACCCCGGACCTCGTGCTCGGTCTGGGCCAGCATCATGACGCCGCGCGGGCTGAACATGACGTTGTAGTTCAGATCCTGGCTCAGGTCCTCGTAAAGCGAGCGCGCCTTCTCATAGATCGCGGCTGACGGGTCCTGAAGATAGTTCGAGCGGATGATCGTTGTGTTCCGCCCCGTGTTGCCGCCGCCCAGCCATCCCTTTTCCAGAATGGCCACGTTCCGGATGCCGTGGTTCTTGCCGAGATAATAGGCCGTCGCCAGCCCGTGCCCGCCCGCGCCGATGATGATCACATCGTATTTGCGTTTCGGTTCGGGGCTGGCCCAGGCACGGGTCCAGCCCTGATGGTCGCGGAACGCTTCGCGTGCGACGGCAAATGCGGAATATCGGGTCATCGGCCAAATGCTCCTTCGACTCGCCCGGGGAAGCCCGGCGGTGCGCCCCTGTTTCTTGCCAAATTCCGGGGCAATGAAAAGGCGACAAACGGCGCTCGAACACGGTTATGCGACATGCGCGCCGCGGCGATGCGACAGGGGGCAGAATGCCGCTTTCCCCTTTCGTCCCGCATGGGTCATGTTTATGTGGGCCTGAGGAGGACCGCATGCTTTTCTGGATCATCGCCGGGATCATCGTCATCGCCGTCACAGCCATTCTGGCCGGTGCGATCCGTGCCGCGCGGGTGGATCGGGGCGTGACGCCGCAAGCCTCCGACATGGCGGTCTATCGCGACCAGCTGGCGGAAGTGGACCGGGATCTCGCGCGCGGCGTCCTGACCGAGGCCGAGGCCGAGGCCGTTCGCGTCGAAGTCTCCCGCCGCCTGCTCGACGCCGACCGCCGCGCCGCCCCGTCGGCTCCTGCCGCCAGCGACCGTGCCGGCATTCTCGGCGCGATCCTCGTTTTCGCGATCGTACTGGTGGGCGGCCTTGCGCTTTATTCCACGATCGGCGCGCCCGGCTACGGTGACCGCCCCCTCGCCCAACGCCTGGCCGAAGCCGAAGCTGCCCGTGCGCTCCGCCCGACGCAGGCCGAGGCCGAAGCCGAAGCACAGGCCGCCGGCGTTCTGCCTCCGCCACGCGAAGCGACGCCCGAATTCAACACACTCATGGAACAGCTGCGCGCCGCGGTCGCCGAACGCCCCGATGACCGCGAGGGCCTGACGCTTCTGGCTCAGAACGAGGCACGGCTCGGCAATCTCTCGGCCGCACGCGCCGCGCAGGAAGCGCTGGTTGCCAGCTACGACGGGAACGCGCCGCTGGACCAGCGTCTCGCTCTTCTCGATCTCATGGTGTTCACCGCCGCAGGCACCGTCAGCACCGATGCCGAGGCCGTCCTCCGTGATCTCGAAACGGTGGCGCCCGGCCGGGGTGAGGTTCTCTACTACCGTGGCCTTGTCGAAGTGCAGAGCGGGCGCCCTGACCGTGCGTTCCCGATCTGGCGCCGCCTCTACGAACAAAGCCCCCCTGACGCACCGTGGATGCCCGTCATCGAAGGCGAAATCCGCGCCATCGCCGCTGCCGCCGGTGTCGATTACGTCCCGCCCGAGCGCCGGGGGCCAAGTGCTGCCGATATCGCCGCAGCAGAAGACATGAGCGCCGAGGACCGCGACGAGATGATCCGGGGAATGGTCGCGGGTCTTGCCGACCGTCTTGCCACCGATGGCGGACCGGCCGAAGACTGGGCACGCCTGATCCGCGCCCTCGGTGTTCTGGGACAGGCCGAACGCGCGGGGCGCATCGCCGAAGAGGCCGAAACCGCCTTCGAAGGCAATGAGGACGCGATCCGCATGATCCGCTCGGCCAGCCAGGACGCGATGCGGAATGCCGGGGGCGCCGGCCAATGATCACCGACGATATCGCGGATTTCGCAGGCCGCCTGCCGTCCTTTGGCGCTCTGATGGGCCTCGATCTTGGGACCGAGACCATCGGCGTCGCGGTCACCGACGGGATGCGCAGCGTCGCCACCCCGCTCGAGACGATCCGGCGCAAGAAATTCGGGATCGACGCGGATCGGCTTCTCGCAATTGCCGGGGACCGCGCCATTACCGGCATCATCCTTGGCCTGCCGCTCAACATGGACGGCAGCGAGGGTCCCCGCTGCCAGTCGACCCGCGCCTTCGCCCAGAACCTCTCCGGGCGCACCGACCTGCCCATTGGCTTCTGGGACGAACGCCTCTCGACGGTGGCCGCCGAACGCGCGCTCCTCGAAGCCGACACCAGTCGCAAGCGCCGGAGCGAGGTCATCGACCACGTGGCGGCATCCTACATTCTGCAGGGCGCCCTCGACCGCCTCAGCCACATGGAGCGCAGCCAATGACCGACACCGTCTGGCGCCGGAACGAGATCGAAAGCCCCTGCATCCGTGTGTGCGTGCTCAATCCCGACACGCGGCTCTGCCTCGGCTGTCACCGCACGGCAGACGAGATCGCCGGATGGTCCCGGATGTCGCCCGAGGCCCGGCGCGATATCATCGAGGCCCTTCCCGAGCGCGCAAAATCCCAGCCTCGGACCCGCAAGGGGGGCCGTGCTGCCCGCTTGGCCCGGCGCACCTCCTGACACCTTCTTCTTGGCGAAAATACTCCCCGCGCGGAGCGCGAAACGCGGCGCCTGGAGGGCGGCGCAGACAGCGCGTGCGGGCGCAAGCCCGCGCAACTCGGGAGCAGCCACGAAAAAGCCCGGTCACCGAGGTGCCGGGCCTTGCCAGGTCAGGCGATCGCGCGATCAGTCGTCGCGATGAACCTTCTCGCGGCGCTCATGGCGTTCCTGCGCCTCGAGCGACAGCGTCGCGATGGGCCGCGCGTCGAGACGCTTGAGCGAGATCGGGTCGCCCGTCTCTTCGCAATAGCCGTACTCGCCCTCTTCGATCCGGCGCAGCGCCGCGTCGATCTTGGCCACGAGCTTGCGCTGCCGGTCACGGGTCCGAAGCTCCAGCGCGCGGTCGGTTTCCTCGCTGGCGCGGTCCGCGATATCGGGGATGTTCCGGGTCGAGTTCTGAAGATCGGTGATGGTCGACTTGCTGTCGCCCATCAGGTCCGCCTTCCAGGCCAGAAGCTTGCGGCGGAAATATTCGAGCTGACGCTCGTTCATGAAGGGCTCGTCCTCGGCGGGACGGTAATCCTCAGGCAGAAATACCTCGGCCTTCATTGCGTTCCCCTTTTTTATCATTGCCAAAACCCCCCTAAATTGGGGCCATTGGTCGGAAGCTCGGTCAGGTGGCCTCTCATGGGCGGGCGTGTACCGCATCGCAAGGGGGTTGTCCACGGAGAACGGCGGGCTTGAAGGTCTTTCAGGCGCGGGCTAGCCTCGCTTCTCAGCCCCGCGCGGGAACAGGACCGGATATGCATTTTCAGGGCACAGACGCCTATATCGCCGCCGACGATCTCAGAATCGCCGTCAATGCCGCGATCCGGCTGGAACGCCCTCTTCTGGTCAAGGGCGAGCCCGGCACCGGCAAGACCGAACTGGCCCGCCAAGTTGCCGCCGGCCTGGACCTCCCGCTGATCGAATGGCACGTGAAATCCACCACGCGCGCCGCGCAGGGCCTTTATGAGTACGACGCGGTCAGCCGTCTCAGGGACAGTCAGCTCGGCGAGGGCAAGGTCGAGGATATCGGCGCCTATATCCGCCCGGGCAAACTCTGGGAGGCATTCGCCGCCGAAGAGCGCGTGGTCCTGCTGATCGACGAGATCGACAAGGCCGATATCGAGTTTCCGAACGACCTTCTGCAGGAACTCGACCGGATGGAGTTCCACGTGTACGAGACCGGCGAAACGGTCCGCGCGAAACACCGTCCCGTCGTGATCATCACGTCCAACAATGAGAAGGAACTGCCCGACGCATTTCTGCGCCGCTGCTTCTTTCACTACATCCGCTTTCCCGAAGCCGAGGTTCTGGAAGCCATCGTCCGCGTCCATTTCCCGGATATCAAGGACCGACTTCTGACCACGGCGCTGACCCAGTTCTACGAGCTCCGCGACACGCCGGGGCTGAAGAAAAAGCCGTCGACTTCCGAGGTCCTCGACTGGCTCAAGCTGATCCTCGCCGAAGACCTGTCGCCCGAAGATCTCCGCCGCGACAGCGGTGACGCGCTTCCGATCCTTCATGGTGCGCTTCTGAAGAACGAGCAGGATGTGTCGCTCTTTGAGCGCCTTGCCTTCATGTCGCGGAGCGGTCGCTCGTGAGCGGCGCAGCCCGAGAATGTCATGATGTCTTCGGCGGAGTGGGCACGTCCGCGGAATTCTGGAGGCCCGCATGAAAGCTGCCCTGTTCCTCGCCGCCGGTCTGGCGTTCGCCGCCTGCGCGCCCTCCGAGACCACGCGCCGCGCCGACCCCGGCCTGTCGCTTCCTCCGATGAAGACTTTCGCACCCAGTCCGGCGTCCCGACCGCAACTGCCCAATACCGATCTGGCGCGCGACTTTCTCGAGCTGACCTTCGTGCTGGAAAACGGCACCGAGATGGACCGGTTCACACGTTTCGAGGGCACCGTGACCGTCGGCGTCTCGGGCGAGAGCGGCGCGGTGCCGCCCAGCCTCGACGGCGATCTTGACCGCCTGCTTACGCGTCTCCGCTCCGAGGCCGGGATCGACATCCGCCGCGCCCGCCCGGGCGAGATTCCGTCGATCGTGATCGAGCCGGTCAAGCGGTCGAGCATTCAGCGCGTCGCCCCCTCAGCCGCCTGTTTCGTGCGGCCGAACGTGGCCGGTTGGGACGATTACAAGCGCCGCCGGAACGACCCGACAACCTACTGGAATACACTCCGGGCGCGCGAACGCATGGCGATCTTCCTGCCGAACGACGTCAGCCCGCAAGAGGTGCGCGACTGTCTTCACGAAGAGATCGCTCAGGCCCTCGGCCCGGTGAACGACGTTTATCGCCTCAGCCAGTCGATCTTCAACGACGACAATTTCCACACCGTTCTGACCGGCTACGACATGATGATCCTGCGCGCCTATTACGACCCGGCGCTTCGAAACGGCATGAGCGAGGGCGAGGTCGCGCGGCGCCTGCCCGCAGTCCTGTCCCGCGTGAATCCGGGCGGTGGCCCCATCGGCGCGGTCAAGCGCGGTGGCTTGAGCGAGGACTGGGACCGCGCGATCGACACCGCCACCACACCGCGCTCGCCCCGCGCAAAACGGCTCAGGGCCGCGAATGACGCCGTTGCGCTGGCCCGCGGCTTCGGGCAGTCCGATACGCGCCTCGCCTTCTCGCATTACGTGCTGGGGCGCCTGCTTCTGAGCGAAAGCCCGGACAAGGCCCTTGCGGCGTTCATCGCCGCCGGCCGCATCTATCAGCGCCGCCCGGACACCTCGGTCCAGGAAGCTCATGTCGCCATGCAGATGGCCGCTTTCCAGCTTTCGCTCGGGCGGGCCGACACGGCGATCGGGCTGGTCGATCAAAGCCTGCCTGTCGTCCGACGTTCGGAACATGCCGCGCTGCTGTCGCTGCTTCTGATGGTCAAGGCCGAGGCGCTGATGTTGAAGGGCGACACCGCCGATGGAGAGCGGTTGAAGACTGAAGCGCTCGGCTGGGCTCGCTACGGCTTCGGCTCGGCCAGTGAAATCGCCGCCCGCACCGCCGAGATCGAGGCGATCAGCCCGCGGACACGCAAAGGAGACCCCGCATGATCATTCTCGGCACGCTGATCATCGGCATCGGTCTTGGCCTCAGAACCGCGCGGAAGCGGAACGGCACGAGGCTCGACATGGCGCAATATGCGGCCGGATACGGTATTGCCTTCGCGCTTCTGGGGGTGCTCGTCACCATCGTGATCGAGCGCTCGATCACCTGATGTTCCGCCCGTTCTTCGAGACGCTGCGCCGGAGCGGCGTGCCGGTCTCGCTCAGGGAATACCTGTCCTTCCTCGCGGGTCTCGATGCGGGCCTTGTCACCTATCACGTGGATGGTTTCTATTACCTTGCCCGCGCCACGATGGTGAAGAACGAGGCCCATATCGACCGCTTCGACCGCGCCTTCGCAGAAAGCTTCAAGGGCATCGAAGGACTAACCGAGGCCGATGTGCTGAACGCGCTCGACCTGCCCGAGGACTGGCTGAGGAAGATGGCGGAAAAGCATCTGAGCCCCGAAGAGATGGCCGAGATCGAGGCCCTTGGCGGGTTCGACAAGCTGATGGAGACGCTGCGCGAACGGCTGGAAGAGCAGAAGGGCCGGCATCAGGGCGGCAACAAGTGGATCGGAACGGCTGGCACGTCACCGTTTGGCGCCTACGGGTACAACCCCGAAGGCGTGCGCATCGGTCAGGACCGCTCGCGTCACCAGCGGGCGGTCAAGGTCTGGGACAAGCGCACGTTTCGGGATTTCGACGACACGCGTGAAATCGGGACACGCACGATCAAGGTGGCGTTGAAACGGCTCAGGCAATGGGCGCGCGAGGGGGCGGCGGACGAGTTGGACCTCGACGGTACCATCGACGCCACCGCGCGGCAGGGCTGGCTCGACGTGAAAACGCGGCCCGAGCGGCGGAATGCGGTGCGGGTGATCCTGTTTCTGGACGTTGGCGGCTCGATGGACGGCCATGTGAAGATCGTCGAAGAACTGTTCTCGGCGGCCCGCACCGAGTTCAAGCATCTCACGCATTTCTATTTTCACAACTGTCTCTACGAAGGCGTCTGGCGCGAGAACGCCCGGCGTTGGAATGCCCGCACGGCGACCTGGGACGTGCTGAACACCTACGGACCGACGCACAAATGCATATTCGTGGGCGATGCGGCCATGTCGCCCTATGAAATCGCCATACCGGGCGGCGCGAACGAGCATTGGAACGACGAAGCGGGCGCTGTCTGGCTGGAGAGAGCGCGCACGCACTGGCCCGATTTCCTATGGATCAATCCGGTGCCGGAAGAGCACTGGCGCTATACGCAATCGACCGCAATGATACGCGAGATCATTGGCTCGGAGCGCATGGTGCCCCTTACCCTGGATGGCCTGACGCGGGGTATGAAGCTGCTCGGCTGAGCGAAATCAGCTATTCTTTTCAGATGCTTCGGAGGCTTCTTCGGCCTCACGAAGGCGTTGCAAGAGCCCCTCGAACGCGTCATCGCCTTTGCTGGATGGGGTGCCCATCGCAAACCGTAACGCGTCGTCGAGCAAATCCTCATCTGATTTGCGCTGGCGATATTTTTGCCGAATAAACATAGCTGCCTCGTATGCTAAACTTCGTTTGCGGCAAAAAAGTTTCCACAGATTGAACTTTTTTTGTTCGCGAGAGACATTTTCATATCCGGGGGGCCGCGACACGGCCATTGCTCCACCCTCTCCCTCGCCCCATATGGTGTGCCATGCTGAAATTCACACCGATCCTGCTGGCTATTCTTTACGGTCTCGTCCTCTACCGCTTTTCGGTCTGGCGGACGGGGCGCGAGCTTGATCAGAAGTCGACCGAACTGGCCGATCCGGTTCTGAAACGGCTGACCGATCAGATGGCCGCGTCGCTCGACCTGCCCCGGATCAAGGTGCATATCTACGAGATCGACCCTGTGAACGGCCTTGCGGCGCCGGACGGGCGCATCTTTATCACTCGAGGGTTCTACCGAAAGTACCGCAATGGCGAGGTTTCGGCCGAGGAACTGGCAAGCGTCATCGCACACGAGCTTGGCCATGTGGCGCTTGGGCATTCGCGGCGGCGGATGATCGACTTTTCCGGCCAGAACGCGCTGCGCACGGCCCTCGCGATGATCCTGTCGCGCTTTGTGCCCTTTGTCGGTGTCTATATCGCGGGGTTCCTGACCACGCTTCTGGCTGCGCGGCTCAGCCGGTCGGACGAGTACGAGGCCGACGCCTATGCCTCGGCGCTTCTGGTCAAGTCCGGGATTGGCACGGGGCCGCAGAAGACGCTCTTTACCAAGCTCGAAGACCTCACCCAATCACGCGGCGGCTCGGCCCCGGCCTGGCTGATGAGCCACCCGAAGACCGCCGAGCGGATCGCAGCCATCGAGAAGAACGAGGAACGCTGGAGCGTCTCCGGTCAGGACGCGTAAAGCGCCTTTCCAAGGCGCGGCAGCCGCGCGCGTTTGAGAACGGCGCGCGGATTGCTGACGTCGATCCCGTATGCTCCGGCTATCCTCAGCACATCCGCAACCACGGCCCCGACCCCATCTGGATCGGCGTGCCACGCCTCGCGGGTAAAGCCGTCCGGATCGCGCCGTACGATCCCATGTGAGGACAGCACGTTTGTCGGGAAATCCTTGAGGTTCTGCGTCAGCAGTTCGTCCGCGCCCCCGGCAATAGCTGCGGCAAGAACGTGGGTGTCATCAGGGTCGGGCAAGGACAGGTCGGCCCCGGCGCCGTCCGGCACGGGGACCATCGCATCCGGGAAGCGTGCCTTCAGAGCGGCGATTTCGGCCTCGGCCACCGGCCCGTCGCCCACGCGCACTGCGGCGCGGCGCCATTCCTCGAGAATGCGCTCGGACCAGAGCGGCGTGAAATACCCTCGTTCGGCCAGCCCCATCACGATCTGCCGAAGCACGGTCGGAAACAGAACGTTGGCGTCAATCAGAACCTTCATGGCAGCAGGCGGAAGGTCAGAGCCTTCAGGTATCCCGTCTCGGCAAGATGCGCATGTTGCGGGTGGTCCGGCCCGGCAAAGCCAGTCCGGATCAGCTGCGCGGTCCGACCGGCGCGCCCGATGCCTCTGAGCGATGCCTGCCGGAACTGGGTCAGGTCGGCGGCGTGGCTGCAGGAACAGAGCGTCAGCGTGCCGCCCGGCGCGACCAGCGGCGCGGACAGGCGTGCAACCTTTTCGTAAGCGCGCAGCCCGGCGTCGAGCGCGGGTTTCGCCGGCGCAAAGGCGGGCGGATCGCAGATGACGGTCCCGAACTGCCTGCCCTCTTCCGCAAGAGCGGTCAGCGCGTCGAAGGCGTCGGACTGGAGCGTCTCGAAACGGTCACCGGCGCCGGTCAGGTCAGCGCCGCCCCGCGCAAGCTCCAGCGCCGGAGCGGAGCCGTCCACCGACAGTGCAGACCGCGCGCCCCCCGCAAGCGCGGCAAGGGCGAAGCCGCCCACATGGCTGAACACGTCGAGCACATCCGTGCCCTTCGCCAGCCGTGCCACGAAGGCATGATTGGGCCGCTGGTCGTAGAAAAGCCCCGTCTTCTGCCCACCTTCCACATCGGCCAGATAGGTCGCGCCGTTCATCGGCACAGGGATCGGCCCCGCGACACCGCCCGCAAGCACGGTCGAGACATCATCCAGTCCCTCAAGCGCCCGTGCACGGCCAGAGGCGTTCTTGATCACGGTCGTCACGCCCGTGACATCGATCAGCGCCGCCGTCAGTGTATCGGTCAGGACGTCTGCCCATGCGGCGTTGGGCTGAAGAACGGCGGTATCTCCGAACCGGTCAATCACGACGCCGGGCATCCCGTCGCCCTCGGCGTGGATCAGGCGGTAGAAGGGCGCATCAAAAAGCATCTCGCGCAGGTCCAGCGCCGCGCGCAGCCGTGCCGCCAGCCAGCCCTCGTCGATCACGGCCTCGGGGTCCAGGTCGAGCACGCGGGCGATGATCTTGGAATTGGGATTGACCGCGACTGTCGCGATCGGGCGGCGCTCGGCGTCTTCGAGGCGGGCGATGGTGCCGGGGGGCAGCGCCTTGGTGCGGCGGTCGGTGACCGCTTCGTTCTCGTAAACCCACGGCGCACCGCGCCTTATGCGGCGCGGGTCGGTTTTCGGGCGAAGGCGGATAACGGGGCGCGGATCGGTCATTGCCGTCCTCTACCCCGCTCCGCCTCCGCCGGAAAGCGTTATGTCAGCGCTTGAAGCCGAGCGCGCGGGCAAGCCACATCGCACGCTCTTTCCGGGCGCGGATCTCAATGGCGGTGTAGTCGAGGTCGTAGGCTTTGTTACGGGTCATGGTCCTTGGTCTTTCCATATGCTCTATTGCATTTGACCATCAGCTATTCTTGGGGCGTGGGCGCTTAAACCCACAAAGCTGCAACCCCGTCATGCACGCGCCTCATGGCAGGCAATCGCGACGAAATGCCCGTTGTTAGCGGTAACACGAAGTGATATGAGCGCCCCGACACGAAAAAGGACTCACACCCATGACGACATTGAACGACACCGTCCAGCGCGTCACGGACAGGATTATCGAGCGGTCGCAAGGCGCGCGCGGCAGCTATCTGGACAAGATCGCGCGAGCCCGCGACGCGGGGGTGAAGCGGGCTCACCTCTCCTGCGGGAACCAGGCCCATGCCTATGCCGCGATGGGCGATGACAAGGCCGCGCTTGTGGCCGAAGACGCCCCCAATATCGGAATCGTAACGGCCTATAACGACATGCTGTCCGCGCATCAGCCGTTCAAGGATTATCCCGACCGGATCAAGGCCGCAGCCCGCAAGGCAGGCGCAACGGCCCAGGTGGCAGGCGGCGTTCCGGCCATGTGTGACGGCGTCACCCAGGGACAGCCGGGGATGGAGCTGAGCCTCTTCAGCCGGGACGTGATCGCGCTCGCCACCGGCGTGGCGCTCAGCCACAACACCTTCGACGCCGCGCTTTACCTCGGCGTCTGCGACAAGATCGTGCCGGGCCTGATCATTGCGGCTGCCACCTTCGGCCACCTGCCCGGCATTTTCGTGCCTGCAGGACCTATGACCAGCGGTCTGCCGAATGACGAGAAATCCAAGGTCCGCCAGCAATTCGCCGCCGGCGAGATCGGCCGCGACAAGCTGATGGAGGCCGAAATGGCCTCGTATCATGGCCCCGGCACCTGCACCTTTTACGGCACCGCGAACACGAACCAGATGCTCATGGAGTTCATGGGTCTGCATCTGCCGGGCGCGTCGTTCGTGAACCCGAATACACCGCTCCGCGATGCGCTGACCGACGAGGCCGCGCGACGCGCCGCCGCGATCACCGCGCAGGGCAATGACTATCGCCCCGTAGGCGACATTCTGGACGAACGCGCCTTCGTGAACGGCATCGTCGGCTTGATGGCGACGGGCGGCTCCACGAACCTCGTCATCCACCTGCCCGCCATGGCGCGGGCGGCGGGCGTGATCCTGGACATCGAGGATTTCAACGACCTCTCCGCCGCGACGCCCCTGATGGCCAAGGTCTATCCGAATGGTCTTGCGGACGTGAACCATTTCCATGCCGCGGGTGGCCTCGCCTATATGATCGGTGAGCTTCTGGACCTCGGCCTTCTGCACCCCGATACCCGCACTGTCGCGGGCGATGGGCTGTCGCTCTATGCCTCCGAACCTAAGCTGAAGGACGGCGCGCTCGTCTGGGAGGACGGACCGAAGGAAAGCCTCAACGACAAGATCCTCCGACCTGCCGGCGATCCGTTCCAGCCGTCTGGCGGTCTGAAAGAGTTGAAGGGCAATCTGGGCCGCTCGGTCATGAAGGTCTCGGCCGTCGCGCCCGAGCACCAGATCGTCGACGCACCCGCGCGCATCTTCCACGATCAGTCCGAGGTGAAGACGGCGTTTCAGGCTGGCGAGTTCACCGAAGACACCGTCATCGTCGTCCGGTTTCAGGGACCGAAGGCCAACGGGATGCCCGAGCTGCACTCGCTGACACCCATCCTGTCGGTTCTTCTGGGCCGTGGACTGAAGGTTGCCCTTGTGACCGACGGGCGAATGTCAGGCGCGTCCGGCAAGGTGCCTGCCGCAATTCACCTGTCGCCTGAGGCCGCCGATGGCGGACCCATCGCGCGGCTCAAGGACGGGGACCGGGTGCGCGTGGATGCCACTACCGGCAAGATCGAATGTCTTGCCGACGATTTCGACACCCGCGAGCCAATCTCGATCGACCTATCGGCTAACGATGTCGGGCTTGGCCGAGAGCTTTTTACCGCCTTCCGCAGGAATTGCGGTCTGGCGAGTGACGGCGGCGCAACCGTCGTCTGATCAGGATAAAGGAAGACCGGAATGACACCCCAGGACATCAGCCGCCAAACCGCCGAGATCTGCCAGCTGGCCCCCGTGGTGCCGGTACTCGTGGTCGAGGACGCGGCCCATGCGCGCGGTCTGGCCGAGGCCCTTGTCGCAGGCGGGCTGCCCGCTCTGGAAGTGACGCTCAGAACGCCCGCCGCGCTCGACGTGATCCGCGAGATGGCGGGTGTCGAGGGCGGGGTCGTCGGCGCAGGGACTCTGCTGACGCCCGAGGACGTGATCGCGGCGAAAGAGGCGGGCGCGCTGTTCGGCGTCTCGCCGGGGGCGACCGACCGGCTTCTCGATGCCGCCGAGGACGC
Organism: Kangsaoukella pontilimi; assembly: GCF_009830125.1. Lineage (GTDB taxonomy): Bacteria > Pseudomonadota > Alphaproteobacteria > Rhodobacterales > Rhodobacteraceae > Kangsaoukella > Kangsaoukella pontilimi. Next base: position 758,429 of record NZ_WUPT01000001.1, on the reverse strand, counting down.
GGACCTTCCAATCCTGCCCGGCGCCGCCACGGCGACCGAGGCGATGCGGCTGCTCGAACGCGGCTACAGCGTCCAGAAATTCTTTCCTGCCGAAGCCTCTGGCGGTGTGCCAGCGCTCAAGGCCATCGGCGCGCCCATCCCGCAGGTCCGCTTCTGTCCGACAGGTGGCGTGAGCCTGTCCAATGCACGCGACTATCTGGGTCTGTCGAACACGCTCTGTGTGGGTGGTTCATGGGTTGCGCCGAAGGACGCGGTGCTGGCGGGCGACTGGGAACGGATCACGGCGCTCGCGTCGGAAGCGGCAGCGCTGTCGGCCTGACCTGACCGGCGGCGGTCAGGAGCCTGCCCCGCCGCCGCTCCGGCGCCCCCGCGCGCCACCGCGCCGCCCCGAGCGCGGCGTCTCAGCCAGCGCTTCGGTCAGAACCTTCGTCATGGGGTGGTCGGGATGGCCGGCGGCGTAACGGTCCAGAAGCTGCCGCACATGTTCTGCGCTGTCTTCGCCGACGGGCACGCCAATCGCCCAGTCCAGAAAGATCGACCGGCATTCCGGTTCCTCTATCCCTTCGATGCGATAGCTCTCGCGGATCAGCCCTTTCGGGTCCGAGCGGTCGGTGTCGTTGCGTGGCATCGCGTGCTGTCCTTCGAAAACGGCTTTTGCGGACTTAATCCGGCAGGTCGCTTTCGCCAAGGCCCTTGTCGATCAGGGCGGCGGCTTCGCCCGCCATGTCGTCCAGCGTGGTCATAAGCGCCTCCAGGCTGCCCTGCCCCGATTGCCGGACGAGAAAGTCGGCGGCGCTTGCGCCCGCATCCTCGGCGCGAAGCGGACCCGAGGACATCAGCCGCGCCGCCGCCTGCACCTGCCAGAGCGTCTCGTATATCTCGTCGAGGATCGCAGCATCCTCAGCAGCGAGGCCAAGCGCCGGGGCCGCCGCCGCGATCTGCGCGTTGATCCGGCGGACAGGGCGCCCTGCCAGAAGCGTTCCGGCTTCGGCAAAAAGCTCGATATCCTGAAGCCGCCCCGCCCCCGCCTTGACGTCGAGCGCATGGGAGGCGGGCCGCGCCTCGGCCAGACGGCGGCGCATGTCGCGGACATCCTTGAGCGTGCTCTCCCGGTCCCGGTCCCGCGCCAGAAGTTCGCGGCGGAATGCCTCGACCCGGTCGCCAAGCGCCGCGTCACCCGCAACGCGACGGGCGCGGGTCAGGGCCAGATGCTCCCATGTCCAGGCCTCGTTGGTCTGATATTCTCTAAACGACTCGAACCCCGTCGCCACGGGCCCCTGCCGTCCTGACGGCCTGAGCCGCATGTCCACTTCGTACAGCCGCCCCTCGGCGGTCGGAGCCGAGACCGCGGTCACGAGGGCCTGCGTCAGGCGTGCGTAATAGGCGCGGGTCGCCAGCGGGCGTCGGCCTTCAGACGCCTCGACCCCCTGCCCGTCATAGATGACGATCAGGTCAAGGTCCGAACCGGCATTCAGCCGCCCGGCCCCGAGCGACCCCATGCCCAGAACCGTCGCCCCGCCGCCCGGTGGCTGTCCGTGCTTCTCGGCGAAATTCGCTACCACGACGGGCCAGAGCGCCGACAGCGTCGCCTCGGCCAGATCGGCATAGTCGCGGCCCGCCTCGGCGGCGCTGATCAGGCCGCGCAGGTGGTGGACGCCGATCCTGAACTGCCATTCCTTTTGCCAGAGCCGCGCCCGGTCGAGCCGCGCCTCATAGTCCGGCTGACTGTCCAGCTCGCGGGTCAGGTCCGCCGTCAACGCCGCGCATCCCGGCCAGTCCGAAAAGAAGCCCCCGCCGATGACCGCGTCGAACACCCCGCTGTTCCGCGACAGGTACTGACCCAAGGCCGGTGCCGTGTCGACGATATCCACGACGAGGTCCAGCAATTGCGGGTTTGCCTCGAACAGAGAAAACACCTGAACGCCCGCCGGTAAGCCACTGAGAAAACCATCGAAATGCAGAACGGCCTCGTCCACGCTCCGGGCTTCGCAAAGCCGCCGGATCAGGGCCGGCCGCATCCGGTCGAAGATCTCGACCGCGCGTTTCGAGCGAAGAGCGGGATAGCTTTTCCAACGCTGCACGATGCTCTCAGAGTTCTCGGAGAGTTCTGGCTGATCCTCCGCCGCACTCTCCTTGGGCGCGCCCGGCACGAAAAACGGCTCGGTCAGACAGGAGACACGATGGAACCGTTCCTCGATCTCCCTGGAATATTCAGCAGCCTCGACACCCGACAAAGCCGCAATGCGGGCAAAGTCCTCTTCCGTGGCAGGCAGCGTCTGGGTCTGCTGGTCGGCCACCATCTGCAAGCGGTGTTCCAGCTCGCGGAGCGCGCGGTAATCCTCGGTCAGTTGCCGTGCGTCGCCCTCTCCGATCCAGCCTTTCTTCGCCAAAAGCGCCAGCCCCTCGACCGTCCGGGGCGATCTCAACTCCGGATCGCGCCCGCCCGCGATGATCTGCCGGGTCTGGGTGAAGAACTCGATCTCGCGAATGCCGCCCTGCCCCAGCTTCACGTCATGGCCCAGATGCGAGACCGGCCGCGTCAGCCCTTTGTGGTCGCGGATCCGAAGCCGCATGTCATGGGCATCCTGAATGGCCGCGAAATCTAGATGCCGCCGCCAGACGAAAGGCGTCAGCGTCTTGAGAAACCGCTCGCCCGCCGCGATGTCGCCCGCCGCTGCGCGCGCCTTGATATAGGCTGCGCGCTCCCACGTCCGGCCAAAGCTTTCGTAATAGCGTTCCGCGGCTTCCATCGACAAGGCCACCGGCGTGACCGAGGCATCGGGCCTGAGCCTGAGGTCGGTGCGAAAGACGTACCCGTCCGCCGTCCGTTCGGAAAGTGTCTTGGTCATGCGCCGGACCGCCCGCACGAAGCTGGCCCGCGCGTCGGCATAGTCGGCGGGATCGAATCGGGTCTCGTCGAAAAGGCAGATCAGGTCGATGTCCGAGGAATAGTTCAGCTCGCCTGCGCCCATCTTGCCCATGGCGATCGCGACAAGGCCGCCGCCCGTGGCCACGTCATCGGGTCCCTGCCCCGGAAGCTTGCCGCGCCGGACCTCAGCCGCGACAGCTGCCGTCAAGGCGCGAGAGGTTGCGAGGTCGGCAAAATCGGTGAGCGTCTTCGTGACCTCTTCCAGCGACCAGACACCGCCCAGGTCCGCAAGCGCCGTCAGAAGTGCGATCCGCCCCTTGGCCCGGCGGAGCGCGTGATCGAGCGTCTCGTCCGGCGCGTCGCGCGTCTCTGCAAGGACGCCCTCGCGTGCGGTTTCGGGATCACCGGCGAGCGTATCCATCAGCCAGTCGGCCTCGCGTACGGCCAGTTCGTGCAGAAAGGGCGACGCCCCTGCCGTTCCCGCAACGAGCTCGACAAGCGTCCGGTCCAATCCGCCAAGGCGGCTCTCGATATCTTCGGCACGATCCCGATCCACGGGGCGCGGCAGACGGCTGAGGCGAGCGGCGAATGTCACGCGGGTTTCCTTCCGTTTTCCCGAACGCTATCAGGCCCGTGAACCCGACGCCAAGCCCGGAAGACCCATGAGCAAGAGCCTGAAGCGCGTTCGCGCCGCAATCGAGGCCGCGGGCCTCGACACCACCATCCTCGAGATGCCCGGCGGTACAAGAACCGCCGCCGACGCGTCCCGAGAAGCTGGCTGCGAGATCGATCAGATCGCCAAGTCGATCATTTTCCGGGGCGAGACCACCGGCAACGTTGTCCTGTTCATCACCGCGGGCGGAAGGCAGGTCGATCCGGTGCGTGCCGCCGCGCTTGCGGGCGAGGCTCTTGGGCGCGCGGATGCCGATTTCGTTCGCCAGACAACGGGCTTCGCCATCGGCGGCGTGGCCCCTCTCGGACACCTGACCGAGCCACGCATATTCTTCGACAGAACCCTGTTGGGATTCGAAACGGTCTACGCCGCAGCCGGGACGCCCAGGCATATTTTCTCGGTCGAACCGCGGGCGCTTCAGCGAATTTGTGATGCGCAAGTGTCTGATTTCATATCATAATAAAATAAATGTAAAAAACATTCACATAAAGTCTTGATTGAGAAGCCCCGACCTCCGATATCTGGGATGTGAAACGAATTCACATTCAACCGAAACGGATATTGGAGCACCACAGATGACCACTGCCTCTCTTCACGCCACCCCTGCTCATCGCGGGACCTGGCTGACCCGCGCCGAGGCCTGGCTTGACGACCGGGGCAAAGGCGCCTGGATCGCCGCGATGGTCCTTGGGTTCATCTTCTTCTGGCCGGTCGGCCTGGCGCTTCTGGCCTACATGATCTGGAGCAAACGCATGTTCAACGGTAGCTGCGCCAAGCGCACCCGCTACGCCCACACCGCCTTCAAATCCTCGGGCAACAGCGCCTTCGACGCCTACAAGGCCGAGACGCTGCGCCGCCTGCAGGACGAACAGGACGCCTTCGAGGCCTTCCTCGACCGGCTCCGCGAAGCCAAGGACAAGGCCGAGTTCGACCAGTTCATGGCCGACCGCGACAGCCGCAAGAGCCGCGATATCGACGGCGACGCGGCAGAAGCCTGACACGAATGTCCGGCGGCCCCCAAAACGGGGGCCGTTTGGCGGATGAACGGGGACAGCCTACATGACAGATATGACCCAATACCAAACTTTTGACGCCGGCGGCCTGCCCGACCCGGTCACCGAAGCCGAGTTCTACGCCGATGTCCCGACCAAGCGTCTCATTGCGTGGTTCGTGGATATCGTTCTGATCTCGCTTCTGACCGCCCTGGTGACCATCCTGAGCCTTTTCACGGCACTCTTCATTCTGCCCGTGGTCTACGGCGTGATCAGCTTCGTGTACCGCTGGGTGTCTCTCACGCGGCGCTCGGCGACGCCGGGAATGCGTCTTGTTGCGCTAGAGATGCGCCGCGCCGATGGCGACCGTTTCGACGGACCGACCGCGCTGATGCACACTGCCGGATATTTCGTCAGCGTGGCGGTGTTCCCGCTGCAACTGATCTCGATCGTTCTCATGCTGATGAGTGAACGCCGCCAGGGCCTGACCGACATGGTTCTCGGGACCGCGGCGCTCAATCGCGAGGCGCGCTGACGCCCTCGAAATTGGCTGCATAAAAATGTGGCGGGTCGACGATTGGATTGCTAACGTCCCGATGGACAGCTTGATCGATCGACCCGCCCAATGCGCCACACGCTACCCTTAGCGCCGCAATTCTATGTGACGGCTCCGCAGCCCTGCCCCTACCTCGAGGGCCGGATGGAGCGGAAGTTGTTCACGGCGTTGCAGGGCGAATATGCCGAGAAGCTGAACGACACCTTGTCGAAGCAAGGCTTCCGGCGGTCCCAGAACGTGCTTTACCGTCCGTCCTGCGCCGAGTGCTCTGCCTGCCTCTCGGCCCGTATCCGTGTCGCTGATTTCGAGCCTTCCCGCAGCCAGCGTCGTACTGCGGCCCGGAATGCCGACCTTCGCCGCGAGGCGACGTCGCCCTGGGCCACCGAAGAGCAATACGCGCTGTTCCGCGCCTATCTCGACAGCCGCCATGCAGACGGCGGCATGGCCGATATGGATATCTTCGAATTCGCCGCGATGATCGAAGAGACCCCGATCCGAAGCCGCGTCATCGAATATGCACGGACCGGAGACACGGGCCGGGACGAGCTTGCCGCGGTCTGCCTGACCGATGTCCTTGATGACGGCCTGTCGATGGTCTACAGTTTCTACGACCCCGATCTCGCCCGGCAGAGCCTCGGCACATACGTTATCCTCGATCATATCGACATCGCGCGCGATGCGGGTCTGCCCTACGTCTACCTCGGCTACTGGGTGCCGGGGTCGTCGAAGATGGGCTACAAGGCCAAGTTTTCGGCGGTCGAGATCTATACCGGCGGCGAGTGGCGCGATCTTGGCGATCCTGCCGAATATTCGTCTGACACGCATCCGCTCTCGACCGATCCCATCGCGGAACAGGTCGCCCGGATCAATCTGCCAGACACCCGCCCGACGCGAGGCTGAGACACGGACCGTCGCAGGGGCTCTGCCCCTCGCCGCTGGTGCGGCTCACCCCGGGATATTTCCGAACAGGCGAAGACAATTTGATTTAAATTGTCGCTTCTTCTTGACGGAAATACTCTGGGGGAGCCGAGCGGAGCGAGGCGGGGGCGAAGCCCCGATAGCGCCGCGCCGGGGGATGCCCCGGCGCGGTTCTCATCGGGTCAGTTCGGGATCAGGTCCGGAACGATGGTCACGATAGAGGGGAAGAACCAGAGGATACCGAGCCCCACAACCTGGATCAGCACGAAGGGAATGATGCCCCTGTAGATGTGCTGGGTCGTGACCTCTGGCGGGGCGACTCCTCTTAGGTAGAAGAGCGCGAAGCCGAAGGGGGGCGTCAGGAACGAGGTCTGCAGGTTCACCGCGATCATGATCGTCACCCATTTCGGATCGAACGTGCCGCCATAAATGACCGGCCCCACGATCGGGATCACGATGTAGATGATCTCGAGGAAGTCGAGCACGAAGCCAAGGATGAACAGCACCAGCATGACGATCAGGAAGACCTGGAATTCGTTGTCGAAGGAACGCAGGAACTGCTGGATGTAATGCTCGCCTCCGAAGGAAATGACCACGAGGTTCAGAAGCTGCGACCCGATCAGGATGGTAAATACCATCGAGGTCACCTTGGCCGTCTCGCGCACGACGGGGCTGAGCACGCCCGAGCGGAACAGGACCCAGCACGCGTAGAAGATGCCGAACATCGCGAAGAGATAGGCACCCGTGGCCACGATGTAGGCGACCCAGTTCTCGAAGCCGACCTCGGTCTGCGTTATGCGCAGGTCGAAGTTCACGCCGACGATGATCATGATCACGATGGCGAAAGCAGACTGGATGATGATTTTTCCAGACTTCTCTTCGTCGCGAAGCTTGCGGTAAGCCGCCAGCATGATCGCACCACCCGCGCCGAGCGCCGCCGCAGGCGTCGGGTTGGTGATGCCGCCCAGGATCGAGCCGAGCACCGCCACGATGAGGACGAGCGGCGGGAAGACCACGCGCAGCAGTTCGTTCTGTCCGAGGAGCCCCACCGCGTAGCGACAGGCCCAGAGCGCCACGATCAGCGGGATGGCGATCAGGAGGATCGTCGCGCCGGGCGACGTCACCGGCGAGACCAGCACCACGTCGACCAGCAGCACCGCCGCAAGCGCACCCAGCCCGATCCAGAGCGGACGCGGGTCCGACGACGGCGAGATGCCTCGCGCGGTGGTCAGCACCAGCGCCAGCAGCAGAACCGCGATGGCGATGCCGGTGCCGATGGGCGCGGCATTGGCGATGTTTTCCTGAAGCTGGACGACGCGTTCTTCGTCGGTCAGTTCATGCGACTCTTCGATACCGCCTGCAGCGTCGATGGCACGCTGCTCCTCGACCGCCTCATCCCAGGCCTCCTGCCCGTGCAGGTCGATCATCGCCTGCTGGCATTCGGGCGAGACATTCGTGCGGAGCGACGCGCCCGACCCTGCCTCGCTGAAGCTGTCCACATTCACGTTCTGGGACCCGATGACGTTAGCGCTCGACAGGACCATGAGACCAACGATCATCGCCACCGGCACGCCAAGGAACCAGGTCAGCCCCTCGTTCCGGGTTATGACCTCGGAGTTGGTCGCGCCCATCTCGACCGCCGGCGCCTTGGACGGGTTCAGAAGCGCGAAGCCGAAGGCGTAGAGACCGTAGAGCACCGCCAGCATAATCCCCGGCAGCAGCGCCGCCTGGAACAGCGTGCCGACCGAGACAACGGCGGGTTCGCCGAGATAGGTCAGCGCATCCGAGCAGCCCACCGTCTGCGCGCGCTCTTCCTGTGCCGCCGAGTAGAGGTCACCCGCCAGCGTGCCGAGAAGAACGATGACGATCGACGGCGGAATGATCTGCCCCAGCGTGCCAGACGCCGCGATCACGCCCGTGGCCAGTTCCGGCGAGTAGTTGTTCCGGAGCATGGTCGGCAGGGCCAGAAGGCCCATGGTCACGACCGTCGCGCCCACGATGCCGGTCGACGCAGCGAGGAACGCGCCCACGACGACGATGGACACCGCAAGGCCGCCAGGCAGCGGGCCGAAGACCCGCGCCATGGTCAGAAGAAGGTCATTGGCGATCCGCGACCGCTCGAGCGTGATGCCCATGAGCACGAACATCAGCACCGCCAGCAGGGTCTCGATGGACTGGCCCGCGAGAACGCGCTCGTTCATGCGGTTGACGATAAAGCTGACATTCCGGTCGAGCGCCGTTTCCCAGCCCTGCGGGAAGACCGGTTCGCCGAGGCGTGGCAGCTCGGGATACTTGAATATGGATATGTTCTCTGGCCGGACCCCCTCGGCGATCAGCGCCGCGTATTCCGCCGTGCCGCTGTCGATGGCCTGGTGGATAAGAAGTCCTGCGCTGTCCAGCCCGGCAATGATGCCGAAAGAGATGACAGCCGAACCGCCGATGGCGAAAGCCACGGGAAACCCCGAAAGGATACCGCCGAAGAGGCAGAGAAAGACGATCAAAAGGCCAATCTCGACGCCGTCTAGTCCGAAAAGCATGAGTTCTGTCCCTGTAAGTCGTCTTAGTGGTTAGCGTGCGCGTAGGCGGGGTCTTCGCCCGGCTCGAGCGTGTCCCGATCGAGGTATTTGTCCTCGCTGTCGGGGCCTTCCTTCCATTCCAGATAGGAGCGGTAGAAGAAGGCGATGGCCTGCAGGAAGACCAGAGCGGTGAAGAGCACCAGCAGGATCTTGAACAGGAAGTAGCCGTTGAAGCCGTTGGGCGAGAAGCCGATCGTCTCGACGTTCCAGCGGAAGGCGCGCGCCTTCATAAGCAGCCGGTCCAGTTCTTCCGAGGCCGAGGGTTTCGGCACAACGAGGTGGCGCCACAGGAAGTACCAGCCGTACATCCAGGTCAGAACGGCGGCGGGCATCATGAAGAGAAGCGCGCCGAACATGTCGATGACGCGCTTGGCGCGATAGCTGACCGCCGAATAGATCAGGTCGACGCGGACATGGCCGCCCTGAATGAAGGTGTAGCTGACGCAAAGGCAGACGACGATCGCGTTATAGAACTTCAGCTCTTCGGACCACCATGAGATGTCCTTGGTGAAGGGCACCCCGAAGCCGAGACCGATCTCGGCGGTGGTGAAGATGCGTTGCACGAAGACGATGACGATCTGCTGGAGCACCATGATGAGGCCGGCCCAGGCGGCAACGCGTCCGACCGTGTTGCCGAACGCTTCGAGGACGCGGACAGCGCCCCACATGATGCTGTTCCGCCAGAGGCCGACGACCGTGAGAATGAGAAACGCGGTGAAGACCACGAAGAAGAATTCGACCGACCCGCCGTAGTAGATGAAGCGCATCACCGCTTCGGGATTCGACCAGTCAAGCCAGAGGCCCGGATGCGTCAGCGCATAGAAGAAGTTGTAGAATGCGAGCGCAATGTTCGTGAAGAACCAGACGATACCGTCGACCACGGGTCCCCTCCTCCTGGTCAGGTCGTTCAATCAGATGGACGGGTCCCCGGATGGGAACCCGCCGTTTTCTGTTTTCGGGGTGATTAGCCCAGAACGCGGTCGCGCTGCGTCCGGTAGGCGCCTTCCGAACGGGTCAGCCAGTTCGACGAAGACCGCATCGACGCCATCGCGCTGTCGTGGATGCGCTTGAACAGGTCGTCGCCCATGTTCTCGTCCAGCGTCGCGCGGGCTGCGTCGCCCATGGCATCCCAGACGCTGTCGGGGAATTCGCGAACCGTCACACCGCCCGACTGCAGACGCTGAAGCGCCGCACCGTTGTTGGTGAGGAACTGAGCAAGGTTCCACTGGTGCGATTCCGCAGCAGCGATCTCGATGACCTTCTGGTGGGCCGGCGAGAGCGACTCGAACACTTCGCGGTTGGTCGCCAGCGACAGACCCGCACCCGGCTCGTGGAAACCGGCGGTGTAGTAGATCTTGGTGATCTCCTGGAAACCGGCCTTTTCGTCGGCCCAGGGACCGATCCACTCGGTGCCGTCGATCGCACCCGAGGCGAGCGCCTGGTACACTTCCGAACCCGGCAGGTTCTGGACGCTGGCGCCCATCTTGCCGAGCGCCTGGCCGCCAAGGCCGGGCATACGGAACTTGAGGCCCTGGAAATCTTCCGGACCGTTGATTTCCTTCGCGAACCAGCCGCCGGCCTGTGCGCCGGTGTTGCCGCCGAGGAACGACTTCAGGCCGAAGATCTGGCCCAGCTCGTCATGCAGCTCCTGGCCGCCGTCATGGTAGTACCAGTTGGCCAGTTCCTGCGCCGTCATGCCGAAGGGCACGGCGGTGAAGAAGGCGTAGCCCGGGTGCTGACCGACGAAATAGTAGTCGGCACCATGGTACATGTCGGCCTGTCCGGCGGTGACGGCGTCGAACACTTCGAACGCGCCGACGAGTTCGCCAGCGGCCTTCAGGTCGACCGTCAGCGCGCCATCGGTCATCGCGGTGATGGTGTCGGCGCAACGCTGCGCGCTGTCATGCACGCCGGCAAGGCCGCGACCCCAGGTCGTGACGAGGGTCAGCGTCCGCTTGCCCTGCGCATAGGCCGGAGCGGCCAGCGTCGAAGCGGCAGCAGCCGCGGTGCCGCCGAGCGCGGTATTTTTCAGAAAAGAACGACGATCCATATGAGTTGGTCCTCCCAGTCGTTAACTGCCCGCGCGTCCGAAGACGCCCGAGCGGATCGTTGCAAGTGCGGCGGACCCTAGCGGGGCGACACCAGCGAATAAATACCCGTTAGTGGGTATCATGCGGTCGAATTGCCGATTTTTTTACCAAGTCTTGCACGAAACCCCGTCTCGGATAGGTTGATTCCCCAGATTTCGGCGGGCGACTCGCCCGGAGGAGACACGCTCATGGCGCCGTCCGCGCCCCCCAACGATCAGCGTCAGACCGTGCGCTACCGCCGCAAATTCTTCCTGATGGCGGCGGTTCCTCTCGTTCTGGCAATGGCCGCTCTGGCCGTTCTCGTCGCGATGCAGTCCCGCGACCTGGCCGAACGTGAAATCGCGGCGCTGGAAACGCAGCTGCTGAACGCCAAGAAGGAAGAGCTGCGCAACTATATCTCCATCGCGCGCACCGCCATCGGGGCGACTTACGGCAATGCGCTTCCCGACGACGAGACCGCGAAAACCGAGGTGGCGCAAACCCTGGCCGCAATGCTCTACGGTCAGGACGGCTATTTCTTCGTCTTCGACTATGACGGCAAGAACCTCGTGGCGCCGCGCCAGACCCATCTGATCAACCAGAACTGGCTGGGCCTCACGGATATCGAGGGCACGCCGATCACGAGCGAATTCATCCGTATTGCACGCTCGGGCGGCGGCTATCACACGCATCTCTGGTGGAAGCCGACCACGGGCGAACAGGCCGAGATGGTGACCTTCGTCATCGGGCTTCAGGATTGGCGATGGGCGCTCGGCACGGGCATTTTCATTGACGACATCCGCGACACGGTTGCGGCGGCACGCGCGGGCGTGGAAGAGCGGATTCAGAGAAATTTCCTCTATATCGGCGGCATCACGGCCCTCGCCCTGCTTCTGGTCTTTATTTCGGGGCTCTGGATCAACCTTCGTGAACGCTCGCTGGCGGATGCGGAACTCAAGCGGCTCACACAGCGCATCATCGACACTCAGGAAGAGGAGCGCGGGCGCGTGGCGCGCGAGCTTCACGACGGGATCAGTCAGATCCTCGTCAGCGTCCGCTATGCGCTCGATCTGGCGAGGCGGCGCGTGGCCACAGGCGACGCGCGCGCGGGAGAGAGCCTCGACAAGGGGATCGGCAGCCTGACCACCGCCATTCAGGAAGTCCGCCGGATCAGCCGGGACCTCCGCCCCGGCACGCTGGACGACCTTGGCCTCGGCCCGGCGCTGAAGACCCTGACGGACGAATTTTCGGACCGGACCGGTATCACCAGCGAGCTTGAGACCGTCGTGTTCCGGAACCGACTGGACGAGGATGCGAAGACCGCGCTTTTCCGGGTGGCGCAAGAGGCGCTGACGAATATCGAGCGGCATTCGGGCGCGAGCCATGTGGCGATGCGGGTCTGGGGCCACAAGACCGGCGCGACACTCAGGATACAGGACAACGGCCACGGGTTTCAGCCGACCGAAAAAAGGGGCGGTCTGGGGCTCCGCAACATGCAGGAGCGTGTCGAACAGCTTGACGGCACGCTTCGTGTGCTGTCATCGGAAAGCGGCACCGTGATCGAGGCCGAGGTCCCGCTGACCCACCTCCTCCGTCCCAACGCCAACACGAAGGAAACCGCATGAGCGAGCGCGTCCGCGTCCTGATCGTTGACGATCACCCGATGGTTGCCGAGGGGATCGAGGCCATTCTCGACACCTATGACGATCTCGAAGTGGTCGGCACGCTTTCGAACGGGCGCGACGCGGTGAACCGTGTGGACGAGCTCTGCCCCGACGTGGTGCTTCTCGATCTGAACATGCCGGGCGTGACGGGCTTGTCCGCGACCGAACTGATCCTCGAAAAGCGGCCAGAGACGCGCATCCTGATCCTGTCGATGCATGACGCCGCCGAATACATCTCGACCGCGCTCAGCCATGGCGCGATGGGATATATCCTGAAGGACGTGCCCACCGAAGAGATCAAGACCGCCATCGACAAGGTCATGAACGGCGAGCAGTACCTCTGCACCGGCGCATTTTCCTCGCTCAATCCCAAAAAGATCTCGGACGGGCGCGAACCGCTGACGTCACGCGAGCAGACGATCCTGCTGGAGCTGGCGCAGGGCAAGTCCAACCGCGATGTGGCCGATGCGCTGGAAATCTCTGTGCACACGGTCGAGACCCACCGCAAGAACATCAAGCGCAAGCTGGGTATCAGCTCGACCGCCGGCCTCACCCGCTATGCGCTGGAGCATGGCGTTCTGCAGGGGACGGGACGGCTCTAATCGTAGGTCTTGCCGAGCGTATCGGCCTTAGTCGCGCCCCGCTCTCCCATGGGACGATCCGGCCCGATGGTCGAATCGCGGGCGGTCTGATGTTCGATCTCGGCGTCGAACAGTGCGCCCAGAAGCACGATGAAGGCCGAAAGCCAGAGCCATGTCAGAAGCACGATGACGCCTCCGAGGCTGCCGAAGGTCTCGTTGTAATGCGCGAAGTTCGCGACATAGATCGCGAAGCCGATCGATCCGATGAACCAGAGCGCACTTGCCGCCACAGCCCCCGGCGTCAGCCAGCGCCACCGCGCGCGGCGTCTGGACGGCCCCCAGCGGTAGAGCATGGACAGACCGGCGACGAAGACCACCGCGATGAAGCCCCATCGTGCGGTACGGATCGTGGCCTCGGTTTCGATATCGAGAGGGATGAAGTTCAGGAGCGTTGGAAGGCCCACAAGAAGCAGCAGCAGCAAAAGCCCCCCGAAGAGAAGAGCGCCCGTCATCATGATGATCATGCCCCAGAAACGGAAAAAACTCCGGCTTTCAGCCTCTTCGAAGACGATGTTCAAACCGTGAATCAGGCTGGTGGTGGCGCGGGTCAGAAGATAGATCGCGAAACCCACACCGAAGGCGAGCGTCAGTGACAGCCCCTCGTCATCGGCGCCCGCGACCTCGTTCGCCTGATCGAGCAGGATTTGCGCCGCCTCTTCTGGCAAAAGAGCGGCGACGCCCTGAAGCTGGATCACGACAGCGCCCGGATCTGTGAAAAGGCCGGCCAGTGCCATCAGCGCGGCGATTGCCGGCAGAACGGCCAGAAGGGAATAGAAGGCGACACCGGCGGCGATCAAGCCGATCTGACTGGTGATCGTGCGCTTCACCACCCGGCGGATGATGTCTTGCCAGCCGCGCCAAGGAATATGGGACGGGCGTGCCGCATCGCGTCCGCGGGCCTCTTCTTCGGTGGGGTCGACTGAGCTCATGACAGAAGTGTAATCCGCGCGGACGCTCCGAACACCCCTCGAAGGAAATTTCAAACGAGGCCTTTTTTGCGCAATAACCGCAAATTCGCTGTTGACCCCCCTGACCTGCCCGCCTAGTTTCCCGGCACCTGATGGGAGCGGGACATGACCCCGATTGTCGTACTTGTAGGAACATGGCGCATGGGCCGGTAACGGACACCCAGACGGTACCCCATGCGCCCCCGAAAATCTCGGGGGCTTTTTTTTGCGCGGAACAAAGGACACGGGCGCGATGGCGAAGACGCAGATGACTGGAGCGAAAATGGTGGTCGAGGCCCTGAAGGATCAGGGTGTCGAAGTCGTATTCGGATATCCGGGCGGCGCGGTCCTACCGATTTATGACGAAATCTTTCAGCAGAATCAGATCAAGCATGTGCTGGTGCGCCACGAGCAGGGCGCCGTGCATGCTGCCGAGGGCTATGCGCGTTCGACGGGCAAGCCCGGCGTGGTTCTGGTGACCTCGGGTCCGGGTGCGACCAACGCGGTCACCGGGCTGACCGACGCGCTGATGGATTCGATCCCGATTGTCGTTCTGACGGGCCAGGTGCCCACCTTCATGATCGGCTCTGACGCCTTTCAGGAGGCGGACACCGTCGGCATCACCCGGCCCTGCACCAAACATAACTGGCTCGTGAAGGATACAGACCGGCTGTCCGACACGATTCACCAGGCCTTTCACGTCGCAACCAGTGGCCGTCCCGGCCCGGTTCTGGTCGATATCCCGAAGGACGTGCAGTTCGCCAGCGGCAGCTACGTGACGCCCAAGGCGGCGAAGCCGAGCCACTACCAGCCGCAGGTCAAGGGCGACATCGACACGATCACCGATCTGGTGAAGGCGATGGAGACGGCCAAGCGCCCGATCTTCTACACCGGCGGCGGTGTCATCAATTCGGGTCCGGCCGCCAGCCAGCTTCTGCGCGAACTGGTGGACGCCACCGGTTTCCCGATCACCTCGACGCTGATGGGCCTCGGTGCCTACCCTGCGTCGGGCAAGAGCTGGCTGGGAATGCTGGGGATGCATGGCCTCTACGAGGCGAACCTCGCCATGCATGACTGTGATCTGATGATCAATATCGGCGCGCGCTTCGACGACCGGATCACGGGGCGCATTCAGGACTTCAGCCCGCGCTCGAGGAAGGCGCATGTCGATATCGACCCGTCGTCAATCAATAAGGTCATCCATGTGGACTGGCCCATCGTCGGTGACGTGGCCCACGTTCTGGAAGACATCCTGAAGGTCTGGAAGGCGCGCGGCCGCAAGACCAATGCGGAAGGGCTGTCCAAGTGGTGGGCAACCATCGAGGAATGGCGCGCGGTCGACTGCCTGAAGTTCGAGCAGAAGGGCCCGACGATCCGCCCGCAGCACGCCCTTGCCCGCCTGGAGGCGCTGACCAAGGGGCACGACCGCTACGTATGCACCGAAGTGGGCCAGCACCAGATGTGGGCCGCGCAGTACATGGGCTTCGAGGACCCGAACCGCTGGATGACCTCCGGTGGCCTCGGCACCATGGGTTACGGCTTCCCTGCGTCCATCGGCGTGCAGATGGCGCATCCCGATGCGCTGGTCATCAACGTCGCGGGCGAGGCCTCGTGGCTGATGAACATGCAGGAGATGGGAACGGCGGTGCAGTACCGCCTGCCGGTCAAGCAGTTCATCCTGAACAATGAACGGCTCGGCATGGTCCGCCAGTGGCAGGAACTGCTCCATGGCGAGCGCTACAGCCACTCGTGGTCCGAAGCGTTGCCCGATTTCGTGAAGCTGGCCGAGGCTTTCGGTGCCAAGGGCATCAAGTGCGATGATCCGGCCGACCTCGATGACGCAATCATGGAGATGATCAACCACGACGGTCCGGTGATCTTCGACTGCCTCGTCGAAAAACACGAGAACTGCTTCCCGATGATTCCGTCGGGCGAGCCGCATAACAAGATGCTTCTGGGCGAGGCATCGACCAAGGACGCGATCAAGGAAGGCGGCGCGGTGCTCGTCTGAGCACCGCCCCGAAGGACGAAGACATGTCAGCACTCAAGATCAAAAAAGGCACTTCGCGGCACTCGGCCTACGACCTCCGCGATCCTCATGCAGAGGCGATCGAACGGCACACGCTGGCCGTCGTGGTCGACAACGAGGCCGGCGTTCTGGCGCGCGTCATCGGGTTGTTCTCGGGGCGCGGCTATAACATCGAAAGCCTGACCGTGGCCGAAATCGATCACACCGGGCACCGCAGCCGCATCACAATCGTGACGACGGGAACGCCCCATGTCATCGAACAGATCAAGGCGCAGCTTGGCCGGATCGTGCCGGTGCACGAGGTCCATGACCTTACCGTGGACGGCCCCGCGGTCGAACGGGAGCTTGGTCTCTTCAAAGTGGCAGGCACCGGCGACAAGCGCGTCGAGGCACTGAGGCTCGCCGACATTTTCCGCGCGAATGTCGTGGATTCGACGCTGGAAAGCTTTGTGTTCGAAATCACCGGCAGCCCCGAGAAGATCGACGCCTTCGCCGACCTCATGCGCCCACTCGGCCTGACCGAGCTGGCGCGGACAGGCGTGGCAGCCCTGTCGCGGGGCGAGATGCCTGCAGCCTGATCAGCCTTCGAGGTCTGCGATCAGGCGCTTCATCTCCTCAATCTCACGGCGTTGGGCGGCGATGATCTCGTCGGCCAGCGCCCGCACCCTCGGATCGGTGATGTTCGCGCGCTCGCTGGTCAGAATGGCGATCGAATGGTGCGGGATCATGGCCTTCATCCATGACACGTCGTCGACCGTCGATTGGCTGCGCACCAGCCAGAGCGATACAACGAAGACGAGGGCCGATCCCATCAGTATTGCGGCCTTCTTTCCGGCGCCGTCATACATCCCCCACATCCATGCCAGCATGACCACGGCCATGACGGCGCCCATGTAAAGCACCATGTAGGACCGCGTCTCGCTGAAGAAGACGTGGCTGAACTCCCAGGAATTTGCGTAAGTCAGAACGAACATCGCCACGACGGAGGTGGCAATCATGGCGAAGAAGCGCGGATAGCTGCCCATCGTAAATCTCCTTTTCCGTAAAACGCCGCCCTGCCCTGCACCGTTCCAAAAGAAAAGCCGCCGGCCCTTTCGGACCGACGGCCTCTTCGCCTCCGATCAGGCGATCAGAGGTTCTTGCCAAGCACCACCAGCGCATCGGCATCGTAGAGCTCGTCGAAGGACACGCGGTTGTCGTTGTTCGTGTCGATCTCGTTGAAGTCGATGGCGCTCAGATTGCGGTAGGTGGCCGCAAGTTCACCGAGCGAGGCAAAGCCCGAGCCGTCGGTGTCCACGTCGCTCAGCGACACAAGAACGTTCGAGCCACCGGCGTCATAGCGGCTGACGATGACCTGAGCCTCGGCGCCATAGAGTTCCAGCGCACTGATACGGTTGTCGTCATTCGCGTCGATATCGCTGAAGTCGCTCGCCGTCAGGCCGGGATAGGCCGCGACCAGCTCGGCTTCCGAGACGAAGCCCGAACCGTCGGTATCGAGCGCGGCAAGACCCTGGACACCACCTTCGACGGCGACGCTCCGGCCAAGGACAACCTGGGCGGCGGGCGCAGTGATCTCGACATTCGAGATCCGGCGGTCATCGTTCAGGTCGATGGCGTTGAAGTCGGACGCGGTCAGCGTCGGATAGGCTGCCGTCAGTTCGGCGCGCGAGGCGAAATTGTCGCCATTGGTATCGACCGATCCGATACCCGCAGCAGCGGCGGCGGTGGCAGTGAGGGCGGTGGTGGCAAGGGCCAGAGCAAAGGTTTTCATGTCAGTCTCCAATCAGGGTTTCTGTGTTTTCAGGTGGGTGGCGCAGTGTCCGTCGCCGCCCGTGTGAGAGGCATTTGGGGCCGTGCGAGCGCGCAAAAAACCCCGCTTTTCACACATTTACCTCTGCAAAAATGCAGTTTTTACCATTTTATTTCAGATACTTAACAAAAACGCGATCACGTGCGTGATCGCGCGTGATCGCCAGTGCCTTGAAGGGGTCTGAAACGGAAAACGGCCGCCGGGTTTCCCCGACGGCCGTCCCCTGGGGGTACGATCAGGTCGCTCAGTTCACGGAGCGGCCGAGGATCGTACGGGAGTCGATGTCGTAGAGCTCATCGAAGGACACGCGGTTGTCGTTGTTCGTGTCGATCTCGTCGAAGTCGAGCGACGAGAGGCCGGGATAGGCGCTCTGCAGTTCGACGAGCGAGGCGAAGTTCGAGCCGTCGGTGTCCACGGCGTTCAGCGCGACGAAGGTCCGGTCGGCAACGCGGCGATCCAGGATCACCTGCGTCTCGCCGGCGTAAAGCTCGGACGCATTCAGGCGACCGTCTTCCGAGCCGTCGATTTCGTTCCAGTCAGTCGCGGACAGGCCAGGATAGGCGCCCGCCAGTTCGAAAAAAGAAACGAAGTTGTCTCCGTTCGTGTCGACGGCGGCGACGTCCAGAAGACCGTTCGCGCCCACCTTGTGACGGTTGACGATCGACTGGGCCTCGGGGGCCTGAAGTTCGACGGCCGAGACGCGGCGATCCTTGTTCGCGTCGATGGTCCGGAAGTCCGATGCGGTCAGACCGGGATAGGTGCTGGTCAGTTCCGCGAAGCTGGCGAAGCGGTCGCCGTTCCGGTCGACGGACGCGATATCGCCCGAAGCGAGCGCGGCGGTGGCAGACAGGGCGGTTGCGGCAATGGCAAGGGTCAGGGTTTTCATGTGTGTTTCCTTCGGTTCGTTTTGGAATGTCTTGGCGGCGTCTGGTGGCGTCGTCATGACTGGCAGATGGGAGACCCCTGCCCCTCGAAAAACCGGAAAAAACGCACACTGAACTGTGTAGTTTTGTTTTTATCAATGTTTTTCAGATACTTCACGAAATTGAGAGCAGAAAGTCGCATTTCCGTGAGTCGCGTCGCCTTGAAACGTTGCTGATCGGTCCAAAGCAAACGGCCGCCCCCAGAGGGAGCGGCCGTCAGTGGGTGCGCGTGTCACCCTAGCGTGTCAGCGCTTACGATTCCGAGCGCGAGACGATCTGCTGGGCTTCCGGCGCATAGAGCTCTTGGCTGCTGATGCGGTTGTCGCCATTGCCGTCGATTTCGTTGAAATCGTTCTGGCTCAGGCCCGGATAGGTCGCGACCATCTCTTCAAAGTCGGCAAATGCGTCGCCATTCGTATCGATCTCGGCGATGTCGGTGATCGTACCGATATAGTAGCGGGCAACGATTTCCTGCGCTTCAGGGGCGTAGAACTCCTGATAAGTCACGCGATTGTCGTCATTCGCGTCGATGGTCTGGTAGTCTTCGGCGTCAAAGTCCGAATAGACCGAAGCCATCTCTTCGCTTTCAATGTAGCCATTGCCGTCGAGGTCCAGCACGATCAGGCGCTGTTCTTCAACGGGGGCCATGTCGTAGCGGCCGAGGATTTCCTGGGCTTCCAACGCGAGAATTTCCTGCGCGCCGATGCGGTTGTCGTCGTTCGTGTCGATGTCACCGAACTCGGCAACGTCGAAATCGGGGAAGACCGCTTTCAGCTCTTCGACCGAGGCATAACCGTTGCCGTCAAGGTCGACAGTGTCGATGTCGGTGGCCGCCATGGCGGAATCAGCAGCGAGAGCGGAAATAGCGGTAGCAAACATAAGGCGTTTCATAGTGAACTCCTGTTACTTGTGACATAAGCGAGGCAGCGCATCCGCCCCGCGTTCACCGTACCAATGGTTTCGTCTCCGGGAATGTTCCCGGAATTTCCGGAAATCCGTTCACGTAATTGTGGGCATCCGCATGAAACCTTTACTCGCCTCACGCGTTGCGCAAGCCTTTTTAAACAAAGACAAATTCAACAAAAGTTAAAAGCGACCCCCTCTTTCGAGGGAGCCGCCGAAAGCGCCCGGACTGTCCGATCAGTTCACGTTGAAGATCGCCTGCGCTTCGGGCGCATAATACTCGGTCGATGCGATCCGGTTGTCGCCGTTGACGTCGACCATCTCGAATTCCGAGTGGCTCAGGCCGGGATAGGTCTGGACCAGTTCCTCGAAGCTGACGAAGAAGTCGTCATTCGTGTCGACCTGCATGATGGTGACCAGCATACGGCTGCCCATCTCATACCGCGTGACCAGGGCCTGGGCGAGCGGCGCATAGAGTTCGGACGCAGAAACGCGGTTGTCACGGTTGGTGTCGATATCGCGCCATTCGCTGTCGAGCAGGCCCTCATAGACCGCATTCAGTTCGGCGCGGCTGGCGAAACGGTCGCCATCCGTGTCGACGTCGCTCAGACCATGAACGATGGCCATCCGGTTCTGATAGCGGCCGAGCGTGGCACGGGTTTCGGACGACAGAAGCTCGTTCGAAGAGAGGCGGCGATCCTTGTTCAGATCAACGTCGCGGAAGTCGTGCGACGAGAAGTTCGGGAAGATCGTACGGACCTCTCCGATGGTGGCGAAACCGTCGCCGTTGATGTCGAGGTCCTGCGGCTCCATGGCAGAGGCGGCAGTGGCGGTCATAAGGCCCGCGAGGGCGGTCAGGATAAAGCGTTGCATGGTGTCTACTCCTTCAAGTGTCGCTTTTTGTGTGATCCGGCACAGTGTCCTTTTCGGATTCCCCGACCGGTCCGTGAACCGGCCGGGGCCGAGCGTGACACCACGCGTCGAGCACGATGTTCGTGCTGATGAAGAAGCTATGAACGGCCCCGATCACCTGCAGCGCACAGAGAGGAAAGGGGCGCGTGAGGGGCTGTTTCGGGTGCGCGGCTGTGCGCCGAGCCAAGCAAAAGAAGGCACACGCTGCGCTCGCGAAACCGCCAACGCTTGTAACAGGCGCTCTTGGGGCGGCGCTTTGGTAACGCCGTCTTCACGACGCGCTCACGGCTGCTGTCGGACGCCCTGCCGGTCCGTGAGCGCCGCCGCGCTTTTCGAGAGGATTGTTTCAGAAAAAAAGAATGGGCCCCCGAAGGGGCCCAGTTTCGCTTGTCAGGCTCACTTATTTATACCGCCCGGTTTCTGCCTGCGGCCTGACCCGCGTCAAGGATAGGCTCACCTATCCCCGGTCACTGTTGAAAGCCCCAGGGCTTTCAACGAGCGGGATGCAGCGGATCGCGAAGCGATCTGCGGGTCCCGCCCCGTGTGGGTGGCGGGGCGACACCGTCGCCCTGCCCCGTTCCCTCAGCTACACCCGCTCGTTGCGCCGCAGGTGTTGCACTTCATGCAGGTGCCGTTCCGCACCAGCGTGTAGTTGCCGCAATCGCCGCAAGGATCACCCTCGTAGCCCTGCATCTTGGCCTTCACGCGCGCATCCATCTGGACCGTGCCGCTGGCGACAGCGGTGGTCGTCTCGACCGCCACAGCGGCTGTGGCCACTTCGGGCACCAGCGTCTGAAGCGCGGCCGCGGCATCGGCACCGCCCTGCAGCACAACCAGCTCTTGCGGGACGCGGTTACGGAGGTAGCCGGTCGATGCGACCTGCTTCAGCACTTCCAGAGGCGACGAGCCACGGCTGGACGGCACTTCCGAGAAGTTCCGCAGACCCTCTTCCTCGCCACGACCGAGATCGTCGAAGGTCGAGCCGTCGGGCTTCACATGGGCCAGGTCCGTCCGATCGAGATAGCTGACCGCCAGTTCCCGGAAGATGTAGTCCAGGATCGAGGTTGCGTTCTTGATCGAGTCGTTGCCCTGCACCATGCCCGCCGGTTCAAACCGGGTGAAGGTGAAGGCGTCGACGAACTCTTCCAGCGGCACGCCGTACTGAAGGCCCACCGACACCGCGATGGCGAAGTTGTTCATCATCGCCCGGAACCCGGCGCCTTCCTTGTGCATGTCGATGAAGATCTCACCGAGCTTGCCGTCGGCATATTCGCCGGTGCGGAGATAGACCTTGTGGCCGCCGACGATCGCCTTCTGGGTATACCCCCGGCGCCGTTCGGGCATCCGCTCGCGGCCGCGGGCGATTTCCTTGACCACGATCTTCTCGACGATCTTCTCTGCCAGAACCGCGGCCTTTTCCTGCGGGCTGCCGCTTTCGAGGATTTCGGCGGCTTCGTCGTCATCCTCGACCAGCGCGGCGGCCAGAGGCTGCGACAGTTTCGAGCCGTCGCGGTAGAGCGCGTTGGCCTTGACGCCGAGGCGGTGCGACAGCTCGTAGGCCGCCTTGCAGTCCTCGATGGTGGCGTCGTTCGGCATGTTGATCGTCTTCGAGATCGCGCCCGAGATGAACGACTGCGCCGCGGCCATCATGGTGATGTGGCTTTCCACCGAGAGGAAGCGCTTGCCCTTCTTGCCGCAGGGGTTGGCGCAGTCGAAGACGGTGTAGTGCTCTTCCTTGAGGAAGGGCGCACCTTCGAGCGTCATGGTCCCGCAGACGTGGTCGTTCGCCGCTTCGATGTCCTTCTTGGTGAAGCCGAGGTGGCGGAGAAGGTCGAAGGACGGATCGGTCAGCTTTTCCGTCGGGATGCCGAGCGTTCCGGTGCAGAACTCTTCGCCAAGCGTCCACTGGTTGAAGACGAAGCGGATGTCGAAGGCCGACGGAAGCGCCGCCTCGATCTTGTCCAGCTGCGCCTGACCGAAGCCGTGGCCCACCAGAGCGGTATGGTTGATGCCGGGTGCATTGCCGAGCGTGCCATGGCCCACCGCATAGGCGATGATCTCTTCGATCTCCGCCGAGCTGTAGCCCAGCTTTTCCAGAGCCGCAGGCACCGAGCGGTTGATGATCTTGAAGTAGCCGCCGCCGGCCAGCTTCTTGAACTTCACCAGCGCGAAGTCCGGCTCGATCCCCGTCGTGTCGCAGTCCATGACCAGACCGATGGTGCCGGTGGGCGCGATCACCGTCGCCTGCGCGTTTCGGTAGCCATGCTTCTCGCCAAGGCTCACCGCTTCGTCCCAGGCGCTCTTGGCGAGTTCCGCCAGACGCGCATCAGGGCAGTTCTTGTGATCGAGCGCCACCGGCTTGACGTTGACTTTCTCGTAGCCGGTCGTCTTGCCGTATGCGGCGGTGCGGTGGTTCCGCATGACGCGCAGCATATGCTTGGAGTTGCGCTCATAGCCCGAGAAGGGCCCGAGTTCCGAGGCGATCTCGGCCGAGGTGGCATAGGCCACACCCGTCATCACGGCGGTCAGCGCACCGCAGAGCGCCCGACCCTCGTCCGAGTCGTAACCCAGACCCATGTTCATCAGCAGGCCGCCGATATTGGCATAGCCAAGGCCGAGCGTCCGGAAGTCATAGGAGAGCTGCGCGATTTCCTTGGACGGGAACTGCGCCATCATCACGCTGATTTCCAGCGTCAGCGTCCAGAGACGGGTCGCATGGACATAGTCGTCGGCCTGGAATTCACCGTCCTTGTAGAAGGTGAGCAGGTTCATCGAGGCCAGGTTGCATGCCGTGTCGTCGAGGAACATGTATTCCGAGCAAGGGTTCGAGCCGCGGATCGCCCCGTCTTCCGGGCAGGTGTGCCAGGCATTGACGGTGTCGTGATACTGGATGCCGGGGTCGGCACAGGCCCAGGCCGCATGGCCTACCTGCTCCCAGAGGTCGCGCGCCTTGATGGTCTTGGCGACCTTGCCGTCGGTGCGGCGGATCAGTTCCCAGTCCTCGTCATTCTCAACCGCCTTCAGGAAGGCATCGGTGACGCGGATCGAGTTGTTCGAGTTCTGGCCCGAGACCGAGTTGTAGGCCTCGGAGTCCCAGTCGGTGTCGTAGGTCGGGAACTCGATCGAGCCATAGCCCTGCCGCGCATAGTCGAGCACGCGCTTGATATAGGTCTCGGGGATTGCGGCGCGCTTGGCTTCGCGTACGGCGGACTTGAGCGCATCGTTGCTGTTCGGGTCATAAGCACCCTCTTCAGTGCCGTCGAATTCGCGGATCGCCGCGAAGATGCCGTTGAGCTTTTGCTCGTGCATCTTCGAGCCGGCGACGATGGACGCGACCTTCTGCTCTTCGATGACCTTCCAGTTGATGAAGGACTCGATGTCGGGGTGATCCGCGTCACAGATCACCATCTTCGCTGCCCGACGGGTTGTCCCGCCTGATTTGATCGCGCCGGCTGCGCGATCCCCGATCTTGAGAAAGCCCATGAGGCCCGACGACCGACCGCCGCCCGACAGCGCCTCGCCCTCGGCGCGGAGCGACGAGAAGTTGGTGCCTGTGCCCGAGCCGTATTTGAAAAGACGCGCCTCGCGGACCCAGAGATCCATGATGCCGCCTTCGTTCACCAGATCGTCCGAGACGGACTGGATGAAGCAGGCGTGCGGCTGCGGATGCTCGTAGGCCGAGTCCGACTTGGTCAGCTTGCCGGTCTTATAGTCGACGTAGTGGTGGCCCTGGCTGGGACCGTCGATGCCATAGGCCCAGTGCAGGCCCGTGTTGAACCACTGGGGCGAGTTCGGTGCGGCGCGCTGCGTGGCCAGCATGTAGCGCATCTCGTCGAAATAGGCGCGGGCGTCGGCTTCGGTGGTGAAGTAGCCGCCCTTCCAGCCCCAATAGGCCCATGCGCCGGCCAGACGATCGAACACCTGAGCGGCCTTCGTCTCGCCTCCGAAGCGCTCGTCCTCGGGCAGCTCGGCCAGAGCCTTGTCGTCAGGAACGGAACGCCACAGAAACTCGGGCACGCCCTTTTCCTTGACCTTCTTCAGACGCGCGGGGACGCCCGCCTTGCGGAAATACTTCTGGGCGATGACGTCGGACGCGACCTGGCTCCAGCGCGCAGGCACTTCGACATTGTCCAGCTTGAAGACGACTGTGCCGTCCGGGTTTCTGATTTCGGACGAGGTCGTGGTGAATTCCAGCGCCTCGTAGGCGTCCCGTCCGGCTTTGGTGAACTTGCGTTCGATCTTCATAGTCGTCCTTGCCCCGCGTTCTTCGCTTCTTCTGAAGCGTTGACCTTGTCATTCGTGCCGGGCGGGCGGCAGGGCAAAGAAGCTCTTGTCCGCGCCGATCCCTGCGCGGTCCTGCGCCGTTGCGGCGCGTCTTGGTGAGGTATCTTCCGTCCCTGCCGGCGACACAATATGTTGTGGCGTCCCGTCCGGCTCACACAACCTGCGGCATCATGCCCGCCGCCGTCAACGAGATTTTTACCCTCACACCATACTTTTTTCGGTTGACCGTTTGGCCGAAACAGGACGGGCCGATTCTGCTTCACGCTCCAAGGTCATCGCTCCGTCTGTCTGTTGCCTGTCGGCCGCCGGAAAAAACGATGAAAGCCAAGCTGGTTAACAGCGGAAGTTCAGAGTGTTCGAGCCACCCGAGCCCCGGTCGCTCGACCTTCTTGGAAGGAAATCCCAGATTGCCGGCCGGCCCGCTTTCAGTGGTACCATCCACCACATGTGGCCATGTTACCCACAGCCACCGCCTGAAAATGCACCATTAGTGGGAGAGAGGGGCGGCAGGACACACGATATATGGTGTGCCTCCGCCGATCCGGAAGATGGTCGGGGCGGCGAGATTCGAACTCACGACCCCCTGTACCCAAAACAGGTGCGCTACCAGACTGCGCCACGCCCCGACGTGGTTGTCCTAGTGTCTCTTGGCCGAGGGCGCAACGCCTGACTTTGCCTCAGTCGCAGGGCCAGGCGGCATCATCGCCGATAGCGGGGTGGCGCAACTCGGTTCCCGGTTCGATGCCCAGCCGTCCGGACAGGCCGCCATTGATCTCAAGCACGTATTGAATGCCCTCGCCGCCATCGATCGTCGTCTCGTCCAGCGGGATGGCATTTTCATGAACGTGGCGGACGACGCCGGTCGCATCTGCGAAGATCATGTCGAGCGGGATCAGCGTATTCCGCATCCAGAAAGTGGCCCTTTGCGGCGCGTCGTAGACGAACAGCATCCCCGCGCCCCGCGGCATGGAGGGCCTGTTCATCAATCCGACCGAGCGCTCGCGCGGCTCGTCGGCCAGCTCGACCGTGAAACCCGCCTGCCCCCACGCGCCGCGCAGGTCGACCCGGTCGTCACGACAGAGCGCCCCGGCCTGGGTCGCCGTCAGAGCGAAGACAAATAGAAAAACGGTGCGGATCACTCGCCCGACTTCAGCGCGGCTTCCCAGCTTGTGACCTGGGTCGCCATGCGCCCCCGCTTGCCGTCCACGACACGAAGGGACACGGCCTCGCCCGGCTGAAGGTCGGCAAGACCGCTGCGCCGCAGAACTTCGATATGCAGAAAGACATCCTCGTCGCGGCCGAAGACATTGGCAAATCCAAAGCCCTTGGCCTTGTCGAACCATTTCACGCGCGCCGGTTCGAGAGGCAGGGAAAGGTCCACGGGCTCGGCGATTTCGCCTTCGGGCGCGACCGCATCATCCTCGCCCGCGGGCGGGTCGATCCGAAGAACCTCGACGGCCTGAATGCCGCGCGCAGTTTCTTGAATGATGATTTCGATCCCCGCCGCATCCGCGACGGAGGACTGGCCAAAGTTCCGTAGGACATTGGCATGCAAGAGAATATCCGGCCCGCCGCCCTCAGCGACAACGAATCCGAACCCTTTCGTGGGATCGAACCATTTAACCGTCCCCGAAACCCTCGTACCGTCCTGATCGACGTCCGACATTTTAAGCATCATCCCTGAGCCTTCGGCCCGTTTTTTTTCAGCATGGGCCATCGCCAAGCCGAAAAGCAAGGTTAAAGATGACGTTTTTTTCTCGCCTTGCAGTTTCCCGTGACCGCAAACACACGTTTAGGGCGAGAGACGGTTCTTCTCCCAACCTTCCCCTGCGTCACTCCGCAGGTACCGGAAACGGTCGTGAAGCCGAAAAGCGCCATCGGCCCACAGCTCGATTTCGACCGGGTGGATGCGAAATCCGCCCCAGAATGGCGGGCGTTCGGGGTCTGTCCCCTTCCGCACGCCCAGCTCGGCCACCTTGGTCATCAGCGCCGCGCGGGATTTCAGCGGACGGGACTGCTCACTCGCCCAGGCGCCGATCCGGCTTTGCAGCGCACGGGACTTGTAATAGGCGTCCGCCTGCGGTCCCTCCTCGCGGGTGACCCTGCCGCGCACGCGAACTTGGCGACGCAAGCTCTTCCAATGCATGACAAAAGCCGCCTGGGGATTCGCGGCAAGTTCCTGCCCCTTTGCGCTTTCGTAATTGGTGTAGAAGACGAAGGCATCGTCTTCGATCTCCTTCAGCAGCACCATACGCACATTGGGCAGCCCACCTGCATCAGAGGTCGCCAGTGCGATGGCGTTGGCGTCATTCGGCTCGGTCGCCTCAGCCTCGGCCAACCACCGGCGCGCGATGGCGATGGGGTCATCACCTGCGAAGATGTCGGATTGATCGGCCATGGCGGTCCCTCAGTCTTGATGCGCATCATCTGATGGCATAGACCTGCTCCACCGTAAACGGGTCGAGGGACAGGGAATATGACCGCAGGACTGATGGCGGGAAAGCGCGGCCTGATCATGGGGCTCGCAAACGACAAATCTATCGCATGGGGCATCGCGAAGGCCTGCGCCGATCAGGGCGCGGAACTTGCCTTCTCCTACCAGGGTGAGGCGCTTCTGAAACGCGTGGGTCCGCTGGCCGAAAGCCTCGGCTCGGATATCGTGCTGCCCTGCGACGTGAGCGACGGCGAGTCCATCGACAAGCTGTTCGCAGACCTCAAAGAGCGTTGGGGCAAGCTGGACTTCCTCGTCCACGCCATCGGCTTTTCGGACAAGAACGAGTTGCGCGGGCGCTATATCGACACAAGCCGCAACAACTTCGCCATGTCGATGGATATCTCGGTCTTCTCCTTCACCGCGATCTGCCGCCGTGCGGCGGCCATGATGCCGGATGGCGGCTCGCTTCTGACGATGACCTATTACGGTGCCGAGCGGGTCATGCCGCACTACAACGTCATGGGCGTCTGCAAGGCGGCGCTTGAGGCAAGCGTGCGCTACATCGCCGAAGACCTCGGCCGAGACGGCATTCGCTGCAACGCCATTTCCGCGGGCCCGATCAAGACGCTCGCGGCCAGCGGCATCGGCGATTTCCGTTACATCATGAAGTGGAACGAGTACAACTCGCCGCTTCGCCGCAACGTGACCATCGAGGATGTGGGCAAATCCGCCCTCTACCTTCTGTCCGACCTCGGCTCGGGCGTGACGGGCGAAGTGCATCATGTCGACTCGGGCTATCACGTGGTCGGAATGAAGGCGCTCGACGCGCCGGACATGACCTACGACAAGAAGGAATGAGGCCTTGGAGCCTGCCACGGCGCTCGCGTTCTCGATTGCGATTTTCGGTGCGCTTGTCTCGCCCGGTCCTGCATTCCTGGCACTGACCAAATCGTCGGTCTCGGGGGGACGGCTGCAGGGCATTCTTACCGGTCTGGGTCTCGCCTCTGCAGCGACGCTGTGGTCATTCACGGCCTTTGCAGGTCTGACCGCGCTCTTTGCGCTGGTGCCGGCCGCCTTTCTCATCATGAAAATCGCCGGTGCGGCATATCTTTTTTGGCTGGCATGGTCTCTCTGGCGTCATGCTGACCAAGGCCCCGATACGACTATGCCGCGCGGGCCGAAAGGGTTCGCCCTGGGCTTTGTCACGAACCTGGCGAACCCCAAGGCCGTGATCTTTATCGCGGCGATTTTCAGCACCATCCTGCCCGCCGGCATGTCCATCGCAGCCAAGGGCCAGATTCTGTTGCTGCACTTCACGATAGAAGCGGTGTTCTATACCGGCTGTGCCATCATCCTGACGACCCAGAGGGCGCGGGCGGGCTACCTTCGGCTGAAGAAGGTTTTCGACCGCTGTGCGGCGATCCTTCTCGGCGGCATGGCGCTCCGCATGGCAAGCTGACGACCACAACGACGGGAAACAAGACATATGACCGACCGTTTGCCCCATGAAAAAGGCTTCCACGTCTCCTGGGACCAGATCCACCGAGACAGCCGCGCGCTGGCGTGGCGGCTGGACGGGCGCGGCCCCGATGGCGGCGGCTGGCGCGCCGTGGTGGCGATCACGCGGGGCGGCATGGCACCCGCCATGATTGTGGCGCGGGAACTGGATATCCGCACCGTCGATACGATCAGCGTGAAAAGCTACGACCACCAGAGCCAGTCCGAAGCGGTGGTCCTTAAGGCGCCCGACGCCGAGATGATGGGTGACGGCACGGGGATTCTGGTGGTCGATGACCTCGTCGATTCCGGCAAGACGCTGGAACTGGTCCGCAAGCTCTATCCGAACGCCCATTTCGCGACAGTCTATGCCAAGCCGAAGGGCGAACCGCAGGTGGATACCTTCATCACCGGCGTCAGCCAGGACACGTGGATCTTCTTCCCGTGGGACATGGCGCTGCAATATGTCGAGCCCTATCGCGGCCGCGACTGACCGCGTCTCCCCAGCCGGTTTCCGCCCGCCCCTTGCCCTGTCCTGACCCCTCGCGTAACAAGCGCTGACCGGTCAAAAGGAGTGGGTTTCCCATGGCGAAGAAAAAGGGCGCAAGCGCAGGCGTCTGGGTCATTCTGATCCTTCTTATTCTGGGTCTGGCGGGCTTTGGAGCCACCAGTTTCAGCGGCTCGCAACAGACCGTGGCGACCGTGGGTGACGTGGAAATCGACGCCAACGATTACGTGCGCGCCGTGGACAACCAGCTACGCGCCTTCTCGCAGGCAACCGGACAGCCCCTCAGCTTTTCGCAGGCGCGCATGATCGGCCTCGACAGCGCGGCTCTTGGCACTCTTGTCAGCCGCGCCGCCCTCGAGAACGAGGCGCGTGCCCTTGGAGTGTCTCTTGGCGACGAGACGGTTGCGCAGGAGATCGCACAGACCCGCCGCTTTCAGGACGGCACTGGCAACTTCAACCGGGAAACCTATGAATTCGCTCTGCGCGAGATCGGCTCCAGCGCGCGCGATTACGAGGCCGAAGTCCGCTCGACCCTCGCCTCAGGCCTGCTGCAGGCCTCGGTCGGCGGCGGCGTAATTGCCCCCGACATCTTCGTGGACACGCTCTTCACCTATGCGCGCGAGACGCGGGATGTCACATGGGCGCGGCTGACTGCCAACGATCTGGCAGAACCGCTGCCCGAGCCGAGCGAAGACGTGCTCCGCGCTTTCCACGAAGAATACGCCGAACGCTTTACCCGGCCGGAAACCAAGGTCATCGACTATGCCCTGCTGACGCCGGATATGATCGCGGATGAGATCGAGGTCGACGAAAGCGAAGTGCGCGCGCTTTACGACGCCCGGATCGAGGAATTCGTCCAGCCCGAGCGGCGTCTGATCGAGCGCCTCGTCTTCCAGACCGACGATGCCGCCGCCGAAGCGCTGGCGCGCATTGACGGCGGCAGCGCCAGCTTCGACGATCTGATCGAGGAACGCGGCCTGTCGCTGGATGACGCCGATCTTGGCGATCTTGCGCGCGAGGACCTGCCCACCGAGGCCGCCGAAGTCCTGTTCGGGACAGAAGAGCCAGGCGTGTTCGGCCCCCTGCCCTCATCGCTCGGCCCGGCGCTTTACCGGATGAACGCCATTCTGTCGGCGCAGGAGACGAGTTTCGAAGAAGCCGAAGAGGAACTGTCGCGCGAGGCGGCGTCGGACCGTGCGCGCCGGATCATTCTTGAAAGCGTGGCCAGCGTCGAAGACCTACTGGCCGGCGGTGCGGATATCCCCGCGCTGGTGGAACGGACCGACATGGAAGCGGGCCGTATCGACTTCAACGACGAGGTATTCGAGGGCGTTGCCGCCTACACCGCCTTCCGCGAGGCCGCCGAGGCAGCGCAGCCGGGCGATTTCGCGGAACTGGTCGAGCTGGACGAAGGCGGCATCGCCGTCATTTCGGTGGCCGAAGTGCTCGAACCCGAGCTTCGCCCCTTCGCGGTTGTCCGCGACGAGGTCATCGCGGCCTGGGAAATGGTCGAGACGGAAAAGGCCCTGACCGCACGCGCGGCGGAACTGGTGGCGGCGCTTGAGAACGGCGCCGAAATGGCCGGGCTCGGCCTGAACCTCGGCACCGATCGCGGCGTCGAGCGGCAGGGTTTCGTGCCCGGCACCCCACCCGATTTCAACGAAACCGTCTTCGGTATGGAGCCCGACGATCTGGCCACGCTGTCGGCGGATGGCGATGCATGGATCATCCGGCTCGATGCAATCAACCAGCCCGACCCCGACGCGCCGGAAGCGGCATCCGTTCTCGCCCGCTTCGGCGTCGAGACGGCGCGCGAGATGCAGACCTCGCTCATTCAGGCCTTCACCCAGTCGGTCATCCGTGGCAGCGATGTCCGGATCAATCAGGCGGTGATCGACGCCGTGCACGCACAGATCCCCTGATGGCGCTCGAACCCGCATTTTCCAAGTTCGAGGCCGGCTACGCCGCTGGCGAGAACCAGGTCGTCTACACCCGGCTCGCCGCCGATCTCGATACGCCGGTATCGCTGATGCTGAAGCTCTCGGGCGCGCAGGCGGACGCCTTCATGCTGGAAAGTGTCACCGGAGGCGAGGTGCGCGGGCGCTATTCGATCATCGGTATGAAGCCCGACCTGATCTGGCAGTGCCATGGCGCGCATGCGCGGATCAACCGCACCGCCCGTTTCGACCGCGAAAGCTTCGAGGACGAGGCGGCCGATCCGCTGACCTCGCTTCGCGCCTTGATCGCTGAAAGCCGTATTGCCCTTCCGGACGGGCTGCCTGCGGCATCGGCGGGGCTCTTCGGCTATCTCGGCTACGACATGATCCGTCTGGTCGAGCATCTTCCCGACATCAACCCCGATCCGCTTGGTCTGCCCGACGCGGTGCTTCTGCGCCCCTCGGTCGTGGCGGTGCTGGACGGCGTGAAGGGCGAGGTGATCGTTGTCGCCCCCGCATGGACCGGAAGTGGCCTATCGGCCAAGGCCGCCTATGCGCAGGCCGCTGAGCGCGTCATGGACGCCGTGCGCGATCTCGAGCGCCCGCTGCCCGGCGCCGACCGCGATCTGGGCGACGAGGTGGCGGCGCCCGAACCGGTTTCGAACTTCACCAAGGACGGCTACAAGGCCGCCGTCGAGAAGGCGCGCGAGTATATCGCCGCCGGCGACATCTTTCAGGTGGTGCCGTCGCAGCGCTGGTCGCAGCCCTTCCCGCTGCCGCCCTTCGCGCTCTACCGCTCGCTCAGGCGGACGAATCCGTCGCCTTTCATGTTCCATTTCGACTTCGGCGGCTTTCAGGTGATCGGGGCGAGCCCCGAGATCCTCGTCCGCGTCTTCGAGAACGAGGTCACGATCCGCCCCATTGCCGGAACACGGCCCAGAGGCGCGACACCCGACGAGGACAAGGCGCTGGAAGCCGATCTCTTGTCCGACGAGAAGGAACTGGCCGAGCACCTGATGCTGCTCGACCTGGGACGCAACGACGTGGGCCGCGTTGCCCGGATCGGCACCGTCCGGCCCACCGAGGAATTCGTGATCGAGCGCTACAGCCACGTCATGCATATCGTCTCGAACGTGGTGGGGGAGCTGTCCAAGGACCACGATGCGCTTTCCGCGCTATTGGCCGGCCTGCCTGCAGGGACCGTGTCCGGCGCGCCCAAGGTCCGCGCGATGGAGATCATCGACGAGCTGGAGCCCGAAAAGCGCGGCGTCTATGGCGGCGGCGTGGGCTATTTCTCGTCGAATGGTGACATGGACATGTGTATCGCCCTTCGGACCGCCGTGGTGAAGGACGAGACGCTCTATATTCAGGCCGGCGGCGGCGTCGTCTGGGACAGCGATCCCGAGGCCGAATGGCAGGAAACCGTCAACAAGAGCCGCGCGATCCGCAAGGCCGCCGAAGATGCCGGGCGTTTCAGCCGGAAAGGCAACGCCTAGGCCGCGCAGTTCCGGCAGAAGGGCGTCGCGGGCAGAGTCTCGAGCCGTTCCCCGGAAATCTCTGCCCCGCAGGTGACGCAGGCGCCGTAGTCACCCGCGGCGATCCTTGCCAGGGCCGCGTCGATCGCCTCGATCTCTTGCAAACCGGTCCGACCGAGGCTTTCCAAAGCCTCGTCTTCCTCGTGTTCTATGGCCGCGTCTTCCCAGTCCGCGGTATGCGGCTGATCGAGTTTGTCGTCGATCATTTGCAGGCGGCGTTCCAGAGCGGCACGCCGCGATTCCAGTCGCTGTTTCATATGGTCGGTGTCGATCATGGTGGTCTCCCTTCTCCGCCACCAATTCTGCACGGAGGACACGCTCACCGCCTTGTCATGGATCATTAAATCGGTGCCTCTCGACACCGTGTCCGGAGCGGGCTAGCTCTCGTGAAATGAAGATGGAAAGATCGCATACCCGACTGACGCGCAGGGCCGCTCTGGCCCTTGCTCCGGCGTTCCTCGCCGCCTGTGCCGTACCGCCGGAAAAACGCGCGCCCGCGACCGAGACAGAGATCGCGGCGCTTGCCCATGAGATCAGGGCGCTCGGGGATCACGTCGACCATGAAGAAGCCGCCCGCGCGGCTCGCATCGCCTACCGGCATACCCGGGAACTGGCGATCGCCTATCAGATCACCGACCCTCCGCTCATTCACAACACCAAGGTGAATATGGGGCTGCGCCCGCGGGGGCTCTGCTGGCACTGGGCCGAGGACATGGAAAAACGCCTGGCCCAGGAAAGTTTTCGGACCCTCGACCTGCACCGCGCCATCGCCAATGCGGATAACGAGTGGCTGATCGACCACTCGACCGTGATCATCGGCGCGGAGGGCGACGCATGGGATGAGGGCATCGTGCTCGACCCCTGGCGTCAGGGCGGAACTCTGTTCTGGGATCAGGTCAAGGACGATACGCGGTATCGCTGGGTCAACCGTGAAGACGTCTTCGACTGGAAGCGCCGCCAGTTGATCGCGGAGGGCAAGTGGCCCCCCGCCGAGGCCTGACGATCAGGCGTTGTGCTCGCGAATCTTGTTCGCAGCTTCCTTGTCATAGGTAACGCCCTTGGCATCGAAGAGCTGGTCCAGCTCACCCGAAAGCGTCATCTCGGTGATGATGTCGCAGCCGCCGACGAACTCGCCCTTGACGTAGAGCTGCGGGATCGTCGGCCAGTCGGAATAATCCTTGATGCCCTGACGGATCGCCTCGTCGGCGAGGACGTTCACATCGGCATAGTCCACGCCCATGAAATTCAGTACGCCCGCCACGCGGCTTGAAAAGCCGCACTGAGGCATGGATTTGGTGCCCTTCATGAAGAGGACGACGTCGTTCGACGTGACGGTTTCCGTGATCTGCTGTTCGGCGCTCATCTGAGAAGTCCTTGCTATTCGGGTGCTTTGGTCGTCAGGGCCAGCGCGTGAAGCGCGCCATTCGGGCCGTCCATCTTGCCTTTCAGCGCGGCATAGACCGCGCGCTGCTGCTGGACCCGGTTCATGCCGCGAAAGCTCTCGTCGATGACCATGGCGGACATGTGCACGCCATCGTCTCCTTCGACCTGAATCTTCGCATTGGGGAAGGTTTCGCGCAGAAGCTCTTCGATCTCATGGGCCTGCATGGGCATGGATATGGTGTTCCCTGATCGGTGTTTTCCCTGATGTAGAACCGCCGGAGCCAGTGTGCAAGGGAGGTTGCGCCCGCTTCGCGGTCGCGGTGGGGGCGCTGCCCCCGCGCGCGACGCGCGCTCCCCCGGAGTATTTCCGAACAGAAGAAGGCGGGAGGCCGCGCTCAGCCCACAGCCCGGGCGAAGGCCGTCCGGTAGAGGCGGGAGAGTTCGGCAAGGGGGGCAATTTTGCCGTCCAGCGTGACGCTTTCGCCGCCGACGCGGCCCACCTCGCTGGCCTGCACGCCGGAGGCGGCGGCGGCGTCGAGGAGGTCCGCGACGCGGTCCGGCGCCACGGCGAGAAGGTAGCGGGCCTGATCCTCGCCGAAGAGCACGGCGGTACCGGAGACGTCGAGGCTGAGTCCCTGCCCCGCCGCTTCGGCCATCTCGAAGGCGGCGAGCGCGAGACCGCCATCGGAGAGGTCGGAGGCGGCGCGGATCGTCCCGGCGCTGGCGCGGACGAAGGCGCCGTTCCGTTTCTCGGCGGCGAGGTCGACGGCGGGGGCGTCGCCCTCTTCCCGGCCGAAATGCTCGGCCAGAAGCGCCGACTGGCCCAGATGCGTGCCTTCGCCACCGATCAGGATCAGCGCGTCGCCGTCCCTCGCGACACCTGCGATGAGGTGAGAGGCGTCCGGGATCAGCCCCACCGCGCCAATGGTGGGGGTGGGCAGGATCGCCTGGCCGTCGGTCTCGTTGTAGAGCGAGACGTTGCCCGACACGATGGGCATGTCGAGTGCCGCCACCGCCTGGCCGATGCCTTTGATCGCGCCCACGAACTGGCCCATGATCTCGGGCTTCTCGGGGTTTCCGAAGTTGAGGTTATCGGTCGTGGCGAGCGGCGTCGCACCCACGGCGCAGAGGTTGCGATAGGCTTCGGCAACAGCCTGCTTGCCGCCCTCGACCGGGTTGGCGCGGACGTAGCGCGGGGTCACGTCGGAGGTGAAGGCGAGCATCTTATCCGTGCCGTGGACCCGCACGATCCCCGCGCCGAGGCCCGGTGCCTGCACCGTGTCGGCCATGACCTGCGCGTCGTACTGTTCCCAGACCCAGTGCTTACGGGCGTAGTTTGGTGAGCCGATGAGCGATTTCAGCCCCTCGATGGGATCGACCTCTCCCACCTCGCCCAAGGGGGCGGCGGCGGGCGTCTCGACCCAGGGGCGGTCGTATTCCGGCGCGGTGGAGGCGAGTTTCGAGAGCGGCAGGTCCGCCTTGGTCTCGTTGCCGTGGATGATGAGGAAGCGGTCTTCCGCAATGGTCTCGCCCACGATGGCGAAATCGAGGTCCCACTTGTCGAAGACTGCCTTGGCCTCGGCCTCTTTCTCGGGGCGGAGGACCATGAGCATCCGTTCCTGGCTTTCCGACAGCATCATCTCGTAGGCCGTCATCGCCCGCTCGCGGACCGGCACCCGGTCGAGATCGAGCCGGATGCCGAGGCCGCCCTTGTCGCCCATCTCGACCGCCGAACAGGTCAGGCCCGCCGCGCCCATGTCTTGGATCGAGATCACGGCGTCGGTCGCCATCAGTTCGAGACAGGCCTCGAGCAGGCGCTTTTCGGTGAAGGGGTCGCCCACCTGCACCGTCGGGCGCTTCTCTTCGATCGTGTCGTCGAACTCGGCGGAGGCCATGGTGGCACCGCCCACGCCGTCACGGCCCGTCTTGGCGCCGAGATAAACGACCGGCATGCCCACGCCCGATGCGGCCGAGTAGAAAATTCGGTCGGCATCGGCCAGACCGGCCGCGAAGGCGTTGACGAGACAGTTGCCGTTATAGGCCTTGTGGAAGCGGACCTCGCCCCCCACGGTCGGCACGCCGAAGGCGTTGCCGTATCCGCCGACGCCCTCGACCACACCCGAGACAAGCCGCTTCGTCTTGGGATGGGACGGTTCCCCGAAAGAGAGCGCGTTCATCGCCGCGATCGGCCGCGCGCCCATGGTGAAGACGTCGCGAAGGATGCCGCCCACGCCGGTCGCCGCGCCCTGATAGGGCTCGATGTAGGAGGGGTGGTTATGGCTCTCCATCTTGAAGACCACCGCCTGCCCGTCGCCGATATCCACGACGCCCGCGTTCTCGCCCGGGCCGCAGATCACCTGAGGGCCATCGGTGGGAAGGGTCCGGAGCCATTTCTTGGAGGACTTGTAGGAACAATGCTCGTTCCACATGGCCGAGAAGATGCCGAGTTCCGTGAAGGTCGGTTCGCGGTTCAGAATGCGCAGGACTTCGGCGTATTCCTCGGGCGTAAACCCGTGAGCGGCGATCAGGTCTTCGGTGATGGCGGGTTCGTCCATGGCGCGTGGGTCCCCTTCAGGCGCTTCGGTCATGGGGTTCATAAAAGAGCGTGGACAGAGGGGAAAGCGGAAAGGAGCGGCGCGGTGACCGAGCGTCAGGACAAACCGGCCTTCGGGGTATCGGCGCTTGCCGCGCTCGCGCATGCGGCGATGCGTTTCTCGCGCGTGGCGCCGGTTCTGGCCGACTTGATTTTTTCGAGCCACGCGCGGCGATAGGTTTTCGGCCAGGCGTCCCACCGTTCACGAAGAGGACCGAGCGCGCGCCCGAGATCGTCGGGCACGACGCCCGCCTCGACGTCGTCCAGAAAGGTCCACATGCCGTTTTCTTTTGCAACGGCGATGGCCGCCTCGCCCGCCTCGGTCATCGCGCGTTCGGAACGCGCTTTCTCGACGAGCCGCTTGTTGACGCCGGACCACGCGCTTTTCGGCTTGCGCCGCGAAACCCGCGTCGCGCTCCGCTCACTATCGACCTTTCGCGGGACGCTATCGATCCAGCCCCAGCAGAGAAGCTCTTCGACGAAGTCGGGAAAGGGCACGTAGAAAGGCGTGCCCTACTTCCATGTGACCAGCCATATCGTTTCGGAGGTGGCGTGGTGTTGGGACAACCAGACCCGAAGCTCGGCACGGCTTCGCATCTCGATCTCAGGGTGGTCACATGCCTTGCTCACGCGGCCTTCGTGCCGCGCGCCGGGTAGTCCTTTTCGATGATGAAATCGAGCTTGTCCAAAAGAACCGTCAGGTCCGGTCGGGAGAAGGGCGAATTCGAGATATCGACGAGGTAGAGTTCACCGGTACCTCGGACCAGAAAGAGACCCGGTTCGGCGAAGACATCCGGCTCGGCCTCCTTCATGGACTTGGACAGATACAAACCCCAGTCCGCTGCCTGGTCCTCGGTCAGCCCATAGGCCATCGGGATCGGATCGAGCGCCCAGTCCTCATGCGCCTTTGTGGCGCGGTCCTTGCCGTCCATCGAGACATGCAGAACCTCGACGCCCTTGGCGAGGAACTCGTCGTACATCGCGCGAATCTGCTTCAGATATTTCTCGCACATCGGACAGTGGAGACCGCGATAGACGACGATCATCGTGAAGGCCCCCGGCGATTGCTCGGCCAACGTCCATTTCGAGCCGATGATCAGCGGCAGATGCAGGTCGGGTGCGGTCTGGCCGGGAAGCGGTGTGCGGGGCATTTGGTCAGCGTCCTTTTGGATTGGTACGTTATGACACCCAAGCGCCGCTCGCCGTGACAGGTTCCATCACATCGCGCCTTGAGCCGCCTTTTGCAGGTCGCGCAGAACTTGCAGCGCCTCATCGGCACGGTTCGACGGGACGAAGACATGGTCGTGCAGTGTGGCGGCCACGATGTTCGCCGGAATGCCCTTCTTCTCCAACGCTTCGGCCACCGCGGCGGTCAGCCCGACACCTTCGAGCGCGGAGAAGACCATAAGAGTGATCTGGCGGAGCCGCATGTCATAGGAGAGGCCCAACCGGTCGGCCTCGGCCCGCGGCAGGATCAGCGAGAAGCCCTCGTCCTCGACGAACATGGCGCGCGCCTCGGACAAGGCCTCAAAGGCCACGTCGCGGTTGATCACCGAACAGAACACGAAGATGCCCGATTGCAGGACGGGCGCCATATTGGCGATCATGGACTGTTTGTCGGTCATCTTGGGCATGGCGGTCGGTCTTCTCGGAATCGCGTTGGCCGACATATGGCCGGAAAGGTTTTAAAGAAAAGACATAATCGCCTGCGTCAGTGTGCCTCGGCCCAGTTCGCACCCTGCCCCGCATCGACGACAAGCGGCACGTCCAGCTTGACCGCCGGAAGCGATGCCTCTTCCATCACCGCCCGCGCCGCACCGATCAGGTCATCCACCGCGCCCTCCTCGACCTCGAAGAGAAGCTCGTCATGGACCTGCAGAAGCATCGTCGCGGGCAGCTTGGCGATGGCGTCGGGCATACGGATCATTGCGCGCCGGATAATGTCGGCAGCGGTGCCCTGAATGGGCGCGTTGATCGCGGCGCGTTTGGCGAAGCCGGCTGTCGGCCCCTTGGCGTTGATCTCGGGCGTGTTGATCCGGCGGCCGAACAGCGTCTCGACGTAGCCGGTTTCCTTGGCCCGCGCGACAGTGTCGTCCATATATGCGCGGATACCGGGGAAACGTTCGAAGTAGCGGTCGATAAAGCCCTGCGCCTCGTCCCTCGGGATGCGCAGGTTCCGCGCCAGTCCCCAGCCCGAAATGCCATAGATCACACCGAAATTGATGGCCTTGGCCTGACGGCGCACGTCCGGCGTCATCTGGTCGAGCGGCACACCGAACATCTCGGACGCGGTCGCCGCATGAATGTCCTGCCCTTCGGCAAAGGCCTGTTTCAGCGCGTCGATTCCGGCGATATGGGCAAGGATTCTGAGCTCGATCTGGCTGTAATCCAAGCTGACCAGCCTGTGCCCGTCGGTCGCGACGAAGGCCTCGCGGATACGGCGCCCCTCCTCGGTCCGGACGGGAATGTTCTGAAGGTTGGGATCGGTCGACGCCAGGCGCCCGGTATTCGCTCCCGCGATGGAATAGGACGTATGCACCCGGCCCGTGTCGGGGTTGATATGGTCCTGCAGCGCGTCGGTATAGGTGGATTTGAGCTTCTGAAGCTGGCGCCAGTCGAGCACGCGCGCAGGCAGGTCATGCTCGGTGGCGAGGTCTTCCAGCACGTCGGCAGGGGTCGAATACTTGCCGGTCTTGCCCTTCTTGCCGCCCGGAAGGCCCATCTTCTCGAACAGGATGTCGCCCACCTGAGCGGGGCTGCCCACGTTGAACTTCTCGCCCGCAAGCTCCTGGATCTCGTCTTCCAACGCGGCCATCTTCTGCGCGAAGGCGTTCGACATGCGGCTGAGCGTGCCCTTGTCGACCTTGATCCCAGCCATCTCCATTTCGGCCAGGACAGGCACCAGCGGACGCTCGAGTGTCTCGTAGACCGTGGTCACCCTGGCCCGGTGCAGACGCGGCTTGAACGCCTTCCAGAGGCGCAGAGTAACATCGGCATCTTCGGCGGCATATTTCGCCGCCTCATCAATGGGAACGCGGTCGAACGTGATCTGGCCTTTACCGGTGCCCAGAAGCGTCTTGATTTCGATCGGATGGTGCCCGAGATAGCGCTCGCTCAGCTGATCCATACCATGCCCGTGCAGACCCGCATGCATCGCGTAGCTCATCAGCATCGTGTCGTCGATGGGCGTGACCGCGACCCCGTAGCGGGCAAAGATCTTGGCATCGTATTTCATGTTCTGGCCGATCTTCATCACCGACGGATCGGCAAGAAGGGGCTTCAGCAGGTCCAACGCCTCGTCCAGCGCCAACTGCCCTTCCGCAAGTTCATCCGACCCGAACAGATCGTCCGACGTCGCCGCGCGATGGGTCAGCGGCAGATAGGCCGCCTCGCCGGGCTCGACGCTCAGCGAGACACCCACCAGGTCGGCGGTCATCTCGTTCAGCCCCGTGGTCTCGGTATCGACGGCGACCCAGCCCCGCGCCCGCGCCTCAGCGATCCAGCCCGCGAGCGCATCGGCGTCGCGGATGATCTCGTAGGCCGAGGCATCGAACGGCACCTCCTCGGCCTCGTCGCCCGCATCCTCGCCCTGCTCCGCTTCGGGTGCCTCGATCACCGGCACCTCGGCTCCAAGCGCCTCCGCCACGCGGCGTGTGATGGTGCGGAACTCCATTTCGGTCAGGAAGCCCAGCAGGTCTTCGGCCACGGGCTCCTGCACCTCGAGCGAGTCCAACCCGTAGTCCAGCTCCATATCGCTATCGAGCGTCACCAGCCTCTTCGACAGGCGAATCTGGTCGGCATTCTCGATCAGGGTCTGTCGGCGCTTCGGCTGCTTGATCTCTTCGGCGCGCTCCAACAGCGTCTCGAGGTCGCCGTATTCATTGATCAGAAGCGCGGCGGTCTTGACCCCGATGCCCGGCGCGCCCGGAATATTGTCCACGCTGTCACCCGCAAGCGCCTGCACGTCGACCACGCGCTCAGGCCCGACGCCGAACTTGGCCTCCACCCCTTCGCGCCCGATCCGCACGTTCTTCATGGCGTCGAACATCTCGACCCCGTCGCCCACAAGCTGCATCAGGTCCTTGTCGGAGGAGATGATCGTGACGCGCCCGCCTGCCTCGCGCGCCCGGCAGGCAAGCGTGGCGATGATGTCGTCGGCCTCGAAACCCTCCTGCTCCAGACAGGCGATGTTGAAGGCGCGCGTCGCCTCGCGTGTGAGCGGGATCTGCGGGCGCAGGTCCTCCGGCATCTCGTCCCGGTTGGCCTTGTACTGGTCGTAGAGATCGTTCCGGAACGTGTGGCTGCCCTTGTCGAAGACCACGGCCACATGGGTCGGCGCATCCGGCCCCTTGTTCTCTTCCACCAGCTTCCACAGCATGTTGACGAAACCCGAGACCGCGCCCACGGGGAGCCCGTCGGATTTCCGCGTTAGGGGCGGCAGCGCATGAAACGCCCGAAAGATGAAGGCCGAGCCGTCGATCAGGCTCAGATGATGCCCCTTGCCGAATGCCATGTCGCTGCCTCCACTGTTCCAGAAAGGTCATGCCCCATCCGCCCGCAACTGGCAACGCGCCCCGCCCATTATCGGCCTTCAAATATCCTCGGGGGAGGCCGAGGGGGCAGACAGCCCCCTCGAGCGAATGCGACAGCATTCGCGGGCGGCCGGCAGAAGATCGCAGCGCGATCTTCGAGAGGCCATCGACGAATGCGCCAGCATTCGCGGAAAGCCGGACGCGCCAGCGTCCGACCAACGCGCCGCGGGCGAAGCCCGCGGCGCAACCCCTACCTGCCCTTGAAGAGCCCGCCCAAAATCCCCCGGATGATCCTGCGCCCGGTGGTCCCAGTCAGTTCCTTGACGACCATCTTGGTCAGCTTGTCACCCACGCCCGTGTCGCGGGACGACCGCGACGTGGACCGCCCGACCTGCTTGCCGTCATAGCGACGAGCCTGCTTGAATTCGCGCTCGCGCGCCTCGGCTTCTTCTTCCAGCCGCTCGGCCTCTTCCGCCTCGCGTGCCGCCGCCTCGGCCACGGCCTTGAGCTTTTCATAGGCGCTCTCGCGGTCGAGCGCCTCGTCATACTTGCCCGCCACGGGCGAGCCTGCGATCACGCGCCTCCGTGCCTCGGCG
This sequence comes from Kangsaoukella pontilimi, assembly GCF_009830125.1. Classification (GTDB taxonomy): domain Bacteria; phylum Pseudomonadota; class Alphaproteobacteria; order Rhodobacterales; family Rhodobacteraceae; genus Kangsaoukella; species Kangsaoukella pontilimi. Next base: position 716,648 of record NZ_WUPT01000001.1, on the reverse strand, counting down.
TCGAGCGGACCAAGCTGCGAGGACGGGGGCCGGATCAGCGTCCGCTCTACCACGCCGGGCGCGCCCTTGCGCTCGAGAAAGGACGTCACAGCCTCGCCCACGCCCACCTCGCGGATCGCCTCCTCGGTCGAAAAGCGGGGGTTCGTGCGATAGGTCTCTGCGGCCTGTTTCAGGGCCTTCTGGTCCTTCGGCGTGAAGGCGCGAAGAGCGTGCTGGACCCGGTTGCCGAGCTGACCAAGAATATCTTCGGGCACGTCAGCCGGGTTCTGGGTCACGAAATAGACGCCCACTCCTTTGGACCGGATCAGCCGCGCCACCTGCTCGACCTTGTCGATCAGCGCCTTCGGCGCATCGTCGAACAGGAGATGCGCCTCATCGAAGAAGAAGACCAGCTTGGGCTTGTCGGGATCGCCCACCTCGGGCAGCTCCTCGAACAGCTCGGACAGAAGCCACAGAAGCGATGTCGCATAAAGCCGGGGCGAGGACATGAGCTTGTCCGCGGCAAGGATGTTGATCCTCCCCCGCCCGTCGATATCGGTGCGCATGATGTCGGCAAGCTCAAGCGCGGGTTCCCCGAAGAACTGCGTGCCGCCCTGGTTCTCCAGCACCAAAAGCTGGCGCTGGATTGCGCCGATCGAAGCGGTTGAGATATTGCCGTAGCGAAGCTGGATTTCCTCGCGGTTCTCGCCGATCCAGACAAGCATCGCCTGCAGGTCCTTGAGATCGAGAAGCGGCAGCCCCTCTTCATCCGCCACGCGGACGGCGATGTTCAGGACGCCTTCCTGCGCCTCGGTCAGCTCCAGCAGGCGCGACAGCAGAAGCGGCCCCATCTCGGAGACCGTCGTGCGGATCGGGTGGCCCGCTTCACCGAAGAGGTCCCAGAAGGTGACCGGGAAGCTGTCATAGGCGTAGTCTTCGAACCCGATCGTCCCCGCGCGCGACATGAAGGCGTCGTGCAGTTTGAAATCCTCGCGCCCCGCGGCGGCCAGCCCCGAAAGGTCGCCCTTCACGTCCGACAGGAAGACCGGCACCCCCATTGCGGAGAAGCTCTCCGCCATGATCTGCAGGGTCACGGTCTTGCCCGTTCCGGTTGCGCCAGCCACCAGCCCGTGCCGGTTCGCGTATTTCAGAAGAAGCGTTTGCGGCTCGCCGTATTCCGGCCCGCCGCCGCCAATGAAGATCGTCTCGGACAAGGGTGCCTCGCTGTCGTTTTCGGTTCCGTGCGGCCCGACAATAGCCTGTTAACCTTTTTCTGCCAGTAAGAAGGCGTTGCCGGGCTGTCCTTCCCTGGACGGTTCGGAAACTTCCTCCCTGTAGACTGGCCGTGGCGCTTGCGCCCGGCCTTTTTTTTGATGCAGGCGAAGGCGCGGTGGGACGTGAAAAAAGTGATAATTTAGGCTGTTGACGGCCTCCCCTCCCTGTCGTAGCGTCCCGGCAATCAAAAAGTCGGCCAGTCCGGCAGGGAGCGAAGACGACAGGGTCCTTTACCGGGGACCCTGTTTTCTTTTGAGCGGCGGCGATCCGCCCGCACCTTGACCTGCCCCCCCTGACATACCGGGTCACCCGTGTTAGAGGGCCTGCAACGATCGAGCATATCTGCAAGGATTACGTAATGGGTAAGACGCTTTACACTCTTCTTCTCTGCCTCGCTCTGGCACCGGCCACGGCGCTGGCGCAGGACAGCGGACAGACCGGAACCGACGCCACCGAAGGTGTCGTCGGCGACAGCACGACGCCCGATGACGGCGGCCTGTCTCTCGGAACGCCTGAAAGCGACGGACCGCAGGTTGGGGACACCTATGTCGCGGGCGAGTTCACCGACTGGCAACTCCGCTGCGTGCGCGCCGAGGACGGGAACGATCCCTGCCAGCTTTATCAGCTTCTGGCCGACGATCAGGGCAACGCGGTGGCGGAGATCAACATCTTCGCCCTTCCCGCCGGTCAGGAGGCCGCTGCGGGCGCCACGGTCATTACCCCGCTCGAGACGCTGCTGACCGCGCAGCTCCGGCTTGCCATCGACGGTGGCGAGGCGCGGCGCTATCCCTTTGCCTTCTGCACGCAGATCGGCTGCTACGCGCGTCTTGGCTTCCGCGCCGAGGAAATCGAGCAACTGAAGCGTGGCGCGTCGGGCACCGTGACGCTCGTGTCGGCGGCGCTGCCGACCGAGCCTGTCGCCCTCAAGGTCTCGCTCTCGGGCTTCACCGCCGGTTGGAACGCTCTGAGCGGCGCTCAGTAATTGCGGATTTTTAGCGGTGGCCGGGGCACCGGCCACCGTATTGCTCGCTCAGGCGTCAGGCGCCCTGCGCGCGCCGGATGAAGCCCACAAGCTGACGGGTCGAGCCGTCCTTGTCCTCGCCGCTGACCTCACCTGCAACAACCGGTTCCAGCGCCTTGGCAAGCTCCTTGCCAAGCTCGACACCCCACTGATCATAGCTGTTGATCCCCAGCATCACGCCTTCGACGAACACGCGGTGCTCATATAGCGCGATGACCTGGCCCAGCACGAAGGGCGTCAGCTTGGGATAGATCAGCGTCGTCGAGGGCCGGTTGCCCGGGAAGACTCGATGGCGCGCCTGCCGCTCCAGCTCGGCGCCTTCGAACTTGCCCTCCATAAGTACCCGCGCCTCGTCCAGCGTACGGCCCTTCATCAGCGCCTCTGACTGCGCGAGACAGTTCGAGATCAGAAGCCGGTGCTGATGAGCCAGCTCCGGCTCGTGGCTTTCCGCGCCCACCATGAATTCGCACGGCACGACCCGCGTCCCCTGATGGATCAGCTGGTAGAACGCATGCTGGCCGTTGGTCCCGGGCTCGCCCCAGACGACGGGGCCGGAATGAACGGCAAGCGTCTCACCATCCATCGACACGCCCTTGCCGTTGCTCTCCATTTCAAGCTGCTGCAGATAGGCCGGCAGCCGCGAAAGGCGCTGCTCATAGGGCAGCACGGCGCGGGTGGCATAGCCAAGGCCCTGATTGTGCCAGATGCCGGTCAGCGCCAGCATGACGGGCAGGTTTTCAAGCGGTTCGGCCGAGCGAAAATGCCGGTCCATCGCCTGCCCGCCCGCCAGAAACGCGCGGAAGGCCTGACCGCCGATGGCGATCATCAGGGCAAGCCCGATCGGTCCCCACATGGAATATCGCCCGCCGACCCAGTCCTCGAACCCGAAGACGCGGTCCTCGGCGATCCCGAAGGCCGCCGTCTTGTCCGCCGCCGTGGAAAGCGCCGCGAAATGCCCGCCCGCGTTGTCGGTCCCGACCGCCCTGGCAATCCAGTTCCGCGCGGTCTCGGCGTTGGTCATGGTCTCGATGGTGGTAAAGGTCTTCGACGCAACGATCACCAGCGTCGAAGCGGGGTTCAGCCCCAGCAGCACGTCGTTGATATGCGCGCCGTCGACGTTCGACACGTAATGGCAGCGCGGACCGTCATGGTAAGGCGCCATCGCCAATGTCGCCATGGCCGGCCCGAGGTCCGAGCCGCCGATGCCGATATTCACCACATCGGTGAAAGCGCCCCCGCCCGGTGCGGCGATGCGGCCCGAGCGGATGCCTTCAGCGAACGCTTCCATCTCGTTGAGCGTGTCCAGCACGCCCGGCATCACATCCTTGCCGTCGACCATGACCGGATCGCCATCGAGATTGCGGAGCGCGGTGTGCAGGACTGCGCGGCCCTCGGTCTCGTTGATCTTCGCGCCGGTGAACATCTCTTCCCGGCGCGCCGGGACACCGGCAGCCTCGTACATCTCGACAAGGAGCGCGCGCCCCTTTTCGTCCATCGAGGTCTTGGAATAATCGAAAAGCATTTCGCCCGCCGATACCGAGAACTCGCGCGCCCGCGCGCTGTCGGCAAAACGGTCGATGATCGGGGTTTCGGCGGCGGTCTGCGCCGCTTTTTCCAGACGGGTCCAATCCATGACTCGGTCCTTTCTATTCGGCCCAGTGCACCATTGCGTCGCTCAGAACGGTGGCGATGGGTGCTTCAGCCGGTTTCATGTGTCGCGCCGCCTCGAGCGCCGCGCGTTTCTCGGCTCCGGTGATGACGACATGGGTGCTCATCGCACTGCGCAGGACCGGAGCGGTCAGAGTGATCCGGGGTTCGGGCGCACCGGGCGCGCGCATCGCCATCAGCGGCGGCGCATTCCGGTCGAGCGCATCGGCCAGACGGTCGGCGCCGGGAAAGAGCGAGGCCGTGTGCATGTCGGCCCCCATGCCAAGAAGCAGGATCGAGATGGGCATTTCCGGCCGTATGGTCTCGGACAGCTCGTCGATCACCTCTTCCGGCGTCTCAGCGGGCTTGTAGAGCGGCACATAGGTGGCCGCCGACGCCCGGTCGATCAGTAGGCGCTCGCGCAGAAGGCGCGTGTTCGAACGCTCGTGATCCTCGGGCACCCACCGCTCGTCTGTCAGCATCACGTGGACGCGGCTCCAGTCCAGATCGGCGGAACAGAGATCGTCGAAGATCGGCCCAGGCGTCGTGCCGCCCGGCACTGCGAAAGAGGCCCAGTCATGCTGACGCAGGCAGGTGTTCAGCTCGCCCGCGATGCGGTTTGCGAGGTCGATCATCATCATTTCGCGGTCGGGATACTCGATGAATTCCATGTCTCTCCTCCGTCTCGCGTTACATCGCTGCGTTATGCGTCATGCCTTGATGTCGCGCCACTTGCGGCCCTCGCGGTGCATCAGAACGGCAGCGTCCTCGGGGCCGGTCGAGCCGACGTCGTAGGATTTGGGCCGCTCGCCACGCTCGATCCAGCCCTTGATCAGCGGATCGGTCCAGGCCCACGCGGCCTCGACCTCGTCGCCGCGCATGAACAGCGTCTGGTTACCACGGATGACGTCCATGATCAGCCGCTCATATGCGTCGGGAATCTCGTCTCCATCGGGCCCGAGCGCGTCCTTGAACGTCATGTCCAGAGGCACATCGACAAGACGCATCCCGCCCGGACCGGGTTCCTTGATCGTCACGCCAAGCGTGATCCCTTCGTTCGGCTGAAGCCGGATCGCGAGGATGTTGCGATGCCGTCCGAGCTCCTGTCCGAAGATCGAATGGGGCGCGTCCTTGAACACGATGGCGATCTCGGAGGCGCGCGCCTTCAGCTTCTTGCCGGTGCGCAGGTAGAACGGCACGCCCGCCCAGCGCCAGTTCGAAATGTTCAGCTTCATAGCGATGAAGCTCTCGGTCAGGCTGTCGGGGTCTTCGACCTGCTCCAGATAGCTTTCGCCGTCTTCCTCGGACACATACTGACCGCGCACGATGTCGTTCTTGTCGACCGGATCGAGCGCGCGAATGACCTTCAGCTTCTCATCCCGAACGGCGTCGGGATCGAAGCGCGACGGCGGTTCCATGGCGATCAGGCAGAGAAGCTGCATCAGGTGGTTCTGCACCATGTCCCGCATGGCGCCCGACTTGTCGTAATAGGCGCCCCGCCCGTTCACGCCGACAGTCTCGGCCACCGTGATCTGGACATGATCCACGTATTGGGCGTTCCAGAGCGGCTCGAACAGCATGTTGCCGAAGCGCACGGCCATCAGGTTCTGAACCGTCTCCTTCCCCAGATAGTGGTCAATCCGGTAGATCTGGCTCTCGTCGAAATGGTCGCCGAGCGTGCGGTTCAGCGCCCGCGCGCTTTCAAGGTCACGGCCGAAGGGCTTCTCGACGACGATCCGCGCGTCCTTCACCGCGCATTTCCATTCGTGAAGCCGTTCGGCCAAGGGTCCAAAGAGGCTCGGCGCGACCGAGAAATAGAAGGCCTGCACCACGTCCGAGCGCAGGAGCTTTTTCAGGTCGGACCAGCCCGCCTTGCCGGTTGCGTCGATGGCGACATAGTGGATGCGGTCCAGAAACGCCTTCACGTCCTTCGCGGGCCGCGAGTCCTTCGCGATGAATTCTTCAAGCGCGGCCTTCACCTCGGCGCGATATTCGTCATCACCGTATTCCGACCGCGCCGCGCCGATGACGCGGCTTTCGGGCGGCATTTGACCCGCGAGAAAGCGTCGGAAAAGTCCGGGGAGGATCTTGCGGCGGGCCAGATCGCCTGTACCGCCAAAAATCACGAGGTCGAACGGATCGACCGGGATGACGCGAGAGACCATGATGTCCTCCATCTGTGTCGTGCGCCCGCAGCGTTACCGCTAACAGAACCATTGCCCGCGCGATACACCGATGCCGCTCTCAAGTCCAGTCCGACGCGGCCAAAGGGCCGCAAAAGCGTCTGCGGAGCGCTGATCGGATGCCCCGGCGTTTCGGGCTTTAAGGTGGACAATGTTGGTCGCAGCTGCAAGGTGCTGCAGCGCCTTGTCCGGCCTCACGCGTCGAGCTCGGCGTCCCAATAGAGAAAGTCGAGCCATGTCTCGTGAAGATGGTTCGGCGGAAACTTCCGGCCCTGATTGCGCAACTCTTCCGCTCCGGGCTGTCGCGGCGGACGTCTAAGCGCCATGCCGACCTGCCCAAGGGACTTCGAGCCCTTTTTCAGGTTGCAGCGCGAACATGCCGCGACCACATTTTCCCAGCTCGTCACACCACCCCGCGCGCGCGGCACCACGTGGTCGAAGGTCAGATCGCCCTTCGCACCGCAATACTGACAGCGGAATTCGTCCCTCAGAAAAAGATTGAAGCGCGTGAAGGCCACGCGCTTCTGCAATTGGATATAGTCCTTGAGCACTACAACCGACGGTATTCGTATCTCGGTCGAGGGGCTTCTGACGACGTGGTCATATTCCGCCACGATGTCCACCCGGTCGAGGAACGCCGCCTTGACCGCTTCCTGCCAGGGCCAGAGGGACAGCGGGTAGTAGGAAAGTGGCCGGTAATCCGCGTTCAGAACAAGTGCCGGAAAGTGCCTCAGGTTATTCGGTTCACGCACGAAACTCGTTCTGAAATCGCCGTCCATCAATGACTCCGTCCTCGCCCAGACACCCCGGTTTCCGGTTGCAAGGCGGGACACCCGCCCCAGCTTTGAGACGACTATATATCGCGGTCACATTCTGACAAGACCCATCATTCTGACAGTTTCATGACATACGGCCCACCCGTCAGGAGCCGTCAGGCGGCGGGGACCGACGTTGGCGCCGAAATGTCCGGCTCGCCCGACATAACAAGACGCGCGCGCCCTGCGCGCTTGGCCTCATACATCCGGCGATCGGCCTCGGCCAGGAGCCTGCCGATGGGCGCCGTGCTGGGCGCGCCGGCAGCCCCCACCGAGACGGTCACGCGGACATCCTGACCTTCGAGCTCGTCAAGCGCCAGGCGGATACCCTCCGCCAGACGCTCGCCGATGGCGCGCGCCTTGTCCTGGGGGGCTTCGACGAGAAACACCGCGAATTCCTCACCCCCAAGACGGCCCAGAATGTCCGACTCGCGTGTCATCTGCCGAAGCAGATCCGCCACGGCCTTGAGGCATCGGTCGCCCACATCGTGGCCATAGGTGTCGTTGATCCGTTTGAAGTGATCGACGTCGAGGACCAGCGCGACGCCGCCCCGCGTCTCGGATTCCGTTCCGGCCTGTTCGAAAAAGGCGCGCCTGTTGGCAAGGCCGGTCAGGACATCGGTTGCCGCGAGACGCGCCAGTTCCGACTGCATCCGCGCCATCCGCAGGAACCCGAAAGACACGAAGAGCGCGAAAGGAAGCGACACGACGAAGGCCGCCTGCGCATATTCCAAATCCGCCCTCAGGTCGCCGTCATGGATGAAATGGGTCTTCAGCGTAAACAGTGCCGTAATCGAGATCACCAGCACCAGCGTGAACGCACCGGTTTTCCAGAGACTGTCGGGCACGGAATGGGCGATCAGAAAGTCAAAGAAAGCCTCAAAGCCTGACTTGTGCCGACCCTTCGCGATTGCACGCTTCGACAACCCGGTAACGCCGGAACCGGTAGAACGACGATCCTGCATACCCAACTCCTCCTGTCTCTGTGGCTCTACAGAAGAGGAATTGACGGTTTGTTACTCGTCGGTCTGGGTCTCACCTGACAGAACGTCGCGGATGAAGGACAGCGCCACCGAAAGCCCGTCCGGCGCGATTCCGTGGGCGGTGCCGCGCATCACGTGACCGTAGACCGTAAAGCCGGCAGACTGCAGCGCCTCGCCTGCGACCTGCATCTCGGCGAAGGGGACGACGTCGTCGGCGTCGCCGTGGATCAGGATCACGGGCGGTTTCGACAGCACCTCGGCCTCCAGAGCGTCAGGAAACATCAGCCGCCCCGAGAACCCGACGATGCCCGCCACCGGGTCGGCCCGGCGGGGCGCCACGTGCAGGCTCATCATCGTGCCCTGGCTGAAACCCACGAGGACCAACCGGTCCGGGCTCAGCCCCTCATCGGCCAGAACCTTGTCGATGAATCCGTCAAGGAGCTTGGCCGAGCGGCGCAGCCCCTCGGCTGCTGCCGCTTCGGACGAGCCGTCAATCCACGGGATCGGGAACCACTGAAACCCCATCGGGTTCGCCATCGACCGATCGGGCGCATCGACGGCGACAAAGACGGTGTCCGGCAGATGCGGTGCCAGCGGTTCGGCCAGCCCGAGAAGATCGGCGCCATCCGCCCCGTAGCCGTGGAGGAACAGCACAACAGAGCTGTCTTCTCCCGAAGCCGAGCCGCGGCGTTTGAAATTCAGGTCGCTCATCTTATTCCTTCCCGGTCCTTGGCCACGTGGTAGTAGGCCCAGAGCAGCCGGGCCGCAACCGCGCGCCAGGGCGACCAGGCCTCGGCCAGACTGCGGAGCGCCTTTTCCTTTGGTCGCTCGGGCAAGTCAAAAAGCATCCGGGCCGCTTCCTGCAGGGCCAGATCGCCGGGCGCAAAGACGTCGGCCCGTCCGAGCGAGAACATCGCATAAATCTCTGCGGTCCAGGTGCCGATGCCGGGCACCTCTACCAGGCGCGCGATCACCGCGTCGGTGGGCATCTCGCGCAGCTCGGCATAGCGGATGCCGGACGTCGCGAGCGCGCGGGCGTAGCGCGCCTTTTGCCGGGAAAGTCCGGCGGCGCGCAGTTCTTCGTCGCTCGCCGCCATGATTTTGCGGGGCCCCGTCAGGCGCGCCGCCTCCAGACGCGCCCAGATGGCGTCCGCGGCAGCCACCGAGACCTGCTGAGAGACGATCGCATCGAGAAGTGCCGGAAAGCCGTCCCTGCGGCGGCGAAGCGGCAACGGGCCGGTCAGCGTCAGGGCATGGGCAAATCGCGGCTCGGCCCCGGCCAGCCAGTCGGCCCCCTCGGCAACGCAGGCGGGCGTCTCGATGAGCCGGCCAACGGTCACAGGCGCCGCCGCACCCAGGCGAGGGTTTCGGCGACACTGGCGATCTTCAGGCCGTCGGGCTGTCGTGGCCGGCGAACCATGGCCACGGGCAGACCCAGTTCGCGCGCCGCCTCGATCTTGGGCCAGCTTCCGGGACCGCCCGAGTTCCGTGCGATAACCCAGTCCACGCCCAGACGCTCGAACAGAGCGACCTCATCGGCCACGCGAAACGGCCCCTGCTGGTAGAGAAAGCGCCCGTTGCCAAAGGGGAACGGCTGCTGGGTCCAGTCCCTGATCCGGCAGATGAGCCTCGCTTCGGGGATGTTGCGAAAAGCGTCCAGCTCGCGCCGCCCCGTGGAGAGGAAGACCGTCTTCCCGGGCGGAATGTGGTTGGCCGCCTCGGCCTCGGAGTTGAGAAAGATCCAGTTGTCGCCCTCGGACGGCATCCAGGCCGGACGGAGGAACTGGACATGGTCGATACCCATCTCGTCGGCCACGCGCGCGGCACGGTGCGACATGCCTCTCGCGAATGGATGGGTGGCGTCGATGATCGCCTCGATCCCTTCACGCTTCAGGAAACGGCGAAACGGCTCTTCCCCGCCCCAGCCGCCGATCCGGACGGGCCAGCCGAACGGGCGCGGGTTGCGTTCGGGCGCAGGTAAAGACACCGAGAGCCTGAGATAGCTCTCGCGTGACAGCGCGACCGCGATATGGCGCGCCTCATGCGTTCCGGCCAGCAATAGCAGCCTCATGTGAGAAGGCTCCGGCGTAGTTCAGGACAATCGCCGCCGTGCCTCGCCCCTCGACGTGACACTCCGTCCTCCCGAGTTCCCTTTTTAGTTGTGAAAAGAATAGGGCGCGTCACGCCCTTCGTCCACCATCGTCTACCGTGGTCGGATTCATCTTGCCGGGCGCAGGACGAGCCGCTACGCCATGTCCGAAATGGACATCTCGGACAACAGACGCGCCTATCGGAATGTCGCCGTTCTGGTGGCGGCGCAGGCTATCCTGGGCGCGCAGCTGCCGATGATCTTCATCGTCGCGGGTCTGGCCGGCCAGACCCTTGCACCAAACATCTGCTTCGCGACGCTGCCAATCTCGCTGGTGGTTGTCGGCTCAATGCTGACCGCGACACCACTCTCGGCCTTCATGCAGCGCTACGGCCGCCGCGCCGGTTTCCTTGTGGGCACTCTCGGAGGGACCGTGGGTGCCGCAGTGGGGGCGTGGGGCCTTTACACGGCCAGCTTCACGCTCTTTCTCATCGGGTCGCTCCTGACCGGCATATACATGTCCGCCCAGGGTTTTTACCGCTTCGCCGCAACGGACACCGCATCCGACGCGTTCCGTCCGAAGGCGATCAGCTATGTCATGGCCGGCGGTCTGTTGAGCGCCGTGGTGGGGCCGCAAATGGTCAAGGTCACCGCAACGTCCATGGTGGTCCCGTTTCTCGGCACCTATCTGGCAGTGATCGTGCTGAACGTTCTCGGAGCTTTCCTCTTCGCGGCACTCGACGTGCCCCGCCCGCCCGCTCCTTCGGCCGAGAGCCCGCGGGGGCGCACGCGGTGGGAGCTTCTGACGACGCCTCGCGTGGCCGTGGCGATCATCTGTGCGATGGTGGCCTATGCGCTGATGAACCTCGTCATGACATCGACGCCGCTGGCCGTGGTCGGCTGCGGATTTACGACGGAGAATGCGGCGGACATCGTGTCGGGCCACGTATTGGCGATGTTCGCACCCTCCTTCTTTACCGGACATCTCATCGCGCGTTTCGGCGTCGAACGTATCGTCGCGGTCGGCCTCTTCATTCTGGCCGGCGCCGGCGGCGTTGCGCTGGCGGGGACGGAGCTCGAAAACTTCTTTATCGCCCTGATCCTTCTCGGCATCGGCTGGAATTTCGGATTCATCGGGGCCACGACAATGCTGGCCGCAGCCCACGCGCCTGAAGAACGCGGCCGCGTGCAGGGCATGAACGACATGATCGTCTTCGGCTGCGTGACGATGGCGAGCCTTGCGTCGGGCGGGCTGATGAACTGCTCGGGCGGCGACGCGGTAGAGGGCTGGACCGCAGTCAATATCGCCATGGCACCCTTCCTCGCGCTGGCAGGAGGGGCGCTGATCTGGCTGGTCATGCGTCCGAAACCGGCGACCCGCCCCGCCGAATAACTGCCGCCAGCGGAGCGGGCTTGCGCCCGCACGCGATCTTGGCGGCGCCGTTCCGGCGCCGCGCCGCCTTCGGCGAGAGTATTTTCGCCAAGAAGAGGGACATGTGGTCCGCCAAATGTCTGCCCCTGCGCCCGAACAAGCGCGCATTAACCTTAACAGGCATTAAGGTTAATGCGCTTCTCCTTGCGAAAAATACTCTCGGGGGTGAATGCGCGCGAGAGCGCGCAGAGGGGGCGGACAGCCCCCTGACGCCCGGTGTCACCAGCGGCCGGCTATCGCTTTTGCCGCCAGTGTGACGCTCTTGCGAAATTCGCTTGGCTCAAAGCCGCCCGAGGCAACCCGCTTCGGGTTGCGGGCGACGGTAGAGAGGATCGGGCGCGCCAGCCATGCAGCCCGGAGCGCGGGCACGGCGGGGCCAAATGACCGGGATCGCGCGCTGTCGAGCCGGGCGAGGCCTTCCTCTGCTGCAAGGCGCGCAACGGCATCGGCGCGGCCATCGGCGAGCGGGCGGCGACCGCGCGCCTCGAGCGCCGGAATGGCAAGAAACCAGTTGGCCAGCGCCATGGCGATCCCGACGTCGCGGATCACTGCTTCATCGTCCTCGGACGCGCCCAGCGCTCGGGCGCTGGCCCACATCAGGCCGCCGCCGGTCTTGGCGACATAGTCCAGGAAATGCGCCTCGTCCTCGAAAGGGTCGCGGTAGATATCCCACCGGCGCGCGGCGATGCCAGCATCGAGCGTTTCCGGGTCGAGTCCTGCGCCCCGCACCACCTCGGCAAGCGGCGTGGCCACCTCGTGACGCCGCACGTCGCCGCCCCGGCCAATCTCTTCGAGCACGTCGCGCCACCATTGGAGGCGCATCTCGGCGATCATCGCCTCTTCGGTCACCCAGGGCGCGCGGGCAACCTCGACGTTGAAGGCGTAGAGCGGAAAGAGCGCGCGCCGCGCCTCGACAGGCGCCGCCATCGCGGCCCGGAACCGGTCGGGATCGCCCTGTCGGACGATATCGGCGCAGGCCTGGAGGCTCATTCGGCCGCGTTGGCCTGACCTGCGTGATCGCGGGCCAGTTTCCACGTGATCGCATCCAAGAGCGCCTCGAAGGACGCGTCGACTATGTTGGGAGAGACGCCCACGGTCGACCAGCGCCGCCCCTGCCCGTCTTCACTGTCGATGGTGACGCGGGTGACGGCCTCGGTGCCGCCCTGCGTGATGCGCACCTTGAAGTCCACCAGCCGCATGTCGTCGATTGCCGCCTGGTATGGTCCGAGGTCCTTGGCCAGAGCCTTGGCGAGCGCGTTGACGGGGCCACGGTCCGAGCCCGTCTCGTCCATCGACTCGCTGACCGACAGCATCTTGGTGTCGCCCACCTTGACGACGACCACCGCCTCAGAGAGCGACACCATCCGGTTGTATTTGTTCTTCCGCCGCTCGACCGTGACCTTGTAGCGTTTGACCTCGAAGAAGGTCGGGAGCTGACCGAGGGCGCGGCGCGCGAGGATCTCGAAGGACGCCTGAGCGGTGTCGTAGCTATAGCCCTCGGCCTCGCGCTGCTTGACGGTGTCCAGGATCTCCGCGAGACGCGGATCGCCTTTTTCCGCGGCGATCCCCATGTCCGCGAGGCGGCGGATCAGATTCGATTGCCCAGCCTGGTTCGACATGGGCACGATGCGGGCGTTTCCGACAAGGCCCGGATCGATATGCTCGTAAGTGGACGGGTCCTTGACGATGGCCGAGGCATGAAGCCCCGCCTTGTGCGCGAAGGCCGAAGCGCCGACATAGGGCGCGCTGCGGAGAGGCACGCGATTCAGGATATCGTCCAGCATCCGGCTGGTGCGCGTCAGGCGTCCTAGCGCCTCGCCGGTCACTCCGGTCTCGAAGCGGCTGGCGAAGGGTTCCTTGAGCAGAAGCGTCGGGATCAGCGTCGTCAGGTTCGCATTCCCGCAGCGCTCGCCAAGTCCGTTCAGCGTACCCTGCACCTGCCGGGCACCCGCGTCGATGGCGGCAAGGCTGCCGGCCACCGCGTTGCCGGTGTCGTCATGGGTGTGGATGCCGAGGCGCTCGCCGGGAATGCCTGCCTCGATCACGGCGCGGGTGATGCGCCCGATCTCATCGGGCAGCGTGCCGCCATTCGTGTCGCAGAGGACGATCCAGCGCGCCTCCGCGTCGAATGCCGCGCGAATGCAGGCCAGCGCATAGTCCGGATTGGCCTTGTAGCCGTCGAAGAAATGCTCGGCGTCGAACAGCGCCTCGCGGCCTTCCGCCACCAGATGCGCGACCGAGGCGCCGATGTTCTCGAGGTTTTCGTCAAGCGTGATGCCAAGCGCGGTTTCCACGTGGAAATCGTGGGTCTTGCCCACAAGGCAGACGGCGGGCGTGCGGGCGTTCAGGACGCCCGCCAGCACCTCGTCATTGGCGGCCGAGCGCCCGGCCCGCTTGGTCATCCCGAAGGCGGTGAAGGTGGCGCGTGTCTCGGGGCGCGCCTCGAAGAAAGCGCTGTCGGTCGGGTTCGCGCCGGGCCAGCCGCCTTCGATATAGTCGATGCCCATTGCATCGAGCGCGCGGGCGATCTGGACCTTCTCGTCAGTGGAAAACTGGACGCCCTGCGTCTGCTGCCCGTCGCGGAGCGTGGTGTCGTAGAGATAGAGGCGTTCGCGGGTCATTCTGCGGCTCCCTGACAAGGGCAGCGCCCGACCGAGGGGGGCGCGAAAGCGCCCGCCTGGGGGGCGGGCGGGCGCTGCCCGGCGTGCCGCCGGGCGGAAGATGTGAACGGAGCGCTCATTTCAGGGCCTCCAACTTTGCGAGGTCGAAGTCGGGCGACAATTCCCATTCGGCGCCTTCGGCGGTGTCTTTGACAATTACGCCCGCCGCGGCAAAGGCGTCCCGGATCGCGTCGGCACGGGCAAAGTCCTTCTCAGTGCGGGCGCGCTTACGGTCCGCCAGCAGGTCTTCGATCAGGGCGGCGACCTCGCCGCTCGGCCCCTCTTCCTTCGCCCAGACGGGGATACCGTCCGCCATCAGACCCAGAAACTGCATCGACGAGCGCAGCGTCCCGACATCCCCGGCATGGGCAAGCTGGTGAAGCTCGGACAAGGCGAGATGAGTGTTAAGGTCGTCCGCCAATGCGTTGACAACAGGTCGGTATACCTCCTGACCGTCAGGACCCTGATCCGCCAGACGATACCACTTCCGCAGCGTCGCCTCCGCCTCGCGCGCCTTCTCCGCCGTCCAGTCCATGGGCTTGCGGTAATGCGTGCTCAGGAAAACAAACCGGATCACCTCGCCGGGGATGCCCTGATCCAGCAAATCCCGCACGGTGAAGAAGTTGCCGAGCGACTTCGACATCTTCTTGCCTTCGACCTGAAGCATCTCGTTATGCATCCAGACATTGGCGAAGCCATGCCCCATGCAGCGGGACTGCGCGATCTCGTTCTCGTGGTGCGGGAATTGCAGGTCGTTGCCACCGCCGTGAATGTCGAAACTCTCGCCCAGAAGCTCGAACGACATGGCCGAGCACTCGATGTGCCAGCCGGGCCGCCCCCGGCCCCACGGACTATCCCAGCCCGGAAGGTCGTCCGAGGACGGCTTCCAGAGGACGAAATCCATCGGGTCTTCCTTGTAGGGGGCGACCTCGACACGGGCGCCCGCGATCATATCGTCCACCGACCGGCCCGAAAGCGCGCCATAGTCCTTGTAGGACCGGACCCGGAACAGGACATGGCCCTCGGCCTCGTAGGCGTGCCCCCGCGCGATCAGGCCGGCGATCATCTCGACCATCTGCGCGATCCACTCGGTGGCGCGCGGCATGTGGTCGGGCTCGAGCGCGCCAAGAGCCGCCATGTCGTCCAGATACCAGCGCGATGTCTCGTCCGTGATCTCGCGGATCGACCTGCCCGTCTCGGCGGCGCGGGCGTTGATCTTGTCGTCGACGTCGGTGAAGTTCCGCACATAGGTCACGTGATCGGCCCCGTAGACGTGCCGGAGAAGCCGGTAGAGCGTGTCGAACACCACAACGGGCCGCGCATTGCCCAGATGCGCCCGGTCATAGACGGTCGGCCCGCAGACATACATCCGCACATTCGACGGGTCGATCGGGCGGAACGGCTCTTTCCGGCGGTGGGCCGTGTTGTAGAGCGTGATGTCGGTCATAAGCCTGTCCTTCGGGCAAGAGGCTGCCGCGCGGGGCTTAGCAAGGTCAGAAGAGAGAGAAAAGAGGACCGGCCCGCGCGACGTGATGTCAGCAGGTAATGCAGCAGATGATGCAGATCGAGCGGGTCATGGGCGAGAGGGATAGCCGGGAACGGGGCGCTTGGGAAGGGGAATCACCATCGACTTGAGCGTCCGCTGCATCTCTCAAAGCCCAGCCGACCCGGCTCTCGTGTTTTCGCCGCCATTTCCGGCGCTGACAGGTTGCCCGGCCGGAACGGGAGCCGGCCAAGATTGTCACAGCGCCACGGTGACATTAGGGTCAAACAGGCGGCCCCACCGGCCAATGACGTAACAGGAGTTGGAAAGGAACGAGGGGCCGACATGACGACACCAAACACATATCGAATTTCCGGCAGTTATTACGAGGCCTGCAATTGTGAGGCGATCTGTCCGTGCCGACGACAAGGCAGCGCTCCGGGCGGGCGATCGACCTATGACGATTGCGACTTCGTACTGTCGTGGCGGATCCTCGACGGGCAGTTTGGCGACACCGACATCTCGGACCTGCTTGTCTCGATCGCAGGCACCTATAACAATGACGTCGGTGACGACATCTGGTCGATCCACATCTATATCGACGAGCGTGCATCGGAGGAGCAGTTCGCCGCTCTCGAACAGATTTTCCGAGGGGATGCCGGTGGGAATTTCGCTGTGGCATCCCGGTTCTCCACAATCCTCGGCGTGAAACCCGCCGCTATCCGCGTAGACCACACGCCGGGCGCTGAATCCGTCGAAATCGCGTCGACGGCATCCGCCAATGTCGTACGGAAATTCGAGCATGACGGCACGGTGTCCTGCGGCATCCCCGGTCACGACCATCCCGGACAGGAGTCGGTGTCGAACCTCGCCGTCGAGGATGCGCCCCTGTCCTTCAGCTATTCCGAACGCTGCGGCTTCGCGACAGATTTCGCCTACTGGAACTGAGGCGCGCCAGCCGATGCGACCGGGTCCGACGGGCAGAGATTATCGACAAGCCCTGATCTCGCTCTGCCTTTTGGCGGGGCTCGGATGGGCACTGATCTTCTGGTCCCTGTCGAATATGTCGTCGCCGCTTGTCGCGCTGACCATGCCCGCCGACTCGTTCTGGTCGGTCAGGGAAATCGTCGCGGTCTGGCTTATGTGGGCGGTGATGATGGGTGCCATGATGCTGCCCTCGGCGCTGCCTATTCTGGCGGTGCATCGCAAGATAGCCCGCCACCGTGACCCCGCAACACCCGGTGCCAGCCGCTGGTTCGTCGCTGGCTACCTGATGGGCTGGGCGCTGTTCAGTGCGGCCGCTGCGGCGGCGCAATGGGGATTGCAGCAGGCCGGAATCCTGTCGCACATGCTCAGGCTTGAAAGTCCGGCGGTCTCGGCCGCCATACTCATCTTCGCAGGCGCGTTCCAATTCACGTCCCTCAAAACGGCTTGCCTCAACAAATGCCGGACCCCGATGGGCTTTATCCTTACCGAATGGCGCCCCGGTCGCTCAGGCGCGTTTCGCATGGGGATCAGTCATGGAAAATACTGCATCGGCTGCTGTTGGGCATTGATGCTGGTGCTTTTCGTGGGTGGCGTGATGAACCTGACGGTGATCGCGGTGCTGACCACCATCGTCCTTGCCGAAAAGGTTTTGCCCCGGGGCGATATCACGGCAAGGATCGGCGGGCTGGTCCTCATTCTCTGGGGGCTCGCCCTTATCATCTGATCACATGCCCGCCACGATTTCCCAGCGGCGCATTGAGTGTTAAGCCACAGGAGCCCTCCCCCATGACCTTCCGAGACCTCCACCGCCCCGGCGACCCGTTCATCCTCGCCAACGCCTGGGACCGGGGCTCGGCGCGGATGCTGGCGGCGATGGGGGCGCCGGCCATTGCTACGTCATCGGCGGCACATGCCTTTACCCTCGGGCGGCCCGATGGCGGGCATGTCACCCGGGACGAGTCGCTGGCTCACGCGAAAGACCTGGTGGATGCCGTGAGAGTCCCCGTCTCGGGCGACTTCGAGAACGGGTTCGGGCATGACCCCGACACGGTGGCCGAGACCGTCCGCCTCGCCGCCGGGACGGGTCTGGCCGGTATCTCCATCGAAGACGCCGCCCTTCCCGATGACGAGGCTTATTCGTTCGACGACGCCGTCGCGCGGATAGAGGCGGCGGCGCTCGCTGCGCGGGCGCTTCCAGACGATTTCGTCCTTGTCGCCCGCGCCGACGGGGTGATGAACGGGCATTACGACATCGACGAGGCAATCCGCCGGATAAGGGCCTTCGACGCTGTGGGGGCCGACTGCCTTTATGTCCCGATGCCCGAGACGGTCGATGACCTGAAGCGGGTGATCTCGGCGACATCGAAGCCGGTGAACGTGCTTGTCGCCGGGCGCTATTCCGGCCTATCCCGGGCCGACTATGCCGCCATGGGGGCCGCGCGGCTGTCGCTCGGCTCGGCCTTGGCGCGTGTCACGCACCGGGCCATCCACGACGCGGGGCGGGCGATGTTCGATGCGGGCGATTTCTCGCCCCTCGCACAGGCGATGCCCGGCGGCGAGGTCGATGATCTGATCTCCTGATCTTTCCCGCTGGCCTTCCTGCCGGAAGCCGCCTAAGGGGGGCGCGACAAATAGGACGCGTACCCCATGGACCTGAGAAATATCGCCATCATCGCCCACGTCGACCACGGCAAGACGACCCTCGTGGACGAGCTCTTGAAGCAATCCGGTGTCTTCCGGAAAGGCGAGGTCGTGGCCGAGCGCGCCATGGATTCGAACGATCTTGAACGCGAGCGCGGGATCACGATCCTTGCCAAGGCCACCAGCGTCGAATGGAAGGGCACACGGATCAACATCGTGGACACCCCCGGCCACGCCGATTTCGGCGGCGAGGTCGAGCGGATTCTCTCGATGGTGGACGGCGTGGTCCTTCTGGTCGATGCCGCCGAGGGCCCGATGCCCCAGACCAAATTCGTGACCTCGAAGGCGCTGGCGCTCGGCCTCCGCCCCATCGTGGTCCTGAACAAGGTGGACAAACCCGATGCCGAGCCCGACCGCGCGCTCGACGAGGTGTTCGACCTCTTTGCGGCGCTCGATGCGGACGAGGATCAACTCGATTTCCCGCATCTCTACGCTTCGGGCCGCTCGGGCTGGGCCGATGCCGATCTGGACGGACCGCAGAAAGACCTCTCGGCGCTGTTCGACCTGATCGTCCGTCACGTGCCCCGCCCCCGCCAGCAATCCCGCTCGGGCGAGGATTTCCGGATGCTGGCGACGACGCTGGCGGCGGATCCCTATCTCGGCCGGCTTCTCACGGGCCGTGTGGAAAGCGGCAAGCTGAAGACCGGCGCGACGGTTCAGGCGCTCTCGCGGTCGGGTCAGAAGATCGAGCAGTTCCGTGTGACCAAGATCCTCGCCTTCCGCGGCCTCGGCCAGCAGGCCATCGACGAAGCCGAGGCGGGCGATATCGTCTCGATCGCGGGCATGGCCAAGGCGACCGTGGCCGACACGATCGCAGCCCTTGCCGTGGACGAGCCGCTCCCCGCCCAGCCCATCGACCCGCCGACGATCAGCGTGACCTTCGGCATCAATGACAGCCCGCTCGCAGGCCGCGATGGCAAGAAGGTGCAAAGCCGCGTGATCCGCGACCGCCTGATGAAAGAGGCGGAATCGAACGTGGCCATCCGCGTCAGCGACACGCCCGGCGGCGAAGCCTTCGAGGTCGCGGGCCGGGGCGAATTGCAGATGGGCGTCCTCATCGAGAACATGCGCCGCGAAGGATTCGAGCTGTCGATCTCGCGGCCTCAGGTGCTTTTCCGCGAAATGGACGGTGTCAAACAGGAGCCGATCGAGGAAGTCACCATCGACGTCGACGACGACTATACCGGCCCGGTGATCGAGAAGCTGACCGGCGCGCGCCGTGGCGAGATGATCGACATGCGCCCCGCCGGCGCGGGCAAGACCCGGATCGTGGCACATGTGCCGTCGCGGGGTCTGATCGGCTATCATGGCGAGTTCCTGACCGATACGCGGGGCACAGGCGTCTTGAACCGCGTGTTTCATGGCTGGACGCCCTACAAGGGCGACATTCCGGGCCGCCGCGCCGGTGTCCTGATCTCGATGGAGGATGGCGTCTCGGTTGCCTATGCGCTCTTCAACCTTGAAGACCGGGGTCGCATGTTCATCGGCGCCCAGGAGCAGGTGTATCAGGGCATGATCATCGGTGAGCACAGCCGCGAGAACGATCTCGAGGTCAATCCGCTCAAGGGCAAGAAACTGACCAACGTGCGTGCCTCCGGCACCGACGAAGCGGTTCGCCTGACGACACCGATCACGATGTCGCTGGAAGAAGCCATCGCCTATATCGACGATGACGAACTGGTCGAGGTCACCCCCAATTCGATCCGGCTGAGGAAGCGGCATCTGGACCCGCACGAGCGCAAACGGGCGGCGCGCGCGGGCTAGGCTTTGCGATCGCGGGCGATGCGGCTAGTGTGGACCCGAAGGGGTCCGCATGTATCGCCCGGTTCTTTTTGCACTTTTCGTGTTGGTCCAGCCGCTTGCAGCGGCGCCAATGGTCTGCCCGAACGGGACCGTCACGACCGAGACCGACGACGCCGCGCTCCACCAGCGCATCTGCGGCGCGTCGGATGACGCCATCGCGCTGTTCGCCGAATGCGGTTTCGCCCTGCCCGAGCCGGTCTCCATCACCACTTATTCCGACATTGACCGGAACTGCTTCGGTGTCTTCCACTGCGGCGAGGCGCGGATCGAACTGCTTGAACCCGATAGGATGACCGCTCTTCGCGACGCGGACAGCGTCTTCGCGGACATCCCGACCGAGCGCTTCTTCGATAGTGTCGTGGTGCACGAACTGGCGCACGCGCTTTATGACCAAACCGATTGCCCCTATCCCAACTGCCTCGCCAGCAGCGAGTATTTTGCCTACAGCTATCAGATCATGAGCCTCTCGGACGCGGACCGCGCCGCGCTGGAACAGGGCCTCGACATGGAGCGCCGGATTTCGCGCGACTACATCGTCGGTATCCTGGCGGTCATGTCGCCGGATGCCTTCACCCGCCGTGTCTGGACCCATTTCAGCCAGCGCGACGACCAGTGCGCGTGGCTGGGCGGCATCCTGAGCGGCGCCATCGTCTTCGATCACGACTATCCCTGAACGCCTGCGGCCCCGGAACCGCTTTACCCTTGCAGGACATGGGTATATTCCGGCCCGGTCCGATTTCTCCCCCGTGAAAGACCATGACCAGCCTCAACGATATCCGCTCCACGTTCCTCGACTACTTCGCCCGCAATGGCCACGAGGTTGTCGACAGCTCGCCCCTCGTGCCGCGCAACGATCCGACGCTGATGTTCACGAACTCGGGCATGGTCCAGTTCAAGAACCTCTTTACCGGCGTCGAGCATCGCGACTACGTCCGCGCGACGACCGCGCAGAAATGCGTGCGCGCTGGCGGCAAGCACAACGATCTGGACAATGTCGGCTACACCGCCCGGCACCATACCTTCTTCGAAATGCTGGGAAATTTCTCGTTCGGGGACTATTTCAAGACCGAGGCGATCCCGTTTGCCTGGAACCTGCTGACCAAGGATTTCGGCATCGACAAGAGCCGGCTTCTGACCACGATCTACCACACCGATGACGAGGCTTTCGAGATCTGGAAGAAGGTCGGCGTGCCTGAGGACCGGATCATCCGGATCGCGACCTCGGACAATTTCTGGCAGATGGGGCCGACCGGTCCCTGTGGGCCCTGCACCGAGATCTTCTACGACCACGGCGACCACATCTGGGGCGGGCCTCCGGGCAGCCCGGAAGAGGATGGCGACCGCTTCATCGAGATCTGGAACATCGTCTTCATGCAGAACGAGCAGTTCGAGGACGGCTCTATGCGGGCGCTCGACATGCAGTCCATCGACACCGGCATGGGGCTTGAGCGGATCGGTGCGCTTCTGCAGGGCAAGCACGACAATTACGACACCGACACGATGCGCGCGCTGATCGAGGCGTCGGCCCACGCCACGTCGGTCGACCCCGACGGCGAGGGCAATGTCCACCACCGCGTGATCGCGGACCACCTGCGCTCGACCTCCTTCCTGATCGCCGAAGGCGTGCTGCCGTCGAACGAGGGGCGCGGTTATGTTCTCCGTCGGATCATGCGCCGCGCCATGCGCCACGCGCATCTTCTGGGCGCGAAAGACCCGGTCATGTACCGCCTTGTGCCCTCGCTTGTCCGCGAAATGGGTCAGGCCTATCCCGAGCTCGGCCGCGCTCAGGCGCTGATCGAGGAAACGCTCAAGGCAGAGGAAGGCCGCTTTCAGGCGACGCTCGACCGGGGATTGTCCCTTCTGGACGATGCCGTGGCCGGACTTGGCGACGGCAAGGCGCTTCCCGGCGAGACGGCGTTCAAACTCTATGACACCTACGGCTTTCCGGTCGACCTGACCCAGGACGCGCTCCGCGAAAAGGGTCTGAGCGTCGACATGGAAGGTTTCGACGCCGCCATGGAGGCGCAGAAGGCCAAGGCGCGCGCGGCATGGTCTGGCTCGGGCGAGGCCAAGGACGCCGAGGTCTGGTTCGAACTGGCCGAGAAATTCGGCGCCACGGAATTCCTCGGCTACGAGACCGAGACCGCCGAGGGTCAGGTCCTTGCCATCGTGTCCGAAGGCGAAGTTGTGGATACCGTTCCCGCCGATGGCGCCTGGATCGTCACGAACCAGACGCCGTTCTACGGCGAGGCGGGTGGTCAGGTCGGAGACACGGGCTGGCTCCGCGCCATTGACGACCACGGCGTCAGCGGCGCCATCTCGGACACGCAGCGCTTCGCGGGTGGCCGCATCTGGGCGCACCGCTTCACGCCCGAGGACGGCACGCTCAAGAAGGGCATGCCCGTGCGGCTGGACGTCGACCACGCCCGCCGTTCGTCGATCCGCGCCAATCACTCGGCCACCCACCTTTTGCACGAGGCTCTCCGTCAGGCGCTTGGCGATCATGTCGCGCAGCGCGGCTCGCTCAATGCGCCCGACCGGCTCCGCTTCGACTTCAGCCACCAGAAGGCGCTGAGCCTTGAGGAACTGGCGCGCGTCGAGGACGAGGTCAACGCCTTCATCCGGCAGAACTCGCCCGTCGAGACCCGGATCATGACGCCGGACGATGCCCGTGGCCTCGGCGCGCAGGCGCTGTTCGGTGAAAAATACGGCGATGAGGTGCGCGTTGTCTCCATGGGCCGTTCCGATACCGGCAAAGGCGTCGGCGGCGACACCTATTCGATCGAGCTCTGCGGCGGCACCCATGTGGCGCGCACCGGCGATATCGGCGTCTTCGTCACGCTCGGCGACAGCGCGTCCTCGGCCGGCGTACGCCGGATCGAGGCGCTGACCGGCGCCGAGGCGTTCAAATACCTGTCCGAACAGGATCATCGTCTGGCCGAAGTGGCTCTCGCGCTCAAGGCGCAGCCGACCGAAGTGGTCGACCGCGTGCGCGCCCTTCAGGACGAGCGAAAGGCGCTGCAGAACGAGGTCGCCGAACTCCGCCGCCAACTGGCTATGTCGGGCGGCGGCGGGACCGCGCCCACGGCAGAGGACGTGGCGGGCATCAAGGTTCACACTCAGGTTCTGACCGGCGTCTCCGGCAAGGACCTGCCGCCCCTGATCGACGAGCACAAGGCACGGTTGGAAAGCGGTGTCGTCGTCCTGATTGCCGATACCGGCGACAAGGCAGCTGTTGCGGCGGGTGTGACCGGTGACCTGACCGACCGCGTCTCGGCGGTGGATCTGGTGCGGGCGGCCGTCGCGGAGCTGGGCGGCAAGGGCGGCGGTGGCCGTCCCGACATGGCTCAGGGGGGCGGCCCCTCGGCCGACAACGCCGCGGCGGCACTCGACGCTGCCAAGGCGGTTTTGAAAGGATAGACCTATGGGAGCACTCTGGATCGCCCACGTCACGGTGACCGACGCCGAGGCTTACGGCAAATACGCCGAACTCGCCGGGCCCGCCATCGCCGCCCATGGCGGACGGTTCATCGCGCGGGGCGGCCGCTATGTGCAACTTGAGGGCAATGACCGAGCGCGGAACGTCGTGGCGGTCTTTCCGTCTCTCGAAGCGGCCGAGGCCTGCTACCGCTCCGACGCGTACCAGGCCGCACTTGATCACGCGCGCGGCGCCTCCGAACGCGATCTCGTCATCGTGGAGACGACCGAATAGCGGCCCTTCTGTCCGACATGATGGGGCGCCACGCCAGGCCCGGCCGGATCGAGACGATCCTGATCCGGCCCGAACGGCTGGCGGCGACCGTATCTGTGGCAGAGGCCGCGCTTCTCGAAAACGGCCTTCAGGGGGACCACGCGCGCGCCGGCAAACGTGCGCTCACATTGATCCAGGCCGAGCATCTGCCTGTCATCGCGGCGCTTCTTGAAAGAGACCGCATCGACCCCGCCCTCCTCCGCCGCAACATCGTCGTTTCCGGCCTGAACCTTCTGGCCGCGCGGCACCGACGGCTGGGCCTCGGGGACGCCGTGATCGAGGTGACCGGCCCCTGCCCGCCCTGCTCCCGGATGGAAAAAGCGCTGGGTCATGGCGGATATTCGGCCGTGCGCGGGCATGGCGGCGTCTATGCGAGCGTAGTGCACTCGGGCACCGTGTCGCTTGGAGCCAGCGTGGTTCCTTTACCGGGCGAATGACTTTTCCTCCTCCGGCGGGAGTATTTGGACCAAGAAGAAACCGCAAAATGCGGAAACCCAACGGGGACAATTTGAGTCAAATTTTCTTCTTCTTGGTGAAAATACTCCCGTCGGAGGCATGAAAAAGGGCCGTCGCGACAGCGACGGCCCCACCGCGACCGGGCTTTGCCCGGGCGCAAATACTTTTTTTCGATCAGGCCTCGATCAGCCCGTCATCGCCTTCGTCGGCATCCATGTCCGCCCCATCGAAATCGAGACCGTGTGCCGCGCGAATCTTGTCCTCTATCTCCCAGGCGATATCGGCGTTTTCCTTCAGGAAGGTCTTGGCGTTCTCACGCCCCTGCCCGATCCGCTCATCGCCATAGCTGAACCATGATCCGGATTTCTCGACCACGCCGGCCTTGACGCCAAGGTCCAGAAGCTCGCCGGTCTTCGAGATGCCTTCGCCATACATGATGTCGAATTCCACCTGCTTGAAGGGCGGGGCCACCTTGTTCTTGACCACCTTCACGCGGGTGGTGTTGCCGACCACTTCGTCGCGATCCTTGATCGCGCCGATCCGGCGAATGTCGAGACGGACGGAAGAGTAGAATTTCAGAGCGTTGCCGCCGGTCGTCGTTTCCGGGCTGCCGAACATGACGCCGATCTTCATCCGGATCTGGTTGATGAAGATCACCATGCAGTTCGACCGCGCGATCGAGCCGGTGAGCTTCCGCATCGCCTGGCTCATCAGGCGGGCATGGACGCCCACGGACGAGTCGCCCATGTCGCCTTCCAGCTCGCTCTTGGGGGTCAGCGCGGCGACCGAGTCGACGATGACCATCGAGACTGCGCCGGACCGCACCAGCGTGTCGGTGATTTCCAGCGCCTGCTCGCCCGTATCCGGCTGCGAAATCAGAAGCTCGTCCAGATTCACGCCCAGCTTCTTGGCATATTGCGGATCGAGCGCATGCTCGGCGTCGACAAAGGCGCAGACGCCGCCTTTCTTCTGCTCTTCCGCCACGCAGTGCAGCGTCAGCGTCGTCTTGCCCGAGCTTTCCGGCCCGTAGATCTCGACGATCCGGCCCTTGGGCAGACCGCCGATGCCGAGAGCGATGTCGAGACCAAGCGATCCGGTGGACGTTGCCTCGATTTCGGGCAGCGCATTGTCGCCCCCGAGCTTCATGATCGAGCCCTTGCCGAATTGGCGTTCGATCTGTGCCAGCGCCGATTCCAGCGCCTTGGCCTTGTCCGATTTTGTCTTGTCGCTCATCGAGAGAAGCTCTGCCGCAGCCATAGGTCCTGTTCCTTATTTCACAGCCGCCAGCGGGCGGCAACGATGCTCATGTTCGCCTCTTGTTCTTGTCGCACTGTATGAGACCAAAACGCGAACATTTCAATAGATTTGTTTCAAACTCTAATCATACAGGTGGTTAAGGGGGCGTTACCGCCGGTTCAGGCGGCGAGTTGCCTGTGAACCACCGTCGTGAGATCGGACAGCGAAAACGGCTTGGGCAGAAAGACGGAATTGGGGATTCGCGACTGGTGCTCGGAAAGGCTTTCCTCGGCGTAACCCGAGACGAAAACCACGCGCGTGTCCGGCCGGTCTTTCAGCGCCTCTCGGACCCAGCTTGGCCCGTCCATTCCGGGCATGATCACATCGGTGATGAACAGGTCCACGTCGAGCGAACGGTCTTCCAGTTTCTTCAAAGCCTCTTCGGCATCGGCGGCTTCGATCACGGTATATCCGCGCATCCGGAGCGCGCGCGCCGCGAAAGCGCGTACGGGTGCCTCATCCTCGACCAGAAGGACCACACCTTCTCCGACAGGTGCGCGCGGTCGCTGCCTGGCCGCGCCGGAGGTACCTGCAACCTTCAACGGCTTGTCCATCGCGGGGAAGTAGAGGGTAAAGCATGTGCCACGGCCCGCCGTACTTTCGGCGAAAATGAACCCGCCCGACTGCTTGACGATGCCGTAGGCCATGGAAAGGCCAAGCCCCGTCCCCTCGCCCGTTTTCTTGGTCGTGAAGAAGGGCTCGAATATCTTCTGGAGCGAATCCGGGTCGATCCCGATGCCTTCATCCGCAACGGTGACCACCAGGTAGTCTCCCCGTGGCACCTCGGCCCGGTCGCGTTCGAGAGGGCTGTCCAGCGTTTCTTCCCTGACGGCAATCCCGACGCGGCCGCCGTTCGGCATTGCGTCGCGGGCGTTCACGACAAGGTTCATGACCACCTGCTCGAACTGGCGTCTGTCTGTGCGGATGACCTTGTTGGGGCTCTGCACATCCAGATCCAGCGTAATTTTCTCGCCCACGAGCCGGTTCAGCAGATGGGTCAGATCGGCCATCGTCTCGGCCAGATCCAGAATCTGAGGCTTCATCGTCTGTTTGCGCGAGAACGCGAGAAGCTGACCCACGAGGCTCGCCGCGCGGTTGGCATTCTGCGAGATCTGCATCAGGTCGGCATAGTCGGCGCTGTTCTCGTCCTGACGTAGAAGCAGCAGATCGCAATGCCCGCTGATGGCCGTCAGCAGGTTGTTGAAATCATGCGCCACGCCGCCCGCAAGCTGTCCGATCGCCTGCATTTTCTGGCTTTGGACGAACTGCGCCTCGAGCGATTTCACCTCCGTCGCGTCATGCAGGATGGCGATGATCAGCACCTCGCCCCGCTCTTCGATGCGCCCGAGCGTGACCTGCAGATAGAGGTCGCGCCCCACACGCGTGCTGCGCAGAACCTCGGACCGGTTCAGACCGCGCCCGTCGAAGGCGTCCGCCAGCCATTCGGAGATGGGCCGCCCCACCCCCTCGGCGAGATCGTGGAACGCCGGATAGTCATCCGCCTGAAGGTGCAAAAGAGTCCGTGCCGCGCCATTCGCCTCGCGGATGCTGCCATCCTTGGCGATCTTGATAAGGGCGGCGGGCAGGGCCTCTTCCAGACCGGCGGCGGGGCGGTCCCTGCCCCCGATATTCGCGCCATCATCGGTCCGAGGGGCGTGGCCCACTTCCCCGGCAGGCGCTCCATGAGACCGGAGGGTGTTCTGAGGAGGCAATTCCAGCCGCCAGCCGACCCGCAAGCGCCCAAGCCGGCGCGCGGTGAGGATCGTCGGCTGCGCCCCCTCGGTCACGGAGCGGGCGGCGCCGTCGCGGTTGGCGCGGCTCAGAAGCGACCCGATAACCGATTCAGGGCTGGCCAGATGATCGCTCAGCATATCGGACAGCGTGGCGATCCGCCCAGGCGGAAGAGCCTGAAGAAACGCCGGGTTCGCGCCAAGCGTATTCCCCGCAAGATCGGTCAGAACGAAAGGTCCGGGGTCACGCTCTGCGTGATGAAGGACAAGTCTCGCCACCAGCCGGGACGAGAGGCCAAGGCATACGGGGACTGCAGCCAGAATCGCAGCCATGGACAGGCTGCCTGCCAGCACACCGGCCAGGAGGACCGGAAGAACGGGACCCGGCAAAAGAAGCGCGGTCAGCAGCGATGCGGCCAGGACGGCGATGAGCGCAAGCACAACGGCACCACCCGGCCCGGCGCCCGGACCTTTTGAGCGGACATCCGTCTCTGGCGTCATCAATGCCAAACCTGCCCTCCACTTTCCGAAAAAGCGTCTGGCTTCGTCTATGCGCCGCCAATCGTTAACGGCGGATTAACTATTCGGGAAATGGGGGAGATTATCTCTGGCGTTCCAGAACGGCGAGATAGAAGCCATCGCCACCGTCGAGCGGCGACAGCCGAAGTTCGTCGCTCTGGCGCCAACGCCCGTCCTGCCGTTCGAGAAAGGCAGCGACGCGCTCTTCGTTCTCGTCACGGAAGAGCGAACAGGTCGCATAGGCAAGCCGGCCCTTCTCCGAGACAAGCCCGGAGGCAGTGTCGAGAATATCGTCCTGGATGCGCGTCAGCTCAGCCAAACGCGCCTCGGTCAGCCGCCACTTGCCCTCGGGTTGCCGCCGCCACGCCCCGCTTCCCGAACAGGGCGCATCGCAAAGGACCAGATCGAACCGACCCTCCACCGCTCGGGTGATAGCAACACTCACACCGGCCCGCGCGGCGCGTACAGGCAGATCGCGCATGCGGTCGGGATCGGCGTCATGGGCCGTCACGCGCGCGCCCCGCGCCGCCAGGGCCAGCGCCTTGCCACCGCCTCCCGCGCAATAATCCAACACGTCGAGCCCGCTCAGATCGTCGCCAAGACGATCCACCACAGCCTGGCTCGCCGCGTCCTGCATTTCGAACAGACCCGCCTCGAACGGGGCCGTGGTCTGAAGACCACGGACGCGATCCGTGAGCCGGATCGCGGTTGCGCTCAGCTCCACCGGCGCGACACCATAGCCGGCCGTGGCGAGAGCGGTCATGACCTCGTCCCGCGTGGCGCGGGCAAGGTTGGCCCGAAGGGTGACCGGTGCGCGGTGCCTCAGAGCCTCGGCCACAGCGTCGGCGGTTTCCCCCAACGCCCTGTCGAGCGGGCCGAGCACCCAGTCCTGCAAATCGAGGCGCGTCGCGCGGGGCGCGGTGGTGATGTCCTTGCCCGCCGTTCGCTCGCCTTCACTTAATGCCTCGGGCGCATATTGCGCGCCGGTAAAGACCTGATCCGGATCGTCCCCGTCAAGCCTGAGCGCACCGAGCGCCAGCGCGCGCCCCGTCTCGCCACCGCCCGCCCAGGCGGCAGACCTGCGGCGGCGGGTGATGTCGAAAACGATATCCCTGACCGCGGCCCGGTCCTTCGAGCCGCCATAGCGCGCGCGCCGCCCCCATGTGGTCAGCGCCTGTTCGACGGCCTGCCCCTCGGCCACGCGGTCGAGAATCTCGATCGCGGCGGCCCATCGTGCGGCGGGCGTCATGGCTTACATGATCCGGTAGTTCGGGCTTTCCCGCGTGATCTGCACGTCATGAACATGGCTTTCCTTCAGCCCCGCACCGGTGATCTTCACGAACTGACAGTTCTGGCGCATCTCTTCGACGGTTGCGCAGCCGGTATACCCCATGGCGGCCTTCAACCCGCCGATCAGCTGATGGATCACCGTTCCCGCCGATCCCTTGTAGGGCACCTGCCCTTCGATCCCCTCGGGGACCAGCTTGTCCGAAGCCGCGTCTTTCTGGAAATAGCGGTCGGCGGAGCCCTGCGCCATCGCCGCGAGGGACCCCATGCCACGGTAGGACTTGAAGGACCGGCCGTTGAAAAGGATCACCTCGCCCGGGCTTTCATCGGTGCCCGCGATCATCGAGCCCACCATCGCGCAGGACGCACCGGCCGCGATCGCCTTGGCGAAATCCCCCGAGTACTTGATCCCGCCGTCCGCGATGACGGGCGTATCGCCCGCGCCGGAGGCACAGTCCATGATAGCGGTCAGCTGCGGCACACCTACGCCAGCGACCATGCGCGTCGTGCAGATCGAGCCCGGCCCGATCCCCACTTTGACGGCATCCGCGCCCGCGTCGATAAGCGCACGGGTCGCCTCGGCAGTCGCCACGTTGCCCGCGATGATCTGCACTTCGTTCGACAGGTTCTTGGCCCGCGTCACCGCCTTTGCGACGCCCTCGGAATGGCCGTGAGCAGTATCGATGACGATGATGTCGACCCCGGCATCGACCAGGGCCTCGGACCGCTCAAAGCCCGCGTCGCCCACGGTGGTGGCGGCGGCGACCCTGAGACGACCCAGCCGGTCCTTGCACGCCTGCGGGTTCAGCACCGCCTGCTCGCTGTCCTTCAGCGTCAGGAGACCGGTCAGCTTTCCTTCGCCGTCGGTCACTAGCAGCTTCTCGATCCGCCGGGCCTTCATCAGGCTCCGCGCCTCGTCCAGATCGGCAGGCTCGGTCAGAAGCGCCAGATTGTCGGACGTCATCATAACGCGGACCGGCGTGCTGTCATCCTGGGCGAAGCGCATGTCGCGGTTCGTGACGATACCCACGACCCGGCCCGTCCCGTCAACCACCGGGAAACCGGTCACGCGGTAGCGCTCCTGCAGCGCCTTGGCGTCGGCGAGCGTCTGGTCCGGCGTCAGGGTAATCGGGTTGTAGACGATACCGCTTTCGAACCGCTTCACGCGGCGGACCTCGTCGGCCTGCGCATCGACATCGAGATTGCGGTGGATCACCCCCAGCCCACCGGCCTGCGCCATGGCGATCGCCATGCGTGCTTCGGTCACCGTGTCCATGGCCGAGGACAGAAGCGGGATGTTCATGGCGATATGACGCGTCACCCGTGTGCGGGTGTCGGCAGTGGACGGCAATACGCTCGAAGCGGCCGGAACAAGAAGGACATCGTCGAAGGTAAGCGCCTCGCGAATCTCCATGGGGGTTCTCCTTTGGAGGGTTCGTTTGACGCCTCCCTATTGCACGATGCGGGCGACCGCGAAACCCTTAATTGTGCCGTCCGGCTCAAAAACCGCGACATCTTGGGCAGGATGCAAGGCAAGCGGGCAATGTCCGATCGCACCGCCCCTGCACGCCTCCGCTGCGGCGGCACCCGTATGCGTGAGTATTTTCACCAAGAAGAAGGCGAAATTTGACTCAAATTGTCTTCGCCTGTTCCGAAATATCCCGGGGAGTCGCGCGAAGCGCGGCGGGGCAGAGCCCCTCCGACCTTGCCGCCGCGCGTCTCCCGGGCTTCAGAGAGCCGCCTTGACGGAAGCAGCCTCCGCCGCCGCCGCACGAATGCCGCGCGCGAGGATCGAGACGTCACCGCCCACCGCAACGAAGCGCGCGCCTGCGCGGACCCAGGCAGCGGCTTTCTCCGGATTGAAATCGATGATGCCCGCCGCCTTGCCGGCGCGTGCGATCCGGGCCACCGCATCGCGCAGAGCGGCCTGAACCTCTTCCGCTGCGGGGTTGCCGGGGTGGCCCATATCGGCAGCAAGGTCCGCCGGGCCGAGAAAGACGCCGTCGATCCCGTCCAGCGCCGAGATCTCGTCGAGATTTGCCAGCGCTTCGCGGCTTTCGGCCTGAACGAAAAGGCAGATCTGATCGTTTGCGGTGGTGACCACATCGGTGATCTCACCAAAATTCGCCGCCCGTGCCATCGCCGCTCCGACGCCGCGCATACCCTCTGGCGGATAGCGCGTGGCGCGGACCATGGCGCGCGCCTCGTCCACGGTATTGATCATCGGTACGACCAGCGACTGCACCCCAAGATCGAGCGTCCGTTTAACCAGCATCGGGTCGCCCACGGGCAGTCGCACCACCGGCGTCGCCTGCCCCCCGCCCATGGCGCGGAGCTGTTCGAGGATCAGGGGAATGTCGTTCGGCGCGTGCTCGCCATCGATCAGGCACCAGTCGAAACCCGCCTTGGAGGCGATCTCGGCGCTCGTCGGGTGGGCCATGGCCAGCCAGAGACCCATCTGGCACTCGCCCGCGGCAAGCGCCGCCTTCAGCCTGTTGACCGGAACCGGCATCATCATACTCCCTTGTTCGCTGGCGAGATGACCGGAAAACCCCGGCGGATGCAATCGCCACCCGGCCGGTTCCCGGAACGAAAACGCCCCGCCGGCTGGCGGGGCGCTTCAGTCGGAAGAAGTACCGGCGACTAGTGCGCCTTGGTGGCGATCCGCTTGATCGGGCGGTCGCGATAGAGAAGCGACTGGGTGTCCATGAAGACATGCACCTTCGACGGATCGGCGCCCAGATAGACTTCGTTTCCGCGCAGGTTCTTGTGAATGCCCTGCAGCTTGCCGATGACCGGGTCACGGCCGTCCTGCGGCTCGAAATAGAGAAGCGTCACCTCGCCCAGGGCTTCGGTGATATTCACGATGCCCCTGTAGATGTATCCGGCGCCCGGATCGGCGGCGACGAAATCCTCAGGCCGGACGCCAATATTGACGTCCTTGCCCATGTCCTCGGGCCGCGAAGGCACGTTGGACACAGCCGTGCCGCCGCCCACGACCTCGACCGTGGTCTGGTCGCCGGTGCCGACGATCTTGCCCGGCAGAAGGTTCATCGAAGGCGAGCCGATGAACTGTGCCACGAACTCGTTCTCAGGGCGCTCATAGAGTTCGAGCGGAGAGCCGACCTGCGCGATACCGCCGCCTGCCAGAACGACGATCCGGGTGGCGAGCGTCATGGCTTCGACCTGGTCGTGGGTCACGTAGATCATGGTCGAGTCGGGCATCGCCTCTTTCAGCTGCGCGATCTCGATCCGGGTCGCGACGCGAAGCGCGGCGTCGAGGTTCGAAAGCGGCTCGTCGAACAGATAGACCTTGGGGTCCCGCACGATCGACCGGCCGATGGCGACACGCTGGCGCTGACCGCCCGAGAGGGCCTTGGGAAGGCGGTCCAAAAGGTTGTGAAGCTGAAGGATCTTGGCGGCCTTCTCGACGCGCTCATCGATCTCTTCCTGGCTCTTCTTGGCGATCTTCAGCGCGAACTGCATGTTCTCGCGGACCGTCATATGCGGATAGAGCGCGTAAGATTGGAACACCATCGCGATGCCCCGCTCGGAGGGCGGCACGTCGTTGACGACCATCCCGTCGATCTGAAGCTCACCGCCGGTGATCTTTTCCAGTCCGGCGATCATGCGAAGGAGCGTGGACTTCCCGCAGCCCGACGGTCCGACGAAGACGATGAGCTCGCCCTTCTTGATATCCAGATTGATGTCCTTGAGGACATCGACGCTTCCGTAGGACTTAGCGACATCCGTCAGCAACAGATCGGCCATAACTCCCTCCCTTTTATCCTTATGATCCGGTGGTGGCGAAAAGCGCCTGCCACCCCGGCAATCTTGGTCCCGTTTCAGTGTCTTCGATGGTGAACGGCGCGGCGCGGTCGATCTGCCACGCGCCGTCCGGCATTTTGACGTCCCTCGGCTCGCCCGACAGGTTGAAGGCGCAGAACACGTCGACATTGCCGTGCCGACGGATGAAGGACAGGTATGTGTCGTCGGCCTCGACCGCGTGATAGCTGCCCTTGAGAAGCGCCGGATAGGCTTTGCGGAAGCCGATCATCTCCCGGTAGAAATTCAGCATCGAACCCGGATCGCCATGCTGCACCTCGGCCGCGCTCTGGACGTGTTCCATCGCCACGGGCAGCCATGGCTTATTGTCGGAAAAACCGCCATTGGCACGATCTGCCGCCCACGGCATGGGTGTCCGGCATCCGTCGCGCCCCTTGAACTTGGGCCAGAAGCGCTTGCCATAGGG
This sequence comes from Kangsaoukella pontilimi, assembly GCF_009830125.1. GTDB lineage: Bacteria > Pseudomonadota > Alphaproteobacteria > Rhodobacterales > Rhodobacteraceae > Kangsaoukella > Kangsaoukella pontilimi. The sequence goes on along the minus strand of NZ_WUPT01000001.1, from coordinate 683,299 downwards.
GTCCTGCAGGTCCTCGAAGGGGACATAGGCCTCGGTCAGGCCCAGCTCCTCGCCCTGATAAAGGCACGCCGTCCCCTTCAGAGACAGAAGCAGCGCCGCGTAGATGCGGTGCGCCTCGGGACCAAGGTTCCAGCGCGAGGTGTGACGCACGACATCGTGGTTCGAATAGGCCCAGCAGGCCCAGCCGTTGGCGACATGGGTCTCGATCTTGTCCATCACGGCGGCGATGCGGGTGCCGCTCGGATAGGCATTCGCCAGAAGGTCAAAGTCATAGGCCATGTGCAGACGTCCCTCGGAGGTGTACTGCGCCTGAACCTGCGTGCCGCGCTGGCTTTCCCCGATTTCGCCCACCGATGTGATCGCCGGATATTCATCAAGAACGGCGCGGAAGTCCTTCAGGAACTGTAGGTTTTCCGGCTGGGTCTTGTCGTAGAGGTGATCCTGATAGTTATAGGGGTTCACCGAGGGCGCGGTGTTGTCGTTCCGCTCGCTTTCGGCCAGTGGCGGATTGTCCCGAAGCTGGGCATCCGCGAAATAGAAGTTCACCGTATCCAGCCGGAACCCGTCGACGCCCCTGTCGAGCCAGAAGCGTGCAACGTCCAGAAGCTCTTTCCGGACCTCTTCGCTGTGGAAGTTCAGGTCGGGCTGCTGGGTCAGGAAGTTGTGCAGATAGTACTGCATCCGCTGCCCGTCCCATTCCCAAGCCGAACCGCCGAAAATCGACAGCCAGTTGTTGGGCGGCGTGCCATCTGGCTTGGGATCGGCCCAGACATACCAGTCGGCCTTGGGGTTATCGCGGCTCGACCGGCTTTCCTTGAACCAGGGGTGCTGGTCCGAGGTGTGGCTGAGGACAAGGTCGACGATAACCTTCACGCCCAGCTCATGCGCGCGTTGCACCAGTGCGTCGAAGTCGCCCAGAGAGCCGAAGAGCGGATCGACATCGCGGAAATCCGACACGTCATAGCCGAAATCCAGCATGGGCGAGCGGTAGAAGGGCGAAATCCAGATCGCATCCACACCGAGTGAGGCGACATGCGGCAGCCGGTGGATGATGCCCGAGAGGTCGCCCACCCCGTCCCCGTTGCTGTCCTGATAGGACCGGGGATAGATCTGATAGATCACCGCGCCGCGCCACCAGTCGGGATCGGTGGTCAGGTCAGGCTTCTGATCGACCCAGGGATCGAGGAAACTCATCTCGGAACTCTCTTCTCTTATCGGATTACTTGACCGAGCCGGCCAGAAGGCCGCGCACGAGGTAGCGCTGCATCGCGAAGAACACGACAAGCGGCACCGCGATACTGACGAAGGCGGCCGTGGCGAGGATCTCCCAGTTGCCGCCTCTGGTCCCCAGAAGTTCGACGATCTGGTTGGTCATGACCGTGGTCGATCCCGTCGCATCGATCAGGAACACCTTGGCCACCAGCAGGTCGTTCCACGTCCAGAGGAACTGGAAGATGGCGAAGCTGGCGAGTGCGGGGAAGGAAAGCGGCAGGATGATCTTGGTGAAGATCTGGAAATCCGTCGCGCCGTCCACCTTGGCGTTCTCGATGATGTCCCGCGGCAGGCCCACCATATAATTTCTGAGCAGGTATATCGCGAGTGGTAACCCGAAGGCCGTATGCGCCAGCCAGACGCCCAGATAGCCTTTGCCGATGCCGATCCCCAGATGCAGCCGAAGAAGCGGGATCAGCGCAAGCTGGAGCGGGACCACCAGTAGCGCCACGACGAGAGCGATCAGCAGCGCGCGTCCTGGGAAGTCCATCCAGGCCAGCGCATAGGCCGCAAAAGCCGCCACCACGATCGGGATGATCGTTGCCGGAACGGTCACGGTCAGGGTGTTGAAGAACGCCTTGGCCATGTTGTCCTGACCGGTGCCGGAGAACAGGATGGTCTGATAGTTGCCAAGCGTGAACTCGGGCGGCACCTCTGCCGTGATGAAGACCCGCTGGCCGCGGCGGCCCGGCTCTTCCGTACTGGTGTAGCGGTAGTCGCCATTGGCGGAGAGGGTCACCGTTTCCGCGCCGTCGCCGAACTCGGCTGTCTCACCGATAGCATAGGCCGAAACGTCCCGCGACGAGACGCCGAAGCGCGTCAGGGTGACATCGGTGCCGGGGCTGTCCTCGTGATCGACGAGAAGGTTGCCCTCGACCACCCAGAGATCGCCCTCTTGCACGGCTGCGTCGCCGCCGCCGGTCCTGAGCTGGATCGTCTGTTCGGCCGGGAACAGGGATGCCCACCAGCCGCTCGACGAAATCTGGTCTGCCGTGCGGAAGGACGAAACAAAGAGACCGATCGTCGGGAAGAGCCAGAGGAACACCAGCGCCGCGACCGAGATGTGCACCGCCCAGGTGAGGCTGGATTTTGAACCTGCGATATTGTCCATGATCTGATCCTCCCTCAGCGCATTTCTTTGCGGGCGTTGTAGACGTTCCAGACAAGGATCGGAGACACGAGGACCATGATGATGATCGCCGAGGCCGAGCCGATACCCCAGTCATTCGCGCGGAACAGCTTGTCGAACATGTAGTTGGCCAGAACCTGCGTCTCCCACTGACCGTTGGTCATGGCGAAGACGATGTCGAAGACCTTGAGCACGACGAGGGTGATCGTCGTCCAGACCACCACGATCGTGGGCATGATCTGCGGTACCTTGATCTTGAAGAAGATCTGGAACGGGTTGGCGCCATCGACGATGGCCGCTTCGACCGTCTCTTCGGGGATACCGCGCAGAGCGGCCGACAGGATCACCATGGCGAAGCCGGTCTGGATCCAGATCAACACCACCATCAGGAAGAAGTTGTTCCAGAGCGGAATGGTCAGCCATGTCTGCGGCTCGCCATACGGCAGGTCGGCGGCGAAGATGCTTGCGAGCGACATCAGAGAGATCACCACCAGCCAGACCGCGACAGCGGCGCCGATCAGACGAACGACGGAGAGGAAGATGCCTTCCTTGCGAGCGCCCTTGTCGATGAAGGGCGTCAGAAGAAGATAGCCAACATAGGCCACGATCGCCGCGAAGCCCGCCACCATTACAAAGGGCAGCACTTTCAGGAACAGGATCGATCCGATCCCGCCCTCGAATTGCAGCCAGACCGCGTTCAGAACGCCGATCTGATCCTGATCGACGGGGCGCGTGTCGTAGATCAGCTTGAAGATTACCGAGGCGCCCACGAACGAGATCGCCATCGGCATGAAGATCAGCGACTTGGCCACGCTGCCCCAGCCGATCCGGTCGGTAAGCTGAGCGGCCAGCAGGCCGAAGGCGGTCGATGCTGCCGGCACCACGATGAGCCAGAGCATGTTGTTGCGGATCGCTTCCCAGAATTTGTCCTCGGCGAACATCTGGTTGTAATTCGCCATGCCCACGAAGGCGCCGCCCTGGCTTCGGTCGGTCAGTGACAGGCGCAGCGTCTCGAAGACGGGATAAGCCAGATAGAGGCCGAGGGCGAACATCGCGGGAAACAGGAACAGCCATGGCCGGATCTGGTTCGCACGGTTGATATTCCGACCGGCGTTCGGACCCTTCGCGGGGAACAGCACCTTGTCGAGAAACTCGTTGGAAAAATAGAAGTAACCGATGCAGCCGCCAACGCCGATCACAATGGTCAACAAGCCTTGCAATGCAGGATGCATGAACCCCTCCCAAGTCTGGCTAAGCGATTATTTTTGTCTTTGTGGAGAGACCCGGACACGCCGGATCTCTCGTTGTCGTCTTTCGCGATCGGGTGCGCTTACTTCAGCGCTTCCCAGCTCGACTGGATGTCCGAGGCGACCTCTCCTGCGGCTTTGCCGCCGGTGAAGTCGACCATGCCGGTCCAGAAGGTCCCGGCGCCGACGCCGCCAGGCATCAGGTCGGACCCGTCGAAGCGGAAGGTGGTGGCGTTGACGAGGATCTCGCCCTGCCCCTTCAGCGCGTCGTTCATGTAGGTCTCCAGATTCACGCCCTTGTGCGGGGTCAGGAAGCCGGTCTGAGCCATCATGATCTCATGCGCGATCGGAAGCTGGAAGTACTCCATCAGGGCCGAAGTGGCGTCCGACGGGTCGGTGATCGCCATCAGCGTGCCGCCACCCAGAACCGGGTTGCCCAGATCCTTCGAGTCGTAGGACGGGAAGTAGAAGAAATCCACGTCATCGCCGAACTCGATGTCTTCCGGGAAAAAGGCCGGAACGAACGACGCCTGACGGTGCATGTAGCACTGCGGCGGCGACGAGAAGAGACCCTTCGGGCTGTCGCGGAAGTCGGTGGTGGCAACGGCACCGGTGCCGCCGGCAACCTTGCCGTCCTCGATGAACCAGCCGAATTCCTCGATCGCGGCGACGACGCGCGGGTCGTCGAACGGGATCTCGTTGGTGGTCCAGGCGTCATAGACGTCGGCAGGCTGGGTGCGGAGCATGATGTCCTCGACCCAGTCCGTCGCCGGCCAGCCGGTGGCTGCGCCAGATCCCAGACCGATGCACCACGGCGTTTCGCCATCGGCTGCGATCTGCTCGGTCAGCGCGCGCAGGTCTTCCATCGATTCGGGCACGTCATAGCCTGCGTCCTCGAAGTTCTCGGGCACATACCAGACCAGCGACTTCACGTTGACGTTGTAGAAGAAGCCGAAGAGCTGATCGTTGCCGTCGGCATCCGAGAAGGTGCCGAGGTCGACCCAGCTTTCACCGGCGCCGTAGTTCTCGGCGGTCCAGGAGCCCATGCTCTCGGGCAGCGGATAGAGAAGACCGCGGCTTGCCATGTCCGAGGCAAGGCCCGGCTGCGGGAAAACGGCGATGTTGGGCGCGGCGCCCGCTTCGGCGTCGATGACGATCTGCTGCTCGAACGAGTCCGAGCCGGTGTAGATCACTTCTGCGCCCGTTGCTTCGGCAAAATAGGCCACTGCCGAGCGGAACACGTCGTCTTCCGGCTGGAGCCACGGACCGGCGATGGTCACGGTCTGGCCGCTGAAGTCAGGCGCGCTGGCGGCCCATTCGTTATAGCTGTCCCAGCTGAAGTCGCCCTCACCCGGAGTGAAAGGCAGATGCCCGCCGGCCACGGCCGAACCTGCCGTCAGGGCAAGAATGGCGGTGCCGGTATAGAAAGTCTTTTTCATGATCGTTCCTCCCAAGACACGATTTCTTTCTGAGTTGAGCGTTTCACCCAGCCCGAAAATTGACAAGCGCCAAACAAATATCAAAGCGCTTTGGATGCGCGGACCCTGTCCGAAACGCGAACGTCTGTCAATCCGACTTTTCTCATCGCACTGAAATTAAATGGTTGTTAGCGCCACCTCTTTCTGCGCCGCAGCAACGACTCTTTGACGCGGCTCGCAGATTTGCCTAACGTTTCCACAAAATTGAAACCGCTTTGAGAATCCAATGAACCTTCGGGAACTGTCAGAGATACTGGGGCTGTCACAGACGACGGTAAGCCGGGCGCTGAATGGCTATCCCGAGGTGGCCGAAGAAACCCGGCGCCGCGTCCGCGAGGCCGCGACAACCTATAATTACCATCCGAATAACCGTGCCCGAAGCCTCGCGACGGGCCGTTCGATGTCGATCGGGCATGTGATTCCCGTCTCGACCCAGCATGAGATCGTGAACCCCATATTCACCGATTTCATCTCGGGCGCGGGCGAGGCCTATGCGGCCGCAGGCTATGACCTGACCCTCAAGATGGTGTCGGATGGCGACGAGGACGAGGTTTACCGCGATCTTGCCAACAGGGGATCGGTGGATGGCGTGATCGTCCATGGCCCCCGCGTCGACGACCGGCGGATCGCGATGCTCAGCGAACTGGGGCTTCCCTTCGTCGTGCATGGCCGCGCCACCGGCTCGACCCGGGAGTATAGCTGGCTCGACGTAAACAACCGCCGCGCCTTCTACCGGGCAACGTCGTTTCTGATCGACTTCGGCCATCGCCGCATCGGCCTGATCAACGGGATCGAGACGATGGACTTCGCCACGCGCCGCCGGACAGGCTATCGCGAGGCGCTGGAGGAGGCCGGGATCGTCCCCTGCCCCGAACTGATCGCCCATGGCGAGATGACGGAGCGGCACGGATACGCAAGCGCGCGCCAGATGCTGAACGACGCCATGCCACCGACTGCCTTTGTCGTGGCCTCCGTGATCTGCGCCATCGGCGTCCGACGCGCGGTGCAGGAGCTGGGCCTTATCGTCGGGCGCGACGTGTCGATCGTCATCTATGACGACGATCTCTCCTATTTCAAAAGCGGCGACGACATCCCCGTGTTCACCGCCGTGCGCTCTTCGGTGCGGGAAGCGGGCCGGAACGCGGCCAACATGCTTCTTGACATCATCGCCGGAACGGGCGACGCGCCGCGCCAACGGCTGATGGAGGCGGAATTGACCGTGGGCAGTTCCACAGGCCCCGCCCCCGACCTAGCGCCCCACCGCCAGCGAGGCTGAGATGAACTTCACACGCGCGGATTTCCCGTCCGACTTCGTTTTCGGGGTCGCCACCTCGAGCTATCAGATCGAAGGCCACTCCTTCGGCGGCGCGGGCCGCACCCACTGGGACGACTTCGCCGCGACGCCGGGCAACGTTGTCCGGGCCGAGCATGGCGCCATCGCCTGCGACCATTACCACCGTCTGGACGAAGACCTCGACCTGATCGCGGGTCTTGGCGTGGACACCTACCGCTTCTCGACAAGCTGGGCGCGGGTCCTGCCCGAGGGACGCGGCACGCCCAATGCCGAGGGGCTCGATTTCTACGACCGTCTTGTGGATGGCCTGCTCGAACGGGGAATCAAACCCGCCGCGACGCTCTATCACTGGGAGCTGCCTTCAGCGCTGGCCGACGAGGGCGGCTGGCGGAACCGCGATATCGCGGGCTGGCTTGCCGATTTCACCGAGGTCATCATGGGCCGGATCGGGGACCGCGTCTGGTCGGCCGCGCCGATCAACGAACCGTGGTGCGTGGGTTGGCTGAGCCACTTCATGGGTGGCCACGCGCCGGGTCTGCGCGACATCCGCGCCACCGCGCGGGCCATGCATCATATCCTTCTGGCCCACGGCCGCTCGATCGAGGTGATGCGGGGCCTCGGCATGTCGAACCTCGGCGCTGTCTGCAACTTCGAGTGGGCCAACCCGGTGGACGACACGCCCGAGGCCGCGGCGGCTGCCGCGCGCTACGATGCCTATTACAACCGTTTCTTCGTCGAAGGCCTGTTCACGGGACGCTACCCCGACCTTGCCATGGAGGGGCTTGAGCCGCATATGCCCGCCGGTTGGCAGGACGATTTCGGCACGATTCAGGCGCCCTTGGACTGGTGCGGGCTGAACTATTACACGCGGAAGAATATCGCGCCCACCGACGCGGCCTGGCCTAGCCTAGAAGAGGTCGAAGGTCCGCTCCCGAAGACCGCCATGGACTGGGAGATCTACCCCGAGGGTCTCTACCGCTTCCTGACGCGACTCGCGCAGGAGTATACCGGCGACCTGCCGCTCTACATCACCGAGAACGGCATGGCGAATTACGATACGCTCGACGCGGGCAAGGTCGATGATCCGGTCCGCATCGACTATCTCAACCAGCATCTGGATTCCGTGCGCCGCGCCATCGCCGACGGAGCCCCCGTGGCGGGCTATATCGTCTGGTCGCTGATGGATAATTACGAATGGTCCTTGGGCTATGAAAAGCGGTTCGGGCTGGTCCATGTCGACTTCGACAGCTTGCAGCGCACCCCGAAAGCGTCCTATCACGCTCTTGCCCGCGCACTGGCCCGTGACGCCTGACCCAGGAAATTCGCCATGACGTCCCGTCCAGCAGATACCTATTCCCTCGTCGCAGATGTCGGCGGCACGAATACCCGCGTCGCCCTTGCCGAGGGCAAGCGGCTTCTGCCCGAAACCATCCGGCGCTACCGGAATTCCGAATATCCGGGGCTCGAGACGGTGCTGCGCGCCTATCTCGACGAGGAAGGCAATGTCGATTGCAAGGGCGCGTCCGTGGCCGTGGCCGGACCGGTCCGCGACGGGCGCGGCGTCCTGACCAATCTCGACTGGGCCATCGACAAGGACACGCTCGCACGCGCTACCCATGCCGAGACCGTGGCGGTCCTGAACGACCTTCAGGCGCAGGGACATGCAATCGGTCACCTCGACGCCGAGAACATCCGAACGGTCGTCCCAGGCCCCGAAGCACAACCCAATTCGGCGCGCCTGGTTATCGGCGTCGGAACCGGTTTCAACGCGGCCCCCGTCTATGACACGGAAACCGGCCGCTACGTGCCGCCCTCCGAAGCGGGCCATGCCAACATGCCGATCCGCACCGATGCGGAACTGCGCCTCTGCCGCTATGTCGAGACCGCGCATGGCTTCCCCGCCATCGAGGACGTCCTGTCCGGTCGCGGGCTGGAACGCGTCTATCGCTGGCTTGCCAGCGAAGCCGGATCGCCGGCGGAAAAGAAGGCCGCCGATATCATGGCCTCTTGCGAAAACGGCGATGACGAGATCGCGGCAGAAGCGGTGGCCGTCTTCATCCGAATCCTCGGCACCGTCGCGGGCAATCTTGCGCTGATCCACCTGCCCTTCGGCGGCGTCTACCTGGTGGGCGGCGTCAGCCGTGCGATGACACCTTATTTTGCCGCCAATGGCTTTGGAGACGCGTTCCGCGACAAGGGCCGCTTCGCCGGTTTCATGCAGAATTTCGCCATTCATGTGGTCGAGGACGACTACGCCGCACTGATCGGGCTGGCGCATCATCTCTCTTCTCAATTCTAGCGCAGGCAAGCGTCTCGTAACTGGGTCTTAACGGACTGCGGGCTAGACCGGCGCCGTTCCGAAAACAGGACGGCGCGATGATTCCTTTTGCATGCTTCTTCCGGGTGTCTGCATGACGGCCCGCATGACCCTGCCCTCCCGTCTGGACACGGGCACCGCCGATGCGCTGGCGGAGGGGCTGCGCGCGCTTGAGGCCGGCCCTGTCACGCTGGACGGATCGCAGGTCGAATTCCTCGGCGGGCTCTGCCTGGAGGCTCTGCTTCTGGCGCGACACGAGCGGACTGCGGATGGCGCAATCCTCACGATAGATGGCGCAACGGACGCCTTTTGCGACGGGCTGAAAACGTTCGGCCTCTCCGAAACCGAATTCACGAGCGGAGATGATTGATGAGTATCTCGGTCCTCGCTGTCGATGACAGCCGAACGATGCGCGACATGATCACACTGGCCCTCAAGGATGAAGGCTTTGAAATTCACCTGGCCGAGGATGGCCAGCACGGCCTGGAGGTGCTCGAAGACATCGCGCCGGATGTCATTATCACCGATATCAACATGCCCCGGCTCGACGGGTTCGGCTTCATCGACGCGATCCGCGACAGATCCCAGACGAAGCACACGCCGATCCTTGTCCTGACCACGGAAAGTTCGGCGGAACTGAAGGCGCGGGCGCGCGACTCCGGTGCCACCGGCTGGATCGTCAAACCCTTCGCACAGGACAAGCTGATCCGCGCACTCCGCATGGTCGCCGGCTGAGGAACGCCATGTCCGATCCCATGAACGATATCCGCGCGTCCTTTTTCATAGAATGCGAAGAGTTGCTGGAAGGGCTTTTCGACGCCCTGCAGACCATGTCCGACGGCTCTGCCGATGACGAGACGATCAACGTCGCATTCCGCGCCGTTCATTCGATCAAGGGTGGTGCGGGTGCCTTTGCGCTGGATCAGGTGGTTTCCTTCGCGCATCACTTCGAGACCGCGATGGATGACGTGCGGTCGGGAAAACTGGCCCCGTCGGACGATCTGGTCCAGCTGTTCTTCCGCTGTGGCGACATCCTCTCCGACCTCGTCCGCGCCGCCCGCGACGAGACAACGGTGGACGCCGCGTTGGTTGATCCGGTTCTGGAAGAACTGGGAAAATACTCCACATCGCCCGACAGCGGCGAGGCTGAAGAAGAAATCAGCGATTTCCAACCGCTGACGCTGGACCTTGGCGACCTCGGTGCGCCCGCAGACGGTGCCGATGACGATTTCGACGCCCTTCTCGCAAGCCTGCCGCCCCTGCCTTCCGACGATGAGCCACAAGAGCCCGTCGCCCGCACGGTCGTCTTCCGTCCCGAGCCGGAACTCTACAAATCTGGGAACGAGCCACTGTTTCTCCTCAGAAGCCTTGGCGAGCTACGCCCTTCGGCCGTCCGGCTTGACTTCGACCCCGACAGCGCGCCGGGCGCGCGCATGACCTGGACCGTCGAATTCGACGATCCCGTCAAATGCGAGATGGTGGAAGAGGTCTTCGAGTTCGTTCAGGGGCTGTGCACGCTCAGCTTCGGCTCGGATGCCTCTCCCAGAGAAAGCGTCCCCGCTGAAGAGGCTGCCGGCACGTTTGCGCCTGCCGATCTGCCGATGGACAAGATACCGGAGCCTGCGTCGCCCACCTCTGACGTGGCACCTCCCCTTGCCACCATCGACCCGGCGGCCACCGACGAAGACGGCCCGGCCGAGGCTACTACCGCGATGCCGGGCGGCGCGCCGAAGGGCGGGGCCGCGCCAAAGAACATGGCAAGCCCGACAGTGCGGGTCGATCTCAGCCGCGTCGACAGACTGGTCAATCTGGTCGGCGAACTGGTGATCAATCAGGCCATGCTGTCTCAATCCGTCGCCCAGTCGAGCCTCGGATCGAACACCGCGATCACCAGCGGCCTGGAAGAGTTCCTGCAACTCACTCGCGACATCCAGGAAAGCGTGATGATGATCCGCGCCCAGCCGGTGAAGTCGCTTTTCCAGCGCATGTCGCGTATCGTCCGCGAGGCCTCGGCAGCGGTCGGCAAGAAGGTCGTTCTCACAACCGACGGTGAAAACACCGAGATCGACAAGACGGTGATCGAGCGCCTCGCCGATCCGCTCACCCATATGATCCGGAACGCCGTCGATCATGGGCTGGAAAAGACCGAAGACCGTCAGGCCGCCGGTAAACCGGCGGAAGGACAGGTGCGCCTCTCGGCGTCCCACAAATCCGGACGCGTCGTGATCGAAGTGTCGGACGATGGCGGTGGCATCAACAGGCCGAAAGTCCGCCAGATCGCCATCGACAAGGGCTTGATCCCCGAGGATGCTGCACTGACCGATGGTGAGATCGACCAGCTACTCTTCATGCCCGGCTTCTCGACCGCGACGACAGTTTCGAACCTGTCAGGACGCGGGGTCGGCATGGACGTGGTGAAGAACGCGATCACCGCGCTTGGCGGCCGGATCTCGATCACATCGCACGCCGGCAAGGGCACCACCTTTTCCATCTCCCTGCCCCTGACGCTCGCCGTTCTCGACGGAATGGTCGTGTCGGTCGCGGGCGAAGCCCTCGTCATGCCGTTGAACGCGATCGTCGAGACCCTGACCCTCGATGGCGAAAGCGTCCGCAGGCTGGGCCCGAACAGCAATGTCGTCCTCGTCCGTGAAAGCTTCGTACCCCTTCTCGATCTCGGCGTCGAACTTGGCTACCGCGCACCAAAAGAGAACTATGCCGGCGCAATCGCGCTTCTCTCCGGGCAGGAGGACGGGCACCGCGCCGCTTTGGTCGTCGATTCCATCGAAGATCAGCGCCAAGTCGTCATCAAGGGCATTCAGGACAGCTATGGCCGCGTGCCGGGTGTGGCCGCGGCCACGATCCTTGGCGACGGTCAGATTGCGCTGATCCTTGATCCCAGCGACCTGATCCAGAATTCCAGCGGCCAGAGCCGCGCCCCCGCAAACATCGAGGCTGTTTGACATGACTGCCGACACAACCAACGCCGCACCGGATCCAAGCGCGCCCCACGAGATCGAACTCCTGTCCTTCCGGGTCGAAGATCATGAATATTCCGTCGACATCATGTCCGTGCGAGAGATCCGCGGCTGGACGCGAACCACCTCGCTTCCGCATTCACCAAGCTATGTTCGCGGCGTCATCAACCTTCGAGGCACGGTTCTGCCCGTGATCGATCTCGCGATGCGCCTCGGCATGGATCCTACGGAGCCGGACGACAGGAACGTGATTATCGTGATCGACGTCGACGGGCGGACACTCGGCCTGCGCGTCGATGCCGTCTCGGATATTCTGACGCTCCCCACAGAGAAACTCCGCTCACCGCCCGAAATCGCCGCTGACGAGAACCAGACATTTCTGCGCGCTCTGACGATCATCGACGAACGCATGGTTCGCGTTCTCGATCTCTCATCGATCATGCCGGACATTGGCGAGGTTGCCGCTTGAACGCTTCATCCGCCATATCAACCGACCTCGCAGGGACAGGTCCGTCCCTGTCCAGCGCGCAAATGAGCATCATTGCCGGCATCGCTCGGGAAGATGCGGGCCTGACCTTGCCCGACGCCAAGCGGCTCATGGTTCAATCGCGGCTCGCGCGCCGTATGCGCAGTGTCGGCTGTCTGAGCTTTGATGACTACATCGCCCTCCTGACGGCGTCCCCCGATGCCGAAGAACGCCGCGCGCTCATTTCAGTTCTGACCACAAACGTGACCAGCTTCTTCCGTGAAGCGCACCACTTCGAAACCCTTCGAACGCAAGTCTTGCCGGCCCTTCTCCGAGAAGCGAAACGCGGCAGGCGTCTGCGCTTCTGGTCTGCGGGCTGCTCAACAGGCGAGGAGCCTTACTCTCTCGCCATGCTGCTTCTCGCGCTTGATCCGATGGCAAGCGACTACGACATTCGCATTCTCGCGACGGATATCGATCCCAAGGTTCTTTCGAAAGCCAAATCAGCGCGTTACGAGGCAGCAAGCCTGTCCGCGCTGCCCGATTTCTACGAGCAGGCACTGAGAGCGACGCGGCAGGAAGACGGGTCTCTCGTAATGCCGGACAGCGTTCGCAGACTCGTCACTTTCCGCCAGCTCAACCTTCACGCCCAGTGGCCAATGAAGGGGCGATTCGATGCAATCCTCTGCCGCAACGTATTGATATATTTCGATTTCGAACATCAATCGGCCCTTTGGCCCAGGTTTCGCGCCAGCCTCGGCACCGAAGGATGGCTCTTTCTCGGCCACTCCGAACGCATCCACCCGATCGAGACATCGGGGTTCATTCAAACTGGTGTAACGACATATCGCCGGACAGACGCACGTCCTGTCGGCACTCCGGAAAGGGAAGACTGATGGCACTCAGAGAACAGTTGCGTCTGATGGTCGTAGATGACATGTCGACCAGCCGCGGCCTGATCACCCAGGCACTGGACTCGATCGGAATTCGCAATGTCGCGACCGCGTCCGATGGAGCAGCGGCCCTGCAGGCTGTCCTGAAATCCCCGGTGCATCTCGTCATCTCGGATTACAACATGCCGGGCATGGATGGGCTGCACCTTTTGCACTATTTGCGAAATACCCCGCAGACGGCCAAGGTCGGATTTCTTCTCATCACCGGGCGCGCCGACCCCGCCATCATCGACAAAGGCCGCAAGCTCGGAATGAACAATTTCCTAAAGAAGCCCTTCGAGACCGCAGACATGAAGGCGGCGATCGAAGCGATTGTCGGACGACTGTGACGATGACGACGCTGATGGACGCCGAACATCTGGATTTCGACAGCGCCCTCCGCGCAGTGGCGGCGATGCTGAAGGACGCGCAGTCGGCGAACCTGTCGGTCCAGGACCATCTCGGCCAGTTCCTGGATCGCAAGATCGACGCCGCATCGCTAATCCAGGAGCTTCAGACCCTCGACCGAACGGCGCAGGTCCTCGCGGACCTCGCCGCGATATGCACACATATTGCCGACGGCTTGCCGGCCGACGCGATGGGCCAGGGTGTCGACCTGAGACGGGTCGTCACTCTGGACACCACCCGCAAGGCGCTCCATTCGGCCCAAAACGGCATCACCGTCGCCGATGATGGTGAGGATCTGCACCTCTTCGGGTAGTGCGCCGCGCCGCCGTCGCGTCTCAGAACAGTTCGACAGAGTTCAGTTCCGGGACTTCCACCGGCTTCAGGACCGGCGCCTCGTTGACGAATTTCTGTTGTACCCGGCCCGTTGCCGCGTGAAAGCGGAGGCGCCGTGCCTGCGCCCCGCCAAGACTTTCCGCGTGGCATGGCATCCCTTCCGACGCGAGATAGGCGCGCGCAAAGGCTGCGTTCCGCGCGCCGATATCCGTCAGCCCCGAGAGCATCGACGCGCCGCCAAAAACCTTGGCCTGAAGCCGCTTACGCGACGCGCCGAGATGCACCATCTTGTTGATGAGCAGGTCCATCGCGGCTGCACCAACGGTATCGAGACCGCCGCCACCCGAGCTCATTTCCGGCAGAAGCAGATGGTTCATCCCGCCGATCTTCGCGTCCGCGTCATAGAGGCAGAACGAGACGCAGGACCCGAGAATGGTCGAAATGACGACATCCGGCTCACCTGAAACGCCATCTTCGCCCTGTGAGATGTAGATCGTGCGCCCGCCGCTCATCCAGTTACCCGCGAAACGATACGCTCAGACGACGAGGTCAACGCAAGGATGCGGGGGGTGATATCGGAGAGATCGAGAACCGCTTCAGCCGCACCGAGTTCGCGCGCGGCCTTGGGCATCCCGTCAATCACCGCGCTTCGCCCGGATTGCGCGATCGTGGACGCGCCGGCATTCCTCATGTCCAGCAATTCGGCCGCACCGTCGCGGCCCATTCCCGTCAGCATGACGCCGACGACACCATTTCCAAGCGGCGCTGCCGAGCTGAAGAGGCGCGCCACGGACGGAACGTACAGATCCTCGCCAGTATCCGCGACGAGCGACACACGAAGCTCGCCACGGTTTCTCAGGACCGCGTGAAAACCGCCCCCCGGTGCGAGAAGCACCTCGCCCTGTGTCAGCACATCCCCGTCGCGCGCCAAACGGACGGTCGCCGGGGAATGGGTATTCAGACGGGTTGCGAAACTTTCCAGGAATTGCGACGGCATGTGCTGCGCAACGACCGTCGGCGGCCCGTTCGGAGGGTAGGAGCCGAAGAGGTTCAGAAGCGCATCGACCCCGCCGGTCGAACTGCCGACGACAACGGAGCGGCCATTCCAGTCGAAAGCGCGGTTCGCACCTTCGGCGTCCTGGCTTTTCGGCCTGTCGGCAAGGGCCTGACCGCGAACGCGGGCGCGCGCCGCCGTCACCAGCATGTCGCCGAGATCGGGCAAACGCGGGTCGCCGCTCCGCAGACGACGCAGGTCCACACAATCGAGCGCGCCAAGCGAAAGCGCCGTCACCGCCTCTTCGCTGTCCTCGACGGTGCGGGACGACACCATGATGACCGGCATCGGCCTGAGGCGCATGATCTTTTCCAGAAAGACCAGGCCATTCATGCGCGGCATCTCGACATCCAGCGTCAAAACATCGGGATTGAGCGACTTGATCAGCGCGCGGGCCTCGTAGGGATCACCCGCCTCGCCCACGATTTCGATACGGGGATCATCGGCGAGAAGCGCGCGGAGAAGCCGGCGGATCGTGGCCGTATCGTCCACGATGAGAACCCGCACCTTGCGGGCATCGGAATGTGACGTACCAAGCAAGACGACGCTACCCATACAACGAAACCCGGACCGGCTAAGACCGGCCCGAGCACGTCGTAAAGGCAGAGACTGAAGAATTCGTTTAGTTCACCGGCGGGGCCGTTCTGAGAAGCGCGCCCTCGACCACCACGCTTTCGGGCCGCCCGAGGTGGAACATGGTATAGCTGAGACCGGTTTCGCTGAAGCGCGACACACCGGCCTGCCCGATCAGGGACGCGGCCTCTTCGAAGCGGCCTTCCGGTGTCTCCACGATCTGCCGGGGCGAGACGAGGATATCGTTTGAAGGAGCTTTGCCCCCAAAGGCACCTGCGCGGATGCAGACGGGGTGCGAGTCGGGCTTTTCAGCCAGAAAGGCCTGGTCGAGAAGCACACGATTCAGCCAGAGGATGGGCTTGTACTCGCCCGACGCCGTCAGAATCTCGTCCCCCTTGCGAAGCGCCACGGCATGGACATCGCCGAAGATGGTCCGCACACGGGTCATGGGCGCAAGACCGGCAAGCGGCCACCATTCCGAGCGATCCCGGGGCGCAGCCGCGGGGGACGCCAGGGGTCTGGTTTCCCGCATGCGGCGCTCTTTCTGCGCCAGGCGGTCTTCGAAACTGTTGCTGTTCAAACTGGTCGACATTGCACTCATCACATCACCTTTACCGGTCCGTTCTGGACCCACACGCTCTAAAAGTGGGACGTGCCGCCACCACTCTGTGGCACGCCC
Source organism: Kangsaoukella pontilimi (assembly GCF_009830125.1). Lineage (GTDB taxonomy): Bacteria > Pseudomonadota > Alphaproteobacteria > Rhodobacterales > Rhodobacteraceae > Kangsaoukella > Kangsaoukella pontilimi. The sequence goes on along the minus strand of NZ_WUPT01000001.1, from coordinate 667,142 downwards.
CCAACCCGAAATTCCAACCAACATGGCCGGATCACACTTGTTACGCAGCAGGGGCGATGAGGTGGACCGCTCTGCCGCTGACAAACCCTTTATGCCCCGTCCCCCCGGCAAAAGTTTGACGGCTCATACCGGGAATTCGGCAGAATTGGGCACTTTGGTGTCGAAGCCCACCATATCTAGGAATAACGGATCATTTCCGGAAACAGTTCTGAAGACAGGTCAGCCGGGAAACCAAGCTGGCATGGATATCCGCCAAAACTCGTTGCTTACCGTGCGACAATGAAGTCGAGAAAATTATCCTAAGAAAAAACGAAAAAACTTCTCTGCTGGCCTTCAGTAGTACCGGCGGAGCGCCCGATACGCACGAAACCGAGTCGTTCCGACACCCGAAGAGCGACGGAATCGGCCATCTGCGGCAGTGATTAGACCGGTCGCAGCGGTAAACTCGACACCCTCTCGAATCGCGGATCAGGTAAAGCGGCGGATCTCGGCAAATCGCCGCCTGCAGGCCCCGGCTTACGCGTGGTCGCCCGGCGCGACAGGCGGAATTTCCTTGCACTCGGAGAATGAGGTTCAAGAATGGGAGCATTCCGCATCCGGCGCCTTCCCTAAGGGACCAAAATTGACCGGATGAGAGACAACGAGAAGGGAGTTCTCCATGAAGACATCCATTTTTGCACTTTCGACTGTGGGTCTATTGCTGACCTCTGCGGCGTCCTTTGCCGCGGGCACGCATCCCGAAACCGGCGAAGCGCTGGCCGATGACCAGACCTTTTCCTATCGCCTCCTCGACGATGTGCCGACGCTCGACCCGCAGCTGATCGAAGACGTCTCGGGCAGCCACGTCGCGCGCCAGCTTTTCGAAGGCCTGCTCAACCAGAACGCTCCGGGCGACAACATCCCCGGCGTGGCGACCGAATGGGAAGCCTCTGAAGGCAACACGGTCTGGACGTTCAAGCTGCGCGAAAACGCCAAGTGGTCGAACGGCGATCCGGTTACCGCGCATGATTTCGTCTACGCCTGGCAGCGCGCCGCCGATCCCGCGACCGCGTCGCCCTATGCGTGGTACATGGAAATCACCGAGATCGTGAACGCCGCCGACATCGTGGCCGGCAACGCCGCGCCCGACACACTGGGCGTCGAGGCGGTGGATGACTACACGCTCAAGGTCACGCTCAATAACCCTCTGCCCTATTTCCCGTCGATGACGACCCACGCGACGCTCTTCCCGACGCACAAGGGGACGATCGAGGCACATGGCGACGACTGGACCCGCCCCGGCAACCTTGTCGGCAACGGCGCCTACGTGCTGGAAAGCCGCTCGCTTGGCGAGGGCTTCACCATGGTCAAGAACGACATGTACTGGGATGCCGAGAATACGATCATCACCGAGATCAACGGCGTGATCGTCAACGACTCGGCGCAGGCGCTCACGCGCTACGAGGCGGGCGAATACGACCTTCTGGAACCCGTTCCCGCCGGTCAGTTCCCGCGTCTTCAACAGGAGCGTCCGGACGAGGCCCACAGCGTGCCGCGTCTCTGCTCGTATTACTACGCGATCAATGTCAGCGACTCGGGCCCCGAGGCGCTGAAGGACGAGCGCGTGCGCGAGGCTCTGTCCTATGCGGTCGACCGCGACGTGATCGTGGATCAGATCCTGAAGGGCGGTCAGACGGCGGCTTACTCGTTTACCCATATCGCGACCGCAGGCTTCGAAGCGCCCGAGATCGACTACGGCACCTGGAGTCAGGCCGAGCGCGACGCAAAGGCCAAAGAGCTGATCGAGGCCGCCCGCGCAGACGGTGTGCCGGTGGACGAGATGGGTCTCGACATCCTCTATAACACCTCCGACCAGCATAAGCAGATCGCGACCCTCATCAGCCAGATGTGGAAGCAGAAGCTGGGCGTCGAGGCCGGTCTCGAGAACCAGGAATGGGCAACCTATCTGGAAACCCGCTCGCAGCAGGACTTCGACGTCGCGCGGGCCGCGTGGTGCGCCGACTATAACGAGGCGTCGACCTTCCTCGATCTGATGACCACGACCCACGGCTCGAATGACGGCAAGTATTCCAACGCCGAGGTCGATCAGCTAATGAAGGCGTCCAAGACGTCGGACGATCCGCAGCCCAACTATACGCGGGTCGAAGAAATCATCGCCGACGAGATGGGCATGATCCCGATCTATCACTACGCCAATACGTTCCTTCTGGACGCGTCGCTCAAGGGCTTCCCCTATGAGAACGCCGAGAACAACTGGTACGTGAAAGAGTTCTACCGCGTCGCCGACTGACGCGTGAGACGCGGCGCGCCGGGCCACCCGGCGCGCCGTTTTCCGGTCCGTCCATGGCATGGGAACCCTGCCGGGCGGTCTTGAAACGGAAAAGGCCCGACGCTTGCTGTCCTATACCCTCCGGCGCGTTCTTGTCGCGATACCGACGCTTCTGATCCTGATCGTCTTCTCCTTCCTTCTGATGGAGGCCGCCCCCGGCTCGCCTTTCGCCACCGAGCGCGGCGTCCCGCCCGAGGTTCTGGCCAACCTGGAGGCGAAATACGGTCTGGACGAACCGCTCTGGAAGCGGATGGCGATCTATGTCTGGAGCGTCGTGACCCAGTTCGACTTCGGGCCGTCGTTCAAGTTCAAGGACCGCACGGTCAACGACATCATCGCACAGGGCTTTCCCGTCACGCTGACCTATGGCTTCTGGTCCTTCGTGGTCGCGGTCATCGTGGGCGGCACGCTCGGCATTCTGGCGGCGGTCCGTCACAACACCTGGCTCGACTATCTGGCGGTCGGCGTCTCGGTCGGCGCGCAGGTCCTGCCCAACTTCGTCATGGCGCCGATCCTCGTCATCGTCTTCACGCTCTGGCTCGGTTGGCTGCCGGGCGGCGGATGGCAGGGCGGACAATGGCAGTTCGTCATCATGCCGGTGATAGCGCTCTCGACGTCCTATATGGCCTCCATCGCGCGACTTACCCGGTCGTCGATGCTGGAGGTGCTCAACTCCAACTTCATCCGCACCGCCCGCGCCAAAGGCCTGCCGATGCGGCGTGTGATCCTCGTCCATGCCCTCCGCCCCGCTCTTCTGCCGGTCATCTCCTATCTCGGCCCCGCCTTCGTCGGCATGATCACCGGATCGGTAGTAGTGGACGTCTTCTTCTCGACCGGCGGGATCGGGCAGTTCTTCGTCAACTCGGCGCTCAGCCGCGACTATTCGATGATCATGGGCATCACGATCCTGATCGGCGCGCTGACCATTCTCTTCAACCTCGTGGTCGATATCCTCTACGCGTGGATCGACCCGAAAATCCGGTACTGATCCGATGCGCGTCCCCCTTCTCCATCGTGCCGCCGCGACCGAGGCTTTCCTCGGCGCCGAGGCCGTGGCGGGCCGGTCGCTCTGGCAGGATGCCCGAACGCGGTTCTTCCGGAACAAGGCGGCCGTCGCGGGGCTGGTCGTTCTGATCTTCGTCTTTCTCTTCGCCTTCTTCGGTCAGTTCCTTGCCCAATGGTCGAACGAAGAGGTGGACTGGGGTATGCTCGGCAGCATCTCCGAGATGGGCGGCCCCTCGATCGCGAACGGGCATTATTTCGGCGTCGACGAACTGGGCCGCGACCTCTACGCCCGCACCGTGCAGGGCACGCGGATTTCGCTCATGGTGGGCGTCGTGGGCGCGCTGATATCGGTGATCGTCGGCACGATCTGGGGCGCGACGGCGGGATACCTCGGCGGGCGCATAGACGGTGCGATGATGCGCGTCGTCGATATCCTCATGGCCATTCCCTACATGTTCGTGCTGATCCTTCTGCTGGTGGTCTTCGGCCGGTCGATCCTGATGCTCTTCGTGGGTATCGGCCTGATCTCGTGGCTCGACATGGCCCGGATCGCGCGGGGCCAGACGCTGTCGATCAAGAACAAGGAGTTCATCGAGGCCGCCATCGCCATCGGCGTGCCCACCGCCACGATCATCCGCCGCCACATCGTGCCGAACCTTCTCGGCGTCGTGATCGTCTATTCCACGCTGCTGGTGCCCACGATGATCATCTTCGAGAGCTTCATCTCGTTCCTTGGCCTCGGCGTGCAGGAACCAAATACGTCACTAGGGGCGCTGATCTCGGCCGGCGCGAACCAGATGCGCTACGGCGTGCCGTGGCAGCTGGGCTTCCCCCTCTTTTTCTTCGTCATCACGCTCTTCGCCTTCTTCTTCGTCGGCGACGGTTTGCGTGACGCGCTCGACCCGAAGGATCGCTGATGAGCCTTCTGTCCGTCCGCGATCTTACCGTCTCGTTCGAGACAGGCGACGGCACCGTCAACGCGGTCAACGGCGTCAGCTTCGACATCGACCCGCGCGAAACCCTCGCCATCGTGGGCGAGTCCGGCTCGGGCAAATCCCAGACCGTCTTCGCGATCATGGGCCTTCTGGCGCGGAACGGACGCGCCACGGGCGAAATCACCTTCGACGGTACGCGGATCGACGGCCTGTCCGAGGATGCGCTCAACCGCATCCGGGCCGACAAGATCGCCATGATCTTTCAGGACCCGATGACCTCGCTCAACCCCTACATGCGCGTCTCGGATCAGATGACCGAGGTCCTGAGGTTGCACAAGGGAATGAGCCACCGCGAGGCCGAAGCGGAAGCGGTCCGGATGCTTGACGCGGTCCGCATCCCAGAGGCACGGGCGCGGGTCCGCATGTATCCGCACGAGTTCTCGGGCGGGATGCGCCAGCGGATCATGATCGCGATGGCGCTTCTTTGCCGTCCGAAGCTCCTGATCGCGGACGAGCCCACCACCGCGCTCGACGTCACCGTGCAGGCGCAGATCATGGACCTTCTGCGGGACGTGCGTGAGGAGTTCGGCACCGCCATCATCCTGATCACACACGACCTCGGCATCGTGGCAGGCGCCGCGGACAGGACCATCGTGCTCTATGGCGGGCGGATCATGGAGAAAGGTCCGACGCCTGACATCTTCGCTCATCCCACGCACCCCTATACGCAAGGGCTTCTCCGCGCCGTTCCCCGGCTTGACGTGGATCACGACGTGCTGCCAACGATCGACGGTGAGCCGCCCAACATGCTGGGACTGCCCAGGGGCTGCCCCTTCTCGCCCCGCTGCGCCTTTGTCCGCGACGCCTGCCGCGCCACCATGTCGCCCCTGACCGAGGCGGGCACCATCGCGCGGGCCTGCCATGCTCCGGTGGACGAGGTGCGCACATGACGGCACCTCTTCTCAGGGTCGAGAACCTTGCCGTGAGCTTTCCGATCCGGCCGCGCGGCGCATGGCCCTGGACACCGTCGCTTGAGCTGAAGGCCGTGGGCGGCGTCAGCTTCTCGCTCAATGCGGGCGAGACGCTCGGCATCGTTGGCGAATCCGGGTCTGGCAAATCCACGCTCGCCCGCGCCGTCATCGGCACGATCCCCTCGTCGGGCGGGTCCGTCGAGTGGGAAGGCCGAGACATCGCGGCGCTCGACCCGCGCGGCCGTCGTGCGCTTCGGCGCGACATCCAGATGATCTTTCAGGACCCGCTGGCGGCACTCAACCCGCGGATGACGGTGGGCGAGATCATTGCGGAACCGCTCGTCACCCATCACCCCGACCTGAGCCGCGCCGAACGCCGCGAGAAAGTCGCGGACCTGATGGCGCGGGTGGGCCTTTTGCCGAACCAGATCAACCGCTATCCGCACGAGTTCTCAGGCGGCCAGTGCCAGCGGATCGGCATCGCGCGGGCGCTGATCCTGAACCCGCGCCTTCTGATCTGCGACGAGCCGGTCTCGGCGCTCGACGTCTCGGTGCAGGCGCAGGTCATCAACCTCTTGAAAGAGCTTCAGGGCGAATTCGGCCTGTCTCTGATCTTCATCGCCCACGACCTGAGCGTGGTGAAGCACATCTCGGACCGGATCGCGGTCATGTATCTGGGCCGCCTGATGGAGACCGCGCCCGCCAAGGCGCTGATCCGCACGCCGTTCCATCCCTATACCAAGGCGCTCGTCGCCTCGGTTCCGATCCCCGACCCCGAGACTGAAGCAAAGCGCCGGGCCGCGCCGATCTCGGGCGAACTGCCCTCGCCCATCTCGCCGCCCTCGGGCTGCGTCTTCCGTACGCGATGCCCCATCGCGCGGGAAAGCTGCGCGGGCGAACGCCCGCCCCTCCTTGAACCGCAGCCAGGCCGCTTCGTCGCCTGCCCGTTCCATGACGGCTGACCGGGTCTTGCCTTTTCCTGCGGGGCGTCCACTTTGACGCCCATGTATTCCGATCTGGACAGCCTGATCGCCTGCCCGTCCTGCGACGCGCTTTACACCGCGAAACGCCCGGCCAAGGGTGAACGGGCGGCGTGCGCGCGGTGCCATACGGTGCTGATCGCACCCCGCCGGAATGCGGGCCTGAGGATCATCGCCTATGCGCTGGCCTCGCTTGTGCTGGTCATGGGCGCGCTGGCCTTTCCGTTCCTCGGGCTCAGCGTAGCGGGCCTCGGCAACAAGGCGACGCTGATCGACGCGGCGCTGGCCTTTTCCGAGGGGCCTTTCGTGATCCTATCCCTCGCGGTGGTGGCGCTGATCGTCTTCCTGCCGGCGCTCCGGCTCCTGCTGACGATCTATGTGCTCACGCCCCTCGTGCTCGACCGCCCGGCATGGCCCGGCGCCAAGCGCGCTTTCCGGTGGGCGGAACGGATCAAGCCGTGGTCCATGGCCGAGATTTTCGTGATCGGCTGCGCGGTGGCGCTGGTCAAACTGGTGGATCTGGCGCGGGTCGAACTTGGTCCCGCCTTCTGGATGTTCTCGGTTCTGGTCGTCCTTCTGGTGGTGCAGGACACATTGATGTGCAGGTGGTCGGTATGGCGCGCACTGAACCGCTAAGCGGCCCCATCGTCACGGCGCGCGAGGCGGGTCTTGTCGCCTGCACGCGCTGCACCCGCGTATGGCCCCTGTCCGAGACGCGGTGCGCGCGCTGTGGCTCGAAACTGGTCAGCCGGGACACCCAGAGCCTTCAGAGGGTCTGGGCGTGGTGGATCGCGGGGTTCATGGCCTATATTCCGGCCAATCTCTACCCGATGCTCGAGACGCGCACGCTGGTCTATAACCAGTCCGACACCATCGTCGGCGGCGTCATCGAGCTTGCCAGCCACGGCGCCTATGGCATCGCCTTCGTGATCCTTCTGGCATCGGTCGGCATCCCCATCGCCAAATTCGTGGCCATCGCCTTTCTGGCGCTGTCGGTCCGGCGCGGATCGCGCATTGGTCAGGTCCGCCGCCAGCAGGTCTACGAGGTGGTCGAATATATCGGGCGCTGGTCCATGATCGACGTTTTCGTCGTGGCAATCCTTGCCTCGCTGGTGCAATTGAACATCGTGGTGACGATCACACCGGGACCGGCGGCCCTGACATTTGCGCTTTCGGTCATTTTCACCATGCTGTCGGCCCAGGCATTCGATTCCCGGATGATCTGGGACCGGCAAGAGCAGGACGGAAAGGCCAAGGCGTGAGCGATACCCCCCCAGAGGTGCCCATCGAGGGCGCGCGCCAGAGTCTGTTCGAGCGTGCCTCCATCGTCTGGATCGTCCCGCTCGGCGCGCTTCTGATCGCGCTCGGCGTGGCCTGGAACGCCTATTCCGAGCGCGGCCCCCTGATCGAGATCAGCTTCGAGAATGCCGAGGGCATTGGCGCAAACGAGACCGAATTGAAATACCGGAACGTCTCGGTTGGCGTGGTCGAGGCGGTGCGCTTTACCGACACGCTCGACCGGGTGCTGGTCTCGGTCCGTCTGGACAAGGAGGTCGCCGCCTTCGTCGACGCGGAGTCCGAATTCTGGGTGGTCCGCCCAGAGGTGTCCGCCTCGGGTGTGTCGGGGCTTGAAACCGTCCTTTCGGGCGTCTTCATCGAAGGCGCGTGGGACAGCGAGATCGGCGAACCCGCCACCCGCTTCGAAGGGTTGGATGACGCGCCGGTCTTCACCCCGTCGAGCCGGGGTCTGAGGTTCGAACTCCGCACGTCCCGTCAGGAAGGACTGACCGACAACACGCCCATTCTCTACAAGGGGATCGAAGTGGGCCGCATCGGGTCCGCTCGCATTTCGCAGGACGGCCAGTGGATCTTTGCCGAGGCCATCATCTTCGAGCCTCATGACAGGCTGATCACCAGCGCCACGCGCTTCTGGGACACCTCCGGCTTTTCGCTGAACATCGGCCCGAACGGCGCCGAACTGGCCTTTTCCTCGGTCGCCTCTCTGATCTCGGGCGGCATCACTTTCGATACTCTGGTCTCGGGCGGGCAGCGCGTGCGAAGCGGCACCGTATTCGAGATCTTCCCTGACGAGGCCGCTGCCCGAAACAGCGTTTTCGAGGAGAACGACGGCACAACCGTGACCCTGTCGGCCATTTTCTCCGAGAATGTGAGCGGCCTCAGCACCGGCGCGCCGGTCGAATGGCGCGGCGTCCGCGTGGGCGAGGTGCTGAACGTCACCGGTCTGATCGACCCCGACCGCTTCGGGGACGAGCGCGTCCGGCTTCTTGTGGCAATGGACGTGCGCCCGGGCAGGTTCGGGCTTCAGGGTGATCAGTCCGAGGAAACGGCGCTCGCCTTTCTGGAAGAACGGGTAGAGGCCGGGCTGCGGGCGCGGCTCGCTACAGCGTCGATCCTGACCGGCGGTCTGAAGATCGAATTCGTTCAGGTCGAGGAACCGCCCGGAGAGGCGCGGCTCGAAGATGCCGACCCCTTCCCGCTCATGCCGGTGACAGATGCGGCCGTGAGCGACGTGACCGCCTCTGCGGAAGGCGTTCTGGAACGCGTGGCCGCGCTGCCGATTGAAGGGCTTCTGGACAGCGCGATCAACTTCCTCGACAGCGGCACGGCCTTTGTCACCAGCGAGAACGTGCGCGAGACGCCCGCCGAGCTGCGCGGCCTTCTGGCCGACGCGCGGGGCGTCATCGGCTCGGACGAGGTGCAGGCCATTCCGGGCGAGGTCGCGGCGATCCTCGGCGATATCCGCCTCGCATCGGCTGATCTGCGCCGGATCGTGACGGCGCTGGAAGAGGCCGACGCTGTCAGCCGGCTGGTGACGGCCATCGACGACGCAGGTGCGGCAGCGCGAAGCGTCGAGACCACGCTTAACGATCTTCAACCCCTGACCGACCGCCTCGTCGCTTTGGCAGACAAGGCGAACGCGCTGCCTCTGGAGGAACTTCTGGCCGAGGTCACTGGGCTGGCCGAGGACGGGCGCGGGCTGATCGCGTCGGACGCCGCGCAGGTTCTGCCCGAACGCTTCGGCGAGGCGCTCGACAGTCTGAACGCCATCCTGACCGATATCGACGAGGCGGGCGCCGCGGACCGCCTGACCGCCGCGCTGAGTGCTGCCGAGGATGCCGCGCGCGGGGTCGAAAACTCTGTCGCCGGTGTGCCGGAACTCGTGGAACGGATTGACGCCATCGCCGCCGATATCGGCACGGTGCCGTTTGAACAGGTCGCGAACGATCTCTCCGAGGTGCTGGCCACCGCGAACCGCCTGATCGGAGATGCCACCGCAGAACGCTTGCCCGCCGCGCTGGCCGGTGCCCTCTCTCAGGCCGAAGCGGCGCTTGCCGATCTGAACGAGGCCGGGATCGTCGCCACGGCCAACCAGACCCTGGAAGCCGCCGAGCGCGCCGCCGAGGCTGTGGCCGAGGCCGCAGACGGCCTGCCCCAACTCGTGGCCCGCGCCAATGCCGCTATCGCGCAGGCCGAGACCACGCTTCAGGGCTACCAGACAAACTCACCCTTCGCCCGCGAAGTGCAGACCGCGCTTCGCGATATCCAGGCCGCCGCCGATGCCGTGACCTCCCTGTCGCGCGCGCTGGAACGGCGCCCGAACTCGATCATACTGGGACGCTGAGCATGCCCCTTCGCCCGATCGCCCTTGCCATGGGGCTTGCCGTCCTGACCGCCTGCGGCCCGTCAGACACGTTCTACACCGCCCCCCAGACCGAAGTGACCGAGCGTATCCCTAGCCGCTATTCCAGCATCGAGGTGCTGGAGGTCTCGCTGCCGCTCTATGCCTCGGGCGAGGACGTGCTGGTTCAGAGCACGGGCGGCACGTTACAGGCGGGTGAGAACCTCTGGGCCGACGATCCGACCCGCGCCGTGACGCTGTCGCTGACCCGCGCCCTGACCGAGATCACGGGCGCGCGCGTCGCACCGTCGCCCTGGCCCTTCGACAGCTTCCCCGCCGCGCGCGTCGATGTCCGGGTCGAGCGCCTTCTCGCGGATGAGAGCGGGCGGCTGAATCTGTCCGGTCAGTATTTCGTGGCCGATCTCGACAGCCGCGCCCGCGACCGCGCCCGGCTCTTCGACCTGAGCACGCCCGTCTCGGACCCCGCCAACCTGTCCGAGCTTCTGGCCGCACGAAGCCGCCTCGTGGGCGATCTGGCAGTTATGATCGCGCGGGACGGTCTCGGGTAAGTGAACGGTTTTCGCTGTTCCCGGCCCGTCCGAGGCGCTAGGTTCAGCCCCTGACAGCAGCCGGGAGCCACAACCCTGACACGCAAACGCGACATTCGGCACGAAGCCGCGCGGCTGACCACCGGTCAGATCAACCGCCGTCGCTTCGTGATGTCGGCGCTTGCCACCGGCGTGACCATGCCCACCGCCATGTCGCTTGCCAGCCGCGCCGAGGCGGCGCAGCCCCGCGCGGGCGGGCATTTGCGGATCGCCGTCGCGCCCGGACCGGATGCCGACGCGCTTCTGGCCTTCGCCACGGGCAACGCCCTTGTCGAACGAACGCCCGAGGGCCGTCTGACCGGCGATCTCGCCGAAGCCTTCCATGCCGAAGAGAACGGCCGTGTCTGGCACGTCGCACTCCGGTCCGATGTGACCTTTCACGACGGCACGCCGCTCGACACCGGGACAGCACTTCGGGCCATGGCCTCGGTCGCCGCCCTGCCCGAGGTCGAGGCGCTGGCCGCCTCGGGGCCGCGTCACCTGATGATCCGACTGACGGCGCCCGATTCGCTCTTTGCCGAGCGTCTGGCCGAGCCCGCGCATGTGCTGCGCCTGCCGTCGGAAGATGGCACTTTACTTGGCACCGGCCCCTACCGCGTCGACCACAGTGCGCCGGACAAGATCCACCTCACGCGCCGCGCGGACGGCTACTGGAAACCGGGCCGCGCGAATGTGGACGAGGTAACGCTATCGTTCGTCGCGCTTCCCGCCGCCCGGCAGGCGGCGGTGATGAGCGGCGAGGTCGACTATGCCGCGCCGATCCCGCCCGAGACGGTCGCCTTTCTGAAGAACCTGCCCGGCATCGACCTGGCCGCGTCACGGGGCGCGACTGCTCTGATGGCGGGTGCCGCGGACACGACCGAAGGCGCCCGCGCGCTCGACGCCTTGCGGGGTGCGGTGCCGCGTGCCGACGTGCTGGGCCTTGTTCTTGCCGGTCAGGGCCGCCTTGGGGATGACACGCCCTGGCCCGTCGCTGACCGCTCCGCACCGGATGCCCCCGCCGTGCCACAGCGCGTCGGAGGCTCCTATGGCCTCGCTTCCGGGACAGAGACCACCTGGGCGCGCCAGCTCTCCGGCCTCGCCCGGGCACGAGGGCTGGACCTGACCGTGTTCGAGGGCGACGGCGCCGAGACCGCACCGCTCTATTCTCGCGTCATTCCCGCAGCCGAGATCGCCCGCTTGGCCTGGACGCCTGCTCTGGCCGCACGTTTCATGCGGGCGGAGAGCGACGCCTGCAACGCTCTCACAGGGTGCCTCTCGGCGGCGCGGGCCACGCTGGACGCAAAGGCGCGCGCCGCTCTTCTGGATGAGGCGCGCACGCATGTTGCCCGCTCTGGCCGGGTGTTTCTGCCTGCATGGTCCGATGGGCTGGCCGCCCATCGCACCGCGCTTCACCATGGCCGGATTCAGGCCGGTGCGCCCAATGACGGGCACAGGATGATCGAACGGTGGTGGTTCGCTTGAGCCTGCGCCGCCCCTGAAGGGCGGCACGACCGTTCGTCAGCTTCCGCCGTTCAGAAGCGCCGCCGAGACCGGCGCGAATTGCACGCTGTCGGCCCGGTCGCCCTGCATCCACTCGTTGACCGCCTGAACCGTCGCGGGCGCGGTCCTGCCCACAAGGATCACGGGACGGTCGGTCCGTGCGCGGAAGGCGGCGCGGTCCATGGCGCGCGCGATCTGTTCCTCGTTCTGCCCCTGGCTGTCGATATCGCGGAAGATCAAACCCGTCGCGACCCCTGCGCGGCCGGCGCGCTGATGCGCCGTGTTCAGACCGCGCGGGAAGGTGATCAGACCATGACCGGTTGCCGTCACCACGTCCACGACCTGCGCGACCGCATCCCTGTCGGACTGGAAGCTGTCACCGGAATTGTCCATCAGCGCGACCGCTTCGGGCACCGTGTCGAGGTTCACGCGTAGCGCGACTTCGACGTCCTGCGGGGTCGCGCCGAAGGGCAAGGAAGGTATCATCACCACCTCGCGCCCGGCGGCGCGGTAGGCCTGAGCGATCTCGGCGGCGGCGACACTGCCAGCGTCGACGGCAAAACCCACGCTGAATGGCAGCCGCTGGATCTCGGCGCCGCTCGGCACGCCGTCGCCCTGATGGACAAGTACAAGCGACACGATGGGACGGAGCGGATCGACCGCGAAGTCCTGCCGCCAGGCATCGAGAGCGGGTCCGCCCTCGTCATCATCATCGTCGGGCGTAAGGGGCTGAGGCGCCGGCGTGATGGCGGTTCCGGGCAGCCGGCGCACGACCGGCAGGCTGTCCTCCTCGCTGGCAGGTGCGGGCGCTTCGGTTTCCGGCTCGGGTGCGGCGGCGGCTTCGATCCTCGGCAGGCGGTCCGTCTCGACATCGGTGTCGATGCTGCCGATCTCGTCGACCGGCTGGAAGAAGCTGCCTTCGCCACCATCGACACGGATCGTCGCCTGACCCGAAGGGCCTTCGACCGGAGGCGTCATGAAGGACGGCGCGTCGCCGGTCTCGGGCGCAGGCGCGGTGGCCGTGTCGCCCTGGATGGGAAGCGATACCTCGGGTTCCGGCTCGGCCTCGGCCAGCGGCTCGGAGGCCGCGCTGTTCTCTTCGGACGGGGTCACGATGTCGGGGCTGTCGCCCATGTCCGGCGCGACAAGGCCCGCCACAGGCTCGTCCGCGATCTGGGGTGCAGGCGAGGCGACCTCGGGTGCAGGCGCAGGGGCCGGCGCCTCGGTCGCGCGCTCGGGTGCGGGCAACGGCGCATCCGGTTCGCCCAGTTCGGGGCCCGGCGCGGCGATCCCGCCGCTCTCGCCCTGCCCCGGTCCGGTCACATCGATCTCGGCCTCTTCCGCAATATCCGGCAATTCGCCCAGCCCGCCGGGCGCGTCCAGCGTCGGCTGCGGCACCTCGAGCGACGAGGTGTCGAAACGCGGCGGTTCCTCGACCAGGTCCGGGGGCGCGGCCACACCGCCTGCCACCTCGCCCGAGGGGCGCGTCTCGACCTCGGGCACGACCGGTTCGGTTTCGGGCCGGGCCTGATCGAATTCCGATCCGGCGGGCACCTCGACCGGCACGGCTTCGGGGCGCGGAAAGCTCAATTGCTGCCGCTCCATCGTGACGTTGGAGACCAAAAGGATGGACGCGCCGACAATGGCGCCCCAGAAAATGCCTGCGAGAAAGCCGCGACCCAACGCTCTCTCCTTTGCTCTGCCCAATTCTATTGGGTGCCTTGACGATGCCCGGCACCTCTGGCCAAGTATACAGGCCGTTCCGGCGGCTGACACCCCATAACTGCACTTCGACCGCTCGGACACGCAACATGCTGCTTCTTATCGACAACTACGACAGCTTCACTTTCAATCTCGTGCATTATCTGGGCGAGTTGGGGGCCGAAACCGCCGTTTACCGCAACGATGCGCTCGATGTGCAGCAGGCGATGGCGCTCAATCCGTCGGGCATCATCCTGTCGCCCGGCCCCTGCGACCCCGACCGCGCGGGGATCTGCCTTGCGCTGACCGAAGCAGCCGCCGAGACGGGCACGCCGCTTCTGGGCGTCTGCCTTGGCCACCAGACCATCGGTCAGGCCTTCGGGGGCAAAGTGGTGCGCGCGGGCGAGATCGTACATGGCAAGATGGGCGCGATGCACCATTCGGGCGACAGCGTCTTCCGCGGCCTGCCCTCGCCCCTCGCCGCCACCCGCTATCACTCGCTGGTGGTCGAGCGCGAGACGCTACCCGATACGCTCGAGGTCACGGCATGGCTTGAGGACGGCACCATCATGGGCCTGAAACACAAGGAGAAGCCGATCCATGGGGTACAATTCCACCCCGAGTCGATCCGCTCCGAGCATGGCCACGCGATGCTGAAGAACTTCCTCGACCTCGTTCCGGTGCCGGCATGAGCGACCGCCTGAAACCGCTGATCGCCGCGGCCGTCGACCGGCCGCTCACCCGCGACGAGGCCGAAGCCGCCTTCACCGCGCTCTTCGAGGGCGAGGCGACGCCCAGCCAGATGGGCGGGCTTCTGATGACGCTCCGCACGCGGGGCGAAACGGTCGAGGAATACGCCGCCGCCGCAGCCGTCATGCGCCGGAAGTGCAAGCCCGTCAAAGCGCCCGAAGGCGCGATAGACATCGTCGGCACGGGCGGCGACGGCAAGGGAACGCTCAATATCTCCACCGCGACCGCCTTCGTCGTCGCAGGGGCCGGCGTCACCGTGGCCAAGCACGGAAACCGGAACCTGTCGTCCAAGTCGGGTGCGGCGGATGCGCTGACCCAGATGGGCATCAACGTGATGGTCGGCCCGGAAGTTGTTGAAGCCGCTCTGAAAGAAGTGGGCATCGGCTTCATGATGGCGCCCATGCATCACCCGGCCATCGCGCACGTTATGCCGACACGGGCCGAGCTTGGGACGCGCACGATCTTCAACATCCTAGGGCCGCTGACCAACCCCGCCGGGGTGAAACGGCAACTGACCGGCGCCTTCTCGGTCGAGATGCTGATGCCCATGGCCGAGACGCTTCGCTCGCTCGGGTCCGAGGCTGCGTGGCTTGTCCATGGCTCGGACGGCACAGACGAGATCACGATTACCGGGGTGACCGAAGTGGTCGAGCTGAAGGACGGCGAGATCACCTGCCTGGAGGTTCACCCCGAAGAGGCGCATCTGCCCGTCCACCCGTTCGAGGCGATCATGGGCGGCACGCCCGAGGAAAACGGCCGGGCCTTCCGTGCGCTACTGGCGGGCGAGACCGGCGCCTATCGCGATGCGGTTCTGTTGAACGCGGCAGCGGCGCTTTTGATCGCGGGCGAAGTGGCCACGCTGGCGTCAGGCGTAGACATGGCCGCGCAGTCGATTGACAGCGGCGCCGCCCGCGAAAAGGTCGAGGGTCTGGCCCGCGTCACGAGCGCGGGCTGATCCGCGGTCTTCAGGAGCGCTGCAGGTCCTTGCTCCAGTGAAAATTTTGGCTGCAGAGCGCGACAAGGCGCAGCGCCGTTCCGCCGACGGTGATCACATCGCCGTCACGCAGCCCCGTCGGCGCGTCGCTCTGGACCCCGTTCACGCGTAGCCGCGCGCCCTCGGGACAGGACAGCACGAAACGATGATGCGCCTCGTCATAGTTCAGAACGGCGTGGCCCTCGGCATGGACGGCATCGTCGCCATGTTCCAGCCGAACGGTCTGTCCGGCGCCAGAGCCGATGTGAGACACGCCCCGTTCCAGCGGGTACCAGTCGCCCGTGCCCGGCCCTTCGACAATGACGAGCCAGCCGTAGGGAAAGCGCGGCCGCACGCCGGTCTGGGCGGCGGGCGCATTCGCGGGGGCTGTGGGCGCAACGGGTGCGGCGGGCGTCGCGGAGGCCGGTGCGGCGGCCGGAGCCTGGCGCGGCATGGCCTGTTTCGACGACGGGGCCGGCGATGCCCGCCCGCCCGGTGCCACGTCCTTCTTGGTTCCGACCTTGTCCATCCACGAGGAATCCGGCGGATTGACTGGCTTCTCCCGCGGTGCAAGCACCTCTTCCGGGACGCTCTGGTGGATAATGGCCTTGTCTTTCTTCGGTTTTTTCGGGCTGGATCCCGCCCCCTCATCCGAACTGCGCCGTCCAATAAGTCGTTCAAAAATCGGCATGACTGCCTCCGCTCCTGTTGCGCCAATACGCGCGCTTGCCGGTAAAATGGCCCGGAAATCTGACGAAACGAGGGCTGCCGGGCGGCGATACGACGATCCCGCCGCGCCTGTGACCCGCGCGCATCGCCTACCACCAGTTGCCGCCATCTTGTCCGGCAGCGTCCTAGCGGCTACTCCCGCGTCTATGACCGACGACCTCGCCCGCCTCGGCCCATGGCGCGATCTGCCCTTTTTCCATCTCGTCTGGCCCGACCTGCGAGGCCTGGTCGGCGAAGACGCGCTTCCGCCCGCGCCCATGCGTTTCCGCGCGCTGGAGATGACGCCACCCGATGCCGTGCGGGTGCTGATCCTCGGTCAGGACCCCTACCCGACGCCCGGCCATGCCAACGGGCTGGCCTTTTCGGTCACCGCCGACACACCGCTTCCCCGCTCGCTGACGAATATCTTCCGCGAGATGGAAGACGATCTCGGCCATCGCCCCGGCACCGGAGACCTGTCCGGCTGGGCCGATCAGGGCGTTCTGCTTCTGAACACCGCGCTTTCGACACCGCCCGGTCAGGCCGGCGGACACGCGCGGCTGGGCTGGCAGCGGCTTGCGGAAGAGGTGCTCGACCGGCTGAACGACCGGCCCCGCGCCGCGCTCCTCTGGGGCAATCATGCCCGCGCATTCGCGCCACGCCTCAGCCACCCCGATCACCTGATCCTTGAGAGCGCGCATCCCTCGCCCCTCTCCGCACGGCGCGGCTTTTTCGGCTCGCGCCCCTTCAGCCGGATCAATGACTGGCTGGCGGCGCGGGGTGAGGCCCCCATCGACTGGACGGCAACCGAGACCTGACGCGGCCCTTCCCCGCTTTTCACCGCCTTCGGATCGGGTTATTTCACCCCCATGACAACCGTTCTCGACCGCATCAAGAGCTACAAGCTCGACGAAATCGCCGCCGCAAAGGCCCGCGTTCCCCTGTCAGAGGTGGAAGACGCCGCCCGCGCGCAGACGCCGGTGCGCGGCTTTGCCGACGCCCTCGCCACGGCCAGCGCCACCGGTTACGGCCTGATCGCCGAGATCAAGAAGGCGAGCCCGTCCAAGGGCCTGATCCGCGCCGATTTCGACCCGCCCTCTCTGGCCCGCGCCTATGAAGCGGGTGGCGCGACCTGCCTGTCGGTCCTGACCGACACGCCCTCCTTTCAGGGCGCGCCCGAGTTCCTGACCGCCGCCCGCGAAGCCGTGTCGCTGCCGTGCCTCCGGAAGGATTTCATGTACGACACCTATCAGGTCGCCGAGGCGCGCGCCTGGGGCGCCGATTGTATCCTGATCATCATGGCGAGCGTCACGGATGCGCAGGCAAAAGAACTTGAAGATTGTGCCGTAAACGACTGGAATATGGACGTTCTGGTCGAGGTGCATGACGAAGAGGAGCTCGACCGCGCGTTGGCGCTGTCCTCGCCGCTTCTGGGCGTCAACAACCGCAACTTGAAAACCTTCGAGACCGATATCGGCACCACTGAGCGGCTGGCCAAGGGCGTGCCCGAAGGCAAGATGCTGGTTGCCGAGAGCGGACTTTTCACCCCTGCCGATCTGGCGCGGCTGGCCGAAGCCGGGGCGCGCACCTTCTTGATCGGGGAAAGCCTGATGCGGCAGGATGACGTGACCGCCGCAACACGCGCCATTCTCGCCGACCCTCTGCCGGTTCGGGGCGCGGCATGACCGGCGGCCTGACCCATTTCGACGCGGCCGGTCAGGCCCATATGGTGGATGTGTCCGACAAGGCCGTGACCGACCGGATGGCAGTGGCTGAAGGCTATGTCAGGATGTCACCGGAAACCCTTGAAATCATAACAAGTGGCACCGTCAAGAAGGGCGACGTGCTGTCAGTGGCGCGGCTGGCCGGGATCATGGGCGCCAAGCGCACGGCTGACCTTATCCCGCTCTGCCATCCGCTGCCGGTGACCAAGGTCTCGCTTGAGCTCGATGTCGCCGCCGACCGGCCCGGCATCCGCGTGGAGGCGACCGTCAAGACCAGCGGCCAGACCGGCGTAGAGATGGAGGCGCTGACCGCCGTGACCACCGCCTGCCTGACGATCTACGACATGGTGAAAGCCGTGGAAAAGGGCATGGTGATCGAGGATATCCGCCTGCTTCTGAAAGATGGCGGTAAATCAGGACGTTACGAGGCGCGCCCGTGATCTCGGTCTCCGAGGCGCTGGACAAGGTTCTGGCCCTCGTCACACCGCTTGCCCCGGAGACTGTCGATCTGAGGCACGCTGCGGGGCGTGTGCTTGCAGCAGATATCGTCGCCACGCGGGACCAGCCGCCTTTCGCAGCGTCCGTGATGGATGGCTACGCGGTACGGAACGCCGATGTTGTGGCGGGCGCAAAGCTCCGCGTCATCGGCGAGGCCGCCGCCGGTCACCGCTTTGACGGCGCTGTGGGACAGGGAGAGGCCGTCCGCATCTTTACCGGCGCGCCGGTGCCGGACGGGGCCGACCGGGTGATCATACAGGAAGACGTCCACCCTGATGGCGACAGTATCACGCTATCGGATGCCATGGACTCCTCCATGTATATCAGACCCTTGGGCACTGACTTTAAGGTCGGGGACCGTATCGCCGCCGGACGCCGCCTGACCCCAGCCGACGTGGCCCTTGCCGCGTCGATGAACGTCCCTGAACTGCAGGTCGCCCGACGCCCCGATGTCGCCCTGATCGCCACAGGCGATGAACTCGTCATGCCAGGCGAAACGCCCGAAGACAGTCAGATCATTGCCTCCAACGCCTTCGGTCTGGCCGCCATGCTGGAAGCCGAGGGCGCCCGCGTCCGGCTGCTGCCGATCGCGGGCGACAGCGCCGAAGCGCTGGCCTCCGCCTTCGATCTGGCGAAGGGTGCTGATCTGGTTGTGACCATCGGCGGCGCATCGGTGGGAGACCACGACCTTGTCGGTCAGGTCGCCGCCGGTCTGGGTCTCGACCGATCCTTTTACAAGGTGGCAATGAGGCCGGGCAAACCGCTGATGGCCGGACGGCTGGGCGACATGCCGATGGTCGGCCTGCCCGGAAACCCCGTGTCTTCAATGGTTTGCGGGCATATCTTCCTTCGGCCCTCAATCCGCGTCTTTCAGGGGCTGCCGGCCGCATCCATGCCGCGCGAGACCGCAAGGCTGGCCGTGCCGGTCGAGGCGAACGGTCCCCGCGAACATTACATGCGGGCGGCGCTCAAGCCGGATGGCACCGTGACGGTTCTGGAACGGCAGGACAGTTCGCTTCTGAGCGTGCTCGCCTCTGCCGATTGCCTCGTCGTCCGCGCGCCGCACGATCCCGCCCGAGAGGCAGGCGACGAAGTTGCGATCGTCCGGCTCTGATGCAAGCGCTTGACACAAAACGAGAACGCTTATAGAACATCCCCTGAACAGATGCGCCTGAACGCATGATCGAGCAGAGGAGGTTCGCGCGAATGCTGACCCGTAAACAACTGGATTTGCTGGAATTCATCCACAAGCGCCTGCAGCGCGACGGCGTTCCGCCTTCGTTCGACGAAATGAAAGAAGCGCTCGATCTGCGTTCGAAATCCGGCATTCACCGCTTGATCACGGCGCTTGAGGAACGCGGCTTCATCCGCCGCCTCGCCCATCGGGCGCGCGCCATCGAAATCGTGAAGCTGCCCGAGGCGATGGAAAGCGGCGAGACCTTCGTGCCCCGCGTCATCGACGGCGACAAGCGCGCGGCGCCCGCTGCCGCCATGCCGGTCGGCGGATCGGGCGCCACGGATTTGCCCGTCATGGGCCGGATCGCGGCGGGCGTTCCCATCGCCGCCATCAGCGAGGTGCAGAACCACGTAGCCGTCCCCGGCTCGATGCTATCGGGCAAGGGTCATCACTACGCGCTCGAAGTGAAGGGCGACTCGATGATCGACGTGGGCATCAACGACGGCGATATCGTCGTCATCCGCGAGACGTCGACGGCCGACAACGGCGACATCGTCGTCGCGTTGGTCGAGGATCAGGAAGCCACGCTCAAGCGGTTCCGCCAGCAGGGCAACACTATCGCACTCGAAGCTGCCAACCCGGCCTACGAGACGCGGCTCTACCGCGACGATCAGGTCAAGGTGCAGGGCCGTCTTGTCGGGCTGATCCGCAGCTACTGAGACCAGGGGCGTCCCGGCCCCTGCCCGCGCGCCGTCTCGATCCGCGGCGCGCCGCTCTCGTCGAAGAACACCGCCACTGCCCCGCTTCGCGCGAGGCTTTTCGGGTCATGGACCACGCAGCCGGGCGGCGCATCAACCGGCTGGTTGACGATCACCACACCTTCGGCGCAGCGTGCCAGCGCCTCTTTCGCGCCCGCCTTGCCGGTGCCGTGCAAGAGCCTGAGCGACCCGGTATCGTAGACCCGCACCCGCCCTTCCAGACGCCAGCCGCCCCGCGCGGCGGCAGCGTCCTGAGCCGCACCATCCCCGTCATTTTCAAGCCAGTTCGACACCGCGAAACCGTCTCCCCGCGGACGTGACACCGCGCGCCCCTCAGCGGTGAGCACCCCGACCTGCCCGCCGCTTTCGGCCACCAGAATGTCGGGGCGTTCCGCCAGGCTCCAAAGCACAAGCGCCGCACCGAGCGGCATTGCCGCTGCCGCCCTCAAGCGACCCTTCAGTCCCGCCACCATCGCCCCGCCAAGCGCGATGAGCGGCAGCACCCAAGGCCCCGGCGCCCAGACCTGACTGAGCGCGCCGGGCCAGTCCGCGATCCGGTCGGACACCGCCAGTATCCAGAGGATGCCCGGCTCCATCAGTTTCAGCCCCAGAACCGACAACCCAAGCGGCCAGAGCACCGCCGCCAGCACCGCCGCAGGCATGATGACGAGGCCCATGAGCGGCACCGACAAAAGGTTCGCCAGCAGCCCGTAATGCGGCACCTGGTTGAAATGCGCCGCCGCGATGGGGGCCGTCGCGATCCCCGCCACGGCAGAGGACAGCGCCACGCCGCCCGCATAGCGTACGGCCTTCGGCCAGCGGCTTTCCGACCAGTCGCGCTCGCGCATCCACCCATAGACCGCAACCAGCGCGGTGGTCGCGGCGAAGGACATCTGAAAGCCGGGGCCGAGCAGCGTCTCGGGCCGGAGCGTCAGCACGACGAGCGCCGCCAGCGCGACCGAGCGCATCGACACCGCCTGACGGTCCGCCAGCACGGCAAGAAACATCACCGCCACCATGATGAAGGCCCGCTCGGTCGCGACGTTGTTGCCCGAGATGGCCAGATAGGCCGCGCCCGACATCAGCGCGGCCACGGCAGCGATCTTCTTCGTGGGCCGCCTCAGCGCAAGCCCGGGCACCAGTGCCATGCTGATCCGGAGCGCCGCGAAGACGAACCCCGTCAGCAGCCCCATATGCAGGCCCGAGATCGCCAGAAGGTGGGCGAGGTTCGTGGCGCGCAGATTCTCCAGCGTCGCTTCGTCCAGCGCCGAGCGGTCACCGGTGGTGATCGCGGCGGCGAAGGCGCCCGCGCGCCCCGGCAGATCGGCGCGCACCCGGTCGGCCATTGCCATCCTCAGGCGCAGAATGCGCAGCGCGCCCGGCTCGGCGGCGAGGAATTCCAGCGCGGGGCTCCGCGTATAGCCCACCGCACCAAGGCCCAGATACCAGGCGTGGCGGCGAAAGTCGTACCCCCCCGGCTCAACCGGACCGCCCGGAGGCGACAGGTGCCCGGTCAGAACCACCGTCGTGCCGGGGCCAGGGCGCGGCAGCCCGTCCTGTCCATGCAGCGCCACGCGGACGCGCCCCGGCGTGCGTTCGGGCGGCACATCGCGCAGCCGTACACGGTCCAGCGTCAGCCGCACCGCGTCCGATTGCGAGCGGTCGATGGCGACGACCCGGCCCTCGACGGGCCCATAGTAGCGGAAGGTCAGCACGTTATCGGCCACCGCCGAGGTCCGCGTGCCCGCGATCAGAAAGCCAAGCGCGGGGATCAGCAGGCATAGCGTCAAGGGTCGCCAGACCGGTCCCAGAACGGCCGACAGGACGCCTGCGAAGGCCGTCAGCGCCCCTGCCATCAGCCACTCTGCCGGGGCAGGCTCAAACGGCAGCGCAAAGTACAGACCGATCCCCGCGCCATAGAGCACCGCGACCCACGGAAAAAGCGTGCCCCGATGCGTATCGAACGTCTGTATGAGCCGTTGAAGACGCGGCACCCTTGTCACCCTTCCATGGCCGGACTACACCCTCGGCACGCTATCCAGATCATGCTTTCCAAGTGGTTAAAGCCACCTGTTCAATTTCCCGGAGTACCCGCCGATGCCCTCAGGTTCCGTCGTCACACGTTTCGCTCCCTCGCCGACCGGTTACCTCCATATCGGCGGAGCGCGCACGGCGCTTTTCAACTGGCTCTACGCCCGCGCGAAGGGCGGCAAGTTCCTGCTCCGGATCGAGGATACCGACCGCGCCCGCTCGACGCCCGAGGCGACCGAGGCGATTTATCGGGGTCTGAAATGGCTGGGGCTCGACTGGGACGGCGACGCGATCAGCCAGGCCGCCCGCGCTGACCGCCATGCCGAGGTCGCGCGCCAGATGCTCGAGAGCGGCGCGGCCTACAAGTGTTTCTCGACGCCGGAGGAAATCGAAGCCTTCCGCGAGACGGCGCGCGCCGAGGGCCGCTCGACGCTCTTTCGCTCGCCCTGGCGCGACGTGCCGGAAAGCGAACACCCCGACGCGCCCTATGCGATCCGCGTGAAAGCCCCCCGCGACGGCGAGACGGTCATCCATGACCGTGTGCAGGGCGATGTGACGATCCGGAACGATCAGCTTGACGATATGATCGTTCTCAGGTCCGACGGCACCCCGGTCTACATGCTGGCGGTTGTCGTGGACGACCATGATATGGGCGTGACCCACGTGATCCGAGGGGACGACCATCTGAACAACGCGGCCCGCCAGATGCTGGTCTACAACGCCATGGGCTGGGACGTGCCGGTCTGGGCGCATATCCCCCTCATCCACGGCGAGGACGGCAAGAAACTGTCCAAGCGCCACGGGGCGCTCGGTGTCGAGGAATGGCAGGCCGAGGGCTATCCTGCGGCGGGCATGCGGAACTATCTCGCCCGTCTCGGCTGGAGCCATGGCGACGACGAGTTCTTCACCACCGAACAGGCCATCGAATGGTTCGACCTCGACGGAATCAAGAAATCACCCGCCCGGTTCGACACCAAGAAACTCGCCAATCTCTCGGGCCAGCACATCGCCATCATGGACGATGCTGCACTCGTAGCGGAAATGCAGGATTTTCTGGCAGCATCGGGCGCCGAAACCCTGTCCGAGGCGCAAATGGACGCAGTCGGCCGCGCCATGTACTGCCTCAAGGACCGGGCCCGGACCTATCCGGAACTTCTTGAAAAGGCTCACTTTGTTCTGACGGAACGCCCTATTGTCCCGGACGAGAAATCGGCCGCGCAGCTCGATGCGGTATCCCGTGGTATACTGTCCGAATTGACGCCGCACCTGCAAAATGCTAGCTGGGATCGCGAGACGCTGGAAGGGGTCGTTCAGGCCATAGCAGAGGCACATGGAACCAAGCTCGGCAAGCTGGCCGGGCCGCTTCGGGCCGTGCTGGCAGGACGCTCCGTTTCACCGAGTGTATTCGACATGATGCTGGTCCTCGGCCGCGATGAAACTCTTCTGAGGCTCGCGGACGCAACCGGTTAACCGGCCCTAAACAGAGGCCGGACAAGACGCTTCACCGCGCTCCCTGCCCGGGCGCGGACCATCAACGACCCGCTTGCGGGCCCGAGACACAGGGACGACCATGGCCGACACGAAGAAATCCGCTACGCTCACCATCGACGGCAAGAACTACGAACTGCCCGTTCTGTCTCCGACCGCGGGCCCCGATGTGATCGACATCCGCAAGCTCTATGCGCAGGCGGACGTGTTCACCTACGATCCCGGCTTCACGTCGACCGCGTCCTGCGACTCGACCATCACCTTCATCGACGGCGACAAGGGCGAGCTGCTGCACCGGGGCTATCCCATCGACCAGCTCGCCGAGAAGTCGCATTTCCTCGAAGTGGCCTATCTGCTGCTTTACGGCGAACTGCCGTCCGCCGACCAGCTTGAGGATTTCGAGAGCCGCGTGACCATGCACACGATGCTGCATGAGCAGATGGTCAACTTCTTCCGCGGCTTCCGCCGGGACGCGCATCCGATGGCGGTCATGGTGGGTGTCGTGGGCGCGATGTCGGCCTTCTATCACGACTCGACCGATATCTCGGACCCCTGGCAGCGCGAGGTCGCCTCGATCCGCCTGATCGCCAAGATGCCGACCATCGCGGCATGGGCCTATAAATATCATATCGGTCAGCCCTTCGTGTATCCGAAGAACGACCTCGATTACGCGTCGAACTTCCTGCGCATGTGTTTCTCGGTCCCGGCCGAGGAATATGTAGTGAACCCGATACTCAGCCGCGCGATGGACCGTATCTTCACGCTCCACGCCGACCACGAGCAGAACGCGTCCACATCGACGGTGCGCCTTGCCTCGTCCTCGGGCGCGAACCCGTTCGCCTGCATCGCCGCAGGCGTCGCCTGCCTCTGGGGGCCGGCCCATGGCGGCGCGAACCAGGCCTGTCTGGAAATGCTGCGCGAGATCGGCTCGGTCGATCGCATCCCCGAGTTCATCGAGCGCGCCAAGGACAAGAACGATCCGTTCCGCCTGATGGGCTTCGGACACCGTGTCTACAAAAATTTCGACCCGCGCGCGAAGGTCATGAAGCAATCGGCGGACGAGGTGCTCGACCTTCTGGGCGTCGAGAACAACCCGACGCTTCAGGTCGCCAAAGAACTGGAGCGGATCGCGCTCGAAGACCCGTATTTCAAGGAAAAGAAGCTCTACCCAAACGTGGATTTCTATTCCGGCATCATCCTCGACGCGATGGGCTTCCCGACCTCGATGTTCACGCCCATCTTCGCACTCGCGCGCACGGTGGGCTGGATCAGCCAGTGGAAAGAGATGATCGCGGACCCGCAGATGAAGATCGGCCGTCCGCGCCAGCTTTACGTGGGCGAGACGGCGCGCGACTACGTCGACGTCGAGGACCGCTGAGGGGGCGCTGCCCCCTCGCCCCTCCGGGGCTCACCCCCGGAGTATTTCCAAACAGAAGAAAGCCCGCGTTAACCTTAATATCTGTTAAGGTTAACGGCCCGACCTTTTTTGGGTCCGGAAAATCCTCGGGGGGAGTCGCCCGTCAGGGCGGCGGGGGGGCAGACAGCCCCCCTCTTTGTTTGACGCGCGCGCCACCGCCGGAATTGACATGGGCGCCAGCCGGTCCACTTCATTTTCTATGAGGAGATCACTCGCCGCCTTCGCCCTTGCCACAGTGCTGACGACTCCCGCCGCGGCGCTCGACCTGAAACTGCTCGACCGCTATTCGCTGAACCGGCCTGCCAGTCTCGACTACGATCCGGCCTTCTGTGGTCTCTGGATCGCGAATGAGGGGCCGGAGGTCATTCTGGTCACGCTGCAGGGCGAGGAACTCCGGCGGTTCGGTTCCGACCTGTCACGAATCAAGGCGATTTCCATCGAGGGCAACGACCTGATCGTAGCGGATGGCGACGGGATGTTTCAGCGCCTCACCAAGTCCGGACAGGTCCTCGGTGCACCGTTTCAGGTCTCCACCGGCTGGGCCGACACGGAGGGCATTGCGGTCGATGCCGACGGCACCCTCATCACTGTCGAGGACGATCCCGAATGGCTGAGCTGGCTCTCGCCGGATGGAACCATGATCCGCCGGATCGACACGACCACATTCGACCCGCCGATCTACGAGGCACAGGGGATTGCGCGCGATCCGCGCACAGGTCACCTGCTGATCGTCGACGACATGGAGGGCTCGAACAGCCTTTTCGAGTTCGATGCCGAGGGCCGGCTTCTCGCCTCGCAATCGCTGATCGAGTTCGGCTTGGACCCCGAGGGTATTGCGCTTCGCCCCGG
Organism: Kangsaoukella pontilimi; assembly: GCF_009830125.1. Lineage (GTDB taxonomy): Bacteria > Pseudomonadota > Alphaproteobacteria > Rhodobacterales > Rhodobacteraceae > Kangsaoukella > Kangsaoukella pontilimi. The sequence continues at coordinate 641,118 of NZ_WUPT01000001.1, read as the reverse complement.
ATCTGACGAGCTTTTCATCGCCTTCGACAGCGGCGCGGCGATCGCAAGTTTTGCCTACACCCCAACGCTGCCCGAAGGCGCCGAGCCATTGCCGCCCGGCGCCGATTGCATGATGTTCTAGCGGCCTTCGAAGCCGGCCTTCCGCTTCTCGACGAAGGCCAGAACGCCTTCGCGGAAATCCCGCGTCTTGCCGCACTGGCCTTGCAATTTCGCCTCGGCCAGGAGCTGTTCGTCATAAGTACGGTTGAAGCTGCCGCGAAGCGCCTCCTTCATGCTGGTATAGGCGACAGTCGGACCGTTCGCCAAAGCCTCGGCACGGGCGCGCCAATGCGCCGCGAAACGGTCATCGGCCACCGCTTCCCAGATCATGCCCCAATCGGCCGCCTGCCTTGCAGTGACCGGCTCGGCGAAGAGCGCTGCGCCCATGGCGCGCTGAAAACCTATCTGGCGCGGCAGCCAGTAGGTGGCGCCCGCATCCGGCATCAGGCCGATCCGAGCGAAGGCCTGAAGGAAGACTGCGCTTTCGGTCGCGATCACCACGTCGGCAGCGAGCGCAAGGCTGGCGCCGGCCCCAACCGCTGCGCCGTTCACCGCCGCGATCACCGGCAGCGGGCTGTCGGCGATGGCCTTGAGCATGGGGTTGTACTCGTCACGAAGCGTCCTCTCGAGATCGGCGGAGGCAAGCGTGGCCCCTCCGCCCAGATCCTGACCCGAGCAGAATGCATTGCCGGTCCCGGTCAGCACGATCACCCGCGCATGACGCTCGGCCGCCTTGACCGCATCCAGAATCTCGGCCCGCATCTGCGTGTTGAGCGCGTTCATGACCTCGGGCCGGTCCAGCGTGATCACCGCGACGCCGGCGTCGATGTTCAGGCGGATGGTGCTGTATTCCATCGGAATGTCCTCTCGCTTCGTTGACACCGAGATAAGTGAACGAAACGGTTCGGAAAAGAGCGACGGGACGTCACTCGCCGATTAATTCCTTGAGCCGCGCCTTTTCTTCTTCGCTGAGAGATGCATTCCCGGCCACGGGACGGTTCCGGCGAAGATAGAGCGCCGCGATCAGAAGCGCGAAGAGAAGCGCCGCGGGACCTGCAATCCAGAGGATCAGGGTCGAGCCCGTCGCGCGCGGTGCGAGCAGGACGTATTCGCCGTAGCGCGCCACAACGAAGTCGATGATTTCTGCGTCCGTGTCGCCCGCCACGAGACGTTCGCGCACCAGAAGCCGCAGATCTCGGGCGAGGTCGGCGTTGGATTCGTCGATATTCTCGTTCCGGCAGACAAGACAGCGCAGCCCCTTGGAAAGTTCGCGCGCTCGTTCCTCGAGAACCGGATCGTCCAACACCTCGCCCGGCTCCACGGCGAAAGACGGCACCGACAGAAGCACCCAGATCAGAAGCGCGCGAACGATGCTCATTCCGCTGGAACCCCGCCCGTTGGCGCGGCAGGCCGCCGGACACCTGCCGCAACGCGGTAGCGGCGGTCGGTCAGGGACAGGACACCGCCCAGAGCCATGATGATCGCACCTGCCCAGATCCAGTTGGCAAATGGCTTTATGAAGGTCCGAACGGCCCAGCCGCCGCCTTCTTGCGGGTCGCCGATGACCACGTAGAGGTCACGGAACACGCCATTGTCGATCGCCGCCTCGGTGGTGGGCATCCCCGCCACGGGGTAGATGCGCTTTTCCGGCGTCAGACGCGCAACCTCGCGCCCGTCGCGCGCAAGCGAGATTTCGGCCATGGTCGAGATGTAGTTCGGCCCCTGCACCCTGCGGACACCTTCCAGCGTCACGTCATAGCTCGCCACGCGGAAGGTCTCGCCCTCGCGGGCGACGCGGATATCCTCGACCTGCCAGGCGGTCAGGAAGGCGATCCCGATAAAGGTGATGCCAAGCCCTGCATGGGCCACGACGCGGCCCCAGTCGGCACGCGGCAGCCGGAGCACCCGGCCGATCTTTCCCGAGAGATCGCCGCGCCCGGTTCTGAGCCAAAGGTCCGCCGCCGCGCCGAAGACAAGCCACGCGCCAAGGAACGCACCCACCGGTGCGATCAGCGTTCCGCCTGTGCCAAAGACCCACGCAAGTGCCGCCACCACGAAAGCCGCCGCAAGCGCCGCCCAGAGCGGGCGCATGACCTTGCTCACGGACGCGCGCTTCCAGGGCAGGATCGAACCGAGAGGCAGCAAAAGCGCCAGCGCCATCATGAAGGGAGTGAAGGCCGCGTCGAAAAACGGCGGTCCGACCGACAGCTTCCGGTCCCAGATCATCTCGGCCACGAGGGGCCAGATGGTGCCGAGGAAGACCACGAAAGTGGCCACCGCCAGAAGCAGGTTGTTCGCCACCAGCGCGCTTTCCCGGCTGACCGTGCTGAAGACGCCTTTGGCCTGCATGCCGCCCGCGCGGGCGGCGTAAAGCGTCAGCGCGCCGCCCATGAAAATGGCCGTGATGATCAGCAGGTAAACGCCCCGCTCGGGGTCATTCGCGAAGGCATGCACACTCGTCAGCACGCCCGAGCGCACGATGAAGGCACCGATCAGAGAGAACCCGAAGGCGAGGATGGCAAGAAGGATCGTCCAGCTTTTCAGCGCCTCGCGCTTTTCGACCACGATGGCCGAGTGCAGAAGCGCGGCGGCGATGAGCCACGGCATGAAGCTTGCATTCTCGACCGGATCCCAGAACCAGAAACCGCCCCAGCCAAGCTCGTAATAGGCCCACCAGGACCCGAGCGCGATGCCGATGGTCAGGTTGAGCCAAGCCAGTAGTGTCCAGGGCCGCACCCACCGCCCCCAGGCCGCGTCCACGCGCCCCTCGATCAGGGCGGCCACAGCGAAGGAAAAGCTCATCGAGAGGCCGACATAGCCGATATAGAGGAACGGCGGATGAAAGGCCAAGCCGGGATCCTGCAGAAGCGGGTTCAGATCCTGCCCGTTCAGAGGCGGGTTAACGAGGCGGAGGAACGGGTTCGACGTGAAGATCAGGAAGGCGAGGAACGCCACGCCGACCGACGCCTGCACGCCCAGCACGCGCGCCTTCAGCCGGTCAGGCAGATTGCCCCCGAACCACGCCGCCAGTGCGCCGAAAAAGGCCAGGATCAGACACCAGAGCAGCATCGAGCCCTCGTGGTTCCCCCAGACGCCGGTGACCTTGTAAAGCATCGGCTTGTCGGTATGGGAATTGGCTGTAACCAGACGTACCGAGAAGTCCGACGCAACAAAGGCCCATGTAAGCGCCGCGAAAGAGAAGAGTAGCAGCGCGAATTGCACGGTGGCGGCAGGCTCCGCGACGGCCATCCAGCCGCGCCAGCCTTTATGCGCGCCGACCAGCGGCAGAACGGTCTGTGCCAGTGCAACGACCAGCGCAAGAATAAGGGCGAAATGTCCGAGTTCCACTATCATGGGCGGAGATTAGACGCCGCCGCGCGCCCCGCCAAGAGGACGGGACGCTTGGTCGCGGGGAAATGATCTCAGAAGACGATCTGAATCAGGACCGACACCGACACCGCCCCCAGGACCGGCATCAGAAAGCTCAGACGCGGCGCGCCAAAGGACCGCCCGATCACCGCGAAATGCAGCACCGCGCCGCAGAAATAGAGCGCCAGAAAGACAAACAGTGCCGCGCTGTCCACCATCGCCGCCGGTGCCTCCATCAGCCGGTAGACCCACCACCAGCCCAGAACGCTCGACGCGCCCGCCCATGTGAAGGACATGCCAAGCGCCAGGGGCGTCGCCCTCCGCGCCCAGAGCCAGAGAAAGGTCAGCGAGATCATCGCCGCCATCATCGTCAGAGCGCCATAGGCGGTCTGATAGACGATGTCATAGCCCAGCCAGGCATCGCCCGAGAGAAATGCCGCAAGGATCGTGATCAGGATCAGAATGGCTTGTGTCATCGCTTCAGCGCCTCTTGTAATGCGCAGTCCAGCCGCTCGGCGGCTTCGGTATTCCGGTCGAGCGCGTCCTGCAGGCGCCGCCCGATCAGGAGTGCTCTCAGTTTCTGCCAGATGGTCCGCATCGCCCCGCCCCTTAGCCCCGTGGCATCCGCTCGCGGATCACCGTGGCGATCTCGGTCAGAACCAGCGCATTCTTGTCCAGAACCGAGCGTGTCGCCTGATCCTTCTGCAGGTCCCGCCAGAGCAGAAAGAAGACCAAGAGCACCCACGGGCCATGCTCGGCAGCAAGGCGCGCGAACACGTCACCGCTCATGGCGCGCCCTCCATTCCTGGACCGCCGCGTTGGCGTCGGGCGCGACGTGCTGCTGTGCGGCCATGAGGCCGGCAGACTGTGCCGCCGCCGCCTCGATCTTTCGCGCCAGTGCAAGGCTACCCGCCATATCCTTCTGGAAGTCCTGATTTTTCGTCTGGTGACGTGCGCCAAAGTAAAAGCTCACGATAGCGCCCATCAGCCACCAGAGCGCTTCAGGGATCAGTGCAATCCCCTGCATGCGCTCCGCGAACCAGACCGGCTCGGCCATGGCCGCGACGAACAGCCCGATCGTCCCGAAGGCCAGCATGGGCCTCGGCAGACGGTTCAGCCCGTCAACCGCACGGTCGAACCAGCCGCGCTTCGGCAATGCGAATTCCGCCGCGAACTGCCCCAGCGCCGCTGCGGCCCGCGCCGCATCCCGCGTCTCGGACGCCTCGGCATTCGGTCGGAAGACCTCGACGGTCTCACGGACCGCGTTTCGCCCGCCCCCGAACAAGAGCGCCATAAGCGTCCCGATCAGTCCCATGCCGCCACCCGTGCTGCATGTTCCGCCGCGCTCAGATGATAGCGGGGATGAATGAACTCTTCGGCCCTTGTGATCCAGCCGCCCTTCCCGCCATCGCGGCGGCGGGCAAACTTCCGGCTTGCGGGGCGCCTGTCGGCAAGGCGGTAGTAGAAATTCCGCCGCTCGATTCCGTAGGCATCGACGAAATGCTCGGGCGCATTGCGGAACGCGCCCGCCGCCGCTGCCTCGGTCCGCTCTCCGATGATGCCGTCTTCCTCGGTCGGATGCCCGAACGCGCCACACAGTCGCTGCAGGATACGCACCGCCTCGCGGCCGGCGTTCACCTGCATGTCGAAAACACTGGGCTGCACCGGGACGGGCAAGCGGTGAAGGCCCGGACCGCGGAAATACTCCGTCACGAAAATCCGCCGCGCCGCGGATCGCGTCAGACGCCGCACATCCGCCGCCCCGACCTTGCCATCCCCGGTCAGATCCAGACCAAGCCGGCGCATCGTGCCGACCGTTACCCCGTATTTGGTGGCACCGCCCGGATCGTCCGGATCGTTTACGAAGCCGCCTTCCCGCGCGATGATCTCATCGGCAATCTCTTCCACCGAACGCATGTCCGCCCCCGCCTGTCACGTCGGGGGTCACGCTCGCTGAAAAGGGTTAATGGGTCCGATACTAACCGTTCGGCTCCTGATAGACGCCCTGCTCCTTCAGCGCGTCGATCACCTCGGCCGGCATGTAGGTCTCGTCGTGGCGGGCAAGAATCTCGGTCGCCTGAAAGACGCCGTCGATATAGCGCCCAGTGCCGACCATGCCCTCACCTTCGCCGAACAGGTCCGGCAGGACGCCCGTGTAGGCGACGGGCACCGACGCGCCGCCATCGGTCACACGAAAGGTGATCGTCTCACCCTGACCACGCACCAGGCTGCCCTCCTCGACCAGTCCGCCGATCCGGAAAAGCTCGTTGGGCGGCGGCGGCGTTTCGGCCACCTCGGAAGGCGAACGGAAAAACTGCAGCGCATCCGGCGCCGCGATGTAGAACGCACCGAACGCCGCGACCATCGCAATCGTCGCCAGCACGATGATCTGAATGCGGCGCTGCTTCTTCAAGCCCTTCATGACAGCCCCCTCACATTGGCCGTTAAGACTTCGCGCGTCTTCTTCTGTTCGAAAATACTCTGGGGGAGCACTAGGGGGCAACGCCCCCTCGCTCCTGCCGGGCGCGGCATCGCGTCCGACCACCGCGACCGCGAAGCGGGCGCAAAACCTGTCACGGGAAAACCGGCGCTGCCATCAGCCCCGCCGTCTCTTCCACACCCAGCATCAGGTTGGCGTTCTGAACAGCCTGTCCCGCCGATCCCTTGGTCAGGTTGTCGAGCACCGCGACCACGGTGGCCCGCCCGTCGATCCGGTCGCCCACCACGCCGATATGGCAGAAATTCGAGGCGCGGACGTCCTTCATCTGCGGCACCTCGCCCATCGGCAGAACCCGGATGAAGACCTCTTCGGCATAGGCCGCCGTCAGCGCCGCATGGATGGCCTCGGGATCACCGCTGACGTAGTTGGTCAGCAGGATACCCCGCGTCGCCGGGATCAGGTGCGGCGTGAACTGCACGCGCACCTCGCGCCCGGCGATGGCGGAAAATTCCTGATCGAACTCGCCCAGATGACGGTGCGTGCCGCCCATGGAATACCCCTTCACGTTCTCGAAGAGCTCCGAGAACAAAAGATGCTCCTTCAGCGAGCGTCCGGCACCTGACGCGGCGGCCTTGAGGTCCATGACGATCCGGTCAAGGTCGATGACCCCCGCCGCGATCAGCGGGCGAAGCGCGAACTGCCCGGTGGCCGCGTTGCAGCCGGTGCCCGCAACAAGGCGCGCTGCGCGGATCTCTTCGCGATAGAACTCGGTCAGCCCATAGACGGCCTCAGCCTGCTGATCGAGCGCCTGATGCGCCCCGCCGTACCACCTGGCATAGGCCTCCGGGTCGCGCAGCCTGAAATCGGCGGACAGGTCCACGACCTTCAGGTCTTTCGGCAAATCCCGGATCACCGCCTGGCTGGTGGCGTGGGGCAGTGCGCAGAAGGCCAGATCGACGCCTGAGAAGTCGATATCTTCGATGGTAACCAGATCGGGAAGATCGAGATGGCGCAAATGCGGATAGACCGACGACATCGGCTGACCGGCCTTTCGGTCGCCCGACAGCGCCACGATCTCGAATGTCGGATGCGTGGCAATAAGCCGGATTAGTTCGGCGCCGGTGTATCCGCTGGCGCCCAGAATGGCGATTTTATGGGACATGTCCCTCGCTCCCGTAGCTTTTCGGTCATGTAAGACGAATGGGCTGCCGCCGCAATCAGGCGGCGTGGAAATCGACCCGTCGTCGGAGGAACCGCGTCGCCTGGTCGCTGACGCGCGCCGGATCGCCGGTGGTGAGGAACATGGTCACCTTGCCCGGCCCCACCATTTCGGGACGCCGGTCGAGGTAATCGGCCAGGCTTTCGGCCACCAGCTTGGGCTGGCTGAAAACGGTGACGCCCTCGCCAAGCGCATCGCGGAAGATGTCTTCCACGATAGGGTAATGCGTGCAGCCCAGAACGGCGGCATCCGGCTCGGGCATCTTGCGCTTCAGCGCGTCCACATGGCTCCGGACCAGCGCCTCAGCCAGGATCATGTCGCCATCCTCGATCGCGTCCACCACACCCCCGCAGGCCTGCGCCTCGACATCGACGCCGATGGCACGGAAGGCCAGCTCCCGGCTGAAGGCGCGGCTCCTGACGGTCGCGGGCGTCGCGAAAAGCGCCACATGCTTTACGGCGACCTCACGCGGAGGCGAGTTGTCGCCCCATTGCCGTTCGGTCAGCGCCTCGATCAGGGGCACGAACACGCCAAGGACGCGTTTGTCCTCGGGCACCCAAGCCTCCTGCATCTTCCGAAGCGCCGCCGCCGACGCCGTGTTGCAGGCCAGGATCACCAGATCGCAACCCGCATCGAACAGGCGCTGGCAACCCTTGGTGGTCAGGTCGTAAATGTCATCGGCATCGCGCACGCCGTAGGGCGTGTGAGCGTTGTCGCCGTAGTAGACGACCGGAAGGTCCGGAAGTCGCTCCGCGACGGCCCGGTAGACCGTCAGCCCGCCCAATCCGCTGTCAAATATCCCGACCGACATGCCCGCCTGCCCGCTTGTACCGCGCCTCGAACTCGAACCCGTAATCGGCCCGCCCAAGAGGCTTCGGGGACAGGGCATAGGTCCGAGCGCGAAGAAAGTCCATCATTCCCTTGGCATCGCCCCTGTATCGCGCAAGGTCGTCCTGAGGGATCGGCTCACCGATGACGGCCCGGACCGGCTCGTCCACCCGGCGTTTGAATTCGTTGATCAGAAGCGCCATGCGCAGCGTCACATGCAGGTGGCTCGCGATCTGGAACAGGCGGGAATTGGCGCCTTCGAAATAGATTGGGACTACGGTCGCCCCCGATTTCGAGATCATCTTGGCCGTGAAAGACCGCCAGCCGGGATCGAGCGGGCGCGAAAACGGGCGCGCTGCGGTCGAAACCGTGCCACCCGGGAAGATGCCGATCGCTCCACCCTCGGCGAGATAGCTCAGGGCTGCCTTACGCGTTTCCAGATTGGTGAGCTGCGCCTCGCGGGTTTCGTCGAAGCTGACGGGCAGAATGATGCGGTCCAGATCCTCGGCCTTGCGGAAGACCCGATGGGCCAGGATACGAAAGTCGCCTGCGCGCCGACGGCTCAGGATATGGCCCATCATCAGCCCGTCGAGAATCCCGTAGGGATGGTTCGCGACCACGATCAGCGGCCCGGTCTCGGGCAGGTTGTCCAGCGATCCGCCCACCACGTCCAGGCTGAGACCATAGCGGCTGATCATCACATCCCAGAAATCGGCGCCGCCCGCGACATCCCGGTGATAGCCTTCGGCGCGCCGGATCAGACGCAACCTGCCTGTGGCGTTTTCAAGCGTGCGGATGACGGCCCTGCCGCCTCTTGTGGACGCCGAATAAGCGTAACTGATGTCGCGCGCGACCTGCCGGTTCATCGGCCCTGCCCGATATGTTTCCCTGAGACTAGCTAGACCGGTTTTCGCAAAGCCGAGAATGCTGCTGCGTCTATCCGGGCGCAGGTTGGACGCAGGGTGTTGCGCCCCGGCTACTGTTACTCGCCGGCCATCAGATCGCGCGCGGGGGCGCCCTTGGCGACCCGGTCGCGGAGTTCGTCCCGGCGCTTCGCGGCGGCCTTCGCGTTAGCCTCCTTGACCGGCCCGAATCCGCGGATGTCGAGCGGCAACCTTGCAAGCGCAACGGCTGCATCGGGGTCTTTCACCTCCCCAGTCAGCAGCCGCTCCATATCGGCCTCGTACTCCCGGATTGCATGGCGCTCCATGCGTCGCTCGGAAGTGCGGCCGAACGGGTCGAACGGGGTGCCGCGCAGCCACTTCAGACGCGCAAGCAACGGGAAAAGCCGCTCGATCCCCTCGCCGAACCCGCGCTTCTTCGGGCGGCCATCCGCGCCTGTGCGGGACAGGATCGGCGGAGCAAGGTGATAGGTCAGCTTCAGATCGCCCGCAAAAGCGTCTTCCGCCTTCGCACGGGTCTCGGTGGCGAGCCGCGCAACCTCGTATTCGTCCTTGTAGGACAAGAGCTTGTGGTAACCGAGAGCAACAGCCTCGCGCAGCCTCGCGTCGTCGAAGCGGTCGACCAGCCGCCGATACCGCCGCGCCAGACGCGCCGACTGATAGGCCGTCAGGTGCCGCTCGCGATAGGCGATGCGCTCGTCCAGTGTCTTTGGCTTGTCGATCACCTCGGCCGAGACCAGACGCGCCGCGGCTTCTGGGTGGACCACGGCCCAACGCCCGATCTCGAAGGCCTTCAGGTTCTCTTCCACCTTTGCGCCATTGAGACGGATCGCCTCGCGGAGTGCGGCGCGGGTCAGCGGCATATGGCCCGACTGCCACGCGGCACCAAGCAACACCATGTTTGCGTAGATCGAGTCGCCGGTTCCCCGCGCGGCCAGTTCGGTCGCATCGAGAATTGTCATTCCGCCCCCGATCCGGTCCTCAAGAACGTCACGCAACTCCTTGCCCGGAATTCGGAATTCTGTGTCGCGAGTAAAGGCCCCAGTCATGATCTCGTGGGTGTTCACCACCGCCCCAGTCCGCCCCGAGCGCATCAGGTCGAGGGTTTTCGCCCCGGCCGTCACGACAAGGTCGCCACCGATCACCGCATCCGCCTCGCCCGGCGCGACGCGGATCGCGCTGATATCCTCTGGACGCTCGGCAAGGCGGCAGTGGATATGCACCGCGCCGCCCTTCTGGGCGAGGCCTGCCATCTCCATCATCGCGGCGCCCTTGCCGTCGATATGGGCTGCCATGGCCAGAAGCGCGCCAATGGTCACAACCCCCGTGCCGCCAACACCGGTGATGACGACGCTGTAGGTCCCCGAGATCGCTGGCAAGGACGGCTCAGGCAGGCCATTCGTGTCGATTTCGGCGCTGGCCGCCTTGCGGGGCGTGCCACCTTCGACGGTTACGAAGGACGGGCAGAAGCCCTTGAGGCACGAGAAATCCTTGTTGCAGGCGGACTGGTCTATGGCCCGCTTCCGGCCCAGTTCCGTTTCGACCGGAACGATGGCGACGCAGTTCGACTGAACCCCGCAATCGCCGCAGCCCTCGCAGATGTCTGTATTGATGAAGACCCGCTTGTCGGGGTCCGGGAACGTCCCGCGCTTCCGGCGGCGGCGCTTTTCGGCGGCGCAGGTCTGCACGTAAACGATGGCGCTCACGCCCCTGATCTTGCGGAATTCTTCCTGAACCTCTCCAAGTTCGGACCGGGGATGCCAGCCGATGCCTGACGGGAAATCCTCACGACGCGGCTCTTCTTTCTCGTCAAAGACAACGGCCACGCGCGACACACCGGCGGCGAGCACCTCGCGGACGATCCGGTCAGGGCCAAGGCCGCCATCGTTCCCCTGCCCGCCGGTCATCGCGACGGCATCGTTATAGAGGATCTTGTAGGTGATGTTCACGCCCGAACCGACAGCCGCCCTGATCGCCATCAAGCCCGAGTGATTGTAGGTGCCATCCCCGATATTCTGGAAAACGTGGTCCGTTTCCACGAAAGGCGCCTCGCCGATCCAGTTGGCGCCCTCGGCGCCCATATGGGTGTAGTTCGACGTCTCGCGATCCATCCACATCGCCATGATGTGGCACCCGATCCCGGCATAAGCGCGGCTGCCCTCCGGCACCTTGGTCGAGGTATTGTGCGGGCAACCGGCGCAGAAATAGGGCGTGCGCACGGCCAGGTCAGGCGCATCGTTGCCGTGATGGGTCGCCGCCAGCCGGTCGAGCGCGGCGCGAAGACGGTCGGTCTCGCGCCCCTCTTCGAGCAGGATGCCGCCCAGTTTCTCGGCGATCATCACAGGATCGAGCGCGAAGCGTGTCGGAAACAGTTCTTCGCGGTGCAGGCCACCCGCACCGCCCTTGTGCCAGCCATAGACCCGCCGGCCGCGCCGGTCGTCGAAGATGGCTTCCTTGATCTGGACCTCGATCAGTTTGCGCTTTTCCTCGACCACAACGATCAGATCGAGCCCCTCGGCCCAGTCGTGGAACCCCGCCATGTCCATCGGGAAGGTCTGGCCGATCTTGTAGGTCGTAATCCCAAGCCGCTCGGCTTCGCCCTCGTCGATACCGAGAAGCCCCAGAGCATGCACCAGATCGAGCCAGTTCTTGCCCGCCGCGACGAAGCCGATCTTTGCACCGGGCTTGCCCCAGATGCGCCGGTCGATCCTGTTGGCATGGGCGAAGGCCTCGGCGGCCCACCGTTTGTGGTCGATCAGACGGGCTTCCTGCGCGATCCAGTGATCGCCCTGCCGAATGTTCAGCCCGCCCGCGGGCAGGTCGATCTCGGGCTGGACGAAGTGCATACGGTCGGGACGGCCATCCACGACCGATGTGACCTCCACCGTGTCCTTCATCAGCTTCAGCCCGCACCACATGCCCGAGAAGCGGCTGAGCGCGTAACCATAGAGCCCGAAATCGAGTATTTCCTGCACACCTGCCGGGGACAGGATGGGAATATAGGCGTCCATTACCGCCCAGTCGGACTGGTGGCAGGTGGTCGAAGATTCGCCCGTGTGGTCGTCACCGAGGGCCATCAGAACACCGCCATGGGGCGCCGTCCCGGCCATGTTGGCGTGGCGCAGCACATCGCCCGAACGGTCGACGCCCGGCCCTTTGCCGTACCAAAGCGCAAAGACGCCGTCATGCTTGCCGTCGCCCTTCAAACCGGCTTGCTGCGTGCCCCAGATCGCGGTCGCCGCCAGATCCTCGTTCAGACCCGGTTGAAAAAGCACACCCGCGGCCGTGAGGTCCTTTGCCGCCTTGGCCATCTGCTGGTCCACCGCGCCAAGGGGCGAGCCGCGATAGCCCGAGACATAGCCGCCCGTATCCAGCCCCGCAGCACGGTCACGGGCCGATTGCGTGAGCATGAGCCGCACCAGCGCCTGCGTCCCGTTCAGAAGCACATGCTCCTTCGACAGGTCGTATTTGTCGTGCAGACTGACGGATTGCGTGCTCACCACTTCCTCCTCGTGGATATCCGCATTATAGGTCAAAAACTCTGACCTACAAATGAAACATCCGTCATCTGAGCGTTGTCATGGGGCTTTATCCGCAGCGCAAGGCATGTGAAGAAGTTAACGCAAACATCGCGGGGCCAAGACCAAATGGACTGGGACAAGCTCAGAATCTTTCACGCCGTCGCGGATGCAGGCAGTCTGACCCACGCGGGCGACACGCTGCATCTGAGCCAGTCGGCCGTCTCGCGTCAGATTCGCGCGCTGGAGGAAAGCCTCAACACCACCCTGTTCCACCGTCACGCACGGGGACTGATTCTCACCGAACAGGGAGAGCTCCTGTTCGATGCCACGTCCGCCATGACCCGGCGCCTCGATACAGCCGAAGCGCGCATCCGCGACAGCGAGGAGGAAGTTTTCGGCGAATTGCGCGTGACCACCACGACAGGCTTCGGCTCGCTCTGGCTGGCGCCACGCCTGCCCAAACTCTACGAGAAATACCCCGAACTCAGCATCGACCTGATGCTTGAAGAGCGTGTGCTGGATCTGCCCATGCGCGAGGCCGACGTCGCCATCCGCATGAAAGAACCCAGCCAGGCCGACCTGATCCGGCGACGCCTGATGACCGTCCACATGCGGCTCTATGCAACAGAAGACTATCTCGAACGCCGCGGCGTGCCGAAGACGATGGCGGATTTGTCCGGGCACCGGCTGATCTACATGAACACCGGCGTCACGCAGGTGATCGCCGGCGCAAACCTCGTGCGCGAGCTTCTGACCTATGACATCCCCTCGCGGCTGACCGTGAATAACTACTTCGGCGTTCTTCAGGCCGTCCGCTCCAATCTCGGCATCGGGGTGCTGCCCGATTACGTGATCGAGGATTTCCCGGAGATCACCCACGTCCTGCCCGATATCGAGTCGAGCGAGGTGCCTGTCTTCCTCGCCTACCCCGAGGAACTCAGGCAGTCGCGCCGGATTGCGGCCTTCCGCGATTTCGTGACCGAAGAAATCATCACGCAGCGGAAAAAGATGAAGGCTGAAGCAAAGAGCGCCGAATAAACGCGCAGCCATGCAGGATTTGCATGGCGGGTTTGCTTACTAATTGGTCAACTTATGCTTGATCGGAACGGGCGCCGCTCATAAATCCCTTCCCGAACGCGACGCGCTGCGTCGTATTCTACCTCCCTGTTGGACTGGCCCGGCTTTCGCCGGGCCTTTTTTTTGGGCCTCGCCCAGCCACCCCGCGCTGGCGCGGTTTTCTCTGATGCAGAGGGCGCGCCTACATGCTACCCGCTTCCGCATGTGGGAGATTTTTCTGAAGACCCTACCGTTCTTCGCCGTGATCGGTCTGGGATACTGGGCCGGACGGACCCGCTTTTTCACGGAAGAGGCCACCGCGTATCTTACGAAGTTCGTCTTCTATTTCGCGCTTTCCGCGATGCTGTTCCGGTTCTCGGCCACGCTCGAACTCGGCTCGGTGCTGGACTGGAATTTCGTCTCGGCCTACTTGGCCGCGACCCTGGCCGTCTATCTTATGGCCACAGCGGTCGCGATTTTCCGCAAACTCTCGATCGCCGAGGCCGCAGTCGAGGCGCAATGCGCAGTCATCGGCAATGTAGGCTTTCTGGGCGTACCCATGTTGTCACTCCTCCTGGGCCAAGAGGCGATCGGACCGGTGATCATGGTTCTGTCCGTGGACCTGATCTTCTTCGGCAGCCTGATCGTGGTGCTGATCACCGGCTCGCGTGACGGCCGGATGCGCCCGGCGATCCTAAAGACCGTCGCACTCGGCCTGATCAAGAACCCCATGATCGTGTCGATCACGCTGGGACTGATCTGGTCGTCCTACGCGCTGCCCATGCCGCAGCCGGTAGACGAGTTCCTGACGCTGCTCGGAGCCGCCGCCACGCCCGGCGCGCTTTTTGCCATCGGGGCGAGCCTTGCGTCGAAATCGGCGGAGCGGTTGTCGGCGGCGCTCTGGCTGTCGTCTGTCAAACTGATCCTCCACCCTGCCGCCGTGGCCATCGCCGCGCTTCTGATCTGGCCGGTCGAGCCCTTCGCCGCCGGTGTGATGATCGCCGCCGCCGCCTTGCCCGTGGCGGGCAACGTTTACATTCTGGCCCAGCATTACCGCGTCGCGCCGCAGCGCGTGTCTGCGTCGATACTGATCTCGACGGCGGCGTCCGTCGTGACAGTCGCCGCCGTCATCGCCTGGATCGGAACACTGTGAAGGAGACACCATGAAAACCCTTTCGGAAAACAAGTGTTTCGGAGGCGTCCAGGGCGTCTACAGCCATGCGTCGAAGGCGACCGGCACCGATATGACCTTCGGCCTGTTCCTTCCGGAGGGGGTCGAGGACGGGCCGGTCCCTCTGCTCTGGTACCTCTCCGGCCTGACCTGCACGCACGAGAACGCCATGGTGAAGGCAGGCGCGCAGGCACATGCCGCGCTTTACGGCATGGCGGTCGTCTTTCCCGACACGTCCCCGCGCGGCGATGGCGTGGCGGATGACGAGGCCTATGACCTCGGCCAGGGCGCAGGCTTTTACGTCGACGCAACGGAAGCGCCTTGGGCACCGCATTTCCGGATGGAAAGCTATATCCTGAACGACCTGACCGATCTTCTCTTTTCCGAGTTCCCCCTCGACGCCGAGCGTCAGGCCATCACGGGCCATTCCATGGGCGGGCACGGCGCGATCACGCTGGCCGCCAAGTCACCGGGCCGCTTCCGTTCGGTCTCGGCCTTCGCTCCGATCTGCAATCCGTCCGCGTCCGACTGGGGCCGGAAGCAGTTCGCGGCCTATCTGGGCAGCCCCGAGGCCGGCACGGCCCATGACGCCACATGCCTTGTCCGTAAGGGCGCGCTCGATGCGCCCCTTCTGATCGACACCGGCACCGACGATCAGTTCGGAGACCTCCTGAAGACCGAAGCTCTGGCCGAAGCGCTGGCCGCACGCCGCGCCGAGGCGACGGTGCGTCTGCAAAAGGGCTATGACCACAGCTATTTCTTCGTCTCGACCTTCATGGCCGACCACATCGCTTTCCACGCCGAGGCGCTTGCCCGGTGATCTATGTCGACGCCGATGCCTGCCCTGTGAAGGCCGAGGTCGAAGCCGTGGCTACCCGCCACGGAACACGGGTCGCCATGGTCTCGAACGGCGGCATCCGGCCCTCGCCCAATCCACTGATCGAAAGCGTCTTTGTCGATCAGGGCGCGGATGAGGCCGACAAATGGATTGCCGAGCGCGCTGGTCCGGGCGATGTCGTCATCACCAGCGACATCCCCCTCGCAGCGCGAGCGGTCGAGGCAGGTGCGCGCGTGCTGAAGCCCAATGGCGAGGCACTGACCGAGGCCAATGTCGGCAATGCGCTCGCCACGCGGGACCTTATGGCGGATCTTCGTGCCGCAGACCCCTTCCGCCAGGGCGGCGGACGGCCCTTCGGCAAGGCGGACCGCGCACGGTTCCGCGAGGCCCTGGAACGTGAATTGAGGCGAACGAAAGGATAAAGGCATGGAACGCGTCGTCGTTTTCGATATCGGCATGGTGCTGGTCGAATGGCACCCCGAACGGGTCTATGATGCACGGATCGGTCAGGACGCCCGCAAGCGTCTTTTCGAAGAGGCCGATCTTCACAAGATGAACGCGCTGATCGACCTCGGCGGGCATTCCCGCGACGTGGCCTATTCTCATGCCAAGAAATTCCCCCACTGGGCCGATGAGATCCGCGCCTGGCATGACGACTGGCTGTCGATGCTCTCTCCCGACATTCCGGGCTCGGCCGCGCTTCTGAGGGCGCTGAAGGCCAAGGGCATCAAGGTCGTGGCGCTTACGAATTTCGGCTGGGATACGCTCGAGCTCGCGCAGGCCAATTACCCCATTCTAAATGAGTTCGACGATACCTTCGTCTCGGGACGTCTTGGCGTGATCAAACCGGACCCGGCGATCTACGAACATGTCGAGCGGGGTACGGGAAAGAGTGGCGCAGAACTGGTCTTCGCCGATGACAGCCTCAAGAACGTCGAAGCGGCTCGCGCGCGGGGCTGGGTCGCGCACCACTTCACGCAGCCCGAAGGCTGGGCCGAGGTTTTGGTCGCGGAAGGGCTTCTGACGGCGGACGAAGCCCGCGCCGCGCTCGCCAGCGCTTAGGCCGCGGCGGCGGGCGGAACGGCGGGGCGGTTCTCGCGGATCGGCAGGTGGATGATCGCGCTGAAGGCACCTACGCCCACGCCGATCCACCAGACAAGCGTATAGTCGCCCGTCACGTCGTAAAGCCGCCCGCCCAGCCACACCCCCAGGAACGAGCCCAGCTGGTGGCTGAAGAAGACGAAGCCATAGAGCGTCCCCATATAGCGCAGCCCGTAAAGATGCGCGACGAGGCCGCTGGTCAGCGGCACGGTGGCCAGCCAGAGCGATCCCATGGCCGCCGAGAACAACAGAACCGTCGCAGGCGTAATGGGTGTCATGATGAAGGCCGCGCCCACCAGCGTCCGCGCGGCATAGATGCCGGCCAGCAGGTATTTCTTGGAATAACGCTTGCCCGCCCAACCTGCGGCGAGCGTGCCGGCGATATTGAAGAAGCCGATCACGGAAATCGCGATTGCGCCTAAGGCCGAGGTTGTTGTGATCCCGAGCCCATGGAGCAGTCCGCCCGGCAGGATCGGGCCGCACATCTCGGTGACGAGGGCGGGAAAATGTGCGGTCGTAAAGGAAAGCTGATAGCCGCAGGAGAAGAACCCCATGAAGATCAGCGCATAGGACGGGTCGCGGAAAGCGCGCCGCAGAACCGTGCCCATGCTCTCTTCCAGCTCGGCCTTGCTCGCCGCCGGGGCGCGCATCATGGGCAGCGTCAGGAGGACAGCAAGGATGGACACCGCGAAGACGAGGAACACCGACTGCCAGGGCATGACCGTCAGAAGCGCCTCGGCCAGAGGGGGCCCGATCACCTGCCCGCCCGAGCCTGCCGCCGTCACGATTGCCAGCGACATCGACCGGTTCTCGTCGGACGCCGCGCGCCCGACCACTGCAAGGATCACGCCAAAACCGGTGCCCGCGATCCCGAAGCCAACAAGCACCTCGAGAGCCTGGATCGAGAAAGGCGTCGTCGACATAGACGACAGACCAAGGCCGAGCGCATAGAGAAGCGCGCCAAGGATGATCGCCTTCCGGTCCCCGATCCGCTCGCCGAGCGCACCGAAAAGCGGCTGTCCGATCCCCCAGAACAGGTTCTGGATGGCGATGGCGAGCGAGAACTCGGCCCGCGCCCAGCCGAATTCCTCGGCGATGGGAATCTGGAAGATTCCGAAGGCCGACCGGATGGCAAAGCTGACGAGGATGATGGCACAGCCGACCAGCAGCACCGGTGTGAACAGGGGAGTGCGCGTTTCCATGACTTCGATTTGCGCCGAAAACGCGACCCGGTCAAACGACAAAGCATGATGACATGGTTCAGGAATTCTGATCCGGCGCCTAGCCGGCCACCATTCTCAGGCCCTGCGTGACATCGGACCGGACGGCAAGGCGCAGGCCCGGCTCGTCCCCTGCCCTGAGTGCTGCCAGAATCAGACGGTGGTTCTTGGGCACTTCCGTACGCCGCAGCCGACCGTAGAGGTTCCGCATCGTCGGCCCGAGCTGAAGCCACACGGTTTCCGCCATGGCCAGCATCGCGGGCGCCTGGGCCCGCAGGTAGAGCGTTCTGTGAAATTCCAGGTTGGCGCGGATGTACGCCACGGCATCGCCCTTGGCGATGGCCTCGGCGATGGTGTTGTTGATGGTCTGCAAGCGGTCGATCAGTGCCAGATGCGCACGCGGCAGGGCGCGGCTCGCCAGCTCGGTCTCGATAAGTGCCCGGAGCGCGGCCAGTTCTTCGATCCGCTCATTCGAAAGCTCCGGTGTCGAGACCCTTCCCGATGCCGACAGGGTCAGCGCCCCTTCTGCCACCAGACGCCGCACCGCCTCGCGCGCAGGCGTCATCGAGACGCCGAACTCCTTTCCGATCCCCCTGAGGGTCAGCGCCGCGCCCGGGTCGATCTCGCCGTGCATGATGCGCGATCTGAGCGCGCGATATACGCGGTCATGGGCGGCGGGCAATGGATCGGCGGAACGGCTCAGCATGGGCGGAACGTGACCACGGAACGCCTATCCCCGTCAATCGAAGCGATAGCGGTGCAGATCGTGCCCTTCGCGCCGCAGCCAGCGCCGTGGGGCCGCATAGCCGGGGTAGATCGCCGCGACGGCCGCCCAGAAGTCCGGGCTGTGGTTCATCTCAGCCAGATGCGCCACCTCATGCGCCACGACGTAGTCGAACACTTCCGACGGCGCGAGGATGAGACGCCAGGACAGCATGATATTGCCCGCCTCGGTGCACGAGCCCCATCGGGACCGTGTGTCGCGAAGCGTCAGCCTGCCCGGCTTTCTGCCGATCTGTGCCGAGTAGCCGCCGATCCGCGCCATCGCGCGCGCCCGCGCCCGCTCGACCAGCCAGGCCCTGAGCGCCCCGGCGGTGCCGGATACAGGCGCCTCAAGTCCCGCCTCGGTGAGCCGCGGCACCCTGCCCGCGCCGGGGACGATTTTATGGTGCACCCCTTCCACTGGGAGGAGGCTGCCAAAGCCCACCGCCACCTCGGACGGGCGCGCCGTCACGTTGCCGGCGATCCAGTCGCTCTTCGATTCCGCAAAGCGGCGCCCTTCGTCGAGGCTGACCCCCCGCGGCAGGGTCAACGTCACGCGCCCGTCCAGCCGGGACACCCTGAGCGACAGCCGGCGCGCCCGGCCGCTCTGCCGGACAAGCACATCAATCGGGGGGTTGCCCTGAAGCGTGATCCGCCCCATATGCCTGCCTCTCGTCCTGCTGCCTCGGGGCTCACGATACCGCCGGGGCGCGCGTTCGCAAGCCCTGCCGCGAAAGGCTTTGACAGTGTCAGACCTTTATGGCAGGTGGCGCGACAATCCTGATAGGTTTTAGACAAAAAGGGAAACCCATGCCCAAGGAAGAATGGGGTACGAAACGCATCTGCCCGACGACCGGTAAGCGCTTCTACGACATGAACAAGAACCCTGTGGTCAGCCCGTATACGGGCGAAGTGGTCAATCTGGACACAGGTAAGGCCACGCGCACCATGGTCGCCGACAAGGCCGACGCCCGGTCCAAGAAAGAAGAAGACCTGGTCGATGACGATGATGTCATCCTCGACGACGACGATGACGACACCGATGTCGATCTCGGTGATGACGTTCTGGACGATGACGACGACAGCGATGACGTGTCGCTCGACGACATCGCCGATGTCAGCTCGGATGACGACGACTGACGGATTTTTCGCTTGCGGGCGAAGTCGGGTTTGAGTAACCCACGCGGGCAGGCAGAAACTGCCCGCACCCGGATGGGGCCATAGCTCAGTTGGGAGAGCGCTTGCATGGCATGCAAGAGGTCAGGGGTTCGACTCCCCTTGGCTCCACCATCACCTACAGTTCAATAGTTTAGCTAGATACTAGAACAGTGTGACACATAGGTGTGACACACAATGAAGCTACCTGCGTATCTTAGCACTTCACGCCACGGCATATTTTACTTCCGTTGGCCGCTGCCTCAGAACAAGGCCAAATGACCCTCGCAGAACTGTCCGGGTACCTGCGCGCCTTTGACAGCGTAACGGTCGCCCGTGAAACCCTGCGAAGGTATCTGGAGTTCTACAACACACGCAGACCGCATTCATCGCTGGACGGGCAAACGCCCGATCAGGCATACATCCACCCGTCGTCACCAATCCCGGTGGCGGCATAATCGAGCGGGAAATCCACTTAAGAAACGGCTCGAAACTGTCAAAACAAACCGAACCACCTCTGCTGTTCACGGAAGCTTCAGGCCGATGTTCAAAATAACCAACCCTATCACGACGCCCCCAAGGGCAAGGGCATCCGGCAATTGCGGAACTTGGCCAAGGGCCGGAACAGCAAGTATGGCCGCGACGCCTGGTGTCAGGGCCGACAGGACGGGCGCCTGCCCACCAATGAGCCGAAGCGCCCGGCCGAAAGCGTAAATGGAAATCAAGCCCGAAATGATGCCTTGAAAGAGCGCCTGAAAGGCAATGTCGGTCCAATGCGTCTCGGCAATATTGGATAGATCGGACACTATCCAAAGCGGCAACAGCCAAATTATCGATACAGCGCCCACTAAGGCAGTCCCCAGGAACGCAGGGATTTCGAACGCTCGAATTGTTACGGCGAAACACGCCCAGCAGAGCGCCCCCAACAAAAAGAGAAGGTGTCCAAGTCTCATATCATGCACTGCCAACTCGTCCGCGCCGCGAAGAAGAATCGCCGCTGCGCTGGAAAGGATGAGCGTGAGGGCGAGGAAACTGCCTCTGCTCAGCCGCTCACCCAGAAAAACATAGGCCAGAGCAACGGCGAAGACAGGCATCAAGCCAGGAACCACTGCACCTGCGTGGGCCACCGGCGCTATGCTCAATCCATGGCCCACAAGCAAGGAGAATGGCGCCCCGTAGGCAGACAGCAACAAGCATCGTGCTGCGCCTAATTGGGCGATGGTGCGACGGTGGTGCCAAAGCAATGGTGCCAGCACCACCGTCGGGATTATGGCGCGAAAACCGGCGAGATCGATGACCGCAAGAGTCGTCGTGCGCCCCGAAGAGGTTAGAACCAGCCAACTCGCCCAGATCAGGACAGCAAGCGACATCCAAGCGTAACCCGCCAGTGACGAGGATCTTTCGCCGAACGTCTGACTCCCCACGACCGCCCGATCGGCACGACGCGCCAAGACGGCAGCGTTCGGCTTGGCCGCAAGCCTCGCAGTGTACCAGCGAATTCCTGACATCGGACGCGCCCTTCTCGCCTAAGCGCTACAAGCGCGCCAAAGCCCTTGGATGATTGCGTAGGACCCGGGAGGTCAGCTCTGCTCGGCGCGAATTGTGCTGACCTGCCGCCCCTCAATGCCCCAGTTTTGCAGCGGGACTTCGTCGATGACTACGAAGGTCGTGGCGGGTTTCTTGCCCAACACTCTGAACAAAAGGTCCGTCACGCCTGCGACGAGTTGCTGCTTTTCTTCCGTCGAGGGGCCCGTACCATTGGGACCGCCTTCCTGGGTTACCTTGATATTTACGTAGGGCATTCGTTCAGGCCTTTCTTTCCACAAACGAGAAGACTTTGGTGAGCACGCGCCAGCCGTCATCCGTATTGATGATCGTGAGCAGGTCTTGATAGTTCCGGCCCATCATAGTCATGCGTGCCTCGACGATGCCGATGCGATCGCCCTTGAAGGCTATCCTTTCGATTATCTCTTCTCTGACGTCGCCGCGTGATGCCGGGGGCGTCCGCGCATCAATTCGAGCCATGTATTCTTCGAAATCCAAATGCTCGTAGTTGCCAGTTGTCCCGTTTACATAAGCGAGGTCCGGGTGGAAAACGGTCCGCAAGATGTCGCTGCTCGAATGATAGAGACCGTCGAAATAAGACTTCATGAGCTCCCGGATTTCGGTTTCATGCGATCCGTTCATCCTTCAACGCCTCCTGTCCCAAAGGTAGCCGTCGCTATGGGCCGAGCCTTGCGATCGCCCGGCGTGCTCGCATCGCCAAGGTTACGAACCCAGGATCTGGAATAGAGTTTGATTAGGCGCTCCGTTTCAGTGTCTCGCCCGAACGCGGCGAAGCGACGAAGCCAGAATTTGGAATAGTGTCTCATAAGACGCTCCGTTTTGTTGACTCGCCCGGAGTTAGCAACAGAGACTGTCAAAAGATAATATCGAGTTTTCACGATTACGATCTCATAAAAAGATCATATGGGCGACGTCATGCCTACAAAGCATCATCAAGCAAGTGCCAAGTCGGTTTTCGAAACCAAAGGCGAACAAACCGCTGTCACTTTGCCCGAGTGGTTACAAACCGACCGTCGTCGACGACAACCCCATCTGGTCATTTCAAAAGACGATGCACGACTACATCGGCTTCGCACCTTAGAGTGCTTTTTCCGCCAACTTTTCCCACATGCTCGACATGACCTTTCCCATAGGGCGGTCCCGGCGCCTAATCGCAAATACTTCGGTATGACGCGGAGGATAGCCCTCCACTGCCAAGGGCACGAGTTCGCCTTTCGCCAATTCCTCGGCCATCAGGTGCTCCGGAATTCCACCCCAGCCGAGGCCTGCCTTGATGATCGCCTTCTTGGCCTGAAAGTCGGAGACTGTCCAACGCTGCCCGCCAGACAGCAGATCGCGGCTCTGGTCGTATTCCTTGCCGCCCGTTCCAGATACAATGATTTGCGTGTAGCTCTGCATCTCGCGACGCGATTTGACCCCTGACCGGTCGGCCGCTGGAAATCTAGGACTGGCGACGGGTCGGATCGAAATCGTGCCAACCGGGAGCGTCTCAACTTCGTCGATCGGAACGCCATCAAGCCCCGCAATAGCCACGTCCGCATCACCGCTCATCAGACGCGCCAGCGGACCTCCCATCATTTCGGTTGCCAGCTTGATATGCGTTCCAGGATAGGCTCGTCCGACCTCACCCAGAATATCGAGGATCGGATCGAGCGACATTGTTGCTGTGATCGCAATCGAAATCATCGGCTCCTGCTCGCTTCGGAGACCTGCGGCCACATTCTTCAATCCACGCACCTGCCCAAGAACCCGCGTCGCTTCTCGGAAGAAGACTTCGCCTTCTGGTGACAGCCTTGGTCTGTAGGCATCGCGCAAGAAAAGATCGAACCCCAACTCGTCCTCAAGCTTCTTTATTTGATGGCTGACGGCGGATTGCGCCTTGTTCAGTCGATCAGCTGCCCCGCGGAAGGTTCCGGAGGCGACGATCGCGTCGAGGACGACGAGTTGATCCAATGTCATATGGCACCTCAGATGATCTTCTTTGAAGATCGTAATCATGAAAACTCGATATTATCAATTGGCGCTTTTCCTCGGTATGCCCCAACCAGACATCAAATCGGAGTGCGCGCTATGGCTCTACTCCAAGTCGTAGATGTCGCAAGTAACGGCGAACCGGCCAGCAAGACCGGCTCAAAACAAATGGAGAATGCAATGGTGAAGATAGCAATTGTCTACCACAGTGGTTACGGCCACACCGCAGTCCAAGCCGAAGCGGTTCGGCGTGGTGCGAGCGAAGTCGACTGGACGGATGTGGCTCTGATTTCGGTCGAAGAGTATGAGCAGAACTGGGACGTGATCGACGCAGCCGACGCGATCATCTTTGGCTCACCAACCTATTTCGGCAGCGCATCGGCGCAGTTCAAAGCGTTCCTCGATGCAACGTCGGGTCGGTGGCTCGAAGGCCGTTGGTCGAACAAACTAGCCGCGGGCTTCACGAACTCGGCAGGCATGAGTGGGGACAAATTAGCGACCCTGCAGCAGATCAATCACTTCGCCATGCAGCATGGCATGATTTGGGTAGGGCTGGGGTTGCCTCCGGGGAACCACACGAGCGCAGGGTCGCCAGCAGATCTGAATCGCCTCGGTAGTTTCTTGGGAGCGATGTCCCAGGCGGATGCGGACGTTCCGCCGGAAGTGGCCCCAGCTGGCTCAGACCTGGAAACCGCTGAATACCTCGGCCGTCGTGTTGCGGAGGCCGCGCAACGCTGGCTTTCCAATCAGAGAGAAGAGGCGGTGGCCGCTTAACCAAAATGGGTAGCTGGGTAAACTCCGTTGCTTTGGACGTAACAGAAACATCAACGCCCCCCGCCCCCGGTAGCGGCAGAAGAACAGCAACTCGTGGCGTGAGTTACGGGTCTGCTGTTCCGATTTCTAGGCAGGGAAAGCTTGGCGACGTTCGAGTTCATCGACGAAGTGCCTGTCGAACACCGGTTCTTGGAGGGGAGGCAGGTCACCATAGGTAAAACGGAACGGACGTGAATGCTGAGCCCCATGCAATGCCGCATCGGCGCGATGCAGGCGCGCAGTCATAAAGGAGACTTCTGATGTCTAGATTTGAAAAGATTGGTCCAGATGCAACCGGCACGCTCACATTTCACCGAGCGAACCTGCGCATACTAAAGGTAAGGCCGAAACAAGTGGCGGACTGGTATGCGTGTCCCAGCGTGAACGGCCACATCCTCTGTCAGCGGCTCCCGTCCAATGACGACGGGTGCCTGTGATCAGGCGAAACGTGACCAGATGGGAGACAGCTCCTCAAATTACGCACTAAGGGGATGCGCTCAAATATGCAGGCGAGGATTGTGCTTCTGCATTGTGGACAGGATTTCTGGGAGCGCATTAGGAGATGGCCTAAAGCTGAGACATTTCAGCTGCTTCGATTGCGCCTCGCGTTATGTCCATTGGCAGCGCTCGACTTATCCGGCTTGGCTCCGGAAAAGCATTAGCAAACTGAAAGCGAGAAATAGGTGGACCTGAAGGTTCGATACTTTGCCCCGTGCGGCCCAAGCGGATTTCGGTCACTGCATCGTTTGTGTCTCAGTCACTACCGAGTTCCTCCCGCAATGAATTCTCTGGAAGACCGCGTCCTGAAGGGCACGCTCTCCCCTGCGCCCTATGAATGAGATCCTCCTTTTCCTTGCGGCCGGGTTTCTCGGAGGCGCCGTAAACGCCGCAGCGGGGGGCGCCAAGCTCTTCGTTTTTCCGTTTCTGCTCGCCTCTGGATTGCCGCCCATCGCCGCAAACGTGACCCAGGGCGTTGCGCTCTGGCCCGCCCAACTCCCGGCAGTTTGGGTCTACCGAGCCGAAATCCGTGCCGAGTTCAGAAACCTATTCACTCTGCTGATCCCCGCCTTCCTTGGAGCCTTGTCCGGCGCGATCATCATGGTGAATTCAAGCGATGCGGCCTTTGTTGGTGTCGTCCCTTTTCTTTTGGCTATTGCAGTCGCTGCAATCGTACTCGGACCCCGAACGACAGATCTCATGCGCCGAGTACTTCCGGCTGCGCGACTTAAAGCGGCCACGGCAGTGCTCATGGCTGCCACCGGCTTTTACGGCGGGTTCTTTGGTGCGGGCATGGGTTTCATGCTCCTCGCAGTCCTGTCGATCGCGACCGGCAGGGGACTAGTTCAGGTCAACGGCGCGAAGAACCTATTCGCTTTTGTTATCCAATCTGTCGCGGTGGGACCGATGGTCCTGTCGGGTCTCGTCAACTGGCCTGCCGCCGTCTGCGTGCTTATCGGTGGCGTCATTGGCGGCTACGGCGGCGCCCAACTTGTCCGCCGTTTACCAGAGAACCTTGTCCGGCTCGGCGTTGCCGCACTTGGCGTAGTCCTGACTCTTACCTTTCTGGCGTCGTGAGGCAGGAAGCGAGCTTTGAGCGATCGGGTGTTCGCGCATTCCTGTGGTTTAGGAATGAGCGTTAGAGATCGCCAACTCTGGCCGTCGTTCCCCTCGCCTTCTTTCTAGCGTGGAACCCTTTACCCGGGAGCCTAATGAGGCACGTGTCCGTTCCGGAACATGCAATGGGCTTGGGCTGTCCGCTATGTCCGCAGGGCCGCCCTTCAATCTCGCCACTACCGGCCGCGTGGCACTCGCAAGCACAACGAAGGTGATCCAAGTTGCAATCGGCCTCGCCTTCTTCGGCCCACCGGTCTCTACGAACTGAAAACCTGACGCGCAGTCGAGCAAAACGGCGGTTGCTCACTCCAACCGGACGATCCGCCCCTCTCTGTGGCTCTGCGTCGCCGCGTCAGCCAGACGTTGCGCGGCTACGCCGTCGGCGATGCCGGGGGACGGGGCGCGGCCTGCCTCGACGGCCTCGATGAAGTGGCGCATTTCGGCCAGATAGGCGGCCTCGTAGCGCTCCAAAAAGAAGTGCTTGTTGGGCGCGCTGGTGAATCCACCCTCCCCGGCCTTGGTCAGGAAGTTCTCGGGCTGGTTCGCGGCCTGCAGCATTCCCGTCGCGCCGTGAACCTCGATCCGCTGATCGTAGCCATAGGTGGCGCGGCGCGAGTTGTTGATCTGGCAAAGCCGCCCGCTGGCCGTCTTCAGCGTCACAGCCGCCGTGTCCACGTCGCCTGCCGCGCCGATGGCCGGGTCCACGAGGCTGGACCCTTGGGCCGAGATCTCGACCGGCTCTTCTCCCAGCAGAAAACGCGCCATGTCCAGATCGTGGATCATCATGTCACGGAACAGCCCGCCCGATTGCTCGATATAGCTGACGGGTGGCGGAGACGGATCGCGCGATGTGATGACGACGATCTCCACGTTCCCGATGGCCCCGTCGCGAAGCGCCGCTTCGAGCGCGGCGAATTGCGGATCGAAACGACGGTTGAAGGCCGTCATGAACGCGACGCCCGCCTTGTCGACGGCCGCCTGGCACTCCGCCGCGCGAGTGGCCGACAGGTCGATCGGTTTTTCGCAGAAGATAGCCCTGCCCGCGGAGGCCAGCGCGTGAACCTGGTCGTAATGCAGCGTCGTGGGCGTGGCGATGATGACCGCGTCGATGTCACCGGCCGTGATGATCGCTTCGGCGTCCCGCACCTCGGCCCCATGAGCGGCTGCCAGCCGTTCCGCCGCCTCGGGTACGGCATCGGCCACGGCGACGAGGCGCGCATTCGAAAGACGGGCAAGCGAACCTGCATGGACCTGCCCGATACGGCCGCAGCCGAGAATTCCGAAAGAAATCATGCGCCCTCTCCTTTGGGACCGATGGAGCGAAGCGCGGCACGCGCGGCTTCGCAAATTGGGGCCTCGACCCCGGACAGTAACTGAACACGGTCGAACGTGTCCGGCATCTCGGCAAGGCGGTCCCGCAGAGATTTCCCGAACACCATCCGCAGTTCCGTGCCGATGTTGAACTTGGCGATGCGCGTGGACCGCGCCAGCAGCGCCCGCTCGGCATGGGGCACGCCTGAGCCGCCATGGATGACCAGCGGCACGTCCGTTACCACCTCGATTGCGCGGATACGGTCGTGGTCCAGCCCGCCCTCGTGGTTCTCCTGCAGGTGGACGTTGCCCACCGAGATCGCCATGGCATCCACGCCGGTCTCACGGGCAAAGCGCGCAGCCTCTTCGGGGTCGGTTCCGTTCGAAGCCTCGCCGCCACTATAGCCCACGAAGCCGATCTCGCCCTCGCAGGAGACACCGGCGGTATGGGCCATCTCGGCAATCGCAGCGGTCTCGTCGATATTCTCGGACAAGGGCTTGCGGGAGCCATCGAACATCACCGACGTGAACCCCGAAGCGATGGCAAGCCGGCATTCCTCGACCGTGTAGCCATGATCGAGATGCGCGACGACCGGAACTGAGGCGCTCTCGGCCAGATGCCGGAACATGGCCCCCAGAACCGGCAGCGGCGTGTGCTTGCGACAGGATGGACCTGCCTGAAGGATGAGCGGCAGCCCCTCGGCCTCTGCGGCGGCGGTATAGGCACGCATGTCTTCCCAACCGAGGCAGACAAGCCCGCCTACGGCATAGCCGTCCCGATTGGCCGCGGTCAGGACATCGCTGAGAGTTGCAAGTGTCATTTGAACTTGGCCACCATATCCATGATCCCCGGGATCGTGTGAAGCTGTTCCGCATGGGTCGGCTGAAAATACTGCTTCAGGCTGCGCTGGCTGAGTCCGCCAAGGATGGTGAAGTAGTACATCTCGTAACCGGGAAGCACGCAGCAGGGATGATAACCCTTGTCGATGCAAATCGTTGAGCCGTCGACGATGTGATAGGCATCGCCCGGCTCGTTATCGATCCGCTGAAGCATCTGCAGCCCCGAGCCATAATTGGGCTTGAAGCGGAAGTTGTAGGTCTCGTCGTGCCGGGTCTCGTCGGGCAGACGGTCTGTGTCGTGCTTGTGGCTGGGAAAACCGGACCAGCCGCCCGCCCCCACGGTGAAGAGCTCCGACACCAGAAGGCGCCCCACCCTGTCATGCTGCTTCTGGCCGAGGATGTGCTTGATCTTGCGATGCGTTTTCGTGTCATCCGAGCCATATTGCACGAGGTCGATTTCGTCGGCACGGACCGCGAAGGGCTCTAGCACGTCGTCAAAACGCGCGCCCGCGACGAAGACCTCTGCCGCATCCGACAGGCAGGTGATACGCGCTTCGGCACCGGAAGGGACATAGACGCCCTCAGGCTCGCCATCCCAGACATCGACGCCGCGCCCGCCGAGCTCGGTCGCCGTGAAACCGGCTGCTGTCACCTCGATCAGCCCGGTCGCAGGGACCACGCAGGTCTCGTAGCCCGGCACGGCATAGTCGAAACTTTCGCCCTTCTTCAGCTTGACGATGTTGAAATAGTTGAGCGGTACAAGCGCATCATCCACATCGACGATGGGCGCGTTCTTGTTATCGTAAGGGGGAATATGCATCGCGTCAGCCCTCCAGGCTTTCGGTTCGATCTTCCAGGAACGCGTCGAGTTCCGCGCCCGTCGGCATGGCAGGAGAACACCCTGGCCGCGTCACCACTATGGCGGCGGCGGCCGACCCACGGGTCACCGCCTCTTTCAGCGCGCGCGCCTCTGCGAGCGCGGCAAGGAACCCCGCCATGAAGGTATCGCCCGCGCCCACCGGCTTGATCGCCTCGACCGGGAAGACGCCCGTGCGCGTCTCTTCGCCCTCGGCAAAGGTGATCGCGCCCTTCTCGCCCATCTTGTAGATCACTATGGCCGCGCCGTCCTGAGACAGCTCCCTGGCCTTGGCCAAGCCCTTGTCGATGCCGCCCGCCATGAAGCCGAACTCCTCGTCATTCCCGACAATCACGTCGGACAATGCGCCGGCGCGCGACAGCACGTCCGATGCCACGTCGGCCGAGGGCCAGGAATAGGGCCGGTAGTCGATGTCGAAGACGATGGGCAGCCCGGCAACCCGCGCCCGCTCGAAGGCGTGGAAGGTTGCCGAGCGCGACGGCTCGGCGGCGAAAACCGTGCCGGCAGTCACCAGGGCGCCGTAGGGCGTCAGGTCCACGCGGTCCACATCCGCCTCGGTCACCTGGAAATCGGCGGCGCCGTTGCGATAGATGACGTTCTGGAAATTCTCGGTCCGGCTCTCGTAGATCGCCATCGAGGTTCGGTACTCGCCGTCTATGCTTTTGACGTAGCGGGCATCGACGCCGTATTGCTTGAGCTGGTTCAGACAGAACCGGCCCACCGCATCGTTCGACACGGACGTCACCAGAGCCGAATGCTGACCCAGCTTGCAAAGCCCCGCCGCGATATTCGCGGACGAGCCGCCAAGGCCTGCGTGAAATACCTCGGCCTCTTCGCTTTTCACCCCGACCGGGTCCGCGAAAAGGTCCATTCCCGCACGTCCGAAAACCACGAAGTTTCCCCGCGCCACCGATTGGCGCAGGTCCGAAAGGGTCATCCCCGCCATCAGACGCCCCGCCGTTGCTTGGCGCGCTCGGCCTCGATCTCGGCGTGCTTCTCACGCACCTTTGCATGCTCGGACACTTCGGGCGTACCGACCTCCCACCATGTGTGACCCTCGGTGGTCCAGCCTTCATAGGCGTCCACATTCATCACGATGACCGTGGTCTTGTCCGCGGCTTTCGCCGCCTTGAATGCCTCGCCCAACTGGTCCGGCGTGTCGACCCGCACCGCCTCCGCGCCCATGGATGCCGCATGGGCCGCGAAATCGACAGCGAAGGCCTCCGGAATTGTCGGCGCGTCCGCGAAGAGGTTGTTGAAGCTCTCGTTTCCAGTGTTGTTCTGCAGCTTGTTGATGACCGCGAACCCGCCGTTGTCGAGGACAAGAACGATCATCTTTTTCTGTGTCAGAACAGACGAGTAAATGTCGGAGTTCATCAAAAGATACGAGCCATCGCCGCAGAAGACGATGGTGTCTGCATCAGGCTCTGTCTCGGACTGCGCGATCCGCGCGCCCCAGCCTCCGGCGATCTCGTATCCCATGCAGGAAAAGCCGAACTCCACGTCCACCGTCCCGATATCGAGGGTGCGCCAGTTGGCGGTGACCTCGGCCGGAAGTCCCCCGGCGGCGGCCACGACGCGGTCGCGCTTGTCGCAAAGCGCGTTCACCACGCCGATGGCCTGCGCGTAGGAGTTGGGCCGGTTTCCGGGCCGCACGTTTTCGGCCACATAGGCCTGCCATTTCCGGCGCTCGTCCTTGGCAAAGCCGGTCCAGCTTTCGGGCGACGTATAGCCGGACAGCGCGGCGCCAAGCGCCTCGAGCCCCAGCTTGGCATCGCCCACCACGGGCAGCGACATATGCTTGCCCGCATCGTGACGGCCCACGTTGAGCGAAATGATCCGCGCGTCCTTGGCGAAGGCCGTCCAGGACCCGGTGGTGAAATCCTGCAGGCGCGATCCGACCGACAGAATCACATCCGCCGCCTCGGCCACCGCATTGGCGCTGTCGGACCCGGTGACGCCCACCGGTCCGATATTCAGCGGGTGGTCGTCGAGCAGGTTGGCACGGCCCGCTATGGTTTCGATGACGGGAATGTCGTGGGCTTCCGCGAATGCGGTCAGTTCCTTGACTGCGCCTGAATACTGTACGCCGCCGCCCGCGATGATCACCGGACGCTCTGCAGAGCGCAAAAGGCCGGCGGCAGCGGCGATTTCGGCCTCATCCGCCGGCTGGCGGCGAATGCGGTGCACGCGCTTTTCGAACAGCTCGACCGGATAGTCATAGGCCCAGCCCTGCACGTCCTGCGGCAATGCAAGGAAGGCCGGACCGCAATCGGCAGGGTCGAGCATCGTGGCCAAAGCCGCGGGAAGCGTCTGAATGATCTGCGCCGGGTGGGTGATCCGATCCCAATACCGGCTGACGGCGCGGAATGCGTCGTTCAGACCATAGGCGGGGTTCCCGAAGTGCTCGATCTGCTGAAGCACCGGATCGGGCAGACGCGTGAGGAAGGTGTCGCCGCAGAGCATCAGCATGGGCAGGCGGTTGGCGTGCGCGAGTGCGGCAGCAGTCAGAAGGTTCGCCGTGCCCGGCCCCGCCGATGCTGTGCAGAACATGAACCGGCGGCGCAGGTGGTACTTTGCATAGGCCGCGGCAGCGAATCCCATGCTTTGCTCGTTCTGCCCGCGATAGAGCGGCAACGTGTCCTTGTGGTCGTAAAGCGCCTCGCCCAGACAAGTGACGTTGCCATGGCCGAAGATGCCGAACCCGCCTCCGCAGACCCGGACCTCGCGCCCGTCGATGTCGATGAATTGCGCGTCGAGAAACCGGATAATGGCCTGCGCCGTCGTCAGGCGGATCGTCCTGTCGGACATCTGTCTTCCTCCCAAAGGTCGTGGTTGCGGGCCGTTCTACACTCTTCGGCGCTTGACCCGAATACCGCTTTGAAGATACTCGTCTTGCAACCGGTTGCAATGTGTTTTTCGGGCGGGCCCATGTCAGAGATCGGAATAGGTATCATCGGCGGCGGCTACATGGGCAAGGCCCATGCGGTGGCCCATGCGGCGGTCGGCGCAGTGTTCCAGACCGCACTCAGACCTCGTCTCGAGATGGTCGCGGCCTCGTCGCCCGCCTCCGCCGAACGCTACCGCGATGCCTTCGGCTTCGCGCGCGCTGCGGGCAGTTGGGAAGAACTGGTCGATGATCCGCGCGTCGAGGCCGTGATCATCGCCTCGCCCCCCGAAACCCACCTCGCGATCACCCGGCGCGCCGCCGATCTGGGCAAGCCGGTTTTCTGCGAAAAGCCCCTGGGCGCATCGATCAGCGATGCCGCAGCCATGACCGAAACTGTCGAAGCCGCGGGCGTGCCGAATATGATCGGCTTCAACTATATCCGCACCCCGGCTTCGCAATACGCCCGCCGCCTTGTGGCCGAAGGCGCTATCGGGGATGTGACGTGGTTCCGGGGCGAGCATACCGAAGATTTCTATGCCGACCCCGAAGCACCGGCCTCGTGGCGCACCTCCGGCGAGGCGAATGGATGCATGGGCGACCTTGCCCCCCACATGATCAACGCGGCGCTGGCCCTGATGGGACCGGTCGCCTCGGTCATGGCCGAGATCGAGACGGTGCACACGATGCGCGGGTCCGATCCGGTCACCAATGACGATCAGGCCCAGATCATGTGCCGGTTCGTGAACGGCGCCATGGGTCACCTGTTCTTCAGCCGCGTCGCGACGGGCCGGAAAATGGGGTATATCTACGAGATCACCGGCACCAAGGGGGCCATCCGCTTCAATCAGGAGGACCAGAACTCGCTCTGGCTCTACAAGGCCGAAGGTCCCGAGGCCGACCGCGGCTTCCGGCAGATCCTGATCGGTCCGGCGCATCCCGATTATGAGCCGTTCTGTCTCGGCCCCGGCCATGGCACGGGCTATCAGGACCAGATCATCATCGAGGCGCGCGACTTTCTTGAATCCGTCGCCGAGGGCCGCTCTCGCTGGCCCACGTTTCGGGATGGACTGGCCGTCTCGCGCATCGTATCGGCGGCGCGAACTTCGCATGAGAATCGCTCTTGGGCGCATGTCGCCGGCGATTGAGGGAGACTTTGGAAATGACGATCAAGATAGGCAACGCGCCCTGTTCATGGGGTGTGGAATTCGCGGGTGATCCCCGCAACCCCGACTGGCGCGACGTCCTCCGCGAGAATGCCCAAGCCGGCTATACGGGCATCGAGCTTGGCCCCGTGGGCTTCATGCCCGAAGACCCGCCGCAAGTGGCCGAAGCGCTGGACGAGCATGGCTTGGACCTGATCGGCGGCGTGGTGTTCCGCCCCTTCCACGACGCGGACGTCTGGGACGATGTGCTGGACGGCTCGGTCCGGACCTGCAGGGCGCTGGTGGCGCATGGCGCGCAGCATCTGGTGCTGATCGATTCGATCTCGCCTCGTCGCGCCGCCACCGCCGGGCGCTACGATGCGGCTGAGAAGATGGACGCCACCGAATGGGCCGCCTATCGCGACCGGATCGCCCATGTCGCCCGGATGGGCGCCGAGGAATACGGCCTGACCGTCGGCATACACGCCCACGCCGCCGGCTTCATGGACTTCGAACCCGAGCTTGAGCGGCTTCTGGACGAGGTCGACGAAAGCATCCTGAAGATCTGCTTCGACACCGGGCACCATTCCTATGCAGGCTACGACCCCGTCGCCTTCATGGAGCGGCATATCGGGCGGATCAGCTACATGCATTTCAAGGATATCGACCCCGCCGTGAAGGCCGACGTCGTGGCCAACGGGACCGATTTCTACAAGGCCTGCGGTCAGGGCATCTTCTGCAACCTCGGCGATGGCGATGTCGATTTTCCGCGCGTCCGGCAAATCCTGCTGGATAGCGGATTCGATGGCTGGTGCACGGTGGAACAGGACTGCGACCCTACCCTGCCCGATACCGACCCGGCGCGCGATGCGAAGATCAACCGCGACTACCTCGCGTCCATCGGCTTCAACTGAGAAGGACCGGTTCTTATGGCGAAACTGAAATGGGGCATGATCGGCGGCGGACAGGGCAGCCAGATCGGGCCGGCACACCGCCTTGGCGCCTTGGCAGACGGACTTTTCGAGATGACGGCGGGCGCACTCGACGTCGATCCAGAGCGCGGCCGCGCCTTCGCGATGTCGCTCGGCGTCGCCGAAGACCGTGCCTATGCCAACTGGCAGGAAATGCTCGAAGGCGAGCGGAAGCGCGACGACCGGGTCGACCTTGTTACCGTCGCCACCCCCAACAACACCCATTTCGAGATCACCAAGGCGTTCCTCGAAGCGGGCTTTCACGTGCTATGCGAAAAGCCCATGACGATGACGGTCGAGGAAGGCGAGGAGATCGTCCGCACTGCCCGCGCCTCGGGCAAGGTCTGCGCGGTGAACTATTGCTACAGCGCCTATCCCATGGTGCGCCAGATGAAGGCGATGGTGGCAGCGGGCGAGATCGGGCGCGTGCGCTCCATCGTCGCCAATTTCAGCCACGGACACCATGCAGCGGGCGACGACGCGGAAAACCCCCGCGTTCGCTGGCGCTATGATCCCGCGCAGGCGGGTATCTCGGGCCAGATGGCCGATTGCGGCATCCACGCCCTGCACCTCGCGACCTTCATCACTGGCGACGAGATCGAGAAACTCTCGGCGGATTTCGCCTCTACCGTCGAAGGCCGGCAGCTTGAAGACGACGCGATGGTGAACTTCCGCATGTCGGGCGGCACGGTCGGACGGCTCTGGTCGTCGTCCATCGCGCTCGGCCGGCAGCACGGGCTGGACATCCAGATCTTCGGGGAAACCGGCGGGTTTCGGTGGGCCTCGGAACAGCCGAACCAGGTTTATTACCACAAGCTGGGCGGCCGGGTTGAGATCATGGAAAAGGGCGAAGCCGGCCTCGGCGAAGACGCGCAGCGCCTCAGCCGGGTCGCCATCGCCCACCCCGAGGGCTTCCCTCTGGCCGTCGCGAACATCTATGTCGATCTCGCGGCCCGCATCGCAGGCAAGGACGAGGGCAACCTGCCCACCGCAGAGGACGGTCTGAGGTCCATGGCATCGGTCTATGCCGCTGTGGCATCGGCCAGGGACGGCAGCGCCTGGGTCGACGCGCGCCCGCCGATGTTCCGCTAGGGCCGAAGACTTTCAAAGTCTTCGGGCAAGACTCTTTCAAAGAGTCTTGCCGCCCCGCGGCGGACGAAGCGTGCCCCGTTCGACGATTTCGCACCCGAAAAGCCGTGCCTCTGGGTGACGGTCAGGATTATCCAGCATCGCAACCACCAGCTCGATCGAACTGTCGATGATCTGGCGGATCGGCTGGCGGATCGTCGTCAGGTTGATGTTCGGCCAGCGCGCCATGTCCATGTCGTTCAGCCCGATGATGCCGATATCCTCGGGCACCTTCAGCCCCTTGTCCCATATCGCGCTCAGCGCGCCCACGGACAGAACGTCGTCGCCGCAGAAATAGGCCTCAGCCGCCCTGCCCTTTTCCAGAAGGGCCAGCATCTCGGCCCGTCCGGCATCGAAGGAATAGGCGGTTGCGAAGCTTTCGGTGACACGGAGCCCTTTGACGCTGCCTGCTACCTCCCAAAAGCCCTTCCGGCGGTCCACGGTGGAGGTCGCGGTCTTCGGTCCGCCCAGAAATCCGATCCTGTCATAGCCGCGCTCGATCAGGGTCCGGGCCGCCATGCGCCCGCATTCTACGTTGTCGATTCCTACCACGTGGACGCGGGGCGCGCTGGCGAAACGTCCGAAGGAATGGACGACGGGAATCTTCGCGTCCTGGAAGGCGACCGAGAACTCGGGCGACAGGGTCGAGGATGCGACGATCACGCCATCCACGGAATACTGCCGCAATAGCCTGAGCGAGTTCTCGGGATCGGTCTCGTCGGTCAGGTTCACGAGAAGCGGCCTCAGGCCCCTGTCCTGCAGGCTGCGGGTAAACAGGTCGAAGACCTGAAGAAAGAGCGGGTTGTGAAAGTTGTTCGAGATCAGGCCGATCAGCTTGGTCCGCCCGGTGGTCAGTGACGAGGCCAACGCATTCGGGCTATAGCCAAGCTCGGCCGCTGCCTTTTCGACCTTCTTGCGGGTCTTCGCGGACACCGACGCACCCTCGGTGAAGGTACGCGACACCGCAGAGCGCGAAACGCCCGCACGGGCGGCGACATCTTTCAGCGTTATCGGCATGTTCCCTCCATCACGGCCAACTTAGGCAGGGGGATGCAGAGCGCAAAGATCATTTTTGCAACCGGTTGCATTATTTTCCGGACTGTGCTTCCCTACCGTCAGGCGGGGAACCGCCACAGGGAGAAAAACACACACCGTCTGGGAGGACCCAATGAAGAAATTGATGACCTCGCTCGCCGTCGGCGCAGCGATCATTTCGGCACCCGTCGCGGCGACCGCCGGCGCGCATGAAGAGCTGAACTACGTGCTTGTCAGCCACGCGCCCGACAGCGACACGTGGTGGAACACCATCAAGAACGGCATCGCACTGGCCGGCGAGCAGGTCGGCGTGAATGTCGAATACCGCAACCCGCCCACCGGCGATATCGCCGACATGGCCCGCATTATCGAGCAGGCCGCCGCGTCGAGCCCCGATGGCATCATCACGACGCTCGCGGATTTCGACGTGCTGTCGGGCCCGATCTCGGCCGCCGTGGACCAGGGAATCGACGTCATCATCATGAACACCGGCACGCCCGAGCAGGCGCGTGAAGTCGGCGCTCTGATGTATGTCGGTCAGCCCGAATACGACGCCGGCTTCGCCGCCGGTCTCCGCGCCAAAGGCGAAGGCGTGACCAAGTTCCTCTGCGTGAACCACGCCATCCAGCAGCCGACCGTGGGCGAACGTTGCCGCGGCTATGCCGACGGCCTCGGCATCGACCTTGGCGATGCGATGATGGATTCCGGCACCGACCCGGCGGAAATCAAGAACAAGGTCATGGCCTATCTGTCGGCCAACGAAGACGTTGACGGCATCCTGACGCTCGGCCCGGTTTCGGCCGACCCGACCATCGCCGCGCTCGACGAAATGGGCCTTGCCGGCGACATCCACTTCGGCACCTTCGACCTCGGCGAGGAAATCGTGAAGGCGATCAAGGGCGGCACCATCAAGTGGGGCATCGACCAGCAGCCCTTCCTGCAGGCCTACTTGCCCGTCGTGATCCTGGCCAACTGGGACCGCTACGGCGTTCTGCCGGGCAACAACATCAACTCGGGCCCCGGCTTCGTCACCGCCGCCGGACTTGAGAAGGTCGAGGCCTTCGCGGGCGAGTACCGCTAAGCGCCACACCATATGGACGGCCGCCCTCGGGCGGCCGTTCTTCTTCGGGGACAATCAATAAAAACAAGGGAGGGAGTCATGGCCGAAACAGCCACGCCAACAGACGAACGCGTCAAGGAGATGTCGCGGCTCAGGCTCGCACTGATGCGACCCGAGCTTGGCGGCATGGTGGGCGCCGTCGCGGTTTTCACATTCTTTCTTCTCTTCGCCTTCGACAGCGGCATGTTCGCCAGTCAGGGGATCATGAACTGGACGGTCGTCTCGGCGCAGTTCATGATCATCGCCGTCGGCGCGTGCCTGTTGATGATCGCGGGGGAATTCGATCTTTCGGTCGGCTCCATGATCGGTTTCGCGGGCATGATGATCGCCGTCTTCGGCGTGGTCCTCGCCTGGCCGATGTGGATCGCCATCCTGATCACCTTCGCCATCTGCGTCGCGATAGGCGCGCTCAACGGCTACATCGTCATCCGCACCGGACTTCCGAGCTTCATCGTGACGCTGGCGTTTCTCTTCATCCTGCGCGGCTTCACCATCTACATTCCCCAGACCATCGAGCGGAAAACCATTATCGGCGGCATCCGCGAGGCAGCCGAAGGTGACTGGCTCGCCCCGATCTTCGGCGGCAAGATCCTGACCGGCTTCTTTCAATGGCTTGGCGATATCGGCGTGCTCGAGACCTTCAGCCGTGGCTCCCGCGAGGGGCAACCGGTTGTGGACGGCATCCCGATGCTGATCGTCTGGGCGCTGATCCTCGTGGCGTTCGGGCATATCCTTCTGACGCGCACCCGCTTCGGCAACTGGATCTACGCCTCCGGCGGCGACGCCGAGGCAGCGCGCAACTCGGGCGTGCCGGTCAACCGCGTGAAAATCGCCATGTTCATGTTCACCGCCTTCTGCGCCACGGTCTTCGCACTTTGTCAGGTGATGGAATTCGGCTCGGCGGGCGCGGACCGCGGCCTCCTGAAGGAATTCGAGGCCATCATCGCCGTGGTGATCGGCGGTGCGCTTCTGACCGGCGGTTACGGCTCGGTCATCGGGGCGGCGCTTGGCGCGCTCATCTTCGGTGTCGTGCAGCAGGGCCTTTTCTTTGCGGGTGTCGAAAGCTCGCTCTTCCGGGTGTTCCTCGGCGTCATCCTGTTGGGCGCGGTTATCCTGAACACCTACATTCGTCGTATGATCACTGGGGAACGTTGACATGAATACCAGATCCGATCACGCCCCCATCGTCCAGATGAAGAACATCGAAAAGCATTTCGGCCCGGTCATCGCGCTGGCCGGGGTTTCGGTCGATGTCTATCCGGGCGAGTGTCACTGCCTTTTGGGCGACAACGGCGCGGGGAAGTCCACCTTCATCAAGACCATGTCCGGCGTCCACAAGCCGACAAAGGGAGAGATCCTGTTCGAGGGTCGCCCGATGAACTTTTCGACCCCCCGCGACGCAATGGATGCGGGCATCGCAACGGTCCACCAGCATCTTGCGATGATCCCGCTGATGTCGGTGGCCCGGAACTTCTTCATGGGGAACGAGCCCACGAAGAAGATCGCGGGCATCTCGTTCTTCGACCGCGAGTTCGCCGACCGCGTCACCATGGAAGAGATGCGCAAGATGGGCATCAACCTGCGCGGCCCCGATCAGGCTGTGGGCACGCTCTCGGGTGGCGAACGCCAGACGGTCGCCATCAGCCGGGCAGTCTATTTCGGGGCCAAGGTCCTGATCCTCGACGAGCCGACCTCGGCCCTTGGCGTGCGGCAGACCTCGAACGTGCTGGCGACCATCGACAAGGTGCGGAAGCAAGGCGTGGCAGTGGTCTTCATCACTCACAACGTGCGCCATGCACTTGCCGTGGGCGACCGCTTCACCGTGCTCAACCGCGGCCAGACGCTCGGCACGGCGCAGCGCGGCCAGATCACGCCTGACGAGCTGCAGGACATGATGGCCGGCGGTCAGGAACTGGCGACGCTGGAAGGCTCTCTCGGCGGCACCGTATGAGCAGGCTCCTGATCAAACCGCAGGGGACCAGCGGCAAGGTGCATGACATAACGCCCGCCTCGGCAGGCTGGGGCTATGTCGGCTTCGGTCTCTATCGACTGACGGCGGGAGAGACCGTGTCGGAAGACACCGGCGACCGCGAAGCGATCCTCGTCCTTGTCGAAGGCAAGGCCGAGGTCACCGCCGACGGAACCGCATTCGGGCCGATGGGGGACCGCATGTCGGTCTTCGAGAAATCCGCCCCCCATTGCGTCTATGTCCCCGGTCAAAGCCAGTGGAGCGCGACGGCATCGACCGACTGCGTCCTCGCGGTCTGCACAGCGCCCGCGATCGCCCCCTACCCTGCCCGTCGCCTCGGCCCGGACGGCATCGCGCTGACGCCGCGCGGCAAGGGGCAGAACACGCGCCACATCAACAATATCGCGATGGAGGATCACGACGTCGCCTCCAGCCTGTTGGTGACCGAAGTGTTCACGCCTGCGGGCAACTGGTCGTCCTATCCCAGCCACCGGCACGATGAGGACGACTACCCCCGCATGACATATCTCGAAGAAACCTATTACCACCGGCTGAACCCGGCTCAGGGCTTTGGCGTTCAGCGGGTCTATACCGAGGACGGCACTCTGGACGAGACCATGGCGGTCAAGGACGGCGACGTGGTTCTGGTGCCGAAAGGCCACCACCCCTGCGCCGCGCCATACGGCTACGAGATGTATTACCTGAACGTCATGGCGGGGCCTATGCGGAAATGGCGGTTCCAGAACGATCCGGATCACGACTGGATCGCCCAAAGGGACGCGGGTTGACGAACGGAGAAAGGCCGCCATGACCGAACCGGCTTGGTTTACCGAAGACGACTGCAACCTCCGAGACATGGCAGCGCTCTGCGACCGGCAGACAAGCGCGGCGATGGCGCCATCGGCGGACCGGATCGTCTCGAAGATACCGATCTACGACATCCCCGCGCTTGGCCAGCGCCTTGCCGACATGTCCGAACGTCGCGCCCTGATGGCGGAATGGGCGCACATCCTCCGTAGCGGGCCGGGGGTGCTCGTCCTCAGCATCGCCTATGCCGACACGGCGCCCATCGACGCGGCCACGGCCGTCTATGAAGAGGTCATCCGTCAGGAAAAAGCGGCCCAAGGCGGCGGCGCAGACCATTTCGCCGCCTCGGGCGCAAATGACCGTATCTGGAATTCGCTCGCCAAGCTCGGCCTTGCCGCGCCAGAGGTCTTTGTGCCCTACTTCGCTTGTCCCGCCATCGACGCGGTTTGCGAGGCTTGGCTCGGCCCCGGCTATCAGATGACGGCACAGGTGAATGTGGTCCGTCCCGGCGGCGCGGCACAGCAGGCGCATCGCGACTATCATCTGGGCTTTCAGACGGCGGAGCTTTCCGCGCGATACCCGGCCCATGTCCACGACCTGTCGCCGGTCCTGACGCTTCAGGGCGGGATCGCGCATGTGGACACGCCCATCGAGAGCGGGCCGACCAAGCTGCTGCCCTTCTCCCAGCTCTACCGCCCCGGCTATGCCGCGTGGCGGCGCGACGATTTCCGCGCCTATTTCGAAGAGCATCACGTGCAGGTTCCGCTCAAGAAGGGGGATGCCGTCTTCTTCAATCCCGCCCTCTTCCACGCTGCCGGATCGAACGACAGCGCCGATGTGCAGCGGATGGTCAACCTGCTTCAGGTCTCGTCGCCTTTCGGTCGCGCGATGGAAAGCATCGACCGTACCGGCCTGTCGCTCGCCATTTTCGAGCCGCTTCAGGCCGCGTGGCAGGCCGGACGGCTGACGCAGGCCGAGCGGGACGCCGTGATCGCCGCCAGCGCCGAGGGCTACAGCTTCCCGACCAATCTCGATACCGACCCGCCGTTGGGTGGTCTCGCGCCGAAAACCCAGGCCGCGGTTCTGCGCGAGGCCGTCGTAGAGGGCTGGGTGACCGAGCGGCTTGCCGAGGCTTTCGCCGCACAGAACGCCCGCCGCCTGCCCTGATCTATTCCGCCGCCTGCAGTATAGGCATAGGGGCGACAGCGCTGTGCGGGGCCTCAAAGCTTTCTTTGTTCATCCGGTTATTCCTCCCCGCATAAACCAGCCGGAACGCGGGCGGAGTGAAGTAGAAACTCACCACTGTGGACAAAAGCACGCCCCCCGCCACGGCCATTGCAAAGGGCGGCCAGAAGCCACCACCGGCAAGGATCAGCGGCAGAAAGCCACCGAAGGTGGTGACGGTGGTCGAGACGATGTGGCGGGACGATCCCATCACCACATCGGCCATGGCATCGGCATCCCCGGCAGCGGCGCCCGGGTCCTCCTGAAGCGCTGTCATGATAATGAGCGCCGCGTTGATACTGACCCCGATCGAGCCGATCAGGCCGATGATCGCTGTGATCCCGAAGGGATAGTTGAAGGCCGCCAGGGCCAGCATGGACAGGCCCGCCGAAAGACCGCTGACCACCAGCGCTACAGCGGCGAGACGGAAGGACCGGAAGGTCATCACGACCACGGCGACGGACAGGGTGATGATCAGGCCGAGCGGCGCAAGAAGGTTGTTCAGCGTCGAGGCGCGCGCGTCGGAATCTCCCCCCACTTCCAGCCGGTATCCGGGCGGAAGCGCGAAGCCGCTTTCCTCCATGGTCTGGCGGATGTCGGCCAGCGCCTCTTCCGGCAGGACGCCGCGCAAAAGATAGGCCTGGACCGTGTTCGCGCGCTCGGCGTTCCGGCGGGTGACGATGCCCTCGCCGGGTTCGAGCGCGACGGTCGCGAAGCCCGAAAGCGGCACCGGAGCCGCGCCGGGACGCGGGATCGACAGATCGCGGATGCGCGCGGGATCGGCCCGCACCTCGTCGCCAAGGCGCACGCGAATCGGCAGCTCCTCGGTTCCCTCCACCAAGGACCCGCCGGTGACGCCGACGAGCGCGGCCTCCAGCTCGGCGGCCACAGCGGCAGGTGTCAGCCCCAGCAGGCGGGCGCGTGCCTCGTCGATATCGACTTTCAGCTTGGGCGCGCCTTCGGTGAGGGACGTGCGTGCGAGGATGACCGCGTCATCCTCGGCCACGAGTCGGCGCAAACGCTCGCCCTCGGCACGAAGGACGCTGGTGTCTGGCCCGACGATCCTCAGTTCTACCGGCGCGTTGACGGGTGGCCCCTGCACCAGCCCGCGCACCAGCACCTGCGCCTCGGGCGCGATGGCCGATAGGCCGCGCTGAAGGCGGGGCAGCATCGCCTCCGTCGCGTCAGGCGAAGCGGTGCGGATCAGCGCATGGGCATAGCGCGGCGCGGCATCGCGGCCGGCGGTAATGTTGTAGTAGAAGGCAGGCGCCGAGCGCCCGACGCTCCATGTCACGCTTTCGATCCCCTTCTCGCCGCGCAGCGCCGTATCCAGCCGCGCCACGACCTCTTCGGTGCGCTCGATGCCGGTGCCGGGGGCGAGGTCGACCTCGATATGGAACTGGTCGCGGTCGACGCCGGGGAAGAACTGGGCCGTCAGTGTGGGCAGCGACAAGAAGCCCATGACCGGCAGCACCAGCGCCAGGGCCATCGCGCGGAGCGGGTTCCGCACACTGGCCGCAAGCGATGCGCGGAAAACCCGACCCAGAGCGCCCGAGGGCAGGCCCGCGCCCAGCATGCCTTTCCGCGGCGCGTCGGGCAGCAGCCACCCCGCAACCGCGGGCGTGATCGTCACGGCCACGACGAAGGACCAGGCCAGCATGATGACCACCGCGATGGCGATGGCCCCGACGAAGTCGCCAGCCGGGCCGGGCAGGATGATCATGGGCACGAAGCTGAGCGCGGTCGTCGCGGTCGAGGCGAAGAGCGGCACGGTCAGGCGGGTGACGGCTCCGCCCACGGCGGCCGCGCGCGTGAGACCCGCGCGCAGGCGCTGGCCCACCTCATCGGTCATGACGATACCCGCATCCACCAACAGGCCGAGCGCGACGATCAGGCCGGTGACGCTCATCTGGTGGATCGGCAGGCCGATCAGGTTCATCGTGGCAAGACTCGCCAAGGTCACGACCGGCAGGATCAGCGCCACGATCAGC
Source organism: Kangsaoukella pontilimi (assembly GCF_009830125.1). Classification (GTDB taxonomy): domain Bacteria; phylum Pseudomonadota; class Alphaproteobacteria; order Rhodobacterales; family Rhodobacteraceae; genus Kangsaoukella; species Kangsaoukella pontilimi. The sequence goes on along the minus strand of NZ_WUPT01000001.1, from coordinate 598,228 downwards.
GCGGCGCGCGCGCCGAGCGTCAGGAACAGGACCGCCACCACAAGCAAGACGCCGAGGATCATGTTGCCGGCGACCTCGGTCAGGCGCTCGGCGGTGTAGGTGGATTGATCGAAGACCAGGTCCTGCGACAGCCCGGTCGGAAGGACGGTACCGAACTGATCCAGCTCGTCGCGAATGAACCCGGCCCAGGCGTCGACCTGCCGTCCGTTATCCTCCAGTTTGGCGGCCACGAGGATCGCAGGCCGTCCGTTGTGATAAGCAGCCTCGCCAACCGGCAGGCGCGGCCCCCGGTCCAGGGTCGCCACATCCCCCAGCCTCAGTGTCGCGCCGGCGGCACCTTCGCGGAGAACGATGTCGCGGACGCGGCCAAGGCTGTCGATCTCGCCCGAGACCTCGACGATCAGGTTGTCGCCGCCGCCAGTCACCTGCCCCGCCCGCACCTTGGCATCGCTTGCGCGGATGACTTGCGCGACCTCTGCCGCCGACAGGCCGAGCGCGGCGGCCCGGGAGCGGTCGAGCGTGACCGTGATCTCTTCCTCCGGCGCGCCGAAGACCTCGACCAGCTTGGTGCCGGGCACGTTTCTCAACCGGTCTGCCAAGGCGTCGCCATAGCGGGCGGCAAGCGTCATCGGCACGCCGTCGTGCTCGGCACTGAGCGCAACAATCGCGCCGTAGGTCCCGGCAAGATCAGTTGAGAGGTCGGGCTCGCCCACACCCTGAGGGAAGCGCAGAGCCGCATCGTCCAGCTTGTCCCGGACACGCGACCAGACACCCTCGATCGCGTCCGCCTCCATCGTTTCCAGAAGCTCGACCTGAATGATCGAAATTCCCGTGGCCGAGGTGGATTCAAGCGTATCGACTTCCGCCACCTCGCGCAGCACTTCCTCGATCTCGGCGGTCACAAGCGCCTCGACGCGGGCGGGTTCTGCGCCGGGATATGGCGTGGTGATGGTCGCGAAAAGGTTGGTGATCGTCGGGTCTTCCTGACGTCCGATGGACAGAAGCGCCGAGAGACCCGCCGCGACGATAACCAGAATGGCCAGCGCGACAATACGCGGTTCGCGAAAGGTCAGCGTGCCCATGACAGCACCTCGTCCTGACCCGGAATGCGCACCCGTTCGCCGGGTACGACCCGGTGCGCTCCGGTGCCGAGCAGCAGATCGCCTTCCTTGAAAGTGCCCCGTACAAACGCGCGGCCGCTGTCCAGATGCACAATCTCAACCGCCGCCAGCCCTGCCGTTAGGTCACCGTTCTCCGCTGCGTCCACTGTCAGCACCGTCCAGGTGCCGCGCGGGCCCTGCCGCAGCGCCGAAAGGGGAAGCCAGAGGCCGGGCTCCGCAACCGAAATCTGGTCCCGAATGACGATCTCACCGGTCAAACCCGCGGGCGGCGCCCCGCCATCGAGCGTGAAGAAGGCCCGCCGTGCCCGTGTCGCGGGGTCGAGCGTGGGGGAGAGTTCGGTCAGCGACGCGGTGAAGGCGCCGGCTTCCGTTTCGACGGTGACTTGTGTCCCCGCCTCAAGACGCGAGGCAAGATCCGCGGCCAGATCGGTGCGGAAACGCACCGGCCCTTCTTCGACCAGCGCCAGAACAGGCGCGCCCGGTCCCACCACGGTGCCTTCGTCCAGCAGACGCGCCGCGACCCGCCCCGCGAACGGGGCTTTGATCTTTGCCTTCTCCAGCTGCACCTCAACCGCACCGATGGCCGCGTCCAGCTCGGCCAGACCGGCCTCTGCGCGCGCCAGTGTCAGCGAGGTGTCGTCCACACGCTGATCCGTCGCAAAACCTCGCTCGCGCAACTCCGCCTGCCTTGCATTGGTCCGCCGCGCCAGTTCCGCATCGGCTTCGAGCGCCTTTCGCGCCGCCGCGAGACGCGCCCGCTCGAGGTCGAGCAGCCGCGTGTCGATCTCGGCAAGAGCTTCACCCTCCGCGACCCGCTGCCCTTCCCGAACGAGAACCAACGACAGCGAACCGCGCGCCTCGAACCCGAGAGAGGCCTCGCGGATCGGTTCTATTTCGCCTGAAAAGCGCCGTTCGATCGCGTAGCTGTCCTGTAGGATCACCGCCACAGGCGCGACTGGCGTCGCGGGAGCAGGCGGCGGCCCGATCTCTTCACCGGACCGCGCGGCAAGAACACTGGTTCCCGTCACGACCGCGCCAACGGCAAGGGCCGTGACGACGAGGGTCAACGTCACCCGACCGAGGGTCCGAACGAGACGTTTCCATAGTGGCAAAGGCGTGTCAGACATGGTTCTTGCCCTTCAAGTTAGTATTGCTTACATATGTTTGCGACACTAACTTGGTCAATCGATATCTTGCAATTTGCGTCTGGAGACCTGACAAACAACTGATGGCAAACAAGAAAAAGTATCACCACGGCGATCTGAGAGACGCGCTTCTCGATGCGATCCGGCAGTTGATCGAGCGCGACGGCCCCGACGGATTCTCGATCGCCGAGGCGTGCCGGATGGCTGGCGTGTCGACCGCCGCGCCGTACAAACACTTCAAGGACCGGGGCGACATGCTGAAGGGCATCGTCCTTCTGGGCATGGAGCGTCTCTACCAGGCCATGCAGCACGCCGCCGACGCTCATCCGGCCGGCGACCCGCTCAGGATCGTGGGACTTGGACGGTCCTATATCGACTTCGCCAAGGCCGAACCGGGCGTCTTCCGCATGATGTTCAGCCTCGCCAAATCCGGCCCCGAGGATGACGATCTGCGCGCCGCCGGAGATGCCGCCAACACGCTGGTCGAGCGCATCGTGGCCGAACATCTGGGTATCGACCCCGACGGCGAAGAGGCAAAACTGCGCGCCTATGCGCTCTGGTGCTTCGTCCACGGTCACTGTTTCCTGATGCTCGATGGCAAACTCGAGCCCGGACTGACGGTCGAGGAAGAGGACACGCTTCTCTATCTGGTCGGCCGTGCCATGCTGCCACCGCGCGAGGACGCCGGTTAAGCAGCTTTTCGCGGGACGGGTCGCCTTGCCTTTCCCCCTGCCCTTGCCTCAGATGGGCCAGACAAAGAAGGAGCAGCCGGACATGTACGATCTTGCCGTGATGTGGGACTGGGCGGAATTCGCGGTCCGCTGGCTGCATGTGATTACCGCCATCGCCTGGATCGGCTCGTCCTTCTACTTCATCGCGCTCGATCTCGGGCTGAACCGATCCATCCCCGGCCCGGCCGACGGCGAGGAATGGCAGGTCCATGGCGGCGGATTCTACCATATCCAGAAATACCTCGTCGCACCCGAGGCCATGCCGGAGCATCTCACGTGGTTCAAATGGGAGGCCTACTGGACCTGGATTTCGGGCGCCGCACTTCTGATGATCGTCTACTGGGTTGGCGGCGAGCTTTATCTTCTCGATCCCACGAAAGCCGATCTGGCGCTCTGGCAGGGGATCGCGATCTCTGCCGCCGCCATCGGGGTCGGCTGGCTTCTCTACGACACGCTCTGCAAATCGCCCCTGGGCGAGCGGCCCGCCGCCATGATGCTGGTCCTCTTCGGCATCATCGTGGCGATGTCATGGGGGCTCCATCAGGTCTTCACCGGCCGGGCGGCGCTACTGCATCTGGGCGCCTTCACCGCCACGATCATGAGCGCAAACGTCTTCTTCATCATCATGCCGAACCAGAGGATCGTTGTGGCCGATCTCAAGGCGGGTCGCAAACCCGATCCGAAATACGGCAAGATCGCCAAGCTGCGCTCGACGCATAACAACTATCTGACCCTTCCGGTCGTCTTCCTGATGCTGTCGAACCACTACCCGCTGGCCTTCGGCACTGAATACGCCTGGATCATCGCCAGCCTCGTCTTCCTGATGGGCGTCACGATCCGGCATTTCTTCAACACGATGCACGCGCGCCAGGGCAAACCTCACTGGACATGGGGCGCGACCGTAATCCTCTTTCTCCTCATCGCGTGGCTCTCGACCGCTCCGATGGGCAACAGCTACGACGAGGCCGAAGCCCGCCCGCTGACCGACTACGAAACACGTTTCGCCACCGCACCGGGCTTCGACGAAGCCTATGACGCGGTCCTCGGCAACTGCTCGATGTGCCACGCACGCGAGCCTGTCTGGGGCCGCCTTCAATGGCCGCCAAACGGCGTGGTCCTCGAGACCGAAAGCGATCTCGCCCGCCACGCGCGCCCCGTCTACCTGCAGGCCGGCATGAGCCACGCCATGCCGCCCCCCAACGCCGTCGAGATGTCTGAAGAGGACCGCGCAGCGATCCGCCGCTGGTTCCGCGCAGCAACAGGGTCGGCCCAGGCGTCCTGACCCTGAGAGCTTCTTCTGTTCGGAAATACTCCGGGGAGGTCCGGAGGGGTGGAACCCCCTCCGGCCGGTCGGACGCGTCAGCGTCCGATCCACACCTCAGGCGGCGCTGTCGCGCAATACGGCGTCAGGTAGCGTCAGAAGCTCGATCAGCTCTGCGCAGAGACCCCGGCAGCCCGCGCAGCCGACACAGGCGCCGCCCAACCGCGCCACACCCGACACCAGCCGCACGCCCTCGCCGGACGCTCCTACCTTGCGTTCGATGTCCATCGTCATGGCCGTTCCCCGTTCCTCTCTCAGGACGCAGAGAGACACCGTCGGTCAGGCGTTCCAAACCACCCGGCCCAGATCGCTCGCGTCCAGTCCTGCCATCTTTGATAGATGGTCCCGGAAGACCGCGCTTTGCGCGAAATCAAATAGCGCCTGCAGACCGGGCTCGAACCAGGACTTCCGATCAACGAGGATATCGAAGCTTTCTTCGACGACCGGATGAAAGGCGAGCCCGAAGGGTTCGGCCAGCGCACGAAGGCCGAAGGCCACGTCCGCCTCCCCCTGCAGGACGGCCAGGACGGCCTCCTGTTCTGACCGGACAGCCGGGATGGTTCTGAGGCTCTTATTCGGCACACCGGCCTTGGAGAAAACCTCGCGCATGAGCACCTCCGCCCCGGCCTCGGACTGCCGGGGCGCAAGGCGAAGACGGGCAACGGCCCCGATATCGGCAAGCGCACCTGCGTGTTCGGGGCGTGCGACGAATCCCCGTTCACGCCGGGTCCAATGGACAAGTGCGGCATTCGCATTCCCCACGGCACCGGCCACGGTAGTGCGGTTCCAGCCGCCATCGTCTTCGTGAATATGCAGGCCCGCAGCCACACCCTCGCCCGCCTGAAACCGCCTCAGCCCGTCGAGGCTCGCGTCGAAAATCGTGGCAAGGCCCGAGCCGGAGTGCCGGATCGCCCATTCGAGAAGCGGATCGTGACTGCCCAGAAACACTGCCGGGCGCTCGGCCATGGGTGCCGCGCCCCCGGCAGGCCCGCTCCGCGCAGCGTCGAGCCAGGCGCGGACCTCGGTTTCGGGGAAGAGGAGCTTGCCTGTCGCCTTGCTGACCGGCACCTGCCCCGAGGCGGCAAGGTCATAGACCTTGCGCTCGCTCACCCTCAGAAGCGCCGCCAGTTCGCGGACCGTCAGGAACGTCTGATGTGTCTGGATATCAGTCATGGCCCGGCGCGTTCGGAAAAAAGAGCTGCTGTCCGGCCACTGTGAACGATGCGATGGCCTCCTGTCCGTTCTCTGACAGGAGCCAGTCGATAAAGGCCTGTCCGCCCTCGGCGTTGACCGACGGGCAGGCCTCCGGGTTGCCCAGGATCACACCGTATTGGTTGAAGAGCCGTTCGTCCCCTTCAACCACGATCCGGTGGGCCGCCTTGTTGCCGAAGCTGATCCAGCTTGCACGGTCGGTCAGCGTGTAGGCATCCATCCCGACCGCGACGTTCAGCGTCGCGCCCATACCCGAACCTGCTTCGCGGTACCATGCGCCCGCCTCATCGCCCGGTGTCGCGCCCGCATCCTCCCAAAGCGCGCGCTCTTTCTTGTGTGTGCCGCTGTCATCTCCCCGGCTGACGAACGGCGATCCGCTCTCCGCGATGCGTGCGAGCGCCGCCAGGACGTCTTCGCCTCCCGCGATGCCCGCCGGGTCGCTGGCCGGCCCGACGAGCACAAAATCGTTGAACATAAGGTCCGTCCGGGACACGCCACCGCCGGAGGCAACAAAGGCCTCTTCGGCGGCCTTGGCATGGACCAGAAGCACGTCGCCGTCGCAATTGGCGGCGTTCTTGATGGCCTGGCCGGTCCCGACCGCGACAACCCGCACCTCCAGGCCCGTCGCCTCCTGAAACTGCGGCAGAAGGTGATCGTAGAGCCCGGAATTCGCGGTCGACGTCGTGGACTGCACGAGGATCGGCTCGGCGGCGAAGGATGGCCCGGCCCAAAACGCGAAAGCGGCGGTAAAAGCAAATAATGTCGGAGTGTTACAGAGCGCTCTTGGTGTCATAGGATCAATTTCCCTTGGAGATAGGCATCGGCTTCGGGCGACCGGGGCGCGTCGAAAAACCGCTCGGCCGCCCCCTGTTCAACCGCACGTCCGTTCGCCAGAAAAACCACGTCATCGGCCAGCCGCCGCGCCTGTCCCACGTCGTGGGTGACGAAGATCACCTTGACGCCTCTCAGCGCCACGTCCCGGACAATCAGTTCGATCGCTGCGGTCGACGCCGGGTCGAGACTGGCCGTTGGTTCGTCCAGAAGCAGGACCCGCGGTTCGGTCGCCAGTGCCCGCGCCATCTGCAGCCGCTGCTGTTCTCCCCCCGAAAGCCGCCGCGCCGCGACACGTGCAAAGCCGGTCAGGCCAACGCGCCGCAGAAGCGTTTCGCGCATCTCGACCGACGCACGGCCGCGAGACTTCAGGACGAAATCGACATTCGCCGCAACCGACCGGCGCAGAAGCACCGGCGTCTGAAAAACCAGCGCCTGATCCCGCGCGACACTCCGGCCGACAGGCGCATCGCCCCAGCGAATGGCACCTTCGTCCGCGTGAATGAGGCCATGAGCCAGACGCAGAAAAAGGCTCTTGCCCGCGCCGTTCGGCCCCATCACCACGGTGACGCCCCGGTCCGGCACGTCCACCGTCATCCCGTCGATCAGACGGCGGCCCGCAATCGAGTATCCGACATCCCGAAACGACAGACCTGCCCCGGCGGAAACCGCCTCGCCCTCCAGAGACCTGCCGATCACCGCCTCACGCATGGGACCACCGTGTCGCCGTCAGCCTCAGTGAGTGGACCGCCGCATTCACGCCAAGCGCCAGCATCATCAGGATGACCCCAAGCGCCATGGCCAGCGCAAGGTTGCCCCGGCTGGTCTCGAGCGCGATGGCCGTGGTCATGACCCGCGTCGCGTGGTCGATATTGCCGCCCACGATCATCACCGCGCCCACCTCGGCCACGGCCCGCCCGAAGCCCGCCAGCGCCACCGTGACCAACGCGAAACGCCCGTCCCAGAGGAGCGCCGCAAGCGTTTGCCGCCCGCTCAGCGCCAAGGAGCGAAAGGTCTCCGCGTATTCGGCGTGCAGCTCTTCCAGCACCTGCCGCGAGAGCGCCGCCACGATCGGGGCAATCAGAATGGTTTGCGCGATGATCATCGCCGTGGGCGTGTAGAGCAGGCCCAGAAATCCGAGCGGCCCCGCACGCGAAAGGTGCAGGTACACCAGCAGCCCCACCACAACGGGCGGCAACCCCATCAGCGCGTTGACCAGAACGATGGCCGCGTTCCGGCCCGGAAACCGCGCAATGGCCAGAACCGCGCCAAGCGGAAGCCCGATCAGACAGGCCAGCAGCGTCGCGGAGATGCTGACCCTCAGCGACAGCCAGACGATCTCGGCCAGATCGCCATCGCCGGACAGCACCAGATCGAAGGCGAGCGCCAGAATTTCTCCGAATCCTTGCAAATTTTCCCCACCTTGCAGAATTTCCCGAACCTGAGGGTATCGCCGAAAAATCTGCAGTCAACGGATTTCCCCGGTTTCCCGTTCTCAAGCCATCGCTCCGCCGCTACTCTTTCGACATGACCGATGACAGCGATATCCGCCCCGGCGAGACCTGCCTGCACCACGCCCCGCCTGAGGACGCCTGGCTTCAATTCATCGGCGTCATCCACACGCCGTTCCTCACACGCGCAGACTGTCCGCGTCAGGGGCGTGCTAACGGCCCTGTTTGCGAGGTCGAGGTTTTCGGTCCCTGGGCACCGGCGCTTGAAGGCATCGATGCGTTCGAGACGATCGAGCTTCTCTACTGGCTCGACCGGAGCCGCCGGGACCTGCTGACCCAAAGCCCGAAATCGGACGGCCGGACTGTCGGCACCTTCGCCCTCCGAAGCCCCGTGCGCCCCAACCCCATTGGCACCGCGCGCGTCAGGCTTGAAAGGCGCGAGGGCAATCGCCTTCTGGTCAGGGGACTGGATTGCCTCGACGGCACGCCGCTTGTCGATATCAAGCCCGATCGCTGCGCCTTCACACCCCAGGCGCCGGACAAGCCCGGCGTCTCCTGAATGGCGCTTCTTATTCCGCCGCCATCACGGCCCCCATTAACAGGCCGGAAGTAAATTTCGCTTATCGCGTCCCACTATCGATCCGTTTTTCGGGAATCATCCAAAGGGGACGTACCTATGCACTTCCGAACCGCAGCCCTCCTTTCCATTGCCTTGGCCAGCCCCGTTGCAGCCGACGAATTTGCCGCCGCCGCCGAGGAATTCTATCGCAGCAGCGTGGCGACCTGGGCCGCTGACCCACGCCTCGTGGCCGCGATCACTGAACAGAACAACCGGACCACCGGCTACACACAGGCCGAAATCGATGCGCTCGATCAGGCATGGCGCGCCGAGGTCGGCATGTCGGACGCTCCCACGATCACACCGGTTCTGACCAGCGAACTTTCGGAATTCCTGCGTGAGCAGGTGGCGCAATCCGGCGGCCGAATCACCGAGGTTTTCGTGATGGACGGCGTTGGCCTGAACGTGGCGACCAGCGATGTGACCTCGGATTTCTGGCAGGGTGATGAGGAAAAGTTCACCGAAACCTTTGGCCAGGGACCGGGCGCGATCCACGTGTCCGAGATCGAACTCGACGAATCCACGCAGCGCTATCAGGGCCAGGTCTCCGTCACTATCGTCGATCCCGCATCCGGCCTGCCCATCGGCGCAATGACCGTGGGCGTCGACGCAGAATCCTTGATGTAAATCCCGCATTCGAAGTCAGGAGTCCGGAACATGTCCGCGTCACCCAATGCCGTTCGTCGACCGAGGTTCTCGGTCTTCATGAAATGCGTTCTGATCGTTGCGACGACAACCGCCATCGTCGCCGGCATTTTGGCGGTGAACGCGGATCGCACGGTAAGGCGCGTGGCCGAAGACGGGCTCCGGGCTTTGGCAAGCGATGTCACCTCCTATCAGGCAGCGGCGCTTGGCGGGGCCGTTCGATTTCGCAAGGTCGAGGACATCCAGGCACTTCTCGATCACCTTATTGCCGAAGACGGCGACCGGATCCGCGCAGCCGTTGTGACCGCCGCGGATGGCACAGTGCTTGTCGAGGTGAAGTCCGATCAATCCACGCCCGCCGATGTCATCGACCAGATGATCGTTGCCGCCAATTCGGCGCGGGACAACGGCGAGAGAGACGTCAGCGAGGACGGCTTCGTCAGGGCGAAACCGATCCGGTCTGGCGATCAGGTGGTCGGCGGCATCGCAATCGCGTGGACAGCGGCACCGCTTCTCCAACGGATCGCCAGCGAAACCGCGAAGAAATACCAAACCGCCGGCCTGGTTTTTCTGGTGCTGACCGTGGCCGCCGGCCTGTTTTTCCGGCAGGCGCTTGCGGTTCCGCTTCGGCGTCTATCCGTCCGCACACGCGGGCTGGCCGATGGTGATCTGACTTCAGAAGTTCACGGACAGAAACGCCGGGATGAGATCGGAGACATCGCGGCGCAATTGGATCTGCTACGCGATCAACTCACGTTGGCCGAAGCGGCCGCAGAGGAAGTGCGCTTCAAGAGCGCTGGCTTCCAGCAGGCTTCGGTCGGCCTTGTGATGACCGATGCCGATCTGAAAATCACCTTCACGAATACCGCGTTCGAGGCGCTTTTCGAACGTCCCGAGCTGATGGCGCTGCTTTCCGAGAAGGGAGAAACCGGCCTCGTCGGTGCACTTCTCGATCCCAGACGGGTCGATGGTTCAACAATCAAGAGCTTGCCCGTTCCAAAGGGAAAACCCGCGGCAACTGACATTTGCATTGGCGATCAGACCTTCACCGTCATGATGAACGCAATTGCCGGAGCGGACGGACAAACGAGCGGTTTCGTCATGGAATGGTCGGACGCCACGGAGGCGCGCGTGACATCGGCAGTTCTGCACGCTTTGGAGGCTACGCAGGTTAGGGCGGATTTCACAGGCGACGGACATCTCAAGGCGACGAATGCGATGCTAGACAAGATTGCGCCGGAAGTCCGGAATGGCGTCGGGAAAACCTTGCTGGATGAGGTTCTCGCCTCGAGTTCGGGCGACGTGCACAATCTTCAGAGAAGCACCGCAACAGCTCGGTTCGACAAGTACCGGCTCGGAAAGGACCGGCTTGTTTCCGGCATTCTGTCGCCCATAGTGAATAGCTCGGGCCTGCCTTCCGGCTTCGTCTTTCTCGGCAACGACATCACCGCTTCAGAGCAGGCGAGAAACGAGGCGGAGGCCGCACGCGTTCAACTCGAGGATGCGCAGCAGGCCGTCGTGCAATCACTCAGCCAGGCTCTGAACAGCCTGGCAGAGGGCAATCTTTCGGTCCGCATCGAAAGCCCGTTCTCGCAGGAATACGAAGACCTTCGCCACCACTTCAACGCATCAGTGGCCGCCATCGAAAGTGCCGTGTCAGTGGTTCGGGACAATTCGACCACCATCCTCTCGGAGGTTGAGAATATCGCGGGGGCTGCCGACGACCTGTCTCGGAGGACCGAGCAGCAGGCCGCAACGCTGGAGGAATTCGCGGCCTCGTTGACCGAACTCACCGCTTCCGTCGGCGCCACGGCCGATGGGGCGAGCCAGGCCAATGAGGTCGTGTTGACCGCCCGTACCAATGCCGAGAACTCCGGCAGTGTTGTCCGCGAGGCCGTGACCGCCATGGGTGAGATTGCAGAATCGTCGGAACAGATTTCGCGCATCATCGGTCTGATCGACGATATCGCCTTCCAGACCAACCTTCTTGCCCTGAACGCGGGCGTCGAAGCGGCGCGGGCCGGTGATGCTGGTCGGGGATTTGCCGTCGTTGCCTCAGAGGTGCGGGCGCTTGCACAGCGTTCCTCTGATGCCGCGCGCGAAATCAATGAGCTGATCTCGGCCTCGACCGGCCAGGTCAAAAAAGGTGTGTCTCTGGTGGATAAGGCCGGAAACGCCCTAGGCGATATCGTCTCGTCCATTGGAAACATTGCAGACCATGTGAATTCGATCGCAAGCTCGGCGCGCGAGCAGTCCATCGGCATTGGTGAAATCAATACCGCCATGGCGCAGCTCGATGAAGCCACACAGCAAAACGTTGCGATGTTCGAAGAAACCACCGCTGCGACCCATACGCTCAAATCTGAATCAAACGCGCTGGTGCGCGCCACCAGCCAGTTCACTCTGGGCGACAAGGCTGAGACTGGCTACTTCAGTTCGAACCGAAAAGCGGTCGGGCAGAAGGCGCCTGCCCGCAAACCCGCCGCAGCAGGTGCGTTGACGGATGGGGCCCTCGCCCTCGCCGCCGCAGACTCTGCAGAGGATGATTGGGAAGATTTCTGAGCCGGAGGGACGATAGACCGAAACCCGACCAAAGAAAACGCTCGTCTACCGCGTGAAAATGCAGGGAAATTTCGGCGCCCCCACTTGAAGCAAGGGGCGCCGGACTGTTCCCGCACTGACCTTTGCATCCCGACGCAGCCTGGTGCCATCGGCGGCTAGCCGATCGTCAGGACCTCTATCCCCGAAGTCGAACGCCATCTGCGTCGAAGGGCGGTTCGGTGAGAAACTCGGCCCGCCGCATCTCCCCCAGGATTTCGATCTCGACCGGTCGCGCATCCTCGATGACCTCGCGCGGCACAAGAGCCATGGCGACAGACATGCCGCTCCAATGGGCAAATCCGCCGGACGTACAGAACCCCACCACGGCGCCATCTTGCCAGACGGGCTCATATGCGACGACATCGCTGTCACCTGCGTCCACCCGAAAAGCCGCAAGGCGGCGAACCGGAGGTGTCCGGCGGTCTTCCTCAGCGGCATGCTGCCCGATGAATTCGGCGGATTTCCGGAAATCGATGAAGCGGTCCAGCCCGGTTTCAGCTGCCGTGTAATCCGGAGTGAATTCGCGCCCCCATGACCCGAATAGCCGATCGAGCCGAAGAGACATCATCGCGCGCATCCCGAACGGCGTGAGATCAAGCTCGGCCCCCTTCTGTTGCAGGCACGACCACAGGTGAAACTGCACCGATGGAGCGCAATAGATCTCATATCCAAGATCTCCGGTATAGCTGATCCGCTGCACGAGACAGTCCGCCATGCCGATGGTCGCGCGCCGCAGGTGCAAAAAGCGCAGATCGGACAGAGACGGATCGCCCGCCGCCACGAGCAGCTTGCGCGCATTCGGTCCGGCGATCTGGAAACCGGTCAGCGCGTCCGAGACATTCTCGACGACGACGCCCGGCACCATGTGCTGTGCGAACCAGCGCGCATGTGCATCCTGCATCCCATAGCTTGCCGTCAGGTGAAACGTTCCCTCATCGACACAGGCCACGGTGAAGTCGCCCATAAGCCGCCCCGAGGGCGAAAGCATCGGTGTCAGCGCCACGCGTCCCGGCGGCGGGATCCGGCCGGCCATGATCCGGTCGAGCCACCCGCGCGCGTTCCCGCCCGTGACCCTGAACTTCCCGAAATTCTGCAGCTCGTTGATGCCGACGCCCGTCCGGACGCCGTGAACCTCGCGCCGCACCGCCTCCCAGCCATTGGAGCGCCGGAAGCTCGGTGTTTCGAAGCGCGCTTCGCCGGGACGGGCAAAATAGTTCACGACCTCCAGCCCGTATTGCGCCCCCCAGACCGCGCCCATCTCGTCGAAAGTCCTGTACATTGCCGTGGTCCGAAGCGGACGCGCCGCCGGGAGTTCCTCATTCGGGTAGCTCACCGAGAAGCGGCGCTGATAATTCTCGATCACCTTGGGCAGAGTGTATCCCGGCGTCGTCCAGCGGCCGAAGCGGGCAACGTCCATGGCGAAAACGTCGCGCTCGGGCTCGCCCTCGACCATCCATTGCGCCAGAGACAAACCGACCCCTCCGCCCTGGCTGAACCCCGCCATGACGGCGCAGGCAGACCAGTAGTTGCGCAGCCCCGGCACCGGCCCGACCAGCGGATTGCCGTCGGGGGCGAAGGTGAAGGGGCCGTGGATCACCCGCTTGACCCCGGCGCGTTCGAGAACGGGAAAGCGGCGATAGGCGAAGGCGACGCTGTCCTCAATCTTCTCGAACTGGTCGTTCAGAAGCTCATGCCCGAAGTCCCAGGGCGTTCCGTTCACCGACCAGGCCTCACAGGGTTGTTCATAGAACCCGATGCACAAGCCGCGCCCTTCCTGGCGGAGGTAGCTTTCGCCGCCGGGGTCCATGACGTGGGGAAATTCGGCGCCGCGCTCGTAGATTTCGGGGATGTCGTCCGTCACCAGATACTGGTGCGCCATGGGCATCAGCGGCAGGTACACGCCGGCCATCGCGGCCACTTCGCGCGCCCAGAGACCGCCGGCATTCACCACATGCTCGGCGTGGATGGTGCCCTGCTCGGTCACCACGTCCCAGGTGCCATCGGCGCGCGGGTTGGTCTCGACCACCTTGCACTGCGTGACGATCCGGGCGCCGCCCATCCGGGCCGCCCGGGCATAGGCGTGTGTCGTCCCTGATGGATCGAGATGACCGTCGAGCGGATCGTAGAGCCCGCCCAGAACGCCGTCGATATTCACAAGCTCGGCGCGCTCGGCGATTTCAGCAGGTGTCAGAAGCTCGGTTTCAAGCCCCATGTAGCGATGTTTCGCGCGCTCGGCCTTGAGCATGTCGAGCCGTTCGGGACTGTCGGCAAGGGTGATGCCACCCACGTGGTGCAGACCGCAGGACAGACCCGTGATCTCTTCAAGCTCGCGGTAGAGGCGGATGGTATAGCCCTGCAGCGCTGCCATGTTGGTATCGCCGTTCAGCGTGTGAAACCCGCCGGCCGCGTGCCACGTAGAGCCGCTGGTCAGTTCGGATCGCTCGAGCAGAAGCACATCCGACCAGCCGAGTTTCGTCAGGTGATAGAGGACCGAGCAGCCCACGACGCCTCCGCCGATCACCACCACGCGCGCTGTATCAACCATGATCTCTGCTCCTTCCCCTCAGACGCGACCCATGCGGCGCAGCCGCTCGTGGCAGGCCTCGGCCAACGGATCGTCCGCTTCCAGCGCGAAGACCCAGGCATGGGTCAGAAAGAACGCCGCGCGGTCGTTGTCTTCGCCCTCGGCCGCCATGTCGGCTGCCGTCAGGTAGGCGCGCGCGACCGCCCAAGCGTCGCCCCGGGCATGGGCGGAAAGCAGGTCTGTGTCGGCGGTGCTCATCGTTCTGGGCTTTCTCGCGTCGTTGATGCCGATGCTGGCCGCTCAAGACGCTCCCGGATAACCCGTTTCCGACAGCTTTTGTCGCGGACGACCTATGCCGATCCCGCGCTGCGGTCGATCAGACGGCGCGCCACCCAGCGGTGAAACTCGTGCGTAGGTCCGTCCATCGCCGGCGAAAACCGCCCGCCGTCAAAGCCCGGAGCGGCGCGGCCCGTCTGCATGCCTTCGACCACGCCGATATCCTCTTCGAAGACAACGCGCCATTGCGCCGTGTTCCGCGCGCGCATGTCATCAGGCGTGTCATCTGTGGCGTAATAGAGATGGATGTGCTCGCGCGTACGATCGGGTCCGCGGGGTTCGAGGATGATCGCGAAGACATGGTCGCGCTGCACGCCCAGCATCACGTTCGGAAGAACGGTAAGGTACTCGCCCGCCTGCTGCCACTTCTCTGAGAGGCCGGGAAAATCGGGAAAGGTGCGCCCCGCGTCATCGGTGAACTGCCGATAGACATGGGTGCCCTGCCCCGAAAAGCGGTCGGGGTTGACGATGTGGTAGTGGTCTTCTAGCCGCGAATAGCTGTTCAGGCCGGGATGGACCCACGGCAGGTGATAGCTTTCGCAATAATTCTCGACCGCCAGTTTCCAGTTGGTCCGGCAGTCGAGCGTGAAGCAGCTGTCGGCCCCGCCGTGGTGGAGCGGCACATCGAATTCGGCCCAGCGCGCGATCAGATCGCCATTCACGTCGGCAAAGTCGGGGGCCGTGCCGGAGAGGTTGACGAAAACGATGTCCATCCAGATATGCGCGCGCACCTCGATCAGTCCGAGCGTCCCGCGGTCGATCCCTTCGGCTGTGTTCATGCCCGGCCCGCCCACATGGGGGGTGGCGACAAGCCGACCCTCGTGACTGTAGCACCAGGAATGGTAAGGGCAGCGGATCGCGCCCTCGATCCGGCGCGGCTCGGTCACCAGGATCATGCCCCTGTGTCTGCAGACATTCTGAAAGACCCGGACGACGCCGTCTTTGCCCCGCATCGCAAGAAGAGGCACGCCGAGGAAATCGAGTGGCAGCGCATCGCCCGGCTGCGGGATCTCGGATGCCGTACAAAGGCCCGCCCATTCCGCGAACCAGAGCGCATCCCGCTCGGCCTCGAAGGCGGCAGGTGACGTGTATTGCGCATTGGGCAGGCCCGTTGCGGTCTCGATCGGGTCAAGGACGCGGGTCAGATCGTCAGGGGTCGGCATCGGCGGTCACCTTCTTCGGATGCCGCCGATGCTGGGGGATCAGGCGGTGCCCATCGCGCCGTTCTGCGACACCTGAGCGTCAACAGGCGGCGTCGGCAGGTCCAGCCGGACGGTCTCGCCGGTCAGTGCAGCTTCCTGGGCGGCAAGCCCCATGGCCACCGCGCGGGCACCGTCGGCCAGCGTCACGTCGGGCGTGCCGCCGTTCCGGACGATGTCGAGGAAGCGCGCGTGCTGGTAGAAGGTCGAGCCGTTGTGGTCACCCGCGCTCAGGATCGTCGGGTCCACGGGGATGTCGACGGCCTGCGGTCCCTTGGGATTGCGGGGCGAGACGATGACCTGCGCCACGGGCGGCACGCCCAGATGCGTGGGCCAGAACCGGCCAGGTCCGGGGACCAGCGCCTCGATCTTGCCGACGGGGCCGACCGCGCTGATCTCTTCCTGATAGCGCGCGCCCTCGGCGTACATGCAAAGCTCAAGCATCGCGCGGGCGCCGCTAGCAAAATCGACGATCACGTAGCCGCTGTCCCAGATATCGGGCGCCTCGTCGCCATAGCGCTCGTCCTTGTGGTTCACCACCTGTCCGGCACTGGCCATGACGCGCACCGGCTCGGACTGAAGAATCAGGCGCATGAGGTCGAAGAAATGGCAGCATTTCTCGACCAGCGTGCCGCCGGTATAGCGGTTGAACCGGTTCCAGTCGCCGACCTTGGGCAGGAAGGGGAAGCGGTGCTCGCGGATCGTCAGCATGGTCGGCCCGCCCGTGGCAGTCTGCATCTGCTCGATCAGCGTCTGGATCGGCGGCATGTAGCGGTATTCCATGGCGACCCAGACCGGCGCAGGATAATCGGCCTCGAGCGCGGCAAGGCGCGGCGCGTCGGAGGGATGGGTGTAAAGCGGCTTCTCGATCAGCAGAGGCAAGGGCCGGATCGCGGCGATCTTCTCGAATTGCTCGACATGGAGGTGGTTGGGCGAGGCCACCAGAAGGCAATCGAGGCTGTCATCCTCCAAAAGCTCTTCGATGGAGGATTTCAGTCGCGCATTGGGCGCAATGGCCTTGGACGCATCGGCCATGTAGCGGTCGGGCTCGTAGATGGCCGCGACGCGTGCTTCAGGCAGAAGCGCGATGTTTCGCAGATGCTCCTGCCCCATCATGCCACAGCCGATGACCCCGTAGTTGATGATCTTGCTCATTCCCGTTCCTATCTGAGCCGCGAGACATAGCGCGCGACGCCCGTGTCAAACCAAGTGCGTGAGTATTCCGCTAGCGCCCCGTCCTGGGACCGGCTGAAGCGTTCGATGTATCCGGCCAATGTGCCGGGCCGCGGCGGAAAACGGTTGTCCGACCAGTCGGGGATCGGCGCTAGACCGATCCGGTCCTCAGCCCCCGAGATCCAGAGGCCCAGCCTCTGCCGGTAAAAAAGGTAGAGCGACTCCGACAGGTCCGCCTTCGACAAATGATCCGCCCAGGATCCGTCCAGCCAGATTTCCTCAAGAGCCGCAGGCGTGCCCGACAGGTGCCGAAGACGCCTGATCCGGAACGCGCGCTCAGAGGGGCCGAAATCCGGCAGGTCATCCGGTTTCGCCATACCGTCGACCGACAGCGTCATCGCCGTCGGAAGCCCGCCGCCCCCCAGAAGCTCCAGCCGGAAGAAGGCATAGACTCCAGCCGCCTCGGCGCGATGCCTGACGTAGTTGCCCGAGCCGTGGACGCGATCCAGAAGCCCCTTCTCGGTCAGGTCGTCGAGCGCCTTTCTCAGCGTCCCGATACTGACCCCGAGGTCGACCGCCATCTCGCGTTCGGGCTTCAGGCGCGCGCCATCCGCGATCCGACCGGCAGCGATCTCGCGGATCAGAAGCTCGGCGGTCTGCACGTATTTCGGTAAGGCGCTGTGATCGGCGGGCATGGCGGACCAAAGAATTGATACAGTATTGATATACATCAAAGCCGGTGCTACGCAACTGGGGAAACGACACGCCTCCGGAGATTCGTATGACAATCGTTCCCGTGACCTCCGCCGATCTGGACGCGGCCGAGGTAAGCTGGTTTTCGGCCCTGTGTTCAGATGATTACCAGTATCTGGGCGTGCCGGATGGGGCTCTGCGCTCGTCCTGGGAACATTGCCGCGACATCCTGCTGGAAGCAGAAAAGCAGGGCTTTCGGAACATCCTTTGCCCGTCTTCCTATCAGGTCGGACAGGACACGCTGAGCTTTGTCGCGGGCTGCGCGCCGCTCACTGACAAGATCAACATGCTGGCCGCCGTCCGCTGCGGCGAGATGCAGCCGATCATGCTGGCGCGGACCATCGCGACGCTGGATCACATGCTCAAGGGCCGCCTGACGATCAACATCATCTCGTCGGACTTCCCCGGCGAGAAGGCCGAGTCGAACTTCCGCTACCAGCGCTCGCGCGAAGTGGTCGAGATCCTGCGCCAGGCCTGGACACAGGACGAGATCAACTACGAGGGCGAGGTCTATAACTTCAAAAACGTGCCCACGGACCCGGCCCGCCCCTATCAGCAGAACGGCGGCCCGCTGATGTATTTCGGTGGCTACTCCCCGGCGGCGCTGGAACTGTGCGGCCAGCATTGCGACGTCTACCTGATGTGGCCCGAGACCAAGGACCAGCTTGCGCAGCGCATGAAGGACGTGCACGCCGTGGCCGAAAAATACGGCCGCACGATGGATTACGGTCTCCGCGTCCACATGATCGTGCGCGACACCGAGGCGGAGGCCAAGGAATACGCCGAACACCTCGTCTCAAAGCTGAACGACGAATACGGCAAGCTGATCCGCGACCGGGCACATGATTCCAGCTCGCTCGGCGTGTCGCATCAGGCGCGCGCGCGCGAGTTGGCCGACCAGTTCGGCTATATCGAGCCACATCTCTGGACCGGCGTGGGTCGTGCCCGCTCGGGCTGTGGCGCGGCGCTGGTGGGCTCCACCGATCAGGTTCTGTCCGAGATCGAGAATTACAAGAAAATGGGCATCCGCGCCTTCATCTTCTCGGGCTACCCCCATATCGACGAGTGCGAGTCCTTCGGCCAGCGGGTTCTACCCGAGCTGAAGACCTGCTCGCTTCCCCAGGAATACGGACGGGTGCCGTCCGAGACACCGGCAACGCCCCTCGGCGCCGGAGAAAGAAAGTAAGATGGACCGCGTAAAGATTACCGACACAGTCAGCTTCAGCCGCATCGTCTATGGCATGTGGCGTCTGGACGAGGATGACACGAGCCCGGCGCATATCCGCGCCAAGATCGACGCCTGCCTCGAACAGGGCATAACGACGATCGATCAGGCAAACATCTATGGCGGCTATACCGCCGAGGGTTATCTGGGCGGCGCGCTGAAAGAGGATCCGAGCCTCCGCGACAAGATCGAGCTGGTCTCGAAATGCGACATCGTCGCGCCGGTGGGCCGGTTCGAGGACGCGCGGGTCAAGCATTACGACACCTCGGCCGCGCATATCGCGTCCCAGATCGACCAGTCGCTTGCGGACATGGGGACAGACTATCTCGATCTGCTGCTCATTCACCGGCCCGACCCGCTGATGGACCACCACGAGACGGGACGCGCGCTGGATGACGCGGTCAAATCGGGAAAAGTGCGTGCGGTGGGTGTGTCGAACTTCAAGCCGTGGGATTTCACGCTGCTTCAATCCGCGATGGAAACCCCGCTCGCGACCAACCAGATCGAGCTGTCGCTTTCGGCCCATTCCGCCTTCACCAACGGCGACGTTGCCTTCGCGCAGGAGCGCGGACTGCCGCTGATGGCGTGGTCGCCGCTTGGTGGCGGGTCTCTCGTCGGCAAGAAAAGCGCGGGCGATCTCAGCGCGACGCTGGACCGCGTGGCCGAGGCCAACGGCACCGACACCGCCGCCGTTGCCATCGCTTGGCTTCTGGCGCATCCGTCGGGCATCCTGCCTGTGATGGGCACCAACAAGATCGCGCGGATCAAGGCATTTTCCGACGCCTTCAAGGTCGGGATGGACCGCCAGACGTGGTACGAGCTTTACACCGCCGCTCTCGGACATGAGGTTGCCTGAATGCCCGACGGAGGACACTGGCCCATGACACGTTTTACGCCCGGACCGGATACCGCACGGGATTTCCGCGATGCGCTCGGACAATTCGCGACCGGCGTCACCATCGTGACCTGCCTCTCCGAAGC
This sequence comes from Kangsaoukella pontilimi, assembly GCF_009830125.1. GTDB lineage: Bacteria > Pseudomonadota > Alphaproteobacteria > Rhodobacterales > Rhodobacteraceae > Kangsaoukella > Kangsaoukella pontilimi. The sequence goes on along the minus strand of NZ_WUPT01000001.1, from coordinate 578,360 downwards.
CGGTCCGCTCGGCATAACGGCGAACAGCTTTGCGAGCGTCTCACTCGATCCGCCGCTGGTCCTCTGGTCGCCTGCGCGCGCCTCGAAACGCTTCTCCGCCTTCGAGGCGGCCGAGCACTACGCGATCCACATCATCGGTGAGGATCAGATCGATGTCTGCGGCCATTTCGTCAAGAACGGCACTGATTTCGACGGGCTGGACTGGCACGAGGGCGCGCATGGCGTGCCGCTTCTCGACGGCTGTCTCGCCCGCTTCGAATGCACCCGCCACGCCATCCACGACGGCGGAGATCATGCCATCATCGTCGGCCGCGTGACCGCGGCTGCCATCGGTCAGGGAAACCCTCTTCTTTTCGCGAAAGGGGCATACGGACGCTTTACAGGCGCGGGTTAACGCCCGAAGGTAAACGCAACGGCCCAATAACAAAAATACAATGGGCCGACAGGGAGGAGGCGCGTCATGGCGCTGTTGCATGGCCTTCTTTGGCCTTTTCAAACGTGGAACGACGTCGTTCTCAAGATCGGCCGCTGGATCTCTATCGTCGCCATCGCGCTGATGGTGTTCGCGATCCTGGTTCAGGTCTTCTTTCGCTACGTGCTGAATAACGCGCTGCCCTGGCCCGATGAGGCGGCGCGCTTCATGATGCTCTGGATGACCGGGCTCATGGCGCCCATGGCTTACCGCCGGGGTGGCTTCGTCGCCATCGACATGCTGATCGAGGCGCTGCCCAAGTCGGTGGGCGGCATCCTGTCCCTGATCCTTCTCGTCATCTCGGGGCTTGTTCTCGCGCTCGCCGTCTCCATCGGCTGGGGCGAGGTCACAGGCTTTTCGGGCCGCTTCACCACCGCGTCGCTCTTCGTTCCGGGCGGCGGGTCGGGCCTCTGCGAGGCGGTCGGCGCCAAGCAGATGGGTCAGACCATCTGGTGCCGGGTGCCGCGCTCCTGGATGATGGCCTCTTTCTTCATCGGCGTTCTGTTCCTGCTGATCGTCAATATCGAGCTGATCCTGAGAACGCTCATCCAACTCCTCGGCGGAGAGGTCAAAGACCTTGCCCCCGCCGAAGAAGAAATCATGGCGGAGTGAGACAATGCTGATCTGGTTCCTCCCCGTCTTCCTCGTCTTCCTGATGATCGGCCTTCCGGTGTTCTTCGGCCTGCTGGCCGCGCCCGGCATCCTTCTTTGGCTTAACGGTCAGGAAAAGGACATTACTCTTCTTTACCGCAATGTTTACAACGGGATGGACAGCTTTCCCCTGATGGCGATCCCCTTCTTCATGCTCGCGGGCGAGCTGATGAACAAGGGCGGCATTACCGAGCGGCTGGTCGAGTTCTCTCAGGCGCTGATGGGCCATCTGAGAGGCGGTCTCGCCCATGTGAACATCCTGTCCTCAATGCTTTTCGCGGGTCTCTCGGGGTCCGCGGTGGCCGACACGTCCGCTCTCGGCTCCATGCTGATCCCGGCGATGGAGAAACAGGGTTATACCCGCCGTTTCGCCGCCGCCGTTACTGCCGCCTCTTCGGTGATCGGCCCGATCATCCCGCCCTCGGGCATCATGATCATCTACGCCTATGTGATGGGCGAATCCGTTGCCGCGCTCTTCCTTGCCGGCATCGTCCCCGGCATCATGGTGGGCGTGGGCCTTATGCTCGTCGTCAAGCTGATGGCCAACCGCTACGACCTGCCCAAGGCCGAGCGGATCGTCCGGAAGGGCCAGCCCCTCACCGCGCGCGAGCACTGGGTCAGCTTCGTTCTGCTCAGGCTCAATCTCGGCTGGGTGATCTTCGCCCTCTTCCGCGGCTCGACCGGCATCGCCAGCGGCGACGAGGCCTCTGCGATCCTCGTCTGGGGCACCTTCGCGGTCTCGGTTCTTGCCGCCCACGTCCTTCTGATGAACATGCGCGGGCGGGTGGACCCAGATTTCCGCAACGTGACCAAGCGTGCCGTGGTGCCTCTGCAGACGCCGATCCTGATCCTGGGCGGCATCCTTCTCGGCGTCTTCACCCCCACTGAAGCCGCCGCCGTCGCGGTCGCCTATGCGATCCTAGTCGCCTTCTTCATCCTGAAGACGATGACGCTGGCCGACCTGCCCGACGTGCTCAGCCGGTCGGCCATGACCTCGGCGGTCGTCCTGCTTCTGGTCGGCGCCGCCATGGCCTTCAAGACCGTCGTATCGCTGTCCTACGCGCCGCAGATCCTGGCTGACTACATCCTGGCGCTTTCGGACAACCCGCTGATCCTTTTGTTCCTGATCAACATTCTTCTGTTCATCGTGGGCATGTTTCTCGATGCGGGTCCGGCGATCATCATTCTCGGGCCGATCCTCGGGCCGATCTTCGTCGAAATGGGCGTTCACCCCGTCCATTTCGCCATCATCATGAGCGTGAACCTGACCGTTGGTCTGGCCACGCCACCCATGGGGCTTGTCCTTTTCGTTGCGTCTTCGGTCGCCAATGAGAAGGTCGAAACCATCGCCAAGGCGATCCTGCCCTTCCTCGCCGTGGAAGTCCTGGTGATCTTCCTGATCACCTATGTCCCGGCCATTTCAATGACGATCCCGCGCCTGACCGGGTTCGTTCAATAACCAACAGCAATATCCAAGGGAGAATGAGATGCTGAAAGGTCTAACCAAGTCGCTGATGGTGGCGACGATGCTTGCGGGCACGGCGCTCGCCGCGCAGGCGCAGGAAATCACGCTCCGCGCCACGGCGAACTCGAACGAGAACGACGAGGACTATGACGGCCTCGTAGTCTTCAAGAACTACGTCGAACAGGCATCGAACGGCGCGATCGCCGTCGAGATGTTCATCGGCACGCAGCTCTGCTCGAACGGAGCGGAATGCCTTCAGGGCATCGCGGATGGCAATATCGACATCTATATCTCCACCTCGGGCGGCGCCTCGGGCATCTTCCCCTTCGTTCAGGTGCTCGACCTGCCCTACCTGATGGCGAATGACCGCGTCGCCGAAGGCGTCATGGCCAACGACACCGAGTTCATGGCCGCCATGAAGGAAATGACGCTCGAGAATTCGGGCGGCGCGATCCGCCTGATGACCGTCGGCAACACCGGCGGCTGGCGCAACTTCGCCAACACGCAGCGCCGGGTGGCCAAGCCTGAAGACCTCGCCGGCCTCAAGATCCGGACGGTCGTGGCCGACCTGCCGCAGGAACTGGTTCGCGCCCTCGGCGCCGCCCCGACGCCGATCCCATGGCCCGAGCTCTTCACCTCGCTGCAGACCGGCGTTGTCGAAGGCTCGAAGAACGGCATCACCGACATCATGGGCATGAAGTTCCCCGATGCCGGACTGCAGTATGTCACGCTCGACGGCCATGCCTACATGGGCGCGCTCTGGTTCATGAACAACGAACAGTTCATGGGCATGTCGGATGCGAACAAGCAGGTCGTGCTTGACGGCTTCTATGCGCTTCAGCAGGCCACCTTCGCCTCGCCCAAGCGCAAGTCGATCCAGGCCTATCAGGACTTCCAGGCCGGCGGCGGCGACCTCTACGTGCCGACGCCCGAGGAAAAGGCCGCGTTCCGCGATGCCGCCGCGCCGGTCTATGACTGGTTCAAGGCCAACGTGGACGGTGGCGAGCGCATCTTCGACGCGCTCAACGCCAGCGTCGCCGCGGTCGAGGAAGAAATCGCCGCCCAGCGCGCCGCCGACATGCAGTAAGGTCCAGCCACACGCCGGACGACCGAAGGGCGCCCCTCACCGGGCGCCCTTTTCTTTCTTCTTGGTGAAAATACTCCCGCCGGAGGCGAAACACGCCGCGAAACGGCCCACCGCGACGGGGTGAAGCCCCGGCGCAATCCCTCTCAGCGGAACGGGTACATCCAGGGTTTGTAGTCGTCGATCAGCACCTGCGCCCGCTCGATCTCTTCCCGCGTCATCCGCTTCTGAATTTCCTCCAGTGACAGAACCGCGTCGGGATCGCCCCCGATGGCCGACAGCCCGTACCAGAGATAGGCCCGCACGAGGTCCGGTGCCGGCAGGCCGAGACCCAGCTCATAATACCAGCCCAGCCCCGATTGCGCGCCCGGATGCCCCTTGAGGGAGGACCGCAGATACCATTCGAAAGCGCGCTCCGGATCGCGCTCTACGCCGAGGCCAAGGGCATACATCACGCCGATCAGCTCTTCGGCATCGGCATTCCCTGACCGCGCAGCAGGCAGAAGCGCCTCGCGCGCCTCCTCGAAGCGGCCCGCCTCCATCAGGTCGCGCGCCTCTTCGATCTCGGCGAAACCCGGGCTTGCAGAGCCCAGCAGGATCGCCAAAATCACGGCATGAACCGCCTGTTTCATATCGCGTTCCTCCTTCTTGCCGGCCCGGCGCTTGCCGCCGATCTGCCGCGCCTGCTCACCGATGCAGACTTCATCGCCTTCGACCCGGACAAGGCCAAAATCGGGCAGCTTCTTTTCTATGACAAGATCCTCTCGGGCAACCGGAATATCGCCTGCGGAACCTGCCACCACCATGACCTCGCCGGCGGTGACGGGCTGTCACTCGGAATAGGCGAAGGGGGTCGGGGGCTGGGCCCTGAACGGCTGGCAGAAGACGGCGCCGACCGCATCCGGAAGCGCATCCCGAGGAACGCGCCCGCACTCTGGAACCTTGGTGCTGTCGAGATCAAGACGCTCTTCCATGACGGGCGGCTCGAGACCTCGGACCTTTACGGCAACGGGTTCAACAGCCCGGCCGAGGAATGGCTTCCGCAAGGTCTTGAGACGATCCTTGCCGCTCAGGCGCTTTTTCCGATCACCGCCCGGTTCGAGATGGCCGGCGACCCCGAGGAAAACGAAGTCTCGGGCGCGGTCAACGACAGGGTGGACAACGCCTGGCCGATCATCGCCAAGCGGGTCCGCATCATTCCCGAATACGGGCAGATGTTCGTAGAGGCCTTCGACCATATCGACCGGCCCGAACAGGTCACCATCGTCGAGATCGGCAACGCGCTCGCGGCCTTCATCGGCACGGAATGGCGCAACCACGACAGCCCGTTCGACGCCTATCTCTCAGGTGACACGGATGCGCTCAGCCCCGAGGCCGAGGCCGGGATGGAGCTTTTCTACGGCCCCGCCGGCTGCGCCGCCTGCCACTCGGGCCCGCTTCTGAGCGATCAGGGCTTTCACGCCCTCGCCCTACCCCCCTTCGGCCCCGGCAAGACCCGCCGCTTCGACCTTCAGCCCCGCGATGTGGGGCGGATGGGCGAGAGTAACCGGATAGAGGATGCCTACAGGTTCCGCACGCCCATGCTCAGAAACGTGGCCCTTACCGCGCCCTATGGGCATAACGGCGCATATCCGACGCTCGAAGGCATTGTGCGGCACCATCTCGACCCGGTCGCCGGCTTCGAGACATGGACGCCCGACCTCGCCAAACTGCCTGCCGCGCCATGGTTCCAGGAGATCGACTTTATCGTCCGCGCCGACAGTCGCGAAATCGCACGGCAACGCGCAAAGGTCGATATCGCCCCTCTCGATCTCGACGACGCCGAGGTGGCCCGGATCGTCGCCTTTCTGGAAAGCCTGACAGGTGCCACCGCGAAAGACCGCCCGCTCGGGCGTCCCGAGACTGTGCCATCTGGTCTCACCGTCGATTGAGCCCTCGCAACCGGGCGTGGCCGGGTTAAGTCTGTCTCCCATGTTGCTCGATCTGAAAGACATTCGGAAATCCTTTGGCGAGGTGACCATACTCGACGGTGTGTCGCTGTCGCTCGACCGTGGCGAGACGCTGGCGCTTACGGGTGACAGCGGGTCGGGCAAGTCGACGCTCCTCCATATCGCGGGCGCGCTCGAACCCTTCGACACCGGCGAGGTTCTGATCAATGGCAAGGCTCTCTCCGGTCTGGGGGATGCTGGCCGAGCCGAGATCCGGCGCGACGCGATCGGGCTGATCTTTCAGCAGTTCAATCTGATCCCATCGCTGGACGTGGCGGCCAATATCGCGTTCCAGGCCCGTCTTGCGGGTCGCGAGGACAAGGACTGGACCGCGAAGCTGATCGAGCGCCTCGGCCTTTCGGACCATCTGGGCAAATACCCCGAGGAGCTTTCCGGCGGGCAGCAGCAGCGCGTCGCCATCGGACGGGCGCTGGCCGGGCGTCCTCCCCTTGTTCTGGCCGACGAACCCACAGGCAACCTGGACGAGGCGACCGGCGACGCCGTCATGGACCTGTTGTTCGAACTGACCGAGACCAGCGGTGCGGGCCTGTTGATGGTGACCCATTCGCCCCGGCTTGCCGCGCGCGCCGGACGGCGACTGCATCTTAGGCACGGAACGTTGACAGAATGACCTGGCCCGTCCTTCAGGCGCTTCTCGGCCATTGGCGGCGGCATCCGTTCCAGATGGTGACGCTGATCCTGGGCCTCGCGCTGGCCACAGCGCTCTGGTCGGGGGTGCAGGCGATCAATGCCGAAGCGCGCGCCAGCTACGACCGGGCAGCCAGCGCCATCGGCGGCGGACAGGCCGACGAGCTGATCTCACCCGATGGTCCGATCCCGCTCGCCACCTATGCCGCGCTCCGCCGTGCGGGCTGGCGCGTGAGCCCGGTGGTCGAAGGCTGGGTCGACGGACCGGGCGGCCGCGTGCGCCTGATCGGGATCGACCCTCTCAGCGCGCCACCGGGCACGCCCGCCGCCATGGCGGCAGTCGGGATAGAGGGCGGAATCCTGTCCTTCATCGGCCCACAGGGCGCGCTTCTGGCCACGCCCGCCACCGCAGAGCGGCTCGAGGGCGGTTCTCGCCCGGTCCGCGCGGTCGAGGGTCTTGCGCCCGGTCTTGCCTTTGCCGACCTGCCCAACGCGCTGGCGCTTCTTGACCGGCAGGATGTGGACCGGCTGGTGATCCACCCCGATCAGCCGCTCCGCCAGAGCCCGCTCACCGAGGTCGCCCCCGGTCTGGAGCGTGCCCGCCCCGCAACCGCCGATGATCTTGGCCGCCTGACCGACAGCTTCCACCTGAACCTGACGGCCTTCGGACTTTTGTCCTTCGCGGTGGGGCTGTTCATCGTCAACGGCGCGGTTGGCCTCGCCTTCGAGCAACGCCGCCCGATGTTCCGCACGCTCCGCGCGCTAGGCGTCTCGTCCGGGCGGCTGGTGGCGACCGTTGTGGCGGAACTTCTTGTCTTCGCGCTGGTCGCAGGGCTGATCGGCGTGGCGCTCGGCTACCTGATCGCGGCGGCGCTTCTGCCTGACGTGGCCGCGACTCTGCGCGGGCTCTATGGCGCGGCGGTCGAGGGCACGCTGACCCTGTCCCCTGTCTGGTGGCTGTCGGGACTGGCAATTGCGGTCGCTGGCACCGCGCTGGCCGCGGTCACCTCGCTCTGGGGCGTGGCGCGGCTGACCCCGCTCGCCTCCGCCCGTCCGCGCGCATGGGCGCGCGCGAACCGGCAGACCATGCTGGCGCAGCTTGCCGCAGCCCTTTTGGCGCTGATGATTGCGCTTGGCGCCGGTGTTGCGGGCCACGGTCTTCTGTCGGGGTTCATCCTGCTTGGCGGACTTCTGATCGCAGCAGCCCTCGCGCTCCCCGCCGCGCTGACCGGCTTGCTCGCGCTGGCCGGACGACAGCGCGGCACGGCGCTCCGTGAATGGTTCTGGGCCGACACGCGCCAGCAGGTGCCGGGCCTGTCGCTCGCACTCATGGCGCTCCTCCTTGCGCTGGCAGCGAATATCGGTGTGGGCACGATGGTGCAAAGCTTTCGCGACACCTTCACCGGCTGGCTCGACCAGCGCTTGGCATCCGAACTTTACGTCACCGCCGAGACCGAGGCACAGGCAGCCGAGATGCTCGACTGGCTGGACGGCCGCACCGACGCGGTTTTGCCGATCTGGGACACCGAGGGCGAGGTTCTGGGCGCACCCGCCGAGATCTATGGCGTGGTCGATCATCCGACCTATCGCGACAACTGGCCCCTTCTCGACGCCGTGCCCGATGTCTGGGACCGGATCGGCGCCGGTCAAGGCGCTCTGGTGAACGAGCAGCTTGCCCGCCGCGAAGGGCTTGCACCCGGCGATCCGCTCCCAATGCCGGGCGGCTGGACCACCGAGGTGACGGGCATCTACAGCGACTACGGCAATCCGCTTGGTCAGGTGATCCTGCCCAATGGCGTCCTCATCGAACGCTACCCGGATGTGGACCGGCTGAATTTCGGCCTCAGGATAGACCCAGCCCGCGTCGATGAGATCACAGCCGGCCTTGAGGACGAGGTCGGACTGCCGCCCGACAACATGGTGGATCAGGCTGCGCTCAAGGCGTTCTCGCTCGACGTATTCGAGCGGACCTTCGCCGTCACAGGCGCGCTCAACGTGCTGACGCTCGCCGTGGCGGGTGTCGCTATCCTGACCAGTCTTCTTACGCTGGCAAACATGCGCCTGCCGCAGCTCGCCCCCGTCTGGGCGTTGGGGGTGACGCGCGACTGGCTTGCTCGGATCGAGCTTTTGCGGTCTGTCATCCTTGCCGCGCTTACCTTCGTTCTGGCGATCCCCGTGGGGCTGGTGCTGGCCTGGGTTCTGCTGGCCGTTATCAACGTCGAGGCCTTTGGCTGGAGGCTGCCAATGCATCTCTATCCACTTGACTGGCTTTGGCTCGGCCTTCTCTCTGCCGCCGCGGCGGGGCTGGCAGGGCTCTGGCCCGCGCGGCGCCTCGCGAGCCGTCCACCATCAGACCTGATCCGGGTTTTTTCCAATGAACGCTAGGGTTTACGCGCACATCCTCTCGGTTATCGGCGTGCTACTGACGGTGCCCGGCACCGTGCTGGCGCAAGGCTTTGCGGGCCTCGGCAGCAGCGCCGTGGGCTTTGACTTGCCCGACCCGGATACCCGCTTCACATTCCCCGAGGATCATGGCGCGCACCCCGAATTCCGGATCGAGTGGTGGTACCTGACTGCGAACCTTACCGGCGCCGATGGCGAGGACTACGGCATTCAATGGACGCTCTTCCGGAACGCAATCGCCCCCGGCGGCGCACCCGAAGATCAGGTCTGGATGGCCCATGCCGCCGTCTCAGCCCCAGATATGCACCTGACCGCCGAGCGCTTCGCGCGGGGCGGTCTGGGGCAGGCCGGGGTCACGGCCACGCCTTTCGAGGCTTGGCTCGATGAGTGGCGCATGGCGGGTCCGTCACTGGCCGATGTGGACCTGACCGCGCAAGGTAGTGACTGGGCCTATGACCTGACCTTCAGCGCAACCGGCCCCTTCGTGCCGCAGGGGCAGAACGGCTATTCGGTCAAATCCGAGGAGGGGCTCGCCAGCCAATATTATTCGCAGCCCTTCTATGAGGTCACGGGCACCCTGACGCTGCCTTCTGGCGCGGTCGACGTATCGGGACAGGGCTGGCTCGACCGCGAATGGTCGTCGCAACCACTCGCCCCGGACCAGACCGGGTGGGACTGGGTGTCGCTTCATCTGGACGGGGGCGCAAAGCTGATGGGCTATCGCCTCCGCCGCGCCGATGGCACGGACTATACCGTTGGCACCTGGATCACGGCGGATGGCGCGCCGACGCCGCTGAACGACGGTGAGATCACCATGACCGATGAGCGCCGCGCCATTGTGGCGGGCCGCGACGTTCCGGTTGCCTGGGCCGTCGCGGTGCCCTCGCACGGCGTGGATATCCGGGCCGAGGCGCTGGGGGACCAGAGTTGGATGGAGGCTGCCGTCCCCTATTGGGAGGGGCCGGTCACCGTGGAAGGCAGCCATTCAGGACGCGGCTATCTGGAGATGACGGGCTATGAATGATGATTTCGGGACCCTTGACGGGACGCTGGACGCGGTCTGGTCCCGCCTGTCGAACGGGGTGACGAATGCCGATGCACCGGCGCGGACCCTTGCGCTCGCCACTGACGGTCCGGCCGTGCGGATGGTGGTGCTCCGCGGGGCGGACCGGGCGTCAGGCACTCTGACGATCTGGACCAATCGCGCTTCGGACAAGGTCTCGCAACTGGCCGGCGATCCCCGCGCCGAGGCGCTGATCTGGGACAGTGCGGCGGACTTCCAGATCCGTCTGGCGCTCGAGGTCTCGATTGCCCGGGGCGACGCCGGGACCTGGGACGCTCTCGGCCCGGGCAGCCGCGTGAACTATGCCCGTGTGCCGCCGCCGGGTGCTCGGCTGGCAGAACCGGACGCGGTGCAGGTTCAGCCCGATCCGGCCATGTTCGCCGTTCTGACCGGTCGCATTATGCGGATCGAAACGCTCCACCTGACGCGCGAGCGGCAGGCCCGCGCCCGCTTCCCGCACGGGCGATTGGACGCGGCACACTGGATCGCGCCCTGAGCGCTCTCGCCAAATCGCCGCCGCCGCGCTAGGCCATTGGCATGATGACACAAGCCGCCCTGCCCCTTGTCCGTGATGTCGTTCTTGTCGGCGGCGGTCATGCCCATGCGCTGCTCCTCCGTTCCTGGGGGATGGAGCCGGTGGCGGGCACCCGGCTGACCCTCATCAACCCTGCGCCCACGGCGCCCTATACGGGTATGCTGCCCGGCCATATCGCGGGGCATTACGGCCGCGACGCGCTGGAAATCGACCTTGTCCGTCTGGCGCGGCACGCAGGCGCGCGCCTGACTTTCGGGCGTGTGGAGGGGATAGACCGTCAGGCGCGCCGGCTTCACATCGCCGGGCGGCCGCCTGTGGCCTATGACATCGCGTCTCTGGACATCGGGATCACCTCCGCAATGCCCGACATTCCCGGCTTCGACGCTCACGCGGTGGCGGCCAAGCCGCTCGGACCCTTTGCCGAACGCTGGCGCGACTTCGTCGAGGCTGACGCGAGCCGTCCTGTCGCGGTGATCGGCGGTGGCGTTGCGGGCGTCGAACTGGCGCTTGCCATGCGTCACAGAATGACCGCGGCCGGTGCCGACCCTTCCATCCCGGTGACGGTGATCGAGGCCGCGACCGCCCTGACCGGGCTTGGTGACGGGACGCGGAGGACGATTCTGGAGGCACTGAAGGCATCTCGGATAGACCTGATCGAGGATGCGGCCATCGCGAGGATCGACGCGGAAAGCGTCCGGCTGGAGGACGGTCGCGAGGTGCCCGCTCATCTCGTAGTCGGCGCGGCCGGCGCGCGGCCCTTCGGCTGGCTGGAAGACACCGGCCTTGCCCTGACCGATGGTTACGTGGCGGTGGACGAGGCTCTGCGCTCGGTCAGCGATCCGGCAATCTACGCGGTGGGCGACTGTGCCCACCTGTCCCACGCGCCCCGCCCCAAAGCGGGGGTCTTCGCCGTGCGCGCGGCGCCGGTTCTGACCCACAACATCCGCGCCGACCTGACCGGTGGCGCACGAAAGAGCTTCCGGCCGCAGAAACACTACCTGAAACTCGTCTCGCTCGGGAAGAAGACGGCACTGGCCGAGAAATGGGGGCATTCCATAGGCGGCGATTGGGCCTGGACCTGGAAGGACCGGATCGACCGGCGCTTCATGGACCGCCTGTCGGACCTGCCCGAGATGGACCCGCCGCCTGCGCCGAAATACGCCGCGAAGAGCAGCGATGGGCCGCCCGCACCCCTTTGCGGCGGCTGCGGCGCCAAGGTGGGCGGCGGAGCGCTGACCCGCGCCCTGGCGGGTGTGGGCAGCGGGGCGCGCGACGACATCGAAACCGGCAGCGGCGATGACGCGGCGGTCGTCAGGCTGGGCGACCGGAGGCTCGTGATCTCGACCGATCACCTGCGTGCCTTCTGGGATGACCCTTATGTCATGACCCGGATCACGGTCTGCCACGCGCTTGGAGACGTCTGGGCCATGGGGGCTGAGCCGCAGGCGCTTCTGGCGCAGATCACGCTTCCGCGCATGGGCGAAGCGCAGCAGGAGGCATGGCTGGAAGAGATCGTGGCCGCGACGCAGGACATCGCCGCTGCCACCGGCGCGGCGCTTGTGGGCGGCCACACCACGATGGGCGCCGAACTGACCATCGGTTTCACGGTGACGGGCCTGCCCGCCGCGCGTCCGCTGACGATTGACGGCGCGCGTGAGGGGGACTCGCTGCTCCTGACCCGACCACTCGGGACCGGGACGCTTTTTGCCGCCGAGATGCGCAAGAAGGCGCGGGGCGAGGATATCCGCACGGCGCTTGACCTCATGGCCGAGCCGCAGGGCGACATTGCGGCCCGTCTCGCGCTTCGCGCCCACGCGATGACGGATGTGACGGGTTTCGGGCTGGCCGGGCATCTGGCGCGGATGGCAGACGCGTCAGACCTGAGCGCCGAGGTCGATCTGGCCGCCCTCCCCCTCTACCCCGGCGCCGAAGCCTTGGCAGAGGCCGGCATCCGCTCGACCATCTTTGAGGCGAACCGGAAAGACATTCTGGCCGACGTGCCGGACACGTCACGTGCCGCCCTTCTCTTCGATCCGCAGACAGCGGGAGGCTTGCTGGCGGCTCTTGCGCCGGACGACGCGACACAGGCGGTGAAAGACCTCGCCGTCCAGGGCCACGAGGCGTGGATCATCGGAGACATGAAAGCCCGCGGTCCGGTCAGCCTGACTGCCCGCTGATCACGGCGGCGATCCGGTCGGCCAACCGCTCCCGCCCATCCAGGTCCAGCGTCTCGGTCGCCACCTCGGTCATCCGCTCGGTCGTGGTCCGGGCGCGCACCTTTGCGTAGCGTGGATCGTAGTGCCGTGTGATCAGTTCGCGGGCGAGGTCACTGTACCGGCCTTCCCGCGCCATGGCCTGCCAGGCATCCACCGCCTCATGCCCCTGAAGCGGGCGCAAAAGATCCAGCCGGTCGATCCGTCCATCCGAGGCTTCGATCAGCCCGGCATAGTCTTCGACCAGGTAAGCCGCCCGCGCCTCGACCGGGGCCGTGACCTCGATCGCGGGGGCGGCTTTCATGGCGTTGAACAGCGACGGCGGCAGGATCAGGCGCCCGATCTTGCTCGATTCCGCCTCGACCACGACTGGCCGCGCCGGATCGAGCCTTGCCATTTCGGTGGCGAGCGCGGTCTCGAACGCCTTCTGCGCCGGCTGCGGCCCCTGAGACCCGAGTGCCGAGCCCTTGTGGTTGGCGAGCCCCTCAAGGTCGATGACCTGAACCCCGCGCGACGCGAGCCGGGCCAGAAGGTCCGTCTTGGCTGTGCCGGTATTTCCGTCGAGCAGGATTACGGGCGCGGGAAAGGGCCGGTCATAGAGCGCTTCCTTCACGAGCCGCCGCCAGCGCCTGTAACCGCCCTCGACCGTGTCGGCCCGCCAGCCGATCTGACCGAGGATCGACGCGAACGAGCCCGACCGCTGGCCGCCGCGCCAGCAATAGACGAGCGGCTTCCACCCGCCCTCCAGATCGGCAAGCGGCCCCTCGATATGCGTTGCCGCGTTTCGCGCGACGAGGGCCGCGCCGATCTTGCGGGCCAGAAACGGGCTTTCCTGCACGTAGATCGTGCCGACCCGCGCGCGCTCCTCGTCCGAGAGGACCGGAAGGCTGATGGCCCCCGGCACATGGTCCTCGGCATATTCCGACGGCGAGCGCACGTCGATGACCGCGTCGAACGGCGCGGCGAGGAAGTTCTGAACGGTTTCGGGCGCGAATGGCATTCGCCGGTCTTAGCGGTAGGCGAGTTCCTGCGAAAGGATGGAATGCGCCATCGCCCGCCCGCTGTCGAACCCGTCCTCCGCCCTGCGGCCGAGCGTCCAGTCGCCCCCAACAAGAAGGTCCTGATGCGAAGACATCAGATAGGGCCTGCCAAGAGGCTGATCCGCGAACGCAAAGCGCCAGCGATGGGCTGACAGGTAGATCACGCCCGGAAGCTCCATTCCGCAGGTCTCGGCAAAGGCTTCCAGGATCTGGGGCGCCATAAGCTCAGGGTCGACATTGATCGTCGCTTCCGCAAATTCGGGTTTCATATGAATGACCCAGGCGTTGCGGTCATCTGTCCGGCCCGGCTTGCCGCCCATGCGGTCGGCGCGCAGCACGGGCCCGTTCTCGGACATATCCGGACAGTCGACCGGGGTTTCGAACTCGACCATGCAGGTCCAGACCGGCTGCATCCTGACCGCAGACACCTCGTAGGCGAGCGAGGGATCGACCGAACGGACAAGATCGGCCGCCTGCGGGGCCGGAATGGTCACGATAACATGATCGTAATGCGCGAATTCCCGACCATCTCTGCGTCTCAGAACCCAGCCTGGCGACTCGCGTTTCAGACCGGCGATCTCAGTCGCCTGCCGGATGGTGACCGCTTCGCCCAGAGGGTCGAAGATCGACCGCATTCCCGGCTTGCCGAAGAGGCGTCCGTGCGCGTCGCCGACAGCGCCCAAAGTGTTGAGAAATCTTCGAAAATCCTCACCCCGCGCATCAATTTCCGGCGCACCATGGTCGAAAAAGCCCCGCGGTGTGCGCCGCGTGGAGATACGTCCCCCCCGCGCGCGTCCCTTCTCGAATACGCTGACATTCCATCCCGCTGAAGTCAGCTTGTCAGCAACGGTAAGCCCGGTCATCCCTGCCCCGATCACGGCGGCAGACCTTGCACGCTCCAACATTTGTTCCCATTCCTTTTTAAGGAGACGCGTGTTACCCGCGCCTTATATCTGTAAGAGTCTCCATCTTTCTGTTCCGGTTCCAGCCATTATGAAAATCCATTTCCGAGACCGCATGAGGGACCTAGTTCTGATGTCAGCCGTGGCAATATTCGCGGCGACGGAATCGCAGGCAGACTGCGCGGTTCTTCTGCACGGGCTTGCGCGCGGGCCGGGATCGATGGCGATCATGGAACAGGCCCTGCGCTCGGCGACCCTCGAGACCGTCAACATGGGCTATCCGTCAACGTCACTGCCCTTCGAGCAGCTGGTGGGCGTGGCGCTGAACGATGCGGTGGCGGCCTGCGGCGACGAGCGCACACATTTCGTCACGCATTCCATGGGCGGTATCCTTCTCCGCGCATGGCTGGAAGACAATCGCCCCGCCGTAATGGGCCGCGTCGTCATGCTGGGGCCGCCCAATAACGGCTCGGAACTGGTCGATATCTTCGGGGACCTCGGTCCGTTCCGCTGGCTAAACGGGCCGGCGGGTCTCGCACTTGGGACGGGGGAGAACAGCGCGCCGAACCGACTGGGCCTGCCGCCGGTCGAAGTGGGCGTGATCGCGGGAAACCAGTCGCTGAACCCGGTCTATTCCTACCTGATCGACGGGCCGGATGACGGAAAGGTCTCGGTCGCCTCGACAAGGCTTCCGGGACTGACCGACCACATTGTTCTGCCAGTCACGCACACATTCATGATGAACGACCCGATGGTGATCCGCCAAACGCTTCTGTTCCTGAGGGACGGCGCGTTCCAGCCGGACCTGACCTACGGCGACCTCGTGCGGGAGCTTCTGGAGTAGCGCCTCTCGCGCCGATACAGCCGTGGACGGTGGTGCCCCCAAGAGGGCATAAATAATCTATATCTTGCTGGCTCAGCATGTACCGCACCTTGTGAAAACAAACGATAAATTTGCAAGAAGCGGTTTCATTGCGCTCCGCCCTGCCCCATAGCACCCCACATTTAGCAGGGGACTGTCTGGGGGATTATGACCGGCACACTTCATCGCATACAGCCAACGCAACTTAAGGCAGCCGCCTTGGGCAGCAAACTTGCCGATGGCGGTGGTCTCTATTTCTATAAGCGGAAAGTCGATGCCGGCATCTGGGTTCTTCGCTACACGCTTTACCGACGCCGCCATGAAATGGGTCTCGGCAGCTATCCGGATGTCTCGCTGAAAGAAGCGCGGGATGAAGCGTAGAAATGGCGAGCCGTGGTTCGGCAGGGCAAGGACGCTATCAAAGAGCGTGAGCGCCAGCGCCAAGAGGCCGAGCGCAACATGCATATCCTTCAGGATATTGCGCTCGATGCTTTCGAAAGCCGCAAGGCCGAGTTGAAAGGTGACGGCAAGGCCGGCCGCTGGTTCACGCCGCTCGAACTCCACGTCCTCCCCAAGCTTGGACGGATGCCCGTCTCAGAAATTGATCAGCGTGATATCCGAGACACCCTCGCCCCGATCTGGCACACGAAGGCGGATACCGCGCGAAAGGCCATGAACCGGCTGGCGATCTGTCTTCGACACGCGGCGGCACTCGGTCTCGACGTCGACCTTCAAGCCACGGACAAGGCAAAGGCGCTTCTCGGAAAACAGCGTCATACAGCGCAGCACATTCCAGCCATGAAATGGCAGGACGTTCCTGCGTTCTATCGAAACCTCGGCGGGTCAGTGACTGAACTGGCGCTTAAACTTCTTATCCTGACCGCGGTACGCTCGTATCCGCTCAGGCACATTCACGAGGACCAAATCGATGGTGACATCTGGACTATCCCCTCCGCTCACATGAAAGGCCGTGTCGGCGCAACGTCTGACCTCCGCGTGCCGCTATCGACAGAAGCGCAGGCTGTGATCGAAGAAGCCCGAAAGTTCTCCCGCGATGGATTTCTCTTTCCTGGGACCATCAAAGGCGTGATCTCTGACATGACCATGTCAAATTACATGAAGCGGATGGGACTGGAGGCGCGACCACATGGTTTCCGTTCATCGTTTCGGGACTGGTGCGCCGAGGCGACGGACACGCCACGCGAGATTGCAGAGACCGCGCTCGGTCACGTCAGCGGTGGGTCGGTGGAGCGGGCGTATCGTCGAACTGACTACTTGGACCAGCGGCGAGATATTGCCCGGGTCTGGAGCGAATTCGTTATTCGCCGTCAGTCCTCCTGAACCTAAGATAGAACCAAATGAACCGAAGCAGCACCGAGAGCGAAGACCTATTGTCGGTAATCCATCGGCACCTTCCGTCGCTCTCGAAGCGTGGGGACGCCGAAGGAATTGCATACGAAATGTCTCTCGCATCAACATCGACGGGCGGATATTTCGGTGTGACACGGATTTCCACAATATTGAGGATGCGAAAAGAAAAGCATGGCAATTCGCGCGTAGCCTGCAAAGTCTGACTCGATCAACGCGCCGAACTCTTAGTTTAACTGGAGATTTCGATATTGAAGAGCTGGAGGACAAGCTCGATCGGTTTCAAAAAGGCCTTTCCAAATATCCTTCTTACTACCGCCGCCCGTCTACCAAAGCCGACATGCGTGTGGCGGATATAGCTGCCAAGGCCAGGTGGTGGTGGGCATGGGAGAACTGGCTTTCATCTGGAAAGGAATTAACGCTTGAAGCTTGGCCGGTCTTGGAAACTCACCTTAGGGACTTCGCTCCGCGATCGCAGAACCACTATCGGCCAGGGCCATTTGGAAGATTCTTGGAGGAAATTTTCGAGGCTCTGGGAGTTGAGGCGACAGACGGCGGTCCAGTCTCTGCAGCGACGGCGCTCGATACATTGTCGAATGTGTCGCGTCAGGAGTTGGGGAAAGATTAGTTAGCATCTCCTGATCATCGCCGGTCAAGTTCGGATAGCAAAGTGCAACATGGCAATGCACGGAGCGAAAATGCGTTATCTTAACTTCCACGACCTTCAATCCAAACTCGGCAATCGCAGCCGCAGTTCGATCTATCGCGACCTAGACTGCGGTCGCCTTCCCCGCCCGATCAAGATTGGATCGAGGCTCTATTGGCCCGAAGCCGACATCGACGCGGCCATCGCCGCCCTGGCGGAATGACAACCACCCCCGGCTTCGGGAACCCGAGGCGCTGGGGGTGGATGAAGTTCTTTGGCGAGAACACCGTTACTCTACCTCCGGCGCCTCTCAAGTTCAACGAGAGGCACAACATGAGCAGCCATTCTAAAATCCTTAATCCCGAAATTTCTCTACAGGAAACGAGCGACGACTATTCCCGCGTCGCTGCTCGTCTCTGCGATCGTCATCGGGTCGTCGTCTGCCATGACGACTGTCAATGGATCGCACAACGCCGCAAGAGAGGTAGCGCCGAGCGGCCGTGGCGCAGCGTCGGGTACTTCCGGACCCGCGACGCCCTGATCCAGGCCTGCGCCAGCTTGTGTGGCCGAATTGACCCCAATGCGATGGCCATCCTCGCTGCGCTTCCGGCTCATTTTGGAGGGGCTGCGTGATGAGAAAGAAGCACCCTCTTTTTGCGACGTCGGAAAACTGCAACGTCAATGACGAAATTCCCCTACCCTCAGCACATGCCACTTTCACGGAGTTACAGACACGGCGGCTGGTCCGTCGGCACGGTCTCTCTTCGCGGCGCGCGCGTCTCCTCGCCCCTTTTGCTTTCGGAGATCGCGATGAGACGTGAATACGCATATCTAGCGCACTGCGACGCGCGGTGGACGCTTTCACCATGGCGCGGGAGCTGCCGCGGAATTAGTCACGATCGTCGCCGCCTTGGGATGAGAAATGGCCAACAAACAGCCTCGTTGCTCTTTCCGGCAATAACCTCTCACGGGAGGCACTGATGGCCGGCGAAGGTGGCGAGCACTGGACCAAGATGATCCGGCAGAACATGGAATATCCAGCGTGGCGGGCGCTGTCCCCCTACGCCCAGGCGCTCTACCCTTGGATCAAGCTGGAATGGAAAGGACCGAGCAATAACAACAACGGTCGTATTCAGATGAGTGTACGCCAGGCCGCCCATCTTCTTGGCTGCAGCACCAAGACGGGCGCAAAGGCTCTGATCGAGCTGCAACAGAAAGGATGGATCGTCGTCACACAGGTCGCTGTCCTGGGCGTCAAAGGTAAAGCACGGGCGCATTCCTATGAACTCACCGAGATCGCCCTTCCAAAGGGGCTTGGTGATGTCTCTGCCGCCAAGGGCAATCCCGTTCCGCGCAATCTCTTTCGGGACTGGAGACCGGGCGACGACTTCCCAGTCGCCGAGGTGCGCACGAACAATCCATGCCGCAAGAATGGAATTTAGAATCCCGTCATACGAGATACCACGTCACGTCATCCCTCGTAGCACGTGCGCTTGCGGCACGTGGTATCTCCTACCACAGCACGTGCTACCAGGGGGGACGAACAACGCCATTTTGCCCTTCTCCACGTCATCCCTCGTAGCACACCCTTACCTACCAGGGGCATGGGGATGAAGGAGGTGAATGTCCGGCCATCTCGGCATCACGGTCATCCGACCAAAAGCGTCAGATGTCCGCTCTGAGCCCGAAGCGGTCATCCACCGGACCAGCAAACGTCCATGCAAAAGCAGGTCCAAGGCCAGGATGATGGAAGGCAAGTACTGCCCGCAATGCTCGGAACCCAACAGCCGACCCCATTCTGTCGTACCGCAAAATTGCGGATTTTCTTTGACCGCTCCCAAATCCAGGGGTTACCCTACGTCAATTGTTTCATTTGCATTTGCTAAAATGTTCCAGCCTGTAGCCATTCTCGCGCTGACTTCGGCGTTCTTCTATTGCGTTGCTATGGTCGCGATGAAGTCGTGGGCCGAACTGCCGAGCACTGGGCTGGCTTTGATCATAGGAGCCGCGCTACTTACGGCCGGCACTTTTGAGGTCTTTGCACTTCGACAGGAGCGGCTCGGCTTAATTTATGTCGGCATCCTTGGTGCGGAGGTAGTAATCTTGGGAACGATCTCATTTCTGCTCTTTGACGAGGCCTACACAGCCAGAGAACTCTCGGGCATGGGTCTAGTCCTGATCGGCACTGCAGTGGCTTGGACCTGAACAGGGCGTCGATGCACCCGACTGAACAGGCGTTATCGGCCTATGGTAAATGTCGCCCAATTATTCAGAGTTTCCATCAGTTCGCACAGTGGATGCTGGTCAGATGCCGGCTGTGAGCCCAATTCTGACAATTGCGGCGGGACGCTCGAATGTCGGCAATGGGGTCGGCCTTGATACCGAAACGGGCATTTCTGCAATCGTTGCGTGCAATGTTGTCCGTCGACGCATTTGATGGCCCCGCCTAGCCTTCTCTTGTCGGGGCCTAAGTACATCCCGGATCACCCTGAACTCGGCAGTAAGAACCCTCGTTGCGAGGGCCGATGCCGCTCGACCTGACGAAGGAGCCCTTATGCTGATCTACACTGAAATGGAGGCGGCAATGCGCGCCGATGATGCCGAGCGCTATGCTGCACTTCTGGCGGAGGATTTCGAGTATGTCCGCCACAAATCACAGGACACAATTAACCGCGAGGCGATGCGTGACCTGCTGCAAAAGGTTTGGCGTCCTGGCAATCGCATCATCGAGGACATGCGTTGCCTCTACGAGAACGACGACATCCTGGTTGTTCATATGACCTTGTCCTTCGCGAGCGGATCGCGCGAAGGCGCCATGGTCGTCCACCAAAAGCGCGACGGCCGGATCGTGCGGATCGAGTCCGGCGTCTCCGACCTATCCGGCGGCGCAAGCGCATCGACGATGCCGAAGCTGGTCCAAGTACCGGCGGCATCCGCCAACGGCCCGATCCCTGACGAAACCAGCACCTGAAACGAAAGGAAAGTCTCATGCCCTACGTCATTTCTCATTTCTTTCCATCTGGAACCGCCGCGCAATACGAAGCGGCCATGAAGGCGATGAACGGAGAGCTCGGCCGCATACCGGATGGTCAGATCGCCCATGTTGCTGGGCCGGTGCCCGGCGGCTTTCGGGTCATCGCGATCCAGGGCTCGAAGGAGAACTGGGATCGCTTCATGAACGAGGTTTTCGCAACCGTCATGGGGCGCGGGGTCGAAGGCAGCTTCATTGCACCGCCCACGGAACTGAAATTCGAGGCGACACACTTCTACCGCTGAAGCCTGACGCCTAAGATATCAGCTCTTACGCCCGACCAGGGTTGCGCGCCGCTCGATATGGAAAGCGACCAGAAGATCGAGCACGGCGCGTAGTCGCGCCGAACCGCGCATTGATTGGTGATAGACGATGTTCATGTCGGTGACGTCGATCGGCTCTTCGAATAGCCTGACCAGCCGATCATCCGCGTCTCCGGCAATGCAATAGAGGACCCCGATCCCCGAACCGCTGGCGATCCTGTGCTGGGCCATGTCGATGTTGTCCACGCGAATGCCTGGCTTGCCCGGCCTTGCAAACTGCTCGATCCATGCGAAGGGCGGCATGTGCAGGAACGCTTCAGCGTATCGAACGAGAGCGTGCGCAGCGATATCCTCCGGTGTCGACGGACGACCCTGTGCCTCGATGTAGGACTCCGCTGCGAAGACACCCGATCCAAGTCCGAAGGAATGCGCGACGGCGAGATCCATGTCGGCCTGTCGGACCGCCCGGATCGATATGTCGGCTTCGCCTTTCGCAAGATTGACTGGCGCACGGCCGGACAGAAGCTCGACACCGATGCCCGGATGCTCCGAGGCCACTGCCCCGGGAAAGTCTTCGAGATAGCGGACGGCGACGGGGGGACAGGCAATGCGCACGACACCCTCCAGCGAGCCACGCGCATCGCGTATTTCCGCGCGGGCCCGGTCCGCAACCGCCTCCATGGCTTCAGCGGCTGCAAAGGCCGATTTCCCCTCTCTGGTAAGAGAAAACGCGCGGGCCTCTCTCACGACGAGGACGGCCCGGAACGCTGTCTCGGCTGCCGCCAGCCTGCGGCTGACGGTAGAAGGATCGACTTTGAGCAAATGCGCCGCCCCTGCGACGGAGCCGGCCCGGCCAAGCGCAAGGATAACGCGAAAATCATTCCAGTCCGGCTCAGCAGGCACTATGCATCAACCCATACATCAGGGACATGAGTTCCCCAACTTGTGTGCCATGATTGGCGTTGAGACGTCGAGTGTCTTCGCCGCAAAGGCAGCGCTTGCTCCACTAGCGGCCAAAACAGCCATTCATCCGAAACGGGCGAGCGACAGCTTCGTCCGCAGGGCGGTCATCTGACGAAATGGATCAGGTGTCCGCTGTGAGCCCGAAGGGCATTGGCACGGCGCAATTTCAGCGGCGCAAGCCGATGTCTCTGAGGAAACGCTCATTGACGCGGCGAAGGTCGACATCGGAGCCGGGGCGCGGTCCGAAGAGAGACTTCACGAGCGCCAGCGGAAGGCGCAGGATGCGTGCTAGGGGCGACTTCAGTTTGCCGGACTGCAGCGGTGCTGAAAGATCGGTCATGTCTGGTATCCTTCTGAATATCTTGCCGGAATGGCCTGTTTGTGCAGCCAGACTGGCAGCCAGAAGGGTGAATGTCCTGAAACGGCCCGAACCGTTCCGAAAACTTCCTAAAGAGCCGGAAGCGCCGACAGATTCTTTATTGGCGTCTATAGGTTGGGGGCAGGCACACGCTGCGATCGCCCGACACCGAGGGACCGGGTCGCGCGGTTATGCCGTAGCGGCGGCCGCACGCGCATCAAGGTCGCGAATGAGGCGCTGAAAGCGAGGAAGCTCGCGCAGGGCGTCGAGGTCGTTATCCTGTGCGATCCAGACAGAGAAGGTGACGGCATCGACCCGCGGCAGGCAGTCTTCGAGCATATCGAGTGCGGTCTCCGTTTCACCGAGCAGCGCCATCGCGCAAGCGATGTTGTAGTCGATGCTTGGGTCATCTGGATCAACGGCCTTGACCCGCAGGGACCATTGCTTTGCGCGTTCGGCTTCGCCCAGTTTCGCAAGCGCACTGACACCGGTGATCAGTGCGTAGGAATCTGATGAGTTCTCCGCAAGCACGCGTTCCGCTCGCATGAGCGTCCGGCGGGCTGTGTCCAGCACCTTCTCATGCTGGCCTGTTGCCTTGTAGCACATGGCGACATGGGAGGAGGCCGCCAAATCTGCTTCCGAAAGTTCGGTTGCGCGTTCCCAGTGCAAAATGGCTTCTTCGTGCCGTCCGGTCTGGAAACACGTTCGCCCAAAGAGAAAGCGCACATCGTAGGAATCCGGATCGAGTTGGAGCGAGCGTTCGTGAAGCTCGAAAGCCTCGTCGAAGCGACCAAGACCGGCGAGCACGAAAGCCTTGGCAGCTAGGGCCTCGGATAAATCCGGATTGAGAGCAAGGGCGCGTTCCGCCGCTTGCAGGCCGTGCTCAGCCGAAGCTGAAAGCCCGAAAAGCCCGGTCTGGCTAATGGCCAGAAGCGCCCATGCCAGATCGTACTCGGGGTCGATTTCAAGCGCCTGCTGCGCGAGGCGGCCGGCAATCTCAAAATTGCGCCTGTCCAGACGCGTGTGGTGGTAGCGCGCCTGGAGATAGAGTTCATAGGCTTCGAGATTGTCGGTCGGTCGCGACTGGATTGCCACGCGCTCTTCCGGAACAAGTCTTACCTTGAGCGCGGTGACGATGGCTTCGGTGATGCGATCCTGAAGATCGAAGATGTCGGCCAGATCGCGATCGAAGCGCTCCGCCCAGATCGGACGCCCCGTCGAGCCATCTACAAGCTGAGCATTTATTCGAATCCTATTGCCGGATTTGCGTACGCTGCCCTCGACCACATGGGTCAGGTTCATGGTCTGGGCTATTTGCGCAACGTCGACGGCGCGCCGCTTGAAGGTGAAGGCCGTGTTGCGGGCGACGACGGACAGGGCCGCTACCTTGGAGAGATCGGTGATGATATCCTCGGTGATCCCGTCAGCAAAATACTCCTGATCGGGATCATTCGAACTGTTGGTGAAGGGGAGTACAAGAACGTCGGTGAACGCGGTTTCGCGATTGTCGGTGTCAGTGGCAGGGACAGCCGTGTTCTCCTTTTCAGTGAGCACGAACTGGTAGCCCCGGCCAGGTATCGTTGCCAGCGCCTTGGGTCCGAGTACCTTTCGCAGGGCCGAGACCTGAACGGTCAGGTTGCTTTCCTCAACCGCGATGTCCGGCCAGACGGCGTCGAGTATCTCTGCCTTGGTCAGGACGCGATGTCGGTTCTCGACCATGAAGCACAGCATGTCGAAAGCCCTGGCGCCCAAAGGCAATTCGATCCCATCGCGGGTCAACTTGCGCTCGTCCGGCGCCAGGATGAATTCGCCGAAGCGGAAGGATGACACCGAACTCTGTCCGATCTGGCTTTCGATCACCTAAGGTTTCATTTTGGCAGCGGAGAAAAGAACGTACCAGAAAATACTGACAAGACCCGAAGGCCCTATGCCTTTTCAATAAAGGGTTCATCCGTGACAGCAGTGATTTCCGTCCGCACGGAGCAGCGAATGCCGGCTATCCGACGTGGGAGATTTTGGCGGCATCTGCAGTAAGTCGAATGCTGCCTTCAATCATTGGGGCTGCAATGGCAGCTCCGTCCGCTGAGCGGACATTGAGTCAAATCTTCCGGAGGTCCGCTTTCTGCGTAAGCGGCCCTTCGCGTCCGGAACTCTGTATCGACAGACACCAATGACCGGTTACACCAAGAGCGGTCACTCAGTCGAATCCGGCCAACGACCGCTCCGCGGACCAATGCGCCATTCGGCGTAGTTACACTCGGAGACCTTCCGCACTGCTGCGGTATTGACCGTCGTGCGCCGCGACGCCAGCCGCATGTGCTTCAGCGTGTATCCATTCCGAAAACTCGCGCACCATAGGATCATCTGTCCGAGATCTTGGATAAGCTACGGAATACATCACAAAGGGCATGGTGATCGCATCAAACAGTCGCACAAGAATGCCACTTTCCAATGTCGCCCTCACGACGGCGTCATATGCCAGGGCAACTCCCTGTCCTTGTTCAGCTGCGGTAGTGGCAAGCTCGCAGTTCGGAAATGTAGGTCCACATGGAAAGATCGGGGGCTCGACACCAGCAGAAGCGAACCATTCGCCCCACGCATCCATCGTCTCATCGTGCATCAGGGTTGCCCGGCATAAATCTTCGGGCTTGTGAAGTCCCAACTTGCCAACGGTCGCAGGGCTCGCCACGGGATATCGTGCGGATTGCATCAGCGGTTCGGTTATCACGCCCTGAACGGGTTCGTCCGCCCACTGGATGACCACGTCAGCATTGTTCGACGCGAAGTCGGTTGATGGTGCACCGTTCGAAACCGAAATTCGAACCTTGTCGCCAAATGAGAGCCGATCGAGCCGAGGTACAAGCCAACGCGCGGCAAAACCTGGCGTACAATGAACCCGGAAAGGCCTTCGCCCAGCATCCTTGACTGACCTCGTCGTCTCATCGAATGCGTCAAGAAGCGTGGTGAGCTTCGCGGAATATGCTCGGCCAGTCAGCGTAAGCTCGATCCGGTTTCCAACTCGGCGAAAGAGCGCTGTATCCAGATAATCCTCAAGGGCGCGAATCTGATGGCTGACCGCTGACGCTGTAAGGTGGAGCTCGTTGGCAGCTTCCTTGATACTGCCGACACGAGCCGCGGCTTCAAATGCACGGACAGCGGCAAAGGGGGGAAGCTTTCGGGTCAAACCTAGGAATTCCAAGCCAGCAAGCTCAAACTCATGGCTTAAGTATTACATTGAAAACAGGCTCTTTCAAATATCCAATGACAAAGCCGCAAGAGCCCCCCGTGTATCTTTAGGGGCAGTTTGCTCGACTTGTACAATTGCATCCGATCGTCGGCAAATCTTTCGCAAAAGAATGATGCCGGACCAAAACATGGCCCGGCGCCCGAATTGCAATGGTGCAGCAGCAAGTGCTCTCCTGCTCAGCTGGCGGGCTTGATGTCGCACACCAGGGCAGATGCCGGTTCGTCTCCGCGATTGTAGAACCAGTGAACTGTATCGGCATCTTCGATGAAGGTCTCTCCAGCCTTATGTACCGTTTCGCCGGTTTCGCGACCTTCTGTCCAAGCTCCCGTTTCCATATAGACCACGCCCGGCACCTTTGCGGCGCTATGGTGTGCAATTTGTCCACCGGGCTCGATCGTAATCCTTCTTAGGAGAAGAATATGGCCATCAAGCCCCACTTGACGTGCCATCGAATCTGAAGAAACGACGCCCAGCTGCTCTACGGCGAGGCCTTTGTGTTCGGTCGGAAATTCTCCATCGGCGAAAGCGGTGCCGCTGCTTGCAACGATTGCGCTGAGGACCGCTGCCGCGGTCTTTTTCCTGGAAGTACTTGCGAAGCGGATCATTGAGGACTCCTTAAGCAGAATTATCCGGTAACACGATGACCTTCACCTGCCATCGGCCGCAGGAACAAATGTTCGTTTTTCAGCTGTGCATGAAAAAAATTCAGCTTGGGAGCGAACGTGGGCAAGTCCTAGCAACAGCGTCCGCTCTGGGCTCACAGCAGACATCTGAGTCAATTTGTCAGATGTCCGCTCAGCGGACAGACCGGTCATTGTTTCATGTCGTTCGCAACTAGCGAACGTCAGCCTTCCAATTTCGATGTAGCTTCGTCAGACTTTCTGCATGCCTGCAGATAGGTCCTTGCTCCGTCAGCTTGCAGCGCGAGCCGTTGGCCATTTCCTGGCTTTGACTGCCCGATTGATCACCGCGGTTCGGGCGGAGTGGCGTGGGATTGAGCCCGTTGCAAAGCAACGCATCTACTTTGCCAATCACGTCAGCAACGCCGACATGCCAATGATCTGGACGGTTTTGCCAAGCTCGATGAGGCGCAACACCCGACCGGTCGCTGCGGCAGATTACTGGCTGAAGAACAGGTTGCGCGCCTTTGTCGGCCCGGAAGTCTTCAACTGCGTTTTGATAGACCGTCGCCCGGAAACCCGCACCAACGACCCACTGAAAAAGATAATTGAGGCGCTCGATGAAGGCTCTTCCCTTATCATCTTTCCCGAAGGCAACCGGAACACGACGGACGAGCCGTTGCTGCCGTTCCGGGCGGGCCTCTACAACATCGGTCGCCAAAGGCCCGATATTGATCTCGTCCCCACGTGGCTCGCAAACCTCAACAAGATCATGCCCAAAGGCGAAGTCATCCCGCTGCCGCTTATTTGCACCGTGACCTTCGGAAGTCCCATTCACGTCGAGGAGGGTGAAGACAAGGAAGCATTCCTGAAACGTGCCGCGGAAGCTCTCGTCGCGCTTGCCCCCAAGGATCGGCGGTCCGAGAAATGACGGAACAGACAACGCTCGACGTCATCCTTCTGATGCTCGCGATCTTCGGTCTGCTCGCGCTTCTGACAATCGTCGCAGAACTTATCCGCATCCGTCTGCCGCTCGGTCAGACCGATCCGGTGATCGAGGCGTTCCTGATGCGTATTCATACGTGGTGGGGACTCGCGATCATCCTTTCGATTGCCATCCTCAGCGGCGCTTTCATGGTCACATTGCTTTTCGCATTTGTAAGTTTTGCCGCACTCCGGGAGTTTCTGACTTTCACGGCCAAACGACGTGCAGATCACCTTTCGCTGGTCCTTGGCTTTTTCGTCATTCTGCCGCTGCAATATCTCTTTGTCTGGCTGGACTGGATGGGTTTGTTCACCGTTTTTATTCCTGTCTACGTTTTTCTTCTGCTCCCGATCCTGAGCGCTGTCAGAGGTGATCCCGATCAGTTTCTCGTGCGCGTCGCAGAGACCCAATGGGGACTGATGATCTGTGTCTACTGCCTCAGCCATGTCCCGGCCCTTCTGACCTACGAGGTGCCGGATGGCGCAGATCGGTCCCTCCTTCTCATCATCTTCTTCGCGATGGTGGTCCAACTGGCTGACTTCGTCGAATACTACGCAGGTCGCAGCTTCGGTCGCCGGAAGATTGCGCCGGCCATCTCTCCGAAGACAGTCATCGGTGTGGTGGCAGGCGTCGCGGCTTCGGCACTTATCGGAGCACTTCTGAGTTGGATTACCCCGTTTGGAATTCTCGGAGCGGCGGCCATGGCGGCACTTGCCTCCGTGACCGGCATCCTCGGAAGCATCGTCTTCGCGGCCATCAAACGCGACAGGGGCGTCAAGGACTGGTCACATCTCATCCCGGGTCATGGCGGTTTTCTTGATCAACTGGATAGCGTGATCTTTGCGGCGCCCGTTTTCTATCACGCGACGCATCTCGGTTGGGGCTAGCGTCTGCATCCTTCAAGCATGGATGTCCGCGTTGGGCTCGGAGCAGACATCTGACCGTTTCACTCAGATGACCGGTCCAAAGCGCTGAGCAGTCATTCACCCGTGCCGTGAACGCGCCGAAGCACCTCGTCCACCGCTTCTTCAGGGAGCCCAAGCTCTTTCGCCGACTCTCTCAGCATCCAGGCGCCCGATGGCAGCTTGGCGACCTCTTGGCGATCCGCCCAGATGTCCCGCGCCCATGTGGTTTTGTCTTCCGGCAGCAGGTCTTCAAGACTTCTTTTCCGTCCACGTCGATCCGGCACAACCCTTACCTCAGGCCAGTTTCTGATATAGAACAATACATGAACATTTGCACGCCATGGGTCCGGGGCAAGGCAAGATGAGCAAGGTGAAGAAAAAGACTGCGGATGGAGCCCCGAGCAGAACAGCTCCGAAGCTCGAGCGAACAGGTGAGAACCATCTCACGATCCACGAAGCCGACGCGAACCAACTGCGGAATCTGTTCGGCCTGAAGACCAGCGAAGCTGCAGAGGTCTTCATGAAGGTCGGTTTGGCTGCCTTTGGCCGCGGCGGGCTCGACTTCGTTGAACTCGTTCCTGCCCTGGCGGTGGAGATGGAGCCTCGGGATGCGGTCGAGGCGATGCTGATCAACCAGATGTCAGCGACGCACTTTGCCATCTCGTCGATGTCGTCGAGGTTCTTTGCCGCAGAAAGCCCTGAACTTAGGGAAACCTACGAACGCTCCCTCACACGCCTGAACAGAACCTTCCTCGCGCAAGTCGATGGACTGAAGAAGTATCGCGCCAAGGCCCAACAGACGGTTCGCGTCGAGCGGGTCGAGGTCAAGGATGGCGGTCAGGCGGTCGTGGGCGACGTCAGCTACAGACGGGGGGATGATGACGAAAAATGGCGATACCCCCATGAACCCTGTCCTGAGGCTGCAAAACGCCCGCAGATGTGCAGCGACGGCCAAGTCCACAGGCGAGAGGTGCAAGTGCCCAGCGGTACGCGGATGGTGCGTGTGTCGCATGCATGGTGCACGAGGTGGTCATAAGGCAGGACCGAGCCATCCGAGGTGGGTACACGGGGGCAGATCACAGGAAGCGGACTTGGCTCGGACTCTGGCGAGGCTGCTCAGCTCTCGCGCCTGATGCGATGGCGATCGCCGGTGATCCTGAGCCGAAAACTTTTCTCCGGCCGTTTATGGTAAGACGGCATCCCACGCCGGTCCCATGGAATACGGCCCAAGAGATTGGACCGCCCCTTCCCCGCCCAAAACCAAGCAGGGGGACTATATAGGGGACTGAAAAATATTTATATTATCTAAGTAATTGTTATAATTTATATTTAATGAATATATTGGTGCCCCCAGAGAGACTCGAACTCCCGACCCTCTGATTACAAATCAGATGCTCTACCAGCTGAGCTATAGGGGCGCTGGCGTCTCGTACGCATTTGTGGATGCGTTTGCAAGAACGCGTGTGTCACCGCGCGCGGCTTGCGCGCGCCACGAGCGCCACGGCGACAAGGCTCACGCCGATGATCAGGATGGCCGAGGGCGCGGCGTCGGCGATTTTCTCAAGGCTCGCCTGCTCATGGGCGCGGGTGGCCAGCGTGTTGAAGTTGAACGGGCGCAGAAGCAGCGTCGCTGGCAGCTCCTTCACGCAATCCACGAAGACGAGTAGCAGCGCCGTCGCCACCGAGCCCCGTATCAGCGGCAGATAGACCCGTCCAAGCGTCCCTGTGGGTGTCTGGCCGAGCGTGCGCGCGGCCATGGGCAGGCTGGGGGATATCCGGTCCATCGCCGCATCGGCCGCCCCCTGCCCGATGGCGAAGAATCGAACGGCATAGGCATAGACCAGCACCGCCGCGCCCCCCGTCAGCATCAGCCCCGGATCCCAGCCGGTGACGGCGAGGATCGCATCTGCGACCGCGTTGTCGAAGGCGGCAAGCGGGATAAGCAGGCCAACCGCCAGCACGGCGCCGGGCGCCGCGTAGCCGATTGTCGTCACGGGCAATAGCAGCCGTGGCAGGCGACGACCTGACAGGCGCACACCATAGACCATGAAGAGCGCTGCCATGACCGTCAGCGCAGCCGCTGCGCCGCCCACGAGGACGGTGTTCCAGAGAGCATCGGCCAGCCCCGGCGCGAGCCAGCGGTCTGGACGGGTCAGTGCGTGGTGGCCAAGGACCGCCACGGGCAGGACGAAGCCGCCCAGAAAAGGCACAAGGCAGAGAAGCGTCGCCCCCCAGCCTCGCCCGCCCTTGAGGTCGACTCTTTCCAGCCGGCGGCTCTGCCGCGACAGGCGGTGAAACCGCACCTTGCGTCGGCTGATCTTCTCGAGCGCCACGAGGGCGAGGATCATGGCGAGTATGACGGTCGCGATCTGGGCCGCGCCCCCGGCGTTCCGCGCCTCCAGCCAGACCGCGAAGATGCCGGTCGTCAGGGTCTGCACGCCGAAGAAGTCGACGGTGCCGTAGTCGTTCACCGTTTCCATCATCACGATGGCGGCGCCTGCCGCCACGGCTGGCCGCGCCAAGGGCAGACCGACACGGAAGAAACGGCCCATGCCACCCGCTCCGAGCGCGCGCGCCACCTCATGCGCGCAGCCCGACTGCTCGCGGAACCCGACCCGCGCCAGAAGGTAGACGTAAGGATAAAGCGACGCCGTCAGAACGAAGATCGCCCCGCCCCGCGACCGGATCTCCGGGAAGGCGTAATCCTGGGCCGATTGCCAGCCCATTGCCTCGCGAAGCGCCGTCTGAACCGGCCCCGCATAGTCCAGGAAATCGACCAGCGCATAGGCCCCCAGATAGCCCGGAACGGCGAGCGGCAGCAAAAGCGCCCATTCCAGCCAGCGCACGCCCGGAAAACGGTACATGACCACGAACCATGCTGTCACCGTGCCGATCACTGCCGACAGAATTCCGACCGACAGCATGACGACCAAGGTGTTCGACAGATAGCGCGGCAGAGTCGTGGACATCAGGTGCGGCCAGATGTTCTCGACCGGATTGGCCGCGATCCAGAGGACCGACAGGATCGGCATCAGCACAAGCGCCGCAATGGCGCCAGCGCCCAGCGACCATGGCTCTGGCCGGGGCACGGATATGCCGGGAAGTTGAGTCTTTTCGTCGGTCATCATCCATCGCCCTAGCGCGAAACGCCTTTCCCTGTCCAGCGCCCAACGCTAGGCTCAGGCCGGGGCAAGGCAGAGAACGAAACCGGCGCTTATGCAGATCCTTTTCCATCTCGGCGCGCATTGCACCGACGACGGGCTTCTGATCCGCTCGATCCTGCGGAACCGCGCGCGTCTGGCCGAGGAAGGGATCGTCGTGCCGGGACCGGGGCGATACCGCGAGTTGATCGGCGATGTCTCGACAAAGCTGAGGGGCGCCCCCGCCAGCGCCGAGACCGAAACCCTGCTGATCGAAACCATCCGGGACGACGAAAGTGCCGACCGGATCGTGCTGTCGAGTGAAAATTTCCTGTGCCGGGACAAGGTGGCGTTGGGGCCTGACGGGCTTTACCCCAAAGCAGACAAGGCGGCATGGCTTCGCGCCTGTTTCCCGAGCCACGAGGTCGGCTTTGCCCTTGCGGTCCGAAACCCCGCCACCTTCATCCCGGATCTCGTCGCGCGCCATGCCGAGACGCCCGAGGCGCGCGGGGCGGCCCTTGCCGGCGTCGCACTCGAACAGCTTCTCTGGTCGGATGTCGTCGCGCGGATTGCCGGCGCGGTGCCGGGCGCACCGATCACCGTCTGGTGCCACGAAGATACACCGTTCCTCTGGTCGGAAATCATGCGGGACCTGACACAGCATGATCCGTTCACGGCGCTCGATGGCGCGCTCGACATGGCCGAGCGGATCATCACGCCGGACGGGCTGAGCCGCCTGTCGGAGTTCCTCTCTACCCGCGCCGACCTGACCGAGAACCGCCGCCGCACCGCCATCGCCGCCTTTCTCGAAGCGCATGCGGTTAGTGAGGCGGTCGAGACAGTCATCGACATTCCCGGCTGGACGGAAGAGACCGTCGCGGACCTGACCGAACTTTACGAGATGGATGTCGCCCGGATCAGGACGATACCGGGCGTGACATTTCTGGAAGCGTGACCGCGCGCGGCCTCACATGCCAAGAGCGGATTTGTACATGTCGAGCACCGCTTCCTCTTCCGCGATGTCGTCGGGCTCGCGTTTGCGCAGCGCGATCACCTTGCGCATGACCTTGGTGTCATAGCCGCGCCCCTTGGCTTCGGCCATCACTTCCTTCTGCTGGTCCGCGATGTCTTTCTTCTCGGCTTCGAGGCGTTCGAAACGCTCGATGAACTGGCGGAGTTCGTCCGCGGTGACACGGTAGCTCTGATCGGTGACGCTGTCGTCCATGGGGTCCTCATGCCTGTTGCAGCCGGTGGGAGACAGACCGATACCGGCGCGGCTGCCGGGCTGCAAGTGCTTGCTCGCGGGACGGATGCCGGTTAGGTGCGATGCGCCAAGAGCACGGGAAGGAACGGGCGATGGAAGCACTGATCTGGATAGGCGCGGGACTGACGCTTGTGGGCCTTCTGGGCCTGATCTGGTGCATCGTGATCGCCGCGAAAGCGCGCCGCGAGGGGCTCGATGACGAGGCGATGAAGGCGCGGCTCCAGAAGGTCGTGGCGCTAAACCTCGGGGCGCTGGCGATATCGGCACTTGGGCTGATGACCGTGGTGCTGGGCGTTTTCCTGAGCTGACGTATCAGCCGTCGAGGTCGGAAAAGCCCTTACCGGCCCGGATCAGGTCGTCGAAGATGGGCGACGGCTTCGGCACGCGACGCTCGCGTTCCGAAAGGCGCGCCAGCACGTCACGAATACGCTCCAGTCCGATCAGGTCGGCGGCGAACATGACCCCGCCGGTGCGGCGCGCAAAGCCAAGCCCGTGGACCGCGACCATGTCGATATCGGACGGCCTGAGCGCGGTGCCTTCCATCAGCATCCGCGCCCCCGCCCCCGCCATGGCGGCCACGCAGGCGAGGCGCACCTCGCCATCTGACGGCTTGCGAGGCTTGATCCCGCGTTCGGCCCGCATGGTCTGGATCAGCTGCGCGACAAGCGGGTCTTCGACCCCGGGCGCGCCCCGGCGGGCATAGCTGTAGAAGCCGCGCCCCACCTTGCGGCCTGTCCGGCCATTGGCGGCGAGACGGCTGTCGACCTCGCCGGCAGACCGATCCTTGAGCGCACGCTCCAGCCCCTGCGCGTCGCGCCATGCGAACGAGCCATAGGGCAGCCCCCAGTCGCGCAGCGCGGCATCCACCTGCGCAATGGAGGCGCCGTCGAGGACGGCGGCGTCTGCGGCGGCATGAAGCGCGTCGGTCACCTGCGCGCCGATGCCCTTTCCGCCCGCGCCCGTCTCGACGATCAGCCGCCCGATCTTGCGGGCGAAGGCGCGCGCGGTTTCCCGCGCTTTTGGCGATGTCTCCTTGAGAACGCTCAGCTCGACGATCCGGTTCTTCAGAAGACCCGGATACATTTTGAAACCTACCACATCGGCGGGCCGCCCGGTAGATTGCGCGATCCGCGCAAGGTCCACATGGTCGCTGCCCGTGGCGAAGATCGCCCCCGCCTTGAGCACGGCGTCGATCTCGGCCACCCGCTCGCGGGCGATGGATGGGCCCGGGTCGATCACGATATCCACGTTGCCCAGCGTCCGGTATCCGCAGACGGCGTTCATCCGGTCGAGCGTGGCTTCCACCGCGTCTTCGGTCATCCGGCCTGCCGCGACACGGGCGTCGTAATGCTCGATCACGCGGGTGACGCCTGCTTCCAGCGCCTCGTCCGTGCGTTCGGCCACCGAGACCTTGAACCCGGCATCAAGCGCGGCGACAGCGACCTCGTTGCCAAGACCCCGCGCCGCAAGAACCGCCGCGCTGTTCAGAGGCCGCGACGGTACGCGCCCGGTCTCGGCCGTCCGCGCCTGCAAGCGGCGCTCGGCTGCGAAAACATGGCGGAGCGAACGGGAATGCTCGGAATGGACGAGATCTTCGAAGGCCGCGCTTTCAAGGCCGCGGCCGATCTCGTAGGGCAGGAGCAGAGCCGCTTCGACGCATTCGATCAGCCTGAGCGGTGCATCGAGCCCGCTCCGCGCCGCGACGGCCTTGTGTTGTGACACCGCTTCCAGGAACGGTCCGCCCTCTCCCAGACGGTCGCGCCGCGTAGAGTTGCGGGGCAGTTCCGAGACACTGGCGATCACCTCGTCGGCGAAGGCCACGGCGGCCTCCAGGATGTCCGTATCGACAACGCGGTCCGCGAGGCCCAGCTTCCCGGCCGATACGCCATTCACCGCGCGTCCGCTCAGCAGGATCTTCAATGCCGCCACGCCGCCCACCACCTTCGGCAGACGCTGCGTGCCGCCGGCATTCGGGACAAGACCGATGGTGATTTCCGGGGCACCCAGCCGTGCCGAGGGGCTGACCACCCGGTAATGTGCCGCCAGCGCCAGTTCGAGCCCGTTGCCGAGCGCCGCGCCCGAGATTGCGGCAATGCACGGTATTTTCAGCGCCTCGATCCGGTCGCAGACCGCAGCCAGGTCCGGATCGTCGCCAAGCTCGTCCCCGGTCTCAAGGCTGGTACCCACTGCGAAGACGCCCATCGCCCCGGTCAGGACGATGGCCCGCACATCATCATCGGCGGCTAACTGATTGATTGTCAGAAGAATATCGCGCCTGAGCTCGCGTGTCAGCGCGCCCGTCGGGGCGGTCAAAAGCCTGAGGACAGCGACATGGCCACGCCGCTCGACCTCGACCTCTGCCGCCGGTGCGATCCTGTCTTCTCGGCCCATGCTGTTTTCTACGCCATGGCTGGCGAAAAACAAGCGCGGTTCCGCCGGAAGGCGCTTTCCTGCCTCAGATGGGGACGTTGTCCCACATGTCTTCGACATCCTCCTCGGCCCTATCGGCCTGCAAGGAGCGCGCACAGACAGGCGCAACCGCGATCACATCGGGCGCCGACATCTTGTGCCGCAGAAGCGTCTTCACGTCTTCGACAGTGCCGGGGTCGGCGAGGAGACGGTCTATCAGGTGGTCGACATCGTCCCTGTCGCCATAAGTGGCTGGCAGATCCTTCATGGGGTCCTCCCGTTTCGGTCCCTCGCCCGAATTTTTGCAATTCGTGTTCGTCGTTGAATGTTCGACCATCGTAACACGGACGTGACCCGAATTGGACCGAAGCGGACCATATTCCCGGGGGAAAGCTGTGGATATGTGCGTTTTTTCGGCGTTCGCCCGCTTATTCGGCGCGCAATGCAGGGTTGCAGAACTGCTCATAGAGCACTTGCAACAGTGGGACGACCCGAGGGTCCGCCAGCGAATAACGAACGATTCGACCGTCGCGCACCGCTTTGACCAACCCCTCGCCCCTCAGACGCGCCAATTGCTGCGAGACATATGCCTGTCCCAGATCGAGAGCGTTCTCAAGCTCTCCCACGCTGCGCTCGCCGTCCACCAACTGGCAAAGGAGAAGCAATCTTGACGGGTTCGACAACGCCCTCAGACAGCCCGCCGCTTCATCGGCAGAAGCCGCCATCGCGTCGTGCATCTCCTGCCTCGTTTCCTGGCTTTGTATATTCATGACCAACTATATATATCGATATTGAAATATGATCTCGGAATGCTATGTATACACCACATTAAAGGAGGTTGGAATGACACCGTTCGTCAAGGCATTCTTCGACGAGGCGACCAACACGATTTCATATGTTGTCAAGGATCCCACGGGCACCGCCTGCGCCATTATCGACAGCGTTCTGGACTTCGACTACGCCTCGGGTCGCACCGACACTCGGTCGGCCGACGCCATCATTGAATATATTGGTAAGGAAGGCCTGAATACGGCCTGGATCCTGGAAACCCACGTCCATGCGGATCACCTGTCCGCCGCCCCCTATCTGCAGGAAAAACTCGGCGGCAAGATCGGCATCGGTTCCAATATCACCGTCGTGCAGGACACTTTCGGCAAGATCTTCAACGAAGGCACGGCCTTTCAGCGTGACGGCTCGCAGTTCGACGCGCTGTTCGAGGAAGGCGACAGCTTTCATATCGGCCAGCTTCGGGGTGACGTGATGCACACGCCGGGCCACACGCCCGCCTGCATGACCTACGTCATCGGGGATGCCGCCTTTGTCGGTGATACGCTTTTCATGCCCGATTTCGGCACGGCGCGCTGCGACTTTCCCGGCGGCTCGGCCGACACGATGTACGACAGCGTGCAGCGCATTCTCGCCCTGCCCGACGAGACGCGAATCTTCGTCGGCCACGACTACAAGGCGCCGGGGCGCGACGTTTATGCGTGGGAAAGCACCGTGGGCGAGCAGAAGGCCAGGAACGTCCATGTAGGCGGCGGCAAGGCCCGCGAGGAATTCGTGGAGATGCGCCAGACCCGCGACGCGACGCTGGGGATGCCCAAGCTCATCGTGCCATCGCTTCAGGTCAACATGCGCGGCGGGAACATGCCCGAGCCCGACGACAAGGGCGACGTCTTCCTCAAAGTGCCGATCAACAAACTCTAAGGACGAAAACCAATGCCAACGGAATGGATCATGGGGTTCGCGGGCGGGATCATCATCGGCCTCGCCGCCGCGTTCTACCTTCTGGTGAACGGTCGCATCATGGGCGCCTCCGGCATCCTTGGCGGGGTCGTGGACGGCTCGGCGCGGGACACGCTGCGTGAGCGGATCGGCTTCATCGCCGGGCTTGTCATCGTGCCGGGTGCTCTGGCGATCGCCATGGGCGGGGCCGACACGCATGTGAACAACAACCTGATCGTGGTGGCGGCAGCCGGGCTGCTCGTGGGGATCGGGACCCGGATCGCCAATGGCTGCACCTCGGGGCACGGGGTGTGCGGCATCTCGCGGTTCAGCCTTCGGGGCATCGTGGCCACCATCTTCTACATCGGCGCGGGCGGCCTGACCGTCGTTCTCTTCCGCCACATTCTGGGAGTCGTCTGATGCGTCCCGTCTTTTCCTTCATCGCCGGTGGCCTTTTCGGGGCCGGTCTTCTGATCTCAGGCATGACCGACACGACCAAGGTGATCGGCTGGCTCGACATTTTCGGGGCGTGGGACCCGACGCTCGCTTTCGTGATGGGCGGCGCGATCCTGCCAATGGCAATCGCCTGGCGTATCGCGGCTGCGCGCCGTGCTCCCGCCTTGGGCGGCAGCTTCCCTCCCCCGCCGGAACCCCGGCTGGGACGGCGTCTTGTCGTCGGCTCGACGCTGTTCGGTATGGGCTGGGGTCTGGCCGGGCTCTGCCCGGGGCCGGCCATGGCCTCGATCACCTGGGGCGGCACGGGCGGACTTGTCTTTCTCGCCACGATGGTGCTGGGTATGTGGGTCGCGCCGCCCTTGAAGGCGCGGCTTCAGGAGCAGCCCGCGTGAGGATCGGATGATCGGCCGCCAACTGGACGACAAGGTCAGCGTTTCATCTCAGATTACACCGGCAGACATTCCGGCGCTGGCCGAGGCGGGCATCCGCGCCGTCATTTGCAATCGGCCGGACATCGAGAACCCTCTGACCTTGTCAGCCGAGCGTCTTGCCGATGCCGCCGAGGCGGCGGGGATCGGCTTCACGAATGTGCCCCTTGCGCATGGGATGCTCACCCTCGACATCATTGCCGCCCACCGGGATGCAATCGACGCGGCGGACGGGCCGGTTCTGGCCTATTGCGCGTCCGGGACGCGGTCGGCCTATCTCTGGGCTTTCGCCATGGCGTCGGGTGACCGAATGAGCACCGAGGATATTCTGAGCGCACTGGACCGCGCGGGCTATCCTGCGCCGGGTCTCGGCCAGCAACTCGATCAGATTCGCGCAGGCTGATCCGCTTCGTTGCGTGACGGAAACTGTGGTGGCGACAGGGACGTTTCCGGCTGCGCGTCAGTCCAGGTCGGGAAGTTCCGGGAGCTCCGGCAGGTCGGGAAGATCCGGAAGGTCCGGCAGCTCGAATCCGTCGCCTGTACCCGGCAGATCAGGCAAGTCGGGCAGGTCCGGAAGTTCAGGCATGTCCCCGTTTCCCTCAATCTCTGGCAGGTCAGGCAAATCGGGCAACTCGGACATGCCCGGCAATTCGGGCAGGTCGGGCAACTCGCCTACTCCGCCTGACGGTTCGGGCAGTGCTGCCGAGGCCGCCGCCCCCCTGAAGGCAGCCGCTTCGACACCCCCAACCGCGCCCGCGGTCGCACTGCCGAACCCCGCCATCCGAACCGCCCACTGACCATGGACCTGCCCCAGCCTCGCCTTCGCGACACGGCGGCCATCGGTCTGGCGGAGCGTCACTTCGGACGCGTTCTCGGTCGCAAGCGGCAGAACCGCGTCCTTCTTCAGCTTCAGCACGGCTGACAACGGCAAGCGGATCTGATCCAGGTCGACCCGGAGATCGGCGCGCATATGGGCGTAGTGCGCGCGCAGCTCGTCGGCCAGCCCGCCACCTTCGCCGCTTTTCGAAGCCGCGCCCGCACCGTTGCTCACCGGCACGCAGACCGACAGAGCGCCGTTTTTCGCGCCCCCGGAAAACGCCATCTCAACCCTCAGGACATCGTAGTCGCCGGGGTCCAGCATCAGACCCACGGCGCGGATATCCAGAATGCGGCTTTCACGCTCAAGCGTGGTGAAGCGCGGGTTGCCCGTCCCCCCGCCAGCCGCCTGCGCGCGAGCGATATCCTCGAGCCAGCGGTCAGCCATGTCGCTGACGACAACGCCATCGGTGCGGGTGGGGCGCCGGTCCTTGGGCGGTGCGCTGGTGACGCGGCCGGTGGTCTGAACCTCGAGCAGGGTCGAGATCAGGCCGCTATCCACCACGACAAGACCCAACTCGCCGTCACCGCAATCCAGAACGAAGATCAGATCGCTATCGCTGAGCGCCGCGACGACCCCTTCTTCGGAGACCATGTTCCGCACCACCGAGCGAAGTTCGACCGTAAGCCCCAGAAGCTCGTCTGCCGAGCGAGGCATGTCGACCCTGAGCACCGCGTCCACGGCGGCGGATTCGCGCAAGGCGCGCGGGCGCGGCGGCGCCACGATACGTTGGAGCACATTGCTGTCTGCCGCGTCGGCCATGGTCCGGTCGCCCGTCTATTCAGGCCCGACACTGACCGAAACAGGTTACCAGACCGTTGTGACGCGCCTATTCCGCCGCGCGCGCCACCGCCTCTGGCAGGGTCACCCGGAAGGATGCACCACCCTGCCCCGGCAGATAGGCGATCGTCCCGCCGAGACGCGCCATGATCTCGCGGCAAATGGCAAGCCCCAGCCCCGCGCCCCCAGCGGCGCGATGGTCGCTCACGCGGCTGAACTTTTCGAAGATCATCTCGCGCGCCTCGCGCGGGATGCCACGCCCGTTGTCGGTAAAGTCAACAACCGTGCGCCCGGCCACCGTTTTGACCTCGATGGTCAGCGCGGGCGCATCCGCCTCGCAATATTTCTCGGCATTGGCGATCAGGTTGATGAAGACCTGCGCCAGACGGTCGCTGTCGGTATAGAGCGGCGCGTCTTCGTCGCCCGGCGTCCGGTGAATGACAATGCCGCCCGCCTTGTGCGGCCGCTCGGTCGCAGCGACGGCGCGGTCCAGAACGGCACGCACCGTGTCATGGCGCATGTTCAGCGTAACCTGACCGTTCTCCAGAACGCTCAGGTCCAGAAGATCGTCCAGAAGCCGGGTGAGACGGATGGCCTCGTCATGGATGATCGAGCTGTAGCGTTGCCGGTCCTCGGCACTCATCCGTTCGCCGCCCATCAGAATCTCGCTGAAGGACCGGATCGACGTCATCGGCGTTCTGAGTTCATGGCTGATCTGGCTGAGGAAGCCGTCCTTCTGCACCGAGAGCGCCATCAGCTTGTCATTGGCCTCTTTCAGCTGACGCGCGGTGCGTCCCAGTTCGACTGACTTCGCTTCAAGCTGGTTCGAGTATTCGAGGATCTGCTGCGCCTCGTCCGCCACTTTCATCAGGTCTTCGACGCTGACCGAGACGCCGCCGGTGATCTGGGCGATCATCGCGTGGGCCGTGGCCGCGCCGACAGAGCCCGCAAGTTCCCGTTCAAGCCGTTGCAGGAAGTCCGGTGTCACCTCGGGCAGATACCCCGCGTTGCCCTGAAGCCGCGCCTCGGCTTCGAACAGGGTCTGCGCCTCGGTGGGGCCGACGATGCGCTGCGCCATGATCAGCAAATCCTCGGCCTCGGCCGCGCCGCCCGTCCAGCCGGGGGCGGATTCCGAATAGCGAAAGACGTTGACGAAAGTGGCGCCTTCAATGCGCTCGATCGGCGTGGGGAAGCTGAGAAGCGAGAACAGCACGAAGGCGCCGCTGTTCAGCAGCATCGACCAGAAGACCGAATGGACGAGCGGGTCCATGCCTTCGATCCCGAAGAGTGCCGTGGGCCTGAGAAGGCCGATGCCGAAAGGCCCTTCGGAAAAGACACTTGCAGTCATGATCGCACTGTCGCCGAAACTCGGCAGGAACGAGGTCCAGCCCCAGACCGCAAATCCCACCAACAGCCCGACCGCCGCGCCGACGCGCGTGGCCCCGCGCCAGAAGATGCCGCCGAGAAGCGCCGGCAGGACCTGCGCCAGGCCGATAAAGGCGATCAGCCCCATGGAGGCGAGCGCAGTGCCGCCGCCCGACAGTCGGAAGTAAAGATACCCGAGCGCCAGCACACCCGCGATGGACAGCCGCCGCGCCAGGATCACCGTGTCGCGAACATCGCCGGATACCGTCGCACCGCCTTTCCGGGCATTCAGCCAGATCGGCATCACGATGTGGTTCGACACCATGGTGGACAGCGCGATGGCGGCGACGATCACCATGGAGGTGGCCGACGAGAACCCGCCGAGGAAGGCCAGCATCGACAGCGCGCTCTGATCGAAGGCAATGGGAAGGGTCAGGACGAACAGATCGGGGTTCGCATCCGCAGGCAGCGTCGCCAGACCGACGACGGCGATGGGCAGGACAAACAGGCTGATCATGAACAGGTAGAGCGGGAAGGCCCAGCTTGCCGTCGCAAGGTGACGCTCGTCCGAGTTCTCGACCACGATCACCTGAAACATGCGCGGCAGGCAGATAAAGGCAGCCGCCGACAGGAAGATCAGCGTGGCCCATCGGTCGGGCTGCAGGTCCCAGTCGGCGATCGGCGAGGCCTCGATCCGCTCCAGCACATCGACTGGTCCGTCAGCAACCGCGAAGACAACGAAAAGGCCGACGGCGATGAGAGCGGCCAGTTTGACGATGGCTTCAAGCGCGATGGCGGTAACGACGCCGTAGTGCCGCTCGTTCACGTCGAGGTTCCGTGTGCCGAACATGATGGTGAACACGACAAGGCCCACCGCGACCCAGAAGGCGATGGAACTCAGGCCGTCCGCGCCCTCACCCGCTGCGGCCGGGCTGAAGACCGCGAAGCTGAGCGTGACGGACTGCAATTGCAGCGCGATATAGGGGGTGGTGCCGACCACGGCGAGCACCGTGACGATAATGCCCAACAGGTTCGATTTCCCGTAGCGCGACGAGATCATGTCGGCGATCGAGGTGATGCGCTGCGTGCGCCCGATCCGAACCAGCCGCCTGAGAAGCGCCCACCAGCCGATCAGAACCAGCGTCGGTCCAAGATAGATGGTGACGTATTCCAGACCCGACCGCGTCGCGTTGCCGACCGCACCGTAGAAGGTCCATGCCGTGCAATAAATCGACAGAGACAGTGTATAGACCAGGGGCGAGCGCAACCAGCCGAGCCGCCCCCGTTCGGCGCGGGAATCCGCCCAGAACGCCACGGCAAAGAGAAGCGCCACGTAAAGAAGCGCGACGACGATGAGGGCGTTGAAACTGAGCACGCTCAGAACTCCCCGTCTTCACCGCCTTCAGGGTCGCCCGCCCCGCGGCGGTCATGTCCGAGCCTCGACGAGACCACTGCGACGATGACGATCAGGATCGCCCATGTCGCAAAGATGTAGACAAGGCCGCCGCTGGTGCGGGCCGTATCGGCCCAGAGGATCGGCAGAAGCAGCAGAACCGCTCCCAGAATGGGCAGCACCCGCGCCGCATCGCCAAGGCGGCGGCGGCGGTAGCTTTGGCGCGCCAGGAAGAGTGGCTCGGGCGGGCGGCTCACTCGGGCACCAGTTCGCGAACCGCGGCCAGAACCTCGCCATTCGAGAACGGCTTGGTCATGAAGCGGCTCGCGCCCAGCTTCTCGGCAAGGTCGCGGTCCTTCTTCTGGCCCCGCGCGGTCAGCATCAGGACCGGAAGGTTTTCGGTCGCCGCCGCCTGCCTCAGATCATTCAGGATGTCATAGCCGGAGCGGTTCGGCAGCATGACGTCGAGAATGACCAGATCGGGTTTGCGCGCCTCGACGGCCTCGATCGCGGTCGAGCCATCGGAATGGGTGTCCACGCGCCAGCCGGCACGGGACAGGATGAAGCGGATCGCCTCGATGATATTCGGTTCGTCTTCGATCAGCAGGACCCGTCCGCCCATCGCCGATCTCCTCCCTATGGTCAGCCGTTTACCGGTCTTTGACAGGACTATTGCCGAAGCCCGCCCCGCTGTCAAAACGCGTCATGCCCCCGCGCGGGCAAGACTGAGGATCGACGGCTCGCGCCGGGCCGGGCAATCGCCCCGCGCGCAGACCCGGCAGCTTGTCCCGATTTCGAGCGGCTCGCGCATCTCGTCGCCGGTATCTCCGACGCGCGGCACGATCAGCATCGTCGCCTCGACGACGCCGGGACGGTCGAAACCGGCGGGAAATCGGGTCGTGGCGAAGGCGTGAAGCGTGAACTGTCGCGTGTCCCGACCGGTCAGAACGACCTCGGTCCGGATCGGCTGGGACGGCCGCGCCAGCGCTTCGTAGAGCGGCCAGAGCGCGCAACCCGAACCGAAATGCGGCGGCTCGAAACCTTCGACGGGCTTCCGGAACGTCAGCGTGCCGGATGCGTCGCAGAGGACGAGACCCGGAGCCAGACCGCCCCGGAACGCGCTGTCCGGCATCTGCGCAAGGCGGCGCAGGATCAGATCGAACCCGACCTTGAACTGACCGGCCAGCGCAGCCGGATCGGTTCTGCCCAACTCGATCGCATCCAGTAGCGGCACCATGGGCACGCTCTCTGCGTCCGCGGCGTATCGGGTCAGGTAGGTGGCGGCCATGCTTCTGGCCGTCGCCGTAGCAAGCTCTGTCCCCGACGCGGCCAGCACCTCGGAGGGGTCCGCGCCCGCTTCGATCTCTCCGATGTTCCAGCCCTGCGCATCGAGCCATGCCTCCAGCTCCTCCTGCGGAAGGGTCGTTCTTCGTGCCGCGTCGCCGCCCGCATCGAGATAGCCGACGAGGGCTTCGGCAGATTGCGCAAGACGCTGACTGTCCTCGTAGAGGTTTCGCACGAAGCGCGCGTTCCATTCCGGCTCGATCTCCTCTCCCGAGGCGAGAATGCCGCTGGTCGAGCGGATGGCCGTCACGGTGGACAGCACGTCATGGAGCGAGGCCGACAGCATCGGGTCATGGGTCAGTCGGTCGTTCAGAACCTCGACCACCCGTTCCAGCGTTTCGCTCCTTCGTTGCTGCTCAACCGCCAGCCGCGCCCAGCCCGGAAAGGTACCGGCAAAATCCTCGGGCGGCTCCAGACCCTCGCCTGCTGGTGCATTGGCGGCCACCGCCTCAAGCCCGGAGGTCAGCGTCGCGCTCGCGCCTTCGCTCAGGACGACTGGGTCCACGTCGAGCGCGCGAGCGATCCGGTTGAGCAGCGCGCCGCCGATTCTGCGACGGTTGTGTTCGATCAGATTGAGATAGCTGGGCGAGATGTCGCAGTCGCGCGCCAGATCGGCCTGCCGGACGCCTCTGTCCAGCCTGAAACGGCGTATCCGTGACCCTGTGAGCGCGGCGCGTGGCATGGGTTTTTCCTTATGTTTCCAATGCGTTTCTGTGTGCGCAAGAAAATTACTTTACAAAGTATACCATGGAATTGTGCATTCGTTTACAGAAAAATGACGCCAAGTGAGGGGGTTGTTGAAAAGTTTTCACGTCTCGCGCGATAACATAGGCACCTTGTCAAAGGGTCCGGCCGCCAATGGAGGGGCGCCCGTGGTGCCTCAAACCACAAGCCGGATGTTCCATATGGGAGGACTACATGACCAAATCCAACTTCACACGTCGCGGAGTGATGAAGACGGGCGCGGCAGCCGGTGCGGCGCTCGCGACCCCGACCATCTTTACCGGGGCTGTCTGGGCCGGCGCGCATACCGGCTTCACCAACGCGCCGCAGGGCGACACGGTGACGCTCGGCTTCAACGTGCCGCAGACCGGTCCCTACGCGGACGAAGGCGCGGACGAACTGCGCGCCTATGAGCTGGCTGTCGAGCACCTGAACGGTGGCGGCGACGGCGGCATGATCAACACCTTCTCGTCGAAGACCCTCGACGGCACGGGCATCAACGGCAAGCGCGTCGAGTACGTCACCGGCGACACGCAGACCAAATCGGACGCCGCCCGCGCGTCGGCCCGCTCGATGATCGAGAAGGACGGCGCCATCATGATCACCGGCGGCTCGTCCTCGGGCGTGGCCGTGGCCGTGCAGGCGCTCTGCCAGGAAGCCGGCGTCATCTTCATGGCCGGTCTCACCCACTCGAACGACACCACGGGCAAGGACCGGAAGGCCAACGGCTTCCGTCACTTCTTCAACTCGTACATGTCGGGCGCCGCTCTCGCGCC
Organism: Kangsaoukella pontilimi; assembly: GCF_009830125.1. Taxonomy (GTDB): domain Bacteria; phylum Pseudomonadota; class Alphaproteobacteria; order Rhodobacterales; family Rhodobacteraceae; genus Kangsaoukella; species Kangsaoukella pontilimi. Next base: position 533,968 of record NZ_WUPT01000001.1, on the reverse strand, counting down.
GGTGCTGGCGAACGCCTATGGCACCGACCGCAAGGCCTATCACCTGACCGCCGACTACAACTGGGGCTACACCACCGAGGAAGCCATCACCCAGGCGACCGAGGCGATGGGCTGGGAGACGGTCAACGCCGTCAAGACCCCGCTCACCCAGACGGACTTCTCGTCCTACATCGCGCCGGTGCTTCAGACGGATGCGGACGTGCTCGTCCTCAACCACTACGGCGGCAACATGGTGAACTCGCTCACCAACGCCGTTCAGTTCGGCCTGCGCGACCGTATGGTCAACGGCAAGAACTTCGAAATCGTCGTTCCGCTCTACTCGCGCCTGATGGCGCGTGGCGCCGGCGCCAACGTCAAGGGCATCTTCGGCTCGACGAACTGGCACTGGTCGCTGCAGGACGAAGGTTCGCAGGCTTTTACCCGCTCGTTCGGCACCAAGTACGGCTTCCCGCCGAGCCAGGCAGCGCACACCTGCTACGTGCAGACGCTGCTCTATGCGGACGCCGTCAACCGCGCCGGGTCGTTCAACCCCTGTGCCGTGGCCGAAGCGCTCGAAGACTTCGAGTTCGACGGTCTTGGCAACGGTCCGACCCTTTATCGCGGTGCCGACCACCAGTGCTTCAAGGATGTTCTGGTCGTGCGCGGGAAAGAGAACCCGACCTCGGAATTCGACCTTCTCGAAGTCGTCGAGATCACGCCGGTCGATCAGGTCACCTATGCGCCGGATCACCCGCAGATGGGTGGCGCGGAAGCGACCCTGGGCGAGTGCAACCCGGGCGCTTAAGCCCGACCGACAAGACAGGGTGCGCCTTTCGGGGCGCGCCCACCCTCCGGGACCGCGAAAAATGGCCCCGGCACCCAGCCAGCCAAAAAACCTGTGAGGTGGGGACATGGACGCCATCATCCTTCAAACGCTGAACGGTCTGGACAAGGGGTCGGCCTATGCGCTGATCGCCCTCGGTCTGACCCTGATCTTCGGCACGCTCGGCGTAGTGAACTTTGCGCATGGCGCGCTGTTCATGATCGGCGCCTTCTGCGCCGTGACGCTTCAGCGCATTCTGAGCCTCAGCCACGAGGTCATCGACGAAAGCCGCAAGGACTTTCTGGGCAATCCGCTCAAGGTCGACATTCCCTACATGCATGAATGGCTGGGACCGGACCTGGGACAGGCGGTCATCAACTGGTCCGTGCCGCTGGCGATCCTGTTCTCGATCCCGATCATGATCGCGGTCGGCTACGCGATGGAGCGCGGCCTGATCAAGCATTTCTACAAGCGCCCCCATGCCGACCAGATCCTGGTGACCTTCGGCCTGGCCATCGTGCTTCAGGAAATCATCAAGTATTTCTTCGGCGCCAACCCGATCCCTACCCCGGCGCCGCCCGCCTTCAACGGCTCGTTCGACTTCGGCGTGCTGATCGGGGCCGATCCGTTCACGATCATGTACCCCTACTGGCGGCTCGTCTACTTCGCCTTCGCGATGATCCTGATCGCGGCCGTCTTTGCCTTCCTGCAGTTCACCACGTTCGGGATGGTGGTCCGGGCCGGCATGGCCGACCGCGAGACCGTGGGCCTCTTGGGCATCAACATCGACAAGCGCTTCACTGTTATGTTCGCCATCGCGGCATGCGTCGCGGGGCTTGCCGGGGTGATGTACACACCGATCAATTCGCCCAACTACCACATGGGAATGGACTTCCTTGTCCTCTCCTTCGTGGTGGTCGTTGTGGGCGGCATGGGGTCCCTGCCCGGCGCCGTCCTTGCGGGTTTCCTGCTGGGTATTCTCGAAAGCTTCGCCTCCATGGCCGAAGTCATCGACATCATCCCCGGCATCAACCAGATCATCATCTACCTTGTCGCCATCGTCATCCTGCTGACCCGGCCGCGCGGCCTGATGGGACGCAAAGGCGTGATGGAGGAATAAGCCATGACAGACCAGACACAGAACCCTTCCGTCGCCGCCAAGCCCGCACGGGCCACCAAGACGGCGGCCCCAAGCCGGGGTATCTTCGGGCTGAACGCCAAGGATACGACGCTTCTGATCATCGTCGCGATCCTGACAATGCTGGCGCCCTTCATCCTGAACCCCTTCCCCGAAGGCTCGGACTTGGCGCAGTTCAACGCCGGATATCCCGACCTGATGCAGCGCTTCGTGATCTTCGGCATCTTCGCCATCGGCTTCAATATCCTGTTCGGGCTGACCGGATACCTGTCCTTCGGCCACGCGGCCTTCCTGGGTGTGGGGTCCTATGCCGCGATCTGGATGATGAAGCTGCTCACGCTCAACGTGATCCCGGCGATCATCATGTCGATCGTCTTTGCAGGGCTCTTTGCGCTCTTCGTGGGCTTCATCTCGCTCCGGCGCTCGGGCATCTACTTCTCGATCCTGACGCTCGCCTTCGCGCAGATGTCTTATGCGCTCGCCTATTCGGTCCTGACGCCGATCACCGGCGGCGAGACGGGCCTGCAGCTCAAGTCCACCGACAGCCCGCTTCTGTCGAACCTCGCACCGGGAGAGATCGGGCGCGCCAACCTCTTTGGCATCGACATGCGGACAAGCTACGAGTTGGCGGTGGGCGACTGGCTCTTCACCTTCAACGCGGGCTACTACATCGCGGCTCTGGTCATGCTGATCGGCTTCTATGTCTCGATCCGCATCTTCCGCTCGCCCTTCGGCATGATGCTGCGCGCGGTCAAGTCGAACCAGCAGCGGATGAACTACACCGGCCTGAACTCCAAGCCCTACACACTGGCCGCTTTCGTCATCTCGGGCATGTATGCCGGTCTTGCCGGTGGCCTGATGGTCGCGATGGACACCCAGGTCGGACCGGAGCGCATGTTCTGGACCGCATCGGGCGAAGTCGTCCTGATGGCGATCCTCGGCGGCGTCGGCACGCTTATCGGGCCGGTTCTGGGTGCGGGTCTGATCAAGTACATGGAGAACATCATTTCCAAGATCAACTCGACCATCCTGCACGACTGGTTCGCCTTCCTGCCGGACGGTCTTGAGGACGCGGTTGTGTTCATCCTGTACCCCTTCATCGGCAAGGGCTGGCACCTGACCCTTGGCATCGTCTTCATGCTGGTCGTGATCTTCCTGCCCGGCGGCCTCGTCGAGGGCGGACAGCGCATTGCCCGCCTCTTCCGCCGGAAGAAGTCGGACGACGCAGCCAAGACCCCCGCGGAATAAGGAGAGACTCAGATGGGTATTCTTGAAGTCAAAGGCGTTGGAAAGCGCTTCGGGGGCCTCCAGGCACTGGGCAATGTGAACCTCTCGGTCGAGGAGAACACCGTCCACGCCATCATCGGACCCAACGGCGCGGGCAAGTCCACGCTTCTCAACTGCCTCGTCGGCAAGCTGATCCCCGACACCGGCTCGGTCATGTTCGACGGACAGTCCGTGCTGGGGCGCAAGCCGCACGAGATCAACCAGATGGGTATCAGCCGGGTGTTCCAGACGCCCGAGATCTTCGGTGACCTGACGGTCATGGAAAACATGCTGATCCCATGCTTTGCCAAACGCGACGGAGCGTTCCGGATGCACGCGTTCGAGCAAGTCTTTCATGAGAAGGAACTGATCGAGAAGGCCGAGCAGATGCTTGACGATGTCAATATGCTCGACAAGCGGAACATGCATTCGGCCTCGATGAGCCGGGGCGACAAGCGCCGTCTTGAGATGGCGATGTGCCTCGTGCAGGAACCCAAGCTACTGCTTCTCGACGAGCCGACGGCGGGCATGGCGCGGGCCGATACCAACAACACGATCGACCTGCTCAAGGAGATCAAGCAGAAGCGCGACATCACCATGTGCATCATCGAGCACGACATGCATGTCGTCTTCTCGCTGGCCGAGCGGATCACCGTGCTGGCGCAGGGCACCCCCCTCGTCGAGGACACTCCGGAAAACATCAAGGGCAACCCGAAGGTTCAGGAAGCCTATCTGGGCGAAAGCCAGCACTGAGGGGAATGACCGATGCTTGACGAAAAACCGTTCAACAAAAACGCCAACAACGCCGCGACGGCGCCGGCCTATCTCTCGGTCTGGAACATCGAGAGCTATTACGGCGAAAGCTACATCGTTCAGGATGTCAGCTTCAACGTCCACGAAGGCGAGATCCTCGCCCTTCTCGGCCGGAACGGCGCTGGCAAGACCACGACGCTGCGGACCATCGCGCGGATGGACAACCCGGAACTCCGCCACGGCGAGATCTGGCTGGACCACAAGCCGCTTCACAAGATGAAGAGCTACGAGGCCAGCCAGGCGGGTATCGCGCTTGTGCCCGAAGACCGGCGCATCATCCCCGGCCTTACGGTCGAGGAGAACCTGCAACTGGCGCAGATCGCCCCGCCGATCGGCTGGTCGCTGGAGCGGATCTACGAGCTCTTCCCGCGTCTCGGCGAGCGCCGCAAGCAGGACGGCGTGACGCTGTCGGGCGGCGAACAGCAGATGCTTGCCATCGCGCGGGCGCTGGCACGGGACATCAAGGTGCTTCTGCTGGATGAACCCTATGAGGGCCTTGCGCCGGTCATCGTGCAGGAAATCGCCAAGACGCTGAGCATCATCCGCGATCAGGGCATCACGACGATCATCGTCGAGCAGAACGCCGTTGCGGCGCTCAAGCTGGCGGATCGGGCCGTCATCCTCGATACCGGAAGCGTCGTCTATGACGACAGCGCGCAGAAGGTGCTGGAAGACGAAAAGCTGCGCGCGCAGTACCTCGCCATCTGATGATCCTCGGGGCCGCCCCTCACAGGACGGCCCGCCACAGAACAAGAACACGACGAAGACCAGGAGGGACCACCATGCTGGACCACCGTGACGGAATGTATTTTCCGACCGAAGACATCGTGCGGCACGCTCATGCGGACCGCGCCAAATACGACGCGATGTACAAGCAATCCATCGAAGACCCCGAGGGCTTCTGGGGTGAGCACGGCAAGCGCATCGACTGGATCAAGCCCTATACCAAGGTCAAGAACACTTCCTTCGCGCCCGGAAACATCGATATCCGCTGGTACGAGGACGGCACGCTGAACGTCGCCGCGAACTGCGTCGACCGCCACCTGGCCACGCGCGGCGACCAGACCGCGATCATCTGGGAGCCGGACGATCCGAACGCCGAGGCGCAGCATATCAGCTACAACCAGCTTGCCAGTCATGTGGGCAAATTCGCCAACGTGCTGAAGGATATGGGCGTGGAAAAGGGTGACCGCGTCGTCATCTACCTTCCCATGATCCCGCAGGCCGCCTTTGCGATGCTGGCCTGCGCGCGGATTGGCGCGATCCACTCCATCGTCTTCGCCGGTTTCTCGCCCGACGCTCTAGCCGCGCGGGTGAACCAGTGCGGCGCCAAGGTGGTCATCACCGCCGACGAGGCGCCCCGTGGCGGGCGGAACACGCCGCTCAAGACCAATGCGGACAAGGCGTTCGGCAAGGTCGAAGGCGACGTGAAGATGCTGGTAGTCAAGCGCACCGGCGGCGACGTGCCAATGGAAGCAGGCCGCGACCACTGGCTGCACGAGATGGAAGCCGGCGTGGAAGATGCCTGCCCGCCGGAAGAGATGGGCGCCGAAGATCCACTCTTCATCCTCTACACTTCCGGCTCGACCGGCCAGCCCAAGGGCGTTGTCCATACGTCGGGCGGCTACCTCGTCTACGCGTCGATGACCCATCAGTATGTCTTCGACTATCACGACGGGGATATCTTCTGGTGCACCGCCGACGTGGGCTGGGTCACTGGCCACAGCTATATCGTCTATGGCCCGCTCGCGAACGGCGCGACTACGATCATGTTCGAGGGCGTGCCCACCTACCCCGATGCCGGCCGCTTCTGGGAAGTGTGCGACAAACACAAGGTCAACCAATTCTACACCGCCCCCACCGCCATCCGTGCGCTGATGGGCAAAGGGCCGGAGTTCGTCGACAAGTACGACCTGTCGTCGCTCAAGGTGCTCGGTACCGTGGGCGAACCGATCAACCCCGAGGCATGGGACTGGTATCACAAGCATGTCGGTCACCAGAACGTGCCGATCGTCGACACTTGGTGGCAGACCGAGACGGGCGGCCACCTTCTGACTTCGCTGCCGGGCGCGATCCCGACCAAGCCGGGCTCCGCCACCCTACCCTTCTTCGGTGTGCAACCGGTTATCCTCGAGCCGCAGACCGGCGAAGAGATCACGACCACCGAAGCCGAGGGGGTGCTCTGCATAAAAGACAGCTGGCCCGCGCAGATGCGGACGGTCTGGGGCGACCACGAACGGTTCGAGAAGACGTATTTCGCCGACTACAAGAACTACTACTTCTCGGGGGACGGCTGCCGCCGCGACGCGGATGGCTATTACTGGATCACGGGCCGCGTGGACGACGTGATCAACGTCTCGGGCCACCGGATGGGCACCGCCGAGGTGGAAAGCGCGCTGGTTGCTCATGAGGCCGTGGCAGAGGCTGCCGTCGTCGGGTACCCGCACAAAATCAAGGGTCAGGGCATCTATGCCTATGTGACGCTGATGGGTGGCGTGGAGCCTTCGGACGAGCTGCGCAAGGAACTCGAGACCTGGGTGCGCTCGGAAATCGGCCCCATCGCCAAGCCGGACCTGCTGCAATTCGCACCCGGTCTGCCGAAAACCCGTTCGGGAAAGATCATGCGCCGCATCCTGCGCAAGATCGCCGAGAACGACTACGGCGCGCTTGGCGATACCTCTACGCTGGCCGAGCCCGAGGTCGTGGACGACCTGATCGAGAACCGCATGAACCGCGGCTGACCGCGGGCAGCCACCTGAAACGCGAAACGCCCCGGACATCGTCCGGGGCGTTTTGCTTTCACGATTGCGGATTACGCTCCGCAACACTCATAACGCTGTTTTATTTACGAAAAACAGATACCTCACGTGTCATTAACTATTCAGAAGCGGACTTTGTTCCGGGTGGAAAAAAATAATTTCTATTCGGGAACAGGTCAGCCTCCGCCGCATTTTGGTCTCGTAATGAGTCATCGGAGGACGCTATGACCTTTAAGAGCAAATTGTACGTAAGCGCCGCAATTCTTGCGGTCAGCACCGGCGCCGCTTTCGCCGAACAACATACCATGAATACCAACGCCGACGCCGAAGCGTCTGCGAGCACGCAGCAGAACTGGGCCGCGGGCTGGAACGAAGGCCTCGACCAGCAGTGGGGCGATGTCGCCGACCGCCGTATCGCCGACCTGATCGGCATGAACGTGATCAGTGAGGCCGGTGAAGATGTGGGTGAGATCGACAATTTCGTCATCCTCGACAGCAAACTTCAGGCCGTTGTCGGCGTGGGCGGTTTCCTTGGCCTTGGCGAGCATTCCGTCGCGGTTGACCTCGAAAACCTCGAATATGACGGCACGCAGATGATCGTGTCGATGACCGAGGAAGAGCTTCGCGCTCTTCCCGAGTGGACCGAAGAGCTCGAACAGACCCGCCTTGCCGAAGACGATACCTTCCGCACGCGAACCGGAACCGAAGGCCAGATGACTGCCGGCACCGAAATGGACGCCACGCAAACGGAAACGCCTACGGGTGAAGACGTTGCCCGCGCCGAAGAGATGAGCAACGAAGAAGGTGAAACCGAGACCGAACAGCTGGCCGAAGCGCGCCAGGGTGAGGTCGAACAGGAAGCCGAAGAACTGGCCGCCGAAGCGGAAATGACTGCTGAAGCTGCCGGCGACGAGCTGGCCGATGCCGCTCAGGCGACCGAGAACGCGGTTGAGAATGCCGCCGCCGAGACCGAGCAGATGGCCGAGAACGCTGCTGCGGCGACCGAGAATGCCGCTGAAGAAGCCGGTCAGGAACTGGCTGAGGCCGGCGAAGCGACCGAGAACGCTCTCGAGAACGCCGCAGCCGAGACCGAGCAGATGGCTGAGAACGCCGCTGCCGCGACCGAGAATGCCGCTGAAGAAGCCGGTCAGGAACTGGCTGAGGCCGGTGAAGCGACCGAGAACGCGGTTGAGGACGCCGCCGCCGAGACAGCTGCCGTTGCTGGCGCTGCTGCTGAAGGCGTCTCGGACTGGATGGAAAAGCTGGAAAACGAATTCGCTGACATCGCCGACATGCGCGTCAACGAGTTGGAAGGCATGCCCGTTCTGACCGCTTCCGGCGAAGAGATCGGCGAGATCGAAGACCTGGCCACGCAGAACGGCACGCTTGTCGCGCTCGTGGGCGTGGGTGGTTTCCTCGGCCTTGGCGAGCATGACGTCGCGCTGGAGATGAATCGTCTGGGTTGGAACGGCGAAGCGTTCGTTCTGGATGGCATGACCGAAGCCGACCTTGAAGCGATGCCCGAGTATGACCGCGACGCCGTCACCATCATCGACGATGATGTGACGCTGAGCGAACATGCCAGCATGTAATCTCGGCTGATCCAGCCGTAGAGAAGAAGGGCCATCCCCTAACGGGGGTGGCCTTTTTCATATCAACGCCTGCTCAAATCGCGCGGCGCCACCATTTGCGCCAAAGCGTCAGCGCATAACGGCGGTGGTTTGGCCCCCGAAGGGCCATTTTCAAAATATCTGCCATGACTCGACTCTTTTGCCTGCCTCGGCGCGGTGTGCCCCCACGCTCGGAATCCAAAAAGCCATGAGTCGGCCCTGTCGCGCAACATGACCGCGCGAATTGTCGGCAAAAGCCTGCCGGGCGATGGCAGACCTGCCACAGAAAAGGGCGCGAGGTTTCCCCCGCGCCCGTTCCCTCAGCACTGTCTGAAGCGCTTAGTTCAGCGCTTCATCCGTGATGTCGTGGGTCCAGGCACCCTCCGGCACTGCCGTGATGACCGGGTCCGAACCGCCGGCGAGCAGCGTGTTGACCGTACGCTCGAAGTCCGCTGGGTCGAGCGTTCCGTTGGAGCCCGCCGTCAGCTTGGCGATCTCGCCCATCATGCGCTTCTGGTGGGCCTCGGTCTGAGCACCGGTCTCGTCATAGTCGAGAACGATCTCGGCTGCCTCTTCCGGGTTCGCCTCGGCGTCCTTCCAGCCCTTCATCGAGGCGCGGACGAACTTGACCATCTTTTCCTTGAAGGCCGGGTCGGCGAGGTTCTCTTCCAGCACATACATGCCGTCTTCCAGCGTCGCGACGCCCTGATCCTCATATTTGAAGGTCACGAGCTCGTCTTCCGACACGCCCGCATCCAGAACCTGACCGTATTCGTTGTAGGTCATGGTCGAGATGCAGTCGGCCTGACGCTGCAACAGAGGATCCACGTTGAAGCCCTGCTTCAGGATCGTGACACCGTCCTCGCCGCCATCGGTCGAGATGCCTTCCTGGCTCATCCAGCTCAGGAACGGGTATTCGTTGCCGAAGAACCAGACGCCGATGGTCTTGCCCTTGAAGTCCTCGGGGCTGGTGATGCCGGTGTCCTTCCAGCAGGTCAGCATCAGGCCCGACGACTTGAAGGGCTGGGCGATGTTGACCACCGGCAGGCCCTTTTCGCGGGCGGCCAGCGCCGACGGCATCCAGTTCAGCATGACGTCCGCGCCACCGCCGGCCAGAACCTGCGGCGGGGCGATGTCGGGACCGCCGGGAAGGATGGTCACGTCGAGACCTTCTTCCTCGTAATAGCCCTTTTCCAGCGCCACGTAGTAGCCCGCGAACTGGGCCTGCGTGACCCACTGAAGCTGAAGGCGAACCTCTTCCAGGTGGCCTCCGGCCATGGCGCTGCCTGCGCCCATGGTGAGCGCAAGCGCGCTCCCGATCAAAGTCTTGTGCATGAGTTCTACTCCCCTTTGTTTTGACTTTGTTGTCTTGTTCATTTCATTGCCGCTGCGACGGGTGCCAGAAGGTCAGACGATTTTCGATCAGCGTCAGCGCGCCATACAGAAGCGACCCCGCAATCGCCGCAACAACGATCACCGACCAGACCATATCCAGCGCCAGTTGCCCTAGCGAGGCATTGATCCGGAAACCGAGCCCTACCGTGGGTGACCCGAAGAATTCGGCCACGATCGCGCCAATGAGCGCGAGCGTTGCCGAAATCTTCAGCCCGTTGAAAATGAAAGGCAAGGCCGCCGGAAGTCGCAACCTGTGCAGGGTCTGCCAGTAACTGGCCGAATAGGTCCGCATCAGATCGCGCTGCATCTGGGTCGTGTCGGCAAGGCCCGCCACGATGTTCACCAGCATCGGGAAGAACACCATGACCACGACGACCGCCGCTTTCGACTGCCAGTCGAACCCGAACCACATGACAAGGATCGGCGCGGTCCCGACGATGGGTAGCGCCGCCATGAAGTTGCCCACCGGCAAGAGGCCACGGCGGAAGAAGTCGTAGCGGTCGACCAGGATGGCGACGCCAAGCGCGAAAAGGCAGCCGATGACGTAGCCGGACAAGGCACCTTTGAGGATCGTCTGCACGAAATCCGCCCAGAGTGTCGGCAGGTTTCCGGCGAAGGTCGCCGCGATCGCGCTTGGCGGCGGCAGGATCACCGGAGGCACGCCAAGGGCGCGGACGACCGCCTCCCAGCCGATAAGGACGACTGCACCCAGAGCGAGCGGCGCGACCGTGAAAGCGGCCCTTGGCATTCCGTCCCATCGCGAAAGGGCGTCGATCAGATGCCAGCCAAGGAAGGCCAGAAGCGCGAGCCAGACCACGATACCGGCCCCCACCGCCTCGGCAGCAAATAGACCCAGAACGGCAAGCGCCACGAATGCTCCGAGGTAGATCGCCAGCGCCCTGCCCGGCCCGAGTGCGACGGTGAGCCGGGTCATGTCGGCGCTCCCATGGCGCGAAGTGTCCGCCGCTCGATCCAGCCGATCAGCCAGACGAGGCCCGCTGCCAGCACGGCGGCTGCGAAAAGCGCGGCCCAGATCTGTTCGGTCTGACCGTAATAGCTGCCGCCCAGCATCCGCGCGCCAAGCCCGCCCCGCTGGACCGGCAATTCGCCCACGATGGCGCCCACAAGCGAGGCCGCGATCCCGATCTTGAGCGAGGCGAAGAGGTACGGGACAGACGATGGAAGCCGGAGCCGCCAGAACTGTTGGGCGGGCGTGGCATTGTAGGTATGGAGCAGGTCCATCTGCATCTGGTCGGGCGACCGCAGCCCCTTCACCATGCCCACGACCACCGGGAAAAAGGACAGGTAAGCCGAGATCACCGCCTTGGCGACAAGCCCGGATAAGCCCACGGAATAAAGCACCACGATGATCATCGGCGCCAGCGCCACGATGGGGATCGTCTGGCTGATGATGGCCCAGGGCATGACCGACAGGTCCATGACGCGGCTGTAGACGATACCGACCGCCAGCGCGACGCCGAGCGCCGCCCCGATGAGGAAGCCCACCACGGTCGCCCCCAGCGTGACGCCACCGTGATAAATGAGCGAGCGATTGGACAGCGTCCCCGACCGCACGATGCCGCGCCGCCCGTTGACCTCCTCGTCCCAAGTCGAGGCCCAGAGTTCCTGCGCCACCTGATGCGGGGCAGGAAGCCGGGCGCGCTCCATCGACCAGCTCGGCCCGATCAGGTCGAAATTGTTGAAGACCAGCCCCCAACGGCCCGCATCCCGCCGCTCGGCAGCCGATGGCGGCACAATTTCGGCGCCCGCGCGCTCCTGCTGGGTCAGGACTTCCTTGATGTTCATCGGAACGACTGCGACGTACCAGATCGCAAGGATCGCGATAACGACAGTGACAACGGGCAAAAGGCCACCCGACAACGCACGCGCAACCCATGATGCGCGCGCCGTGCGGCCGATGCCGCCCCCTGCTCCGCTGACCGGCGTGTCCGTCACAATTCGTCCCCATGCCCCGCTCGGAGGCCATCCCGCACACGATGCGCCACCTCGATGAACTCGGGCGTGTCACGGATATCGAGCGGGCGCTCCTTCGGCAGCGGGCTTTCGATCACGTCGGTGATCCGGCCCGGTCGCGGGCTCATCACGACGATCTTGGTCGAGAGGTAGACCGCCTCGGGGATCGAATGCGTGACGAAGCCGATGGTCTTGCCGGTCCGCGCCCAGAGGCTGAGCAATTCCTCGTTCAGACGGTCGCGCACGATCTCGTCTAGCGCCCCGAAAGGCTCATCCATCAGGAGGATATCCGCGTCGAAAGCCAGCGCCCGCGCGATCGAGGCACGCTGCTGCATCCCTCCCGACAACTGCCAGGGGTACTTCTTTCCGAACCCGGACAATTCAACGAGTTCCAGGACGTTCTTCACCCTCTCGTCCATCTCGGACTTCGAGTAGCCCATTATCTCCAAGGGCAGACGGATGTTCCCCGCAATCGTCCGCCACGGGTACAGCCCAGCCGCCTGGAACACATAGCCATAGGCGCGCGCCCGCCGCGCCTCGTCCGGCGTCATGCCGTTGACGCTGAGCGTGCCGCCGGTCGGATGCTCCAGCGCCGCGATGGCGCGCAGGAAAGTGGTCTTCCCGCAACCCGACGGCCCGATGAAGGACACGAACTCCCCCCGTTCGACGGTGAGATTCACGTCCTTCAGCGCGTGGACAGGGCCGTCATTCGTCTGGAACGTCAGAGAGACATTGTCCGCCCCAATGACCACATCCGCCGGTCCCGGCGCTTGTATTGCGGCAGCTTCACTCAAAGCTCTTCACCTTCTTCGTCAGGAGGGGAAACATGTCGTCCAGTTTTTCTTCCTGCCACTTCACCCCCACCGGTTCACTTGGATGTGAAAGATCGTCGGACGGGAAGAGATCACCCGTCTTCTCCTCGTAGATCTCCAGATGGACATAGGCGAATTCCTCGAACATCGCGTAATCCGACTGGATATGGTCTGCTAGGCTTTCCGGACTCGCCAGCGCCGCCTCGTAGACGGCCCGCCCCTGCGCAATCAGCCACGACCTGAAATCCATGAACCCGTCATCAGAACAGCCGCCATTGATGATATAGGCCGCGCCCCAGAGGTCCCAGCGATAGGCGGCGGAAGAGGCGGCATGGAAATCACGGTCATAGGCCACAAGCTGTTCGATCGAGAGCTTTTCGAGCACTTCGGTCAGAGCCTCGATCTGGCGGTCCTCGTCGTCGTCGACGGTGGCGTCGATGATACTCCAGAAGCGGTCGCTAAGCGTCTTGACCATCAAACACCCGTTGCCGGTATGCCCGTCCGCTCGACCGGGCGCGGCGCCGTCAGTTCCTTCCACGACGAGAGCGCCTTGTTGACCGGGTTGTTGGCCTCGCGCTTGACGAATTCGCCATGGCCCTCCTGCGTGCGGATATCGCCGTCATGGACGGCCAAATGGCCACGGTTCAGGGTGAAGCGCGGCAGGCCCTTCACCTGCTTGCCCTCGAAGACGTTGTAGTCGATTGCCGATTGCTGGGTCTTGGCGCTGATCGTCTTGGTCTTTTCCGGGTCCCAGACCACGATATCGGCATCCGCGCCGACCAGGATCGCGCCCTTCTTCGGATAGCAGTTGAGAATCTTCGCGATATTGGTCGAGGTCACAGCCACGAATTCGTTTGGCGTCAGACGGCCCGTGTTCACCCCATGGGTCCAGAGCATCGGCATCCGGTCTTCCAGACCGCCGGTGCCGTTGGGGATCTTGGTGAAGTCCCCCACCCCGAAGCGCTTCTGCTCGGTGGTAAAGGCGCAGTGGTCGGTCGCGACAACGGACAGTGACCCCGACTGGAGCCCTGCCCAGAGACTGTCCTGATGCTGCTTGTTCCGAAAGGGCGGCGACATCACGCGGCGCGCTGCATGGTCCCAGTCCTTGTTGAAATACTCGGTCTCATCCAGCGTCAGGTGCTGGATCAAAGGCTCACCCCAGACGCGCTTGCCCTGCTGCTTGGCGCGCCGGATCGCCTCATGCGCCTCTTCGCAAGAGGTATGCACGACGTACAGCGGCACGCCCGCCATATCAGCGATCATGATGGCTCGATTGGTGGCCTCGCCCTCGACCTGAGAGGGCCGCGAATAGGCATGCGCCTCGGGGCCCGTGTTCCCCTCGGCCAGAAGCTTCGCGGACAGCTCGGCCACCACATCGCCGTTCTCGGCATGGACCATGGCGATACCGCCCAGTTCGGCCAGACGCTGGAACGACGCGTAAAGCTCGTCGTCATTGACCATCAGCGCGCCCTTGTAGGCCATGAAATGCTTGAAGGTGGTGATGCCTTCCTGCTCGATCACTGTCTTCATCTCGTCGAAGACCTGCTCGCCCCACCAGGTCACGGCCATGTGGTAGGAATAGTCGCAATTGGCCCGCGTGGACTTGTTGTGCCACATCTGCTTGGCATCGAGCAGACCCTGACCGGGTGACGGCAGAACGAAGTCTACGACCATGGTGGTGCCGCCCGACAGCGCGGCGCGCGTTCCCGACTCGAAGTCATCAGAGGAATAGGTGCCCATGAACGGCATTTCGAGATGCGTATGAGGGTCGATTCCGCCCGGCATCACGTAGCAACCGGTCGCATCCAGCTCTCGATCGCCCTTCAGGCCCTTGCCGATCTGGACGATCACGCCGTCCTCGATCAACACGTCCGCCTCGTAACTCAGATCGGCGGTCACCACGGTGCCGTTCTTGATGACTGTGCTCATATCGCTCCCCTTTGTCTCATTATCGGCCCCTAAATATCCCGGGGGTTTGGGGGCAGCGCCCCCAACACCAATTCCTTTTGAAGGAATTGGCCAAAACTCTTTTCAAGAGTTTTGCTCATTCCACGATCTCCGCGGTCTCCACGACCGCGTGGAACAGGACATCCGCTCCCGCGGCCGCCCACTCCTTGCTGATCTCTTCCGCCTCGTTGTGGCTCAGACCATCGACGCAGGGGCACATGACCATGGCGGTCGGCGCCACGTCGTTAATCCAGCAGGCGTCGTGGCCCGCGCCCGAGACGATGTCCATATGGCTGTAGCCCAGCCGCTCGGCCGCATTCCGGACCGCCGCTACGCAGCCCTCGTCGAAGGCGGGCGGGTCGAACTGGCCGACGATCTCGCATGCGAATTCGACACCGATCTCCTCACAGAGCGCGGGCGCGCGCTCCATGAATTCCGCGACCATGCCATTCAGCTTGTCGAGCAGGTGTGTCCGCATGTCGACGGTGAAGACCACCTTGCCCGGAATGATGTTGCGGCTGTTGGGATAGACGTCGATATGGCCAATGGCCCCCACGGCATTCGGCTGGTTCTTCATCGCGATCTCGTGGACCAGCTCGGTCACCAGAGCCAGCCCACGCCCTGCGTTCTTCCGCATATGCATGGGCGTCGAGCCGGTATGGCTCTCCTTGCCCGTCACCGTGCATTCGATCCAGCGCAGGCCCTGACCGTGAGTGACGACCCCGATCTCCTTGCCCTCGGCCTCCAGGATCGGGCCCTGTTCGATGTGCAGCTCGAAAAAGGCGTGCATGTCTCGCGCGCCGACCTTTTCCTCGCCCTTCCAGCCGATCCGCTCCAGCTCGTCGCCAAAGCGTTTGCCCTTGGCGTCGACCCGGTCATAGGCCCAGTCCAGCCCGTGCTTGCCCGCGAAAACGCCCGAGGCCAGCATGGCGGGCGCGAACCGCGTGCCCTCTTCGTTCGTCCAGTTGGTGACGACGATGGGATGCTTCGTGCGGATATCCAGATCGTTCAACGTGCGGATCACCTCCAACCCGCCGAGGACGCCCAGAACTCCGTCATACTTGCCGCCCGTGGGCTGAGTATCGAGGTGACTGCCCACATAGACCGGAAGCGCGTCGGGGTCCGTCCCCTCGCGTCGCATGAACATGTTGCCCATCTCGTCGACGCCCATGGTCAGGCCGGCCTCTTCGCACCATTTCCGGAACAGCGCGCGGCCCTCGGCATCCTCGTCGGTCAACGTCTGGCGGTTGTTCCCGCCCGCGACGCCCGGCCCGATCTTGGCCATTTCCATCAGGCTGTCCCAAAGCCGGTCGCCATCGATCTTCATGTTGGCGGCAGGTGCGGCCATGTCTCTCCCCCGTGTTGGTCCTAGTGTACGCGTTTCAGCACGTCCGACAGCGTGCCGACCAGCTGGTCGATATGCGCCTTCTCGATGATCAGCGGCGGCGACATCGCGATGATGTCCCCGGTCGTGCGGATCAGGATGCCTTTCTCGTAAGCATCCAGGAAGGCCGAGAAGGCGCGCTTGGTCGGCTCGCCCGCGATGGGCTCAAGCTCGATCGCGCCGATCAGCCCGAGGTTCCTGACGTCGATCACATGGGGATGGTCGGCGAGCGAATGTACGGCGTCGCCCCAGTATTCCTCCATCTCCAGCGCCCGCTCGAACAGCCCCTCTTCCTTGTAGGTCTCAAGCGTCGCCAGACCGGCTGCGGCAGCGATGGGCGTGCCGGAATAGGTGTAGCCGTGGAAGAACTCGATCACGTGCTCGGGACCTTCCATGAAGGCGTCGTGAATGGCCGAGGTGGCCAGAACCGCGCCCATCGGAATGACACCCGAGGTCAGGCCCTTGGCGCAGGTGATAAGGTCGGGCATCACGCCAAAGCGTTGCGCGGCGAAGGGCGCCCCCATGCGGCCAAAGCCGGTGATGACCTCGTCGAAGATCAGCAGAATGCCATGACGATCGCAGATCGCGCGCAGCCGCTCCAGATACCCTTTGGGCGGCAGGATCACGCCCGCAGACCCCGCCACCGGTTCGACGATGCAGGCCGCGATGGTCTCGCCGCCATAGATGGCCGCCTGACGCTCCAGCTCGTCGGCAAGGTCCGCGCCGTGCTCGGGCTGACCGCGCGAAAAGGCGTTTTCCTTAAGATGGGTGGCCGGGATATGCGTGACGTTCGGCAAGGACGGGAACATCCGCTTGTTGTTCGTGATGCCCCCCACCGAAATCCCGCCGAAATTGACGCCGTGATAGCCCTTTTCCCGGCCGACCAGCCGGGTCCGGTGCCCCTCGCCCCGCGCGCGGTGATAGGCCAGCGCGATTTTCAGCGCGGTCTCGACGCTTTCCGAGCCCGAGTTGGTGAAGAAGACATGTTCCATGCCCTCGGGCGCGATGTCGCGCAGAGCGCTTGCCAGCTCGAATGCGCGCGGGTGGCCCATCTGAAAGGCCGGCGCATAGTCGAGCTCGGCCGCCTGCTTCTGGATCGCCTCGGTGATCTTGGGGCGGCAGTGGCCCGCGTTGCAGCACCAGAGACCCGCCGTCCCGTCCAGCACCTCGCGGCCGTCGGCGGTTGTGTAATGCATGTCCTTGGCGCCCACGAACATGCGGGGCGCTTTCTTGAACTGCCGGTTCGCCGTGAAGGGCATCCAGAACGCGGACAGGTCGTTTGGCACTTTGGGACGGTCGAGAGCCATTTTCATACCTCTGGGAGAAGGCCTCAAATTGTTTGACCAAATGGTCAGGATCACGCTAGCAGAGCGTATAGGGCAGTCAAGCACCGGAACCGGGAAACGCCCGTCTGCTTGGCAAATGCTCAAAACTTGCGCGCGTCATCTTGCGCCGCATGAAATGTGAAACAAGGAAAAAAGTTTGAACGTCGAACGCCCCCGGACCCGCATTCAGAAGAAGAACCGCGAGGCGATTCTGGACGGGGCGTTGGGCGTGTTCTCGACCGAAGGCTTCCGGGGCGCGACGCTGGACCAGATCGCGGATGCGGCCGGGCTGTCGAAGCCGAACGTGCTTTATTATTTCGCGTCGAAGGAAGAGATCTACACGCAGCTTCTGTCGACGCTTCTGGACACTTGGCTCGACCCCATGCGCGAGATCGACGCGTCGGGCGACCCGGTTGAAGAACTTTTGTCCTACGTCATGCGCAAACTTCAGATGAGCCGGGAGTTTCCGCGCGAAAGCCGGCTTTTCGCAAACGAGATCGTGCAGGGCGCGCCGCGCATTCTGGACCAGATCAAGGGGCCGCTCCGGGACCTCGTCGACGAGACCGCCGGGATCATCCGAGCGTGGGAGCGCGCGGGGAGACTGGCCCCTGTCGACCCACATCACCTGATTTTTTCGATCTGGGCGACGACCCAGCATTACGCCGATTTCGACGCTCAGGTGCGGGGCATCCTTGCGCCCGAGGACAGCGAGCATCTGGACCAGGCGGCTGCCTTCCTGTCCGATTTCTACCGCCGCGCCCTGACGCCCGGCGGCGTTAACCCGATCTAAGGATTCGAGGTCTAAACCGGAAAGATGGTGGGGGCGCGATTCGGGGAATCGGGCCATGTTATCGCCAGTTTCCGTACCAACGGCGCCCGTCAAACCTGTCGGCGCCGAAGCCGCGTCGGCACCCAGCCAGACGCAGCAACCTCCAGCCGCCGCCACGACCGGCGAGGCGGGACCGGCCAACCTGCGCGCAGAGACCCTGCGCGCGGTCGATGCCGTCAAACAGTCCACCCTGCCGCCGAAACTGCGCGAGGGCGAGACGAACGAGGGTCGGCAAAAGGCAAGAGATCTCCCTGCGGGCCCACCGCCCGCCTTCAAGGAGACCCTTCTTGAACAGCAGGCAAGGACGGCACTGGAACCGCCTGATCTTCTGAGCGAAATCGTCTCGGGCGAAGCGGCGGAGGCGTCGGAAGACAGCGCCGCAACCGAGTCATCTGAAACGGCAGGCGGCGGTACCGACGAGGCGCAGGCGCCTGAGGCTGCGCGTGCCGAGGCGGGATTTGCGGAATCGCGGCGCCTCTCCGAACCTGCAGCACCCGGCACCTCGGTCGACGTGCGAAGCTGAACCGCCAGGCAGCCTAATGCGCGGCGCGGATATCCTCGATGGCACGCGCCGCGTCAGAACGCGTCATTTCCGACTTGTGCGACAGCAATGCCTCGAGCGCGGGCAGAACGTCCTTTCGGCCGGACAGCGATAGCAGCATGCAGGCATGCGCCCGGACATGGGCGCTCTTGTCCTGCAAGGCGGCCACGGCAAGTGTCACGGCATCGGGATGGGACTTGGCAAAGGACATGGCCGCAAAGACAAGCGCCGCCCGCGCTCTCCATCCGCGAAGTTCGGAATAGATGTCGAGCGCGTCGGGAAAGATGCGGTCCCCGAGAGCATAAACCTCTTCCTGAACGGGTTCGATCTCTGCCCAGGTCGGCTTGTCGAGCGCGCGCAGTGTGGCGCGCACCCGCTCGCTCATTCCGCCGCTTTGGCCGAGGGGTTATTCGGATGCGTGGTCCAGTTGGCGTAGTCCGCCTCGACCACCTTGCCCGTCCGCGCATCGACCTCACCCGGGGCCAGACGCTCCATCGTGATGCAATCCTCGACCGGGCAGACATCGACGCAGAGGTTGCATGCGACGCATTCCTCGTCGATCACCTCGAAGACCCGGCCCGGTTTCATCGCGATGGCCTGATGCGAGGTATCCTCGCAGGCGGCGTAGCAACGACCGCATTTGATGCAGGCGTCCTGGTCGATCCGCGCCTTCGTCACGTAGTTCAGGTTCAGGTACTGCCAGTCGGTGACATTCGGAACCGCGCGGCCCGTGACCTGATCAATGGACGTATACCCCTTCTCGTCCATCCAGTCGGACAGGCCCGCCGTCAGTTCCTTGATGATGCCGAACCCATAGACCATCGCCGCCGTGCAGACCTGAACCGACCCCGCGCCGAGCGACAGGAATTCCGCCGCATCGCGCCACGTGGTCACGCCGCCGATACCGCTGATCGGCAGACCGGCGGTCTCGGGGTCGCGGGCAATCTCGGCCACCATGTTCAGCGCGATGGGCTTGACCGCAGGGCCGCAATAGCCGCCATGGCTGCCCTTCCCGTCGATCGAGGGCTCGGGGCTCATCGTGTCGAGATTGACGCTGGTGATCGACGAGATCGTGTTGATCAGGCTGACCCCATCCGCGCCACCCGCGTGAGCGGCCCGCGCGGGGTAACGGATGTCGGTGATATTGGGGGTCAGCTTCACGAGGACCGGCAGGTGAGTGTTCGCCTTGCACCACTCGGTCACCATCTGGATGTATTCCGGCACCTGGCCCACAGCGGCCCCCATGCCGCGCTCGCTCATCCCGTGGGGGCAGCCGAAGTTCAGCTCGATCCCGTCGCAGCCGGTATCCTCGACCTTGGGCAGGATTTCCTTCCACGCCCATTCCTCGCAAGGCACCATGAGCGAAACGATCACGGCGCGGTCCGGATAGTCGGCCTTGACCCGCTTGATTTCTTCCAGGTTTGTCTCCAGCGGGCGGTCGGTGATCAGCTCGATATTGTTGATGCCAAGCACACGCCTGTCGGCACCGTAGACAACGCCATAGCGCGGCCCGTTGACGTTCACGATGTGCGGGTCCAGACCGAGCGTCTTCCAGACGACCCCGCCCCACCCTGCCTCGAAGGCACGGCGGACATTGTATTCCTTGTCGGTCGGCGGCGCGGAGGCCAGCCAGAAGGGGTTCGGGCTCTTGATGCCGACGAAATTCGTGGAAAGGTCTGCCATCTCGATGTCCTCCGTCAGCCCATCAGGGCCGTGTGAATGTCTTCCGCCGCGTCGCGTCCTTCGGCCACTGCCGTCACGGTCAGGTCGTCGCCGCCGGATGCACAGTCGCCGCCCGCCCAGACCTTGTCGCGGGTGGTGCGCCCCGCGCCAGTCACGGCGATCTTGTTGCCGTCAAGCGTCAGCCCGTTCGGCGCGCCGTCCAGCGTCTGACCGATGGCCTTGAAGACCTGATCGGCGGCAATGCGGAAGGTTTCGCCAGTGGGTTCCAACCCGTTCGCGCCGTCGCGCGTGTATTCGAATTCGATCTCCGCGGCCGATCCGTTGCCATGAACCGTTTTCGGCTGGGCGTTGAAGATCAGCCGGACGCCCTTGGACGCGGCAAGGTCCTGTTCGAACCGGCTTGCCGACATGCGGTCGCGGCCACGGCGATAGGCGATGGTGACGTTTTCGGCGCCCAGAAGCTTGGATTGCACGGCGGCATCGACGGCGGTCATACCGCCGCCGATGACCACCACGTTGCGCCCGACCGGGAGGGAGGAGAGGTCGCTCGTCTGGCGCAACTCGGCAATGAAATCGACCGCATCAGCGACGCCGCCTTTGTCCTCGCCTTCGGCCCGGAGCGCGTTGACGCCCTGAAGACCGATCCCGAGGAACACCGCGTCGTATTCATCCATCAGCGCATCCAGGCTTAGATCGGACCCAAGCGCCTTGCCCGTCTCGACGGTGATTCCGCCGATTTTCAGCAGCCAGTCCACCTCGGCCTGGGCGAACCCGCCGACCGTTTTGTAGGTGGCGATCCCGAATTCGTTCAGACCGCCGGGCTTGGGCCGTGCGTCGAAAATCACGACGTCATGGCCCTTCATCGCCAGCCGGTGCGCACAGGCAAGTCCTGCTGGCCCTGCCCCCACCACGGCCACGCGTTTTCCGGTTGCTTCGCCCCGCTCATAGGGGTGTTGGCCCCGTGCCATCAGGGCGTCGGTGGCATAGCGCTGAAGACGGCCGATCTCGACCGGTTTGCCCTCGGCGGCTTCGCGCACGCAGGCCTCTTCGCAGAGTGTCTCGGTGGGACAGACCCGTGCGCACATGCCGCCCAGAATGTTCTGGTCGAAGATCGTCTTGGCCGCGCCTTCCGGGTGGCCGGCCTGGATCTGACGGATGAAAAGCGGGATGTCGATCGAGGTGGGACATGCCGTGATGCAGGGCGCATCGTAGCAGAAATAGCAGCGGTCCGCGGCCACCATGGCCTCGTGATCGTCATAGGCCGGATGCAGATCGCTGAAGTTCCGCGCCACCTCTTCTGCGTCCAGTCTGGCCGGGGCGATCCCCGGGGTCTGCGGTGAGTTCGACATTGAGGGCTCCCTGTCTCTCGCTTGGGAATCAGACTGCCACAGTCCAAAATTTTATCAACTGGTAAATTTTCAGCAGAAGTGAAACGCCGTAAATTCAGGCGCTTTCCCTTGACGCAGGGTCTGAGTATAACCATGCGGCAATCAACGCGGACGAGCCAACGTCCGGGCGAGCCGAGAGGGATAGGAATGGCGAACAAGACCCATGACGCAGATGTAGAGTTCATCCGCGCACTGGCCGAGCTGCTTCGGGAAAACGACCTGAGCGAACTGCAGGTCAAGCGCGACTACGCCGATGAGAGCAGCCTGAACGTCCGTGTCAGCCGGATGTCTTCGGTGCAGGCGCAGGTCTCGGTTCCGGTCGCGCCGGCGGCACCCGCCGCGCCGGCAGCACCGGCCGCCCCCGCCGCACCGGCCCCGAAGGCCGAGAGCGCGCCCGAGGATCCCGCGTCGCATCCGGGCGCAGTAACTTCGCCCATGGTCGGCACAGCGTATCTTGCGCCGGAACCCGGCGCCGACGACTTCGTGAAAGTGGGCGACAAGGTCAGCGAGGGGCAGACGCTTCTGATCGTCGAAGCCATGAAGACCATGAACCAGATCCCGGCTCCCAAGGGAGGGACTGTCAAGCGCATCCTGATCGAGGATGGCGCTCCGGTGGAGTTCGGCGCGCCCCTGATGATCGTCGAGTGAGGCGGGCATGTTCGACAAGATCCTGATCGCCAACCGAGGCGAAATCGCCCTCCGCGTGATCCGCGCCTGTCGCGAGATGGGCATCAAATCGGTGGCCGTGCATTCGACGGCGGATGCCGACGCGATGCATGTCCGCATGGCCGACGAATCCGTCTGCATCGGCCCGCCGCCGGGAACTCAGAGCTATCTGTCGATGCCCGCGATCATCTCGGCCTGTGAGATCACGGGCGCGCAAGCGATCCATCCGGGCTATGGCTTCCTGTCGGAAAACGCGGCCTTCGTGCAGATCGTCGAAGATCACCAGATCACCTTCATCGGCCCCTCGGCCGAACATATCCGAATCATGGGCGACAAGATCACGGCCAAGGAAACCGCCAAGTCGCTTGGCATTCCGGTCGTCCCCGGCTCGGACGGCGGCGTGCCCGATCTGGCCACGGCCAAGGCCATCGGCGAGGAATTCGGCTATCCCGTCATCGTCAAGGCAACGGCGGGCGGCGGCGGGCGCGGCATGAAGCTGGCCCGCTCGGCGGCCGAGATGGAAACCGCGTTCAAGACCGCACGTTCCGAGGCCAAGGCCGCTTTCGGCAATGACGAGGTCTATATCGAAAAGTACCTCACCAAGCCGCGCCATATCGAGATCCAGGTCTTTGGCGACGGCAAGGGTAACGCGGTGCATCTGGGCGAGCGGGACTGTTCGCTCCAGCGCCGTCACCAGAAGGTCTTCGAAGAGGCCCCCGGCCCCGTCATCACCCCCGAAGAGCGCGCACGTATCGGCAAGATCTGCGCCGATGCCGTGGCCAATCTGGGCTACAGCGGCGCGGGCACCATCGAATTCCTCTATGAGGACGGCGAGTTCTACTTCATCGAGATGAACACCCGCCTTCAGGTGGAGCACCCCGTCACCGAGGCCATTTTCGGCATCGACCTCGTGCGCGAGCAAATCCGCGTGGCCTCCGGCCTGCCCCTTTCGGTCCGGCAGGAAGACCTGAAGATCAACGGCCACGCCATCGAGATCCGCATCAACGCCGAGAAACTGCCGAACTTCTCGCCCTCGCCGGGCCGGATTTCGCAGTATCATGCGCCGGGCGGTCTGGGCGTTCGGATGGATTCCGCGATTTATGACGGTTACCGCATTCCGCCCTATTACGACTCGCTGATCGGCAAGCTGATCGTCCACGGCCGCGACCGGCCCGAGGCGCTGGCCCGTCTTTCACGGGCGCTGAGCGAGCTGATCGTGGACGGGATCGACACCACAGTGCCGCTTTTCCACATGCTCCTGCAGGAAGAGGCGGTCCAGACAGGCCAGTACAACATCCACTGGCTGGAAAAATTCCTGGACAAGACACTCGACACGTAGCATCGCGTCCGGCTTCGGCCCTATACTGCGCCCGGACGACCTGAGACGAGTGACGCATGAGCGGCCGTAGCCTGACGCCTGAACTGCTGCTCGGGGCCTATGCCTCGGGCGTGTTCCCGATGGCGGACAGCCGCGACGATCCGGCGGTCTACTGGGTCGAGCCGCGCCGGCGCGGCATCATCCCGATGGACTGGTTCCGGGTGTCGCGCTCGCTGGCGAAACGCTTGAAGAAGCCCGATTACAGCGTTCATCTGAATGAAGATTTCGCCGCCGTCCTTAACGCCTGCGCGGACCGGCCCGAGACATGGATCAACGACACGATCCGCGACCTGATGCTGGCGCTGCATGATCGGGGGATCGCACATGCGTTCTCCGTCAGGACCAGTGACGGGGCGCTGATCGGGGGAATGTACGGTCTTGCCCTTGGCGGCGCGTTCTTCGGCGAAAGCATGTTCTCGCGGCAGCGCGACGGCTCGAAAATAGCCCTGACATGGGCAATCGACCATCTTCGGCGCACCGGCTTCACCCTGTTCGATACGCAGTTCATCACCGAACACCTGCGCTCGCTCGGGGCCGAGGAAATCCCGAAAGAAGAGTATATGGAGCGTCTGCGCCGGGCCATCACCGAAGGCGCGGACATCCACGCCCTGCCCCTCGAGACCGACCGTCAGGCCGTGGTGCAGCGAATGACCCAGACGTCGTAGCGCGCATGGTCCAGCGCGTTCAGCGCAGGGCTGGACGCCACCATCCATCCGCCGAAAATCGTACCGCCGCGAAGACCGTCCGCGATATCGAGCCAGGCATAGGCCTCACCCGTCGGGTTGTCCTCGGGATAGCGGCAGTCCGCCAAGGTCACCTCGATGCGGCCCAGCGTTGCGGTTTCGCCCACGCGCAGCTCGATATCCGTGACTTCCCCGGACACCTTGTCCAGCCCCTTGAGAAGCGCGCCGGCACCGGATGCCGCACGGATGCTCCCCTGTTCCACGTCGGGCGCTACGGTCACCGTGCTGCCGTCGACGGGCGACGTGATCACGGCGTCCTGCGCAATCGCGGGCGCAGACAGCAGGGCGATCAGCAGAAGAGCCGCCATGCGCATCAGCCGTCGTCGCCCGAGACGAAGCGCAGAAGAAGCTGCACGATGGAGACCGAGCTTTGCGTATCCTCGATCTCGCTTCCCGGCTCCAGGTTGAAGGCCGAGCCGCCGGGCAGAAGCTCGACGAAACTACCGCCGAGAAGACCTTCGGAGGAAATCACGACCGCTGTGTCTTCGGGCAGAAGCACCTCGTCATCGACGGTGAAGCGGGTGTCGGCGCGGAAGGTCGCCGGGTCCAGATCGAGCGACAGGACAGAGCCGACCTTGACGCCTGCAAGGCGCACGTCGGTGCCGATGCCGATCCCCTCGGCCGAGCGGAAGGACGCGGTGTAGGAGGAATCGCCCGATCCGCCGGCCCCAAAGCCGCCGAACTGGGAGCTGTAGGCCAGAAACCCGGTCGCGACGGCAAGAACGACGCCGCCGGTCAGAACCTCTGTGACGTTTTCCGACATGGGGTTACTCCGGCGTCCACGCCTCGTAATCGCTCCGGTCGACCGGGTCGGGCCGCCGGATCGATCCCGCGGGCGCATAGGCGGCGGGCGTACCGGTCAGGTTTTCCAGATGCGGCTTTTCCCAGGGCTTGCGCTTCAGAGGTGCCTCGGTCGGCGGCTTGTCCCAGGTGTGGTGCAGCCAGCCGTGCCATTCCGGGCTGACCCGGCTCGCCTCGGCCTCGCCGTTATAGATGACCCAGCGGCGTTTGCCGCCATCCGTCTGGTAAAAGACGTTGCCGGCGTTGTCCTCGCCCACCTTCTGGCCCTTGCGCCAGGTGAAAAGCTGCGTGCCCCATGTCTGGCCGTTCCACCATGTCACGGCCCGGAGAAGCGTCTGACCAAGACCCATTTCGGCTCCCTCGGTTGTCTTTCGTTCTCTATGCCCGAAGCCCCGGAGGAGATCCAGTCAAAGCGGGGCTCACCCGGCAGGACACCGCGCGGTCACTTCGATTTCGATCTTCATGGCTGGTTCCTGAAGCGCGGCGGCGATCATCGTGGCGGCGGGACGCGCATTGGCAAAGGCCGCCGAGGTGATGGGCCAGCAGCGCGGCCACTCGGCCGGGTCCGGCACGATGTAGCGCACACGGACCACGTCATCGAGGCTCGCGCCCGCCTCTTCCAGCGCCCGCGCGATGGTGTCGAGCGTGTTCCGGCACTGCTCCTCGATGCTCTCTGGCATGGTCATCGTGGCGTAGTCGTAGCCGGTCGTCCCCGCGACGAAGACCCAGCCATCGGCCACCACCGCGCGGGAATAGCCGATCTGGTCCTCGAAAGGTGATCCCGTCGAAATTCGTCTTGTCATTCTTTTTTTGGCCTCTCCAATCACGAAAAACGGGCGTCCGGTGTCCCGAACGCCCGCGCATACTCCCGGTACGCTTCTAAGGTCAGCTTGCGCTGGCCGGCTCTTTCTTGGCGTCGGCGTGGATCATCAGCGGCTTGGCGTCCGAATTGACCGCCTCTTCGTTGACCACCACCTCGGTCACGCTGTCCATGCCCGGCAGGTCGAACATCGTGTCCAGAAGGATGTCTTCCATGATCGAGCGCAGGCCACGCGCGCCGGTCTTCCGCTCGATCGCCTTCTTGGCGATGGCCTTCAGCGCATCGTCGGTGAAGTTCAGCTCGGTATCCTCAAGCTCGAAGAGGCGCTGGTACTGCTTGACCAGGGCATTCTTCGGCTCGGTCAGAATGGTCATCAGCGCGGCCTCGTCCAGGTCTTCCAGCGTCGCGATGACGGGCAGACGGCCGACGAATTCCGGGATCAGACCGAATTTCAGAAGATCCTCGGGCTCGAGTTCCTTGAAATATTCACCGATGGACTTTTCGCCGGGCGATTTCACGTCCGCGCCAAAGCCCATGGCCGACCCCTTGCCGCGCTGCTCGATGATCTTGTCGAGACCGGCAAAGGCGCCGCCACAGATGAAGAGAATGTTGGTCGTGTCCACCTGCAGGAATTCCTGCTGCGGATGCTTGCGGCCGCCCTGCGGGGGCACGCTTGCCACGGTCCCTTCCATGATCTTCAGAAGCGCCTGCTGCACCCCCTCGCCCGACACGTCGCGGGTGATCGAGGGATTGTCGGACTTGCGCGTGATCTTGTCGACCTCGTCGATGTAGACGATGCCGCGCTGCGCGCGCTCGACGTTGTATTCGCTGGCCTGAAGCAGCTTCAGGATGATGTTCTCAACGTCCTCGCCCACATAGCCCGCCTCGGTCAGGGTCGTGGCGTCGGCCATCGTGAAGGGCACGTCGAGGATGCGCGCCAGCGTCTGGGCAAGAAGCGTCTTGCCGCAGCCGGTGGGGCCGATCAGCAGGATGTTCGACTTGGCTAGCTCGATGTCGGATTTCCCGGCATGGTTCAGACGCTTGTAGTGGTTGTGGACGGCCACCGACAGCACCCGCTTGGCATGAGCCTGACCGATGACGTAATCGTCCAGCACGTCACAGATTTCCTGCGGCGTCGGCACACCGTCCGAGGCTTTCAGGCCGGCGCTCTTGGTCTCTTCGCGGATGATATCCATGCAGAGTTCGACGCATTCGTCGCAGATAAAGACCGTCGGGCCCGCGATAAGTTTGCGAACCTCGTGCTGGCTTTTGCCGCAGAACGAGCAGTAGAGAGTATTCTTGCTGTCGCCAGAATTGTTCGCCATCGCCTTAACCTCTTGGCGTTTCCGCCATTTCCGCGCCCGAAAAACCGCTTTCGGGGCCTTTCACCTTACCGCCGCCCGGCTTTCGGACGAGCCTAGGCGCTCACCCACACGGGTACAACGCCAAAATAATGTCGAAGCCGATCACAAGTCCGGGCGTGGCCGGAGATCGACAACGGGTTAATCCGCGTCCGCTTCGGGCCGCGCCCGGTTCTCGACGATCTCGTCGATGAGGCCCCATTCCTTGGCCTCTTCCGGCGTCATGAAATTGTCGCGCTCCAGCGCGTCCTCGACGGCCTCGAGCGTCTGGCCGGTGTGGCGGACGTAAATCTCATTCAGGCGGGCCTTCAGACGCTCGACATGGCGGGCGTGGATCATGATATCCGTCGCCTGCCCCTGAAAACCGCCCGAAGGCTGGTGCACCATGATCGACGAATTCGGCAGGCTGAGGCGCATTCCCTTGTCGCCTGCAGCAAGCAGGAGCGAGCCCATGGAAGCGGCCTGCCCGACCACCAGAGTGGCGACCTTGGGCCGGATGTATTGCATCGTGTCGTAGATCGACAGGCCTGCGGTTACGACACCGCCGGGGCTGTTGATATACATCGAGATTTCCTTGGACGGGTTTTCCGCCTCGAGGTGCAGAAGCTGCGCGACGATGAGCTGGCTCATGCCGTCATGGACCGGACCGTTCACGAAGATGATCCGCTCTTTCAGAAGCCGCGAGAAGATATCGTAGGCCCGCTCGCCCCGGCTGGTCTGTTCGACCACCATCGGTACGAGGTTCATGTAGGTCTCGATCGGATCGTGCATGTGTGCCTGCCTTGAAGTCGGTCGGTTTGTACCGAATGGATGTTGCCAGAGTCTTAGTGGTGCGCCTCGGGAATGCCAAGAGATGGGCCGTGAAAAGACCGGTTGCAAGTGCCACATGCTTAACGCCGCTTGAAGCGCCACCGCGTCAGGCTAGCTCGGCTGTCGATGACACAGCTGGACTTTCCCCCGACCCGGACCGCCGCGCTTGAGCGGCTGTCGCGCTTCCTGCCTCATGCGGGGCGCGACTATGCGCAGCTTCGGAACCACGACCTGCCAGGGAATCCCCATGTCTCGCAACTCTCACCCTACCTGCGGCACCGGGTTCTGACAGAGGAAGAAGTACTCGCCTCGGTCCTGTCGCGCTGGTCTTTGTCGAGCGCCGAGAAATTCGTGCAGGAGGTCGTCTGGCGGGGCTATTTCAAGGGCTGGCTCGAGCGGCGTCCTCAGGTCTGGGAAGACTACCGCCGCGATGTGGCAGGCGCCTGGAACCGCGTGCAGACCGAGGCGGGACTGCGCCAGTCATGGGAGGCCGCCTGCCGGGGCGAGACCGGCATCGACGCGTTCGACCACTGGGCGCATGAACTGGTCGAGACGGGATACCTGCACAACCACGCTCGGATGTGGTTCGCCTCGATCTGGTGCTTCACGCTGGAACTACCCTGGCAACTTGGCGCGGATTTCTTCCTCAGGCACCTGCTGGACGGCGACCCGGCGTCCAACACCCTGAGCTGGCGATGGGTTGCAGGGCTCCATACGCGCGGGAAACATTACGTCGCGCGGCCCGCCAATATCGCGAAATACACTGACGGGCGGTTCCGCCCCGAAGGTCTGGCCCCCTCACCCGATCCGCTTCGCGGACCGGACCATCCGCCACTTCAGACGCTGCGCGAGACCAGCCCTGCATTGCCCGGACGGCGCACGGGACTCTTACTGACCGAGGACGAGCTCAGCCCCGGTTGGCTTCTTGCGGGGCACGACATCGCGGCAACACTGATCGTTAACGGTTCTGCCGGTCGCTCGCCCCTTCAGGTCTCGGACGGGGTGCGTGAGTTCACCGGCGCCCTCATCGAAGACAGCGTCACACGCTATGCCGAAAAGCTCGGGCCATATGAGATAGTGTCCGACCCGGGCGACGTCGGCGTAAGGCTGTCTGACTGGGCCGGGCGACACGGACTTGAACAGGTGATCATACCGCATATGCCGCAAGGACCGGCGCGCGATCTGCTGGTGGCGCCGTTG
This sequence comes from Kangsaoukella pontilimi, assembly GCF_009830125.1. Taxonomy (GTDB): domain Bacteria; phylum Pseudomonadota; class Alphaproteobacteria; order Rhodobacterales; family Rhodobacteraceae; genus Kangsaoukella; species Kangsaoukella pontilimi. The sequence continues at coordinate 504,523 of NZ_WUPT01000001.1, read as the reverse complement.
GAACGGCTTGGGTCCTCAGGTGTGAATATTGCCGAGATGCGACGGCCTTACGATCAGGCGATATGGCCCCATGCGACGGCGGGCTTCTTCAAGGTGAAGGCCAAGATACCGGACGTACTCGACACGCTCGGGCTGACGCGGCCGAAGCGAGGCACGGCTCAGGACTGACCGCGTTTCGGCGCGCCCCATTCCTCGAAAAGGCTCTCGGCAAGCGAATCCGTTTGTCCCAGATCGCGGGCGCGCGCCGAGCGGCGACGTCGTGCGATCGGATCGGCAATGACCGGCCACAGCAACCAGAAACCAATCGTACTCAACAAAGCGGCCGGGACGAGGTGCAGCATGTCCATTCGGACTCTCCCGTTCCCAGAAAAGCGCCGCCCCCAGACGGCACCGGATCAACTTGTCGGCTAAAAGTGGCAAAACATTGGCAACGGACAAGAAAATGACGTAACGGCACGACCTGGGGGTGCTTTTTGACCAAGACTGCGGACGGAGAGGCATGACGCGCGCACGTGCGACCACCTTGGGCTTCGGCGCCATCCTGATGTGGGCGCTCCTTGCGCTTCTGACCGATATGAGCGGTGCGGTACCGCCGTTCCAGCTTGCCGCGATGACCTTCGGACTGGGCGGCCTGGCTGGGTTTGCGCTGATGCGGGCCCGTGGCAGATCGATCTCGGTTCTCCGGCAAGCTCCGAAAGTCTGGCTCCTGGGTGTGGGCGGACTGTTCGGCTATCATTTTCTCTATTTCACCGCATTGCAGGCCGCGCCGCCCGCCGAAGCGAGCCTGATCGCGTTTCTCTGGCCTCTGCTCATCGTCCTCGGCTCGGCGCTTGTCACCGGCGAAGGGCTGAGGCTCCACCATCTGGCCGGAGCACTCTTCGGACTGGCGGGTGCGGCGAGCCTCGTGCTTGGCACAAATCTGTCCCTGCCTGATCCGGCCTATCTGTCGGGTTACCTGATCGCCTTCGCCGCCGCCTTCGTCTGGGCCGGGTATTCGGTCCTGTCCCGCACGGTCGCTACCGTGCCGACAGATGCCGTGACGGGCTTTTGCCTCGTCACATCCATACTGGCCTGGGGCGCGCATTTCATTTTTGAAACAACGGCCTGGCCCGACACGCCCATGGCTTGGGCCGCAGTCATCGCGCTTGGGATCGGGCCGGTGGGGCTGGCTTTTTTTCTGTGGGACATCGGCATGAAGCGGGGTGATATGTCGCTTTTGGGCGCGGCCAGCTATCTTGCGCCCCTTCTCTCGACCCTCATCCTGCTGGCTGCCGGGCGTACTGACCCCTCGGTTTCGCTGGCGTTCGGATGTCTGGCGATTACGTTGGGCGCGCTTGTCTCGACCGCGCCAAACTGGGTCGCGCGACGGTCAGACCGTCACTAGGACCGCCCCGCAGACGTTGCCCTGATTGGAGTGACCGGGTCGTTGTTCTGCGCCTCTTCCTCTTCGTTGTCGAAGGAGGCGCGCGGGAAGGTCACACTCAGAGAATACGTACCCTCCTCGCTTTCGACATTCAGCGTGCCGCCAAGCTGGCGCGTGAAGGCGTCAATCAGTTGCGCGCCCAAGCCCTGCTTGCGGAAAGCGACAAGACCTTCGCTCGACACGTCCGTCTCAGCAGAGACGCTGTTGCGGACGCGCAGCCGGATATTGCCGTCATCACGTTCGCTGAGCGAAATGTCGATGAAGGCGCGCCCCTCTCGATCCTCTCCCAGATACTGAACCGCATTCGTCGTGGCCTCCGCCGTCAGAAGCGCAAGCGGCACGGCCTGATCGGTGACAAGTGAGAGCGGCTGGATATTGCGCGTGACATCGACGCCCTCTTCGGAACCGACACGCAGTGTCTGGGCGAGAATGGCCTCGACGAGACTGTCCGCGGGCACCCGCTCCAGCGTTTTTGCGCTGTACATCTGCCGGTGAATGGCGGCCAGCCCGAGCACTCTTTCCTGCAGGCGCCCAAGAACCTCTCCGGTTTCGCTGTTCCGGCTTTTCCTGATCTGCATGTTCATGATCGAGGCGATGAGCTGCAGATTGTTCTTCACGCGATGATGGACTTCGCGCACCAGCAGGGTCTTTTCATGGACCGCGTTTTCAAGCTCTGCTTCGTCTTGAATGATCACCTCTGCCATCGCGAGGAAGCTCTCGTTGATGTCGCGGAACTCGCTTGGCTCCAGGGGGCTCGTCTCGCCGATCTCCGAGATATTCCGGTTTTGCGCGAAGCGGCGCATCCTCAGGCCAAGACGGCGCACATGACGCACGACCAGGCGGCTGAGCGCGACATAGGTGATCGCCAGCGTTGCGAGCCACATGGCAATCGGGAAGATCCATGGCGCCAGCCGCGATCCGGCGGCGGGCATCTTTGCCTCGGCCGCGGTCCATGACGCGAGCGCGAAGATGCGGTCGTCGTGAATCGGCACGATAGAGAAATGCCGCGGCTCGCCGGCGCCATTGGCATCGGCGAACACCGTTCCGGCGGCGGAGGCAAGCTCGCTCAATGAGAGGGCTGCCGGAAGCTCGCTGGCGATCATGTCGTCGGCCATGCTGGAGCTTAGGACGACGCCGTCTGCTGTGAAGGTCACAATCCCTTCGGGCCGCCTGCTGGTCGCAAGCCCTTCCAAGGACAGGCGGCTCGACGTGGCGCGCAGCAAAACATAATGGTTGAAGCCGGAATCTGAGAAAACGGGCTGAGCGATGATCGTCTGCCGCCCCGACGGACCTCCTGCGGATTCGGAAACCAGGAAGGTGTCCGGAACGGCAAAGGCGGACGGTGGCCAGTCAAGCGCCTCCAGTGCACTGAGGTTCTCCGCACCGGTGCAGGTCAGCCCCTCTTCCGTGAGGAGACCCACAAAACTATAGCCCGTATGACGCGCGATGACGGACTGGATCATGTCCTGGCAGGCCGTCCCTTCGTTCCATCTGTACTGTGCGTAAAGGGAAACCGCGCTGGCGCTGCCGATGACGCCCTCGGCTGCTGCGATCTCATCGGTTACCGCATCGATGGTCGCGCTGAGCAGACCTTCCGTCGCGCGCTCGGCAAGCGCGTCCGACAATCTGGATGTCTGATATACCGCGATGGCGCCAATCGGCGCCATCGTCAGGGTCAGAAGCAAGAGTAGTCGCGCTGTCAGTGAGGACAGGCCTGCCCGTGTTATGCTCTGCCTTGGCAACATCTGATCACACCGATGACGATCCGCTTGCAGAGAGCACGGCCATCGTCGCCCGGTCGGTCAACTCGAGCTCTTCGTCATCCCGCAGATGCAACAGCTCGGCCAGCGCCTTTCGGCCCCGGTTTGCGCGGCTCTTGATCGTTCCGATCGCGACGCCGCAGGTCTCTGCCGCCTCTTCGTAGCTGAAGCCCGACGCGCCCACCAAAAGCAGCGCCTCTCGCTGTTCGACCGGCAGTTTGTCGAAAGCGCGCATGAAGTCGTTCATCTGAAGGCGGCCGTCATGCGATGGTTTTTCTGCCAGCCCCGCGGCGAACACACCGTCCACGTCGGGCACCTCGCGCTTGGCCTTCCTGCGGTTCGAATAGAAGGTGTTCCGCAGGATGGTGAAAAGCCATGCGCGAAGGTTGGTCCCGACCTGAAACTTGTCGAAATTCGTCCACGCCTTGACCACCGTGTCCTGAACAAGGTCATCGGCCTGCGCCGAATTGCGGGTCAGCGAAAGTGCAAAGGCGCGCATTGCGGGCAAATGCTCGATCAACTCGTCCTCGGGCGACTTCTGGGGCGCTTTTGCGCTGTCCGATACCATTACTCGTCCCCTTCGGAGGATTTCACCGGCGTTTCGCCGCGCTTGAGCTTGCCAAGAAGGTCGGCGAACCGGTCGGGCACGCCCTCGTTTACGACTTCGTCAAACACCCGACGAAGGTTCTCGTCGATTTCCTGATAATCACGCTTACTTTTTGGCGGGTTGCCCATGGACGGGTTTTCCTCACATGATATTTTTTGCCTGACGTCGGAACAAAACACAGCTCGTCTGTCTTTGGTTCCAAACAATGGGGACGAAACTCTGATATGTCGGACTTTAAACTAGAGCAAACTTTAACAGAGGCCATTGCCGCCGAACTTCCTTTCCTGCGGCGCTATGCGCGGGCACTGACGGGAAGCCAGAAAACTGGCGATACCTACGCGGCCGCAACGCTCGAGGCGATCCTTGCCGACCGGTCGGTCTTCGCGACGGACGTTCCGCCGAAAGCCGCCTTATTCCGGGTTTTCCATGGCATCTGGACGACGACGGGCGGCACCTTCGATGACGCCGAGTCTTCTCTTGAGGCCCGCGCGCAAAAGCACCTTGCCGGTCTGACAACCGGATCGCGCGAAGTGCTGCTGATGCATTCGATCGAACGCATGCCCGTTTCCAGCATCGCTCTTGTCATCGGGTCGTCCGAAGACGAAGTGACCGAGCTTCTAAACGCTGCTCATCGCGAGATGTCGAACTCTATAGCGGGTCGCGTTCTGATCATCGAAGACGAGGCGATCATCGCGATGGACCTAGAAAGCATCGTTACCGAGATGGGTCACGAAGTGGTGGGCAACGCCCGCACGCGGACGGATGCGGTAGCAATGGTCAACGAGCAAAAGCCCGATCTTGTGCTGACCGACATCCAACTGGCCGACAACTCGTCGGGTGTGGACGCGGCGCGCGACATTCTCGAACGCTATCCGGATATGCCGGTGATCTTCATTACCGCCTTCCCCGAGCGTCTTCTGACCGGCGAACGCCCGGAACCGGCCTTCCTGATCACGAAACCATATTCCGAGGATCAGGTGCGCTCGGCCGTCAGCCAGGCGATGTTCTTCTCGTCGACCGAAACACTAAAAAAGGCCTGAACGCAGGCTGCTTCTTCAGGTAAGTCGCAGGCATTCGCGAATATGCCTGCGACACTTTGTTTTCCTGCGGGCGGTCGCACGCTGACTTGCGGCGGTTTGCCGCTATTTGGGAACCCGGTATCGCGCTTCGAGTTGAGGGGCGAGCGGCAAGGAACTGAAATCCTGGCGGAAACTGTTTTCGCGCCGTGGGTGTGACATCGGACAAGACGGGAAACAAAGAATGGACGACCTGATCATCAAGCCCAAGGAAAGCGACCACATGACCGCGCAGCAGCGCGAGGAATCGGTGTCCAAGGCTTCAGCCCTTCCCTCTGCTCTCATCTACGAGATCATCCGACGCGAAGGCGAGGAAGAGTTGGCGCGGTCCAACCGGTCTCTGGTCTGGTCCGGGGTGGCCGCAGGTCTGATGATGAGCTTTTCCGTTCTCGGAGAGGCGGTTTTCCGGACCTACCTGCCGGATGCACCACATCGCTACTTGATCGAGAATATCGGTTACAGCTTCGGCTTCCTGCTGGTCATCATGGGCCGGTTGCAACTTTTCACGGAAAACACAATCACCACCGTTTTCCCGTTTCTGAACAAGCCTTGCTGGGACTGCGGTCTCTCAACGCTTCGCCTGTGGAGTATCGTTCTGGCGGCCAACGTGGTCGGAGCCTTCGTGGCCGCGTGGGTAATGCATTCGACCGCCGCCATTCCCGAAGATCTCCGACCGGCAATTCTTTCGCTGTCTGAACATGCGACCGGCATGGGTGCATGGCAGAGCTTCATGCGGGGCATTCCCGCGGGTATCTTGGTCGCAGCGCTGGTCTGGTCGATGCCTCAGGCGTCGGGAACACGTTTCTTCGTGATCCTTGCCTTCACCTGGCTGATCGCCGCGGGCGACTTCACCCACATCATCGCGGGTTCGGTCGAGATGGCGTATATGCTGGTCAGCGGAAACATCGGTCTGCCGGCGGCTCTGAGCGGCTTCTTTTTCCCCACCCTGATGGGCAATATCGTTGGCGGCACCGCCATCTTCACGATGATCGCTTATGGTCAGGTCGTGGACGAGTTGCCCCCGGAGGAATGATCCGTCAGACGAGGCCCGCCGGGGCGTATTTAAGCAGAATGGGCACGACAAGGTCTTCTTCGTCTTCGAGGTGCCGGTTGAGAAAGCGTTCGGACGTCTCGAGCACTTTCTCCATCGCTGCGGCCGCGTCCTTGTCCGCCTGCCCCGCAACCGTCGCCTGAATCAGAGCGTTTGCGGCGGTTGCAAAATCGTTCAGGTGGCCGTCAATCGCGTGATGATCGCGGTCGAGGATGTCGAAGCCGCGGCTCAACCGGTTATCCAGCGAGATGAGCTGCGGGAAATAGTGATGGTCTTCGATGGAGTGATGACCGTGAAGCTCATTCAGGAACATGCCACCATAGCGTGACAGGCGCGCGGCATGGTTTTTTGCGTCCAGCCGGTCATCGAGTCGATTGCGCATATCCTCCTGCATGCTTCCGAGAAGCCGGCGGAACATGAGATGACGGTCGAGCCAGAAACGGATCAGGCCGCTGAAATTCGGATCCGCCTCCCAGGCGTCGCGCGGATATTGTTCGAGGAGAACGCGCAGCGCATCTGGAAGCGCGTCGCGGGTGGCGAGATCGGTTGCCGTCATCGGTCTTTCCTTCTTCCGGCCGGAAACAGAGCGATACCGTTTTCCGGGCGCCCGCACCACGCACCATTCTTGTGCGGAAAAGATGACCTGACCGGCTGCCAGAGAAGACCTTCACGCCAGGCGCTGCAGTGCCATGCGCAGGTTAGAGCGGATCCGTTCGGGAGCAAGCAGGCGTTTTATCGTCGGAGAACGTGAAGATGGTCCCCTGCGCAAGAGCGATGTTCGATCGTTCCAGACAGTTCGCTCTGTCGGTCCGGGCGGAGCGACCCAAGACGAGCCGCGCCGAGGGTCAGCAGACGAGAACGCGCGCCCGCACTTTGCCAGTTCCGGCATGAAGATCAGTGCAGGCGGCGCTTTTCAGAATTGAACCCGGCGAGGTAGGACTGAAATTCTTCGAGAAACTCCCAGAGCCGCGTGGAATTCGCCTCAAGCCGGTCGAGGTCTTCCGGCAGGATGGGGTCGGGCGACACTGCCTTGTGACGGAGCCCACGCGTATGGCGCAACATGGACGACAGGATCGTGCGCATCTCGGCGCCAGAACCGATGGCGAAGCGCGCCAGCGCCACCTGAAGCGCCGACGGCTCCTGGGGTTCCTCGGGAGCAGCAGCAGATCGGCTGAGCGCGCCCAGGACCGCACGGGACATCATGTCGGGGCCCATCATGTCCTTGATGAGGAAGTCACGGCACCCCGCTTTCATGGCGTCGATGGCAACCTGTATCTGGCCTTCCCCCGCCACCATGATCGACGCCGCACGCTTCTGGTTCGGATGGCGCTTCAGCATTTCGAGTGCGATCAATCCATCCCCCTGAACCAGCCGGTAGTCCAGAAAGAACAGGTCATAGACGGCCTGGTCGATCTTCGATGCGAATTCGGCGATGGTCGACACCTCGGTAAAGGAGATCTCGATATCGGCCTCGCGGCAGAGTCGCTGGATGCGGCGACGGTCGACAGCGTTATCGTCGAGAATGACTGCGCGGATGGCCGCCGTGCTGAGCGGGCTGGGTCGTACTTCCTGACTATTCTGGGCGATCTGGTCCGTCATTCTGTCTCCTTTCTTCCGGCGAAATCCGGCTGCACCTGAGAAAATCAAACAACTCTCAATTCCATGAGTCTCGGCGGTGTCGAGCCCGGCAGGCGGACGACCATCATGTAGGCCTTGAGCATGCCGAGCGCGGATTTCAGCGTTTCGTAAGCGTTGTCCTTGACGATGTAGCCCGCGATATTCTTCGCATATGCGGCAGCAATATCGGTCGGCGCGTCGCTTGTGGTGACGACGAAAATCACCGCGTCATGCAAAGACGAATCCTTCCGGATCTCTTCCAGAAACTGAAGACCGCCCATCCGTGGCATGTTCAGATCAAGCGTCACCACATAGGGTTTCTCGATCCCGTCAGCGCCACCATCGCGCAGTTTTTCAAGCGCCTCGACGCCGTTTCGCGCCACTTCGACCGGGTTGGCGAGGTCTAGTTTGCGGATCGCGCGTTTCATTCCCATGATCGCTACATCGTCATCATCGACAATCAGGAAGGTGACACGATCCCCACGTCTGCTCATGCTGCGGCTTCCCCGATTGAAGGTGTTCTACTCTCATCAACCGGCATAGGAGAAATCGGTATACGAAGGATGAAGACCGAACCCCTTGATTGCTCGGGGTTTGAGACAAGTTCGATCTGCCCGTCCAGCTGACCGATCAGACGCTCGACCATGGCAAGCCCCAGCCCACTGCCTTCGACCCGGTCGCGGCTTTGAAGCGTGCTGAACAACTCGAAGATCTGGTCCTGGTACTGGATCGGTATGCCGGGCCCGTCATCCTCGACCTCGAGCAGGAGGCGGTTGTCCATCAAACGCGAGGTGACACGCACCATTTTCGCGTCGCGATCATGGTGCTTTATTGCGTTGCTGACGAGGTTCAGAAGAATGGTGCGCACCGGCGTCTCTGGCACCCAGACCTGTTGATCGCCTTCGAACAGCAAGGTCACATCGTGGTCATCACCCAACATGTCACGAATGTCGATCAACATGGTCTCGAGATCGACAGAGGTCGCACTGTAGCCGGTCGCCCCGGCGCGGGCATAGTCCAGCAGATCGCTGAGAAGCTGAGACAGCCGGTCGGTCCGACCGCGGATCAGGTCGAGATTTTCAAGCGCCGCTTCAGGCAATCCCTCGGCGTGGTCCTCGATCGTCCATTCGACGAGGTCGCTTATCGCCCGGAGGGGAGAGCGCAGATCATGCGACGCGGCATAGGCGAATTGAGCCAAATCCTCGTTTGATCGCCTCAGCTCGCGCGCGTTCGTCCGAAAGACCTCCAGCGCTTCGGTGACCCGGCCCAGTTCGTCATTACCCGCTTTGATTCTGAGGGGGGCAAGATCGCCCTTGGCGATACGCAAAACCTCATCGGTCAGACGCTCAAGCCGACCGCTGATGCGCTTTGTGAAGATCAGCCACACGGCCAGCACGATGCCCAGACCGATGCCGGCATTCAGGATGATCTCGTCGAAGATCTGCCCCCGCGCGTCGGACGCCGCCTTCGTGTAGACCTCGGCGATATCTGTCTGGCTGGCTTCACCATAGCGCGCGAGAACAGACCCCACGGCGGCAATCGCGACGGACACTTCCGCTTCGCTTTTTCTGGCGCCTGCCTGCACAGAAATCATACGCTCGGTCATCTGAAAAAGCCCGTCAGGCCCGGACACGCGCACCCTGATGTCGCCAAGGATTTCTGCGATGGGACCCTTTGCAGCAGTGCCTGGCAATCGTGACAACGCGCGGACGCTGCCGTTCAGGATCTGACCGAGGTCTGTCAGAACTTCCAGTGCGTGTGGCGCGGTCTCGGCTGTGCCGAGGTCGTCGATGCGGTCAAGAAGCGCGGCCATTTGCATGCGGAACCGGAAGCGTCGCTCGAAATCGTCACCCGCGCCGACGCCGTCCCGCTGACTGGTCAGCAGGTCGGCTTCGAACGGAAGAACCAGACCGCGCAATCGCGTCGCGTCGCTTGCAAGGGCGCGTTTCAAGTCGGCCATGCGACTGGCAAGGGTTATGGCGGTTTCATAACCGTCGAGTTGTTCGGTGAGTGCCAACTGCAGACCGGCAAGACGATTGCCAAGCTCCGCTCCAGTCGAGTCCGACGATCGCAACGTCCGAGAAACCGAGGATATCTCGCCGAGGACATCGTCGATATCGGCCCGGATCCTTGCGATTTCCGCAAGGTCCATGGCCGCCAACAGATCCTGCTCGATCAATTCGACGCGGCGCGTGGCGTTCGACAACCGCTGAATATCCTGGATCGTCGTTTCAACGCGCGCCCCGAGATCGAGAAACACCCGCGCCGAATTGTGCAGATGGCTGACACGCTCGAGCGATTGCAGTCCCATCACAAGAGCGAGCGGCAACAGCAGCAGGCTGATGCTTGTTCTGATCGAGATCGACCGCATTTGTCCCCCGGTTCCAGGCATTTCACACAATGGACCGGTCCGGATTTACCATGAGTTAAAGCTTGTCGGTTTTGTTGCGGCGCCAGGGGCTAGGAGAATCCTGAGATGCCGGAACCGACGACTACGCTTTCGCGCCGCACGCTATTGGGGGCAGGCCTTGCCTCGTTCTGCACCCCGGCCTTTGCCGAAATGAGGGATGGGACGCATTTCGCGATCGCTGATCTCGTGCGTGGCGCGCCGGAGGCCATTGGAAGACCGTTGCGGATCGTCTTGCCCGCCGGCAGCGCGGCCAATCTCGTTCCCGTGGCACGGCAATTCACCGACCTGACCGGTATCGATGTCGAGCTCGATCCGGCCGGCGTACACGATGTGGCGTCGAATGTCCTGATCGCACATCTCGAAGAGGTGCATCGGTACGACTTCGCACTTCCAGCGACCTATGACATTCCCGACCTCGTGGCTGCCGGTGCCCTCGTCCCGATGGACGATATCGAACTGCCTGGCCGCGTTCCCCCGTCTGCCGCCGCGATCTATAGCGAAGGGGACAGCTTCGACGGAAAACATTATGGATATCAGACGGATGGGGACACGTATCTGGTCTTCCTCAACCGAAACATTCTCGAGGATCGGGCGATCGCGGATGGCTATGAGGATGCGTATGGCGCGCGCTTTGCGGCACCTGAAAGCTGGGGCGAATTCGACCGGCAGGTCGCATATGTATCGTCTTCGCCGGGGGATGCCTTCGGGGCACTTCTCCCAAGGGCCCCCGGTTATGTGGAATGGGAATTCTGGCTGCGCTTTCTCGCGAAAGGGGTCTGGCCCTTCTCTCCCGAATTTCGCCCGCAGATCGCGGGTGACGCGGGCGTAGAAGCGCTCGAAGACATGCTCGCGCTGTCGCCCTTCCTCGCACCCGATGCATCGAGTCACCGTGGCCTCAGCGGAAACTGGCAGAGTTTCCAGACTCTGCCGATCTACATGACGTTCGGCTGGGGGGGCGCGCAGAAGCTCATGAACCAGCCGGGCAAACCGCTTCACGGCCGCCTGTCCCACGCGGTGATTCCCGGTGGCGACGGTCCGAACACCCCAGCCGCGTTGCCTTGCTTCAACTGGGGATGGTCCTATTCGGTTGTCAGCCGGACGGAGATGCCGGCAGTCGCCAAAGCCTTCGCCCTCTTCGCGGTGTCATCCTCGGTTTCGACGGATGCAGTCAGACAGGCCGACGGGTTCTTCGATCCGTTTCGCGACGAGCATTACCGCGACCCGGACATCCGCGCGATTTACGGCGACGCATTTCTCGAAACCCACCGGGCGTCGCTCGCCAATGCCATTCCCGACCTCTACATCGCCGATCGCGGTGCTTTCTTCTCGACCCTCGGCATGTGGCTTCGCCTTGTGCTCGACGGTGTCGTCCCTCCGGCCGAGGGCCTGACGCGCGTGTCTCAGCAATGGGAACTGCTCACGGACAGGCTCGACCGGGCGAAGCAGGCCGAGCGTTGGCTAAGCCTGCGCCGGAAATTTCCCGACCGCGTAGCGGCCAATCTTCGCGACCTCGTCGCCTGAAACCATCGACAGGAGACCCGCCATGCACGCACTCGACATCCGCGTCACGCCGGACGGCGACGAAATCGACGACATCGTCTACCGAATCTCGCACGATCTGAGGGCGTCGGTACGCGCGCTGCGCGAGCTTCCGGTCTGGTTGAGCGAGGATCTGTCCGAACAGGGCATCCGGCTCGAGGGCGAACCGAAGGATACTCTGAACCTCATGCAAAGCCACGCCATTCGTCTGGACAACATGCTGGACGGACTTCTGGCCTATTCGCGGGTCGGACGGCTTCAGGACATGGTCAAGGCCAATCCGCAAACCATCTTCAACTCGGTTCTGGCCGAATTGTCGCCCGGCGACGCGCCCCGGTTCTTTGCACAGTTCAACCCCGTCGCCCTGAGAATCGGGTCCAGCGACGTCGCCCGCATCTTCCAGATCCTCCTGTCGAACGCGCTAAGACATGCCGGAGAGACACCGAAGATCGAGATCACCTCCTGCAAAAGCGGCGATGTCTGGGAGCTTCTGGTCTCGGATGACGGCCCCGGAATTCCAGATGCCGACAAAGAGCGGGTCTTCCGACCCATGGTGAAACTGGTATCACGAGACGAGGATGACGGCGGCGGCATGGGCCTCGCCATCCTGCGGAAGATCGTCGAGAATTACGGCGGCTCGGTGCATGTCGAAGACCGCCTGCGCCGGGGCGGGGTCACTTTCCGTCTCCGCCTGCCGGTTCTGGATTATTCCGGCGTCGACATGGTCTGAAATCCTATGGCAGTCCCCGCCTCGGGGGGGTAAACCCGCCCTGCAGACCGCCAAGGGGGACGCCGTCGTGACCAATTCACATCCGATCCGTATCGCTCCATCCATTCTTGCCGCCGATTTCGCGAATTTCGGCGCAGAATGTCGTGCCGCAGAGGACGCGGGCGCCGACTGGATCCATGTCGACGTGATGGACGGGCATTTCGTCCCCAACCTGACCTTCGGCCCCGCCATGTGCAAAGCGCTTCGTCCGCATATCAGGGGCACAATGGACGTCCACCTCATGATCGCGCCCGTCGATCCCTACATTCAGGCCTTCGCCGATGCGGGCGCCGACGTGCTGACGGCCCATGTCGAGGCCGGCCCACACATCCACCGCACGCTTCAGGCGATCCGGGCGGCCGGCGTGAAGGCCGGTGTCGCGCTCAACCCCGGCACACCGGCCAGTGCGGCTCAACCGCTTCTCGACATGGTGGACCTGATCTGCGTGATGACCGTGAACCCCGGCTTCGGCGGACAGAGCTTCATCGCCTCGCAGCTTCAGACCATCCGCGACGTGAAAGCGATGATCGGCGACCGGCCGATCCATATCGAGGTGGATGGCGGCGTCGACACCAAGACCGCGCCGGACGTGGCACGGGCGGGCGCGGACGTTCTGGTCGCGGGCTCGGCGGTGTTCCGGGGCGGCTCGGTCGAGGCACCGGACGCCTATGGTGCGAACATCGTAGCCATCCGGGCCGCCGCCGAGTCCGCGCGCGGTGAAATGGCCTGAGGCCGGCGAAGGCGCTCTTGCTTTTGGGCAACGTCCGGACCGCTTGAGCGCCGCGCCGCTTGACCCAACGGGCAGCCAACGGACAACTGGTGCGCAGTTCAAACCGCGACATCGAGCAGCAAACGGTGCCTCTGGAGAATTTCGCCATCGCCGCCGCCATCACGCTGGCGGTCCTGTCGCCCATGACGGGCAGCTTTCTGAAATGCTGGGCCGACCGTGCGGCGATCGGCCAGCGCGTGTCCGATGGCCGGTCCTATTGCGACAATTGCGGCAAGACGCTTGGTGCGATTGACCTCGTGCCAGTCCTCTCCTGGCTCTGGCAGGGCGGCAAAAGCCGGTGCTGCGCGATGCCGATCAGTCCGACGCTCTTGACCGCCGAGATCACAGCCCTGCTTTTGGCCGTCTGGGCCTTGCTGGTTCTGCCTCAGTCCGCATGGCTTCCGGCGATGATCGTCGCCTGGTGCCTGCAGGCCATCGCCCTTCTCGCAGTGCCGGCGACGCAAACGGCAAGCCGGATCACAGCTGTTCTCGTCCTCGGCATTATTCTCTGGGCCAGCTTCGGCGCGCCCGTCGCATCCATGGCTCTGGTGGGCGCAGGCGTGGGCGCCGGGCTTCTCCTGATCGCGCGGGTATTGGCGCCTGCGCATTGGCCCGCCACGCTTATCCTGCCCGCGGGCGGGGCACTTCTGGGTCCGGCGCTGATCTTCGCGGCGGCGCTGCTCGGGCTGGTATTTGCCGCGCTCCACCGGTTGTATTCCCGCACAGTCGCGAAACGCGCCGTGCCGCTTGCGACTTCGGTTGCCATTGGGACAGCGGGCGGCGTCTGGGTGCTCTGGCTGCACGGGAGCTCACTTCTTGGCGGATAGGTCGGTGCCGCGCCAATCAGCGACCGCATCGCTTGTCGCCGCGGCGCTGGCCTTTGTGCTGCTCGCCGTTCTCGTCTCCACTCAAAGCCGCGCGGGCTGCGTGTGCCTCGAGTCATTCGGTGTCGACACTCTCTTCATCCTAGACATCCTGTCGCGCGTCTCGGTGGGCGAGACGCCACATGTCGATTTCACAACCCCAATCGGGGCACTGCCCTTCTGGGCCGTTGGACGCGGCGGTGGCCCGCTGCCCGACGATTTCATCCTGATGCAGGGCGTCTTCACCGCCTTTGTCATGGGCGCGGGTGCGTGGCTGGCATTGTCACGGCTGGGTCCGTTTGCGACGCTCACCCTCCTCTGCTCGGTGGCGGTCCTTGGCACATCGCTCACATCGAGCGCGGATCCCGGCGTCACCATGGCGCTTTATTACAACCGATGGGGTTGGATCGCGGCGCTTGTCCTTGCGGTCAGCGTTGCCGTCCCGCCGACGAGGCCGAACCGCCCCTGGGCGGATGGCCTCTGCTTCGGCACCCTCGCCCTTGCGCTCCTTCTGACCAAGATCACCTTCTTCGTCGCCGTTAGCCCGCTCGCCGCAATTGTCCTGCTCTCAAGGCGCGACTGGGTGCGCTTCACCGCCGCAGCGGTCAGCTTTGCGGCTGGCATGGCGATTGTCGCCCTCCTTGCGGGTACAGAGTTCTGGCCCGCCTATCTGGACGACCTGATCTGGGTCGCGACGAACCCGATCCGCCTGACGCCCGGCGTATCTGCAGCCGACATTCTGTCCGCGCCCGAGGTCTGGGCTGCCGCGGCGGCTGTTCTTCTGGCATTCCGTTTCCGGGGCCCTGCCACCGGCACGTTGGCGCTTCTGGCGGCTGGCGCGGCGCTCTTCATCCAGCTTCAGAATTTCGGCGCTGCTCCGCTTTGGACGATCGGGGCGGTGACTTTGTCACTGGTGCTGGTCAAAATCGCCCGCTCTAAGGTCGAAAGCCTGAGCTGGGGCGCAGCGGCGATCGTTTTCGGGGGCTTCGCGCTCTTGCAACTGACGCCGATGGTTCTTGGCACCATCAGGACCGTGGACACCGCCAAGAGCGACGCGTTCGTCCCGATGCTTCCCGGGGTGGCACGTCTCGACGGGTTGCGCGTCCCTGCCTTTCACATCGGCCCGATTGTCAGATCACCCAGCTCGGACGGCGCACCCGTCCCGATCCAGTCCGAGAGTTGCCTCGTGACCGGCGGCTATATCGGTCACCTGACGGACGTCGCGGAAACGCTGGCCCATGTTCCCGGCCCGGTCTTCGTCGCAGACGCGCAATCGCCCTATTGGATGGTGAACGGTCAGCCACCCCTGCCCGGCGCAGCACCCTGGAACTATGCGTCGTTGAAGGGCCTCGAGCACGCCACCCATATCGCGGTGCCTACCTGCGCCTTCAAGCCGAGCTACCAGCGCGCCCTTCTTCGCCGCATCGACACCGAGGGTTTGTTGCTGGAAGAGGTCTACAGAACCGAGGCAGCGACGCTTTACAGCTTTAGGCGGCCCTGACGGGCCACGCCTGATCTCTATGTCGGAAAAAATGGTGCGGTCGAGAAGACTCGAACTTCCACGGGAGTTACCCCACAGCGACCTCAACGCTGCGCGTCTACCAATTCCGCCACGACCGCACTGTCTGTGACTTGGTGCGGCGTCTCTTAGCGGCGTCTTTGGCGGATGTGAAGGGGGATTTGTCGGGAATTTCCGAAATCGTCATCGGCGCATCTCCTTGACCGTCAATGGCGAACCATGGCACGGCCTCTGAGTGGCTGAACCCCGGGACTGAACATGGTCGACTGGCGGACATCCGAAGGGCTGACGGACTATGAATTCGCTCTCCGCGAGATGGAGGCGCGGGCCGAAGCCATTCGCGCCGGCACTGCGAACGAGGCGATCTGGCTGGTCGAGCATCCGCCGCTCTATACTGCCGGCACCTCGGCCAGTCCCGCCGATCTGACCGACCCGGACCGCTTTCCCGTCTACGAGGCGCGGCGCGGCGGGCAATACACCTATCACGGACCGGGGCAGCGTGTGGCCTACGCCATGCTGGATGTCGACGCACGCGGGCGCGACATTCGCCGCTTTGTCGCCTCGATGGAGGAATGGGTGATCCTGACGCTGGCCGAGTTCAACGTGACCGGCGAGCGCCGTCAGGGGCGCGTCGGCGTCTGGGTCGTGCGCCCCGACAAACCGGCCAACCCCGACGGCAGCCCGCGCGAGGACAAGATCGCCGCCATCGGGATCAGGCTGAAGAAATGGGTCAGTTTCCACGGGCTGTCGATCAATGTCGAACCCGATCTCGGGCATTTCGACGGCATCGTCCCCTGCGGTATCAGGGAACACGGAGTGACCAGCCTCGTTGACCTCGGGTTGCCGGTGACAATGGAGGACGTGGACGTGGCCTTGAAGAGAACTTTTCCGCTGGCGTTCGACGCATGAGCCGGTCTGACGCCGGGGGCGAGCGTCCTAAGGGTGCCAGCGGTGGCCGGGTGGTCGAGATCGACGTGCACATGGTCTACGACGTCGATCTGCCGACCGACATGATCCTGCAGATCGAGGCGGCGGAAGGCGAAGGCCAGACGATCCTGTCCCAGTCGCTGAGCCTTTCGGGCGCAGAGGCGGAAGCCCACGGCACCGGAGAGGCCGGCATCGGCAGACGCAGCCGGTTCATCGTGTCCGACCGCCTGACATGCCGCTACAAGGCCCAGGTCGAGATCACCCGGCCCTCCCCGCGCCTCCGCCGACTTGCAGGCACCCCACTGACCGACCTGCCCGGCGACACGATCCGTTACCTCATGCCGTCGCGCTATTCGGTCCCGAGCGACTTTGCCGCCACAGACGACACCCTCTTCGGCCAGAAGTCGGGCGGCGCCTTCATCGCGGCAGCAAGCGACTGGATATCCGAAAACATCACTTACAGCCCGGGCGCCAGCACGCCCGACACCACCGCCGCAGATACCTTCATGCGCCGCGAGGGCATCTGCCGCGACTTCGCTCATGTGCTGATCTCGATGGCCCGTGCCCGGGGCATCCCGGCGCGATTCGTGGCCTGCTACGATCCCGGCGTGGAGCCGCCGGATTTCCATGCGGTCGCCCAGGTCTGGCTGGACGGCGGCTGGCATCTGGTCGATCCGACCGGCATGGCCTCGCCCGAAAGCATCGCGATCATCGGCGTCGGACTGGACGCGGCCGAGGTCTCGTTTCTGACGGTTTTTGGCCGAACCGAGCTGGTCAAACAGCGCGTCACTGTAAGCTGACCCGCTGCCCAGGACCGAATCGTCTCTTGCGAAAATTCAATGATGGAGGGATCGCAAGGCCCTGATTTCAGACACTTATGGCGCCTTTCGCATGTCTTTTTGCGCGCCGTTCGGTACGATTCTCCGAAACGGGGTCGACCGGTCCGAGTGAGACAATTTTACCTGCCCCAAAGCCCACTTCCGGCATTGCCCATGCGGGGCCACCCCTTTAGAACCGGGTGAAAGAAATTGGGCCGGTATTCCCCGGCCCCAAAGACTAGGGACTCAGGAGGCTCCATGGCCGACGCAGCAGCACACGGGCATGAGGGGCATGACGAACGCGGGTTCTTCACCCGCTGGTTCATGTCCACCAACCACAAAGACATCGGTATTCTTTACCTGTTCACTTCCGGGATCGTCGGTTTCATCGCCGTCGCCTTCACCGTTTACATGCGGCTGGAGCTCAAGGACCCGGGCGTTCAGTACATGTGTATGGAAGGCGCACGCTTCATCGCGGACAGTGCCGCCGCCTGTACGCCGAACGGTCATCTCTGGAACGTCCTGATCACGGGTCACGGCATCCTGATGATGTTCTTCGTGGTGATCCCGGCGCTTTTCGGCGGTTTCGGCAACTACTTCATGCCGCTCCATATCGGTGCGCCGGACATGGCCTTCCCGCGGATGAACAACCTCAGCTACTGGCTCTATGTCGCCGGTACTTCGCTGGCCGTCGCCAGCGTCATCAGCCCCGGTGGCAACGGTCAGCTGGGTTCGGGCGTGGGCTGGGTGCTCTATCCGCCCCTGTCGACGACGGAACAGGGCTGGTCCATGGACCTCGCCATCTTCGCGGTGCACCTCTCGGGCGCGTCGTCGATCCTTGGCGCGATCAACATGATCACCACCTTCCTGAACATGCGCGCACCGGGCATGACGCTCTTCAAGGTGCCGCTCTTCGCGTGGTCGATCTTCGTGACCGCATGGCTGATCCTTCTGGCGCTGCCGGTTCTGGCTGGCGCGATCACCATGCTCCTGACCGACCGGAACTTCGGCACGACCTTTTTCGATCCGGCTGGCGGCGGTGACCCGATCCTCTACCAGCACATCCTCTGGTTCTTCGGTCACCCCGAGGTCTACATCATCATCCTGCCGGGCTTCGGTCTGATCAGCCACGTGATCGCGACGTTCTCGCGCAAGCCCATCTTCGGTTACCTGCCGATGGTCTGGGCGATGATCGCGATCGGCGCGCTCGGCTTCGTCGTGTGGGCACACCACATGTACACCGTTGGCATGAGCCTTACCCAGCAGACCTACTTCATGCTGGCCACCATGGTCATCGCGGTTCCCACAGGCGTGAAAATCTTCTCGTGGATCGCCACGATGTGGGGCGGCTCGGTCGAATTCAAGACGCCGATGCTCTGGGCCTTCGGCTTCCTCTTCCTCTTCACCGTGGGCGGCGTGACGGGCATTGTGCTCAGCCAGGCCGCCGTGGACCGCGCCTATCACGACACCTATTACGTGGTCGCGCACTTCCACTACGTCATGAGCCTAGGCGCCGTCTTCTGCATCTTCGCAGGCGTCTACTTCTGGATGGGCAAGATGTCGGGCCGCCAGTACCCGGAATTCTGGGGCAAGGTGCACTTCTGGATGATGTTCATCGGCTCGAACCTGACCTTCTTCCCCCAGCACTTCCTGGGCCGTCAGGGCATGCCGCGCCGCTACATCGACTATCCGGAAGCCTACGCGCTCTGGAACGAGGTTTCGACCTGGGGCGCCTTCCTGTCCTTCGCGTCGTTCCTGCTCTTCATCGGGATCGTGGCCTACACCCTCCTGTACGGCAAGAAGGTCACCGAGAAGAACCTCTGGAACGAGCATGCCGACACGCTGGAGTGGACCCTGCCAACCCCGCCGCCGGAGCACACTTTTGAAACGCTCCCGAAGCGTGAGGACTGGGATCGCGGACACGCGCATTGATCCGGACCGAACAAACAGGAAAGGGCCCCGCACTCGCCGGGGCCCTTTTTCTTTCGGGGTGTGACGACCCCTCGCCGTTCCACGACACATATTACGTCGTCACGCGACCGATAGAGCTGCTGACAGGCTATCTGCTGATCCTCTGCCTCATCCTGGCGGCATGGTGGGTTATCCTCCGCTTCGCGCAACACATGCCCAAACGCGGCCTCACTCTCGTTCTCGCATTACTGGCCGGCGGCTTCCTTCTTTCGGCCCTCCCGACACTCATGCTCGTCACCGGCGTTCTCTGGCCCTCAGTGACGGTCATTCTGCAACTGGCGGGCCTCGGGGGCGCTCTCATCCTGCTCGCACTCGCAGCAACCGCTGTCGTGTTCGTCTGGACAGTCATCCATGCCCTCTCCCGGCGAGGCTGACGCCCGCCCCATTATCGGCCCCGAAATATCCCGGGGGAAGTCCCGCAAGGGATTGGGGGCAGAGCCCCCTGAAAAATCCAGTGCGCGCGCAAGCGCGCTCCGCTGGATTGGGTCTTGAGATCGCGGGCACGGGACATATCATCACTGTCATGCCCTACCACTGGTCCGAATCCTCTACCGAGACCCGCCTGACGCTCTGGCCCCACCAGTCGCTGACGCCGCAAGGCTTCACGTGGTTTATCGGCCTGACGGCGGCGATGCTCGCCATGCCGCTCATCGCGGTTCTGGGCTCGCCCGTGGTCTGGGTTCTGATGGTGTTCTTCCTGGCGGCGCTATGGGCCGTTTGGCGCGCCATCGCGGCGAACCAGCGCCACCGCTCGACCACCGAGGCGCTCACGCTTCAGGGAGAGACGGTGCACCTTGCCCACCGGCCCGCTGCGGGCCCTGCCCTGACATGGGAAGCGAACCCCTACTGGGTCAGCGTGCATCTTCGTCAGGACGGTCCTGTCGAAAACTACCTGACCCTGAGGGGCAACGGGCGCGAAGTGGAACTCGGCGCCTTTCTGACGCCCGGGGAACGCGCCGATCTCTACGAGGAACTGTCGGTGGCCTTCGCCCGCCGATAAGGCACGTCAGCTCAGCTGCGCCTTCACCATCGGGCCGACCTTGCCGAAATCCATCTGGCCGGTGTAGCGCCCTTTCAGAACGCCCATCACTTTGCCCATGTCCCGGATCGAGGTCGCCCCGGCCTCGTCGATCGCCGCGGCGACTGCCTTGTCGGTTTCTTCTTCCGAAAGCTGGCGCGGCAGGAATTCCTCGATCACCGAGATTTCGTTCCGCTCGGCCTCGGCCAGCTCAAGGCGCCCGCCCTCTTCATAGGCACGCGCGCTCTCCTGGCGCTGTTTCACCATCTTTCCAAGGATTTGCAGGATTTCCCCGTCCGAGACGCCAGCCTCTCCGCCATCGCCGCCCTCGGCGCGTTTGGCGATATCCCTGTCCTTGATGGCGGCATTGATCAGCCGCAGCGTCGACAGGCGCTTGGCATCCTTGTCGCGCATGGCACTCTTCAGCGCCTCGCCAATTCGGTCCCGCAATTCCATGTCCGTCTCATCCCTAACGACCAGAGCCCGGACCATAGCGAATTGGCAAAGGCTCGGCAACTCGTCTCACGCAGCGTAAGTCTTTGTTTTGAATTGAAAACACAAATCGTCCGATCCCTTGACCCGCCCCGCTCTTGGGCGTAAACCCCTGACCGTTTACCCAGAGCGCGAGGAGCAAGGCACATGACGGACACAACATCCAGACCCACTGCCTGCCTCGTTCTTGCCGATGGCACGATCTTCTACGGCAAGGGCTTCGGGGCGACCGGCGTGACGGTCGCCGAACTCTGCTTCAACACCGCCATGACCGGTTATCAGGAGATCATGACCGACCCCTCCTATGCCGGTCAGGTCGTGACCTTCACCTTTCCTCATGTCGGCAATGTCGGCGTAAACCCCGAAGACGACGAAACCGGCGATCCGGTGGCCGAAGGGCTGGTGGTGAAATGGGACCCGACCGAACCGTCGAACTGGCGCGCCGCCGGTCCTCTGGACGAATGGCTCAAGCGCCGGGGCCGGATCGGCATGGGCGATCTCGACACTCGCCGGCTGACCCGCGCCATCCGGCAGCAGGGCGCACCCCATGTGGCGCTTGCCCATGACCCGGACGGCAATTTCGATATCTCGGACCTTCTTGCCAAGGCACGGGGCTTTCGGGGGCTTGTGGGTTTGGACCTGGCCAAGGACGTCACCTGCGCGCAGTCCTACAACTGGGACGAGATGCGGTGGGCTTGGCCCGAAGGCTACACCCGTCAGACCGCCGCGCGGCACAAGGTCGTCGCTATCGACTATGGCGCGAAGCGGAACATCCTGCGCTGCCTTGCCTCGGCGGGCTGCGACGTGACCGTGCTGCCCGCGACCGCCACGGCGGAAGAGGTCATGGCGCACGATCCTGACGGCGTGTTTCTGTCGAACGGCCCCGGCGACCCGGCGGCCACAGGCGATTACGCTGTGCCGATGATCCGCGAGATCCTCGACAAGACGCAGTTGCCCGTCTTCGGCATCTGCCTCGGGCACCAGATGCTGGCCCTCGCGCTTGGTGCACAGACGGTCAAGATGAACCACGGCCATCATGGCGCGAACCATCCGGTCAAGGATGTCGAGACCGGCAAGGTCGAGATCACCTCGATGAACCATGGCTTCACCGTCGACAGCCAGACCCTGCCTACGGGCGTCATGGAAACCCATGTCTCGCTCTTCGACGGGTCGAACTGCGGTATTCGCATGACCGACCGCCCGGTCTTCTCGGTGCAGTACCACCCCGAGGCCAGCCCAGGGCCGATGGACAGTTATTACCTGTTCGAACGTTTCGCGGATGCCATGGACCGGGCGAAGGCGCCCGCTTAACCGCGACTTAACCATCCTGCTCTATCCATCGTCGCCAGAGATTTCGACCGCGACGCAGATAATGGGCAACGACCTGAACGAGCAGAGACCTGACCCGCGCCTGGTGGACCTCATCGGCGCGGGTTTCATCCGAAAGCACGGGATCGTCCCGCTCAGGCGTGTGGGTGCGCTGACGCTGGTCGCCGCCCCCGACATGTGGGCACGGCTTGAGACGGTCGACCGGCTTGAAGAATGCCTTGGCCCCGTTACCTTCGTCGATCTGAAATAGGTGAGATTACCCGGCGCGCCGCCCCTAGTCGACCGCAGCCCCGTCATTCTGAGCCGCCTTGTCGGCGTCCTGTCTGAGGCGTGCCTCGAACGCGCGGCTGATATGCCCCTTAAGCTCGGAATAGGCGCGGTCCCCGTCGCCAGCGGCGATGGCATCCACGATCGAGGCATGTTCGGCCAACGCGATCTCGCTCCGCCCCTCTGCCGAAAGCGACGTCGTCGCCATCAGCGCCATCGACCGGTAGACGAGGTCCAGCTGCTGCACGAGGTAGCGGTTATGCGAGGCCAAGTGAACCTGCCGGTGAAACCGGCGGTTCGTCCGTGACAGCGCCGCCGGATTGCCGACGCGCGCTCGGTCCTCTTCCACCATGGCTTTCAGAAGACGCACCTCTTCATCCGTCGCGTGCCGCGCCGCCAGCCGCGCGGCCAGCCCTTCAAGCTCGGAGCGCACGACGTAAAGCTCGGCCATCTGGTTGTGATCGAGCGAGGCGACGATCAAGGACCGCCCGTCCCGCGCCAGAAGGCTTTGCGTCTCGAGTCGTTGCAAGGCCTCGCGGATGGGTGTGCGGCTGACGCCGAAACGCTCGGCCAGTTCGCTTTCGACCAGCCGGTCGCCGGGGCGGTAGGTGCCGATGTCGATGGCGTTGAGGATCAGCGAATAGGCATCCTTCTGCCCGTTTTGCCGCGTGTCTGCCATGGGTGTCTCCGCTTGTCCCTGACCGAGTTATGGCCCCTCGCCCCCCTTGAGACAAGCGGGAGGCTTGCGGGCGTCTTGCGGCCTCGTTATGCGCATCCCATGCCCAAGCACCTCTTTTCACATGTCGAGACATGGGTCTTCGATCTGGACAACACGCTCTACCCGCCCGAAGCCCGGCTCTTCGACCAGATTGATATTCGCATGACCGACTGGGTCGAACGCGAGCTTGGCGTCGCGCGGGACGAGGCCGACAGGCTGCGCCACCACTATTGGGCGACTTACGGGACCACGCTTGCCGGGCTGATGGAAGTCCACGGCGTCGACCCGGACCCGTTTCTGGTCGATGTGCACGAGATTTCGCTCGATAACTTGACGGTGGATGCCGCCTTGGTCAATGCCATCGCCGCCCTGCCCGGACGCCGCATCGTCTACACCAACGGGTCCGAGCCCTATGCCCGCCGGGTCATCGCCGCGCGCGGTCTCGACGGGCTCTTCGATGCGGTCTACGGGGTCGAACACGCCGGCTATCACCCGAAACCCCGACGCGAGGCGTTCAATGCCGTTTTCGGGCAGGACGGGCTGACCCCCGCCAAGGCAGCCATGTTCGAGGATGACGCGCGGAACCTCCGCGCACCGCATGAGATGGGCCTGCGGACCGTTCATGTCGCGCCAGAGGCCACCGGGGACCCGTTCATCCACCACCATACCGACGATCTGGCGCGCTTCCTGTCGCAGGTGGTCTGAACCCCCTTTCCGACGCCCCCCGAGACCACTAGCTCTTAGGGGCGGAGGAGCACCATGCAGCAGACCGACATCTTCATCTCCGGCGGCGGGATCGCCGGGCTGGTCACGGCAGCGGGCTTTGCCGATCTGGGCTACCGCGTGACGCTGGCCGATCCGGCGCCGCCGCCCGAGACCTCCGAGGCCGAGGGGTCGGACCTGCGCTCGACCGCCTATCTTGCGCCAGCCTGCGCGCTTCTGGACCGGCTCGGGCTCTGGGGTGGCCTTCTGCCCCGCGCGACACCGCTCGAGACGCTTCAGGTGATCGACAGCGCAGGCGACCCGCCCGAGGCGAAGACCGTCCGCGCCTTTCAAGCCGCCGACCTTGGCGAGCCGGCCTTTGGATGGAACCTTCCCAATTGGCTGACGCGGAAGCTGCTTGCGGACCTGCTCGCCGCGCGCGAAGGCGTCGATCTGCGCTTCGGCACAGGTTTCTCTGACATCCTGACCCGCGACCGCGAGGCCATCGTTACGCTGAGCGACGGGGCGCGGCTTCGCTGCCGGCTTGCCGTCGCAGCGGACGGTCGCGCCTCGCCCCTCCGCGAGGCGGTCGGGATAGACACGGACCTTACCCGCTACGGGCAAAAGGCGCTGGCCTTCGTGGTGGGCCATGACCTGCCGCATGAGAATGTCTCGACCGAGATCTACCTCTCCGGCGGTGCTTTCACCCTCGTGCCCCTGCCGGATCACGAAGGGCGCGGCGCGTCCGCCGTGGTCTGGATGAATGACGGCCCCGTTGCAGCCGAGCTCATGGCACTCTCGCCCGAAGACTTTGCCGCCGCTGCGACGCAACGCTCCACCGGCATTCTGGGTGACCTGACGCTGATCTCGAAGCGCGCGGCATGGCCCGTGGTCACGCAGCGCGCCCGCGCGCTGACCGCCGAGCGCACCGCCATCGTGGCCGAGGCCGCCCATGTGTTGCCGCCCATCGGGGCGCAGGGGCTGAACACGTCGCTTCATGATGTGGCGGCGCTTCTGGATATTGCGCGGGATGCGCCGGACAGTGTCGGCGACCGCGCCTATCTCGCCGCCTTCGAGAAACGCCGCGCGCACGACATCCATGCCCGCGCGCAGGCCATCGACCTTTTCAATCGTGTCTGCAAGTCGGACGCCGCGCCCGTTCAGGCGCTCAGGTCACTTGGGCTGAAGGCGGTGCACGACATCGCGCCGCTCAGACACGGCGTGATGCGTGCAGGCCTCGGGCGCTAGGCCGCCCGACCCGTCACCTTGTTCAGAACAGCTTCCAGCCTGCCGACGCTCGCGTCGACATCCATCAGCTTGTCCAAACCGAACAGACCGATCCGGAAGCTGGAATAGTCGTCCCCCTCACCCACCATCAAAGGCACGCCGGCGGCGATCTGCACCCCCTCGGCGGCAAAGGCCTTGCCCGTCTTGAGGTCGGGGTCCTGCGTAAAGGACACGACAACGCCCGGCGCGCCGAAGCCGTCAGCAGCGACAGATGTAAAGCCGCGCTCGGCCAAGGCCGCGCGGACGCGGTCGCCCTGCTCCCACTGCGCGGCCTTCACACGCTCGAAGCCGTAGTCCTTCGTCTCCAGCATCGTATCGCGGAACCCGCGAAGCGCATCGGTGGGCATGGTTGCGTGATAGGCATGGCCGCCGTTTTCATAGGCTTCCATGATCGACAGCCATTTGCCCAGATCGACCGCAAAGCTGGACGATTGCCGTTCCTTCGCGCGATCGCGCGCGGCCTCCGACATCATCACAAGGCCCGCAGACGGCGAGGCCGACCAACCCTTTTGCGGCGCCGAGATCAGGACGTCGACGCCAAGCGCCTTCATGTCGACCCAGGCGCATCCGGACGCGATACAGTCCAGAACGAACAGCCCGCCCACCTCGTGGACCGCTGCGGCGACCTTGGCGATATAATCGTCGGGCAGGATCATGCCCGCAGAGGTTTCCACATGCGGCGCAAAGACGGCGGCCGGGCGGACCTCGCGAATCTTGGCCACGACCTCGTCCACGGGAGCGGGCGCGAAGGGCGCTTCCGGGCCGTTTCCGGTCCGCCGGGCCATCATCACATGCTCATGCTCGGGCAGCTTGGCGGCCTCGAAAATCTGCGTCCAGCGATAGGAAAACCAGCCGTTCCGGATCACCATCACGGTCTCGCCTTCGGCGAACTGGCGCGCAACGGCTTCCATCCCGTAGGTACCGCCACCCGGGACAAGGGCCACGGCATCGGCATTGTAGACCTCCTTCAGAAGGCCCGAGATATCGCGCATTACCTCCTGAAAGGCGGCGCTCATGTGGTTGAGCGAGCGGTCGGTGAAGACCACCGAGAATTCCAGCAGGCCGTCGGGGTCGATATCGGGATTGAGTGCTGTCATGGGGTCACCTTTCCTGTTGCAGAAGGCGTAGCGCGGCAGAGGCGCGGATGCAAAGCCTATGCGGGCGGCCGTGCCGCGCCTGTGCCAAGGGGGCCGGGCCGCCGCTCTTCGCTCAAAAGGACGTTCGCCTCGACCTCGCCCACACCCGGCAGCGTCATGATCCGGCGCCGGAGAATCCGCTCGAAATCGCTGATGTCGCGGGCCACGACGCGCAGGCGATAGTCATACAGGCCAAGCACATGGTGCACCGACTGCACCTCGGGTATCGCGGTGATGGCGCGCTCGAAATCCGTAAGGCTGACGCGCCCCTTGGTGGCGAGTTTGACGCCGAGGAATACGGTGACGCCAAAACCGAGCGCGTCGAGGTCCAGCTCCACCCGCCGCCCGGCAAGGACGCCCGCCTCCTGCAGGCGGCTCACACGTCGCCAGGCTGCGGGTTGCGACAGCCCCACCTCGCGGCCGATCGCGCCCGCCGAGAGCGTGGCATCGGCCTGCAGAAGGCGAAGGATCGCGCGGTCGGTATCGTCGAGCGCGATCACAGGGGCAGCCCCGCCTCGGTCTTGACGGCGGCCACCGTCATCAGCGCCTCGATATCGGCGATGTGCGGCAGCGTCAGAATGCGGTCGCGGTAGATCTCCTGATAATGCGCCATGTCTCGCGCGATGACGACAAGGCGGAGGTCGACGCGGCCCAGAAAGGTCTGAATCTCGGTCACCTCAGGCACGTCGCGCGCCGCCGCGATCATCTCGTCAAAGGCGCGGGGTGCGGTCTTCTCCAGCGTCAGCCTTAGCGACACCTCGACCTCGTAGCCGAGCGCACGCCAGTCGATCTCGGCATGCTGGCCTTTGAGCACCCCGGTATCGCGCAATCGGTCGAGCCGCCGACCCAGCGTGGCCGCTGTCATGCCCGTCCGCTCTGCTAGTTCGGCGGCGGATGCCTGCGGGTCGGCCAGCAGGTGTCGCAGGATACGTCTGTCAGAGTCCTTGAGCATGAATTTATCGATATATCCTATTTAAACGAATGAACAGTGCGAACTTAATCGGAATAATCGCCAAAACGAAAATCTCAACGTGGCGAAACAGCTAGGTTGCGCAGCAATCGAAACGCCTTAGGGAAGGACTAAAAACATGCGCGTTTACTATGACCGCGATTGCGACATCAACCTGATCAAGGACAAGAAGGTCGCCATCCTCGGCTATGGCAGCCAGGGCCATGCCCACGCCCTCAACCTGCGGGACTCCGGCGCCAAGAACCTTGTCGTCGCGCTTCGCGAAGGCTCGCCGTCGGCCAAGAAAGCCGAAGGCGAAGGCCTGCAAGTCATGGGCATCGCCGAGGCCGCCGCATGGTGCGACCTGATGATGTTCACCATGCCCGACGAGCTTCAGGCAGAGACCTATAAGAAATACGTCCACGACAACCTCAAGGACGGCGCGGCGATCGCCTTTGCCCACGGCCTGAACGTGCATTTCGGCCTGATCGAGCCGAAGCCCGGCGTTGACGTCATCATGATGGCGCCCAAGGGCCCCGGCCACACCGTGCGCGGCGAATACGTCAAGGGCGGCGGTGTGCCGTGTCTCGTGGCGGTCGATCAGGACGCCTCCGGCAAGGCGTTGGAAATCGGCCTCTCCTACTGCTCCGCCATCGGCGGCGGCCGCTCGGGCATTATCGAGACCAACTTCAAGGAAGAGTGCGAAACCGACCTCTTCGGCGAGCAGGCGGTTCTCTGTGGCGGTCTGGTCGAGCTGATCCGCTGCGGCTTCGAGACGCTGGTCGAAGCGGGCTACGCCCCGGAGATGGCCTATTTCGAGTGCCTCCACGAAGTGAAGCTGATCGTCGACCTGATCTATGAGGGCGGCATCGCGAATATGAACTACTCGATTTCGAACACCGCCGAGTATGGCGAGTATGTCTCGGGCCCCCGCGTTCTGCCCTACGACGAGACCAAGGCACGGATGAAGGACATCCTGACCGACATTCAGAAAGGCGTCTTCGTGCGTGATTTCATGCAGGAAAACGCAGTCGGACAGCCCTTCTTCAAGTCGACCCGCCGCATCAACGACGCACACCAGATCGAAGAAGTGGGCGAGAAGCTGCGCGGCATGATGCCGTGGATCGGCTCGGGCAAGCTGGTCGACAAGGCCAAGAACTAAGCCAACCGGCTTATGCGGTCCCCGGACTTCTGGGGGCCGCATTTCGCTTGACGGCAGGCAGCCTTCCTGCCGCATTACCCCCATGACGGACATTCGGACAGCAGACGCGCCGGGCGCGCAGAACTGGGCGCTGCTAATCACGCTGAGCCTGATCTGGGGCACTTCCTTCATGTCCGTGCGCGTGGCGCTTGACGGTATCGGCCCGATGTGGGTCGCGACAGGGCGCACGCTGATCGCGGCCGTCTGCCTTCTGATCGCGGGGCGCTTCATCGGACAGGGCTTGAGCACGCTCGGTTCGGTGCGCGCTTGGGTCTATGCTGCTGGCTTCGGCATCTTCGCGGCGGCGCTTCCCTTTTCGCTTCTCTCGTGGGGCCAGCAGCATGTCCCGTCGGCCTTCGCCGGTGTCTCGATGGGAACCGTTCCGCTGCTGACGCTGCTTCTGGCCGCGTTCTTCACCTCCGAGGCCGGGATCGGCCCGCGCCGCTTCGCCGGGATCGCCCTTGGCTTCTGCGGCCTGTTCGCGCTGGTGGGTCCGGGCGCCTTCGGGGGCGACAGTGCGCTCGTCCAATGGGGGCGCGTGGCCTGCGCGTCCTCCGCCGTCTGCTACGCGATCAGCAATATCCTTGGCCGCCTTGCCCCTCCCATGCCGCCCATCGCAATGGCGACCGTTGCGATGCTTGTCTCCACTGTTGTCCTGCTGCCCATCGCGGTCCTGACCGAGGGCGCGCCGCGCGTCGACAGTCAACTCTCGCTTATGGCGCTTCTTTGGGTCGGGCTTGGTCCGACCGCGCTTGCCGGGTTCCTGCAGCTTATCGTGCTGCAATCGGCCGGGCCGCTTTTTCTGAGCCTTGTCAGCTACATGGTGCCGATGTGGTCGGTGATTTTCGGCATCGCGATCCTGTCGGAGCAACTCTCCATAGGCACGTTCATCGCGCTTGGTCTGATCCTGTCGGGCATCGCCGTCGCCCAGAGCCGTCAAATCGTGGCCGCGTTCCGGCGCGTATGATAACGGACAGTTTCCGCTTCTGTCCAAAGAGAGGGCGGCGTAAGAAAACGCATGAGTGACACGACCCCGATCCGCCCCGGCGCCCTCAACTGGGCCCTCCTGAACCTTCTCAGCCTTGTTTGGGGGACAGCCTTCCTGTCCATCGGCATCAGCCTTGAGAGCCTGCCGCCCCTGACGACAGCGGCGGCGCGGGTCAGCGTCGCGGCGCTGGTCCTCGTGGCGCTTCTTCCGGTGTTCGGTGCTTCCCTCAGGGACATCCCAAGCGCCCGCGCCCTGCTCTTTGCGGTTCTGGCAGGCGTTATCGGTTACTCTCTGCCCTTCGCGCTCCTTGCCTGGGGCCAGCAATTCGTGCCCTCGGCAGTTGCGGGCGTGGCTATGGGGTCGGTGCCGCTTCTGCTTGTGCCGCTGGTCTTTATCTTTTCGCCCGAGGAAGGCATCGGACCTCGACGCATCATCGGCCTGATCCTCGGTTTCATCGGCCTTTTGCTGATCGTCGGGCCTGGCGCTCTTCCGGCGGGCGGCGACGGGGCGGGCTGGACATTCGGCGCGCTGGCCTGCGTGGGCGCGGCCTTTTCCTATGCCGTTGCCTCCATCCTGACCCGCCGCGCGCCAAAGGTGCCGATGATGGTCTTCGCCGCGGTTTCGATGCTGGCCGGGGCCGTGGTGATCCTGCCCATCGCGCTTCTGACCGACGGCGTGCCGTCGGATGTCAGTACAAGGTCGCTCGTCGCCGCGATCTATCTGGGCGTCTTCCCGACCGCCATGGCCGGCGCGCTCAGGGTCCATATCATCCGCACCGCCGGATCGCTCTTCATGTCGATCGCCGCGTTCCTCGTACCGCTCTGGGCGGTGATCTTCGGCGTCGTGCTGATGGGCGAGGACCTGCCGCCTCAACTCTTCGTCGCGCTGGCACTGATCCTGGCGGGCATCGCCGTGGCGCAGAGCGGTCAGATACGACAGATTTTCGGGCGAAAGGCCGTTTAGGCCGCGCGCTCGACCTCGGCCACGATGCCGTCAACGACCTGAACCAGCACGCCTTCATCCTCGCATTCGGCCATCACGCGGACCAGAGGCTCGGTCCCGGATTTCCGGATCAGGAGACGGCCCATGCCTTGAAGCCGCGCCTCGGCATCCGCAATGGCGGATTGCACCGACGCCGCCGACAACGGGTCTGCGCCTGCGTCGAAGCGCACGTTCTTCAGAAGCTGCGGCACCGGCTCGAAGCTCTTGGCGAGCGCGCTGGCGGGCTGACCGGTGCGGGTCATCTCGGCCAGGAAATGGAGCCCTGCGAGTAGACCGTCGCCGGTGGTCGCGTGGTCGGTCATAACGATATGGCCCGACTGCTCGCCGCCCAGGTTGTAGCCGCCGGCCCGCATGGTCTCGACCACGTAGCGGTCGCCCACAGCGGTACGCTCGAGACGGAGACCCCGTCCGCCGAGAAACCGCTCAAGCCCGAGATTGGACATGACCGTCGCGACGAGCGCCCCACCCGAGAGCCTCCCCTCCTCGGCCCAGCGGCCCGCGAAGAGCGCCATGATCTGGTCGCCATCGGCCACCTGACCGTTCTCGTCGAGGATCATCACGCGGTCCGCGTCACCATCGAGGCAAACGCCCACATCCGCGCCATGGGCCACCACCGCTTCGGCGGCACGGGCCGTGTCGGTCGAACCGCAGCCCTTGTTGATGTTGAGACCGTTGGGCTCGACGCCGACGGGGATGACTTCGGCCCCAAGCTCCCACAGCACATTCGGGGCGGCTTTGTAAGCAGCACCATTGGCGCAATCGATCACGACCTTGAGACCTTCGAGCGTCAGGTCCGACGGGAAGCTCGACTTGATCCGCTCGACATAACGGAAGAGCGCGTCGTCGATCCGCTTGGCACGTCCGATGTTCTCGGCGGCGGCAGGCTGCACGTCTCCTGCAAGGATCGCTTCGATCTCGGATTCCGCCTCATCCGACAGCTTGAAGCCGTCAGGGCCGAAGAACTTGATACCGTTATCCTGATGCGGGTTGTGGCTGGCCGAGATCATCACGCCTACATCGGCGCGCATCGAGCGCACCATCATGCCTACCGCCGGCGTCGGCACCGGCCCCAGCAAGAGCACGTTCATCCCTGTGGATGTGAAGCCCGCCGTCAGCGCGTTCTCGAACATGTAGCCCGACAGGCGCGTGTCCTTGCCGATCACCACCCGATGCGCGGGCGATCCGTCGCGCCGAAAATAGCGCCCTGCCGCCGCCCCGAGGCGCAGCGCGGTGTCCGCCGTCATGGGATAGGAGTTCGCGCGACCCCGAACACCGTCCGTTCCGAAAAGCTTGCGTGCCATGTTCTCGTCCGACCTGCTCATTCTTGGTTGCGCTTGGTCTACCATGAAAAGCCAGGCCATGCTCAAATGAAAAAGGCGGCCCCGAGGCCGCCCTGAGCGAAGTCTCGCGCGATCAGCCCTGCGCGCTGCGGCTCGGCTCGCGGTAGAAGTGGTGATAGCCGATGGTCGTCGTCCGCGGGAAGATATCCGCCCAGTTCGGGTTGACCGACTTCGTATGGTAATGCGTGGCGCCCTGCGTCAGCGTGCGGGGTGCGCCGTCCAGCATGATGCGCGCCACCTTGCCGACCTTGCGGAAGGCGGCAGGTTCGCGGATCGTCTCGGGCTGCCCGTCGCAGGTATAGGTGAACTGGCAGCGATACCGCTCGCCGGTACCCTGGTTGACCACGCCGCAGACGCTGCTCGGGTAGCGCGGATCGTCGACGCGGTTCAGGATCACCTCGGCCACGCCGAAGATCCCCTTCACGCTTTCGCCGCGCGCCTCGAAGTAGAGCGCCTCCGAGAGGCACGCCCATTCGTCGCCACCTTTCGCGACAGGCAGGCTGCGGAGATATCTCTCGGTCATACGGTCGGCCATGGTCACGTCGCCCTCGGGCGCGCGAACGAGACCGCTCATCCGATCACGGCTGATCGACGACAGCGCCTTGCGCTCGGCACCGAAGAGCGAGCTGAGGCGCTCGTCCAGAGCGATGCCCGGGTTCGAAGACGTGCCAAGGGTCACATCGGCCAGTGCGGCGGTACCACAGGCTATGGCGGCAACGATGGACGCTGCCCGGATAACGGGTTTCAGTGTCATGGAGCCCCCTCCAAATATGTCAAAATGACCCTTCTGGGCCGGGATTTGGTGCGGGGATAAACAAATCTGAGCCAAAAGGTCCACCCCGCCCCCAGGGACAGAGTGTTGAAATAGGTGGATATAATAGGCCAGTTTCCGCGCATAGGCGCTCAAGAAACAGGCAAATCAATGAAATATAGGATAAAAAGCTACTGGCCTTCGGAGAGCGCCAGATGTGCGGCAGCTAGTCGCGCCACGGGAACCCGGAAGGGTGAACAGCTCACATAGTCGAATCCCGCCGCCCGGCAGAAGGCGATTGATTCCGCGTCGCCCCCATGTTCGCCGCAGAGCGACAGGATGATGTCCGACCGACACGCGCGGCCCCTTTCCGCCCCGATCCTGAGAAGCTCGCCCACCCCTTCGAAATCCAGCCGGTGAAACGGATCCTCTGGATAGACACCCTGCTGGACGTAGGCGTTCATGAACCGGCCCGCGTCATCGCGCGAAAGGCCATAGGTCATCTGCGTCAGATCGTTGGTGCCGAAGGACAGGAAAGCCGCGTGTTGCGCGATATCCTGCGCCCGAAGAGCGGCGCGGGGCGTCTCGACCATGACCCCCAGCCGATAGTCGAACTCTGCGCCCATTTCGGTCCGGACGGCGGCGGCAATCGCGTCGACGCGCATTTTGACCAGCTCGACCTCGCGCCGCGCCGAGACGAGCGGGATCATGATCTCGGGGACGATCGGCTCGCGGCCCTTCCTGCTTGCCGCGATGGTGGCGAGAAAGATCGCGCGGGCCTGCGCCTCGTAGATTTCCGGCATCGTCACGCCAAGTCGGACCCCGCGCATCCCCAGCATCGGGTTGAACTCGGCGAGCGCCTCGACCCGGCGGGTGACGGCGGCCAATGGCAATTGCAGCGCGTCGGCAAGCTCGCGCATCCCCTCTCGGTTCGACGGCAGGAACTCGTGCAGCGGCGGATCGAAGAGGCGGATGCAGACCGGCTTGCCTTCCATGATGCGGAAGAGCTCGGTAAAGTCCTTGACCTGCATCGGGATCAGCCGTTCCAGCGACGCCGCCCGGTCCTCTGCCGTGTTCGCGAAGATCATCTCGCGCATCACGGTCAGGCGGTCGGCCTCGAAGAACATATGTTCGGTCCGGCAGAGGCCGATGCCCTCGGCCTCGAATGCGCGGGCGACCTCGGCTTCGGCGGGCGTGTCGGCATTGGCGCGTACGCCGATGTCGCGCGCGGCGTCCGCCCAGCCGAGAAGCGTTCGGAACGCATCGTCGAGCGCCGGCTCCAGCAGATGCGGCGCGCCCATCAGAAGCTGCCCGCTGGTGCCGTCGAGCGTGACGGTATCGCCCTCGCCCAGCCTCAGCCCGTCCTTGAACTGAATGGCGCGGTCCTTGCGGTCGATGACGATGTCCCGCGCGCTAACAACGCAAGGCAGACCAAGACCCCGCGCGATCACCGCCGCGTGGCTCGTCATGCCGCCCCGCTCGGTCAGGACGCCGACCGAGGCGTGCATTCCCCGGATATCGCCGGGCGAGGTCTCGCGCCGGACAAGGATACAGGGTTCGCCCCGCGCGGCATAACTTTGAGCGGTGGCCGAGTCGAAGACCAGCTTGCCGGTGGCCGCCCCGGGACTGGCGGCGATCCCGTCGGCCAGCATCGTGCGCGGTGCTGCAGGGTCGATCTGACGGTGCAGAAGCTCGTTCAGGCTGCGCGGTTCGATCCGCAGAACCGCCTCTTCGGGGGTGATCACGCCATCCTCTGCCAGCGCGACCGCGATCCTGAGCGCGGCGCGGCTGCTGCGCGGGATGCGTACGGCGTCGAGGACCGAAAGTCTGCCACCGTCCAGAGTGAACTCGATCTGCATTTCCTCGCGGAGCCGCGTCCTGCAAATGCCGCCGAACCGGATCAGGTCGGCGAATGCCGCGGGGCACAGCTCTTCCAGGGAGATGCCGCGCGGATCGCGGGTCAGGTAGGCGGCCTGCGCCTCGGGGTCGAGCGCCTCGCGGCCCTGGCTCTGGCTTTTGTAACGCCCGGTGACCTGGGGCAGCCCGGTCTCGGGCGAGGCGAACTGGATCACACCCGAGCCGGACTCTGCCGGGCCGAAGCCCGGCGCCATCGCCTGCACCACAAGGCCAAGACCGGCATCCGCCGGGGCGCCGCGCGCCTGCCGCAAAAGCCGGGCCGATGTCCCCTCCCACGCCCGTGCCATGGCGCGCAGCACGTCTGCCAGTTGCCGCGCCGGGTCTTGCGGGAAAGGCTCGTCGGTTTCCTCTTCGTAGGCATCGAGCATGGCCGAGACGGATTCCTCGGTCACATCGCCGTTGGCCTCGAACATGTCCGGGTCGAGCCGCGCCACCTGCACCGCATAGGTCTGGATGAAGCGCGCGAACAGCCGGTCCGCCGCCTCGTAGCCCAGAAGGTTCGCGAATTCGGCGTGGCGCGCCTCGTTCATGCCGATGTTCAGAATGGCGCCGGGTCCGCCCCAGTCGGGGTCCTCGGAGGACGGCCGCACCGACACCAGCGGCGCGGGTCCGAAATGCGCCATGAGCGCGTCGGTGTCGATACGCTCGCCGGCGGCGATGGCGCGGACGGTCGCGAAGGACAGCGCGGCGGTCTTGGGGACCGGCATTTCGAGCCGGATCAGCCGCTGCAGACACTTCGCACGCCCCCCATGGGTCGCCACGGCAACCGGGGCGACGGGGTCGAGGACGATAAAGTCCGCTATTTCAATGTGTTTCTGCACTGCGGCGATTCCTTTGTGCCAGAATACGCCGCAAGGCTGTCCAATCAAGAAGTGTCAGGTGCATGTGACACATCGCGCGGGGCGCGTTGCCCCTGCGTCACCGCCCTCAGCCGCCTTCGATCCGGGTCAGATCGGCCACCGCAAGGCAGGCCGCGCTGATCCGGTGAAGCAGGTTCAGGCGGTTACGCCGGATCATCTGATTGTCGGAATTCACCTGCACCGCCTCGAAGAAGGCGTCGATGGGCGCGCGCAGGCCTGCGAGCGCCGACATGGCGGCAGCGAAATCCTCGGCGTCCATCGCGGGCGCGATCCGCTCTTCGGCGGCGTCGAGCGCTGTAAACAGCGCGCGTTCCTCGTTCGTCTCGGCCAGTTTCGGGTCGGGGCCGAAGGAGTATTCGACGCCGTCCTTCTCCTCGGCCTGACGCAGGATGTTGTGCGCGCGCTTGAAGCCCGAAAGCAGGTTCTCGCCGTCCTCGGTCGTCAGGAAGGCCGACAGCGCCTCGGCCCGCTTGACCAGAAGCGTCAGGTCATCGGCCCCGGGCATGGCGAGCGAGGCATCGATCACGTCATGCCGGATGCCCCGGTCACGGAGGAATACCTTGAGGCGGTCGTGGAGGAAGGCGAGCACGCTACGCCCGATCGCCCAAGCCGATCCGGTCTTCTGGGACAATACCTCTTCCATTGAAAGCCGCTCGGGGAACCTTTCGTCGCCGTGGTACTCCGGCTCAGGATGCGGAGTTGCACCCGCTTCGAGGACGGGTGTGAGGGGCAGTCTAAGGTGATTCTCCAACACCAACCGAATAACCCCCAACGCCGCCCGACGCAGCGCATAGGGGTCTTTCGAGCCGGTCGGTTTCTCGTCGATGGCCCAGAAGCCAGTCAGCGTGTCGATCTTGTCGGCCAGTGCCACGGCGACGGAAAGCGGCGCGGTGGGCACGTCGTCGGACGGCCCGAGCGGCTGGTAATGCTCGCGCGCGACGGCGGCGACCTCGTCCGGATGACCCGCCGCCTTGGCGTAGTACTCGCCCATGACGCCCTGAAGCTCGGGGAATTCGTAGACCATTTCGGAGGACAGATCCGCCTTGGCGATCCGCGCAGCCGTCTCGGCCTGATCGGGGTCGGCGCCCACAACCGGCGCAATCTCGCGGGCGAGTGCGGCGATGCGGTCGATCCGCTCGGCCTGAGAGCCCAGTTTCGCGTGGAAGGTGACGTTACCCAGTTGCGTGAGCCACGGCGCCATCGCCGCGTCCTTCGCCACGCGCAGATCGTTTTCCCAGAAGAACTTGGCGTCCGACAGGCGCGCCGACAGCACCTTCTTGTTGCCGGCAAGGATCGTGGTGCCGTTATCCTCGGTCTCGCGGTTGGCGACAGTCACGAAACGGACGATGCGGCCCGTCTTGTCGCGGACGCTGAAGAACTTCTGGTGCTCCTTCATCGAGGTCTGAAGCACCTCTGGCGGCAGGTCGAGGAACGTCTCGCCGATCTCGCCCATCAGCACCACGGGCCATTCCACCAGCCCCGCGACCTCGGCCAGAAGTCCTTTGTCCTCAACTACTTCCAGACCTTGCGCGAAAGCGGCCTGGGTGGCGTCGTGCCAGATCGTTTCGGCCCGCTCTTCCGCCGACAGGATCACATGCGCGCGCTTCAGCTTGGCGGCGTAATCCTCGAATCCGTGCACCTGCACCCGCATCGGATGCATGAAGCGGTGGCCGGTGGTCATGTCGGTCGAGCGGATGCCGTCCACGTCCATCTCGACGATCCGGGCCTCGCCGTTCTCGCTCAGAATGCAGAGAATGTGATGGAGGGGGCGGACCCAGCGGAGGCTCCCCGCACCCCAGCGCATCGACTTGGGCCAGGGAAAGTTGCGGATCGCGCTTTCCAGCACGTCGGCCACGATCTCGTCGGCCTTGCGGCCCGGCGTCTCGATGGTGGCGAACCAGACCTGCCCCTTCTTGTCGTCGCGCGCTTCCAGGTCTTCGCGCTTGAGGCCTGTCGAGCGCAAGAAGCCCTCCAGCGCCTTTTCCGGCGCATCCGTCCGCGGCCCTTTACGTTCCTCGCGGCGGGTCGGGCTTTCGCCGGTCAGCCCCTCGACGGCCAGCGTCAGGCGGCGCGGCGTGGCAAAGGCCTCGGCGGCGGCATAGGTCAGACCCGCCTCGACCAGACCGTCGGTCATCAGGCGCTTCAGGTCCGCCGCCGCACGCGCCTGCATGCGGGCCGGGATTTCCTCGGAGAAGAGCTCGATCAGAAGATCAGGCATTGTGCTGTCCTGTCAGGTCTGGGTCGGTTGCATGGGTCATCGGGGCGCCTCGGGGCAGCCCTCGGGCGCGGGGCGGCCATCGAAGACCTCTTCCCCGCAAGCGTTGATCTGGTGCCAGACGAAGCCCCGGCCATCGTCGGTAATGGCGACGATCCGGTCGATGCCGTAGGTGATGTTGGCCGTCCCGAGAAAGGCAAGCGCCCGTCCCTCTTCCAGGGCCGCGCCCACGGCGTCAGCGTCGAAGCAGTCGAACCACTCGGGCGCATTGAGAGGCACCGCCTCGTCATAGAGCACGTAAGTCTCGGTCAGCATCGCCTGACTCATGGGTGTCTCGAAGCAGGCACGGTAGCGGAGCGGCGAGGAATCGGCATCGATGGCCTTGATGTTTTCCGACAAGATGGGTTCCGGCTGGCCGCCGGAAACGGTCGTCAGTTGCACATTCTCGACATCGGCGCTCACGTCCTCGTAAAAGGCGTAAACCTGCAAGTAATACATCGCGGCACCCGCGATGAGGCCGGACAGTACCAGCGCGCCACCGATCACCTTGCCGTTCATCGCGGCACCAGCGTATGCGTCGCGGCCCGTATCATGCGGCAGCCCCTGCGGCAGAGGTCGTCACGAAGGCGTCCGCGCAGGCCTTGGCCAATGCCCGGACACGGCCGATATAGGCCTGACGCTCGGTGACCGAGATCACGCCCCGCGCGTCCAGCAGGTTGAAGACATGGCTCGCCTTGATGCACTGGTCATAGGCGGCGTGGGCCATGACGATGCGCTTGCCGGTCTTGGGGTCCACCTCGGGCGCGGCAAGGATGCGGTGGCACTCGGCTTCGGAATCCTCGAAATGGCGCAGCAACACATCCGTGTCGGCAATGTCGAAATTCCAGCGCGAGTATTCTTCCTCGGTCTGGCGGAAGACGTCGCCATAGGTCAGCGGGATCGGCGATTGCGGGTCGTTGAACGGCATGTCCATGACGTGATCGACGCCGAGAACATACATCGCCAGCCGCTCGAGCCCGTAGGTCAGCTCGCCCGAGACCGGCTTGCAATCATGCCCGCCCACCTGCTGGAAATAGGTGAACTGGCTCACTTCCATCCCGTCGCACCAGACTTCCCAGCCAAGGCCCCAGGCGCCGAGGGTCGGGCTCTCCCAGTCATCCTCGACGAAGCGGATATCGTGGAGTGCCATGTCGATCCCGATGGCTTCGAGCGAACCGAGATACAGCTCCTGCAGGTCCGGCGGCGACGGTTTGATCAGCACCTGGTACTGGTAATAGTGCTGCAGGCGGTTCGGGTTTTCGCCGTAGCGGCCGTCGGTCGGGCGGCGAGACGGCTGAACATAGGCGGCCGCCCACGGCTTGGAGCCGAGCGCGCGAAGCGTCGTCGCCGGGTGGAATGTACCCGCGCCCACCTCCATGTCGTAAGGCTGCATGATCGCGCAGCCCTTCGAGGCCCAGTAGGACTGAAGGCGCAGGATGATTTCCTGAAAACTCTTCGGCTGGCTTGTATCGGCCATCTCGGCATCCCTTGAAAAATCGCGTTCTCAATAGGCAACAGGCCAGTGAGGGTCAACGCGCGCCCGCTCGAATTCGCGTGCAGTCGCCTGCCCTTTTGATATCACGGTCCGAACCGACGCGAACGGGACCGATATGAGACGATTTTTCGGGGCAGTTGCCCTTTTTGCCGCTATCGCAGCCGGGCACCCCGCCCTGGCGCAGGACACCACCGCCTGGATCCAGATCGAAGCACGCCCGACAGAGGGTCAGGCGCTGGAGCGCGCCGAGATTTACGCCGCGCGACTTCCCGATGTGAACGGGTTCGCCCTGTCCTCGGGCTGGTTCGCCATCACGCTTGGCCCCTACCCCGAGGGCGAGGCCCGCGCGCGCCTTGCCGCGCTTCGAGGCAGCGCCGCCATTCCGGGCGACAGTTTCCTGGCCGACGGGCGCGGCTATGGCGCGCGGTTCTTCGGCGGCGGCGCAGCCGCTCTGCAGCCTGCGCCTTCGGCAGAGCCGCTTCCCGAACCGGAACCGGGCGAACAGACCGTGACAGAGGCGCGCAACGCCGAACGCGCGCTGACCCGCGACGACCGCGAAGAGGTGCAGATCGCGCTTCGGGCAGCGGGCTTCTACAACTCGATCATCGATGCCGATTTCGGCTCGGGCACGCGTCGCGCCATGGCCGACTGGCAGGCGGCGAACGGATTCGAGGCGACGGGCGTTCTGACGACGCTTCAGCGCCGCGACCTCGTCGGTACTTACCGCGACGCGCTGGCCGCTCTCGACCTGTCGCCGGTCGAGGATCTTCGCGCCGGTATCGCCGCCACCCTGCCCCTCGGCCGGGTGACGTTCGAACGATACGAGCCTCCCTTTGCCCATTTCACCGGAGAGGACGGTGCACGGGTCCTGCTGATCAGCCAGAGCGGGGACGCGGCCACGCTTGCGGGGCTCTACGAGGTTCTCCAAACGCTCGAGATCATGCCGCTTGACGGACCGCGCAACCTGAGACGGGGCGAGTTCACCATAGACGGCCAGAACTACAGCATCCGAAGCCACGCCTATGCGCGTCAGGCGGACGGTGCGGTGAAGGGCTATGTCGTCGTCTGGCCCACAGACGAGGCTTATGCGGCCCAGCTTGCGATCACCGCGCTCGAACAGTCGTTCCGCACGCTCGACGGCGTGCTTCCGGACGAGGTGAACGGACCGCAAAGCGTGGACCTGCTTTCGGGACTGGCGATTCGGCAACCGGCGGCGACAGCCTCGGGCTTCTACGTCTCGCGTGGCGGTGACGTCCTGACCTCGGCGCATGCGGTTGCCGGGTGCGCGCGCGTCGAGATCGAGAACGATCTTTCCGCCACCGTTGTCGCGACGGATGAGGCACTCGGCCTCGCCCTGCTCCGGCCGGAGGGTCCGATCGCGCCCATGGCATACGCGCGCCTTGCATCCGCCGAGCCGCGCCTGTCGAGCGATATCGCGGTCGCGGGCTACAGCTTCGGCGGCGTCCTGACCGCGCCATCGGTGACTTTCGGCACGCTCGAGGACGTGCGCGGCCTCGATGGTGACGAAAGCCTGCACCGCCTCGCCGTCGCGGCGAGGGACGGCGATGCCGGGGGACCGGTTCTGGACGATGCGGGACGTGTCGCGGGGCTGCTTTTGCCGCCTGCCGAAGATGCCCGGCAATTGCCCGAGGGCGTGGTTTTTGCGCGCGACACTGGCGGGATCGCTGGCTTCCTTGAGGCTCAGGGTATCGTCTCACCATCCGAAGACAGCGCGGCAGATAGCATGGCGCCCGAAGACCTCACGCAACGGGCGCGCGACATGACCGTTCTGGTGACCTGCTGGAACTGAGGCGCAAATCTCCTTTCGGGAGATTTGAGGCATTTCTTCCCAAGAAATGCGCGCCTCAGGACCGCCAGAAGCGCGCGGTGAAGATGACGAGCACCACCATCAGCTCGAGCCGGCCCACGAGCATTCCCGCGGTGAGAAGCCATTTGGCGGTGTCGCTGAGCGTCGCATAATTCCCTGCGGGACCGATAATGTCGCCCAGTCCCGGACCGATATTCGCGAGTGCCGCCGCCGCGCCGGATACCGATGTCACGAAATCGAGCCCGGTGGCCGACAGCAGCACCGTCAGGATGCCGAGGCTCACGACGAACATCGTGACGAAGGCCATCACCGACGAGATCACATCCTCGCCGACGCTCCGGCCTTCGTACTTCAGGGTGAAGACGCCGTGGGGCGAGTGGATGCGGCGGATCTGGGTCTCGATCGCGCGGAACAGAAGCTGGTAGCGGAAGATCTTGACCGAACAACAGGTCGAGCCGGCGCACCCGCCCACAAGTCCGATGAAAAAGAACACCACCACCGGAACCGGTCCCCAGAGCTGATAGTCCACGCTCGCATAGCCGGTGCCGGTAATGATCGATGTGACGTTGAAGATCGCTTCGCGGAAGCTGTGCTCGGGATTGTCGCCGTTCACGATCATCCTGTACCCTGTCAGGAAGATCACGAGGCCTGTGACAACGATCAGGAAAACGCGAATCTGGCTGTCGGAGAAGAGCGGGCGCGCGGTGCCGGTCATCAGCTGGACGTAGCGGACGAAGGGCAGGCTCGCCAGGATCATGAAGATCGCGGCGATATATTCCGGCGGCCCCTGGAAGGCGCCGAAAGACGCGTCGCGCGTCGAGAAGCCGCCGGTGGAGATCGAGGTCAGCGCATGGTTGAGCGCATCGAAAAAGCCCATGCCGACGCCTATATAGCAGAGAGTGCAGACGACCGTGAGGATCACATAGACGATGGAGATGCGGCTCGCGATTTCGGCGGCGCGGGGCAGCACCTTGCCCGACGTGTCGAAAGCCTCGGAGCGGAAGATCTGCATGCCCCCGACCCTGAGTTCCGGCAGGAAGGCCATGGCGACCACGATTATGCCGATGCCGCCGAACCATTGCAGCATGGAGCGCCAGAGCAAGAGCCCCTCGGGCAGATCGTCGAGCCCGTTGAAGACCGTTGCCCCGGTGGTGGTCAGCCCCGACATGGCCTCGAAATACGCGTCGGTGACGCTGGCCTCTGTTGCACCGACCACGAAGGGAATGGCCCCGAAAAAGGGCAGCACGACCCAGACACCGGTGGTCAGAAGGAAGGTCTGCTGGATCGACAGCCGCTCGCCCACGGCATTGGCCGAGGCGAGCGCCACGAGACCGCCGGTCAGGCAGGTCAGCAGACCGGCCTCGAAAAACACCCCGGCATGACCGTTTCCGGCCATCAGGTCCATGACCAGCGGGATCACCATCGTCGCGCCGAAAGCGGCCACCAGAAGGCCGATCACATAGCCCACGGCGCGGAAGCCGAAGCCGGTACGGTGGCGCTCGCGGCCGATCACCCTGCTCAAACGGTCTGCTCCGCGTCATAGGCGCGGCTGCGCTCCTCCGCGTCGAGCGTGCGGGGCTCAGACAAAGGCGCGCCCGATCCGTCGAAGAAGGGTGCCTTCCGCCAGCCTCCGGTCAAGTAGGACGACAGAACCCGCCGGCCGAACTCGGCATAGAGCCTGCCCATGCCACCGCCTTCGCGCTCGACATAGCCTATGGCGTCGCGGCGGAACGCCTGTACCGCCACGGGGCCGAGTGCGGCCGGGTCCTCGAAACGGAGCGACATCATCGTCGCGAAAGGAAGCGCGCGGCTCGACCACGTGTTGGCGACCGGCGTATCACAGCAGCCCGCGTACCAGCGGAACGGGCCTTTCTCGCTCAGGCGAAGAACGCGAAGATGTGCGGCGCCCGCCTCGATCCGGACCTGCTGGGGCGCGACCTGATAAAGGTCGCTGCCGCCCTGCGCATCGAGCATCGCGGTCTTGCCAAGGGCACGCGCGAAGGCCTGGCAATCCTTGCAATAACACATCGCCCGCGTGCCGCCGCCCGTCTCGACGGTCAGCCGGAATGCACCGCAGTCACAGGACCAGTTTTGCGCCCTCTTCGTCATGGCGGCGAGGTTAATGAGGTCTGAACGGGACG
The DNA here is from genome assembly GCF_009830125.1 of Kangsaoukella pontilimi. Lineage (GTDB taxonomy): Bacteria > Pseudomonadota > Alphaproteobacteria > Rhodobacterales > Rhodobacteraceae > Kangsaoukella > Kangsaoukella pontilimi. The sequence goes on along the minus strand of NZ_WUPT01000001.1, from coordinate 461,729 downwards.
GAAAGCGGCTTCTGTCGGAAAATCGGAGGTTTGCGCCATGCTGCGCATGTCGCCGTGGGCCGCTTCGCGGCGATTTGTGCCTCCGGCGGGAGTATTTTCGCCAAGAAGAACGCGAATGCCTGTTCAGAAATCCACCGAGTCTTTCAAGAGCAGGGAGGCACACAAAAGGGAACTGCCGTTATATTGGGCCTGCGCCGGGGCTCCGCCCGTTCGGCCCTTCAAAGGTCCACCGGACCCTTGACCACCTTTCAGGTGGACCGGGCCTGTGCCGGGGCTCCGCCCGTTCGGCCCTTCAAAGGTCCACCGGACCCTTGACCACCTTTCAGGTGGACCGGGCCTCACCCTCGGTGGATCAGGGATTCGAAGAAGCGCGGGTCCAAGGACACATTGTCAAAGGTTTCGCCCTCGGTCAGGACCGAGACTGCGTCGTGGCTGTGCAGGCTTTCCTGATGGCTCGCCACCACGCGGAAATCGCCCACGCGTTCATCGCCCTGAAGCGTCTCGGAAAAAAGCCGGGCCGCATCCTCGACGAAAATCGGGTTGGCTGCGTTCAGCTCGGCAAAGGCCTGCTCGTCCTCGCGTTTGACCATGACCTGCGTCTCGGTCGCAACGGCCTTCCGCGCCAGTGCCACCGCATCCTCGAACCACAGCGTCGGCGCGTCCGGGTCGATCACCATCGAGAGCCGCGCAACCGAGCGCTGCGAATGGGGCGTGGCCAACTGTCCGCGGGTGCGGCGCGCGTGCTCGCTCAGCTCCAGAGAGCACGGGCACGTGGAGGAGTAGACATAGTCGAGATGAAGGATGCGGGTCCGTGTCCCGCCTTCGTCCACGACCTCCAGCGCGATGTCGTAATACTGCCAGCCACTCAGCCCAGAGCGCAGGCTTTCCATCTGCATCGGGTAGGCAAACCGCATCTGGATGCGGGCATCAAAGCTCTCAAGGTCGGACTTGTAGTCATCCAGAGCCGCTTCGATCACCTCGAAGCTGAACGTCTTCTCGGAGTGGGCATAGAACGACCGCATAATGCGGCTCATGTTGATACCCTTCTTATCGGCATCAAGCGAAACGGTGCCCGTCACCGACGTATCAAGCGTCCTCGACCCGCCGTCCTTCGTGCGGAAGGCCACCGGCAGGCGGAAATTCGAGATACCCACATGCTGGATGCGCCGATGTGCGCCTTTGATCAGGCTCTCGGGGCCGTTCTGAAGGTCTGGCAAGGTGGCCCGATAGTCCTCGTCGGCCTCGAATTCCTCGGGATAGCTGCGGGCGAGCGACGGGTAACTCACCGCCTCTCCCCGGAGAAGGCGCGCCACCTCGGGATCGAGCGTTTCGAAGTCTTCCGCGTCGGCCGTTTCGGCATAAGAGCGCAGCAGCGCAAGCGCTTGCCGGGCATCCTCGCGCGTCAGTTCACGGTCGAGATTGCGGATTTGAATGTTCATTGCCCGTCTCCTTGCAGGAACCGCGTAGGTAAGCCTTCCGACGCGTATGTCCAATTTCTTCACGCAAGGTTTACGAATGGCCTGCCCCGACGGATCACCCGTAGCGGGTTACAAAACGCCGCAGGATGCGCTCGGGCTGGGTGACGTCGCTGTCCATCACACGACGGGTCAGGGCCTCGGCTTCGGATGGATCGAAATAGCCGCGGTTCTTGTAGATGCGGATACGGTCGGCAAAGACCTGTCCGTCGGCTTCGGGGTGGAACTGGGTCGCGTAGACGTTCTGCCCGTGCCGGATCATCTGGAATGGGCAGGGACCGGACGCCATCAGGTGCACGGTGCCCTCGGGCAGGGCCTGAACGGCCTCCTTATGTCCGACCAGCGTGTCGAAGACCGGCGGCAAACCTTCAAGAAGCGGGTCCCTTGCCCCCTCCTCGGTCACCCGGCATTCGACCGGCCCGACCGGCTCGCCATAGCGCGCCTTGGACACTTCGGCGCCCAGGTGGTGCGCCAGAATGCCGATCCCGTAGCAGCAGCCGAGAAAGGGCATGTCGCGCGACGTGATCTCGGGCATGATCGACAGGCAATCCGCCTCGACCCGCGCCTCGATGGGGTCCTTTTCGGCGGGGTCATCGCTGACGCAGCCGGGGCCACCGCCCACGATAACGCCGGCATAGTCGTCGAGCGCGAGCGCCGGCAACGGTGCCTGATCCAGTCTGATCCGGCGCACGCGGTCAGGCGCAAGACCGCCCTTCTTCAGGAACGCCTCGTATTCGCCATCGGCGGCCTCGTCCTCGGGGCGAAGCTGGATCACGAGGAAGGGTTTCATGCCCCGTCAAGCGCCCGCGCGATATCCGCGATCAGATCCTCCGTCGCCTCGATCCCGACCGAGAGCCGGACCAGCCCGTCCCCGATCCCGAGCGCATCGCGCTGCTCTTGTGTCAGGCGCTGATGCGTCGTCGTGGCGGGATGGGTGATGATGGACTTCGCATCGCCGAGGTTGTTCGAGATCGTCACGATGTCGAGCCCGTTCAGGAAGCGGAACGCCGCCTCGCGGCCGCCCTTGAGGTCGAGCGATACGACCGTGCCGCCCCGCTCCATCTGCGCCGCAGCGACAGCGTGCTGTGGATGCGAGGCCAGTTCCGGGTAGAGAACGCGGGCGAGCTTCTCGTGGCCCTCGAAGCGCTCGGCGATCGCGCGCGCGCTATCGGCCTGTGCGCGGACCCGAAGATCAAGCGTTTCCAGACCCTTGAGCAGGACCCAGGCTGTGAACGGGCTCATCGCGCCGCCGGTATGCTTGATGTAGGGCTCGGCGGTCTTTCGGATGAATTCCTTCGTGCCGAGGATGACACCGCCCAGCACCCGCCCCTGCCCGTCGATATGCTTGGTGGCGGAATAGACGACCACATCGGCGCCGAGCGCCATGGCATTGTTGAAGACCGGCGTGGCAAAGACGTTGTCGACGACGACGGTGGCGCCCACCCCATGCGCGATCTCGGCGACCGCTTTCAGGTCGATCACTTCAAGCGTCGGGTTCGAGACGGTCTCGAGGAAGACGGCGCGGGTATCGGGGCGCATAGCGGCGCGCCACTGGTCCAGATCGGTGCCGTCGACAAAGGTCACCTCGACCCCATAGCGGGTCAGAACCTCTTCCAGAATGTACAGGCAAGAGCCAAAGAGGGCGCGGGACGAGACCACATGATCGCCGGCCTTCAGCATCGCGGTCAGCGCGGCATTGACCGCTGCCATGCCACTTGCCGTTGCGAACGCGTCTTCTGCCCCTTCAAGCGCGGCGATGCGTTCCTCGAACATTGCGACGGTAGGGTTGCCGTAGCGGGCATAGATGAACTCGTCCTCGCCCGCGGCCTCGAAGCGCGCGGCCGCCGCTTCGGCAGTGTCATAGACAAAGCCCTGTGTGAGAAAGATCGCCTCCGACACCTCGCCATATTGCGAGCGGCGCGTCCCGGCATGGACAAGTTTCGTTCTTTTGTTCCAGTCGTCCGACATGAAAGGGAACCCCCTCCAATAAAAAAGCCCCCACCGCATGAGCGCCGGGGGCGATTGCCGTCCCTGACCTCTTTAGCGGAATGTTTAACGTGGCCCGCAATCCGGTGTACAAATCGCCACTCAACGTCGCTACGCCCTGCCGCGCGTCCCGTCAAGACGCCGCTGCGCGCAGGGCCTCATCGGCAGACGCCGCCAAAGCGCTTTCTTCTTGGCAGAAATACTCCCAGGGGGAGCGCGAGGGGGCGGGACGCCCCCTCGCCCCGGTCGGATGCCCGCGGCATCCGATTACCGCGATCGGCGCAGCCGAGCGCAACCCGATCGCGGCGCTCAGCGCCTTGCGTGAAAGACCCGCCCGATCACGTTCAGAAGAACCTGCGCCGCAAGAATAGCCGTCGTGCCCGTCCGGTCGTAATCCGGCGCCACCTCGACAAGATCGATGCCCACGATCTCGCCCCGCTTGGCCAGCCCCGCCAGAAGTTCCAGCACCTCGTAATAGAGAAACCCGCCATGTGACGGCGTCCCCGTCCCGGGTGCGATGGACGGGTCGAACCCGTCGATGTCGATGGTGAGGTAGTACCGTTTGCCCTCAGGGATGCGCGCCAGCACGGCTTCGGTCCCGAGCGCCCGGATTTGCCTGACCGACAGGATGTCCGAGCCGCGCGCCCGCGCATCCTCATAGCCTTCCCGTGCCGTGGACGAGACGTTCCTTATGCCGAACTGCGAGAGGCCTTCGACATGCGCCTCCTCGGACGCGCGCCGCATCGGGTTTCCGTGGCCGTGACGCACCCCGTGGCGCTCGTCCACGAAATCGAGATGGGCGTCGATCTGGACGATATGGATCGGCGCCTCGTCGCGAAAGGCGCGGATACAGGGGATATTGACGGAATGGTCGCCGCCCAGCACCACCGGAAGGGCGCCCGCGTCGAGGATCGCGCGCACGCCAGCCTCGATATTCGCGTGGCTCGTCTCGGTGTCGGTGTGAATGATATCGGCATCCCCGAGATCGACCATCCGAACCCCGTCGAGATAGGTCACGTCATCCTCGTGATCGTAGGCGCCCGCGTGACCGAAGGAGAAGAGCGTCGAGGCATCGCGAATGGCACGTGGCCCGAACCGCGCGCCCGGCCGCCACTGGGTGCCGAAATCGAAGGGCGCGCCCAGGATCGCCACATCGGCGTCGATCGCATTCCAGTCCGGCACGTAGGGCGACTTGGCGAATGTCGCGATCCCCACGAAGGGCAGGTTCAGCCTGCCTGTCTCGTATCCATGCGCCATCCGATGCCTCCCGCGTTTTTGCCAGATTACCAATCCCACACGTTTTGGCGAGCGGCACTTGCATCCGCCGCGCCCCGCCCCACTATCAGAAGGGCGCAGCGAACAGGACCGAACCGACCATGACCGCCACGATCGAGCTTTACTACTGGCCCACACCAAACGGCTGGAAAGTCAGCATCGCCCTTGAAGAAATGGGCCTGCCCTACACCGTCAAGCTCGTCGATATCGGAAAGGGCGAGCAGCGTGCGCCGGAGTTTCTGAAGCTCTCCCCAAACGGCCGGATGCCCGCCATAGTCGATCCCGAGGGTCCCGACGGTCGCCCGATCTCGATCTTCGAATCCGGTGCGATCCTGCAATATCTCGCCCGCAAGACCGGCACCTTTGGCGGTGCAACCGAGCGTGCGCGCATCGCGGTCGACCAATGGCTGATGTGGCAGATGGGTGCGGTCGGGCCGATGGCCGGTCAGGCACATCACTTTCTGAAATACGCCCCCGGCCTGGAGACGCCACAGGTGCTGCCCTATGCGCAGGACCGCTACCGGAACGAGGTCGGGCGGCTTTACGGCGTGCTCGACCGTCAGCTTGCCCAGAACGAATTCGTGGCAGGCGCCGACTATTCCATTGCCGACATGGCGATCTGGCCCTGGGCGCAGAACTGGAAAGGCCAGGAGCAGACGATCGAAGACAAGCCGCATTTTGCCCGCTGGCTGGACACCGTGGCAAACCGCCCGGCGGTGGTACGGGGCAAAGGGCTTCACGAAGAGCTTCGGAACCGCAAGCTCTCGCCCGAGGAAAAGGCCCGCGCCAACGAGGCGATGTTCGGATATCGCTGAGACGAAACCCGCTGTTAACCCGGCGCCACTAGTTTCCCGGCGAAGGGAAAGAGCGGGCGCATGGACTACAGACCCAACCGTCGGGAAACGCAGGTGACCGTAGGGCTGACGGTGGACGATCTTCTGCTGGAAACATCGCTTCTCGATATCTCGCGCGACGGTGCCAAGATCGCCTGCCCCGAACATCTTCTGCCCGGTACCGCCGTCCGGCTCTGGATCGACGGCGTCGAAGTCAAGGCGCTGGTCCACTGGTCCCGCAAGGGCCATGCGGGCCTGCGCTTCTTCGACCGGCTCGACAGCGCCACTCTTCTGATGGTGGAAAAGGCGGGCGACCGCCTCGCCGCGTTCCGATAGATACGCTCAGCTCACTGGACGACCCGCTCAGACATGCGCCCGGGCCCCGGCAACCTGCCGGGTAATCTCGCCGATATGCCGGCCATCGGTTCCACAGCAGCCGCCCCATACGTTGATATGAGGAAATCGGCGGGCGAGCTCCGCCATCTGGCCGCCCAACTCTTCCGGGTCACCGTCTTCGAGATGACCAAGCTTGCAGAGGTCGAGCGTCTCCATCGCCACCGCATTCGGCATGAACCCTCCGAGGCGCCGGGTCCACGCCCCATCGTCGAGGCCCGGCGTGAACTCCGTGGGGTGCGTGCAGTTGATCATGTAGTAGGCAGGCGCATTCCCGGTCGCGGCGTCGACCTTTCCGATTGCCTCCTCCAGCGATTCGCCGCCCTTGAGCCGCCCGCCCCGCGCCACGAAGAACGAGATCACGACAGGCATCCCCGCAGCCTTGGCCGCGCGAGAAAGGCCGATCGCCTCTTCGACGCTCGAAAAGGTCGCAGCGGTGACAATGTCGGCGCCCGCTTTCTTGAAGGTCGCGATTTGCTCCGCGTGATACTCTTCGGCTTCGGCAGCGTCCGGGGTCCGCCCGACATTATAGGCATCGCCGCGCGGTCCGATTACGCCGCCCACAAGCATAGGCGTCTCGGGGCTCTCGTATTCGCGCGCGAAATCGCGATAAAACTCGATACCACGAATGTTGATCTCTTCCAGAGCCTCGCGGGAAAAGCCGATAAGCTCGCCCCAATCGCGGCTTGCCCGATAATGAAGACCCTCGTTGATCACTCCGAAGCCGTTTCCAACAGCAGCTTCGACCAGCTTCCGGTGATAGTCGGCGAGGCAATCGCGCCCGCGCGGGTCGTTCAGCAACTCGAAGGCGCAGAAATGCCTCAGCTCGAACCCGTCCACATATTGCAGCCAGGTCTCGAAACCGCCGCCGCAAGTCATGTGGCGCCCGTCGAGTTGCGGTAGTCGACCATTTCCCGTCATGATCCGTCCCCCTTGCTTCGGAGGAATACATATCATTTTTGAATGATCATGTCCTTCCGGACGCGCCAGAGGCTATTCCCGCTGGTCCACCGGCTCTTCGATATACCGTTGCAGGCTCAGGATCTGCAGCCAGAGGAAAAGGAACATCGCGATCGGGAATCCGAAGGTCTCGATCTTGACCCACGCATCCGTCGACATGGTCCGCCAGATGACCTCGTTCGCCACCGCGAGTGCCAAAAAAAGACCGGTCAGCCGCCGCGTCAGCTTCATCCAGCCCTCGTCCTGCATGGGCAGAAACTCCGCCATGACCCATGCGAGGTAGGAGCGCCCCTGCAAAAGCCCAATCCCCAGAATTCCAGCAAAGACAGCATAGACGATGGTGGTCTTCATCTTGAAGAACCGCTCGTCGTTCATCCAGACGGTCAGCCCCCCGAACACGACCACCATGACCGCCGTGAAAACCTGCATCCGGCTGAGCTTGCCCGTCAGCATCCAGAGCACAGCGATCGACACCAGCAGGATCGGAACGAAGATACCGGCGGCGACGATGAACCCGTCATATTCTGTCCCGCCGATCGCATAGGTCTCGTCGCGCATGTAAAGATAGGCGACAAAGAACAAGAGCGGCGGTCCCAGATCCAGTGTCTGCTTCAGCCAGCCGGGTATCGTCTTTTCACTCATCCATCATGCCTCATTATCGGCCCCCAAATATCCCGGGGGAGCGGCCACGGGCCGCGGGGGCAGAGCCCCCAAGACCACGCTCAGCCGCCCATTTCAACTATTACCGCCCCGAGCGCGATCAAGGCCATCAGCGACAGGCGCCGGGGCCCGACCTTTTCGCCTAGCATCAGCCAGCCGATAAGCGCCGCGAACACGACCGAGGTCTCGCGCAGCACCGCCGCCTCGCCCACCTTGTCGAGACGCGTGGCGAGCAGAATGCCACCGAAGCTGAAATAGGCGGTGACGGCTCCCTGAACGCCGAGGATCGCGTGCCGCTTCAGCGGGCGCGGCAGCCGCCCCCGGTGCCGGGCGAGGTAGATCGCCGGAAAGGCCAGACCGTCGAGAAAGAAGAACCACGCGAGGAAGGCAAATGGGTTCTCGAAGGCGCGGATCACATAGGCGTCCCATGTTGTATAGGCCGCGACGAACCCGCCGGTGATCACCGCCAGCCCAAGCGCCATCGGAAGCCGTGCCCTGTCCAGCGTCACGTGCTTCAGGTTATAGAGCGCCAGCCCCAGTATGCCCGCCACCAGAGCCGCCACCCCCAGCCACTGTACCGCTGAGAAGACCTCTCCGAAGAGAAGCCCCGCTCCGAAGACCGTAAAGACCGGTCCCGTCCCCCGCACCACCGGATAGACGACCGTATAGGCGCCCACGCTGTACGCCGCCGCCTGCATTGCCTTGTAGCCAAGGTGGATGACCCAGGCGATCGCCAGAAGCGGCCAGAGCGCGGGGTCGGGCGTGCCAAAGTAAAACAGAGCGAATGGTGCCGCCATCGCAGCATAGGTGGCGTCGATGACCGAACGCGCGGTCCAAGGGTCGGTGACACGCTTCTGCAACGCCCCGAAGAGCGCGTGGAGAAATGCCGCCTGTACGGCGAGGATCAGCGCCAGCGTTTCGCCGGATGGCGTACCCTCCAGCGACAGAATCCAGTCGCTCATCGCATCCCGGCCCGGTGGCGCGGGTGGCGCCTCACGCGTCGAGCCCCGTGAGCGCAGCGGCGAACTCGCGCGGATCGAAGGGCTGCAGATCGTCGATCTGCTCGCCCACACCGATCGCGTGGATCGGCAGGCCGAACCGGTCTGCCAGCGCAACCAGAACGCCCCCTTTGGCGGTGCCGTCGAGCTTCGTCATGACAAGACCCGAGACATCCGCGATTTTCTGGAAGGTCTCGACCTGGCTCAGCGCGTTCTGCCCCGTCGTGGCATCCAGCACCAGAAGCGTGTTCTGCGGCGCCTCCGGGTCGCGCTTGCGGATGACGCGCACGATCTTGGCAAGCTCCTCCATCAGGTCGGCGCGGTTCTGGAGCCGACCGGCGGTGTCGATCATCAACAGATCGGCCCCCTCGGCCTCGGCCTTCTGATGAGCCTCGAAGGCGAGCGAGGCCGGATCCGACCCCTCTGGCGCCGTCAGGACCGGCACGCCTGCGCGCTCGCCCCAGACCTGAAGTTGTTCGACCGCCGCCGCGCGGAACGTATCGCCCGCGGCGATCACCACGCTTTTGCCCGCGGCGCGGAACTGGCTCGCCAGCTTGCCGATGGTCGTGGTCTTGCCCGATCCATTGACGCCGACCACCAGCACGACCTGCGGCTTTTTCGGATAAAGCGGCATCGGCTTCGCGACAGGTTCCATGATCCGCGCGATCTCGGTCGCCATGATCTCTTTCAGTTCCTCGGTCGAAAAGCGCCGCCCGAACCGTCCCTCGGCCATGTTGGCTGTGACCCGCGCGGCGGTCTCGACGCCCATGTCGGCCGTGATCAGCAAGTCCTCGATGCGCTCAAGCATGTCGTCATCAAGTTCGCGCCGCACCACGCTCTTCGCTTCGCCACGTCCCAGAAGCCGCCCGAGAAAACCGGGGCGCGCGACAGGTGCAGTTGCCGGCGCCGCCGCCTCGATAACGCGCGCGATCTCAGGCTCAGGCTCAGGCTCAGGCTCAGGCTCAGGCTCAGGCTCAGGCTCAGGCTCAGGCTCAGGCTCAGGCTCAGGCTCAGGCTCAGGCTCAGGCTCAGGCTCAGGAAGGTGCAACTCCGTCACCGGGTCCTCGGCAAGCTCTTCCGGCCCACGTTCCGGCACTTCCGGCAACTCGGGGGGAAGCTCCAGCTCGGGTTGCTCCGCAGGGGTCTCTTCCGGAACCTCGGGCAGGTCCACGGGAAGCGGCTCGGCAGCCTCTTCGACGCCGCCGTCTTCCACGATCGCATCGAGACCCTCGTCGATCTTCGACGATGACTTGAAAAGCCGCTCTTTCAGTTTCGAGAAAAATGCCATTCCGCCTCCAGCGCCCTTGCTGATCACTTACGCATTTGCGCCCGAGGATGGAAGACCGGGCGCCGCGCGCGTGGCAGTTGGCGGGATACGAGTATTTTTGCCAAGAAGAAGGACAATTTGATTCAAATTTGCGCTTCTTCTGTTCCGAAATACTCCGGGGTGAGCCGCCGACAGGCGGCGAGTGGCAGAGCCCCTGCCCCGGCGGATCGTCAGATTTCGTTGGCGAAATGCTTCATCGTCAGCCGGATCGGGTTCGGCGCCGCCTGACCCAGACCGCAAATCGAGGCATCCGCCATCGCCTGACAAAGGTCTTCGAGGAGCGGCTGATCCCAGCGGTCGGCCTGCATCAGCTTGACCGCCTTCTCGCAGCCGACGCGGCAGGGCGTGCACTGACCGCAGCTTTCATCCTCGAAGAAGCGGAGCATGTTGAGCGCCGCGGCACGGGCGCTGTCGCTGTCTGACAGGACCACGACGGCAGCCGAGCCGATGAAGCTGCCATGGGGCTGCAACGTGTCGAAATCGAGCGGCACATCGTCCAAGGTTGCGGGCAGAAGGCCCGAGGACGGGCCTCCGGGCTGGTACGCCTTGAAGACATGTCCTGCAGCCATACCGCCCGCCGCCCCGATGATGTCGGTGATCGTCGATCCCGCAGGCAGCAGATAGACACCTGGCTCCGCCACACGACCCGAGACGGAATAGCTTCTGAGGCCCTTGCGCCCGTTCTTTTCCGTGCCGGACAACACCTCCGGTCCGTCGCGGCAGACCCGCGCAACCCAGTGGAGCGTTTCGACATTGTGGACCAGCGTGGGCCGGCCGAAGAGACCGACCTGAGCGACGAAGGGCGGGCGGTGCCGTGGCAGGCCGCGCTTGCCCTCGATCGACTCGATCATCGCGCTTTCCTCGCCGCAGATATACGCGCCCGCGCCCCGGCGCAGGTCGATATAGCCCGGCTCGACGAGACCCGCGGTCTCAAGTGCCGCGATCTCGCGGCGGAGGATCCCTAGAACGGCGGGGTATTCGTCGCGTATGTAGATGAATGCGCGCTCGGCCTCGACCGCCCAGGCGGCGATCAGCATCCCTTCAAGGAAAAGATGCGGCACGCGTTCCAGGTAGTATCGGTCCTTGAACGTGCCTGGCTCGCCCTCGTCCCCGTTGACCGCCAGGTATCGCGGACCGGGATTGGTGCGAACGAAGCCCCATTTCTTGCCCGACGGGAAGCCCGCGCCACCGAGGCCGCGAAGCCCGCTTGCCAGAACACGATCCTGCACCTCTTCCCAGTCGCCGCCATCACGCAGGTTGAGAAGTGTCTCGTAACCTCCTGACCGACGGTATGTTTCCAGGGATTCATAGTCCGGCATATGGGCGTGAGTATCACCCGCCGCGATCGCCGCGCGCACCTTTTCCGGTGTCGCGTGGTCGATATGGTTGTGGCCGAGTTCCAGCACGGGCGCGGTGTCACAGCGCCCCATGCAAGGCGCACGAAGGACCCGCACCTCGGCCGGGTCGAGTCCGTCTTCCAGCGCCTTCTTCAGCGCCGCGGCACCCGCCAGTTCGCAGGACAGCGAGTCGCAGACCCGGATCGTCAGGGCTGGTGGCGGGGCCTCGCCTTCCTTCACGACGTCGAAATGCGCGTAAAATGTCGCGACCTCATAGACCTCGGCCTGCGCAAGGCGCATTTCTTCGGCAAGCGCCCTCAGATGCGCCGCCGAAAGGCTGCCATGCGCGTCTTGGATCAGATGCAGATGCTCGATCAGAAGGTCGCGCCGGCGCGGGCGATCCCCAAGAAGAGCGCGGACCTCGGCCAGCGCGGCGTCGTCCAGTTGCCTGCCCTTCGGCGTCGCGCGGCCCTTGCCGCGCCCGTCGCGATATTTCGCCTTGTCGGTATCGAGCGCCATAGCCCTGTCTTCCTGATCCGGTTCCTCGCAGGACACTAGCCCCGCGCCGCGCACGTCACCACACCAAAACCGACGCGTGAGAGGCGGATTGCGGAGCGCTGGCATCCGCCGTGACCTCGTGCGACACTCGGTTCATGTTCAGGCTCTGCCTCACCCTGCTCGTTCTTGCCCTGCCCGCATGGGCCGCCGACCCTCCAATGAGTGCGGAGGCTTTCGAGCGCCACACCACCGGCAAGACACTGTCCTACGCCTCGCCCATGGGCCCGTTTGGCGCCGAGGACTACCTGCCGGACCGCCGCGTGCGCTGGTCCTATCTGGACGGAGAATGCCTTGATGGCCACTGGTATCCCGAGGGCGATCGGATCTGTTTCGTCTACGAGGGGCTGAGCGCGCCGCAGTGCTGGAGTTTCTACCTGCGGGGCGGTCGCCTGATGGCCATGTTCGAGAACGACCCGACCTCGACCACGCTCTACGAGACCGCCGAGATGAGCGAGCCGCTTCTCTGCCTTGGGCCGAAAATCGGCGTCTGATCGCGTCGCCCGCGTGGCGAGACCCGCCCGGAGCGCTAGAACAGGCTGCCCTGCTCGGGCGGCTTCGCCTTGCCCTTCGGACGCGCCGCGCCGCCCGCCTGTGCCTCGACACGACCATCCCGGAATTCGATCTCGATCCGCCCGGCCGCCCGCGCAGCCTCGGCGTCGGTGACGACCGCGTCGCCCGCTCGCACCACCGCGTATCCCCGCTGAAGCGTCTCCTTGTAGCCAAGGGTTTGCCGCATCCGGTCGAGCGCATCGAGCCGATCCGAGAGCTTGGCAAGGCGGGCGCGATACGTGGTCTCAAGTCGCGGCGAAATGCGTTCCAGATCAACGCGTTGCCGCGCCACCCTCTCGGCCAGCGGCGCGGGCCGCAAACGCCGCCCAAGCGCTTCCAGCCGTTCCGCGCCCTGACGAATTCCGCGCGTCAAACCGGGCGCAAGACGGGCCTCCCAGGTGGCAAGCCTGTCCCTGTCGGTCCTGATCCGGGCGCTCAGCACCGACGGGCGCAGCGCCCCTCCCATCCGGGCCAGATCCGCACCCCGCCGATCCACCAGCCGCAACAACGCTGTCGGCAATGCCGCCTCTGCCCGGTCCAGCCGCTGACGCGGCTCGGACAAAAGCGCCTCGGGGCGCGGCAGGATGCGCGACAGGTCCGTCAGCCTCTGCCGCCGGTCGGCAATGCCCCGTCCAAGCGCGCGGCTGAGGCGCGCCTCCTGCCCATCGACCCAGGCCAGCAGTTCCAGCCGCACGGGTACCGCCATCTCGGCGGCGGCGGTAGGCGTCGGCGCGCGGCGGTCCGAGACATAGTCGATCAGCGTCGTGTCCGTTTCGTGGCCGACGGCGGAAATCAGGGGAATACCGCTTTCGGCGGCGGCACGGGCGACGATCTCCTCGTTGAACCCCCAAAGGTCCTCGATCGAGCCACCGCCCCGCGCCACGATGATCACGTCGGGACGCGGAAGCGCACCGCCCGGCGTCAGTGCGTTGAAGCCCCGGATCGCATTCGCCACCTCGGGTGCGCAGTTCTGGCCCTGAACCGCCACGGGCCAGATCAATACCTTGCGGGGAAACCGGTCGCGCAGCCGGTGCAGGATATCGCGGATCACCGCTCCGGAAGGTGAGGTCACGACGCCGATGATCTCGGGCAGATACGGCAGAGGCTTTTTTCGCGCCGGGTCGAACAGACCTTCTGCCTCAAGCGCCTTCTTGCGCTTCTCCAGCATCGCCATCAGGGCGCCGACACCCGCGACGGTGACCTCTTCAACGTTCAGGTTGTACTTGGACTGCGCCCCGAAGGTGGTGAGCCGCCCGGTGACGACAACTTCCAGCCCCTCTTCCGGCATCACCGACAGGTTGGCGAGTTGCCCCTTCCACGTGGTGCAGGCCAGCACGTTCCGGTCATCTTTCACGTCGTAGTACAGATGCCCCGACCGCGCCCGGAACACGCGCCCCACCTCGCCCCGCACACGGACGCGGCCGAACTCGCCCTCGATCACGCGCTTCACCGCTCCCGAGATCTCGGACACAGTGTATTCATGGGCGTTCTGGCCGGGCGTCGGGTCGTCGATCAGGTCCATTCGCATTCGCTCCGGCGGCCGGGGACTGCTCTTCGCCTTGCCCTCGCCGCTCTTTCTTGGTGTATCCGTCTCAGGCTAACAGACGGGGCAGCGGACATGAATATCCTCATTCTGGGCGGCGGCGGGCGGGAACACGCGCTGGCCTGGGCAGTGATGCAGAACCCGAAATGCGACCGGCTGATCGTGGCGCCCGGAAATGCCGGGATTGCAGAGATTGCCGAATGCGCCAGCATCGACATCGAGGATGGCGGAACCGTCGCGACCTTTGCCGAAGAGAATGCCGTCGATTTCGTCATCATCGGCCCCGAAGCGCCACTCGCGACTGGCGTGGCCGACGATCTTCGCGCCGCAGGCATCCTGGTCTTCGGACCCTCAGCCGCGGCCGCCCGGCTCGAATCGTCCAAAAGCTTCACCAAGGAGGTCTGCGACGCCGCCGGCGCGCCCACCGCCGCCTGGGCGCGATTCACCGACGCCGCCAGCGCCCGCGCCCATGTGGCAAGGGAAGGCGCCCCCATCGTGGTCAAGGCCGACGGTCTCGCTGCCGGCAAGGGCGTCGTCGTCGCCATGACCGAGGCCGAGGCGACGGCCGCCATCGACGACATGTTCGGCGGCGCCTTCGGCGATGCGGGCGCCGAGGTGGTGCTGGAAGAGTTCATGGAGGGAGAAGAGGCCAGCTTCTTCGTCCTGTGCGACGGCGAGACGGCGCTGCCCATCGGCACGGCGCAGGATCACAAACGCGTCGGCGAAGGCGACACCGGCCCGAACACCGGCGGCATGGGTGCCTACTCGCCCGCACCGGTCCTGACGGACGAAGTCGCCGCAAAGGCGCTCGACCAGATCGTGCGCCCGACACTGGCCGAGATGGTCCGGCGCGGGATGCCCTATCAGGGCGTGCTTTATGCCGGCCTGATGATCCGGGACGACGCGCCGCGCCTCGTCGAATACAACGTCCGCTTCGGCGACCCGGAATGCCAGGTGCTGATGATGCGCCTGGGCGCCCAGGCGCTCGACCTGATGCTCGCCGCCGCCGAAGGCCGTCTGGCCGAGGCGCAGGTCAACTGGGCCGACGATCACGCCATGACGGTCGTGCTTGCCGCCAAAGGTTACCCCGGCGCCTATGAGAAGGGCAGCGTCATCAGCGGTCTCGACGACCTGCCGCAGGACAGCCGCAATCAGGTGTTCCACGCCGGCACGAGGGAAGCGGGCGGCAAGATCACCGCATCCGGCGGCCGGGTCCTCAACGTGACGGCACGCGGTACGACGCTGGCCGAGGCACGCGATCGTGCCTATGCTGCGGTCGACCGGATCGACTGGGCGCAAGGGTTCTGCCGGCGGGATATCGGCTGGCGTGCGCTCGACCGATGACGCGCCCGGCCTTCTTCTGTTCAAAAATACTCCGGGGAGGGCCGCGCGCCAGCGCGGACCGGGGCGGAGCCCCTTCGCGCGGCAGAGCCGCGCCCACCGCGACGCGTGGCACACGCGGCGCAATGCCCCTTGCCACGGGGACGGTCCGGAGAAAGACTTCGACATGACCGACCGCCTGCCCCTTCCCGTCCGAGACGCCGACGCGACGGCCACCATCACCGGCATTCTGAAGCAGCGTTTCGGAGACCGCGCCGAAACGGGCGATAGCCTCCGGCGCCAACACGCCCACACTACGACCTGGATTGGCAATCAGCCCCCGGACATCGTTGTCTGGCCCGAGACCACCGCAGAAGTCTCCGAAATCGTCGCCCTTGCCCATCACCACCGCGTGCCGGTCATCCCCTTCGGCACCGGCACCTCGCTTGAGGGGCAAGTGAATGCGCCTGCGGGGGGCATCTCCATCGATTTCGCCCGCATGAACAAGGTGCTGGCCGTCCACCCGGAGGATCTCGACTGCGTGGTGCAGCCCGGCATCACGCGTGTCGCGCTCAACACCTATCTCAGGGACACCGGTCTCTTCTTTCCCATCGACCCCGGTGCCGATGCCTCGATCGGCGGCATGGCGGCGACCCGCGCCAGCGGCACGAACGCGGTGCGCTACGGCACGATGAAGGACAATATCCTGTCGCTGGAAGCCGTGCTTGCCGATGGCAGCGTCATCCGAACCGGACAGCGCGCGAAAAAGTCCTCCGCCGGCTACGACCTCACCCGGCTCATGATCGGCGCCGAGGGCACGCTCGGTATCATCACCGAACTCACGCTCCGTCTTCACGGCATCCCCGAGGCGATCTCATCCGCCGTCTGTTCCTTTCCCACCGTCGAGGCCGCCTGCCAAGCGGTGATTATGACCGTGCAGATGGGCCTGCCCGTGGCCCGGATCGAGCTTCTGGACGAAGTGCAGGTCCGCGCGTGCAACGGGCATTCAGGGCTGACCCTCCCCGAGACACCGCTTCTCCTCTTGGAATTCCACGGGACGGATGCGGGCGTCCGCGAACAGGCCGAGACCTTCGGCAGCATCGCAGAGGAAACCGGTGGCACCGGCTTCGAATGGACAACCTCGCCCGAAGAGCGGACGAGGCTCTGGCAGGCGCGGCACGACGCCTATTGGGCGGCCCTCACTCTTCGTCCCGGCGCGAGCCCTTTCGTCACCGATACCTGCGTGCCGATCTCGCGACTGGCCGACTGCATGGCGGCCACGAGGGAAAAACTCACCGAGACCGGTTTCATCGCGCCTATTGTCGGCCATGTCGGCGACGGTAATTTCCACACGCTCCTTCTGGTCGACATGGAGAGTGTGGACGAAGTCGAGAAAGCCAAAGCCTTCGTCAGCTGGCTCAGCCGCCTCGCCATCGAGAATGACGGCACCTGCACCGGCGAACACGGGGTCGGACAAGGCAAGAAGCCCTATCTCGACGAGGAACTCGGCGGCGCGGTCGATGCCATGGTCGCGATCAAGGCCGCGCTCGACCCGCGGAACATCCTGAACCCCGGCAAGATCCTGTGACCTTCGGCTGGCCGATCTTCGTGATTTCCCTCTCCGATGCGACCGGGCGGCGAGCCTCGATCTCGTCGGCGCTTGCGGAGCGCGGGCTGGACTTCACCTTCATCGACGCAGTGGACGGCCGGCGCGGGCTCTCGCCCGATGCCGAGGCGATGATCGACCGCCCCGGCACGATCAGGGCCTCGGGGCGGCCGATGGCCGACACCGAATACGGCTGCGCGCTGAGCCATATGGGGGTCTACCGCCGGATCGTCGACGACGGCCTGCCCGGCGCGCTGGTGCTGGAAGACGACGCCATCCTGACCCCGCTTTTCGACGAATTCCTCGCAGCAGACGGGCATCTGGCCGGTGACCTCGTGCAGCTCGACCATCTGCACGGAGATATCTGGCGCGCGGAGCGGCCCCGCGCGCTGACCGATACGTTGCGACTGGCCCGCGCGGCGCGAAACGCCAGTCTGACAACCGGCTACACGATCAGCCGGAAAGGTGCGCGCTATTTCCTCGAGCATGGCCTGCCTCTGACCCGTCCCGCTGACTGGCCTGCGGACCCTGTACCGCTGGACGCGCTCCTCTGCGTGCCCCGCGCGGTCGATCACCCGCCCTTCGACGGCACGTCGAACATTGAAATCGCCCGCGCCAAGCTGAAGGCGGCCGAGCAGAACGGCCCGCGCGCCCTGAGGTTTCTCAAAGCGTCCTACTGGCGGCGCTGGTGGTTCAAGCGGCGGACGAAACGGGTGTCGTGACGACGGCTTTTCAGACCCTGTCCGAGCCCATCATATGAACGCCGAAATCGGAAAGAAGCTTCGCAGGCGCAGAGATACGGGGGTTGGAGAGCGCCCCCGGAACTGACGCCACATAACTGAAAACCGGCGCTCCCAGCATCGCTGAATAAAGCCCGATGG
This sequence comes from Kangsaoukella pontilimi, assembly GCF_009830125.1. Lineage (GTDB taxonomy): Bacteria > Pseudomonadota > Alphaproteobacteria > Rhodobacterales > Rhodobacteraceae > Kangsaoukella > Kangsaoukella pontilimi. The sequence continues at coordinate 444,028 of NZ_WUPT01000001.1, read as the reverse complement.
AACTGATGCCGACCAGAAAGGTCATTGTGTCATCAGACGAAGCGAGATGCTCAAGGCACGTGTTGGCAGGAAGAACGCGCAGCCCCACATCTCTCTTTTCCGACAGTATTTCCATCAACTCAGGATCTCCTGCCGCCTGAACGCGATGCGGTTTGATTGCAATCGAACAGCCCCCTCGAGTCCGCGTACAGCCTCGGCAATGGCCCGCAGACGATCAAGTCCGACATTTCCGATGATCTGGTCGGAGTGAGAGGATTCGAACCTCCGACCCCTGCCTCCCGAAGACAGTGCTCTACCAGGCTGAGCTACACTCCGACCGTGACGGGCGGATTACTTGGTGTCGGGAGCCTTTGCAAGGGCTTCGTAACCCGGAAGAACACGATCGGCCCGCGCGCGCAGCATCGCGCTGACACGGGGGGTTGTGCCGGTCTCGGGCCGGGACCGTGTCCGCAGGACAGGCGTATTGGCCGAGACGCCGGCGAGGCTTTCCCTCAGAACGACATAGACGCCGGCGAAGACGATGACCGCAACGCCGATCCATGTAGCGCCGTCGGGGAACTCGTCGAAGAAAAGCAGCCCGAAAATGGCCGCCCAGATGATCTGCGAATACTGCATCGGAGCCACCACGGCGGCATCGCCGGCCCTGTAGGCGAAAATCATGCAGGTGGCTCCGGCAAAGCCGAAGGCCGCGATGAGCGCCAGCGCGCCAAGGTGATGGATGGGCATCGGAACATAGACGAAGGGCAGGATCGCCCCCATGACAGCCACATTGGCCAGCATCGGGAACAGAACCATGACGGCAGTTCGCTCCTCGCCTCCGATCTTGCGGGCGATGACCGAAGACAGCGCCGACCCGCAGGCCGCCGTCAGCCCCGCGATATGGCCAAGCGTCACCGGCTCCGCACCCGGCCGAAGGACGATCATCACCCCCGTCAGACCCAGAACAACGGCAATCCAGCGGTGAAAGCCCACCTTCTCGCCCAGAATGGGGATCGACAGGACCGTGATCAGAAGAGGTGCGGCGAAGATGAACGCATAGACCTGCGCCAGCGGCAGAACGGAAAAGGCGTAAAAGGCGGAAACGCCGGTCAACAGCGCGGCGCAGGTTCGCAAGGCCACCCACCATGGATGCACCGGTCGGAGCGTCCCCGGTGTCCGGTCCGTGATCAGCATCAGCGTCGCCAGGGGAAAGCCCAGAAGTGCCGAGAAGAACAGGATCTGGAAAGGCGCATATATACCGCCAAGGGCCTTGATCAGCACGTCATGGGTCGAAAACACGGCGAATCCCGCCAGCGCGAACCCCACACCTTTGATATTCGAACTGGAAAGTGGCATCTCGAGGCTCGCTGTTCTTCTCCAACCGCATTGCGGGCTTTCCCGTCGGGGTCAAGTCCTTCCGGCCGTTTCGAACATCACACAAACGGCTGCTCCGAACCGGCGCGACGCTGGGGCTCCGCCCCGGCCCTCCGGGCCTCCCAGGAGTATTTCAGAACAGAAGAAGGACAATTTGATTCAAATTTTCGCTTCGCCTGTTCGTAAATATCCCGGGGTGAATTGGCCGAAGGCCAAGAGGGGCAGCGCCCCTCAGTTGGACTGCACCGGCCGCCCGAGATCCTTGGGCTCGATCGTGGCAACGAAGGCGGTAATCGCTTCGACATCCTCGAGAGTGATCTCCACCTTGGCGACATGCACCTGCCGGTTCGGATCGAAGGGTTCGGTCACGCCTTCCACCTGCGTGAAGGACGGGTGTGGATTGTGGACGTAGAAGGCGCGGAAGAGTTCCGACCAGTTGCCCCGCGCCCTGAGTGCCGCAAAAGAGGGCGAAGACCCGATTCCGCCCATCCGGTTCCGGCTGTCGACCACGTGGCAACGCCCGCAGTGGAGCAGCGCCAGATCGCTGCCTGCACGCGTATCGCCGTCGAAAACCTCTTCCTCTTGCACAACCTTGACCACAATTTCGGTGAAAAACATCTGCCGCCCCTCGGGTGCGAAACTCTCGACAGCCGCCTGTCCCGGCGCGGAGTTCAGCCAGCCGAGAAAGGTTTCACCGCGCGGATCGCTCCCGGCGTCCAGGAGATAATCGGCGCCCCCTGCGTCGCGGAAGACGAATGCTCCGTCCCCGCCGGACGAGAGGCGCATGTCGGCAGGTCCCTCTGCGACGGCCGTCACGCGGATACGGTGCTTGAATCCGAAGCGCGGGAGGATCTGCTTGTCGAAGCCAAGCGCGATCAGCGCCTCCGGCATCTCGAGCGTCAGGTCGGCCGATTGCGCAGACGCGGGCGCCGGCGCCAGAATAAGGGCCGCGAGAAACGCGATGATCGCCCCGAATGGGATCTTGAACCTCGTCATGCGCCCTGAGAGTATCCGCGCCGGTCGGCGCGTGGCAAGCGCCACAAGGGAGGAGACCAACATGAGCGACGACGCATTCAACATGAGCCTCAGGAAATTCCTGAAGACCGTTGGCGTGACATCTCAGCGCGAGATCGAGGACGCGGTCCGCGCCGTGGCCGAAGCGGGCGACCTGCCGGCGGGCGCGGTCCGGGCAAAGGTCGTACTCAGCATTGACGCGCTCGGCCTGACTCATGAGGTCACGGGCGATATCGACATGCCGGGAGACAGCTGACGTGGCCACCGAAGACGCCGTCCGGGCGGCACTCGCCCGCATCGTCGATCCATCAAGCGGCACGGATCTGATCTCGGCCGACCGGGTGCGGTCGCTCTCGGTCAAGGATGGCAGGGTTAGCTTCGTGATCGAGGTCGACGCCACGCGGGGCGGCGCCATGGAGCCAATCCGGCAGGCCGCCGAAGCCGCCGTCAAGGCACTGGACGGTATCGAGAGCGTGACCGCCGTCATGACGGCGCATTCCGCAGCGGGTCAGGCACCGAAAGCGCCAGCGGCCAAGGGGCCGATCCCCGATCTCGGGCTGAAGGACTTCACGCCGAAACCGAAGGAACCCGATAAACCGGCAAAACTGCCCGGCGTCTCGCACGTGGTCGCGATCTCCAGCGGCAAGGGCGGTGTGGGCAAGTCGACCGTGTCGTCCAACCTCGCAGTGGCACTCGCGGGGCGCGGGCTGCGCGTGGGGCTTCTGGACGCCGATGTCTACGGCCCGTCGCAACCGCGCATGCTTGGCATTTCCGGGCGGCCCTCGGCCGCGGGCAACACGATCCTGCCGCTTCGGAACCATGGCGTGACGGTCATGTCGCTTGGCCTTATGGTTGAGGAGGACGAGGCGCTGGTCTGGCGCGGGCCGATGCTGATGGGCGCGCTGCAGCAGATGCTGGCGCAAGTGCAGTGGGGCACGCTCGACGTGCTTCTGGTGGACCTGCCGCCCGGCACCGGTGACGTGCAGATGACGCTCTGCCAGAAGACCGACGTGGCCGGTGCGGTCGTCGTTTCGACCCCGCAAGACATCGCCCTGATCGACGCGCGGAAAGGAATCGACATGTTCCGCCGCATGGGCACGCCGATCCTCGGTCTGGTCGAGAACATGTCGTCCTTCGTCTGCGACGGTTGCGGGAAAGAGCACCACCCATTCGGCCACGGCGGCGCGCGTGCCGATGCCGAAAGACTGGGCGTGCCGTTTCTGGGAGAAATCCCGCTTCACCTCGGCATCCGTATGGCCAGCGACGGCGGCGCCCCCATCGTGGCGCAGAAACCCGATAGCGAAGAAGCCGCTCCTTTCTGGGCGCTGGCCGACCGCCTGATCGAAGCGGGTGTCGCGCGGTGACCGACCAGCCGGGGCAGATCGTCTTTCCGCCGCTACTGACCGGCATCGCCGTCGCGGGCGACCCGGTAGCGGCGGCGCGCGAGTCGGTCGCAATTGAGGTCGAACCGGGATCGGTCTTCTACGGCACCGACGCGACCCGTCTCGAGGCGGCGATCGTCCTCGCGCCGGAAGAAGCTCTGGCCGACGCCCTGCCCGTCGCTTTCGCGGTGGCACTCGGGCTGAATGATGCCATCGGTGCCCTCGCCCCGCCCGAGGTGGCGCTGCACCTGGTCTGGCCGGACCGCATCAGGATCAACGGCGCGCTTTGCGGGCGGATGCGTGCCTTTGCCTCGACCGGCGATCCCAAGGAAGAGCCAGACTGGCTGATCGTCGCGCTCGACGTACCGCTTCTGACCGCAAGCGGCGTCGAGCCGGGAGAGACCCCGGACGAGACCTGTCTCTACGAGGAAGGCTGCGGCGACATCACCTCGCATGACCTGACCGACGCCTGGGCACGGCATATGATGAACTGGCTGCACATCTTCCTGACCGAAGGCTTTGCGCCCCTCCACGAGGAATGGCGCGCCAAGGCACATGGGCTGGGCACGGAGGTCACCTATCCCGAGCACGGCACCTTCATCGGTCTGGACGAAAAGGGCGGGATGCTCCTGAAGCGGGAAAGCGGCGAAACCGCTCTCGTCCCTCTCACGCGGCTTCTCGCCGTCTGACCATGACGCCCGCGCTGATCTATGCCCTGGCCGCCATCGGCCCCATCCTGGTTCAGCTCGCCCTCGTCCTTGGCGCACCATGGGGCCACCTGACCATGGGCGGGCGCTGGCCCGGGACGCTGCCGCCACGCATCCGCCCTTTAGCCGGCCTGCAGGCGCTGCTGCTCATCGCGATGACGACCATCGTGCTGAACCAAGCCGGTGTGACGGATTTCGGCTGGCCCGCGTGGGCGATCTGGCCGGTGCTGGCGATCACACTTCTCAGCACGGTCGCAAACTTCGCCACGCCCTCGCGGATGGAGCGGCTGCTCTGGGGTCCGATGACGGTCCTGATGTCGCTGTCGCTCATCTGGATGCTCTTCCTCTGACTTGCGCGCGCCCCGAATGCCGGGAATAGTCGCTTCCATGAATTTCGCCCGCGTCATCCGTCTCGACGATACCGACGACAACGTCTTCGAACGCCCCGCCGAAGCCGGCGAATGGGCGATCCCCGGGTCGTTCGAGTTCTCGAACTGGGAAGAGGCCGACCTGACCGGCAAGGCACGACAGGCCTTCGCCCATGGCTGGCTGGGCCTTGAGAGTTTCGGGCGCGCCTCGGTGGTCGCCGTAGCCCCGATCACCGAGGCCGAGGAGCATGCGCTGACCGAACGTCTCGCCGCCTATTTCGTCGAAGCCTGGGGCGCGCCCCATATCGACGCCGCCCGCCCCGTCGCCGCCGAGGAAATACGCCACATGGCCGAGATGTGCTCGGAGCAGGCGCAGAACGCGCTCATGGTGATCGAGCGGGAATTGACCGATGCGGGCGTGAAGGAACGCTTCCGCATCATTCCGCCGCAAGGCGCCTCGCTCGAAGCCTTCGCCGTGCATGGCGACTGACCGGCGCGGGCGCGGGCGTGGCGACCTTCCGAAGGAGACAGCAATGAAGGTCGGTTTCATCGGTCTCGGCAATGTCGGCGCAAAGCTCGCGGGAAGTCTTCTGAGGAACGGCATCGACCTGACCGTCCATGATCTGGATGCGTCCGCCGTGGCTGGTTTTTCCGAGAAAGGCGCCGCCACCACGGTTAGCCCCGCCGCTCTGGCAGCAAGGGTCGATACCGTCATCACCTGCCTCCCCTCGCCCGCCGCCTGCCGGGCGGTGGTGACCGGGCCGGACGGGCTGATCGAAACACTCGGCCCCGGCAAGACCTGGATTGAGATGTCCACAACCGACGCCGCCGAGATGGCCAGCCTTGCCGAAACCGTTCGGGCGACCGGCGCGGATGTGGCCGAATGCCCCGTCTCCGGCGGCTGTCACCGGGCGGCGACCGGCAATATCTCGATCTTCGCCGGAACCGACCGCGCGACCTTCGAGCGTATCCTGCCCCTCCTGACAATACTGGGCCGGCGCGTCCTCCACACAGGCGGGATCGGCACCGCGTCCAAGCTCAAGGTGATGACCAACTACCTCGCCACCGCTAACCTGCTCAGCCTTTGCGAGGCGCTCGCCGTCATGGGGGCCGAGGGGCTGGACCTCGCCACCACCTACGAGGCGATCCGCATCTCGTCCGGGACCAGCTTTGTCCACGAGACCGAGAGCCAGCTCATCCTGAACGGCTCGCGAAAGATCGACTTCACCATGGACCTCGTCCTCAAGGATATCGGTCTGTTTCAGGCGCTGGCCGATGCCTCCGGCGTGCCGCTCGACCTTTCGCCCAAGCTGATCGAGATCTTCGAGGACGGCGCCCGCCGCTACGGTCCGCGCGCGCAGTCCGACGACATCGTGAGGCGGCTGGAAGACGCCACGGGCCTGTCGATCACCGCCCCCGGCTTTCCCGCCGAACTGGTCGATGACGAACCCGAAGAGCGCGGGGCCGAGGTCACGCCTGCCCGAGGCTAGGCCATGGCCCGCGTCATCCTCTTCAACAAGCCGATGGGCGTGCTGACGCAGTTCACGGATGCCAAATCCCCGACCGAGCGCCCCACCCTGTCCGGCTTCGGTCTGCCCCCCGGCGTTTACGCGGCAGGGCGGCTGGACCGCGACAGCGAAGGGCTTCTGATCCTGACCGATGACGGGCGGCTTCAGGCGCGTATCGCCAGCCCCCGCGCCCGGACAGAGAAGACCTACCTCGTCCAGGTAGAGGGCGATCCCAACGACGCCGACCTTGCGCTGCTCCGCAAGGGCGTCACGCTCAAGGACGGCCCGACCCGCCCGGCGCAGGTCCGGCTCATCGACCCTCCCGACCTCTGGGACCGCGACCCGCCCGTGCGCTTTCGCAAATCCGTCCCGGACCGCTGGCTCGAGATCACGATCACCGAAGGCCGGAACCGGCAGGTGCGCCGGATGACCGCCGCCATCGGCCTGCCGACGCTGCGCCTTGTCCGCTGGCGCGTCGGCATCTGGACGCTTGACGGTCTTCAGCCGGGGGCGTGGCGGGAGGCTTGAACGCGGGGCGACACATTGGGTGTCACCCATCCATCACCGCCCCGACCATACCCGGACCAATCTCCGGGCGCGTCTCCTCCAGGGCTCCGCCCATTCGCACCTCGAAAGGTCCACTGGACCTTTCGCCACCTTCGGCGGACCGGTGCTCATTCTTCTTGGTTCAAATACTCGCCCGCGCGGCAGCGCATAAAGGAAAGGGCCGCTGCGTCAGCAGCGGCCCCACCGCGACGGGCGCAGCCCGGCGCAATCCCTCGTTGACAAGCCTCAGTCGAGCTTGGGCAGAAGACTGTCCACCGACGCCTTCGCGTCGCCGTAGAACATCCGCGTATTGTCCTTGTAGAAGAGCGGGTTCTCGATACCGGAATACCCGGTCCCCTGACCGCGCTTCGAGACGAAGACCTGCTTTGCCTTCCAGACTTCCAGAACGGGCATCCCCGCGATGGGCGAATTCGGATCGTCCTGCGCCGCCGGGTTCACGATGTCGTTCGAGCCGATGACGATGACCACATCCGTGGACGGAAAGTCCTCGTTGATCTCGTCCATTTCCAGAACGATGTCGTAAGGCACCTTCGCCTCGGCCAGCAGCACGTTCATGTGCCCCGGCAGACGACCCGCAACGGGGTGGATCGCGAAACGTACTTCCTTGCCCGCCGCGCGCAGTTTCTTGGTCATCTCGCTGACCGCCTGCTGAGCCTGCGCCACGGCCATGCCGTAGCCCGGCACGATGATGATGCTGTCGGCCTCGTTCAGCGCACTCGCCACGCCGTCGGCGTCGATGGCAATCTGCTCGCCCTCGACCGCCGCCTGAGGACCGCTCGAGCCGCCAAAGCCGCCCAGGATCACGCTGACGAAGGACCGGTTCATGGCCTTGCACATGATGTAGGACAGGATCGCACCCGACGAGCCCACCAGCGCGCCCACAACGATCAGGAGGTCGTTGCCCAGCGAGAAGCCGATGGCCGCCGCCGCCCAGCCCGAATAGCTGTTCAGCATCGAGACGACGACGGGCATGTCCGCGCCGCCGATACCCATGATCAGGTGATAGCCGATGAAGAGCGCAAGGATCGCCAGCAGGATCAGCGTCCAGCTGCCCGCACCCGACAGGTACATCACGAGGAACAGGACGGACAGCGCCGCCGCGGCCGCGTTCAGGATGTGACCGCCGGGCAGCTTCTTGGCGGCCGTGTCGATCTTGAAGGGCAACAGGCTCGAATTGCCCGAGAGCTTGCCATAGGCCACGACCGAGCCGGTGAAGGTCACCGCACCGATCCAGATGCCAAGGGCCAGTTCGACCCGCAGGATCGAGATTTCGACGCTCGATTTCTTGGCGACAAGCTGACCGAAGGACGACAGCCCGTCATGCACCTCTTTCGGCAGACCGATGGCGGTATAGCCGTCGGGTCCGACCGCGCCCAGCACCTGACCGTTCTGCGCGTAGATGTCCGAGATGAAGTTGATCATGATGTCGGCGTTGAAACCGACAAAGACCGCCGCCAGACCGACGAGCGAGTGCATGATGGCGACAAGCTCGGGCATCTGGGTCATCTCGACCCGAGTGGCAAGCTGGTAGCCGACCACGCCACCGGCGGCGATCAGAATGATGGACAGCCACCAGAGCCCGGCGCCCGGACCGATGAGCGTCGCCAGAACGGCGATCGCCATGCCGACGATCCCGTACCAGACGGCGCGTTTCGCGCTTTCCTGGCCCGAAAGACCGCCAAGGGAGAGGATGAAGAGAACCGCAGCGACAACGTAGGCGGCGGTGGTGAAACCGAATTCCATGTCTCAGCCCCCCTAAATCAAGATTTCTGGAACATGGCGAGCATCCGCCGTGTCACAAGGAAGCCGCCGAAGATGTTCACGCCGGCCATGAGGACCGCGAGCAGCGACAGGATGACGATCAGCACCGAGGACGAGCCGATCTGGATGAGCGCGCCGAGGATGATGATCGAGGAAATCGCGTTCGTGACGGCCATCAGCGGCGTGTGCAGCGAATGCGAGACGTTCCAGATCACCTGGAAGCCCACGAAAACGGCCAGAACGAAGACGATGAAGTGCTGCATGAAGCTCGCCGGTGCGACAAGGCCCACGGCCAGAAGCAGCGCCCCGCCAAGGGCCAGAAGGCCCACCTGGGTCTGGGTCTGCTTCTTGAACGCGGCCACCTCGGCGGCGCGTTTCTCTTCCGGCGTAAGCTCTTTCGGCTTTTCCTTCTTGGGCTGGGCCGCGATGGCCTGCGTCTTTGGCGGTGGGGGAGGCCACGTGATTTCGCCCGCATGGGTCACCGTCGCGCCCCGGATGACATCGTCTTCCATATTGTGGACGACCTGACCGTCCTTCTCAGGCGTCAGGTCGGTCATCATGTGACGGATGTTGGTGGAGTAGAGAAGCGACGACTGCGTCGCCATCCGGCTCGGGAAATCGGTATAGCCGACGATGGTGACGCCGTTGTCGGTGACGATCTTCTCGTCCTTGACGGTCAGTTCGCAGTTGCCGCCACGCTCGGCGGCAAGGTCGACGATGACCGAGCCGGGCTTCATCATCTCGACCATGTCCTTGGTCCAGAGCACCGGCGCATCCCGGTTCGGGATAAGGGCGGTCGTGATGACGATGTCCATGTCGGGCGCAAGCTCGCGGAACTTCGCAAGTTGGGCTTCACGGAATTCCGGGCTCGACGGGGCGGCGTAGCCACCCGTGGCGGCGCCGTCCTGACTGGCTTCCTCGAATTCCAGATAGACGAACTCGGCGCCCATCGACTCGATCTGTTCGGCCACTTCGGGGCGTACGTCGAAGGCGAGCGTGATCGCGCCCAGAGAGGTCGACGTGCCGATGGCGGCCAGACCGGCAACACCGGCGCCGACGATCAGTACCTTGGCCGGCGGCACCTTGCCCGCGGCAGTCACCTGACCGGTGAAGAAGCGGCCGAAGTTGTTGCCCGCTTCGATCACAGCGCGGTAGCCCGCGATATTCGCCATGGACGACAGCGCGTCCATCTTCTGCGCGCGGCTGATGCGGGGCACCATGTCCATGGCGATGACGTTGGCCTTCTGGTCCTTTGCGGTGTTCAGAAGCGCCTCGTTCGACGCAGGCCAGAAGAACGAGATAAGCGTCTGCCCCTCGCGGAGCGTCTTGGTCTCGTCCTCTGTGGGCGGCTGCACCTTGGCGACGACATCCGCCTCGGACCAGAGCCGCGCGGTATCGACAACCTCGACGCCCGCTGCGGCATAGGCGCTGTCGTCGAAACCCGCCGCTGCACCCGCACCTGCCTCGATCAGGCAGTCATATCCGAGTTTCTGAAGTTCCTTCGCGCTCGCCGGCGTCATCGCCACGCGCGCTTCCCCTGCCGCAAGTTCCTTGGGCGTTCCGATCTTCATGGGCATCCCCCGTGCTCTGTCCGGTCTTCGACCGTCTTGTTCGGGGGGCTATCTACCGGGCGAAATTATCTTTCACAAGCAAGTGACGAATTGCATACAATTGTATTCAGAACCAGCGTCGCGTTGCACGTGTGTAGGCTTCGAACTCTTCGCCGAATTTCTCAGCCATTCGGGCCTCTTCCGGCAAAATGAAGCGCCGTTCGAGGACGAGAAACAGCACGGGCAGCGACAATATGCCCGGAATGCTGCCCGTCCAGATGGCCACCCCGGCAAGGATCAGCACATCCGCGAGGTAAATAGGGTTCCGCGACTGGGCGTAGACACCCGTGGTGACCAGCGACTCCGGCGTCTGGTGAGGCACGATCGTCGTGCGGTGCTTCCTGAACTCGGCCGCCGCCGCAAGGGTCAGAACCAACCCGCTCGCGATCAGCGTCCAGCCGAGGGTCGTGGCCACATGCCCCCATCCCGGCCCTGTATAGATCGACAAGAGAACGAAGGCGGCCAGCCAAACGGGGGGATAATCGAGTGTCTTTTTCATAGGCGCCACTATTCCCGTGGCGGCAACGACTGTCCACGGGGATTGACCTTTGCTCGGGCGCGCGCGACCACACGGCCATGACCGATTTCGCAAAGACTCGCGCCTTCTTCGATCTGCCCGAGGGGATCATCTATCTGGATGGCAACTCGCTCGGTCCGCTGCCCTCCGCCGTGCCTGTCAGGCTGGATCATGTGATGCGCCTTGAATGGGGCGAAATGGTCATCACAGGCTGGAACCGCGCGGGCTGGATCGACATGCCGCGCCGTGTGGGCGACCGGATCGCGCGGCTGATCGGCGCAGCACCGGGAACGGTAGTGGTTGGCGACACACTCTCGATCAAGGTCTATCAGGCACTGGCTTCGGCGCTCGACCTTCGCCCGGACCGCCGCAAGATCGTGAGCGATTCCGGCAACTTCCCCACCGACCTTTACATGGCCGAAGGTTTGATCCGCAGCCTCGATCGCGGTCATGAACTGAGCCTCTCCGCGCCTGAGAACCTTGAGGCGGCCATCGACGAAGACACCGCCGCGCTTCTGGTGACCGAGGTGGATTATCGCACCGGACGCCGCCACGACATGGCTCGGCTGATCGCGAAGGCCCACCAGAAGGGCGCGCTGGTCATCTGGGATCTGGCCCACTCCGCGGGGGCGTTCCCCGTGGACGTCTCGGGGCTGGGCGCGGATTTCGCGGTGGGCTGCACCTACAAGTATCTGAACGCCGGCCCCGGCGCGCCCGCGTTCATCTATGTCGCGCCCGAGCTGGCGGACCGCGTCACTCCCGCCCTCTCGGGCTGGATGGGTCACGAAGCGCCCTTCGCCTTCGACCTCGATTATCGCGCGGGACATGGCATCGACCGGATGCGCGTCGGCACACCCCCGATTCTGCAGATCGCGGCACTCGATGCGGCGCTGGACGTCTGGGACGAGGTCGACCTTGCCGATGTGCGTGCGCAATCGGTCGCGCTGTCGGAGCGCTTCATCGCCGGGGTCGAGGCCGCCTGCCCCGATCTGACGCTTGCCTCGCCCCGCGACCCTGCCCGGCGCGGCAGCCAAGTCGCCTTCCGCTTCGAACATGGCTACGCCGCCATGCAGGCGATGATCGCCCGTGGCGTGATCGGAGACTTTCGCGCCCCCGACATCATGCGATTCGGGATCACGCCCCTTTACGTGGGCGCTGACGAGATCGACCGCGCGGTCGGCATCCTGGCCGAGATCATGGCGACGCGTGCCTGGGACGAGCCAGCCTATCACCGGCGCGAGGCGGTGACGTGATCCGGCCCTGGACGGCCGATGACACTGAACCAAGCTATGCCGTGTACGTGGATGCCGTCCTCAACGGCGCGGCCGGGCATTACACCGAGGCGCAGCGCCGCGCATGGGTGCCGTCCGAGCGGATGGAGGACTGGTGGCAACCGCGTCTGGCCGCCGACATCGCCTGGGTGTCCGAGGATGAGGACGGTCTGACCGGCGTGATCGCCATGCAGCCCGGCGGGCATCTCGATCTGTTCTTCGTGGTGCCACGCGCGCGGGGCGACGGGACCGCGACCGCCCTCTACGACCGCTTCCTGTCGGAGGTCAGAACGCGTGGCATCGGCTGCCTGACAACCCATGCCAGCGATTACCTGAAACCGTTTCTGGAGCGGCGCGGCTGGCGCACCGTCGAAGAGGAACTTGTCGACCGGTTCGGCGTCACGATCCGCCGGTGGGCGATGGCGCTTGATCAGGTGCCTGGAAGCCAGGTGTCATAGTCGCTGACCAAAAGATGGGTGGGTGCCACGTCCTCTTCGATGGCGGCGAAACGCCCGATCGGCTCGCGGAAGATGTTGTCGGTGACATCGTCATTGACGGTCGAGACCTCACCGATGAGCACGTCGCCCCCCTCACCCCAGAAGGCGTGCCAGTCTCCCGGCATCAGCGTGATGCTCTCGCCCGGCTCGAACAGGATCACCTCGCCCGGTGCATAGTCCCGCGCGATCCCGTCGCAGAGAACGGTGCCGCCCCGGTCCTCGGCACAGTTTCCGTCATCGTCCGAGCCGAAAAGCTGGATCGCCATGGTGGCACCGCCCCGGTTGATGATGTCCTCGGACTTGATCACATGGGTGTGCATCGGGCTGAGCTGATCCTGCCGGCTGATGAGCAGCTTCTCGGCATAGACCATGCCGCGCCCGCGTTCGAGGTCGGCAAGGCTGCCGTTCCGAAGCGTGAAGAGGAACAGCCCCATCCGGTCGAAATCGCCCTCACCGTAATCCGTGATGTCCCAGCCCATGCGCGCATCGATGACGCGGCGCGCGCGGTCTGCATTCGCCTTGAATTCGTCCGGGCTCCAGTTGGCGAAGGGCGGCAGAGTAAAGCCATGGCTGCGGATCATGTCATCCGCTGCCGCCATGATGTCATTGACCGTCGATCTTTTCATAATGCCGCCGCCTCACGTCCTGGTTCTGTCACTAGGTGCCAGCAGACAGGCCCGCCGTCCAGTCCCCGACCTTAGCCGCGACAGAATCCCAATCGGTATATTCCTTGTCTTCGCCCGGTACGGCCTCGGGGTCTTTCTTGGCTTCGATCCAGCGAAGCGCCCAATATTTCACAAAGCTGTAGTGCGCGTAGCGGAAGGCACCGGCCACATGCTCGACCCGGCCGGGGTGAAAGCCTGTTGCCTCGGTGAAGCGTCCCACGATGGCCGCAAGCTCTTCCCAGTCCTCCGCGGAATTTCCGGCTGCTCCGAGCGAGACCGAGATGAACAGCGTCGGCATGGCATTCAACGTGACCGCTCTGTGGCGCGCGAATTCCACCATGCTGTCCTGATACTGACCCACATGCACCGACGCGGCCAGAATGACCCCGTCGTAAGGCAACAGATCCATGTCAAAGGCGGCGTCGGCGGACAGCAAAGCCGTCTGGTGCCCGGCACGGATCAGTTCGGATTGAATGAATTGGCTAATCTTGAGGGTCTGTCCCTCGGTCGATGCAAAGACGATGGCAATACGCATGCTTTATTCCCTCCTTGTGAATGGAAGGACTTTGGCAGCGCCCGAGGCTGCGGGCCTTGATCCTGCGCAATCAGGCAGTCTTGAGCGCAACGGGGCGTTGCCCGGCCTGCCATGAGCGGAGCGCGGTGCCGAAAGCCTCGAAAAGCGGACGTGACACGGGATCGCAGGCGGCGCGATATTCCGGGTGCCACTGCACTCCCAATGTAAAGCCGGGCGCGTCCTCGACATAAATCGCCTCGGGCGTGCCATCGGGAGCATATCCGTCGATGACGACGCGCGGCCCCTTTTCCTTGATGCCCTGCCCGTGGAGCGTATTGGTGCGCACGACGCTCTTGCCCATGATCCGGTGGAACACGCCGCCCTCAGTGAAGGTCACATCATGGCGGAGCTCGAACTTCTCCTCCAAAGTCCCGTCGGGCGGCATCCGGTGGTTCATCCGACCCGGCAGGTCCCGGATTTCAGGGTAAAGAGAGCCCCCCATGGCGACGTTCAGTTCCTGGAAACCCCGGCAGATCGCAAGAATGGGCTGCCCACGCTCGACGCAGGAGCGGATCAGCGGCAGCACAAGCCGATCCCGGTTCCGGTCCATGGCCCCATGGGCCTCGGTATATTCCTCGCCATATTCCTCCGGGTGGACGTTCGGCCGCCCGCCGGTGAAGAGGAAGCCGTCGCAAACTCGTGTCAGGTCTTCGATATCCACAAGCGCAGGGTCCGACGGCACAATGAGCGGCACTGCATCACAGACGTCGCGCACCGCTTCGCTGTTCATGCGGCCGCCCGCATGGGTCTCGTACTGATCGTTGATCAGATGATGATTGCCGATGATGCCGACGACGGGACGAGCCATGGATTCGCGCTCCTTTCCGCCATGAATATAACGGTTCAGGCGGGAAATGGACGCCCCCCGAATGCACAAGCGGCTGTGCGGATGCGCAGAAAGCGCAGTCCGCAATCAGACACCTGTGCAAATGCCTCTTTCTCAGGCCTCGCCGACCAGCCCGGCGGACTCGACACCGGCCATGCCGGCGATCGCGTCATTGTCCGATGTATCGCCGGTGACACCGACGGCCCCCATGACGCGGCCCTGCTTGTCCCGGATCAAGATACCGCCCGGCACGGGGATCACCTTGCCGTCATAGGCACCGTTGAGCGCCGTCACGAAATAGGCCTGCGCCTCGGCCCTTGCATGGAGCGCGCTGCCCGACATGCCGGTCATCACCACGCCATAGGCCTTGCCGCGCGCGATTTCGAACCGGCCGGGGGAGGCACCGTCCTCGCGCTCGAAGGCCTTCACATGACCGCCCGCGTCCAGAACCACCACCGAAAGCGGCTTCAGCTCCATTTCACGGCCTTTCTTCAGCGTGGCCCGAATGATCGAGCGCGCCTTCGACATCGAAATTTCCGCCATATCCCCGTCTCCCTTTGCTCAGAGGCTCGCCTTCAGTTCCAGCCGCCGCCGGTGCAGCACCGGCTCGGTATAGCCCGAGGGCTGATGACGCCCCTCGAAGACAAGGTCGCGGGCCGCCTGAAAGGCGATGCCGTCGAACTCCGGCGCCATCGAACGATAGGCCGGATCGCCCGCGTTCTGGCTGTCCACCTTTTCGGCCATGCGCTTCATGATCTCCATGACCTCGTCCTTAGAGACGACATCATGGTGCAGCCAGTTGGCGATATGCTGGGCCGAGATACGGCAGGTCGCGCGATCCTCCATCAGGCCCACGTCGTTGATGTCCGGCACCTTGGAACAGCCGACGCCCTGATCGATCCAGCGCACGACATATCCGAGGATACCCTGCGCGTTGTTCTCGACCTCGCGGATGATCTGATCCTTGCTCCACTTCTGGAATGTCGCCAGCGGGATATCGAGAAGCCCGTCCACATGGGCGCGACGACCGGCAGCCTTTAGCGCCTTCTGGACGGCAAAGACGTCGACCTTGTGGTAATGCAGCGCATGAAGCGTCGCCGCCGTGGGCGACGGCACCCAGGCACAATTCGCGCCGGCCTGCGGATGCTCGATCTTGGCCTGAAGCATGGCCGCCATCTTGTCGGGCATGGCCCACATGCCCTTGCCGATCTGCGCCTTGCCGGACAGGCCGCATTCCAGCCCGATATCGACGTTCCGGTTTTCGTAGGCGGTGATCCACGCTTTGCGCTTGATCCAGTCCTTGCGGCTGAACGGCCCGGCCTCCATCGATGTGTGGATCTCGTCGCCGGTCCGGTCGAGGAAGCCTGTGTTGATGAAGGCCACGCGATGCTTGGCGGCGCGGATGCATTCCTTGAGATTGACCGAGGTGCGGCGCTCTTCGTCCATGATGCCCAGCTTCACGGTGTATTGCGGCAGGCCGAACGCCTTTTCCACGGCGGTAAAGATCTCGTCCGCGAAGGCGACCTCTTCCGGCCCGTGCATCTTGGGCTTCACCACATAGACCGACCCGGTCGCCGAATTGCGCGGGCCGCCATCCTTGGCAAGGTCATGCATCGCGATCAGCGTGGTGACGATCGCGTCCATCAGCCCTTCGAAGACTTCGTCGCCGTCGCGGGTCAGGATCGCCGGGTTGGTCATCAGGTGCCCCACATTGCGCACCAGCATCAGCGCCCGCCCCTTCAGGACCGCATCGCTGCCATCGGGAGCGGTGTAGGTCATGTCGGGGTTCAGGCTGCGCGTGACTGTCTCGCCACCCTTCTGGAACGTGTCGGTCAGATCGCCCTTCATCAGGCCAAGCCAGTTACGATAGGCCAGAACCTTGTCCTCGGCATCGACACAGGCGACCGAGTCCTCGCAATCCATGATGGCCGAGACCGCCGCTTCGAGCCGCACATCGGCCAGACCGGCCTGATCACGGCTTCCGATGGGATGCGTCCGGTCGAAAATCAGTTCCACATGCAGGCCGTGGTTGCGGAGAATGACGGCGTCGGGCGCCTTGGGGTGGCCGCGATAGCCCACGAATTTCGACGGATCGACCAGCGGCTGGTCGTCCACCAGAAGCTGCTCCTTGTTCACGTAATAGCGGCGCGCGTCGGCGTGGCTGGTGCCTTCCAGCGGGAAGGCCTCGTCCAGGAAGACGCGGGCCCGCGCCACGACGCGGGCGCCACGGCCACGGTTGTAGGGCCCGCTCGGCTGTTTCCCATCCGTGGCGTCGGTCCCGTAGAGCGCGTCGTAGAGACTTCCCCAGCGGGCGTTCGCGGCGTTCAGCGCGTAGCGCGCATTGGTGATCGGCACGACAAGCTGCGGGCCGGGAACCGAGGCGAATTCGGGGTCCGTGTCCTTGGTTTCGATCTCGAAAGCGTCACCTTCAGGCACGAGATACCCGATCTCGTACAGAAACGCCTTGTAGGCCTCGTGATCATGCGGCTGGTTCCGGTGCCGGATGTGCCATTCATCGATCGCCTTTTGCAGGGTCTCTCGCTTTTCAAGGAGCGCACGGTTGCGCGGCCCGAAGTCGTGCGCGAGCCCACTGAGCGCGGCCCAGAAATCAGCGGCGCTGACCCCGGTGCCCGGAAGTGCCTCGGTCTCGATGAAATCGGCCAGAACCGGCGCGACGCGCAGGCCCTCTTTCTCGGTCATGTCCATGCTCATGTCGCCCACTGTGTGCCATTGTATTCCGTCGCGCGGCAAACTAGTGCCGCGCGGGCTCAAGGACAAGCCTGCGTGGTAAAGGAAATTGACCAATATTGGCGCAAAAAGCGCCTGTCAGACCGGTTTTCCGGATTTAGAGCGTCGGCAACGCTCGGAACAGTAGCGCACCTTGTCCCAGACCTTTTCCCATTTCTTCCGCCATGCAAAGGGCTTGCCGCAGGTCGCGCAGAGCTTGGTCGGAAGGTGCGGTTTCTTGTGCATCGGTCGTTTCCGTACAAAAAAAGCGCCCGGACGGGGTCCGGGCGCCGACACTCACTAAAATACTGTGGTTTCAGCCGTCGCTTTCAACGGTTGCGCCGAGTCCGGGCACAACTTCGACCTGCGGGTCGGTCTCTTCGGGCGTGTTGCCGTTGGCTGCAAGCCAAACGACGAGGCCCAGAAGGAGGACGCCAGCAAAGGCAGCCACGAGGCCCATCCCGGCAAGCGGGGTCCTGTGACGTTCGGTCTGTTTTTCGACATTGGTATCGGGTGCCGACATGAGCGGTATCCTTTCCTTGTCTCGCTTCGTGTTCGGGGGGACAACGTGTGGAAACCGAACTGGTTCCGAATAGGTCGCCACGGATGAAAAGTTTGAAAGATACAGCCCCACGCACAACGCGCCTCGCCGACTACCGGCCATTCGGGTGGCGGGTGACGGAGGTCCACCTCACATTCCGCCTCGCGCCCGGCGCCACGCGGGTCCTGTCGCGCATCCGCTTCGCACCGCTTGACCATGCGCCCGCGCGGATGACGCTCGATGGCGAGGGGCTGACCCTGATATCCGCGCTGATCGACGGCGCGCCGGTCTCGCCTGACCTGACCACGGACGGCCTCACCGTCGATGTCCCGCCCGCGCCTTTCCTGTGGGAGGCCGAGGTCGAGATCGCGCCCGAGGGCAACACCGCGCTTGAAGGGCTCTATATGTCGGGCGGCATTTACTGCACCCAGTGCGAGGCCGAGGGGTTCCGGCGCATCACCTATTACCCCGACCGCCCCGATGTCATGGCTCCCTTCACCGTGCGGATCGAGAGCGATCTTCCCGTCCTTCTGTCGAACGGCAACCCCACGGGCTCTGGCCCCGGTTTTGCGGAATGGCACGACCCATGGCCGAAGCCGTCCTACCTGTTCGCGCTCGTCGCGGGTAATCTCGTTGCCACGTCGGCCAGTTTTCAAACCGCCGAGGGGCGCGACGTGGAGCTCAACGTCTGGGTCAGACCGGGCGACGAGGGGCGCACCGGCTACGCGCTCGACAGTCTGATCCGCTCGATGCGGTGGGACGAAGACCGCTTCGGCCGGGTCTATGATCTGGACGTGTTCAACATCGTCGCGGTGGACGACTTCAACGCGGGCGCGATGGAGAACAAGGGGCTGAACATCTTCAACTCGAAATACGTACTGGCCAGCCCAGAGACCGCGACCGACCGCGACTTCGAGGGGATCGAGGCCGTTGTCGCACACGAGTACTTTCACAACTGGACCGGCAACCGGATCACCTGCCGCGACTGGTTCCAGCTTTGCCTGAAAGAGGGGCTGACGGTCTATCGCGACCAGGAATTCACCTCCGATATGCGAAGCCGCGCCGTCAAACGGATCGAAGATGCGCTGCTCCTTCGCGCCGCGCAGTTCCGCGAGGATGCGGGGCCTCTGGCGCACCCGCCGCGACCCGACACCTATGTCGAGATCAACAACTTCTACACTGTCACCGTCTACGAGAAAGGCGCCGAAGTCGTGCGGATGCTGGCGAGCGTTCTGGGGCCCGAGACATTCGCGACCGGGTTGGAACTGTATTTCGCGCGCCATGACGGCCACGCCGCGACGATCGAGGAGTTTTTCGCCTGTTTTCAGGAGGTCGCGGGCGACACGCTGGACGGCTTCGCGCGCTGGTGGACCGAAGCCGGAACGCCCCGTGTGACAGTCTCGCGCCATTGGGACGGTGAGACGCTGACGCTGAGTGTGCGGCAGGAGACACTGGGCGGGCCCCGATGGATTCCGCTTGCCGTTGGCCTTCTGGGACCGGATGGCGAAGAGATTGCGCCAACCACCCTTCTCACCCTGAAAGACACCGAAGCGCATTGGCGATACGTGCCATCGACCGCAACGTGGGAGACGTGCAGCGCCCCGAACGGTCAGCCCAAGACCGATGGAGCTCCCCTCCCCTCGATCAATCGCGGCTTCAGCGCGCCGGTTCTTCTGGAGGCGGGGATGACGGATGCCGAGCGTCGGCTGATCTTCGGCCACGACACGGACCCGTTCAATCGCTGGGACGCCGGGCGCCAACTGATCCGCGCAGGCTTCATCGGGCTGGTGACCGAAGATCGTGAGCCCGACCCCGAGACGCTTGCCGCCATGGGCCGCGCGGTTCGGGACGATGCGCTTGACCCGGCGTTTCGCGCGCTTGTGATGGGGCTGCCCTCGGATGACGACATCGCGCAGACGCTGGCAGAGGCCGGACGCACGCCGGACCCCGACCTGATCGAGACCGGGCGGGAGCGTCTCCGCGAGGCGATTGCCGCGCTTCTGGCAGGTGACCTGAGGCGTCTATACGCCGACCTTGCCCCGGTCGGGCCCTACCGCCCGGATGCGGACGGCGCCGGGCGGCGGGCACTTCGATGCGCCGCTCTGTCCTGCCTGTCGGTCGTCGACGGCCCGGATGCAGCGCGGGCACTTTATTCGCAGGCAGATAACATGACCGAACGCCTCGCCGCGCTGTCTGTTCTGCTCCGCCTTGGGGCCGCCGAAGACGCGCTGGCGGATTTCCACGCGCGGTGGTCGAGGACGCCGGATGTGCTCGACAAGTGGTTCGCCCTTCAGGTCGGTTCGGTCAAAGGATCGCGCGCCGTGGAAACCGCTCTGCGCCTGACCCGGCACCCGGATTTCGACTGGCGGAGACCGAACCGCGTGCGCTCGGTCCTGGGCACGATGCTGCGCCACCACGCCGGGTTCCACAGCGCCGATGGCGCCGGCTACAAGGTCGCTGCCGACTGGATCGTCCGGCTTGACCCCGCCAATCCGCAGCTTGCCGCCGGTCTCACCAGCCCGTTCCAGACATGGCGGCGCTATGACGGCGACCGGCAGGGCATGATGCGGGATGCGCTTGAGCGAATCGCCTCGGCTGACGGGTTGAGTCGGGACACGAGCGAGATGGTGGGCCGCATCCTCGGAGGCTGAAGCGGCCTCGGGGTCAGCGCTGCGCAGCGCGACCATATCAGCTTTGCACCGCAAGGCCCCGTCAGCAGGCGCTTTTTCCACGCCAGGAACCCAGGTGCGGGGCCAGACGTTATTGGATCATCGGCAGAATTGCGCCGTGACGCATGAGGCACCCCGCGTTGGGTGGTAGACTGCCGTCATAAAACGATTGCGCTCGGTTTGTAGAGGTTGGGTATGAAAGAGCGTCTCGATCCCCTGATTGAAGAACGGGCCCCTTGGCTCTTCGGCACAGAACCCGGAATGCGCAGCTTGCGCGAAGGGCTGATGGGCCTTTTGGGTTATGAACGGACATTGGAGCTGGGGCGGCTTTACAAGGACTGGCCGACCGACCGGATCATGCACCATGTCGCCGGCCTTCTGGCACGGAATGTCGACGTCAGCGGCCTGGAGCACATTCCCCGGAACGGCCCCGCCCTGATCGTGGCGAACCACCCGACCGGCATCGCCGACGGCATCATGCTGCATCACGCGATCTGGCCCCTTCGACCCGACCTCTTCATCTATGCCAATTCCGACATTCTGAGGCTTCTGCCCCAGTTCGAAAGCCTGATCGCACCGGTCGAATGGCGACCCGAGAAACGCAGCCGCGCGAAAACCCGCGAAACAATGGAATATACACGAAAAGCCATTGAAAACGGCCGCTTGGGTGTCATTTTCCCATCCGGACGGCTGGCGAAACGGCGCGGCCTCGGCCTGCACGAGCGGGACTGGATGCCGTCTGCCGCGATGATCGCACGGAAATACGACCTGCCCGTCATCCCGGTGAATATCCGGGCGCGAAACTCTGCGCTCTTCTACCTTTTCGACCGCATACACCCGACGCTGAGGGACATCACGCTCTTCCACGAGACCCTGAACAAGGACCGTCAACCCTATCGTCTGACCGTGGGCGAGCCCGTTTCGGCCTCGGCCCTTCCAGCGAAATCCGAAGAAGGTATCGAGCTTCTGAAACGCACGACGCTGGCTCTTGGCGGCCGCCACGCCCCCGCTGTATCGCTTGTTCAGAACACGCGCATGCCCACTTGGGCACGCTGAAATCTGGCTTAAAGAACAGCAGACTGCCATAAAGTTGCCGAAAAAGACGTGAAAATGGCGTTAACCACCAGTGTGAGCGCGCCATGGCAACCGAGTTCATAAACGAATCGATATCCACCCTGACCTCGACACTGTCGGGGCCGGTCGTCGCTGCATTTTCGCTCACGCTTCTCGGCGCCCTGGCCGTCGGTCGCGTGAAGGAGTTGCGCCACCAGAGCGAGGCCGCAGAACGCCGTGACGCCATGAACGCGCTTCCCCGCGAATTGCTTCTGCCCGTGGTGCACCGCGACCCCGACCACCTTGCCCGCGCTGGGATCATCGACAGTATCAGCACACTGGTCATTGCCGGCGATTGGCAGGAATTGTCTGCACGTATCTCCAGATGGGAGGCTCGCCTTGAGGCGACGCCGGGTGGCGGACGCTATCATGACATTGCCATCGAAACCTGTCTCGCCGGACTTCAGAACCTCATCGACGAGGGCTCGCGGAAAAGCGTCGAAGACCTTGAGAAGGCGGAAATCTCGGTGGAGCGGTTTGTCGAGCGGCACCGCGAGACGCCCGATGATCATATCCTGGCCGTTCTGGCCGCGCGTGCGCATATGTGCGTGGCTGAAACCTGCAGCGCCGATTTCTGGCCGTCGTCCGAACGCGCCGCGGCATGGCGCCGGATGGCGCATCACTACCTCAGGGCCGAAGCCATTCTGTCCGACTATGACCCGGTGGCTTACATGTCGCCGCTTCTGGGCGGAACGATCTATCGCCTCGCCCTTGGAATGCCCGATGGCGGCGCGCGGCTCAGGCCGGCGTTCGAGGACTGGATCGATCTCGACCCGACCGATCCGGCCATCTATGCCCAGCATGGCGGCAACCTTCTGCCCGAACGCTTCGGCACGAGTGACGAGATCCGGCTCGAGGCGCTAAAGGCCGAGCGCCGCACGCGCGAAACCATCGGCAAGGGCGGGTATGCGCTATTCGCGATCCCGGTGATTGAGGCGGATGAAACGACCCGCCTTCTCTTCGAAGACGACATCCTTGCCGCCGGCCTGATGGACCTGGCACGCCTTTCGGGCACCCAGGCCGAGGTCAACTGGGCCGCCGCCTGTCTGGCGCGCGAAGCGCAGCACGGGTCCGAAGAGCGTCAGGCGATCATGGCCTCGGCCTTTGACGCGCTGGTCAAACGGCATCTGGGCGTGATCTATCCCCGGCTCTGGCACCAGCCCCTGCAGGATATCCGCGCCCGGCTGAAAAGCGTCTTCGACGCAGATCCGACCGGCCCCAAGCAATTCGTCGAGGTCACCACCAGCCGCCCGCGCGTGGCGGCCTGAGGCTATTCGGCTGAGGCCACGGGGCGTGCGGGAGGCCGTACCTCTTCAAGGCGGCGGCAATAGGTCTGCCGGCTGGTATAACGCTTCATGTCCCGCTGCATCCAAGGCGTCCGGATCGGACCCCAATCGGCGGCGACACCGCGCCAGCGCGTGTCCTTCACCGATATCGCCTCGTCACGCGGAACGGTGATGGCCATGATCCGGACCGCGCAATTCAGGTTGGCCGACGCGCGTTTCAGCCCCTCGCCCGTCTGCACACGGCAATCGCGGAACTCGGCTGTGGGCGGATAGATCTGCAAAAGCCCGAACCACCGCCCGTTGCCGCCGACCGCGCGTGGATTCCACGTACTTTCATAACGCGACAACGTGGACAAAAGCCCCACCCAGAAGGCCGCCCGGTCTTCGGGACCGTTCTCGGAATAGGCTGGGCACCACTCTCCGATATCGCGCGGCACCGTCTCGATCAGCGGCTGGCCGTGAGTCTCGACTGCCGAGAGCGCAACGCGCGTCCAAAGCTCGCCATTGCCCCGGTGCTCCCAGCGGGCGCGCGGCACGGACATCTCTCGATAGGGTGGCCGATCCGTGGCGACGGGGGCCGCCAGCGCCTCGGCCTCTGCCGCCTCCGGGAGGGCGCCCGGCTGCGTTTCCGCCAAGAGCGCACCCGCAGTCGCGAGCAAGGCCACGAGGGCGGCTGAAACGACGCGGGTCATTCGGTGCAGAAGGGCTGTGCCCGCGTACGGGCCTTGATATCCTCGCGTTTCCGCGACTGGTGGAACGGCCCCCAATCCGCCGCGACGCCGCGCATTCCGGCTGAGATGACGCCGTCACGCGGAACCGTCACCGCCATGATCCTGAGACCGCAGGCAAGGTTCGCCGCGCCGACCTTCAGCTCGGACGACGTCTGCGCCTGACAGCCGTAGCCGCGCGCCGTACCGGGAGAAATCTGCAAGAGGCCATGCCAGCGGCCGTCACCGCCCGACACATCGGGCCGCCACGTGCTTTCGTGCCGCGACAGAGCCGACAGAAGCGCGACCCAGAAGGCCTTGCGCTCGTCGCGCGTGGCGGTTTGGTAGCCGGGACAATAGGCATCGATATCCGCGGGCACCATGTCGGGAAGTGCCGCCCCGTGGGTGTCGAGGGCGACGAGCGCGGCGCGCGTCCAGCGCTCGGCATTGGGCGAGACGTCCCAGCCGACCTGAGGCCGGACGGCAGCCGCTTTCTCGGGCACTGTGACCTCCGGCGCGTCGCGACCGCAGGAGAATACGAACAGAACAATGGCGGCGGCGCCAAACAGTCCAATACGGGCCATGATTTCCTTCACGTGACTCGCCCCCGCGTCCAAAGAGCAAAGCACGAAAAACGCCCCGCGGCCAAGCCCGGGGCGTTTCATCAGTCGGTCAGGGTGGCGGATTTACGCCGCAGAGCGATAGTGCCGGCCCTCTTCCACCTCTTCGATGATCTTCGCCACGAAGGCGTCGAGGTCGTCGGGATTACGGCTGGTGATGATGCCCTCGTCGGCGACGACCGGCTCATCAACCCACTTCGCGCCGGCATTGATCATGTCGATCTTGATCGAGTGGTAGGACGTCATCTGGCGACCATCGGCAGCCTCAGCCTCGATCAGAAGCCAAGGCGCGTGGCAGACGGCTGCGACGATCTTGCCGGTTTCCAGGAACTCACGGATGAATTTAACCGCGTCCTTATTGGCGCGCAGCAGGTCCGGATTGATCTGACCGCCCGGAAGCACTAGCGCGGTGTAGTCGGCCACAAGCGCCTGATCGAGCGTCTTGTCGACAGGCACCGTGTTGCCCCAGTCGTCGCCGTCCCACCCCTTGATCTGACCGTCCTCGGGCGAGATCACGTGAACTTCGGCGCCGGCGTCGCGCAGCTTTTTCAGCGGCACTTCCAGCTCGGACTGTTCGAAGCCATGGGTCGAAAGAATGGCGATTTTCGCATCATTTATCTTCGTCATTGTATTCTCCTTACTCGTTCACACAGTTCACTGACCCAATGGTTTCGCGCTGGACTTGTTCCGAACGATCAGCCTTGCGGGGTGCGGCTGGAGCGCCTAGAAACCGCACGGATATTGCGGAGCCGAACCCATGCTGGATCTGACCTACGAGTCCCCGAAACCGAAGACCATCGCCGGCGCGACCGGCGATTGGGAGCTTGTGATCGGGCTTGAGGTTCACGCGCAGGTCGCCTCCCAGGCCAAGCTCTTTTCCGGCGCCTCTACGACGTTCGGTGCCGAGCCGAATTCGAATGTCTCCTTTGTGGACGCGGCGATGCCGGGCATGCTTCCCGTCATTAACGAATTCTGCGTGGCACAGGCGGTGCGTACGGGGCTCGGGCTGAAGGCGGCGATCAATCTCTGGTCTGCCTTTGACCGGAAGAACTACTTTTATCCCGACCTGCCGCAGGGTTATCAGATCAGCCAGCTTTACCATCCCATCGTGGGTGAGGGCGAAGTGCTGGTGGACATGGGGCCGGGCGTGGCGCGCATGGTTCGGATCGAGCGCATCCACCTAGAACAGGATGCCGGCAAGTCGATCCACGACATGGACCCGCATATGTCCTTCGTGGACCTGAACCGGACGGGCGTCGCGCTGATGGAGATCGTCAGCCGCCCCGATATCCGCGGCCCGGAAGAGGCCGCCGCCTATGTCGGCAAGCTGCGCCAGATCATGCGCTATCTCGGCACCTGCGACGGCAACATGCAGAACGGCAACCTGAGGGCGGACGTGAACGTTTCGGTGTGCCGTCCGGGGGATTACGAGAAATATCAGGCCACGCAGGATTTCAGCCATCTCGGCACGCGCTGCGAGATCAAGAACATGAACTCGATGCGCTTCATCCAGCAGGCCATCGAATACGAGGCGCGCCGTCAGATCGCCCTGATCGAAGACGGCAAGGAAGTGGTGCAGGAAACCCGACTCTACGACCCCGACAAGGGCGAGACGCGGTCGATGCGTTCGAAGGAAGAGGCGCATGATTACCGCTACTTCCCCTGCCCCGACCTTCTGCCACTCGAGATCGAGCAGGGCTGGGTCGACGATATCGCGGCCTCGCTGCCTGAACTGCCGGACGCCAAGCGGGAACGCTTCGTGACCGATTACGGCATGACCGAATACGACGCGAGCGTTCTGACCGCCGAGGTGGAAAGCGCCGCGTTCTTCGAAGAAGTGGCCAGGGGCCGCGACGGAAAGCTCGCCGCCAACTGGGTCATCAACGAACTCTTCGGGCGGCTGAAGAAGGAAGACCTGTCCATCGCGGACAGCCCCGTGTCGGCGGCGCAGCTTGGCGGCATCATCGAGTTGATCGGCAAGGGTGACATCTCGGGCAAGATCGCCAAGGACCTGTTCGAGATCGTCTGGACCGAAGGCGGCGACCCGGCGGCCATCGTCGAAGAGCGCGGCATGAAGCAGGTGACGGATACCGGCGCCATCGAGGCCGAAGTGGACCGTGTGATCGCCGAGAACCCGGCTCAGGTCGAAAAGGCCAAGTCGAACCCGAAGCTGGCAGGCTGGTTCGTCGGTCAGGTGATGAAGGCGACCGGCGGCAAGGCGAACCCCAAAGCGGTCAACGATCTGGTCGCGGCCAAGTTGGGCCTGTGACGGCTGTTTGAGCCGGGACGGGGCGCGTCCACCTATTTCACCGTTTTTATGATATGCTTGGCTCGGGCTGCGTCACGCGGTCGGGCTGCGCATTGTCGCGCGTGTCATCTGACAATGATGTGCACGGAACACACCTGATATTCAGACATGCGGAAAGGCGGCCCCGACTGGGACCGCCTTCCGTGTGAGGTACAGGTAAGCGCTAGCTTACGACTTCTTCCGGCGGCGCATCATGGCGAGACCGCCAAGACCACCGAGGAGAAGGAAACCAGCAGCCGGGACCGGAACAGCGGTCGCGGTCACGGTGAAGTCGATGAACGGACCGATGTCGTCATCGGTGTTGTTGAAGATGCCGTCCCATTCGAAGGCATATTCCACCGATTCACCCGCACCCAGCGAGAAGGTACGGTTAAGGTCCACGTTGTCCACGACGCCGAAAGACGTTGACGTTCCGTCGAACCAAACGTCGATGCCGCCGGTGAAGCCGTAGTTACGCGGCGACTGATCGATGTTGCCATCCACAAAGGTCACCTGAGCGTCCGTAGACGTGGTGTTCTGCAGAAGGAACGTGATCGTTCCCGGACCGTCAGCAATGTCGATCGCTCCGACACCATCATCGGCGTAAAAACGAGCGGCGAAGGTCGCGCCATCGGTAACTTCAATCACGTTGTTGCCGATGAAGTAGCCGTCGCCGCCCTCGTCGACACCATTTTCGATGATGCTCACCGATGCAGCAGAAGCCGCGAACGGCAGAAGAGCCGCAACGCTCGCGCCAAAAATAAATTTCTTAAGGTTCATGATAACCCCCTTTACCTCACAGTTTACTCGTAACCCAAACGGATGAACTCCACTCAGGCTCCCTCCGAAGGTAGCGGCTTTGGCCGGGTTTCGCCACAAAAATTAACGAATTCCGTCATATTTTTCGGACACTTCAGGAACAACTGCGCTCGAAAGGCGGTATTGTTTCCTATTGGTCGCCAATTCGGGCAAGGATCGCCACTTTTCCCGGCAATGTGTGAACAGGTCGTAAATGGTGGTCGGACGGACAACCGGAGCACGAATCGTGTTCTTTCCACTGTTCAGACTTTTCGCGGCAGCCTAAAACACCCCGAGGGTATGCGATCAAGGAGCGACAGGTGCAGGCATTCGAATACAAGGTCGTCCCCGCCCCCGACCGGGGCAAGAAGGCGAAGGGCGTGAAGACGACCGAAGACCGGTTTGCGCTGGCGCTGACGGAGAAACTGAACGAGATGGCCGCGGAGGGCTGGGACTACGTGCGCGCTGAAACGCTGCCTTGTGAGGAACGGAAGGGGCTGACCGGCACCGTCACGACAGAGCAGAACGTCCTGATCTTCCGTCGCCGGGCACATGGCAGCGAGCGCGTTGTGTCGACACCCCTCTCCCTTGGCGAGGCACCCGCGGCGCCGACGGGGCGGCGCGAGCCGGCCGTCTCGCGACCAACGGCGCCGATGGCAGAGCCCGGCGCCTAAGCTTCGATTTCTATGGCGAGCGCGTGGATGCGTGCCACCAGGTCCTTGCCGAGTGCTGCGTGGATCGAGCGGTGCCTTTCGATGCGCGACATGCCTTCGAAACTGTCCGAAGCGATCCGCACCCGAAAGTGGCTCTGCCCACCTTCCTGATACCCGGCATGCCCGCGGTGCTGCTCACTTTCATCAATGATTTCAAGACTTTTTGGCTCCAGACCCGCCTCGAGCCGTTCCCGCATCATATCTGCCACCAGCATTTTTTCGCCCTGCCCTCTTCAATCTTGCCGCCGAGACGGTAAACTCGCGGGTCCGAGTCGGAAAGGCCCCCTGTGATGAAAGAAGATCCCTTCGGTTTCGATATCCGCGTTTCATCGGACAAGAAGAAGCGGTCGCGCACACGCCGCGGCATGTCCGGCGCCTTCGAGACGTCCACGCGGGTCTGCGAGCATCCGGGCTGTCAGGAGACGGGACAGTATCGCGCACCGAAATCCCCCGATGACCTCGAAGAATTCTACTGGTTCTGCAAGGACCACGTTCGCGAGTACAATTTGAAGTGGAATTTCTTCCAGGGCTCCACCGAAGAAGAATTCGCCGATCGCATGGACAAGGACCGCGTCTGGGAGCGCGAAACGAAGCCTTTCGGCAAGCGCGGCGACGAACAGCGGGCCTGGGCACGCCTCGGCGTCGACGACCCGCACCAAATCCTGGGTGAGAACGCGACGCGGAACCCCGGCAAGGGCATTACAGGGACCCGCCGCCTGCCCTCGACAGAAAGGCGCGCGCTCGACATTCTCGAGGCTAAGGATCACTGGACCAAGGCCGAGATCCGCAAATCCTACAAGGCGCTCATCAAGGTCCTGCACCCCGACATGAACGGCGGCGACCGGAGCCACGAAGAGCAGCTGTCGGAAGTCGTCTGGGCCTGGGACCAGATCAAGGATAGCCGGAACTTCCAGACCTGAGTTCATGCAACAGTAACCGCTTGTGCCGTAGCAGTCTCGCGACTGATACGGAGTTGCTGCATGTCGGGATGGACAATTCAGAAGCAAATCAAGGCTTTGGCCGGAATCGGGCTGGGAATCGTATTGCTTCTTTCCCTGATCGCCCTGGTCTCAGCAATGAGGCTGTCCACCTTGTTTCAGGACCTTAACGGCTCGTCGCGATCCGTGGCTCATGCGAACACGATCCTTGAGGATGCCATCGAAACCGTCGCAGCCGGGCGGGAATACATGCTTGTCCCGTCTGAAGAAGCGCATGACGCCGTTCATGCAGAGGTCGCGGAAATCCGTGATTTGCTGGCACTTCTGAGAGAAGAAGGTTCGGGCGCCGATGTCTTCGGAAATATCGAGGAGCTTCTTAGCAGTCTGGACGCCGTCGAGGGTACGTTCGACCGCGTGATCGCCGCACAGGAACAGGTGGAATCCGCGTCGGCGCGCATGGACGCCGCCGGTCTCGCCACCCGTGCACAGCTTTCGGCTCTCATGGAATCATCTTTCGAGAACAGCGATGCCGGCGGCGCATTCTATGCCGGCCGTGCGCAGGAGAGACTGCTTCTGGCGCGTTTCTACATGAAGGAGTTTCTGCTGTCGGGTCTTGAAGAGGATTTCGAGGAGGCGGAGAGCTGGCAAAAGGCCGCCACGACCGAGCTGGCACGCCTCGACTTCATCATTTTCGCCGAGGACCGCAAGGCAATGGCGAACGAGGCCAAGGCGAAACTTGCCGAGTTCTGGGCGGCTTCTCTGGATGTGCGCGCCGCGCATGCCGCCCGGGTGGCGGATCAGAATGAATTCCTTGCCCTCGGTGAAGGTGTCGAGCTGCTGGTCGAGCGCGCCGCCGATGCCCTGACGTTGGAACAGACTAATGTCGCATCGGCGGGCGTAGGCCAGGCGCGGACGACGATGGTCCTTCTCGGCATCGCGGTCGCAATTTCCATCGGCACACTGATCTTCTTTAGTCGCCAGATCAGTGCGCTGATCGTCTCTGGGCTTGAATCGGCGATGGGGGACATGCGGAGTCTTGCTGGCGGCAATCTCGATCTGGAAATCGGGCGCAAGGACGAGGAAACCGAGCTGGGCGAGATGGCGCGCACGCTTGAGACGTTCCGGCAGACCGCCAAGAAGTCACAGAGACTCGCCGAAGAGGCGAGGGCCCGCGAGGTTCAGGAGGCCGAACAGGAGCGCGCACGCCAGAAGTCCGAGAGCGAGGCACGCGCCGCCCAGCGCGAGGCGCGGGAGCGGGAGCGCAAGGAAATCATGGCCTCCCTTGCCGACCGGCTGGGGAGTGTCGCAATGGCCGCCTCTCGGGGGGATTTCTCGAAACGTGTGTCCGGTTCTTTCGGCGACCCCGATCTCGACAGCGTGGCCCGTGCCATGAACGAGATGATGGAAAAGGTCGAGCGTGGCGTGACCGATACTGCGCGCGTGCTGGACGGGCTCTCGAAGGGGGACCTGACGGCGCGCATGATGGGCGGCCACGAGGGCGTGTTTGCCAAGCTTGAGAAAACCCTTGGCGAGACCTGCGCGACACTGTCGGAAATGGTTGGCGAAATCCTCGATCAATGCGAGGAAATCGGCGTAAACACCGAAGAAATGCGCAATCAGGCGGGTAATCTGGCAAAGAGGGCCGAAACTCAGGCCGCCGCGTTGGAGGAAACCGCGGCCGCTATGGAAGAGATGGCGGCGACCGCCTCGTCCAGTGCGGAAACAGCCAGCGACGCGACGAATGTCAGCCGGCGCGCGCTCAGCAGCGTCGCCGAAGCCGGAACAGTGGTGTCATCGGCCGTCGAAGCGATGGGCGACATCCGCTCGGCCTCGGACCGCATCGAAGAGATCGTCTCGGTGATCGACGGGATTGCCTTCCAGACCAATCTTCTGGCTCTCAACGCGTCTGTCGAGGCCGCGCGCGCCGGAAGCGCGGGCAAGGGCTTTGCCGTCGTTGCGACCGAGGTCCGCGCATTGGCGCAACGCTCGAGCGAAGCGTCGAAGGATATCAAGGAATTGATCGAACAAAGCGCGGCACAGGTGGCGCGCGGTGTGGGGCTTGTGGAAAAGACCGGTGTCACACTTGAGGACATCGTGGCCAGCGTGCGCGAGATGGGCGACACGATGGAAGGGCTGACGTCGGCCGCGCGGGAACAAGCCGTGGGCGCCCGCGAAGTGACGGGCGCAGTGACCCAGATGGATACGATCACGCAGCAGAACGCCGCTTTGGCCGACACGAGCCGCGCATCCGCTTCGCAACTTAACGACAAGGCCCTGGCTCTCAAGGCGCTTGTCGAACGTTTTACCTTGTCGAAGGATCAGAATTCACGCGCGCCGATCGCAGCCGAGTAACGGGACCGACCTGTCGGTTCGCCCGATCCCGAGAGCCTTCTCCAGGCCGTCAGGCAGCCTGAAAGATCAAAGCGACGCCGTTCAGACAATGACGTTTCCCGGTAGGCTGCGGACCATCGTCGAAAACATGGCCGAAATGGCTGCCGCAGCGCCGGCAGTGCACTTCGGTCCGGACGCGCAGAAACTTACGGTCTGGTTTTGTCCCGATTGCGCCCGGCAGCGATTGCCAGAAAGACGGCCAGCCTGTCCCGCTGTCGTATTTATGCTCAGACGAATAGACGGGCAGATTGCATCCTTTGCACCGATAGACGCCTGCGGCGTATTGCTTGTCGAGCGGACTAGACCGCGGTTTTTCCGTCCCCTCCTCGCGCATCACCTTGTATTCGAGAGCGGTCAGCTTCTGCCTCCATTCACGCTCGCTTCGCTCAATCTCAAAGCTTTCCGCCCATGCCGGACGCAGCGCGACGACGGAAAGAGCCGCACTGGACAAAAGGAAGTCGCGTCTTTTCATGGCTCATCTTTCTTCTCGAGTGAACGACTACTGCTGTCCTAGCGAAAAGCGCGATCACCGCGAAAACACGTTCCTGCGATCTCTCACGCCGCGCGCGCCGCACGTTCGCAAGTCACCCGCGATTGCGGGAAATTGATGCGCATTGTTCACATAGTCGCGACAAATGGCTGCGAATTGGGTGAAATGCTTGGCCGGTCCTTCCGTTTGCGCGACAAAGTCTCCGGACATTGCCGCGACGGTGCCGTTGCCTGCCGGGTCGTTTGGCACCTGCCGGGCTTGAACAAGCATTGATTCTCGTGCAGGCACGCGCGAAAGCCGCGCGCGAGCGCAATTGATGGTAGGGGTTTGATATGGATTTCAGGCGCATCGACATTGACGCCAAGCCGTCCGAGGAAATCGACGTCCGCGAGGTGTTCGGTATCGACTCGGACATGAAGGTGCGCGGCTTCTACGAGCGCAACGAGCGCGTGCCCGAGATCGACACCACCTACAAGTTCGACCCCGACACCACGCTCGCCATCCTCGCCGGGTTTCAATACAACCGCCGCGTCCTGATTCAGGGCTATCACGGCACCGGCAAGTCGACCCATATCGAACAGGTCGCGGCCCGGCTGAACTGGCCCTGCGTGCGCGTCAACCTAGACAGCCACATCAGCCGGATCGACCTGATCGGCAAGGACCAGATCAAGATCGACAAGGGCATCCAGTTCACCGAGTTTCAGGAAGGCATCCTGCCCTGGGCGCTGAGAAACCCGACCGCCATAGTCTTCGACGAATATGACGCGGGCCGCGCGGACGTGATGTTCGTGATCCAGCGGGTTCTGGAAGTGGACGGCAAGCTGACGCTGCTGGATCAGAACGAAGTCATTGATCCGCATCCCTATTTCCGCCTTTTTGCGACAGCGAACACGGTCGGTCTGGGTGACACGACGGGCCTGTATCACGGCACGCAGCAGATCAACCAGGCCCAGATGGACCGCTGGTCGCTGGTGGCGACGCTCAACTACCTGAGCCACGATGCCGAAGCTGCGATCATCCTGTCCAAGGCGCCGCACTACAACACCGAGAAGGGCCGCAAGATCATCAGCCAGATGGTCAGCGTGGCCGATCTGACGCGCAAGGCGTTCATGTCCGGCGATCTGTCCACGGTGATGAGCCCGCGGACTGTGATCTCCTGGGCGCAGAACGCCGAGGTGTTCCGCGATGTGGGTTATGCGTTCCGGCTGTCCTTCCTGAACAAGTGCGACGAGCTCGAGCGGCAGACGGTCGCCGAGTTCTATCAGCGCTGCTTCGACGAGGAACTGCCCGAAAGCGCCGCAAGCCTGACGCTGGCCTGAGGGGGACGGGAGCGCCATGGCGCAGAACGACAACCCCGCAGACCCGTTCAAGAAGGCGCTGGCCGACGCGACCAAGGTCCTTGCCGAGGATCCCGATCTCGCGGTCAGCTATTCTGTCGATCCGCCGGGGATGTCGGGCGAAAGCGTGCGCCTGCCGCAGATCACACGCCGCATGACCCGCGAAGAGGTCATGCTGGCCCGCGGGACTGCGGACAGTTTCGCGCTTCGCCGCAAATATCACGACGAGAACACGTTCCGCCGCTACGCACCCGAGGGCCAGATGGCCCGCGACATCTACGAGGCCATGGAAATGGCCCGATGCGAGGCGGTGGGTGCCCGCGACATGCCCGGCACGGCCGGCAATATCGACGCCAAGATCGCGCATGAAGCCGCGCGGCGCGGCTATGCCCAGATCAAGGACGCCTCCGAGGCGCCACTTGCGGTTGCCGCAGGCTATCTGGTCCGGCACCTCGCCACGGGCAGGCCGCCGCCGCCGGGCGCCGACAATGTCATGGAGCTCTGGCGCGGATTCATAGAGGAACAGGCCGGCGGCACGCTGGACGGGCTGAAGGCGGCGCTGGCCGACCAGTCGAATTTCGCGCGCTTCACGCGCCAGGTCATCACCGATCTCGGCTATGGCGACCAGATCGGCGACGACCCCGATCAGGATGACCCGGACGCAGACGAAGACGCCGAGGATCAGGCCGAAGAGCAGGAGAATCCCGACGCGCAGGGCAACGAGGACGGACAGTCCGAGGACGCCTCCGAGGCCTCGGCGGAGCAGAGCCAGGATGCGCAGGACGACCAGTCCCAGGCGCAGGTGTCGATGGACGACCTTGCCGACACGGAACTCGGCGAAGAGGCAGAGATGCCCGACGGCGATGCGGAAATGGACATGCCTCCGCCGATGCCGATCAGCGACGCCGACCCGAACTATACCGTCTACAACGCTGAATTCGATGAGGAAATCAAGGCCGAAGACCTTGCAGAACCGGCCGAGCTGGAACGGCTCCGCGCATATCTCGACCAACAGCTCGATCCGCTGAAGGGCGCGGTCGGACGGCTTGCCAACAAGCTGCAACGCCGTCTTCTGGCGCAGCAGAACCGCAGTTGGCTGTTCGACATGGACGAAGGCATTCTGGACGCCGCCCGCCTTGCGCGCATCGTCGCGAACCCTACCGTGCCGCTCGCCTACAAGCAGGAAAAGGATACCGAGTTCCGCGACACCGTGGTCACGCTGCTTCTGGACAATTCCGGCTCGATGCGCGGACGGCCGATTTCGATCGCTGCGATCTGCGCCGACATCCTTGCCCGCACGCTCGAGCGCTGCAACGTCAAGGTCGAGATCCTCGGCTTCACCACACGCGCGTGGAAGGGCGGGCAGGCCCGCGAGAAATGGCTTCAGGACGGGCGCCCACAGTTGCCGGGCCGCCTGAACGACCTTCGCCACATCATCTATAAATCCGCCGACGCGCCGTGGCGCCGGGCGCGTCCCAATCTGGGTCTGATGATGAAAGAGGGGCTGCTTAAAGAGAACATCGACGGCGAGGCCCTGGAATGGGCGCATCGCCGGCTGACGAACCGCCGCGAGGCGCGCAAGATCCTCATGGTGATCTCGGACGGCGCGCCGGTCGACGATTCAACCTTGTCGGTCAACCCCGCGAATTTCCTCGAAAAACACCTGCGCGACGTTATCCGCATGGTCGAGCGCAAGAAGGCCGTCGAACTGATCGCAATCGGCATTGGCCACGACGTCACGCGTTACTACCAGCACGCCGTCACAATCACGGATGTCGAGCAACTTGCCGGCGCGATGACCGAGCAGCTGGCAGCGCTTTTCGAGTCCGACCCGAACAAACGCCGCCGCGCCATGATGCGCCGGACCGGCTAAACGGGGCCGCGCGTGTTTCAGAGCTTTACGGCGACAACCTCTCCCGATCAGGGACCTCGGCGGCTCGCGCGCCTTAGGGAGGCCATGGCCGAGGCCGGTGTCGATGCCTTCATGGTGCCCCGCGCCGACGCGCATCAGGGCGAATATGTCGCCCCCTGCGACGAGCGGCTGGCATGGTTGACGGGCTTTACGGGCTCGGCCGGTTTCGCGATCGTGACGGGGGACACGGCCGGCGTCTTCGTGGATGGCCGCTACCGTGTTCAAGTCCGTGCACAGGTGGCCGATGTCTTCACACCCGTCGACTGGCCTGAAACAAAGCCCGGCCCCTGGCTTCTCGAACACCTGGCCGATGGCGCGGTGCTGGGCATCGACCCGTGGCTTCATACCCGTGACGAGATCGACCGACTTGAGCAGGCTCTAAAGGGCCGGATCACGATCCGCCCGGTAGAGAACCTCGTCGACCGCATCTGGCCCGACCGCCCCGCCCCGCCTGTGGGCAAGGTACGCAGCCTGACCACCGAACAGACCGGCGAGGGCTCGGTCTCGAAGCGCGAGCGGCTGGCGAAGGTGCTGAAGGACGCCGGCGAGCGGGCCGCGGTGCTGACCCTGCCCGACAGCATCTCTTGGCTCCTGAACATTCGGGGCAGCGACATTCCCCGCAACCCGGTGGTACAGGCTTTTGCCATCCTGCATGACAGCGCGCGCGTGTCGCTCTTTCTCGATCCGGAAAAGGTCGCGCCCCTTGGCCCCGACCCGTCCATCGACGTGGCGCCCACGTCGGATTTCGAACCCGCGCTCCGCGCACTGAACGGTCCGGTCCGCGTTGACCGAAGCTCGGCCCCCCTTGCTGTCTCGCACGCGCTGAACGAGGCCGGCATCGACATCGCCTGGGATCAAGACCCCTGCATCCTGCCGAAGGCGCAAAAGACCGAGGCCGAAATCGCGGGCACGCGCGAGGCGCATTTGCGCGATGCCGCCGCGATGATCGAATTCCTCGCCTGGCTCGACACCGAAGCGCCCCAAGGCGGCGTGACGGAAATCGACGCGGCCAAGGCTCTCGAAGGCTTTCGGCGCCAGACCAACGCGCTTCTCGATATCTCCTTCGACACGATTTCGGGCGCGGGTCCGAACGGCGCCATCGTGCATTACCGCGTCACCGAAGGCACCAATCGCCCGCTCAAGCCGGGCGAGCTCTACCTCGTGGATTCGGGCGGGCAGTATCTGGACGGGACCACCGACATAACCCGCACCGTTGCCATCGGCCCCGTGCCGGACGCGGCGCGAGACCCGTTCACCCGCGTCCTTCAGGGCATGATCGCCATCTCGACCGCCCGCTTCCCTAAGGGCGTCGCGGGCCAGCACCTCGATGCGCTGGCGCGGGCGCCGCTCTGGAGGGCGGGACTGGACTATGATCATGGCACCGGACATGGCGTGGGTGTTTATCTGAATGTCCACGAGGGGCCGCAGCGCCTGTCCCGCATCTCGGATGTGGCGCTGGAGCCCGGCATGATCCTGTCGAACGAGCCGGGCTACTACCGTGAAGGCGCGTTCGGCATCCGGCTGGAAAACCTGATCGTGGTGAAAAAGGCCGAGCCCCTTGGCGACAAGCGCGACCATCTCGACTTCGAGACGCTGACCTGGGTACCCATAGACACGCGGCTCGTGATCCCGGACATGCTGGCCCCGTGGGAGCGGGACTGGCTGAACGCCTACCACGCCGAGGTGGTCGAACGGGTCGCCCCCCGCCTGTCCGATTCTGCGCGAAACTGGCTTCTCGCCGCCGCCCGCCCTATCTGATAGACGGAGCACAAAGGCGTCAGCCTCATTCCCAATTCAGGAGACCGTCATGGCCGACCATATCAAGATCCGCCCCGCCACAGGCACCTGGTCCGTCCGCGCCGGCGGCGCCGTCCTTGGCGAAAGCGATAACGCGCTGGAACTGACCGAAGGCAGTTATCCGTCCGTGATCTACTTCCCCCGTGAAGACATCGCGATGGAGTTTCTCGACAAGACGGACCACTCCACCACCTGCCCCCATAAGGGCGAGGCGAGTTATTACTCGATCGTCACCAAATCCACGACGCTCGAAAACGCCGTCTGGAGCTACGAGACCCCCAAGGACGCCGTCTCGGACATCGCCGGGCACCTTGCCTTCTACACGGGCGACCTCGTCACCGTCGAAGAAATCTGACCGGGTTTCTTCTG
This sequence comes from Kangsaoukella pontilimi, assembly GCF_009830125.1. Taxonomy (GTDB): domain Bacteria; phylum Pseudomonadota; class Alphaproteobacteria; order Rhodobacterales; family Rhodobacteraceae; genus Kangsaoukella; species Kangsaoukella pontilimi. The sequence goes on along the minus strand of NZ_WUPT01000001.1, from coordinate 406,713 downwards.
TTCGCAAATACACCGGGGGAGGCTCCGCCAGGAGCCGGGGGCGGAGCCCCCATTCCATCCGTCAGCTATGCTCTTCCGCCGCCGTCGCCGCCAAGGCACGATTATAAGCGCGCAGCGCATCAACGTGGAACAGCGCCCCGTGGATCTGCGGCGGCTCGCCTTCGGCGCCCATGGTGACGACGGGCAGGAACTGGCGGTTGGTTGTCTCGAAGACCGGCAAGGCGGTCTCCAGCGTCGCGTTCCGCTCGACCCAGTGCCCCGCCTCGATCGCCGCCCAGATCGCGTCATCGGGTGCCGCGCGCGGATCGTCCGGCGTCCGCATCACGTTGGCCACGCGGAACATCGCCAGAAGATAAGCCTGCGGTCCTTTTGACAGGTGGATATTTCGCCTCTCAAGCTGCGTCAGGAAGAAGGACCGGTCCACAAGACGCGACGCCACCGAGGTTGAAAGCGATACCGCCACCATCACCGCCAGCCCCGTCTGCCAGTCGCCGGTCAGTTCGAAGACGATCAGCGTGGTCGAGATCGGCGCGCCCAGAACCGCGGCCGCCACCGCGCCCATGCCTGCAAGGGCGTAGAGCGTCTCGGAGCCAGACACGTCGGGGAAGATACTGGTCGCCACCTGCCCGAATGCCAGCCCCAGAAGTGCGCCCACCATGAGAGAGGGTGAAAAGACCCCGCCCCCCATCCGGCCCGCCATCGTGATGGCAACGGCGGCCACCTTGAGCACGCAGAAGACGACCGCTTCGTGCAGAACAAGCGAGCCCGTCAGCGCGGCGGATGTCGTCTCGTAGCCGACGCCGATGATATGCGGAAACCAGATCGCCAGCGCGCCCAGCATCGCACCCGCGATTGCCGGGCGGACGAAGCGCGGCATTCCGGTCCGGCGCCGGACATAGCTGCCAAGGTCGTCGGCCCAGAAGATCGTCCGCATCATCAGCACCGCGACCAGCCCCGAAACAAGACCCAGGATCAGGAAGGCCGGAAGCTCGACATAGAAGGCAAGCGCGCCTTCTTCGACCAGCGTGAACTCGGTCACGCCGCCGAATTCCAGCCGGTTGATGACGGTGCCCGCCGCACTGGCGATGACGATGGGCGCGAAGGCGTGGACCGCGAAATGCCTCAGCACCACTTCGAGCGCGAAAAGCGCCCCGGCGATCGGCGCGTTGAACGATGCCGACACCGCCGCCGCAACAGCGCAGCCCAACAGGTCTCGGCCCGTGATCCCGTCGGCCCGCATCCTGTCGGACACCCAGGTCGAGATCACTGCCGCCAAGTGCACGACCGGCCCTTCCCGTCCCGTCGATCCACCGGTTCCGAGCGTGATCATCGACGCCGCCGCCGAGGCCAGCCCGGCCTTGCCCTCGACCCGGCCGTTGTTCAGCGCTGCGCCTGCGATGACGTCGGCCACCGAGCGCACCTTCCCGTCATCGGTGAAGCGGTTCAGGATCAGCCCGACCACCAGCCCCCCGCAGATCGGAATGATCAGGATCAGGTACCAGGGCAGCGTCTCGGCGAAGGAATGGATCAGCCGGACGTCGTCCGTTCCGTAAAGAGTTTCCTGCAGGAAGTTGATTCCCTTGCGGAAAAACAAGGCCGCAAAGCCAGCGGCGACACCGATCACGAGGGCGATGAACCAGAACTGTATCTTGCCCGGGCCGTCCCTGCGCAGGACGTGCCAGACGTCCCCGCAGCGCATCAGAAGCGCGGTCGCCTGTTCCCTCAGCATCGCGTGTCGGGGGCGTTCATGGCCTGATCCCGTGGCGTCCACCGTTTTCCTTGCCCGACCGGACCCGCCATGCCCGGCCAGACCCCGCGCCGCCCGTCCGAGGCACGGTCTCTAAGTCCTGTTAGGTCACCGATATGGCAAGGAAAAGGGCGAAATCCCTGTGGCGCCGGGATAAGGTCAGGGTTGTGTCCTCACCGCCGGAGTCTCCGATGCCCGTATCCGACCCGAAAGAGTTTCCCGCCGCCTTCCGCGACGCGTGGATGGCCCGCGACGGTGACGCCATCGGCGCGCTTTTCGACGAGGACGCCGATTTCGTGAACGTGGTGGGTATCTGGTGGGAGGATCGCCCCGCCATCGCCCGCGCCCACGGCTATGCACTGAAGAGCTTCTTTTCCGAGACCCGACTGACCCTCGGCCGCGTGAAGGTCCGGCAGCTCGGGGCCGATCATGCACTTGTCCACGCGCGTCTTAGGCTGAGCGGCCAGCGCGCCCCAGACGGCAGCGTGGCCGAGAGCAGAAGCACGATCCTGAGCTTCGTTCTGGCCCGGCATGACGACGGCTGGCTGGGCGTCTCGGCGCAGAACACCGACATCGTGCCGGGCGCCGAGACCCTCCGCGCCGGTCCGGACGGTCTGACGCCCGAAGACTACCGCCGCTGACCCGCCCCTCTCGGCGCGTCACGCTCGCGTGACAAAGCTGTCACAAGGCTTGCGCCGATGGGGGACAGCCTACAGGTTCGACTGGCACGTCCGGCCAGGAGACCACCGATGAGCACCGAACGATTCACCTTCGAGGGGCACGCGGGCGATGCGCTGGCCGCACGGCTCGATATGCCGGACGGGCCTCTTCTGGCGACAGCGGTATTCGCCCACTGCTTCACCTGCGGCAAGGATATCTCGGCGGCCCGGCGTATTGCGGGGCGGCTGGCGTCCATGGGCATTGCGGTTCTGCGCTTTGACTTCACCGGGCTTGGCCATTCGAAAGGCGAATTCGCTAACACGACCTTCACCTCGAATGTTGACGACCTTCTCCGCGCGTCCGAGGCACTGGCCCGGCGCGGCATGGCACCCAGCCTGATGATCGGCCATTCGCTCGGCGGGGCTGCGGTCCTGAAAGCGGCGGGTCAGATCGACAGCGTCGGCGCGGTCGTCACCATCGGCGCGCCCTTCGACCCGGATCACGTCACCCACAATTTTGGCGATGCGCTGGACCGTATCCGCTCCGACGGCAAGGCAGAGGTCTCGCTCGCCGGCCGGCCGTTCGTGATCGGACAGGACTTTGTCGAGGACGTTGCCGGCGCAAAGCTTTCCGATGCGATCTCGGGTCTCAAGAAAGCGCTTCTGGTCATGCACGCCCCTCGTGACGAAACCGTCGGCGTCGACAATGCCACGCGTATCTTCATGGCTGCCAAACATCCAAAAAGCTTCGTGACGCTGGACGATGCCGATCACCTGATCTCGTCGGCCCGCGATGCGGAGTACGCCGCCGAGGTCATCGCCGCCTGGGCCGGCCGGTATCTCGATCTCCGCCCGCCCGCGCCGCCGCCGGGCGCGCCCGAGGGAATCGTGCGGGTGTCCGAGGCGGATGCAGACGGATTTCTTCAGGACATCTCTTCGGGGCCGGACCACCATATTCTCGCCGACGAGCCCAAGGCCTATGGCGGGACGAACCGTGGTTTGACGCCCTATGGTCTGGTGTCTGCGGGACTTGGCGCCTGCACGTCCATGACCATCCGCATGTATGCGCGCCGCAAGGGCATGGCGCTGACCCATGTGTCAGTCGATGTGAGCCACGACAAGGTCCATGCACAGGACGCCACTGCGGTTGCGGGCGCCGTCAAGATCGACACGTTCCGCAGGGTGGTCCGTCTGGAAGGCGATCTCAGCCCCGAAGAACGCGCGCGCCTCATGGAGATTGCGGATAAATGCCCCGTCCACAAGACGCTGGAAGCCAGCGCACATGTGGAAACCACGCTCGCGGAGTGACGGGACGTTCCAATATTTGACCAAGTGGTCAATCTTGATTATTGCGCGCCCTCGTGCGACGGTTTTCCGACGCTGCCACCCGAGGCCCGCACATGCCCGATACATCCAACCATCCGACCCGCGAGGGCACCGGCACCGCGCGTGGCGGTGACGCCCACCTGCCCCAGCTTCACGAGCCGAGGAATGCCGGCATGGCGCTCGACATGGACTGGGTCCGCGCCGCGCAGGCCAACACCTCGGCCATCGAGCGCCGCGCGGCGACGCTGCCGGGCCGGCGCTCGGTCAAGAAAGAGTATCAGGCCGCGTGGCTTCTGAAGGCGATCACCATGATCGACCTGACGACGCTGGCCGGTGACGACACAGAGGGCCGCGTGCGGCGACTCTGCGCCAAGGCGGCCCAACCGGTGCGGCAGGACATCCTCGACGCGCTCGGGATGGGTCCGATCACCACGGGTGCGGTCTGCGTCTATCACGACATGGTGGAAACCGCCGTCGACGCGCTGAAAGGAACGGGCATCCCGGTCGCCGCCGTCTCGACCGGCTTTCCGGCTGGCCTCTCGCCATTGCCGCTGCGCGTGGCCGAAATCAGGGAAAGCGTGAAGTCCGGTGCGCAAGAGATTGATATCGTTATCTCACGCCGCCATGTCCTGACGGGAAACTGGCAAGCACTCTATGACGAAATGGCCGAGTTCCGCGCGGCCTGCGGCGATGCCCATGTGAAGGCGATCCTCGCCACGGGCGAACTGGGCACGCTCCGAAACGTCGCCCGCGCCAGCCTCGTTTGCATGATGGCGGGTGCCGATTTCATCAAGACATCCACTGGCAAGGAAGGCGTCAACGCCACGCTCCCCGTCAGCCTTGTCATGATCCGGGCGATCCGCGCCTATCACGAGGCGACCGGCTTCCGCGTCGGCTACAAACCGGCAGGCGGCATCTCCAAGGCGAAGGACGCGCTGACCTACCTCGCGCTCATCAAGGACGAGCTGGGCGACCGCTGGCTGCAGCCGGACATGTTCCGCTTCGGGGCCTCCAGTCTTCTCGGCGATATCGAACGTCAGCTGGAACACCACGTCACTGGCCGTTACTCGGCCGGCTACCGCCACGCGATGGCCTGAGCGCAACGCAACGCAGGAACACGACACATGAACGTCCGGGACATCTTCCACAGCATGGACTACGGCCCCGCCCCTGAAAGCGCGTCCGAGGCGATGGACTGGCTTGCCAGTCACAAGGGCATGTTCGGTCATTGGATCGACGGCGGCTGGACGAAAGCAGGCAAGACCTTCGACAGCCGCAACCCCGCGACCGGCGAGACGCTGGCAAAGGTCAGCCAGGCCAGCCAGAAGGACGTCGATGCCGCTGTAAAAGCGGCGCGCAAGGCGCAGAAATCGTGGGCCAAAGACGCCAAGGCGCGCGCCCGCGTCCTCTATGCGCTAGCGCGTCTGATCCAGAAGCAATCCCGCCTCTTCGCCGTGCTTGAGACCCTCGACAACGGCAAGCCGATCCGCGAGAGCCGCGACATCGACATCCCGCTGGTCGCGCGGCACTTCTACTATCACGCAGGCATGGCGCAGCTTATGGAGGACGAGTTGCCCGACCGCGAAGCGCTTGGCGTCGCGGGCCAGATCATCCCGTGGAACTTCCCTCTTCTGATGCTGGCATGGAAGGTCGCGCCAGCGCTCGCCATGGGGAACACCGTCGTTCTGAAGCCCGCAGAATACACCTCGCTCACCGCGCTCCTTTTCGCCGATCTCAGCCGCGAGGCGGGCGTCCCGCCGGGTGTGCTGAACATCGTGACGGGCGACGGCGCGGTCGGCCAGATGATCGTCGATCACCCCGATATCGACAAGATCGCCTTCACCGGATCAACCAGCGTTGGCCGAAAAATCCGCGAAGCGACAGCGGGTTCCGGCAAGAAGCTGACGCTGGAGCTTGGCGGCAAGTCGCCCTACATCGTCTTCGACGATGCCGATCTGGACAGCGCTATCGAAGGGCTGGTGGACGCCATCTGGTTCAATCAGGGACAGGTCTGCTGCGCGGGTTCGCGCCTGCTGGTGCAGGAGGGCGTGGCCGAGAGGTTCTACACCCGCCTCCGCGCCCGCATGGACAAGCTCCGCCTTGGTGACCCGCTCGACAAATGCATCGACGTGGGCGCCGTGGTCGATCCGGTGCAGTTGAAAACCATCACAGATCTGGTGGATGGGTCGGACGGCGAGGTCTACCGGGCCTCTACACCCCTGCCCGAAGGCGGGTGTTTCTATCCGCCGACCCTGATCACCGGGCTTCAGCCAGCCGACCGGCTGATGCAGGAAGAAATCTTCGGGCCCGTCCTTGTGGGCACAACCTTCCGCACCCCCGCCGAGGCGGTCGACCTGGCCAACAACACGCGTTACGGGCTCGCCGCGACGCTCTGGACCGAGAACGTGAACCTTGCCCTCGACATCGCGCCAAAGCTGGTGTCGGGCGTCGTCTGGGTGAACGCAACGAACCTCTTCGACGCCGCCGCCGGTTTCGGCGGTGTCCGGGAAAGCGGGTTCGGACGCGAAGGCGGCTGGGAAGGACTTCTTGCCTACACAAAGCCGCGCAAGCCCCTCAAGAAGATCGACAAAGTCGACCCCGCCGCCGCGCCGGAAAAGGCTGAGGCGGACACGCTCGACCGCACGGCAAAGCTCTATATCGGCGGCAAGCAGGCGCGTCCCGATGGCGGCTACTCCCGCGCTGTCTGGTCGCCTAGGGGCAAGCTCCTCGGTCATGTCGGCCTTGCCAACCGCAAGGACCTGAGGAACGCCGTCGAGGCGATGAATGCCGCCAAGGGCTGGTCGACGACCACCGGACATCTCCGCGCGCAGATCCTTTATTACATCGGTGAAAACCTCTCGGCCCGCGCCGACGAGTTCGCGTCCCGGATTGACGCCATGACCGGCAAGCGCGGCGGCAAGGCAGAGGTTTTGGCCAGTATCGACCGGCTGTTCACCTGGGCGGCCTGGGCCGACAAATACGACGGGCGCGCCAAAGGTGTGCCGATCCGGGGCATCGCACTCGCCATGAACGAGCCCGTGGGCAAGATCGGCGCCTTTGCAGCCGATGACAGCCCCCTTCTGGGGCTCGTCTCGATCATCGCGCCCGCGATGGCGATGGGCAACCGGATCACCGTCATGGCGTCCGAGCCCTATCCGCTGGCCGCCACGGATTTCTACCAGGTGCTCGACACCTCGGACGTGCCGGGCGGCGTGGTGAACATCCTGACCGGATCGCATTCCGAACTGGCCGCGCAGATGGGCGGGCATATGGACCTAGACGCGGTCTGGTCGTTCTCGTCTTCGGACCTGTCGGCGGTGATCGAGCGCGAGGCGGCGGGTAACCTGAAGCGAACCTGGGTCAACCATGGCCGCGCCCGCGACTGGGCAGAGGCCGACAGTGCGGCTTTCCTCTCCGCCGCGACCGAGGTGAAGACCATCTGGGTGCCCTACGGCGAGTAACCCTGCGCCTTGTCAGACCGGCGGGGCGTCTTAGGTCCCGCCGCATGATACAGAACATGCCCCTCACGCTTCTTCGCGCCGGCCTGACGCTGGCTTTCCTGTATTTCGGGCTGACCAAGCTACTCGGCACGCCGTCGGCGGTGGCGCTCTACGAGGCGCTCGGCATGGGGCAATGGATCAGATACGTGACAGGCAGCGTCGAAACGCTTGGCGCGGTGGCGCTCTGGGTGCCGGGCGCGCAGGCCCTTGCCGCCCTTGCCCTGACGCTGACCATGGTGCTGGCGATATTCGCCATGCTGGTCTTCATCGGAGGCGCGTGGTGGCATCTGGCGCTGTTGCTGGTGCTGTCGGCGCTCGCCGCCTATGCCTACCGCGGGCAGCTTGCGGCGCTTGTCAGCCGGGCATGAAAAACGCCCGGAGGATTGACCTCCGGGCGCGGTAACTCGTCAATAAACAAGCTTAGTGAGCTTCGACGGCCTTGGCCTCGACCGTGTCGCCTTTGGCGATCTCGATGCGGCGCGGTTTCAGCGCCTCGGGCACTTCACGGACAAGGTCGATGTTCAGCATACCGTTGGTATGGCTGGCACCGGTCACGCGCACGTGGTCGGCCAGTGCGAAGCGGCGCTCGAAGGCGCGGTTGGCGATGCCGCGATGCAGATACTTGCGGCCGTCGTCTTCCTTGCTCTTCTTTGCAGTCACGATCAGCGCGTTCTCGCGGACCTCGACCGACAGGTCGTCTTCGGCAAAGCCGGCAACGGCGATCGAGATGCGCCAGGCATCGTCAGCGGTTTTTTCAATATTGTAGGGCGGATAGGACGGGGCCGATTGGGTATCGGTCAGAACCCGGTCCATGAGGTCGGCAATCTGGTCGAAGCCGACGGTTGCACGATAAAGCGGTGCAAGGTCAAACGTACGCATAAGCGTCATCCTCCATTGAGCGACAACTATGTGAGCCCTCCCGTCACGGGCAGGGCGGTTTCTGCTGCCGGACCCGGTTACCGGCGTCCGACAGGGCATAGATGGGAAGCGATCAGAGGGGCTTCAAGGGGTCTTTGGCGCCTGTCAGTCCAACCGGTGCAGCATCGGTGCCAGCCGCAATTCCAGCGCGCTCGCCTGCCCGACCGGAAGCGAACCAATCTGCGCGCGGCTGGTCAGAACCGCAACGATTTCGGGCGCTCCATTGCCTGCGCGGATGACCGCACCGCCGCTTTCGCCCCCCGCAACGCGGCAGGCGATCGTCACCAGAGCCTCGACCCCGGGCACGACCTGACAGGGGCGCAGAACCGGCGCATCCTGATCCTTTTTCCAACTGACCAGTGTCAGATACTCGCCCGGCTCCGGCGGACGGCCCAAGGCAAGCGGCGGGTTCACCCGTTCCGGCAGAGCACGCGCCAGTCGGACGACGGCGATATCGAAGGGAAACCGCCAGCGCTCGCCCTCGCGTGCCGGGGCGTATAGCGGGTGCCGGACCACGTCGACCACCGCCATGCGTCCTGCATCGCGCGGCCATCCGGGCCGGAAGAAGAGCTGCGGCGCGTCCCCCTGACGGACCTGATCCGGGCGGACGCAATGCGCCGCAGTCACCGCCACATCGGGGCGCACCAGCGTCGCAGAACAGGTGCCGGACACGCCCAGACGCTCCAGCCGCCCCGCACTGGCCGAAAGGTCCTGCGCGGGGGCATCGGCAGGAAGGAGCAAAGCCAGAAGGCAAACGGCAATGGCCCGGAGCAACATGTCGGAAACGCTGTCCGAGCGTGCGGCACGCGTCAAGGTTTCAGGAATTTCGCCCCGCCGCCGCTGTTCAGGCCGCCGCCGCCTCCGGTCAGGCCTGAGCCGATACGGCCCGGCACGACCCGCCGTGCTGTTGTTACAGCGACCGCACTTGCCGTGCCGGGCGTGTTCATCATCTCCATCAGCTCCGCCAGCGGCCGCTCTAGGTTTGTCCCGATCGAGACAGGCCGTCCCCGGATCATCGCCTTGGCCGAGACGACCGAGACGATCCGCGGTTCACCCGCCACCTCGGTAAAGATCGGCGCGCCCGAAGAGCCGAAATCCACGTCACAGGACAGGATCAGGCTTCCGCTCTGGCGCGCCAGAACGTGACACACCTCCTGCAGGGACGGCGTGTCCGCACGGTCATGGGCATAGGACACGACACCGACCGAGCTGCCCTTGCGCGGGCGATCGGCGGTGGCGAAGGGCTGGACATTGGCCAGCCGGATGGGGCTATCGAGCTTGAGAAGCGCGATGTCATTGGCCACGCGCAAATCGCTTTCGGGGCCGGTATATTCATAGCTCGGGTGGGCGATCGCCCTCCGGACCCCACGATAGGCCGAGGCGCGCCCGTTGCGCCACCCAGCGAGGAACTGGATCTCATTGGGGGCAACAAGGTCGCCGGACCGGTCATAGATGCAATGGGCCGCCGTCAGGACGAGGTCGGGCGCCACGAGCGCGCCGGTGCACATACCGCTCCGCCCGATGTTCAGCCGCCCCACGCCTTCCCAGCCGCGCGCCTCGTAGGCAGTCATCAACGTGGTTAGGCTCGACGCCTCCTCCGCTTGTGCAGCGGCAGGGACGCCAAAGAAAAGCGCGGCCAGAGCCGCCGTCAGGAACCGTCGCATTGCCTACCTCTTTTTCACTCAGCATCAGCCTAAGCGCGAGGTGCGGCAAGAATTTGGCGGCGACGGCACCTATTTGAGGATCGGAATCGTGGTATTTTTGCGCCCGTCCGTCACCGCCGGCTTGCCCTGCCCCGGCTCCCAGCCTTCCAGCGCGGGCGGCTTCGGCCCGCCGGTGGCCCAGTCCAGAAGCTCGACCGTGTGGACGATGGGCACATCGGTGCCGGACCCGATCTGCATCATGCAGCCGATATTCCCGGCGGCGATGATGTCGGGCGCCTTGGCCTCCAGCGTGCGAACCTTCCGCGCCTTGAGCTTGGCCGAGATCTCGGGCTGCATCAGGTTGTACGTCCCCGCCGATCCGCAGCAGAGATGCGGGTCAGCAGGCTCGACCACCTCGAATCCCGCTTTTTTCAGAAGGTCTTTCGGGAAGGTCTTGATCTGCTGCCCGTGCTGCAGCGAGCACGCGGCATGATAGGCGACGCGGATGCCCTTCGGCGCACCTTCCGGCAGGTCGAGCTTCATCAGCACTTCCGAGATGTCGGCGGCAAGGTCGCTGACCCGCGCGGCGTCCTCGGCCAGCGCCTCGTTGCGGAACATGTGGCCGTAATCCTTGACAGTGGTGCCGCAGCCGCTCGTGTTGATGACCACCGCGTCGAGGCCTTCGCTCCTGTCCTCGGCCATCCACGCCTTGATGTTCTTGGCCGCCGCGGCGTGGCTTTCGTCCTCTTTGCCCATGTGATGGACCAGCGCCCCGCAGCAGCCCATTCCCTCGGCGATCACCACCTCGGCCCCGAAGCGGCGCAGAAGCCGGATGGTCGCGTCGTTGATATCGGTGTTGAGCGCCCGCTGCGCGCAGCCCGTCATGAGCGCCACGCGCATCCGCTTTTCGTCCTTGGGTTCAAAGGTTTGCGGATCGTCGTTGCGGCTGACCGGCGGCACCTTCTTCGGCGCCATGGCCAGCATTGCCTTCAGCCGCGCGTCGGGCATCAGAAAGGCGAAGGGCCGACCGATCTTGGCCCCCAGAAGCGCGACACGAAATCGCGTCGGATAGGGCAGGATGCGCGCCAGCGTCCAGCGGAGCACCCGCTCGAACAGGGGCCGTTTGTAGGTCTTCTCGATATGCGCGCGGGCATGATCGACAAGGTGCATGTAATGCACACCCGACGGGCAGGTGGTCATGCAGGCGAGGCACGACAGGCAGCGGTCGATATGCTTGACCGTCTTCGCATCCGCGGGCCGGTCGTTCTCCAGCATGTCCTTGATCAGGTAGATGCGTCCGCGGGGCGAATCCAGCTCGTCGCCCAGCACCTGGTAGGTCGGGCAGGTCGCCGTGCAGAAGCCGCAATGCACGCAGGAGCGCAGCACCTCATTCGACCGGGCAATAGCCGGGTCCTTCAGTTGCTCTTCGGTAAAAGTTGTCTGCATCAGCCCATCAGCCCCGGATTGAGAATGCCGCGTGGATCGAATTGCGCCCTCAGCCCCTCGGCCAGCGCCTTGAGCGGCGCGGGCTCGGGCTGGAAGACGTCAAGCCGCGCGCGGGTCTCTTCCGAGGCCCTCACCAACGTCGCGTGCCCCCGGAAGTCGCCAAGTCTGGCGCGGAGGTCGGTGCCCTCGGCCACAAGCAGCCAGACAAGACCCCCGCCCCAGTCGAACAGGACCCCTTCCGCGCCCGCGCGCGATGCGATCTCGGGCGCATCGCCCGGCTTGACCGACAGGCGCCAGACGTCGCCCGGTTTGCCGGCAAAGCCCTCGACGTCGCGCACCCAACGCCAGCCGTCGGTCACGCCTTCGCCGCCCTCGCTCGCGCGGCGCTCGACGGTCGACTGTCCGAAAGGTTCGAGCACCTCCTGCAGCCTCGCCGCGCGATAGGCGACCGAGCTTTCGAAGCCCTCGATCCGGATCATGGTCACCGGATCGCCGGCCATACCTTCGGGCACATGGGCCGCGCCCGACACCTCGAAAGGCGAACGGAGCGCCGCCGCCATCGCCGCCACGGCCCGGTCCGGGCTGAGCCCCTCGATCAGCAGCGCCGCCGCAGCGGCAGGACGCGGCAGTACCTTGAAGCTGACCTCACTCAACACGCCGAGCGTGCCCATGGCGCCCGACATCAGCTTGACCAGATCGTAGCCGGTCACATTTTTCATTACGCGGCCGCCGTTCTTCACGACATGACCGCCGCCATCCACGAAGCGGACCCCGATCAGGCTGTCGCGGCAGGCGCCCGCCTGCACCCGGCGCGGGCCAGAGACGTTCGCGGCAACGACACCACCTATGGTCGGCTCGCCTGTCGTTCCCAGAAGCTTGCGGTGGTCCATCGGCTCGAAGGGCAGCATCTGCCCCTCGGCGGCCAGCGCCGCCTCTACCTCTGCCAGAGGCGTGCCCGCCTTCGCCACGATGGTCAGCGCGCCCGGTTCATAAAGCGTGATGCCGCTCAGCCCCGCGACCGACAGGACCTCGCCCTGAACAGGCTTGCCGATGGGCCGCGTGCCGCCACCCACGACCCTGAGGGGGCCGCGCGCTCCGGCGATCGCCTCGGCCAGTTCTTCTTCGCTCTCTGGAGTAAGCACGCCCTGTCCTTCGCCTGTTCTAAAATATCCTCGGGGGTGAATGGGCCGTCAGGCCCAGAGGGGGCAGAAAGCCCCCTCAGGCGGCCTCCGCCCGCGCCCGGCGTGCCTCGCTGGCGTCCAGCGGGAACACCTTGGCGGGGTTCAACAGCCAGGCCGGATCGAACACGTCCTTCACACGCATCTGCGCTTCAAGGTCCACGGCTGCGAACTGAACATGCATCAGGTCGCGCTTTTCGATCCCCACACCATGCTCGCCCGTCAGACACCCGCCCACCTCGACGCAAAGCTTCAGGATCTCCGCCCCGAAAGCCTCGCAGGTCTCCAGATCGCCGGGCTTGTTGGCATCGAAGAGGATCAGCGGGTGCATGTTGCCGTCTCCCGCGTGAAAGACATTTGCCACGTCGAGGCCGAACTCCTTCGACATCTCGCCGATCCGCTTCAGCACATGGGGCAGCGACGAGACGGGGATCGTACCGTCGAGGCACATGTAGTCGTTGATTTGCCCCATGGCGCCAAAGGCCGACTTCCGCCCCAGCCAGATGCGCGCCGCCTGATCGGCATCCTCGGCTTCGCGGAACTCGACCGGATTGTGCTTCTGCGCGATCTGCCGGATCAGGCCCAGTTGTTCGTCGATTTCCGCGGGCGATCCCTCGACCTCGACGATCAGAAGCGCCTCGCAATCGGGATAGCCCGCCTTGGCGAAGGCTTCCGTCGCACGGATACAGGGGCGGTCCATGAACTCGATGGCCACCGGCAGCACGCCCGCCTTGATGATGTCGGACACGCATTCGCCCGCCACTTCGTTCGAATCGTAGCCGATCAGAACCGGCCGCGCGCCTTCAGGCTTGGGAAGGATGCGAAGGGTCGCCTCGGTGACGACGCCCAACTGTCCTTCCGACCCGCAGATCAGCCCCAGCCAGTCATAGCCGCCCGCATCCATATGCGCGCCGCCGATCTCGACCACCGTGCCGTCCATCTGGACCATGGTCACGCCCAGCAGGTTGTTGGTTGTCACCCCGTATTTCAGGCAATGCGCCCCGCCCGAATTCATCGCGATATTGCCAGCGATGGCGCAGGCCAGTTGCGAGGACGGGTCGGGCGCATAGAAGAATCCATCCGCCTCGACGGCACCGGTAACGCTCAGATTGGTGCGCCCCGTCTGCACCCGGATAAAACGGTTGTCGTAGTCGGTCTCCAGCACCTCGTTCAGCCGCGCCACGCCAAGGATCACCGAATCCGCTGTGGGCAGCGCCCCGCCCGCGAGCGACGTTCCCGATCCGCGCGGCACCACCGGCACGCCCTCGGCATGGCAGATCTTCAGAATCGCCGAGACCTCTTCGGTGGACGAGGGCAGGACCGCGCAGAGCGGCGGGCATTTGTAGGCCGTGAGCGCGTCGCATTCATAGGCCCGCGTTTCCATCACGTCCGAGATCACAGCGTCTTTTGGAAGCACTTCTTCCAGACGCGCAATGATCCGCGACCGTTTGGACAGGACGCCTTGGTTCGGGGCCGGCATCTCCATTTCGCGTTCCTTTCTCAAATATTGGTAATTTTATATAACCAATTTTGCGGAAAGACAAGAAAATGTGACCCGATACTGCCCGAAATCGGGGTATCCGGTCCACATGCCCAATTCTGTCATATCGAAAATTCTTGCCCTCGCCGTGGTTACCCTGCCCCTCAAGGCAGCAGCAGACGATGCCGAAATCGTCGCGGCCGAGGCGCGGTCCTCCGGCTCGGGCTGGACGTTCACGGTCACCCTTCGCCATGGCGACACCGGCTGGGACGATTATGCCGACGGCTGGCGCGTGGTCGATGCAGGGGGCGCGGTGCTCGGCACCCGCACCCTTTACCACCCGCATGTCGATGAACAGCCGTTCACCCGCTCGCTTTCGGGTGTCGCGGTCCCCGACGGCGTCGACACGGTCTATATCGAGGCGCGCACGAATACCGACGGCTGGGGTGAGGCGCGGTTTCCTGTCGGTCTGAACTAGAAACCGATCGCGAAACGGGCGCCCCGGCCCTTTTGCCCCGGCGCGAGTGTGATGTCCGCGCCCTGCGCTCTCAGCATGGTCTCGACCACCGCCAGCCCCATGCCGGTCCCGCCGGTGTCGCGGCGCGTCGTGAAGAACGGCTCGAAGACCCGCGCCTCGTTCCCCTCCGAGATGCCCGGCCCGTCATCCTCGACGAAGAGCGTCGCCCGGCCGTCCGCCTGGCTCGCCCTCAGCACGAGGCGGGAGGCCCCCGCGGCGATGGCGTTCTGGGCCAGATGACCTACGGCGATATCGAGGCCTGAGAGCGCGATGGGCAGCGCAACCTCGCCCCCATCGACGGAGAAAGCCAAATCGGGAAAGCGCTCTCGCCACGCGGCAAGCCCATCCGACAGCCGCGAGGTTCCGCGATGAGCGGGCGTCCGGGCAGCCACGACCTGACGCGCGGCGGCCAGAAGCCTCTCGGCGCGCGCTTCGGCATCGAGGATCGTGCGCGCCAGGTGCCGGGTCTCGTCTGAGGCCGTGTCGTCGCCCTCCAGAAGTTCAGCCGCGCCCCGGATCGCAGTCAGCGGCGTCTTCAACTCGTGGGTCACGTGGTCGGTATAGCTGCGGACCGCCAGCTCGCGCGCGGTCAGCGTCTCGGCCATGTCGAGGACCAGCTCCGCCACCTCGCTGATTTCGGGCGTGCCCGCCCGTCCCAGGGCGAGAACCGGACTGCCGGTCTTGATCGCGGCGGCCTGTGCGCCGAGCGCCCTGACCGGCGACAGGATCAGCCGCCAGAGCAGATAACCGAGCACGAGCGTCGCCGCCCCGGCCCCGAGAACCACAATCCCGACGGCCCAGCGCCGCCCGGTTGCCGGGGTCAGAAGCTCGACTGCGAAAACACCCAGCACCGGCAGGACCAGAACCGCCAGAAGCGACCCGCCAAGGACCAGCGACAGGGGCGGCCGCCATTTGCGTCTCAGGCGGGCGCGCATGATCCCATCCTCAGGCCGACACCGTGCAGCGTCTCGATCGCGTCGCCACAGCCCGCCGCCGCCAGCTTGCCCCGCAGGTTCCTGAGATGACTGTCGAGGGTCCGGTCGCTGACCGGCATCCCCTCGCCCCAGACCCGGTCGACAAGGCGCGGGCGGCTGAAGACGCGCGAGGGCTGGCCCATCAACTCGCTCAGGATCGAGATCTCGGTCGCGGTCAGCGCGACGGGCGCGCCCGATACGAGGCAGAGATGCTCTTCCGGGCGAAGTTCCAGCGCCCCGTGGCTGAGCGCCACCGGCGCCGCCTTGCCCGTCCCCGAGCCCGCGCGTTTCAGGACGGCGCGAATGCGCGCGACCAGTTCGCGGGGGCTGAAGGGCTTCGTAACGTAATCGTCGCCGCCGATTTCGAGCCCGACGATGCGATCCACCTCGTCGTCGCGGGCGGTCAGGAAGATGATCGGCACGTCGCTCGTCGTGCGGACGGCGCGGCAAAGATCAAGCCCGTCGCGTTCGGGCAGACCGATATCGAGGACGACGAGGTCTGGCGCATCGGCGCGCGCCGCCCTCAACCCCTCGGCCCCGTCGCGGGCGAACCGCGCCTGAAATCCGGCGCGGCCAAGCGCGATCCTCAGCATGTCGCGAATCTGGGGGTCATCGTCGACGACCAGGATCACCGGCTCTGTCATGCGGCCTCTCTCTTCATCGCTTGCATCCTTGCAGCACCTTTCTCACACGTCATCCCCTAGCTTTTCGGCGCATGTGCGTTGTGCAGACCCCGTGCAAAGGCACCACAGGCGAGGTGGGTTGATGCATCCGCCTCTTCCCCTTCGCCCGCCCGCCCGCCTATAAGCGCCCGACCCTTGAGAGGAGCCCGGCCATGCGACGTGCCGAGATCACGCGGAAGACCGCAGAAACCGATATTACCGTCGAGATCGACCTCGACGGGACCGGCCGGTACGACAACCGGACCGGCGTCGGCTTTTTCGATCACATGCTGGACCAGCTTGCCCGTCACGCGCTGATCGACATGACGGTGCGTGCGACAGGCGATCTGCACATCGACGACCACCACACGGTCGAGGATACGGGCATCGCGCTTGGTCAGGCCTTGGCACAGGCGCTTGGCGACAAGCGGGGCATCAGGCGCTATGGCGAATGCCACCTGCCCATGGACGACGCGCTGGTGCGCGCGGCACTCGATCTGTCGGGGCGTCCGTTCCTGGCCTGGGACTTGGCGCTGCCCACGGCCAAGATCGGCACGTTCGACACCGAGCTGGTGCGCGAGTTCTTTCAAGCGTTTTCGACCCATGGCGGCATCACGCTCCACGTGGATGCGCTGCGCGGCGTGAACAGCCACCACATCGCGGAAGCGGCCTTCAAGGCCGTCGCCCGTGCGCTGCGCGACGCGGTCGAGACCGACCCGCGCAAGGCGGACGAGATCCCGTCGACCAAGGGCGCGCTCTGAGCCGGCGCCCCGAGGCGGCATTGCCTGACAGAAGGTAGACCATGCTGACTGTTCTGATCGATTACGCGGCGGGTAATCTTCACTCGGCGGAAAAGGCGTTCCAGCGCATGGCGCGAGAGACGGATGCGGGAGACGTGATCGTCTCGGACAAAGCCGAGGATATCGCCCGTGCCGACCGTATCGTCTTGCCGGGCGACGGGGCTTTTCCAGCCTGCATGACCGAATTGAAGGGCCAGAGGGGCCTGTTCGACGCGCTCGTCGAAGCGGTCGAGGTAAAGGCCCGTCCGTTCCTCGGCATCTGTGTGGGCATGCAGCTGATGGGCCGCGCAGGGCACGAATACGAGACCACCGCCGGCCTTGGCTGGATCGCGGGCGAGGTGCGGCGGATTCAGCCCGCGGACCCCGCGCTCAAGGTGCCCCACATGGGCTGGAACGATCTGGTGATCGACAGCCCTCACCCGGTGCTCGAGGGGATCGAGACGGGTGACCACGCGTATTTTGTCCATTCCTACCAAATGGAAATGGCCGATCCTACAGAATTGCTGGCGCATTGCGACTATGGCGGGCCGGTCACGGCCATCGTCGGACGGGACACGATGGTCGGAACCCAGTTTCACCCCGAGAAAAGTCAGGCAGCGGGCCTCAGGCTGATCGCGAACTGGCTCGCCTGGCGGCCCTAGACCGACATCGAGGCGCAGAAGAAGAACGCGCCGATCAGCGAGATAACGGCGACGACCGCCAGAAGAAGACCGAACCAGAGCGCCGTCGCCGGCCGCCGGTCCGCGGCTATGGCAAGCGGAATGACGGACCCGAGCGTCGCAAGGATCAGGATGAAGAAGGTCGCATTGGCGAAGGCCGCGCTGTCACGAAACGCCGCAACCGTCATCGCGAAGATCACGAATGCCCCCATGGCCACCAGGAGCGGCGCAAGAGGCAGCGCCCAGAGACCGAACCTGTACTGGGTGCAGACGTCCGACCCCAGAAGCGGCACCGCGGCCGCGATGAGCGAAACAAGATAGACGATGGCGGCGCCCTTGAAGCGCCGCCGCCATGGGTTGGTTTGGCCGGAGGGGCTTATTGAACTTTCGTCCAGCTTTGGGCGCGGCAAATGACCAGAACGCAGCCCGAGACTTCCAGATTGCGGCCAGAAAGCTCCATCTTCGAGTTGTAGGTCTTGTCGCGGTCCGGCGCCCAGATCTTGCCGCCCGAATAGGCGCCATTGCCCTCGGCGGTCATGCCCCAGATCATGCGCTTGCCGATATTATCGCTTTCGATGGCGTCGCCCGAGCCGTTGAAGGCTGCGCGGATCACACCGCAGATCTCGCTGCCGCACTGATAAAGTTCGACATGGCCGTAGTTCCCGTCATCGCCGGGCTGGGTCTTGTAGAGGCCGAGCACCGGATCGGCCAGCGCGGGCGTGGCAAGCGTGATGGCCAGAAGAGCGGCCCCGAGTTTCTTGAACATGCAAATGTCCTCCCTGTTTCTCGGCGTCAGCTTTCGGGCCTCGTCATGCGTCGGGCAAGTGTGACGTTGGGTCCCCTGCCCCTTGCGGGCCGTGCGACGTTGGGGCAAACGGTCGGCGCAAGCGAAAAACCGGGACCGCGCAGATGATCCTCTACCCAGCCATCGACCTGAAAGACGGCCAGTGCGTGCGCCTTCTGAAGGGCGACATGGACAAGGCCACCGTGTTCGGCGACGACCCCGCCGCGCAGGCCATGCTCTTTCAGGATGCCGGCGCCGAGTGGCTGCACCTCGTGGACCTGAACGGTGCTTTTGCGGGCCATCCGGTGAACGGCGCCGCGGTCGAGGCCATTCTGGAGCGCGTCTCGATCCCGGTGCAGCTTGGCGGTGGCATCCGTGACATGGGCGGCATCGAGGCGTGGCTCGACAAGGGGCTTTCCCGCGTCATCCTCGGCACAGTGGCTGTCGAAGACCCCGACCTCGTGCGCGCTGCAGCCAAAGCCTTTCCGGACAAGGTGGCGGTGGGGCTGGATGCCCGCGCGGGCAAGGTCGCGACGCGGGGCTGGGCGGAAGAGACCGATCTCGACGTGATCGACCTTGCGAAAAAGTTCGAGGACGCCGGCATCGCCGCGATCATCTACACCGATATCGACCGTGACGGCGCGATGGGCGGCCCCAACGTGGCCGCGACCGAGGCGCTGGCCCGTGCCGTGGACGTGCCGGTCATCGCCTCTGGCGGCGTGTCATCGATGGACGACCTGACCCGTCTTCGCGACACCGGCGTCATCGCGGGCGCGATCTCGGGCCGGGCGCTTTATGACGGGGCGATCGACCTTGGCGAGGCACTCGCTGCGCTACGGGCGTAATCTCCCTCTGGCCCGCCGGGCCGCTTGGCGTTATCACGCCCCCATGCTGAAGACGCGCATCATTCCCTGTCTGGACGTGGCCGATGGCCGCGTGGTCAAGGGCGTCAACTTCGTCGACCTGATCGACGCGGGCGACCCCGTGGAAGCCGCCATCGCCTATAACGAGGCGGGCGCGGACGAGCTGTGCTTTCTCGACATTCACGCCACCCACGAGAACCGGGGCACGATGTACGACCTCGCCACCCGGACGGCGGAGCAGTGCTTCATGCCGCTCACCGTCGGCGGCGGCGTCCGGACAGTCGAGGACGTGCGAAACCTGCTTCTGGCGGGCGCCGACAAGGTCAGCTTCAACTCGGCCGCTGTGGCCGACCCCGACGTGATCGCGCGCGCCGCCGACAAGTTCGGAAGCCAGTGCATCGTCTGTGCCATCGACGCGAAAACCGTCGAGCCGGGCCGGTGGGAGATCTTCACCCATGGCGGACGCAAGCCCACGGGCATCGACGCCGTCGAATTCGCGCGGACCGTGACCGCCAAGGGCGCGGGCGAAATCCTTCTGACCTCGATGGACCGCGACGGCACGCGCGCCGGCTTCAACATCCCGCTCACCCGCGCCATCGCGGATGCGGTGGACGTGCCCGTGATCGCCTCCGGCGGCGTTGGCACGCTGGACCACCTCGTCGAAGGCGTGACCGAGGGCCACGCGAGCGCGGTGCTGGCCGCGTCGATCTTCCATTTCGGGGATTACACCATCGGAGAGGCCAAGGCCCACATGGCCGCCGCCGGCATTCCCATGAGGCTCGCATGACCAACGCACTCGACCGCCTTGCCGCCACCATCGAGGCCCGCAAGAGCGCAGCGCCGGACGAAAGCTGGACCGCACGGCTGCTCGCTGCGGGACCCGAGAAGTGCGCCGAAAAATTCGGGGAAGAAGCCGTCGAAGCCATCATCGAGGCTACCAAGGGCGACCGTGACCGGCTGACCGCAGAGGCGGCGGATGTGCTCTATCACCTGCTGGTGATGCTGGCCGCGCGCGACGTGTCGCTGGCCGACGTGCTGGCCGAACTGGCCCGCCGGGAGGGCACGTCAGGGCTCGATGAGAAAGCCGCCCGTCAGTAGCGCCCCCGGATCAGGCGGCGGTGCTCGATCAGGAGGCACCGGTCCTCGACCACGGTCAACCCCTTCGCCTCGGCCATCGCGCGCCCCTCGACATTCGAGAGACCAAGCTGCATCCAGACGCTTTTGAGGCCCGGCAGCGCGGCAAGCCCCTCTTCCACAACCGGGGCGATCTGATCCGAGCGGCGAAAGATATTCAGCATGTCCACGGGGACATCGATATCGGCCAGCGAGGCGACGACCGTTTCCCCGAACAGGGTCTTGCCCGCATGGCCCGGATTGACCGGGATCACGCGATAGCCGCTTGCCGCCATGTATTCGCCTACGCCGTGGCTCGGGCGCGCAGGCTTCAACGACGCGCCGACCATCGCGATCACGCGGGTCTCCAGGAGAAGGCGGGTCAGGCGTTCATCGGCAGGTATCATGGTCATCGCGCCCTTTCCGGCGCAGGGTAAAGAAAAAGACGCCCGATCAGAAATCGGGCGCCAGTCACGGAACGAGGGACAGTGATCGGGAACCGGGTGTTCCGAACCCGGTCCGTTTTATTGATGTGGGGACGCAACACCGCCTTGGAAAGTGCAGGTGCCAAAAATGTGATCTAGCCAAGAACGGACGGCCAGTTGGCATCGGCGCGCTCGATATGCCCTTCCTTGTCGACCGCCCAAAGGGCACGGACGGCGCGGGAATAATTGAGATACAGCCGGTCGTTATAGACCGACCACGCCTTCGGGTCGGTGGTGGCGGTATAGCCCTTGGACACGGCATAGGCGCAATAGCCGCCATATTGCGGGGCGTATTTGGCGGGATTCGCCTCGAACATCTCGCGGTTCTCGGCGGAGGCGAAGAGGAAATCGGCGCCCATATAGGTCAGCCGTTCGGCGTCGCTGCCCTCGACGGGCTTGGCTTGGGTGAAATAGGCGACCGGGTCGATCCCGTTGATGGCGACACCGCCCATCTGAAAAACCGGAGGCTCGGCGGCCATGGCGGGGCTGGCAAGGCTTCCGGCCAGCGGCAGCGCGGCGGCGGACAGGATGAGGTGACGGCGCGAGATCATGGGTTGGGCTCCTTGGCTCTGACGAGCAGAAGATGCGCCCTCGGCAGGCTTGCGGAAACCCCGGATACGCGGACGTGACCGGCAGGCACGCCGCCCGTGAGAATTGTTTCAATCGAAGATGTCGAACACGTCGTCGAAGACGTCTTCCGCCGCATCCGCCAGCTTGTAGAGCAGGAAGCCCGTCAGCCCGCGCCGCTTGTTCCCCTTCCTGGGTTTCGGCGCGCGGTGCTGCTTGGACATTCGGTTGTCGACCCGGACGGGCGACGGCTTTACCAGCTCCCGCTCGCCCCGCGTGTCGGAAGGCAGCTTTTTCAGCTCATGGAGCGGCGCACCGCAACTGGAACAGGCCAGTTCGTGGCGCTCGCGCCCTTTGAGCACCAGCGCGGCGCGCGCGCCGCAATAACAGCAAGTGGCGATCTTGGTCGAATGGGGCATCTTATCCCTCAGCGGTTCATCACCGCATATAGGGACACCGCAGCCGCATTTGAAACGTTGAGCGAACCGAAATCCCGCGCGAAGGGAATGCGGGCCAGACGGTCGCAGGTCTCTTTCGTCTTGTCGCGAAGGCCCGGCCCCTCGGCCCCGAGCACCAGCGCGACGGGCCGGGTACCTGCGTCCTTGAGCGCGGCGCCAAGCTCGGCCTCGGCCTCGCCATCCAGACCGATCAGGTGATAGCCCAGCTCGCGGAGCATGCCCATGGAAGCGGCGAGGTTTCGCACCCTGAGATAGGGCTGCCGCTCAAGCGCGCCCGAGGCCGTCTTGGCCAGCGCCCCTGTTTCCGGTGCGGCATGGCGCGCAGGCGCGATGACCGCCGCCGCGCCGAACACCTCGGCCGAGCGCAGAACGGCGCCCACATTATGCGGATCGGTCACCCGGTCGAGACACAGCACCGGCGCGCCCCCTGCCCCCGAGATCAGTTCAAGAGGGTCGCCCCAGTCGAGCGGCCGCACCTCAAGCGCGGCCCCCTGATGGACCGAGCCGGGGTCGAGCGGTGCGGGAAACTTTCTCGGATCGGCGATCTCCGGCTCGATCCCGGCGGCCGAAAGCGCATCGCCAAGCCGGTCAGCGGCGTTGCGCGTCAGGATCAGCCGCAGTTTCTCGCGTCGCGGATTGGCCAGCGCGTCGCGGACGGCATGCAGCCCGAAGAGCCAGACTGTGGCATTCGCCTCGGCCTTGCGGGCCGCTTCCTTCTCGACCACCCATTTCGGTTTTTTCATGCTCCGGCTCCTCGCACGTGTTGTCCGTCCCTAGCGCCCCGTGCGGCGTCTCACAAGCATCACCCGAAGGGCGATTTTCGTATTGACCGGAACCGCAGCCGAAGCTATCCCGCCCCCCGTGCCGGACGCGTGCCGGCGCAAGTGGGCGACAGGCCGCAAGGTGTGGCAGGGGACTGTAACTCCCTCGCGGAGACGCACGCCTGGTTCGATTCCAGGGTCGCCCACCACTCACCTTTTCCCGAACAGTCGGATAATTGCGCCTTGAAGATAATGGCGTTTTTTCCGTAGGTTGCAGGGCATTGCAAGGTGGCAAAGCCCCAATCTGGTCTCTGCAAGCGGCCTTATCCGGGCAATTTCGCCAGAAGTCTCTGCGGGCGAGTTCCGCGTGATATCTCTAGGGGGCTCAGAGGCGATTCAGGCGGCAGTAAAGCCGAGAACGCGGCGCTGCTCCGCCCAATCGAGGGGAAGGTCGGGAAGATCACGCAGCTTTTTGGCAGTCAGATCGAACGGCTGTCGCCCTTCTTGAATCGCGGAAGCCATGTCCGGGGCAAGCTAGGCGAGCGGCAGGACTCGGCTGACATTACCCGGGCGCAGCTGCTCGCGTTCCGTGATCTCTGCAACGGTCGCGACCTTGCCTTTGATCAAGTCGCCCATCCAACGCCGCG
This sequence comes from Kangsaoukella pontilimi, assembly GCF_009830125.1. Classification (GTDB taxonomy): domain Bacteria; phylum Pseudomonadota; class Alphaproteobacteria; order Rhodobacterales; family Rhodobacteraceae; genus Kangsaoukella; species Kangsaoukella pontilimi. Next base: position 383,526 of record NZ_WUPT01000001.1, on the reverse strand, counting down.
CGTCAGCGACGAGTGCGATGAGGTCCGGTTCACGCTGCGGCGCGCCCTTGTCAGCGCGCAAGACGATCGGGCGGTTCCGCCCATTGCGTCGGAACGTGATCGGCACCTCAAAAGGCGGCGCCAGGACCTCCGGTGCTTCCGATTGATCGAGGAGCGGCGCAAGGTTCATCTGAATGCGTAGCGCGGAACCTGCGAAGTCTATGCGATGAAGGTATCGCGCACCAAGGTTTTCAAGGCGACCGGCTGAAGGCTGGACCGGCCAGACCGGTGTATCACCATCGCGTTAGCCAGAAGCTGGTTCGTCAGTCGCACCGTGCGCTTGGCCTGCCTGTCCGCCTTGATCAGCCGGGAGCGCATCTGTTCGGGGCTATCCGGGTCGACGGCCAGCGACAAATGCCCCTGCAGGGCGGATAGCGAGGTGCGCGTCTGGTGCGCAACATCAGCAATGAAGGTTTCGGTCAGCGCTCGGCTGCGGCTCAGCCTGTCGATGAACCCATTGATCGCGTCAGAAAGCCCCTTGATTTCGCGCGGAGGCGTGCCAACGACTTCGCCAAGATCAGCCGGTTCGCGCTGCGCGAGGTCGGCGTCGACCTGGCGCAATGGAGCCAGCAAGGTTCGGATCGCAAACCAGACGAATCCGAGACCGATGAGCGAAAGGCCCGCGAGGCCGATCAGACCCGTTGCAAAAAACGAGCGCTGTTGCGCCTTGCGCAACTCAACGGTCTGGCTGCCCCGGCAAAATGACTACTCGATGTCCGCAGCGTCACCTCCAGCCCGTTGCACGAAATGACATCACGCACGGCAAAGGACCGAATTGTCGGGCGACACCTAATTCCTCGCCAATCAAACCTTCACGCAGTCGGCGAAGAAGTCGACCTCTCCCTTGCCACCTGTCTCGCTCATTAGCCCGTGAATATCGGTCTCAAATCCCGGGCACTCGCGTGCAAATTCACGGTTGAAACGCAGGTAGTCGACGATCTTGGCGTTGAAGACTTCGCCTGGCACAAGAAGCGGGATACCGGGCGGGTACGGCGTCACCAGGCTGGTGGTCACACGGCCTTCGAGATCGTCGATGGCGACCCTTTCGGTCGTCCGCCGCGCAATGTGAGAGAATGCCTCGGAGGGTGTCATGGCCGGGTGGTGATCGCCAAGGTAGATTTCGGTCGAGAGCCGCGCCACGTCGTACTTCCGGTAAAGCTCATGGACGTGCTGAGACAGATCCCTCAGACCCATACCTTCGTAGCGCGGCTGCTTGGCGCAGAACTCCGGCATGATCCGCCAGAGCGGCTGGTTTCGGTCGTAGTCGTCCTTGCACTGCTGGAGCGCCGCCAGAAGCGTGTTCCAGCGCCCCTTGGTGATGCCGATCGTGAACATGATGAAGAAGCTGTAGAGGCCGGTCTTCTCGACAACGACCCCGTGCTCGGCAAGGTACTTGGACACGATGGCGGCCGGAATGCCCGTGTCCTCGAACCGGCCGTCGATATTCAGCCCCGGCGTGATGATGGTCGCCTTGATCGGGTCCAGCATATTGAAGCCGCGCGCGATGTCTCCAAAGCCATGCCATGCGTCCTCGCCCGAACTCTCGACGCCAGCGCTGTCCGTCTTCTTGAGCTCCCAGTCACGCGCGCGCCCTATACCCTCGGCCGAGAGGTCTTCCGGCCCCCAGACCTGGAACCACCAGTCTTCGCCGAACTCTTCGTCGACCTTTCGCATGGCGCGCCGGAAATCGAGTGCCTCCATAAGGCTTTCCTCGACCAGCGCGGTGCCGCCGGGCGGCTCCATCATGGCTGCCGCCACATCACAGCTGGCGATGATCGAATACTGGGGACTGGTGGAGGTGTGCATGAGATAGGATTCGTTGAACAACTGCCGATCCAGATGATCTTCTTCGGAATCCTGCACCAGGATGTGGCTCGCCTGGCTGATGCCCGCCAGCAGCTTGTGGACGGACTGCGTCGCATAGGTCATCGAGCGCTTCATCCGTGGCCGCTTGCGGCCCATCGCATGATAGGTGCCATAGAACGAGTGAAAGGCAGCATGGGGCAGCCATGCCTCGTCGAAATGCAGTGTGTCCACATAGCCGTCGAGCAATTGCTTGATCTCTTCGGTGTTGTAGAGGACGCCGTCATAGGTCGACTGGGTAAGCGACAGGATGCGGGGCTTCACCTTATCCGTGTCCACCCCTTCGAGAAGCGGGTTGGTCTTGATCTTTGCCTTGATCGCCTCGGGCTCGAAGTCCGCTCGCTGGATCGGGCCGATGATGCCCCAATGGTTTCGCGTCGGCTTGAGAAAGATCGGGATCGCGCCGGTCATGATGATCGAGTGCAGGATGGACTTGTGGCAGTTCCGGTCGACCAGCACCACGTCTCCCGGGGCCACGTTGTGGTGCCAGACCATCTTGTTCGAAGTCGATGTCCCGTTCGTGACAAAAAAGCAGTGGTCGGCGTTGAAGATCCGCGCGGCATTTCGCTCCGACGCTCCGATTGCCCCGTTGTGATCCAGAAGCTGGCCCAGTTCCTCGACCGCATTGCAGACATCGGCGCGAAGCATGTTCTCGCCATAGAACTGATGATACATCTGTCCGACTGGCGACTTCAGGAACGCGACGCCTCCGGAGTGACCCGGGCAGTGCCAGGAATAGGAACCGTCCTCGGCGTAATCCAGAAGCGCCTTGAAGAACGGCGGCTGGATGCCTTCGAGGTAGCTTTTGGCCTCGCGAATGATGTGTCGGGCCACGAACTCGGGAGTATCCTCGAACATGTGGATGAAGCCGTGCAACTCACGCAGAATATCGTTGGGCAGGTGCCGCGACGTCTTTGTTTCCCCGTAGACATATATCGGGACGTCCGCGTTCTTGCTGCGGACCTCCTCGATGAAGCTGCGAAGATTCAGGACAGCAGGGTCCAGCTCGGGTCCCGGGGTGAATTCCTCGTCATCGATCGAAAGGATAAAGGCCGAAGCGCGGCTTTGCTGCTGTGCGAATTGCGACAGGTCCCCATAGCTTGTTGCGCCCAGAACCTCGAAACCCTCACTTTCGAAAGCCTGAGCCAACGCGCGAATCCCTAGCCCGGAGGTGTTCTCGGATCGGAAATCCTCGTCGATTACAATGATGGGAAAGCGGAACTTCATTAGCCTATCCTTCGAAGGAGCGCTGGCGGTGAGCCGTTACTCAACGCCGTGTCGAGCGGCGTCAAGGCTCGCCAACGCGACTAGAGCGAGTGTTTCGTGCACATTCCAGCGTTAAAGACATCTCTACCGGCCAGCCCGCAACTTTCGCATCCCAACGTCGAATGACATCGCCGCGAAAAGCGACCTCGATGACAACCTCTGCGCCGAGGCGCTGGAGCGAATATCAGAAGGTGGAAGGGTCGAGAAATGGGAGTAACCGCCTCCAATCGGCATGAAATAACCAGACATTGTCCCGCACGGACCAGGAAGAGCTTCCGTATGCCCTAAAGTCGAGGAAGACGGATCCAATTCATAAGGTAATCGTTCTGAGCTCGAGGCGGACAGAAATTCTCGGTACCTTATCGACCCATCTGGTTGTACTGATTGTTGAAATTGCGGTTCTCAAACAGAGGTCAAGGATGATTCAGACAACAATTGCGGGGAGTCTGCCAAAGACGAGCTGGCTTGCCGAGCCCGAAAAACTTTGGGCTGGGTGGCGGCTGGAAGGTGATCAGCTGATCGAGGGGCAGCAGGATGCCGCACTCTGCTGGCTCAAGATCCAGGACGAGGCCGGTATCGACATTCAGTCCGACGGTGAGCAATTCCGGAAGCATTTTGTCCACGGTTTCCTGGAAGAGGTCGACGGCATCGACTGGAACCTGATGACCACGATGGGCATCCGGGACAACCGGTATGACGCCTCGGTGCCGACAGTCACATCGGAGGTCAGGCGGAAGAAATCCGTGCATGGCGACAGCGTGAAGTTCCTCCGCAAACATGCCACGCAGCAGCTGAAGTTCACCCTGCCGGGGCCGATGACGATCTGTGACACGATTGCCGACAATCACTATGGCGAGCGGTCGAAGATGGCGATGGCATTCGCCGAGTTGCTGAACGAAGAGGCCCTAGAACTGGAAGCGCTTGGAGTCGACGTAATCCAGTTCGACGAGCCTGCTTTCAATGCCTTCATGCACCTCGTTCCGGAATGGGGCGTCGACTGTCTTCACCGCGCCATTCAGGGCCTGAAGTGCAAGACCGCCGTGCACATCTGCTACGGCTATGGCATCAAGCAGAACATCGACTGGAAGGAAACGCTCGGCGATGAATGGCGGCAGTATGAGGAATTCTTCCCCGCCCTGAATGCCAGCCGCATCGATCAGGTTTCTCTGGAATGCGCGGACTCGCACGTGCCCCTGTCAGTGATGTCGGAGTTGAAGGAAAAGGAAGTTTTGGTCGGCGCCATCAACGTCGCGACGAACGAAATCGAGACACCCGAGAAAGTCGCTTCGACCCTTCGAGCAGCGATGGAATTCGTCGATCCCGAGCGGCTGATCGCCTGCACCAACTGCGGTATGGCGCCGTTGCCACGAAGTGTTGCCGAAGGCAAATTACACGCTTTGGGAAGAGGGGCTGAAATCATACGGAAAGAGCTGGCGGCACGCTAGAACCCGACGCCACTGCCCGGTCCGAATGTCGGTTTCGTCCGCAGAGCGGTCATTCAGCGGTTTGTAGTTACTGAGAGCCTGCTGAACTCGTCAGATGTCCGCTGAAAGCCCGATGCGGACACTTTTGCCGTATGGTGATATGGTCCCACAATTAGAGGCGCTCATGCATCCAAGAACCGCGCTTTTCGAGGATGGATGAATGATCATGCACTAGCAAACACATCGGACCAATCAGATCAGGCTAGCCAGTTGCGCATCCCGATCGAGCGGGATTACGGAAATTTCCCGATGTCTTTTCGTGCTTAACCCTACCGGATGCCGACCTTCGAGGATCGCCGAGGAACTGCGACCATCAGCGCCCGCGCTCAACGTTCCGGATCGTCGGTCACGATGTGTCAGGGCTTTGCCGACATCCGGCCACCGACCGTGGCACTTTGTGCCGAGGGCACGATGATCGTTCGCATCAGATTGACCGCCGCCTGGGTTCCATCGATGACCGGCACGGGACAGTTGGTCGACAACCGGCGCGCAAGACCTGCAAGCGGTCCGCCGCCCAGGACGATGCAGGCAGCTCCACGACGGGACATCTGGGCACAAAGCTCTGCCAGCTGTCCCTCGTACCGTGTCTGGACCGTGCCCGGATCGCCGAAATCGTCATCTTCGACAAAAGTGATGTCCAGCAAAGAGTCGCTCAGATCCGCCTCTTCGACCTTCGCGCGAAGGCCGGGAACGAGGCCACGGCCGAACGTCACGATCCCGAAGGGGCCACCGATGGATTGCGCCGTCAGGAAGGCCGCGCTGGCGATGCCGATGACCGGGATATCGGGCCGGATCGCGCGGACTTGCTCGGCGCCTGTGTTGCCGAAGGACGCCAGAACGATACCGTCGCAGGGCGCGTCGTAGGCGTGTACCGTTTCGACGACGGCACGGGTGGCCTCCTCCGCATCATGATCGGTGACGATCAGCTCCGGCCCCCAGCTCGGGCAAAGCGTAGTAAAGTGGTCGCCCGGCAATGCCGCGGCATTCGCAGCGACCCGGATGCGGTCTGTGACTCCACGCGACGTGTTCGGGTTTATGACCAGAAGCCGCATCAGAGAATGACCGACGGAAGCCAGAGCGAGAGCGCCGGGATCAGGTTGACCAGAAGAAGCGCAACCAGCATCGCCGCGATGAACATCAGCATGGACGGCACGATTTTGGCGATTGAAATCTTCGCAATGGCGCAGGTGATCAGAACCACCGAGGCGACCGGCGGCGTCTGCTGCCCGATCCCGAGATTGATCGTCAGGATCAGGCCGAAATGCACCCTGTCGATGCCGAGCTGATCCGCCAGTGGCAGGAAAATCGGGACCAGCATCAGGATCGCGGGCGTTCCGTGGATGATCGTGCCGGCCAGCAGGAAGAAGACGTTGATCGCAAGGAGCACGACCCAGTAATTCTCGGAAATGCCGAGAATTGCCTGCGCGATATCCTGCGGAATGCGCTGGTTGGTCAGATACCAGCCGAGGAGTGTCGAGGTCGCCACGATGAACATCAGCATGGCCGAGCGCTTGCCCGCGATCCGAAGCGTATCGACCAGCGTCCCGAGCTTCACCGTGCGGTAGACCAGCATCGCCAGCACGATGGACCAGAAGGCTGCGATGGCGCCCGCCTCGGTCGCGGTGAATATTCCGCCAAGGATACCGGCCAGCACGAGGATCGGCAGCGTCAGGGGTATCGCTGCGTCCTTTCCGGTCTCGATGACGCGGGCAAACGAGAATGCGCCTTCTGTCGGGTAACCCCGTTTCACCGAGATGATGTATGCCGTACCCATCAGCAGCCCGCAGACCAGGAAGCCCGGCAGGATGCCCGCCGCAAAAAGCTCGGCGATCGAGGTGTTCGCGACATAGGCGTAGAGAATGAGGTTCAGGCTGGGCGGGACGATGATGGCCATCGTGGCCGAGGTCGACGTCACCGCCGCTGCAAAGGCGGCGGGATAGCCCCTCTTCCGCATCTGCGGGATCATCACCGACCCGATCGCGGCGGCATCCGATGTGGCGGTCCCGGAGATTTCGGAGAAGAACAGCGAAGTCAGAATGTTGACATGCGCGAGACCGCCGCGAATGTGCCCCACGAGCGACGAAGCGAAGGCGATCAGTTTCTCCGCGATCCTGCCCTGGTTCATGATCTCGCCCGCGATCATGAACAAAAGCGCCGCGACCAGAAGATAGTTGTTGGCCCCGCCGAAGGGTATCAGCCCCATGATCTGGGGCACGACGCCGGGGTCCAGCAGGATCATCACCGCAGCCGTGACGCCCAGAACGAAGGCGATCGGCAGACCGGCGATCAGAAGGGTGACGAGCAGGATCAGAATGATCCATCCGGGTTCCAGAAACATCACGCGTCGCTTTCCGGCAAGAGATCCATGGGGTCGATCCGACCGGTGGCAATGCCGACCAGACGCACCATGCAGACAAGGGTGATCAGGGCGCCTCCGAAGGGCATGGCAGCCCGAAACAGCGCCATCGGCGCGTCGATCGAGATGAGCGAACGTCCGACGAAACTGGCCGCGGCAAGCCCCCCGTACCACGCCAGAAGCGCGCCGAAGCCCGCCATCAGGACAAGGTTCAAGGCGGTGACGATCCGCTGCATCGCCGGTGGCATAACCCTGAGGACCGCGTCGAAGCCCAGATGTTCGTTGGTGCGGGTCAGGTAGGCGGCACCGACGAAAGTCAGCGTAGCCAGCAGATAGGCAGGGAGTTCCTCGCCCCATGACACACTGTCGTTGAGAACGAACCGGGCGAAGACCGCCCAGTTCAGCAGGATCAGCAAGAGGCCCGCAAGTCCGACCACGATGGCATCCAACAAGGCGCTGAGCCAACGGTCCGTCTTCAGGATGAGCACTTCGAGCAGGTTCATGTCGGGCCTCTGTCTGCGGGATTATTCGATTCCGAGCGCGTCTTTGGTCGCCGCGATCATGTCGGCGCCGATGACGTCGACGAATGTCGGGCTTTCATAAAGCGGAGCCGCCGCCGACTGGAACGCCGCGAAGTCGATCTCGTTGACCTCGAGCTTGTCGGAAAGGGCCGCGATCGTCTCGGTGTCGGTGTTCTCGCCCCATTCGAAGGACCATGGCGCGACCTCTTTGGCGACCGAGATGACGGTGTCGCGCAGGTCCTCGTCAAGCGAGGCGAGGAAGGGCTCACCGATGACGAGGAAGGTCGGAAGGTAAACGTGGTTCGACAGGGACATGTAGCCCTGCACCTCGTAGAGTTTCGCCGTATCGACAACGTTCGCCGGATTCTCCTGTCCGTCGATGGTGCCCTGATCCAGCGCGGAATAGACCTCGCCAAAGGACAGAGGGGTCGCGTTGGCGCCAAGCGTGTTGAACATCTCGACGCGCTGCCGGTTGGTGGGAGTGCGGATCTTGAGACCATCCAGATCGGCCGGCGTCACGATCGGACGCACATTGTTGGTGATCTGACGGAACCCGTTGTCCCACATCGCTGCCAGAACCATACCAGAGCCTTCAAAGCCTTCGGCCAGCATCTCGCCCGCCGGGCTGTCGATGAAGGTCTGAACCGCGGCGCGGTCCTCGAACAGGTAGGGCAGATCGAAAATCGACGTCCGTGTGTTGATCTGCGAGACTGCGGAGGCGGACAGGGACGCCTGATGAGTGCCGAAGCCGAGCCCCTGAAGGACGTCTTCTTCCTTCCCGAGCGTGTTCGACATGAAGATCTGCACGTCGATCTCGCCGGGCGCGGCCGCTTCCAGCCGTTTCTCGTATTCCTGCAGGAAGACGTGGGCAAAGGAGCCCTCGGGCAGCGACGAATTGATCTGCATGACAGCTTCTGCAGAGGCCGCGATCGGCAGGGCGAACAGGCTGGTGGCGGCAATCAGACTCAAGCGGGAGATCGTCATTTGATGGTCCTTTCGGTCATTGATTGAGAGTGGGGCGACTCGACCTCCACTTGTGAAAAATCATTTTCCCAATACGGCAATCATGAAAATCATTTTTCTCAAAAAATCAAACGCCAGACAAGAACTGCCCGAAAAAACGGCGCAGAAGCGGGTGAGATCCGGGTGATTTGTGCGCCGCGCGAATTCTCGGCGCGGATTGCGGCGCGCGAGTCTGCGCGATCAAAGTTCGTCGAAACGCCTGTGTCCGTCCTCGATCGCGGCCATCCGGCCCCGACCCGCCGCGCCTGAGAGTTCGATGACCCGGGCAGCGACCAGATTGCATACCGCCATGCTTGCTACATGGTTCATCAGCGGCCCGGCGGTCGTGGTCGCGCAGGTCAGGTACCAATCCGCCTCCGCCAGCTCGGGGCTCGGCCGATCCTGAAGAACGGCAAGCCCCGCCCCAGCCTTTCGCGCCGCGTCCGCGACCGCGCCAACGAGCTTTGGCTTGCGCCGCAGCGCAATCAGCATCACCACGTCCTCCGCCCTGAGCGACGCGAGACTTTCCGCCATCGTCTCGCCTGCCCGCGGCAGCACGGTCACATTCGGCAGCACCTGAGACGTCTGCCAGCCCAGATACTGCGCGAAGGACTGGCCGGCCCTGAAGCCGATGAACCAGACCCGCGGCGCCGCCAGCATCGCCCGCGCGAGCCCGTCGATCAGCTCATCCTCCAGACCGCTGTAGGTCACCTCAAGGTTCTGCTGCGAGGTTTCGAAATGCCGTGCCACGGCTCCGTTGCCGGTCGGCATGGTGTTGGAGAACCGAAGGAGCGCGGTTCCCGCCCGCTGCTCGTCACGGACTGCACGGCGCGCTTCGTCAAAGGACCCATAGCCGATCCGGCGAACGAAACGCGACACCGTCGCATTCGAGACGCTGGCCAGCTCGGCAATCTCCGTCGCCGTGTAGCCGACCATCTCTCCCGGAAAGTCCAGCACAAGGTCCGCGAGCTTGCGCTCGCTCGGATTGAGCTCGGGAAGCGCTTCGGTCACGCGCGCCAGAAAAGGTTTGGTCTGATCAATACTCATCGCCGACAAGATGCGTGCCATCGCCTCCCGCGTAAACCGATTAGTGACGTCCGCCGAGGGGCGCCGGTGACAGTTCTCCAAGCAGAGCCACAGACCCGTATGCAAGGAAGCGGGCCGCCCGTAGCAGCCCCAGCGTGACTGCGATTCGGTGATCCCGCCACACCTAGTGCCACCGGCGCCTTCCATGAGGATATTCTCAGGTGAGCGGCGGTCCGTGCTTCGGCATTAATGGCATCGCCGCACCCGAAGCTGTTTAACCCGGAGAGTTTCGAGCTACAGTTGCCGTCACGGGAGGACGGACATGCAAATTGGGAAAGCCGGCAAGGCCACGACGTCGATTTCCACCGCAACGCCAGACGCGATCACGGTGAGAGGCCAGGATTTGGTCACGGATCTGATGGGGCACCTCAGCTTCACGGAATATTTTTATCTGCTGACGACCGGCCGCAAGCCCACCGAAGAGCAGACATTCTTTCTGGACCTGCTGCTTGTGTCGATTGCAGAGCACGGCCTCGTGCCGACAAATCAGGCCGCGCGAATGACATACGCCGCCGACCCGGACTTCCTTCAAGGCGCTGTCGCCGCCGGCCTCCTCGGGTGCGGAAAGGTCATTCTCGGAACCACGGAAATCGCCGGCCAGTTTCTGCGGGAGACGAAAACCCGGATGGATCAGAATGGCGAGACCGTGGACGACATCATTGCCCGGATGCGGGACGAGAACCTGCGCATCCCCGGGTTCGGACACCCGCTGCACAAGCCGGTTGATCCGCGGGCGCAGCGTATTCTCGCACTGGCAGAAGAACGCGGTGTCGCGGGCCCCTATTCCAGGCTCGCCCGCGACATCGAAGATGCCGTTGCGCGCATCTGGCCCAAGCCGATCCCCATGAATGTGTCCTTCGCAATTCCGGCCGTGCTCTTGGACCTCGACTTTCCGGTCGCCGTTCTGAAGGCAATTCCGATCCTTGCCAGAACCGCGAGCCTGCTGGCCCATCTGGCGGAAGAAAGCGAGACGCCGATCGGCTTCGCGCTGGCACACCATGCGGAAATGGGGATCACGTTTGTCCCCACGGCGTCGACCGAATGAACCCGGCGACCGCAGAGGACCTGCCTTGGCATGAACGGCAGTTGACGGCGGACCCCGCCTACCGGTCCCAGCTGGACTATCTTCTCGGCAATTCTCTTTTCTACAGAGAGAAACTTGCGGCTGCAGGAGTGGCCTCGGCAGAGGACGCGGGTGGTCTCGCCGATATCCACGAACTTCCCTTCACTGAAAAGGACGAGTTGCGGGCCTCGCGTGACGAACAGCACCCCATCGGCAAGCACCTCGCGGCGCCCATGGAGGACGTGGTCCGCGTCTATTCGACCAGCGGAACGACGGGAACCCCAAGCTACATCCCGCTGACCGCCGACGACCTGAGCGCCTGGATCGAGATCTCGACCCGCTCCTACGGGGCAAGCGGGCTGACATCCGGCGAACGGATGGTCACCACCTACAACGCAGGTCCCTTCGTGGCCGGAGTGACGCTCGACGCGTTCGCCGAGATCGGCGTTTGCCATATTCCGGTCGGCGCCGGGAACACCGAGCGTCTGATGACGGCCGTACAGCTTCTGAAACCAACGGTCCTTGGGTGCACGCCGTCCTATGCGCTGCATCTCGCCGAATGGGCACTCGACCGTGGCATCGACACTGCGTCCTCAGCGGTCAACAAGATACTCGTCGCCGGTGAACCAGGCGGCGGCGAGCCAGAGATGCGGAAGCGCATCGAAGAGGCCTGGGGCGCCAAGGTGACCGAAGCGATGGGGATCGGAGACATCTCGGTCTCGCTCTGGGGCGAATGCCACGAGCAGAACGGAATGCATTTCTCTGGAGAGGGCTTCGTTCACGTCGAACTGATCGACCCCGAAACCGGTGCGCCGCTGCCCTTTGAGGACGGCGCGGAAGGCGAGCTTGTCTACACCCATCTTCGGCACCGGGCGGCGCCCCTTCTGCGGTTTCGGTCGCGGGACCGGGTGCGGGTCGCAGCAGGGACCTGTCCGTGCGGCCGCACCACACCTCGCGTCCGCTGCATAGGGCGAACCGACGATCTTCTGATCGTCCGGGGCGTGAATGTGTATCCGTCCGCCATCCGGGACGTGGTCGGCAGGTTCGGCCATGTCGTGAGCGGAACAGTTTCGATCCGGCCGAAAGCGCGAGCCGTCAAACAGACGCCCCCGTTGCCCGTGACAGTTGAACTTGGGCGGGATGCCCGCCCCGAAGAAGACCTCGCGGACCGTATTCGCACGCGCATTCGCGACGAACTCCTTGTAACAACTGAAGTAGCATTGGTCCCCTTCGGAACACTGCCAAGGACGGACTACAAATCGAAACTGGTAGACTGGTCCCAGGCGGACTAACTGTCAGATCGGGAGGAACGATATGTCGAAATCAAATGAGATCAGAAAGATCCAGACGCAGGGCGTGCATCACATCACGCTCAACGGTGCTGACCGGCAGACGTCGATTGACTTCTGGGAAGGCGTTCTCGGGATGCCATTCGTCTTCGATCAGCCAAACCTCGACAATCCGAAAGAGGGTCATCTCTACTTCGATCCGGGCGATGGCCGCCTCATCACGATCTTCACCAACGAAGAGCGCAAGCCCGATCCCACCCCGCCCCCTGAGGCCATTGGGTCGCTTCATCACCTCGCTCTGAATGTCAGCCAGGCCACGTTCTGGCAGGTCGCGGCACGGCTGGATGCGCGCGGCGTCAAGCACTCGGGCCCGGTCGACCGCGGCTTTATGGATTCCATCTACTTCCGCGATCCTCTTGGTCTCAGGCTCGAACTCGCAAGCTACAGGTTCGAGCCACCGGAAGGGTGCCGGCATGCCGACGTGATGATCGAAGCGCATAGAATTCGCGTCGAGCGTGGAGACCATCATATCGATCGGGAGCACCTTGCTGACGCAATCGAGCTGCTCGTCGAACGCCGGCAAAGTTCGTTGTCCGACGACAGATCACCGCGAAAGGCCTACTAAACCGGGCTCTTGTCGCCTGCCCCCACTGCCGTTGCCAGCAGCGCCGGTCACAGCGGCCTTAAGCTGGCCGGCAAATGGCTGTTTCGGGCGCGGAACGGACATATGACAAGGCAGCATATGCCCCGGCGGCCCCGAAGGCGGGCGCGTATACGTCTCGCATCCTCTGCCTCCGCATGCCCGGCACACAGCAGTGCCAGCTAATGTGCCGCCTCTTTGCAGGCGGCAGATTTCATTGGGACGCAGTTCCAAGGACAACCTCTGCCAGCGCCGCCTCCAGCGCGGGCACTAGGTCGGTGGAGTCATCGACAACACCAACGTCGGAATTGATCTGAAACGCGATGGTAAGGTCGTGATCGGCGTAGTGCCTCAGACTTGAAACGTAACCGGGGATCCAGCCGCCATGCCCCAGAACGGTCCCGTAGGGCGTGCCCTGATAGATCGCGACCCCGCTTCCATAGAAGACCCCCGGTGCATCCGCGTGTACGGAAACGCCATCGCGTAAATCGGGCAGGTAATCCGATGGCAGGACACGTCCGGTGAACAAAGCGTTCCCCCACAGGGCGAGGTCCGCCGAGGTCGAGGCAAAACCGCCCCCTGTCCATTCGATGGCGGGATTCCAGGTCAGCTTTCCGGTTTCGTCCATCGTACGCACAGGCAGGCCGAAGGGGTTGTCGGGCGTGGTGTACCCGACGGCGAGCCCTTCGAGTTCAGGCGCGTCGGATGGGGTGGTAGACCGAAGACCGACCGGGGCCAGAAGTCGATCCTGAGCAAGTGAAAAGACAGACTCACCGGTGGCTGCCTCAATCACAAGACCAAGAAGCAGGTAGCCTGTGTCGGTGTATGCCCAGGCAGTGCCGGCCTCGAAGAGGGGTGGCGCGTCCAGCACCAGCGCGACGGCCTTCGCCGGATCGAAAGGGCTGGTTTCGCCCAGTGCGATCAGCGCCTCGGCGGCCCCATCCATGTGAACATGATCCGGGAGGCCGGAGGTATGCGTCAGAAGCTGACCGACAGTCATGGTGTCAGCATTCGGAAGGTGCGCAAACCAAGGCTGAGACCCCAGATAGACGGAGACGAGATCAGACCGATCCAGCGACCCGTCCGCTTCCAGAGAGAGTGTCAGGGCACCCCAGACCGTCTTGCCGATACTGGCAGCCAGCATCCTGCTTTCGGGCCGCATCGGAGTGTTCGCCTCAACGTCCGCCATACCGACAGCGACGGTGTCGATATCGCCGGTTCTGTTTACGACGGCCACGGTTGCGCCGGGAAAGCCATAGTCCTCGTGGAAGGCTTCGAGCACGTCCTGAATGGCGTTTTTCAACTCCGAAGGACCCGCGAGGGTCTGCTGCGCAAAGGCTCCGGCGGGCAAGAGCAGTGCGATGGCAATTGCAAGGGCACGTTTCATTGGTCTGCCCCCTGTTCGCCGGGGATGACTTCGGTCACGGCACCCGTGCGGTGCAGCATGGTCTCGCGGTTCCACCAGACGACAACAACCGTGACGGCAAGGTAAAGCCATGTGTCGTAGGGCTGGGCATCCGGCCAGATCGGGAAGATCAGTTGCCAGTGAAAAAGCATCGGCCACAAAAGGCTGCCGCGGGACGCATTGAAAATCGGTGTCACGAGAACCGCCAACGTGATGTTGCCAATGAAAAACGGCAGGAAGTTCCATGTCGCGAAAACCGTTCCCGACAGGAAGAACGCGGGAAGGTGCCAAATTCCCCAGATCGTGCCGATGATCATCCCGGCCCAGAGCGGCGCCACGTGGCGTTGCAGGATGGGTTGTGCGACGCCGCGCCAGCCGAATTCCTCGATGGGTCCAAGGAAGAGCATCATGAAAGTGAGGGCGATCATCGCGCTGACGCCTTCGGGGGGCAGCGGCGCAAGCAGCGGACCACCTTTCGCCAGAGAGCCAAGCATGTAGATGGCGGGAAGTCCGACGGCGATGAGCAGGATCCAAGGAGACGGAATGCGCCACAGGAAAAGTCGGGAGAGAAAGCCTTTCAGGCCTGCCGTGCCGCCGTAGATCAGAACGAGGCCAAAGGCCGAGATCGCCGGCGCCCAGGTTGCAAGGAAGAAGAACGGATGAGACCCGGTGATCTCGCCGAAGCGCGCACTCGACCAGTCAGGCGCCACGATGTAGATCGCGACTATACCCCATGTGATCGCGAAGGTGACGGCGACGAAGACGAAAAGTGCGTAGGACGGGATGCGTTTCGGTGCAGCTATTTGTGCCATGGGATGACTCCCCCGGATATGTGGTTGAAGAGAGCAGTCCCGGACAGCGCGGTCCGGTGACTTGCTTGGCTCCGTCGCCATTGCCGCCGCCTAATGGCGCGTTGGCGATCACTGTGTGTTGGACTGCTCATGCCCCTACCCCATGGTCCCGGCTGGGTTCATGAAGTGAAAACTGCCCGGTTTTGCCCCAAGCGCCTTTTCGATCACCGACTGCATTACAAGGCGCCGCTCGCGGAGTTCGGCCTCGGTAAAGCCGAACATGCCGCCGTCGGTCAGAAACTGTGCTCCGGTGAATAGAAACTGAATGGTCTCAAGGGGTCTCTCGACGTCGAACTCCCCCTCCGCGATCCCTTGCTCGACGATCGTCGCAAGGATTGGCGAAAGCCGAAGAATAGTCTGGATATTCGTCAGTTCGTGAAGTGCGCGGTTCTCCGGGAGATGCAGCATTTCGGCGACTTCGGGACCGTCGTCGTTTCCGATATGGCTGTTGCCGAGCAGCGCCTCCATTTTTTGAAGAGCCGAGAGCGACGCATCGTCCGCGACACCCTGCGCCATCTCGACAATCTGATCGAGCGTCTTGTCCACGATCGCCTGAAGGATCTCGGGCTTGGACTTGAAGTAATAGTAGAACGTGCCCTTCGCGACGCCGATCTCGCGAATAATCATCTCGACCGAACACTTGTCGTAGCCATGCGCTCGAAACAGGCGACCCGCCGTCTCGATGATCTCCTCGCGCCGCTCTTCCGGGGCTTTGACTATTCGGGCCAATGCGATTCTCCGTTTCGACAATCCTTACTGACTGACGGTCAGTCAGTCAAGAAGTGAGCGAAGAGCCCGAGACATCTGCCGACGCAGATCCCACGTTGACTCTAGCTGAAGTGTTTGTGCTTTCGGGCTGGCCGAAGTCTTCCGACGGGAACGGTCGGCTTTCTTTGGACCCGAATCCTGTCGCGCCGCCGTTCGCCGGACCGCGCTCGCCAAAGTGGTATTATTTCGGTCGCGCGAACGCTCTCGGCCTAGCCCAAGCTGCCAGTCCTGAATGGCGCCGCCGCAAGACGATGCCGATAGCCGGGATCAGGAAACCGAAGAGCGCGACGCCTCGTCATACTCTTTGTGCAGCCTCTCAACCAACTCGACCTCATCGCGCGAGCCCAGAATGACAGGGACACGCTGGTGCGGCGTGAGCGGTTGCACATCCAGAATACGTTCCCGCCCGGTCGAGGCCGCGCCTCCGGCCTGTTCGATCAGGAACGCCATGGGATTGGCTTCGTAGAACAGCCGCAGTTTGCCGCCGGCATCCGAGTTCCGCTCATCGATAGGGTAAAGGAAGATCCCTCCGCGCAGGAGTATGCGATGGACTTCGGCGACCATCGAAGCAATCCACCGCATGTTGAAGTATTTGCCGCGCGGCCCGTTTTCTCCGGCGACGCAGTCGTCGATGTAGCGCTTCACCGGGGGCTCCCACCATTGTGCCCGCGAGGCATTGATCGAGAACTCCGCCGCTTCCGGAGGAATGGAAATACTGCTGTGCGTGTGACGGAATTCGCCGATATTGCCATCCAGCGTAAAGCCGTCGACGCCTCGGCCGATCGACAGGACAAGCATGGTCGACGGACCGTAAAGAGCGTAGCCGGCGGCCACCTGCTCGACACCCGGCCTCAGAACGGTCTCGTATGTAATAACGTCCGGCACCTCCGGCAGGCGCAGGATCGAAAAGATCGAGCCCACAGAGACGTTGATGTCGATATTCGATGAGCCGTCGAGCGGATCGAAGAAGAGCACGTATTGCCCTTTCGGAAAACGCTCCGGGATCTGATAGATTTCTTCAAGCTCTTCCGAGACCATTGCCGCCAGAACACCGCTGAATTCGCAGCGCCTCAGAAAGATGTCGTTGGCGATCACGTCGAGCTTCTTTTGCGTCTCTCCCTGCACGTTCTCGGATTCGAGGCTGCCGAGGACATCGGCAAGCGCGCCATTCTTCAGACTGTTCGAGATCGCCTTGCAGGCAGTTGCCACGCCGTGGAGCAAGGTCATCAAGTCCCGGTCGCTCTCTGACCGACGGCGCTCGTTCAGCAGGAACTGCATGTACGTCATCGAGGTGTCGGTCATCTTCATTCCTTCCTGTTCGTCCGTCAGGCCTGGGGACCCGTCAGCTCTGAATATGCGCGTTCCCCGCGCGTGATCTGCTTCCAAAGAACACTCTTTGCGAGATCGACCTCGCCAGATTTCAGATACTCGACGATCTCTGCGTGTTCGGCAAATGACACGTCGGTACGGTGCGCCCGCGCGCCCGAAGATCGTGAAGAAATTCGGCTATACCCTTCGGATTCCCTGACAAACGAGAAATTCCCGCGGGGACCGGGAGAGTGACACAGGCGGCGTCCGGCTCAATCGCCGTAGCGCCGAGCTGGCTGCCAACGGTGCCGGAGGCTATGGCCGCGTCAGTGCGGATCGTATTCGTACATCCCCGTCTTGTCGTTGTGGTGCAGCTCGTAGAGGTCCCATTTCTCGCCCTCCGAGCGCGGCTCTTCCAGTTTCTGCGCCAGAAGGATCGTGTCGCCGAGCGCGCGGAGCGTGATCATCCCGTAGACGGCGACGTTCCGGTCCTTCTTCTCCTGCATGTCCTGCTCGATCTCGCGCCGTTTATCGGGATCGGCCTCCGCTTCAAGTCTCGCCTCGAACGCCCTGAGAATGTTCAGGTAATTGATGACAGGCGTGAATTCGCGCGTGGACCGTGCCAGTTCCGTCGAGAAGATCAATGGCCGCCGCCCCCGGCCATGCTTGCCAAAAGTTCCAAGCGCATCGGGCCGCGGGTGGGAATGGCTTTCCTCATCCCCCGATGAGATGACCGTCACCACGGGGTTCAGCGCGGCAAGGAAGGCGTCCATGATGTGGGACGACCCGTGATGGCAGGCTTTTGCGACATCCACCTGAAAGGTCTGCCGCGCGGTCTGGATGATCCCGTCCAGCTTCGCGCGATCGCGGTCCAGCTTGGCCTGATCCTCGGCGGTGATCTGGTTGCCCTCCGCCTCGAACCCCGCAATCTTCTTCTCAAGAGACGACGTCTTCTTCGGTCCTCCGGCATAAAGACTGAGCAGAAAGTCCTGCGCCTGTGTGTTCAGATCGCCGCCCAGCATGACGGCCAGCTTGCCGTAGGTCAGCTTCAGGATCACGGAATGCCCGTTCTTGGTCACGCCCTCTGCGCCGAGCTTCCGCAGGCCGTCCCGCGTCTGACCGTCATGGGTGACCGGCTCGTAGATCGGGCCGAGCACCTCGAAGGCAAGCGGGCTGCCCGTGCCGTCGAACTTGTCGAAGAACACACGGGTGCCGTTCTCCAGCTGCGACCGCTTCCGCCCGAGGGATCGGAAGGTCGCCGTCTTCGTGTTCGCAAGGCAGGCCCGATAGGTCGAGATTAACTGCTTTCGCGTGTCGGGGAACGCGTTGACGATCTCCTTCAGGCGCTTGTTCGTATGCGCCACATCCCACAGCATCTTCGGGCTCCCGTCGACATAGCCGCCCAGGTCGTCGGGATAGGACAAGGCGGGGTCTTCAGGCTCGTCGGGGCGTTCTACGATACCGTTGTGGAAGACCTTGTCGAAGGACAGCTTCGGGTTGTCGAAGACCTGGCGGAAGCCGAGGTAATGGTCATTGTCGGGATGCGAGACGACGACATAGTCGATCTTCCATGGCTCGCGCTCGGGCTTGGCCGGATCGAAGTCCGGCGCACGTCGCACGTTCCGGCTGCGGAGATTGTACCGCCAGCTCAGGAACCGCTCCATGTTCGTGCCGACGCCCGCGTCGATCAGGATAATCTCGTCATCGGGTGTCACGATATGACAGCCGTCGCCCTGCCCGATATCGACGAAATTGATCTCGAGCGCGCGAGTCTCGGTCACGTCGTCCTCGTGGACCCATCCTTCGTCGCCCCGGCATCTGATCCTGATGAACTCGCCATCGGTATCGCCGAGATAGCGCAGCCAATCGCCCAGAATGAGGTGGTTGCGCGCACTACCGCCCCCAGGCGCAGATTTCAAAACGACATCCGGCCGGGCGATGAAATAGCTTTTATCTGTCGAAAACGGCATTTCCGGACTCCGTGAATGACACTATCGAATGGCATCACAATAGCACAAAATGGGTGTTTCCGCCCGACATGCCATGCACCCTCCCGCATCGCATCAATGCTGGGCGTGACGACGAAGCCCCCCGGGGATGTGTTCGTTCGAGCGCAGCCGCAGTCGCACGCCGGGGATCGCGGGCCGATGACCCGGCACCGACGCGGTACCGGCAAAACAGAAAAGGCACCGGCGCGATGCGTCCGGTGCCTTTTCCTTGTCTCGGCGCCTTCTCGGGCGTTGCCCGCGCGGCTCAGCCCATCCGGTCGGCCACGATGCCGATCAGCTTCTGGTGGTCCGCGTTGAACTTGCGGATGCCCTCGGCCAGCTTCTCGGTCGCCATCGGGTCCTCGTTCATGGCCCAGCGGAAGCCCGCCTCGTCATAGGTCTCTTTGTCCGAGGCCTCGACATCGTCGGGCGACAGAACGCGGGTCAGGTCGGACTGGTCGTTGCTCATCTCTTCCAGCAGCTTCGGCGCGATGGTCAGCCGGTCGCAGCCAGCAAGCGCGGTGATCTGGCCGGTGTTCCGGAAGGACGCGCCCATGACGATCGTGTCGATGCCATGTGCCTTGTAATACGAATAGATGCTGCGAACAGACTTCACGCCCGGATCTTCTTCCGGCGCATAGCTGTCGCGGCCCTCGGCGGCCTTGTACCAATCGGTGATCCGCCCCACGAAAGGCGAGATCAGGAAGGCGCCCGCATCGGCGGCAGCCACGGCCTGCGCCTTGGCGAAGAGAAGCGTCAGGTTGCAGTCGATGCCCTCGTCCTGAAGGATCTCGGCCGCGCGGATGCCTTCCCACGTCGATGCCAGCTTGATCAGGATGCGCTCCTTGCCCAGGCCGCGCTCGGCATAATCCGCGATGATCTCGCGTCCCCGCGCGACCGAAGCCTCGGTGTCGAAGGACAGGTTGGCGTCCACCTCGGTCGAGACCCGGCCTTCGACCAGCCCGGCCAGTTCGGCGCCCACCGCGACGGTCAGCTTTGCAACGACCGCTTCCGCGTCGAGACCCGCCTTCTTGCCCGCTTCGATCTCGCGCGTGATCAGGTCTTCCGACGACGGGTCGGACAGAGCACCCAGAACGAGCGACGGGTTGGTGGTGCAATCGACCGGCTGATACTTCTTCACGGCCTCGACTTCGCCCGTATCCGCGACGACGACGCTCATCTCACGAAGCTGATCAAGTACGCTTGGCATGGTTTCTCCTTTCGGGTGGCCGCGGCTCACCGGGCCATGGCGGTTTGTTTCGCGCGTCTCTTAACGTGCCTCTCGGCTTACGTCACGTCCGCGCGCTCTCTTTGTGGTTCGGGCACGACGATGTCCGCCGGCAGGCGACCGGCAATGACCCGCCGTGCGTTTGGCAGATCGTTCTGTTCGGCGCGGGCGCGGGCGGCGTCCGGGCCGAACCCGTGGTCCAGCCAGCGCTGCACGCAGCGCTGCAGCACCGTCGCCTCGCTTGTCTCGACCCAGACCGACAGGTCCCAGATATCGGTCAGCGCCGTCCACGGCGCCTCGTTGAACAGAAGGTAATTCCCCTCGACGACGACCAGAGGGCATTCGGCAGGTACAAGCCCTGCCCCCGCAATCGCCTGATCCTGCCCACGGTCGAAGACCGGATAGACGACCTGTTCTTCTGTGCGTAGCCGCCGCATCAGCGCGACGAAGCCCGCGCCGTCGAAGGTCTCGGGCGCGCCCTTCCGCGCCCTGAGCCCACGCTCGTCCAGAAGCCGGTTGTCCAGATGGAACCCGTCCATCGGCACGTTCGCCGCCCTCACCCCCTTCGCGACAAGCGCGTCGGTCAGCGCGGCGGCGAGCGTCGACTTCCCGCCCGCGGGCGTCCCGGCAATGGCCACCAGACGGCGCCGCGCGCCGGTATCGAGCGCGAGGACGCGGTCAAGAAGGCCGTCAGGCAGTCCGAAGGATGATGGCTCAGGCGGCGGCATCTTGGGCGTCGGGCTCTTTCGCACCGGTCATCAGGGCGACGGCATCGCTCATCGTATGCTTCTTGGGGTCGATCACGCAGAGCCGGCGTCCGAGACGGTGCACATGGATGCGGTCGGCCACCTCGAAGACATGAGGCATGTTGTGGCTGATGAGAATGATCGGAATGCCGCGCGATTTCACGTCCTGGATCAGCTCCAGCACCTTGCGGCTTTCCTTGACACCAAGGGCCGCCGTCGGCTCGTCCAGAATGATGACCTTCGAACCGAAGGCGGCGGCGCGTGCCACCGCGACGCCCTGGCGCTGACCGCCCGAAAGCGTCTCGACCGCCTGGTTGATGTTCTGAATGGTCATCAGACCGAGATCGTTCAGCTTGTCGCGGGCGAATTTCTCCATCGCGGCCCGGTCGAGCTGACGAAGCCACTTGCCCATGAAGCCCGACTTCCGGATCTCGCGCCCCATGAACATGTTGTCCGTGATCGACAGCGCGGGCGACATGGCGAGCGTCTGGTACACCGTCTCGATGCCAGCGTCGCGGGCGTCCATCGGAGAGCTGAAGCTCACCTTCTCGCCGTTGAGAAAGACCTCGCCCTCGTCCGGGATCACGGCGCCCGAGACCGCCTTGATCAGGCTCGACTTGCCGGCGCCGTTGTCCCCGATGACGGCGAGGATCTCGCCCGGCATCAGATCGAAGTCGCAGTGATCGAGTGCGGTGACGCGACCGTAGCGCTTTACGAGATTACGTCCTTTGAGAATGGGTTCCATTATCCCGACACCTTTCTGATCCACTGGTCGACCGCGACGGCGGCGATGATGAGAAGACCGATGAGAAGATAGGTCCACTGCGCATCCGCCCCCATCAGGCGTAGACCCAGCGTGAAGACACCGACGATCAGCGCCCCGAAGAGCGTTCCCAGGATCGAGCCGCGCCCCCCGAAGAGCGAGATGCCCCCGATCACCACGGCGGTGATGCTTTCGATGTTGGCCAACTGGCCCGAGGTGGGTGAGACCGAGCCGATCCTTCCGATCAGGGCCCAGCCCGCGAAGGCGCAGATAAGACCGGCCAGCGCGTAGACCTGGATGAGCGTCCGCTTGACGTTAACACCGGACAGCTCAGCCGCCTCCGGATCGTCCCCGACCGCGTAGACATGTCGACCCCAGGCCGTGTGTTTCAACACATAGGCCAGAACGAAAACGAGGATCAGCATGAACACGACCCCCACGGTCAGCACTGCACCACCGACATCGAATTTAGCGCCGAAAAGCTGAAGAAGCGGAGCCTGAGCCTCGATATCCTGGCTGCGGATCGTTTCATTCGCGGAATAGAGGAAATTCGTCGCCAGAACGATTTGCCACATCCCAAGCGTGACGATGAAGGGCGGCAGCTTCACGCGCGCGACAAGCCAGCCGTTCAGCGCACCGATGGCGGTGCCCACTGCAAGACCGCAGGCGATCGCTATCGTGGGCGGCAACCCGTAGCGGAACGTGAACTGGCCCATGACGACCGAGGAAAAGACCATGATCGCCCCGACAGACAGGTCGATGCCCGCCGTCAGGATGACCAGCGACTGCGCCGCCGCGACGATACCCACGATCTGCACCTGTTGCAGGATGAGCGTCAGCGCGAAGGGGGAAAAGAATTTCGAGCCGAGAAGAAGGCCGAACATCAGGATCGAGCCGAGAAGGACGATCAGCGGCACGAAGGACGGGTTCAGATGCAGGATATGCTGCAGCCGACCGACAAATCCGCGATTGTGCTGTTCGAACTCGGCAACTCTCTCTGCGCGGTTGGCCGCGGACTCGTAGCTGTCTGAACTTTGCGTGGTTTCTGACATGATCCCCCCTAGTGCGGCGGCATTTTTCGCCGTCCGCATCGGAATATTACTTCATTGTCGGAGAAAAGTTGACCCTGCTTCGGGGGGCGGATGATCCGCCCCCCGAAAAGGCATTCAATGGGTCAGCCCCAGCACTTGGCGAGACCTTCCTCGACCGAGATCGACTCGACGCCATCGACCGGCTGGTCTGTGACAAGGCCGACGCCGGTGTCGAAGAAATCCTTGCCCGGGGTGGGCTCGGGCTTCTGGCCGTTTTCGGCCCAGTTCTTGATCGCCTCGATGCCGAGCGACGCCATCAGAAGCGGATACTGCTGCGACGTGGCGCCGATGACGCCTTCGGCGACGTTCTGAACACCGGGGCAGCCGCCGTCGACCGACACGATCAGGACATCGTCCTCGCGGCCAAGTGCCTTGAGCGCCTCGTAGGCGCCGGCGGCGGCCGGTTCGTTGATCGTGTAGACGACGTTGATTTCTGCGTCCTGGGCAAGCAGGTTTTCCATGCCCTTGCGGCCGCCTTCTTCGTTGCCGTCAGACACGTCGTGACCGACGATGCGCGGATCGGTCTCGTCGCCCCACTTGGAGGGATCGCCCAGATCGACGCCGAAGCCTTCGAGGAAGCCCTGGTTGCGAAGCACGCCGACGGTCGGCTGCGACACGTTGATGTTCAGGAGGCCGATCTTGGCATCCGCGGCGGCATCGCCCATCTGCGCCTTGGCCCACTGCCCGATCAGAAGACCGGCACGGTAGTTGTCCGTGGCAAAGGTCGCGTCAGCGGCGTCGATCGGGTTCAGCGGCGTGTCGAGCGCGATGACGACGAGACCGGCGTCACGGGCCTGCTGCACCGACGACGTGATGGACGAGGTGTCGGAGGCGGTCAGAAGGATACCCTTCGCACCGTCGAGAATGCAGGTTTCGATCGCCTGAACCTGGGTTTCGTGGTCGCCGTCGAACTTGCCGGCGAAGGTCTTGAGTTCGACGCCAAGCTCTTCGGCTTTGGCGGTCGCACCTTCCTTCATCTTGACGAAGAAGGGGTTCGTGTCGGTCTTGGTAATGAGACACGCGGTTGTGGCGTGGCCTCCTGCCATCGCACTTCCGGCCAGTGCAAAAGTGGCAAGTGCAGAGCCGAGCATAAGCTTTTTCATGGGTTCCTCCCCTTTGGTGTCCTTTTCCCGGATTCCCTCCGGAACGACCGTCAAACTGAGGCACCCGAGCGCAAAAGTCAATAAATAAATAAAAGTGATTTATAAATTGACAAATACCTGTATAGCCGCCAGTTTTTTCAAAGGGAGAACAGTGCATGGACGACGAAACGGACAGCCTGGTGCGGGATCCGGTCGCTGGTGCGAACCAGTCGGGCCTTCGCGATCAGAACGCGCGGCTGGTCCTGTCCTACCTTCGCAGACACGGTCAGATGGCCGGGGCCGAGATCGCCCGGCGTTCGGGTCTGTCAGCGCAGACCGTCTCCAATATCCTTCGCGCGCTCGAGGGGCAGGAGCTGCTCCGAAGGGGCGAGGCCGTCCGCGGCAGAGGCAAGGTCGGCAAACCGTCCGTACCGATGGAGCTGAACCCCGGTGGCGTTTACTCCATCGGCCTGAATATCGGCCGGCGCTCGGCCGAACTCGTGCTGGTTGATTTCCACGGCACGCCGCTGGCGTCGCTCACGCTGACCTATCCCTATCCGGAAATCAAAACCGTGTTCGATTTCATCGAAAGCGGCCTCAAACGCATTTACGAGGATATACCGCCGGCGCGACCGCGCACGACGGGGATGGGCGTCGCACGTCCTCGGGAGATCTGGAACTGGCTCGAACAGGTGAATGCGCCCGAGGCCGCCATGCGACAGTGGAAGAACCTGTCGCTCGAGGACGAGATCGCGGCAGTCACCGGACTCGACGTCTTCATCGAGAACGACGCGACATCGGCCTGCATCGCCGAGCACCTTCTGGGACGCGGCAGCGAATTCACGGATTTTGCCCATATCTTCGTCGGCGCCTTCGTGGGCGGCGGACTGGTGCTCGACGGCAAGATCATCTGGGGTCCGACACGCAATGCCGCGGCGCTCGGCCCCCTCCCCGTCCCGGACGGCGCGGGCGGGGTCACGCCGCTTCTGAACGTCGCCTCGCTTTACCTTCTGGAAGAGGCCCTGGCGCGAGACGGCGTGGACCCGGCCGCGCTCAGGCAGTCTCCGACCGACTGGCGGGCGTTCGAGGCACAGGTCGCGCCCTGGATCGACAAGACCGCGCGCAATCTTGCCATCGCGTCGCTTTCCATCGCTTCGGTGGTCGAGGTCGAAGCCATTCTCATCGACGGCGCCATGCCGGACGACGTGCGCCAACGCCTCGCAGCGGCCACGGACCGCCATTTCGGAGAGCTTGACCTGACCGGTCTCGACCGTCCTCGGATCGAGACCGCCTCGGTCGGTCGGCGCGCCCGTTCGATCGGCGCGGCCCTCCTGCCCATCCACTCGAGATTCTTCGTCGCGTGACCCTGTCGATTCGGCGCCGCGCCTCGGCTGCGCGTTAAGGTTACCGCAAACAGTCTTCGGCCTGCCGTCCAAGCCATCGCGCAAACGCCCTTATTTTGCGGTAATTGGGCAATTAACCTGTCCAATTTCAGGTTTTTCCTTGCCCATGAGCCTGCGAGATATAGAACCTTGCATGTGACGGCTTGCCGCAGATCGCGCGAGGAACCGCCCGAAACCATCCGGGCGGTGCGGCGCGAGGGAGGACGCGGCAGTCGGTTCAGGCCGATCCTGACGCCGTCACGCGACATGGGAGGACTACAATGATGAAATCGACGAATCGCCGCATGGCGCTGCGTACGCTTGCCGGCGCGGGTGCCGCGACGCTTGCCGCGCCGCATATCGCAACCGCGGCCAGCCACACGACCACATGGCGGATGCAGACGTCCTGGCCGGGCGGCGCGGGCCTTCAGATTTTCAAGGACTGGGCCAACAGCATCGTGGAAAAGACCGGCGGCGAACTGGCGATCCAGCCTTTCGGCGCGAATGACGTCGTGGGCGACTTCCAGCTTGCCGATGCCGTCAAGAACGGCGTGCTCGAGGCGATCAACCCCTTCACCATCTACTATCAGGGCATCATCCCGGCAGCGACGTTCCTGACGTCCTATCCGATGGGCCTTCGCAACCCGCACGAGTTCGACGTGTTCTACTACGGGCTCGGCGGCATCGACATCGCGCGCGAGCTGATGGCGGCGCAGGGCCTGATGTTCGTCGGTCCCGTCCACCACGGTCCGAACATCATCCACTCCAAGGTGCCGATCCGCTCGATCGACGACTTCGCGGGCCGCAAGATGCGCCTGCCGGGCGGTATGGTTGCCGAACTCTTCAGCCAGATCGGCGCCGAAACCACCGTTCTTCCGGGTTCGGAGATCTTCCCCGCGCTCGAACGTGGCACGATCGACGTGGCCGACTACGTGGGGCCCGCCGTGAACTACGCCCTCGGCTTCAGCCAGGTCACCGACTACATCGTCATGGGCCCTCCGGGCTTCATGTCGGTCTACCAGCCGGTCGACATCATGGACATCACCGTCGGCATGGACGCATGGAACGCGCTCAGCCCGCAGATGCAGCAGTTCATGGAAATGGAAACGCATGTGTACTCCGACATGCACCATGCGGCCATCCAGAAAGCGGACCAAGAGGCCTGGGTCAAGTTCGAGGAAGACGGCACCGAGGTCACGCGCCTCAGCCAGGACGACGTCGAGCTTCTGACCGAGATCGCGGTTCCGATCTGGTTCGACTACGCCAACCGCGACCCGAACGCGGCGCGCGTCTTCAAGATGCAGCTCGACTACATGCAGTCCGGCTCGCTCGGCTATGTCGACCCGGCGCTCACACAGGGCCTCGAACTCAAGCTCTGAGCCGGCTCTGAGTACACACACATCACGCGTCGCCCGGAACATCTGATCCGGGCGACGTTTCCGACCGTTCCTAACCCCTGGATACACGCCCATGCCCGATATCAGCTTTACGCTGCCGCATTGGCTTTACTGGGTCGGCCTGATCGTCTTCCCCCTCATCGCAATGGTGTTGGCGCGGAGACAAGGGCGCGACCGGAATGCCTATAGCGCGCCGCTCGCCTACTTCATCCTGGTCACCGGCGGCATCCTCGGGCTGCACCGCTTCTATCTGAAAAGCCTTCTGGGCCTGCTCTTCATCCCGGTCTTCCTGTTCATTCTCTATTCGAACGGTCAGGCCACGCTCGCCCGCTCGGTCGTGTCGGACCTCCAGAACGAAACCCGCACCGCCGAACGTGCTCTGGCCCGCGAAGAGCCGCGCCTCGAAGAGGCGCAGGCGACCGTGGCAGAGCTGCAGGCGACCCTTGCCGAGGCCGAGGCCGGCTCCGTGGCCGAACGCCTCGCGCAGCGCCGGATCGAGCGCGCCGAGGCCGCCATCCCGCAGGCGGAAGAGCGTATTGCCGAAGCGCGCGCCACGCTCGAACAGATCGGCACCGGTCTGGATGACGCGGTGGCCGAGCGCGCCCGGTGGAATTCCTACGCGCGCTACGCCTTCTATCTGATCCTTGCCTTCATGGCGATCGACGCGCTTCTGATCCCCATGATGGTCCGCCGCGCCAATGCCTCGATCCCCGAGGAAACCCGCTCCGAGGCCGAGATCGCGCTCGAACGCGCCGAGGCCGAAAGCGACCGGAAGGCGGATCACGAATATGCCGAGAACTGGATCGACCGCCTGTCGCTCTTCTGCGGCGAATTCGTCGCCTACTGGGCGGTCATCGCGGTCTTCGTCTACTACTTCGAGGTGATCAGCCGTTATGTCTTCGGCATCCCGACGAACTGGGCGCACGAGTCCATGTACCTGATGTTCGGGATGCAGTACCTGATCGCCGGCTCCTACGCGATGCTGACCGAAAGCCATGTGCGGGTCGACATCTTCTACGCGCCGCTCTCGCGCCCGAAAAAGGCCTGGGCCGACCTCGTGACGTCGATCTTCTTCTTCATCTTCGCCGGCACGCTGCTCTGGACCTCCTACGTCTTCGCCATGGACGCCATGGCGGTCCCCACCGGCAACAGCATCGTGTCGAACTGGGCGCGGGGCGAGATGGGCTTCCTCCAGATGGTCTCGGGCTTTACCGCTGACCAGTGGACCGACCCGAATATCCGCTGGGGCGAACTCAGCTTCAATGAATGGGAAGTGCCGCTCTGGCCCATGAAATGGGTCATGGTCATGGGGGGCCTGCTTCTGGTGCTTCAGGGCATCTCGAAACTGTCGAAAGACATCCGCGCCATCGCGAGGGGGGAATAAGTCATGGGTCTCGATATCGGAATCGAGCTTCTGACGCTCATCATGTTCGGATCGCTTCTGGCGCTCCTCATGGCGGGCCTGCCGCTCGCCTTCGTCACGGGCGGTCTGGCCTGCGTGTTCCTGTTCATCCTCGGAGACGAACGGGCGCTCAACATCGTGCCAAGCCGCATCTTCCCGCTGATGACCAACTATCAGCTTTCGGCCATCCCGCTCTTCATCTTCATGGCGGCGATGCTCGAAAGGGCGGGCATCATCAACGACATGTTCGACGTGATCTACAAGGTGCTTGGCGGCGTCAAAGGCGGCCTCGCCGCCGCGACGATCCTCGCCTCGACGATCCTTGCGGCCATGGTCGGCGTGATCGGCGCAGCGGTGGTGACCATGGGGATCATCGCGCTCCCTGCGATGCTGAAGCGTGGCTATGACCCCAAGATCGCCATGGGCTCGATCATGGCGGGCGGCACGCTGGGTATCCTGATCCCGCCCTCGATCCTCGCCATCATCTACGCGGTCGTGGCCGAACAGTCGGTGGGCGAACTCTTCATCGGCGCGGTCATCCCGGGCCTGATGCTGTCGGGCATGTACATCCTCTACGTGGTCACCCGCTCCTTCATCAACCCCGAGCTCGGGCCCCCGATCCCGATGGAGGAACGCGTCTCGACGCGCGAGAAGTTCCAGCTCATCGGCAAGATGTCGGCGCCCATCGCACTGATCGTCGTGGTGCTCGGCGTGATCTTCACCGGCGTCGCCACGCCCGTGGAGGCCGCAGGCATCGGCACCTTCGGCGCCTTCATCGTGGCGGCGATCCACCGCAAGCTCGACTGGCCCACCATCCGCGAGGCCTGCCTGACCACGCTCAAGGCCAGCGCCATGGTCATCTGGATCATGTTCGGCGCTACGATCTTCGTGGGCCTCTACGTGCTCGAAGGCGGTCAGCAATTCGTTCAGGACGCGCTGGCGGCCACGGGCCTCGGCCCCTGGGGCATCCTGATCCTGATGCAGATCCTGCTGGTGATCCTCGGCATGTTCCTCGACTGGGTGGGCATCCTGCTGCTCTGCGTCCCGATCTTCGTGCCGATCATCAAGGCGCTCGGCGCGGCCGCCTTCGGCCTCTCCGACCCCGACGACCTCGTCCTCTGGTTCGGCGTGCTCTACCTCGTGAACATGCAGATGAGCTTCCTCAGCCCGCCCTTCGGCTATGCGCTCTTCTACCTGCGGGGCGTGGCCCCGGCCGAGATCCCGATGTCGGACATCTTCAAATCGGCGCTGCCCTTCCTCTTCCTGCAACTGGTGGGTCTGGTGCTCTGCATGCTCTTCCCGCAGATCATCACGTGGCTGCCGAACATCGTCTACGGCTAGGGGCTCTGCGGAGCCCCTTCCAAACCCCGACTCCATTATCGGCCCTCAAATATCCCGGGGGGTGAGGTCGTTTCGTGTCGGAGCGGCAGCACCAATCGCTACCTCGCGCCGCAGGCGCGAACGCAATTGGTGCTGCGCTATTCATCTGCGGGACCCGAAACGGCTGAGGGGGGCAGCGCCCCCCCTCTTCCCCGCGACGGGCCGAAGGCCCGGCGCAAAACCTTCAAAAGACATCAGCCCCAGGTCGGGTGAAACCTGCCGCCGGGCGAGAGAGTGAAAATCTCGACCCCGTCCTCGGTCACACCGACCGAATGCTCGAACTGCGCCGAGAGCGACTTGTCCCGCGTCACGGCGGTCCAGTCGTCGGCCAGGACCTTGGTCTCGGGTCGGCCGAGGTTCACCATCGGCTCGATGGTGAAGAACATGCCCGGCTCCAGCACGGCGCCCGTTCCCGGACGCCCGTAATGCAGCACGTTGGGCGGCGCATGGAACACGCGGCCCAGCCCGTGGCCGCAGAAATCACGGACGACCGACATCCGGTGCGCCTCGACATAGGCCTGAATGGCGTGACCGATATCGCCGAACGTGTTGCCGGGCCGGACCGCCTCGATCCCCTTGAACAGGGCGTCATGGGTGACCTGGATCAGCCGCTCGGCCTTCCGGCTGAGCTTGCCCGCCACATACATGCGGCTCGTATCGCCGTACCAGCCATCGACGATCACGGTCACGTCGATGTTCAGGATATCGCCGTCCTTCAGCCGCTTGTCGCCCGGAATGCCGTGGCAGACCACATGGTTCACGCTGATGCAGCTCGCGTGCTGGTATCCCTTGTACCCGATCGTGGCCGAGGTCGCGCCAGCCTCGTCGACCATGCGCGTGATCGCCTCGTCGATCTCGGCGGTGCTGGCCCCCGGCACGACCAGACCAGCGACATCGTCCAGAATGCGCGCGGCCAGTTCGCCCGCACGGTGCATACCGGCGAAGTCGCTCGGGTCATAGAGTCTGATTCCGTCTTTGGTCAGACGGCGTTCGGCACGTTCATCCACGGCGTTCTGTCCTCAGCTTTCCTGCCCGATATAGGATAGAGACCGGCAAAGTGCCAGCGGGCGCGGCAATCTGTTAGGCTTGGACCGGAAGTGCCGGCCCAAGCGTGACGCCCGACCGGTCGATCGACGTGCCATAGGCGATGGCCTCGACGCCCGCCTCCCGTGCCCGGTCGAAGGCGCGGCCATAGGCGGGGTCGATATCGCGGGCGAAGCCGACGGCGTCGCAATCGGTCCTCTGCACGAGGTAGAGCATCACCGCCCGCGCCCCCGCCGCCACCATCGCCGCCAGATCGTCCAGATGCCGCGCACCCCGTAGGGTCACGCAGTCGGGGAACTCGGCCAGCCTCCCGTCCCGCCTCAGATGCACGTTCTTGACCTCGACGAATGTGTCGGGCCGCCCCGCCCCGGTCAGAAGGAAATCCACCCGGCTTTTTTCGGCATAGGGCACCTCGGCCCGCACGGTCTCATAGGGGCGCAGCTCTGCAATCGCCCGGGCCTCCAGCGCCTCTTTCACCACGCGGTTCGGCACGCCCGTATCGATCCCCGCCAGATGGCCGCCGTCCAGTTCGACCAGCCGCCAGCCGAATTTCAGCTTCTTCCGGGGGTCGTCATTGGGCTCCAGCCAGATGCGCATGCCGTCCTCGGCCAGCCCCAGCATCGCGCCGGGGTTCGGGCAATGCACCGTCACCTCGCGCCCGTCGGCCTCCAGCACGGCATCCGCGAGAAAGCGTTTATACCGCCGGATCAGCCGCGCAGGCACGAGTTCGGTTTGAAAGCGCATGAGCGCCGCCCTATACCGCGAAGAGGATGGGAACAAGGACGGTGACAATGGCGAACCCGACGGCCGCAATGCTCGTGATCGGCGACGAGATCCTGTCGGGCCGCACCCGCGACGCCAATATGCACCACCTTGCCGGTCGTCTGACCGAGATGGGCATCGACCTGAAGGAGGTGCGCGTGGTCTCGGACGACCATGACGCCATCGTCTCGGCGGTCCGCGCGCTTTCCGGCAGCTATGCCCATGTCTTCACCTCGGGCGGCATCGGCCCCACCCATGACGACATCACCGCCGACGCCGTGGCCGCCGCCTTCGGGGCCGGAATCGACGTCCGCGCCGACGCGCTCGAGCGGCTTCAGGCGCATTACGACCGGCAGGGAACCCAGATCAACGATGCCCGCCGCCGGATGGCGCGTATCCCCGACGGCGCGGCCCTGATCGACAACCCCATTTCCGCCGCCCCCGGCTTCTCCATCGGCAATGTCCACGTGATGGCAGGGGTGCCCGCGATCTTCGAGGCGATGGTCGCCTCGCTCCTGCCGACGCTGACGGGCGGCGCGCCTCTCCGCTCGGTGACGCTCCGGATCGCGCGGGGCGAAGGCGACGTGGCCGCCGCGCTGAGTGCCCTTGCAACCGATATGGCCCAGGTCAGCTTCGGCTCCTACCCGTTCATCCAGAACGGCGTTTACGGCACGAATATCGTCATGCGTTCGTCGGACGAAGACGCGCTCGACATGGCCGCCGCCCGTCTTGCGCAAGCCTTCCCCGAGGCCGAGCGGCAATGACCGGAACGCCCACGCCACAACAGGTCTTCGACCTGCTCGACCGGACATGGCCGGCCCTCCGCATGATCGGGGACGGCCCCTGGACACTTCGCGAGGGCGCGGGCGGCGGCCAGAGGGTGTCTGCGGCAACCGCCCGAAGCACGGTCACCGATGCCGATATCGACCGGGCCGAGGCCGGGATGCGCGGCCTCGGCCAGCGCCCGCTCTTCATGGTCCGGCCCGAAGACGGCCCCCTCGACGCATGGCTCGACACGCGCGGCTACGAGGTCGTGGACCCGGTCCATATCTACGCGGCCCGGACCGAAAGCCTTGCCCGTGACCTGAAGCCCACCCTTGCCTATCCCGTCTGGCCGCCCGTCGCGGCAGAGCGCGAGATCTGGGCCGAAGGTGGCATCGGCCCGGCCCGTCTCGCGATCATGGAACGCGCCACCTGCCCCCGCGTGTCGATCCTCGCCCGCTCCGGCAATCGCCCCGCGGCGGCTGTCTATGTGGGCGCCGAGGGGGGCCTCGCCATGCTTCACGCTTTGGAGACGAGGGCCTCGGAACGGCGCAAAGGCGTGGGCCGGACGCTTGTCCACGCGGCCGCGAACTGGGCGCGGGAGACGGGCGCAGCATGGCTGACCCTTGCCGTCACCCGCGCGAACGAGGCGGCAAATGCGCTCTATGCCGATGTGGGGATGACCGTCATTACCGGCTACCACTACCGCCGCGCGCCCAAGGCTGGCGCGTGACGGGCCGCGCACCTCTCCTGACCGCGGCCGCCCTCGCCGCCCTGCTGGCGCTTCCGGCACAGGCGCTCGACCTGACGCTGCCGGGCGCGCAGATCACCGCCACGGACGAAACCCCGGCCGGTTCGGTCCGCCTGCCCGACAGGCCATGGTCGGAAGATGTCGCGCCGCCTCAGGCGGAGGGTGCCATCACCCGCACGGTCTACCGCTCTCCCCAAGGCACGCGCACCACGCTGCAGCTTCTGACGCCGTTTCGCGAACAGCTCGAGGCCGAGGGGTACGAGACCGTCTTCACCTGCGCCGACCGCGCCTGCGGCGGCTTCGACTTCCGCTTTCAGCTCGACCTGATCGGCGAGCCGGACATGCATGTGGACCTTGGCGATTACCGCTACCTCCTGATGCGCCGCGACGGGCCCGCGCCCCAGACCGTGGCGGTTGTCACCTCGCGGGCCACGAATAACGGCTACGCGCAGGTGATTACTGTCGGCCCTGCCCGCGCCGCGGATGCCGGTCCGCTCCCGGCGACCGAAAGCGGGCCGATCGCCACGGCCCCGGCGGTCGATATCGCGGACGAAGGCGCGCTCGCCTCGGCGCTGACCACGCGCGGGCACGTGATCCTCTCGGACCTCGCCTTCCCCTCGGGCAGCGCCACGCTGCCGCCCCTTGGCGTCGCGTCGCTCGACGCGCTGGCGCTCTGGATGACGCGGAACGCGGGCGCGCGCGTCGCGCTTGTCGGCCACACCGACAGCGTGGGCAACGCGGATGCCAACCGGGCGCTCTCGCGTGCGCGTGCGGAGGCCGTGCGCGAACGCCTGATCAGCGTCTACGGAATCGCCCCCGGCCGGATCGAGGCGGATGGTGTGGGCTATCTCTCGCCCATCGCGCCCAACACGAGCGATGAAGGCCGCGCGCGCAACCGCCGCGTCGAAGCCGTTCTTCTGACCCTTGAATGAAAAACAGGCGCCCGGGTGGGGCGCCTGTGAGTTGGGTTACAACGAGGGAAGAAAACTCATCACATACGAGGGAGATCTTACCACTTGTCGGGACCCTTCTCGGCGAAGGCGTTGACAAGGAAATCGATGAAGGCGCGCACCTTGGGCTGCGTGAAGCGGCCCGGCGGATAGACCGCGAAGATGCCCTGCGTATCGATCGGCAGTTCGGGGATCGCTTCTTCGACCATACCCTCTTCCATCGCCTCGGCGTAGAGGAAGGACGGCAGGTAGGCGATGCCCAGACCCGCGATCGCGGCGTTCAGAAGCGACTGTCCGTCATTGACGGTCAGCCAGCCGGCGGTACGGACCTGACGCTTTTCGCCCGAAGGCGCGGTCAGCTTCCAGACGTTGCCGGCGGAGTTGTTCGAATAATGCAGAAGCTTGTGCTCGTTCAGATCGTCGATCTTCTGCGGGCGCCCGTATTTCTCGAAATAGGCGGGGCTCGCGATCATGCGGCGGTTCGTCTCGCAGAGTTTGCGGGCCCTGAGCGTCGAGTCTTCCAGCTCACCGATCCGGATGGCCAGGTCGAAGCCTTCGGAGATCAGTTCCACATACCGGTTGTTCAGCACCATGTTCACGGTGATGTCGGGGAATTCCTGCAGGAACTCGCCCAGGACCGGCGACAGGTGGTTCACGCCGAAATCCGTGGCGACAGAGATGCGCAACAGGCCCGAGGGCGCAGATTGCATCGAGGTCACAAGGGCATCCGCCTCGCCCGCGTCGTTCAGGACGCGGCGGGCGCGGTCGTAATAGGCAAGGCCGATCTCGGTGGGAGAGACGCGGCGCGTCGTGCGGTTCAAGAGCCGTGCGCCAAGCCGGGCTTCGAGCGACGACACGTGCTTGGACACGGCCGATTTCGAAATTCCCATCTTCTTTGCGGCATCGGTGAACCCACCCTGATCCACGACGGTTGCAAACGCTTCCATTTCGGTCAGTCGGTCCATCAGGTTTGTTACCTTTGTCTTCGCGCCCCTCGCCAGAACGGTTTGGCTGTGAAATCGGGCAAGAATGGGGAAAGGCTCCGACAATTTCCCGGTAATCTCGGGATCGTTTTGAGAACGGAAACGAGCGAAATTCGCCCAACGCATTGATATTTATTGACTTTCGGGAAATCGGCCAGAAATGACCCTGCGGCAGGCCAGGGCCTGCCGCGCAACAATCGCAGGTGCGTCAGAGAATTGCGGCCAACCGCGAGCCCTGATTGATCGCACGCTTCGCGTCCAGTTCGGCCGCCACGTCGGCCCCGCCGATCACGTGAACGGTCTTGCCCGCCGCTTCAAGCGCGTCGGCGAGGCTGCGCTCGCTCAACTGTCCCGCGCAAAGAACGACCGTATCCGCTGGGATGACCTCGGCCGTGCCGTCCTGCCGCGTGACGTGCAGACCCTCCGGCGTGATCCGGTCATAGGTCACGCCGCCCAGCATCTTGACGCCCTTCATCTGAAGGCTGGCCCGGTGAATCCATCCCGTGGTCTTGCCCAGCCGCTTGCCGGGCCGCTCGGCCTTTCTCTGCAACAGCGTCACCTGACGCGGGCTGGCTGCAGGCTGCGGCCCCTCGGGGTCCAGACCGCCCCGCGCCTCGGCAGGGTCAGCGACGCCCCATTCCTCCAGCCAGTGGGCCAGGTTCTCGGTCGGGCTTTCGCCCTCGGCGGTCAGGTATTCCGACACGTCGAAGCCGATACCGCCCGCGCCCACAACCGCCACGCGGTCACCTGCCGTCTCGCGGCCTGTCAGGATGTCGATGTAGCTCACCACATGCGCGTCGCCCTCGACCGGGATGCCCGGATCGCGCGGCACGACGCCGGTGGCCACGACGATCTCGTCGAAGCCCTCCAGCACCTCCGCCGTCGCCTCGGTGTTCAGACGGCAGGTCACGCCGGTCTCGTCCAGCATCGTCCTGTACCAGTCGACAAGGCCGTGGAACTCTTCCTTGCCTGGCACCATCTTGGCCATGTTGAGCTGCCCGCCGATCTTGTCGGACCGGTCGAACAGCGTCACCTCATGCCCCCGCTCGGCCGCGACAAGCGCAGTCGACAGCCCCGCCGGCCCCGCGCCCACGATGGCGACCCGCTTGGGCGCGTCGGTCTTCGAATAGACCAACTCGGTCTCGTACGCAGCCTGCGGGTTCACGAGGCAGGTGGCGACCTTCATCTCGAACGTGTGGTCCAGACAGGCCTGATTGCAGGCGATGCAGGGCGCGATGGTCGCCGCCCGGCCCGCCTTGGCCTTGGCCACGAAGGCCGGATCGGCAAGGAAGGGGCGCGCCATCGACACCATGTCGGCACAGCCATCGGCCAGAACGGCCTCGGCCACCTCGGGCGTGTTGATCCGGTTCGACGTGATGATCGGGATCGCCACCTCGCCCATCAGCTTCTTCGTGACCCATGTAAACGCCCGGCGCGGCACGCTGGTGGCGATTGTGGGCACGCGCGCCTCGTGCCAGCCGATGCCGGTGTTCAGGATCGACGCGCCCGCGCCCTCGATGGCCTTGGCAAGCGTCACCACCTCGTCCCAGGTCGAGCCGCCCGGCACGAGGTCGATCAGGCTGATCCGGTAGATCACGATGAAATCCGGGCCGACCGCCTCGCGCACGCGCCGGACGACCTCGACCGGCAGACGCATCCGGTTCTCGTAAGACCCGCCCCAGCGGTCCTCGCGCTTGTTGGTATGGGTCACCAGAAACTGGTTCAGGAAATACCCTTCCGAGCCCATCACCTCGACCCCGTCATAGCCCGCCTCACGCGCCCGGACGGCGGCGGTGACGATATCCGCGATTTGCTTCTCGATTCCCTCCTCGTCCAGCTCCCTGGGCGCGAAAGGAGAGATCGGGGACTTGACGGCAGATGGCGCCACGCATTCGGGGCTGTAGGCATAGCGCCCGGCATGCAGGATCTGCATCGCGATCCGACCGCCCTCGTCATGCACCCGTGCCGTGACCTTGCCGTGATTGGCGATGTCCTTGTCCGAGAACAGCCCCGCCGCCCCCGGCATCACGCCGCCTTCGCGGTTGGGCGCCATGCCACCCGTCACCATAAGACCCACGCCGCCCCGCGCCCGAGCGGCATAGAAAGCGGCCACGCGGTCGAAATCGCCCATCTCTTCCAGCCCGGTATGCATCGAGCCCATGAGGACGCGGTTCGGCAGCGTGACATGGCCCAGATCGAGCGGCTGAAGCAGACGGGAATAATCGGACATCTCGGAACCTCCTGAAGTGGCGCGACACTGGCGTTTATCGCCGCCGCTGTCACGTCCGACGCCGCGTCAGAGCAGCGATTGAGCGCGCCCTCCCGATCCGGTAGGCTCCGCCCAAACCACATGCGAGGCAGCGTTGGGGCGCGCAACCGTTCTAGAGCAATACCAGCGGCTGGAAGCCGAAGGCGTCTGGCGGCCCGAGCCGGAGGCGCAGCGCCGCGATGTGATCGTCTCGATCGGTGAAGCCACGCTGACCATCTCGGACCTGAACGAGCGCGTTCTGACCCACTGGTCGCTTCCCGCCGTCGAGCGCATGAACCCCGGCACGCGCCCCGCGCTCTACCGACCGGGCGAGGATGCCGAAGAGA
Source organism: Kangsaoukella pontilimi (assembly GCF_009830125.1). Lineage (GTDB taxonomy): Bacteria > Pseudomonadota > Alphaproteobacteria > Rhodobacterales > Rhodobacteraceae > Kangsaoukella > Kangsaoukella pontilimi. Next base: position 346,279 of record NZ_WUPT01000001.1, on the reverse strand, counting down.
GCCTCGAAATCGCGGACGCGCAGATGATCGACGCGCTCGCCAAGGTGTCTCGCGCGATCCGGCGCGGTCAGGCCCGGCCCGGACGCCTGCGCGCGGGCATCGTCGGCGTCGTCTCGATCCTGATCCTTGCGCTTGTCGTCTTCTGGCTGCCCGGCGCGCTGACGCGCTATGCGGCCTCGATCATCCCGGACGCGGCACGCGCCTCCATCGGGCAGGACGTTCTGGCCCATGTCGCCCGCGTGGCGGGGGCGCCCTGCGCCGATCAGTCGGGCCGCCAGTCGCTCGCCGTTCTGGAAAACCGGCTCTTCCCCGACACGACCCGCCGCCTCGTCATCGTGCGCTCGGCGCTGACCGGCGCGGCGCGCATTCCGGGCGGTATCCTTCTGGCCGGTCACGAACTGGTCGAGGATCACGAGACGCCGCTGGCGCTTTCGACCGCGCTTCTCTCGGCGGAACTGGCCTCGGTCCGCGAAGACCCGATCGAGCGCCTTCTCGACGTGGCCGGCATCCGCGCGTCGCTCCGGCTTCTGACCACGGGGCATCTGTCCGACGAAGATCTTGCCGCCTATGCCGCCGACCTCATCGCGCGCCCCGGCCCGGCCCCCGCGCCCGGCGCGCTCCGCGCGATCCTCTCGGCGCGCTCGGTCAGCGAGGATGCGTCCCCGACGATCCTCGCCGACGGCGACTGGATCGCGCTTCAGCAAATCTGCGAAAGCTGAGCTCTACTTCGTCCCGAACATCCGGTCGCCCGCGTCACCCAGACCCGGCACGATATAGCCCAGCTCGTTCAGCCGCTCGTCCAGCGCCGCCGTCACCACCGGAACATCGGGATGCGCCTCTTTCATCCGCGCCACGCCCTCGGGCGCGGCCAGAAGGCAGAGAAACCGGATATTCGTCGCCCCCGCCTCTTTCAGCAGGTCGATGGCCGCGGCCGAGGAGTTGCCAGTCGCCAGCATAGGATCGACCGCGATCACCAGCCGCTCGTCCAGCTCGCCCGGCAGCTTGCAGTAATACTGAATGGGCTTCAGCGTCTCTTCGTCCCGGTAAAGCCCTACAAAGCCCACCCGCGCCGAGGGGATGAGGTCGAGCATCCCGTCCAGAAGCCCGTTCCCCGCCCGAAGGATCGACACCAGCGCCAATTTCCGGCCATCGAGCACGGGCGCGTCCATCTCGGTCAGCGGGGTCTCGATCCGGCGGGTCGTCATCTTCAGCGGCCGCGTCACCTCATAGGCCAGAAGCTGGCTGATCTCGCGCAGAAGCTGCCGGAACACCGCCGTGGACGTGTCCTTGTCGCGCATCAGCGTCAGCTTGTGCTGCACCAGCGGGTGATCGACGATTGTGAGGTGATCGGTCATCGGGTCTCCAGTCTTTTCAGTATGCGCGCGCGGGTCTCGCCGTCGCAGAACGCCGCCTCGGCCGAGGTCCGCGCGATATCCGCGAAAGCGCCCTCGTCCCAGTCGAAGGCATCAGCCAGCCGGTCGTATTCATTGTTCATGGTGGTGTGGAAGAAGGGCGGGTCATCGGTCGATACAGTGACCTTCACCCCCCGCTCGTAAAGCTTCGAGATCGGATGGTCGCGCCAGCGCCGATAGACGCCAAGCGCCACGTTCGACCCCGGACAGACCTCCAGCACGATCCCGTCCTCGGCCAGCCGGTCAACGAGCGCCAGGTCCTCGATCGCGCGAACCCCGTGGCCAATGCGGGTCACACCAAGCGTCAGCGCATCCCGCACGCTTTCCGGTCCGCCCCACTCGCCCGCATGGGCGGTCAGGTTCAGCCCCGCCTCGCGCGCACAGTCGAAGGACCACGCGAAATCCTGCGGTTTCCCGGCCAGCTCGTCGCCCGCGATGCCGAAACCCACGATCCAGTCGCCCGCCGTCTCGGCCGCGCAGACCGCGGTCTCCCGAGCCTTCTCCGGTCCGAAATGCCGGATACAGGTGATAATGCCCCGCAGGACGACTCCGTCCCGCGCCTCGGCCCGGTCGGCGGCCTCCCGGATCGCGGCAAGATATTCGCGCCACGCGCCCACGTCCCGCCCGCCGCAGAAATCCGGCGACAGGAACGTCTCGCCATAGATCACGCCGGACGCCGCGCTTTCCTCCAGAACGGCGGTGGTCAGGCGGGCGTAATCCTCGGGCGTTTCCAGCACCGAGGTCGCGGCCTCATAGACCTTCAGGAAGTCCCAGAAGTCCTTGTACTTGTAAGCGCCCCGCTCGTCGAAGATGCCGGACAGATCGACGGACTTCTCCTTCGCCAACCCCCGGATGAAGGCGGGCGGCGCGGCGCCTTCCAGATGCAGGTGCAACTCGACCTTGGGCAGATGCGAAAGGCTCACAGGAAACTCCTCCCCGGCCCTTCTGCCGGCACGCCCAGATGATCCGCGACCGATGCCGCGACGTCGACGAAGGCCACCTGCCCGACGGCCTTCGCGCCCACGCCGCGGCCCAAAACCGGCACTCGCTCGCGGGTGTGGTCGGTCCCGATCCATGTCGGGTCGTTGCCATGGTCGGCGGTGAAGAGGAACAGGTCGCCCTCCCGCGCCGCCTCGAAAAGCCTCGGCAATTGCGCGTCGAACCATTCCAGCGCACGGGCATAGCCCGACACGTCGCGCCGGTGGCCGAACCGGCTGTCGAACTCGACGAAATTGGCGAAGGTCAGGCTGCCGTCCTCGGCCTCGCCCACGAGGTCCACGAGATGCTCCATGAGCTTCACATCCGCGCCCTTCCGCACCTCGTCGATCCCCTGCATCGAGAAGATATCGCCGATCTTGCCCACCGCATAGACCCGCCGCCCCGCGCCCTGCACCCAGTCGCAGAGCGTGGGCGCGGCGGGCGCGATCGCATAGTCGCGCCGGTTCGCCGTCCGCTCGAAGGCACCCGGCGCGCCCACGAAGGGCCGCGCAATGACCCGGCCCACCTTCATCTCGTGGAGCGTCGGCGCCAGCTCGCGGCAGAGCGTCAGCAGCCGCTCCAGCCCAAAGGTCTCCTCATGCGCCGCGATCTGGAACACGCTGTCGGCAGAGGTATAGCAGATCGGCCAGCCGGTCCTCAGATGCTCTTCCCCCAGCCGCTCGATGATCTCGGTGCCTGACGCGTGGCAGTTCCCAAGAATGCCCGTGGTGCCCGCCAGCCCTGCGACACGGCCAACAAGATCGTCGGGAAAGGCAGGGACATCGTCCGGAAAATAGGTCCAGTCCCACGGCACCGGCACCCCGGCCAGCTCCCAGTGCCCCGACGGCGTGTCCTTGCCCGGCGACACCTCGGTCGCGGCCCCCCAGAGGCCCTCAGGCTCGTCATCCATCCCGGCCGTGCCGTCGCCGCTCGCCAAATCCAGCGCCCGGCCCAGTCCGAGCGCCGCGAGATTCGGCAAGGACAACGGCCCCGACCGCCCCTCCTCCGCCCGGCCATCGGCGGCAGCGGCGGCTATGTGGCCCAGAGTGTTCGCGCCCGTGTCCGGCACGTCACCGTTGAAGAACGCGCCCGCATCGGGTGCGCCGCCGATGCCCACGCTGTCCATGACGACCAGAAAGGCGCGCGCCATCAGCCCACCCTCTCGATGATCAGATCCGGCGCGTCCACGGCATCCCCCAGCCGGATCGCACCGGCCAGCGACGCCTCGGCCGCCTGCGCCGCCCGGTCGCTCGACGCGTGAATGCGCAACAAAGGCGCACCCTTCTCGACCCGCTGCCCGAGCGACACGATCTCATCCAGCCCGACGGACGGATCGATCCTGTCACCGTCGCGCATCCGCCCACCGCCCAGCCGGACCACCGCCATGCCAAGCGCGTGACCGTCGATGGCGGTCACGTACCCCGCCTCGGGCGCGGACAGTTCGCGGATGATGTTCGCCTCGGGCAGGCGCGTCGCCCATGTGTGGATGAAATCCGACGGCCCGCCCAGCGCACCGACCATCCGCCCGAACGCCTCCGCCGCCTTGCCGGAAGTGAGCGTTTCCAACAGCTTCGCTCCCGCCTTGCCCGCGTCGGCCTCGATCCCGGCGAGGCAGAGAAGCTCCGCGCCCAGGGCCAGCGTTACATCGGTCAGACGGCTGGTCCTCGGGTCGCTCAGCGCCCGCATGACCTCGACCACTTCCAGCGCATTGCCCGCAGCAGGCACCAGCGGCTGGTTCATGTCCGTCAGCAACGCCGCCGTCCGGCACCCCGCCCCGTTCGCCGTGGACACCAGCGACCGCGCCAGCGCGCGGGCATCCTCCAGCGTTTCCATGAAAGCGCCCGAGCCGGTCTTCACATCCAGGATCAGCGCGTCCAGCCCCGCCGCCAGCTTCTTCGACAGGATCGACGCGGTGATCAGATCGATGCTCTCCACCGTCGAAGTCACGTCGCGCACGGCATAAAGCCGCCGGTCAGCGGGCGCCATGTCGGCGGTGGCCGAGACGATGGCGCAGCCGACCGCCTTGGTGATCCGGTGGAACTGGTCCTCGGTGACGTCGGTCCTGAGGCCGGGAATAGCCTCCAGCTTGTCCAGCGTCCCGCCCGTGTGGCCCAGACCCCGCCCCGAGATCATCGGAACGTAAGCCCCCGCCGCCGCCAGCATCGGCGCAAGCAAGAGCGACACACAATCCCCGATGCCTCCCGTCGAATGCTTGTCGATGGCCGGCCCGCCCAGGTCCCAGGACAGCACGTCGCCCGAATCCCGCATCGCCAGCGTCAGCGCGACCCGCGCCTCCTCGCTCAGCCCCTTCAGACAGACCGCCATGGCGAATGCGCCCGCCTGAGCATCGCTCACCGCGCCCGAAGCCAGCCCCTTCGCGAACCAGTTCAGTTGCGCCTGCGTCGGCTCGCCCCCGTCGCGGAGCGTCTCGATGATCGTCCTGGCATCCATTTCAGCGCATATGCCCCGCGCCGAAAGCTCCGGGCAAGAGGTCGGTCACAGCCATCTCGGTCGTCTTGCCGTCGGTCGTGGCCATGGTGATCCGCGCGCCCTCGGCGGCGAACTCGGCTAGTTTCTGACGGCACCCGCCGCAGGGCGGCACGGGCGCGGGGCTCTCCGCGATGACCGCTGCCTCGACGAAGGCTGTCTCTCCGGCGGCGATCATGGCCGCGATGGCGCCCGCCTCGGCGCAGGTGCCTTCGGGATAGGCCACGTTTTCCACGTTGCAGCCGAGAAAGACCTCGCCCGAGGCCGTCTTCAGCGCCGCGCCCACCTTGAATCTCGAATATGGCGCATAGGCATTTTCGCGCACGCGCGCGGCGTCATCGACCAGGGTCATCGGGCGTCCTCTCGGTTTTCGTCCAAGGTGCAGCGACGGCCCCCCGAGCGCAAGCCGGAACCCGACGCAAGGGGCGCGGGTTTCTTCCCTGAAAGGAGCTTCTCATGACCAATGACAAGAAAGCCGATCCGATCGCCGCTGCGGCGACACCTCTGACAGGGATTGCCAGCGTGGACGAGCATGGCGACGAGCCGATGACCTCGCAGCAGGCCGACGAATTGCGCGCGCTCTGCGAAGAGCACGGCGAGACATTCGACCAGACGCTTTCGCGCGATGCGGCGGCGGCGAAAATCGCCGAGCTCAGGGGCGATGACGGCGTCGCACCGCCGCAATCCTGAACTGACCCCTTCCCTTCCCGCCGGATTGGTCGCACTCTGGCATCGTTGACCTTCAGGAACCCATGCGCTACGCGCCGGTCGAAGATTGTTCAACGCTAAACTATCCTTGGGAGGGACGGGATGACGAGCGATCCGAGGCAAGAGGCCCTGCGCCAGGCGGCGCTCGATTATCACGCTTATCCGAAGCCCGGCAAACTCGAAATCCGGGCGACCAAGCCGCTCGCCAACGGCCGCGACCTTGCCCGCGCCTATTCGCCGGGCGTGGCCGAGGCCTGCCTCGAGATCAAGGCCAACCCGATGACCGCCCGCGACTATACCGCGCGCGGCAACCTCGTCGCTGTCGTTACCAACGGGTCGGCGGTTCTCGGCCTCGGCAATATCGGCGGCCTCGCCTCCAAGCCGGTGATGGAGGGCAAGGCCGTCCTCTTCAAGAAATTCGCCAATATCGACTGTTTCGACATCGAACTGAACGAGACCGACCCCGAAAAGCTGGCAGATATCGTCTGCGCGCTGGAACCCACCTTCGGCGCCATCAACCTCGAAGACATCAAGGCGCCCGACTGTTTCATCGTCGAAGAGATCTGCCGCGCCCGAATGAACATCCCCGTCTTCCACGACGACCAGCACGGCACCGCCATCGTCGTGGGCGCGGCGGTCCTGAACGCGCTCCGCGTCGCCAAGAAGGACTTCGCGGATATCAAGATCGTCTCCACGGGCGGCGGCGCGGCCGGGATCGCCTGCCTCAACATGCTTCTGAAACTGGGCGTCAAACGCGAGAACGTCTGGCTCTGCGATCTCCACGGCCTCGTCCACGAAGGCCGGACCGAGGACATGACGCCTCAGAAAGAGGCCTATGCCCAGCCGGGCGGCCCACGTCAGCTTGCCGATGTGATCGAGGGCGCGGACCTCTTCCTCGGTCTCTCCGGCCCCGGCGTCCTGACGCAGGACATGGTCCGCCGCATGGCCGACCGCCCGATCATCTTCGCGCTCGCCAACCCCACGCCCGAGATCATGCCGGACCTCGCCCGCGAGGTGGCGCCCGGCGCGATCATCGCCACGGGCCGGTCGGATTTTCCGAACCAGGTCAACAACGTGCTCTGCTTCCCCTTCATCTTTCGGGGCGCGCTGGACGTGGGCGCAAGCACGATCAACGACGAGATGAAGATCGCCTGCATCGAAGGCATCGCCGCTCTGGCCCGCGCCACCACCAGCGCCGAGGCCGCGGCCGCTTATCAGGGCGAACAACTGACCTTCGGCGCCGACTACCTGATCCCCAAGCCCTTCGATCCGCGCCTGATGGGCGTCGTCGCCAGCGCCGTCGCCAAGGCGGCGATGGAAACCGGCGTCGCCGCGCGACCCATCGAGGACCTCGCCGCCTACAAGCAGAAGCTCGACGGGTCGGTCTTCAAATCCGCGCTCATCATGCGCCCCGTCTTCGAGGCCGCAGCCACCGCCGAACGCCGCATAGTCTTTGCCGAGGGCGAGGACGAGCGCGTCCTGCGCGCCGCCAACGCCATGCTGGAAGAAACCACTGACGCGCCCATCCTGATCGGCCGCCCCGAGGTGATCGAATCCCGCGCCGAGCGCATCGGCCTGCCGATCCGGCCCGGCACCGATTTCGAGATCGTGAACCCCGAGAACGATCCCCGCTACCGCGAGTACTGGACGACCTATCACGCGCTGATGCAGCGGAAGGGCGTCACGCCCGACCTTGCGCGGGCCGTTATGCGGACCAACACCACCGCCATCGGCGCGGTCATGGTCCACCGGGGCGAGGCCGACAGCCTGATCTGCGGAACTTTCGGACAGTATCTCTGGCACCTCAACTATATCACCCAGGTCCTCGCCACGGACGGGCTGCACCCCGTGGGCGCGCTCAGCCTGATGATCCTCGAAGACGGCCCGCTCTTCATCGCGGACACCCATGTCCATCCCGAGCCCACGCCCGAACAGATCGCCGAGACCTGCATCGCCGCCGCACGCCACACCCGCCGCTTCGGGCTCGAGCCCAAGATCGCGCTCTGCTCGCACAGCCAGTTCGGCAATCTCGACTGCGAGACCGGGCGCCGGATGCGCGCGGCCATCGCCATCCTCGACAGCCAGCCGCGCGACTTCGCCTATGAGGGCGAGATGCATGCCGACGCCGCGCTCGACATGGACCTCCGCGCGCGGATCATGCCGGAAAGCCGGTTCGAAGGCGCCGCCAACGTGCTCGTCTTCGCCAATACCGATGCGGCCTCCGGCGTCAGGAACATCCTCAAGATGAAGGCGGGCGGGCTGGAAGTCGGGCCGATCCTCATGGGGATGGGCAACCGCGCCCACATCACCACCACGTCCATCACCGCGCGCGGCCTTCTGAACATGTCGGCCCTCGCCGGCACGCCGGTCGCGCATTACGGGTGATCGCCGCTCCGGGCGGTTTCGTCTCCTTCGGAGCCGACCGGCCGGGGGGGGCTCGGCCCCCCTCGGTCGTTTCGCGACGCGAAACGACCTCACCCCCCGGGATATTTCTGAACAGGCGAAGATGAAGCCCGGGACCTACCGGGCACCGCGGCACTTGGCAAATTCCCGACAGCGTTTTGCAAAGTCTCCGGGCGGCGCGTGGTATTTCGTTAAATTTCGGGTGGGTTTGCAAATATTTGCAGATCATCCCGGCGGAAATATGCAAACTTATTGTCGCAGGCACCGCACCGCCGCTTCATCGCGCTTGCCCGGCTGAGCGCCCGTCACGTATGTCCAAGTCAGGGACACATGAGGGAGGGTTCACCCGATGGGCTACAGCGACATCTACGCGGCATGGAAGGCCGATCCGGAAGTCTTCTGGATGGACGCGGCCAAGGGGATCGACTGGATCACGCCGCCCTCCCGCGCGCTCGATGACAGCAACGCACCGCTTTACGAGTGGTTCACCGATGCCGAGGTCAACACCTGCTGGAACGCCGTCGACCGCCATGTCGAAGCCGGGAACGGCGGCCGCACCGCGATCATCTACGACAGCCCGGTCACGGACACGATCTCCTACATCACCTATGACGAACTCAGAATGCGTGTGGCCCGCCTCGCCGGTGCGCTCGCCGCGAAAGGCGTGACCAAGGGCGACCGGGTCGTCATCTACATGTCCATGGTGCCCGAGGCACTGGTCGCGATGCTGGCCGTGTCGCGCTTGGGCGCGATCCATTCGGTCGTCTTCGGGGGCTTTGCGGCGAACGAACTCGCCGTCCGCATCGACGACGCCAGGCCCAAGGCGATCATCGCCACCTCCTGTGGGATCGAGCCGGGCCGGACCGTCCATTACAAACCCCTCCTCGACGCCGCCATCGAAGAGGCCACGCACAAGCCCGACTTCTGCGTCATCTTCCAGCGCGAACAGGAACCGGCCGAGCTGATCCCGGGCCGCGACCACGACTGGCACGTGTTCCAGGACGGCGCCGAGCTGGCCGACTGCGTGCCCGTCAAAGGGTCCGACCCCGCCTATATCCTTTATACCTCCGGGACCACGGGCCAGCCCAAGGGTGTCGTCCGCCCCACCGCCGGGCATCTGGTGGCGCTCAACTGGACGATGAAGAACATCTACAATGTCGATCCGGGCGACGTGTACTGGGCCGCCTCCGACGTGGGCTGGGTCGTGGGGCACAGCTATATCTGCTATGCGCCGCTGATCCACGGCAACACAACGATCGTGTTCGAAGGCAAGCCCGTCGGCACACCCGACGCCGGCACCTTCTGGCGCGTGATCGACCAGCACAAGGTCAAGGTGCTTTTCACCGCGCCCACCGCCTTCCGCGCCATCAAGCGGCAGGATTCCAAGGGCGAATTCGTCGGCAAATACGACATCTCGTCCCTTCAGGCGCTGTTCCTCGCCGGTGAGCGTGCCGACCCCGACACGATCGAATGGGCCGAGAAACTGCTCGGCGTGCCGGTCATCGACCACTGGTGGCAGACCGAAACCGGCTGGGCGATCGCGGCCAACCCCCTCGGGATCGAGAAGCTGCCGGTCAAGATCGGCTCGCCCTCGGTTCCGATGCCAGGCTGGGACGTGCAGATCCTCGACGAGGCGGGCCATCCCGTCGCCGCCGGTGAACTGGGGGCCATCGCCGCCAAACTGCCGCTTCCGCCGGGCACACTGCCGACGCTCTGGCACGCCGAAGAGCGGTTCCGCAAAAGCTATCTCGACCACTTCCCCGGCTATTACGAGACGGGGGACGCGGGCTACATGGACGAGGACGGCTATCTCTACATCATGGCCCGCACCGATGACGTCATCAACGTCGCGGGGCATCGTCTGTCCACCGGCGGCATGGAAGAGGTTCTGGCCAGCCACCCCGACGTGGCAGAATGCGCCGTGATCGGCGTGACGGATGAACTCAAGGGCCAGTTGCCGCTCGGCTTCCTCTGCACCAACGCAGGCACCGAGAAGCCCGACGCAGAGATCGTTGCGGAATGCGTCAAGCTGGTCCGCGACAAGATCGGCCCCGTGGCGGCCTTCAAGCTGGCCGTCGTGGTCGACCGCCTGCCCAAGACGCGCTCGGGCAAGATCCTGCGTGCCACCATGGTCAAGATCGCCGATGGCGCCGAATTCAAGACGCCCGCCACCATCGACGACCCCGCCATCCTCGACGAGATCCGCGTGGCGCTGAAGGGCATCGGCTACGCCCCCGACGCGTAAAATTCGATACGAATTCTAGACAGAAAACCGGGTCCGATGTGGCCCGGTTTTTCATTTGGAAACACTCAAACTCTAGGCTCTGAACAGTTTTTCGGGACCTGGACATGTTGGGAAGTCGCAAGATCAGGGTGGCTGCCGGGATCTTCGTCCTCGCAGCCGTGTGGAACCTGCTTTGGCCGCGGGTCCACTTCTACGTCTCCACCGACGCCGTCATCGACGCGCCGGTCATCGCCGTGCGCGCGCCCGTGGACGGCACCATCGTCGCGGCGTCCCCCGGCCTCGGCGCTCCGGTGCGCCCCGAGACGACCCTCCTCCGGCTTCAGCGGAACCCGGATATGGAACTTGGCGCCGCCCGGCTGAGGGGCGAGGCGCTTGCCGCCCGGGCCGAGGTCGACGCGCTCGACGCCGAAATCGCCCGCACGAAGGGGCGCATCGCCGCGCTCGAAGACCGCGCGCGGCAGGAGGCGCGGATCGAGATCGCCTTCCTCACCGCCCGGCTGACCGAGGCTGTGGAAGAGCGCCGCCGATACGAGGCGCTCTGGGATCAGGCGGTCCGCGCGCTCGACCGGCAGCGCCGTCTGGGCGAGGCAGGCTCGGTGGCCGACGCCCGCGTCGAGGCCGCCGAAGGCGAGGTCGCCGTCGCCGACGCTCTGATCGCCGGGGCCGACGCCCGCATCGCCGCCATCCGTCTGGAGATCGAGGCGCTCGAAGCCGGGCTGCCCACGCCCTCCGGCACCGGACGGCGCGACGCGGCGCTCGACCGGCTGGAAGACCTCGGCCTGCTGGTCAGTGACCTCGCCACCCGCCGCGCCATCGCCCAAGGCCGTCTCGACGGGCTGACCGCGCGGCTGAGGGAGACCGGCGATCTCCCCGACATGCCCGAGCATTTCGCCCCCGCCGCCGCCACCACCGGTGTGATCTGGCGCCCGTCGCCGCCCGCCGGGGCCAGCGCGGCGCGGGGCGCCGACCTGGCCGAGGTGCTGGATTGCTCACGCCGCTTCCTCGAAGTCGTGCTGGACGAAAGCATTATCGAGCAGGTGCCGCCCGGCACGCCCGCGCGGGTGCGCCTCAGGGGGGCCGAGACGTCCTTCCTCGCCCGTGTCGCCTTTCGCCGGGCGGTCGGCGGCGGCACCGCGCTGACCCAGGAATTGCAGGACGAGCCCGCGAACATGCGGGGCGGCGGCGTCCGGGTCTACCTGACGCTGCCGCCTGCCGACATTGCCGCCGACGGGGTTGCCGAGCGTTTCTGCGATGTCGGGCGCACGGCCGAGGTTCAGATCGACCGCCCGCCGGTCCTGCCGCGCGTCGCCGCGTGGATCGAACGCGCCCGCGACTTTTTCGAACCCGAAGGCACGATCGCCGGAACCGGCCGCGCGGCCTCGTCGGGATAGGCGCGCCGCCCCGTGCCCGACACCACCCTGATCCCGTTTCTCCTGGTCATCGCGGCCGCCCTTCTGGTGCCGGCGCGCCGCGAGGGCGCACGGACCCGCACGGCGGCCATGACGCTCGGCTTCGCCGCGCTCCTCGCCGTCTATCTCTGGTGGCGCCTGACCCAGACCGTGCTGGTGGCCGAAGGGCTTTCGCCCGCCACCGTCTTCGTCTGGGTGGTGTTCCTGGCCGAGCTCTGGCTCTGGTACGAAACTCTGCATCTGATGACGATCCTTCTGGGCCAGACCGACCGCCGCGCGGAAGCCGACGCACATGAGGCGCGGCTCCGCGCGCTTCCGCCCGAAGACCTCCCCGATGTCGACGTCCTGATCGCCACCTATAACGAGCCGCTCGACGTGCTGGAAAAGACCATCGCGGGCGCCCTTGCGCTCGACTGGCCGGCGGAGCGGCTTCATATCCACGTGCTCGACGACGGTCGGCGCGACTGGCTTGCGCGCTACTGCGCCGAGCGGGGTGTGAACCACATGACGCGCCCCGACAACGCCCACGCCAAGGCGGGCAATATCAACGCCGCCATCCCCCGCACCCGCGCGCCCTTCCTTCTGGTGCTCGATGCCGATTTCGTCCCCCAGCGCCCCTTCCTCATGCGCGCCATCGGCTTTTTCGACGACCCGCGCATCGGCATCGTCCAGGCGCCCCATTTCTTCTTCAACGACACGCCCTTGCAGGCCAATGCCGAGATGCGCGACGCGCTCCCCGACGAGCAGAGGTTCTTCTTCGATGCGATCCAGCCGGGGCGCGACGGCTGGGACTGCGCCTTTTGCTGCGGCTCGAACGGCATCCTCCGGCGCAGCGCCATGGAAGAGATCGGCGGCGGGCTGCCCACCGACTCGATCACCGAGGATATGCTGCTGACCCTTGCGCTGATGCGGAAAGGCTACGTCACCCGCTACCTGGGCGAGCGTCTTGCGGTGGGCCTCGCGCCCGAAAGCATCGACGCCTATTTCGTCCAGCGCGAACGCTGGGCGCGGGGTGCGATCCAGATGCTCTACACGCCCCACGGCCCGCTCGGCCCCGGCCTGACGCTGCGCCAGCGCCTGATGTTCCTGCCCAGCCACTGGCTGTCGCAAAGCCTGTGCCAGCCGCTTGCGATGGCGACGCCCGCCATCTTCCTCTTCACCGGCTGGTCGCCCCTTCTGAATGCGGGGCTTGGCGATATCCTGTTCTACCAGATTCCGGCCATCGCCGCCGCCATGGCCTTCCTCGGCTTTCTGGCGCCGCGAGATTTCGCGCCCATCGCCTCGACCGTGGAAAGCGTGCTGCAATCGTTCCGCCTCGCGCCCAGCACGCTCCTGACGCTTGTCCGACCCCACGGCCACGCCTTCCGCGTCACGCCCAAGGGCAGCGATGCGGCCATGGGCGGCGAGGACCGCTTCACCATATCCGTCGCACTCTTTCTCCTTCTGGCGACGGGCACCGGCCTGTTCCTGAACGCCGATCTGGACCTGCGCCTCGTCGACGACATACAGCTTCTGCCCATGGTCGCCTTCTGGGCGGTGTTCAACATGGTCGTGCTGCTGATCGTGATCATGATGGCGGTCCCCCGCCCGCGCCTCCGCACCGAGGAACGCTTTCCACTCCGCGCGCTCTGCCGGGCCGAGGGGCCCGGCATCCGGGCGACGGGCGAGACGCGGAATGTCTCGCTGACCGGCGCGCTGATCGACTGCCATCCGTCCCCGGACGGGCCCTGCCCCGAGCGGGGCGACTGGGTGGCCCTGACCATCGCCGGCGTCGGGACAATCGCCGCCCGGATCGAGCGGGTCATGGACCACGGCGGGACCCCATCCTTGGGCGTCTCGTTCTGTCTTCCCGGCGGCCCCGTGCGCGACCGGCTGATCCAGACGCTCTTCGCCTCGGGCCTAGACACTCACGGCGCCCTGCCCGCGCGCGGGACCGGAACCCTCTTCCTGCTCCTTCACCGTGCGCTCCGCCGGGTCGAGCCGCCACCCGTCTTTCGCCGCCTCCAGGCCGAAGACCCGCCCCTCTGGCTGACCGAAAAGGTCGCCACCGCCGAGACCCCGTCGCTTGACGGTTCCGAAGGCCTGAGATGGGCGGTATAGTCGGGTCAGGACCAACCACGAACAACGGGACAAAGGTGGACCGACCACAGCCCCCCACGCTGCTGATCGTCGCCCAGGCCGGGCGCCTGACCTATGAGGCGGTGCTCTTTCTCGCCTCGCTTCGGCAGGCGGCCCCCGGCTGGACGGGTCGCGTGGTCTTGGCCGAACCGCTGCCCGGCCCGCTCTGGCCCGGCGATCCCGGCATCGACGACGATGAGGCCCGCGCCCTCCTGATCGAGATGGGGGCCGAGATCCGGGGCTTCGACAGCCTGCATTTCGGCGCCGCCTACCCCCATGGCAACAAGGTCGAGGCGCTGTCGGTGCTCGACCCCGACGAGCCGTTCCTCTTCTTCGACACGGACACGCTCATCACCGGCCCGCTCGACACCGTCGCCTTCGACCTCGACCGCCCCTCCGCGTCGATGGCGCGCGAGGGGACATGGCCCGAGATTCAGCTCTACGGCCCCGGCTACACCGAGACATGGCGCGCCATCTACGACCGCTTCGGCGTGCCGTTCGAGCCGACGCTCGACCTCGCCCAGCCCGACGAGCACTGGGAGCGGTACCTCTATTTCAACGCCGGCTGGTTCTACTACAGACGCGCCGGCGTCTTCCGCGCCGACATGCTCCGCGTGATGCTCGGCCTCCGCGACGATCCCCTGCCCGAGCTGGTCTGCCAGTCCTTCGACCCCTGGCTCGACCAGGTGGCGCTCCCGGTGGTGATCGCGGGGCTCGGCGGCGGCCGCCCCGGACCCGAGCTTGCCGGGCTCGACGGCGACATCACCTGGCACTGGCGCGCGCTGCCGCTGCTCTATGCCCGCGCCTCAGACGCGCAACTGGCCGCCTTCGAAGAGCTGACCGCCCCCAACCGGATCAAACGCGTCCTCAAACGCTACGAGCCCTTCCGCCGCATGATCTACCAGAACCGCGGCGGCAAGGTGCGCGCGCTTTTCGATCAGACCCGCCTGCCCCGCCCCGAACGCGCCCTCCGAAGCCGGATCAAGCGCGAGCGGCTCTGGCTACGGTGAGTTTCCTTGCAATCCCGCGCCCGGCCCCGCACTCTTGACCGCGAACGGCGCCCCAACCCGACAGACCCAACCGCCGGAGAGCCCTGATGACCGACACGCTCAAAGACAGCGACATCGCCGATCTGGTTGCGAAAAGCGTCGCACCCACCGGTCACGACGCCGTCAGGCAGTTGTTCAACGACGCCGGCGCCCGCGCGCCCGAGGTGATCTGGTCCCCGGGCACGGCGGATGTGCGCAACCCGCTCCTGAGGCAATTCCAGGCCATCGTCAAAGGCTACAAGGTCGACGGCCGTGTGCCCGCGAAATCGCTTCGGCTCGAGGATTTCGGCGGCCTGACCGAATGGCTGATGCTGCTTCAGCCCGTCGAGGACGGCGCCGATTTCGAGTACCTCGCCTATGGCTCCTCCATCACCGACAGCTTCGGCATGGACATGACGGGCCACCGCACGTCCGAATTCGGCGGCTATATCTCGACCTTCTTCCTCGGCCTCTACCGCGCCGTTCTCGCGCAGAAAGCCTGCGTCTATTCCGAGCACGAACCGCCCCGGAACGTCTTCGTCCGCGTCTGGCAGCGCCTCATCGTGCCGCTCTTCGACGAGGCCGGCGAGGTGGCGCGCATCCTCGTCCTGAACGTGCCCGATAACGAGCTTCGCGCGGGTCTCGAACTGATGGTGGACCCGGTCTTCGTCCTCCGGGGCGACGAAAGCGTGATCTACGCCAACCGCGCCGCGCAAAGCATCTTCCGCTTCACCCAGCGCGACGCCATCGGGCAATCGCTCGAAGCGGCAACCGGCGTGCCGCTGGAACTCGGCTGGGCGCCCGAAGACATGCTCAGCCAGCACAAGATCGACGACAGCGTGCGGCTGACCATCCGGGACGGCATCGTCGAACGCCTCGTGATGACCGTCAGCGCGACCCAGCACCGGGACGAGGCGTTCTACGTCGTCGTCATGCGCCTCATCGGTACCTGAGCCGCGCCGCCTAAAAACCCGGCTCGCCACCTCCGCCTCCGGTCTCCCTCCACCGCGACGCCACTCCGGCCCTCCCCGCCATGGCCGGCCCTGCACGCACACCACTTCCGCCTCCGGCCTCCCTCCACCGCGACGCCACATCGGCCCTCCCGCCATGGCCGGCCCTGCACGCACACCACTTCCGCCTCCGGCTTCCCCGCTTCGGGCCTCCTCCAGACCTCCCCGCGCGTCGGCCCCCGGCTCCGCCGCCCCGCCTCCCGCGCGCCCTCCCGGGGACCATGGCGGGTCACTCGCCTTCACGCCGCCCACCCGGCCCGCCCCACGTTTCCCGGTCGCGCCACCCTCCCGCGCAATCCCCCCACCTCGCACAGCGCCCCATCGTTTCTTCTGTTCGGAAATACTCCGGGGAGGTCCGGAGGGGTGGAACCCCTCAGGCGGATCGGACGCGAAGCGTCCGAATACCCCCCTCCGGCAGTCGCGTCCGAGCCTGAGCCGAGAGGCAGCGACGGTCGCCTCCATGCCGGTCTGAAAAACCCAGAGCCTTCCTGAACCCCTTGCAAATTCAAGCAACCGCTTTCGTGTCCGAGCCTGAGGAGAGAGGCCGCGAAATGCGGTTCCATGCGGTTCGGAAAGGCTCTAGTGTCGCGCCGGACCAATAACGGAGACAGGGACATGTCTGACAGGAAACAGGGATTCGACACCCTTCAGATTCACGCCGGCGCGAACCCGGATGCGGCCACGGGCGCCCGGCAGGTGCCAATCTATCAATCCACCGCCTTCGTCTTCAAGGATGCCGATCACGCCGCGCGGCTCTTCAACCTTCAGGAAGTGGGCTTCATCTATTCCCGCCTGACCAACCCCACGGTCATGGCGCTGGCCGAGCGGATCACCCATCTCGAAGGCGGCGCCGGCGGCGTCTGCTGCTCGTCGGGTCACGCGGCGCAGATCATGGCGCTCTACCCGCTGATGATGCCGGGCAGGAACATCGTCGCCTCCACGCGCCTCTACGGCGGCACCTATGCCCAGTTCCAGCACGTCTTCAAGCGCTTCGGCTGGGAATGCACCTTCGTCGATTTCGACGATCTGGACGCGGTCAAGGCGGCGATCAATGACGACACCCGCGCGATCTTCTGCGAGTCGATCGCCAACCCGGGCGGCTATATCACCGATCTCGACGCCATCGGGGACGTCGCGCGCGAGGCGGGACTGCCGCTCATCGTCGACAACACCTCGGCCACGCCCTATCTCTGCAACCCGATCAAGCACGGCGCCACGCTGGTCGTCCATTCGACAACCAAGTATCTGACCGGCAACGGCACCGTCACCGGCGGCTGCATCGTGGATTCGGGCACGTTCGACTGGTCGGCCTCGGGCAAGTTCCCGTCGCTCTCGGACCCCGAGCCCGCCTATCACGGGCTGAAGTTCCACGAGGCGCTCGGCCCCATGGCCTTCACCTTCCACTCCATCGCCATCGGCCTCCGCGATCTCGGCATGACCATGAACCCGCAGGGCGCGCATTACACGCTGATGGGGATCGAGACGCTGTCCTTGCGCATGCAGAAGCATGTCGAGAACGCGGTGAAGGTCGCCAAATGGCTCGAGGCCGACGACCGGATCGAGACGGTCACCTATGCCGGCCTGGAAAGCTCGCCCTACCACGACCGCGTGGCCAAGATCTGCCCGCGCGGCGCCGGCGGTCTCTTCACCTTCGCCGTCAAGGGCGGCTACGAGAACTGCGTCAAGCTGATCGATGCGGTCGAGCTTTTCAGCCATGTCGCCAACCTCGGTGACGCCCGCTCGCTCATCATCCACTCGGCCTCCACCACCCACCGCCAGCTGACCGACGAGCAGCGCGCGGCGGCGGGCGCGGGCGACAACGTGGTGCGCGTCTCCATCGGGATCGAGGATGCCGACGACATCATCGCCGATCTCGACCAGGCCCTGACCAAGGCGCTGGCCTGACACAAAAGGGCGGGGCGCGGCAAGCCGCCTGCCCCGGCCCAATTCTGCGGGAGGACAGCAATGGTCGACATCGCGACCAGGGTCTGGAACCACAAGTGGAAGATCGACCCGATCGTCCGCTCGCTCATCGACACTGATTTCTACAAGCTCCTGATGTGCCAGTCGATTTTCCGCAACAAGCCGGACACGACCGTCACGTTCAGCCTGATCAACCGCACCAAATCCGTCCGCCTCGCCGACCTCGTGGACGAGGGCGAGCTTCGCGAACAGCTCGACCACGTGCGGTCGCTCTCCCTCAGCCGCGGCGAATCCACCTGGCTCCGCGGCAACACCTTCTACGGCAAGCGCCAGATGTTCCGCTCCGACTTCATGGAGTGGTTCGAGACGATGTCGCTGCCCGACTACCACCTCGAAAAACGCGACGGCCAGTACGAGCTGACCTTTGAAGGCCGCTGGCACGAGGTCATGCTCTGGGAAATCCCGGCGCTCGCCATCCTGATGGAGCTTCGGGGCCGCGCCGTCCTCAGGGACATGGGCCGGTTCGAGCTTCAGGTCCTCTACGCCCGCGCCATGACCCGCGTCTGGGAAAAGGTCGAGGCGCTCCGCGACCTCCCCGATCTCAGGCTGGCCGATTTCGGCACCCGCCGGCGGCACTCCTTCCTCTGGCAGGACTGGTGCGTGCAGGCGCTCCACGAAGGGCTGGAAGACAGCTTCACCGGCACGTCGAACTGCCTCATCGCCAAGAACCGCGATCTCGAGGCGATCGGGACCAACGCCCACGAACTGCCCATGGTCTATTCCGCGCTCGCCCGGGACGACGCCGAACTTGCCCGCGCGCCCTATGACGTCCTCGCCGACTGGCACGAGGAACACGAGGGCAACCTCCGCATCATCCTGCCCGACACCTACGGCACGGATCAGTTCCTTGCCAACGCACCCGACTGGCTCGCCGGCTGGACGGGTATCCGGATCGACTCGGGCGACCCCGTCCAGGGCGCGGAAACCGCGATCCGCTGGTGGCAGGACCGGGGCGAGGACCCGACCGAAAAGCTCGTGATCTTCTCAGACGGGCTCGATGTCGACAAGATCCGCGAGCTGTCCGAGACCTTCCGGGGTCGCGTCCGCGTCAGCTTCGGCTGGGGCACGATGCTGACGAACGACTTCCGCGGGCTGGTGCCGGGCGACGCTCTCGCCCCCTTCAGCCTCGTCTGCAAAGCGGTCGCCGCCAACGGCCACCCCACGGTCAAACTCTCGGACAACCCGAGGAAAGCCATGGGCCCGGCGGAGGAAATCGAACGCTACAAACGCGTCTTCGGCGTCGGGCGCCAGGAGGAACTGGAGGTCGTCGTCTGAGCCGCCACGCTCTCCCCCGCAGACCGCCCGCGCCCCGCCGCACGCCCTGCTCCCGAGAGCGCCCCTTCTCCCCCCTTCGCCTGTTCTCAAATATCCCGGGGGAGTCGCGGTCACGCGGACCCGCATTTCGATCTTCAATTGCAGCACCAATCGCTGCCTCGCGCCTCCAGCGCGACCGCAATTGGTGAAACAATTCTCGTGGATCGAAACGCTTGCGGAGGCAGAGCCCCCGAACAAAACATCGCGTGCGCGCGCCAGCGCGCTCCGCTGGATCACGGCCCGCCGGCCTAGCGCCGCGTGAACCGTCCCGATATCGGCAAATGGTCCGAGGCGATGCGCGTCACCGGCGTCTCGATAACCCGCGCGTCCTCGATGGCCACGTCCCGCGACACCACGAACCGGTCTAGGCTCGCCACAGGCCGCGACGCGTGGAACGTCCGCCCCGGCGCGTGCACCTCGTAGTCCGCGAAAGCGTCGAACCCCTTGGTGGCGGACCATTCGTTGAAATCGCCCATGATGATCGTGGGTCGCCGGTCGCGGGCGGCCAGCGCCTCGCGGATCGCCGTTTTCTGCGCCTGCCGGGATTGCCGGAGCAGGCCCAGATGCACCGCCACCACGCGCCAGTCCAGCCCGTCCAGCCCGAAATCCACGATCAGCGCGCCCCTCGGCTCCAGCCCAGGCAGATGGATCGCGTCGGCCTCATGCAGATCGACCCGGCCCGTGACCAGAACCGCGTTCCCGTGCCAGCCGAGGCTGCCGGGGTGGCTGTCCACCTCGACCGGGCGATACTGCGTCTCGGCGGCGATCAGGTGCCCCGGCAGGGACGCCGGCCGGTTCCCCAGCCGCTTGTCCGCCTCCTGCAGCGCCACGATATCGGCCTCCAGCCCCGCCAGCACCCGCGCCGTCCGGCGCGGATCGCGGCGCCAGTCGAGGCCGACGCATTTCCGGATATTCCAACTGGCAGCTTGCAGGGCGGACATGTAGGTCTAATTCCGATAGGTTGGTTCTGGTTCAGATATGGTGGCCGTATGCCTCTTCAAACAAAAGACATTCCCTATCTGACGTGGATCGTCTGGGTGATCATGCTCGCGGCCGGCGTTTTCGCGCTCGTGACGCAACACTGGTCCAACGTCTTCATGATCGTGACCGCTTTGTTTTTCACCGTTCTTCCGGCCATCTTCTCTCGCCGCTTCGCGATCCGTCTGCCCCTCAGCTTCCTCGCCGCGATTTCGCTTTTCGTCTTCGGCACGCTCTTTCTGGGCGAGGTCTTCGACTTCTACGACCGTTTCTGGTGGTGGGACGTGCTCCTCCACGGCGCCTCCGCCGTAGGTCTGGGCATCATCGGCTTCGTCTTTGTCTTCTACCTTTTTGAAGGCGACAAATACGCCGCCCCGCCCTGGGCGCTCGCCTTCATCGCCTTCTGCTTCGCGGTGATGATCGGCGCGGTCTGGGAGATCTTCGAGTTCGGGATGGACCAGATCTTCGGCCTGAACATGCAGAAAAGCGGGCTTGTCGAC
This sequence comes from Kangsaoukella pontilimi, assembly GCF_009830125.1. Classification (GTDB taxonomy): domain Bacteria; phylum Pseudomonadota; class Alphaproteobacteria; order Rhodobacterales; family Rhodobacteraceae; genus Kangsaoukella; species Kangsaoukella pontilimi. The sequence continues at coordinate 325,706 of NZ_WUPT01000001.1, read as the reverse complement.
ACCATGGCCGACCTGATCGTCGACTGCATCGGCGCCTTCCTCGGGGCCTTCTCGGGCTTCCTCTGGCTCAAGGGCACGCAGCTTGGACCGTCCGGCATGATCGAGGAATTCGTCGTCCTGAACCGCCGCGGCTTCGAGCGGCTGAAGGACGCGCGCGAGCGTCGCCGTGCCAGGCGGGAAAACGGCTGATGCCGCGTCTCGTCCGTCTCTATATCCGTCAATGCCTTCTGGGGCTGGCGCTCGGGATCGCCTTCTCGATGCTGCTCGTGGTGCTGAACGTCGCCAATCTCGGCCATCTCGTCATCCATGTGGACGGCGGCTGGCTGGCCTTTGCGCTTCTGTCGCTCTTCAACGGGCTTGTCTTCGCCGGGGTCCAGTTCGGGATCACCGTCATGGGCATGGACGACGGCACGAACGGCCGGAACGGGGAAAAGTGACGGGACCACCGCGACCGTAGGGGCAACTCAATTCCCGAGGACCTGTTTGCACAGGTGGGCGCCAGGTAACCGGACCACGATCCAGCCAGAGCCAGCTCCCTCGGAAGTATTTAAGGCCACCGGAATTTGTCCCCGGCACGGGAAGGGCAGAACCCGCCACGCGCTGGACATAAGCCGGAGAGCGGTCTCCGGCAAGGGGTGTGCGGAAAAGTCATGCCCCCCGCCCGGCCCCGCGACCCTTTGTTAAGACTTGTAAAATGTTCCTTATTTGTTCACAGTTGTGAACATGCCCGACGACCGCCTCTCCTCCCTGCCCGACACCCCCGTTCCGAAGCCGGGTCAGCTTCTGGCGCGCGGCGTCTGCCGGCATCTCGACAGCCATGATTTCGTGACCGTGGAAGAGCTGATTCCGACGGCGGGTCTCCGCGTCGATGTGATGGCGCTCGGTCCCAAGGGAGAAGTCTGGATAATCGAATGCAAGTCGAGCCGGGCGGATTTCCAGTCGGATCAGAAGTGGCAGGGCTATCTGGAATGGTGCGACCGGTATTTCTGGGCGGTCGACGATGCCTTCCCGACCGACCTTCTGCCCGAGGGGACGGGGCTGATGATCGCCGACGCCTATGACGCCGAGATCCTGCGGATGGGCCCGGAGTCCAAACTGGCTCCGGCGCGGAGGAAGGTCATGGTCCAGAAATTCGCCCGTCACGCGGCGCGGCGCTGGCACGCGGCGCGCGATCCGGGCTTTACGTCTTCTTGGGGCCTTTAGCGCCTTTCGACGCCATGGCGCGCGCACGCTGCGCGGCGGCGCGGATCTCGTCGGCGATCTCTTCGGCCTCGTCGGGCTCGAAATCCATCGGCACCTCGACACCGTCCCCCTCGACATAGATGCGCACCATGCCAAGGCTGGTCGGGCCGATCTGAAGATTGGCGGTCACGTCGCTTTCGGAATTGATGCCCATGGCACGAAGACTCCTGAAGTTCGCCGAAGCCCTAGCGAGGGGTGTCGCGGAGGGCAAGTCATTTGCCTTGTTTCTCTCCCCGGCAGATGCCAGCCTCCGCCGCCATGAAGGCGGACGATATCTCATTCCGACGGGCGACTGCGGACGACGCGGACTGGCTCGTCACGCGTCATGCCGAACTCTACCGGGAAAGCGACGGTTTCGACGAGACTTTCGGTGAATTCGTCGCGCGCATCGTTGACGACTACTTCATGAACGAGAACCGGAGGCTCGAACGGGGCTGGATCGCGGAAGCGGATGGCAGGCGGCTGGGGTCGATCTTCTGCACCGTGACCGACACCCCCGAGATCGCCCGGCTGCGCCTGTTCTTCCTCGAGCCCGAAGCGCGCGGGCTGGGGTTGGGGGGGCGCCTTCTCGATTCATGCCTCGGCTTCGCGAGAGAGGCGGGGTATCGCCGGATCGTCCTCTGGACGCGCGAAAGTCACCGCGCCGCATGCCGTCTCTATGAAAGCCGGGGCTTTGAGAAGGGCGCATCGACCACGACGACCAGCTTCGGCGCGCGGATGATCGAGGTCGACTATGCCCGCGATCTCGACTGACCAGCCTCTTGCAATCGTCGGCTTCGGGCGCTAATTCCCGCGGGCGTGCCGCCTTAGCTCAGTTGGTTAGAGCGCTGGATTGTGGATCCAGAGGTCCCCTGTTCAAGCCAGGGAGGCGGTACCACCTCTCCCTGACCGAGCAAGTGCTTTACCGACGCGCCCGGAACGTGCAAGTTCGCCCCATGCGCATCGCCGTCCTGTCGGATATCCACGGAAATATCGCCGCGTTGGAAGCGGTTATCGCGGATATCGCACGCCGGTCCGTGGATGCGACCGTGAACCTTGGTGACACGCTGTCCGGCCCGTTCGACGCGGCCGCCGTGGCCGACCGGGTGATGGCCGAGGGCTGGCCCACGGTAAGCGGGAATCACGACCACGCCCTCTGGGACCGCTCGCGCGACCAGATGGGGCTTTGGGAAACATGGATCATCGACGACCTGTCGGAAGCCCATCTGGACTGGCTCCGCGCCCTGCCCACGACCCAGACGCTGGAGGACGCGTTTTTCTGCCACGCCACGCCCGAGAGCGATGAAGAGGACTGGCTGGACTATCGCAGCAGCCTGAACCGCGTGGCCGCGCGGGACCTGCCCGAGGTGATGGCCCGCCTTGGCGGCGTGACCGCGCCCGCCATCGGCTGCGGGCATACCCATACGCCGCGCGCTGTGCGCCTGCCCACGGGACAGCTTGTGGTCAATCCGGGCTCGGTCGGGTGCCCCGCCTATCACGACACGCGGTTCGACCCGGCCTTCATTCAGGAAAGCGGCGCGCCGGATGCGCGCTATGCGATCCTTGAACGATCCGAGGACGGCTGGACCGGCACCCTTCTGACGGTGCCCTATGACAGCCGCGAGATGGCGGCGATGGCTCGCGCCAAGGGGGCCGAAAGCTGGGCACGTGCGGTCGAGACCGGGTGGATCACCGGGGAAGGCTGACCGGCACGTCCTGAAGCACGGCGCCCGTCGTCCGATCGAGGATCAGGATACGCCCGTCCCCTGTCACAACCGCGATCCAGCCGCGGCCGAAGGTCACCGCCTCGGCCGTCACCCCTTCGGGCAGGGTCAGACCGTCAGGCAGGGACGGCGAGGGCGGCGTCTGCAAGCGGATGACAAGCAGCACGACGATCGTTAGAACGCCGAAAATCATCGTGGCGGTCAGGACCGTCACCAGCCGCCTGAGGAACACAAGGTTCCGGTCATCTGGCCGGGTGCCGTCGTCATCATCCATGTCAGACATATCCATCACCGTCCGGATCGGCGCCCTGCCGCCGTCGCGCCTTGATAAGGCGCTTGCCCGCGATGTGCCAGAGGAGGCGCATCTGTCGCGGTCGCGCCTTGCCCGGCTGATCGCCGAGGGTGCGGTCCGGCGGGACGGCGTCGCGGTGACCGATACCAAGGCCGCCGTGGCAGAGGGCGATCTGTTCGAGATCACCGTCGCAGAAGCGGTCGAAAGCGACATGGTGGCCGAGGCGATCCCGCTGGATATCCTGTTCGAGGATGACGACCTGCTGGTGGTGAACAAGCCCGCCGGCATGGTCGTCCATCCAGCGCCAGGCTCGCCCACCGGCACGCTGGTCAATGCGCTGATGCACCATTTCGGGGACAACCTCTCGGGGGTCGGCGGCGAGAAGCGGCCCGGCATCGTTCACCGAATCGACAAGGATACTTCGGGTCTTCTGGTGGTGGCCAAATCCGACGCCGCGCATCACGGGCTGGCGGCGCAATTCGCAGATCACTCGATCGAGCGGCAGTATCTGGCGCTTTGCTACGGGGTGCCGGATGCGGGGTCGCCCCGGCTGAGGGGTGTCCGGGGCGTCAGCATCGAACAAGGCAACACGATCAAGATCACGACCAACCTTGCCCGACACAAAACCGACCGCCAGAAGCAGGCGGTTCTGTTTCAGGGCGGGCGGCACGCGGTGACGCGGGTTCAGGTGCTTGAAACATTCGGGGATCATGCGGCGCTGATTTCGTGCCGGCTTGAAACAGGACGCACGCATCAGATCCGGGTGCATCTGGCCCATGCGGGGCATGGTCTGATCGGTGATCCGGTCTATGGCGGGCGGCGGAAGATGCCGGCGACTGCGGCAGGTGCGGAGGCGGCGAAAACCTTTTCCCGTCAGGCACTTCACGCGGCCACGCTGGGATTCGATCACCCGGTGACGGGGGACGGGATGCGTTTTGAAGCGCCCCTGCCGGAGGATCTTGCCGCGCTTCTGGCCGCGCTGAGGGGTCTGTGAGCATTTGCACAGACGCCCCGCCAATTCTGCTGATTACCTGCACATATATGTGATGTAACGGTCCCGTGTCTGGAACACGGAACAGATGACGTCCACTTTTCATTCATTCCGCAGAGATATTTTTGCGGCGCGACACTTGAACTGAACGGATCAGTTCACCACCTATGTTAAGCGTCGATACATGGACGCGCACGACCAGGGAGAACAACGATGGCGAATTATGCGAACCTTCCCGCGCCGTCCCCGGAAGGCGGGCTGAACCGGTACCTTCAGGAAATCCGGAAGTTTCCGATGCTGGAGCCGGAAGAGGAATACATGCTGGCCAAGCGGTGGGTCGAAGACCAGGACACCGAGGCGGCCCACAAGATGGTCACGTCGCATCTGCGTCTCGCCGCCAAGATCGCCATGGGCTATCGCGGCTATGGCCTGCCGCAGGCCGAGGTGATCTCGGAGGCGAATGTGGGCCTGATGCAGGCGGTCAAGCGGTTCGACCCGGAAAAGGGGTTCCGGCTGGCGACCTATGCGATGTGGTGGATCCGCGCCTCGATCCAGGAATACATCCTGCGCTCGTGGAGCCTTGTGAAGCTGGGCACGACCTCGGCGCAGAAGAAGCTGTTCTTCAACCTGCGGAAGGCCAAGGCGCGCATCGGTGCGCTGGAAGACGGCGACCTGCGGCCCGAGCATGTCGAGAAGATCGCCCATGATCTGAATGTGACCGTGGACGAGGTCATCTCGATGAACCGGCGCCTTTCGGGCGGCGACGCGTCGCTGAACGCGACGATCTCGGCCGATGGCGAGGGTGCCGCGCAGTGGCAGGACTGGCTGGAGGACGAGGACGCCGATCAGGCGAGCGACTTTGAAGCGAAAGACGAGCTGGAAGTGCGGCGCGAACTGCTGGCCGCGGCGATGGACGTGCTGAACGAGCGCGAGCAGGACATCCTGACCCAGCGGCGGCTGATGGACAATCCGGTGACGCTGGAAGAGCTGTCGGGCCAGTACGACGTGAGCCGCGAGCGCATCCGGCAGATCGAGGTCCGGGCCTTCGAGAAGCTGCAGAAGCGGATGCAGGAGCTGGCCAAGGACAAGGGAATTCTCGAAACGGCGTGAGGCCCTCCCTCCTCATGACCGGGTCGTGACAGAGCCCCGCGCCGTTCCCCCCGGCGCGGGGCCTTTTTTTTGTGTGTGCGTCTCAGACGCGGCGGGCAGAGGGGCTGTCCGCGCGTGGCGACTTTGAGCCCAAGCATTGCTTTCAGGTGTCGCCAGCCTGCGCTGCGCCCGAGGTGAAGGGCGGGTTTGAGCCCAATGTAGCCGTTTGACGAGTAAGGCACACAGGCTCTCGCCAAACTCCGTTCGAACCAACGACAGTCGGCAAGAAACGATTGGTTTTTAAGGGGCAGGCTGCCGGTGTTTTGCCGTAGCAACCGACTTTAGTGCACATGAGCAATGGAAAAAACGAATTGTTTCCCAAGGTCTTTTGACGCAGATCAATTCTGCTCCCTACTCTGCGTTTTACCTTTTTGAAGTTCACGTAGCGGTGGCAGGGATCAGATCGCGGTAGAAATAGATGTTGACTGCGATTTCTCTCTACCTCTTGGGGGGAGGCGCACAGCATGCCAAGAATCGAAGGAACGAAACGAAGTGACGTCCTGTCAGGTACGCCCGATGCCGACGAGATAATTGGCCTTGCCGGAAATGACACCGCCCACGGAAATGGTGGCGGTGACGTATTTGACATGGGTCGGGGCGACGACGTTGCCTTTGGAAGTGACGCGTTCGACGTGTTCATCATGGGGAGAGGGGATGACGTCGCCTTTGGGAACGGTGGCGGCGATCTTTTTGACATGGGAGCCGGCGACGACACAGCCTACGGCGGTGACGGAGCGGACTACTTCGATCTCGGCTCAGGCGACGACATCGCCCATGGGGGCGAATTCGATTGGTTCGACCCCGGCCCGGGTGACGACACGCTCTATGGCGGCATGGGCTCGGTGGCCTACGGATCGCCTGGAAGTGACACATACATTGGGGTCGAGAACCTGTTCTTCTTCGGGTTCGGCAGCGATACAGGCCTCGGAGAGCCGCCGGAATTCGGCCCCAATGGCGTGACAGTCGATCTCGAAGGTGGCTGGGCGATTGATACCTGGGGCGATACCGACACGATCATCGGTACCAAGGACGTCTATGGCTCGGCGTATGACGACGTCATCTACGGCGACGCCCAGAACAACTACTTCAATGGCAATACCGGCGCAGACGCATTCTATGGCCGCGAGGGCAGCGACGCGGTGACCTATAACACCGACATCTATTCAGGCACCGGTCCCATGAGCATGTATATCGACCTCGATGCCGGATACGCGATGACCATCGATGGCGACTGCGAGATCCTCGACAGTATCGAGAACATCCGCGCCAGCCACTACGACGATGTCGTTATCGGGTCGGATGAGGACAACACGATCATGGGGCTGGACGGGGCCGATACGCTGGACGGCGGGGATGGGATCGACACGGTGCGCTACGATCGCGATGCCGCATATTGGAGCCCGACAAGCGGACAGGGGTCGCTCGGCGTCGTGGTCTATCTTGAGGCGTTCGAGGAAGGCGAAGGGTGGCCCGATCATCCGTTTGCCTGGGACGGCTACGGAAATACAGACACCCTAGCGAATTTCGAGAACGTGACCGGCACGCGCACCGATGACTTCATCTACGGCGATGGCGGCGGAAACGTCCTGACCGGGCTTGGCGGAAATGACAGGCTTAGGGGACGTGACGGCGACGATACGCTTTATGGTGGCGGCGGTAACGACAAAATCGACGGCCAAGAGGGTGACGATCACCTCTGGGGCGGCTCGGGTCGCGACGTTTTCCAGTTCAGACGGGCGATCAACGGCGATGACGTTATCCACGACTACGACACGTCTGAAGGGGACGTCATCTTCTTTGGTATCGAGGCGTCACCCGTGAAGACCGAGAGCGACTACGTCGTCACGCAGGTGGGTGCGGACGCTTTGATCACTTTCGAGGCGGGGAGCATTCTGGTTCTGGACGTGGACGCGGCGACGTTGAGTATCGAAATCGCCTAGCCTGTGAGATACCGAGGTTCACTCGGGATTGATAAAGTGCCGCTCCGTCCAGCACCGCGGACGTTCCCCGTGATCGCGGACGCGCGCCCAAAGCCTTTCAAAGGCTTTGGGGCGAACTCTTTTGAAGAGTTCGCTGCGGATATTTATGGGCCGATAAAGAGGTTGGCGCTCAGCCGAGCGCCTCGCGGATCGCGGTGCCGGCGGCCCAACCGGAGGACCATGCCCACTGGAAGTTGTAGCCGCCGAGCCAGCCGGTGACGTCGACCGCCTCGCCGATGACGTAAAGGCCGGGGACGGTTTGCGCCATCATCGTGCGGGAGGAGAGCGCGTCGGTGTCGATCCCGCCGAGTGTCACTTCGGCGGTGCGGTAGCCTTCGGTGGCGGTGGGTTTGAGCGTCCAGGCGTTGAGGGCGTGGCCGATCTCGGTGAGCCGTTTGTCGGACTGGTCGGCAAGGCGGGCGTCGCCGCCCATGCGCGCCATCATCTCGGTGGCGAGGCGGGCCGGCAGATGCGCCTCCAGCACGGTCGCGATCTGGCGGCGGCCGCGCTCTTTCTTCTCGTGGGAGAGCCACTGGCCGAGATCGGTGCCGGGGGCGAGGTCGAGGGTGATCTCGTCGCCCTCGCGCCAGTAGGAAGACGCCTGCAGGATCGCGGGGCCCGAGAGGCCGCGATGGGTGAAAAGAATGGCCTCGTCGAAGACGGTGCCATTGGCGGTGGCGCGGCCCATGACGGAGAGGCCGGAGAGCGCCTTGAGGTCGGCGAGGCTGTCGCCGAAGGTGAAGGGGACGAGCGCGGGGCGGGTTTCCGTCAGGGCCAAGCCGAATTGTTCGGCGATGGCGTACGCCCGGCCGGTGGCGCCCATCTTTGGGATGGACTTGCCGCCGGTGGCGACGACGAGGTTCCGCGCGACGGCCTGCGTCTCGCGCCCCTCGCGGGTGAGGGTGACGTGGAAGGCGCCGTCGCGGTGGGCGATCTCGCCGATGTCGGTCCGGAGCCAGAGCTCGGCCCCGGCCTTCGCCATCTCGTCGGTGAGCATGTCGATGATGTCGCGGGCGCTGTCGTCGCAGAAGAGCTGGCCCAGGGTCTTCTCGTGCCAGGGGATGCCGTGGCGCTGGACGAGGTCCAGAAAATCCCATTGGGTATAGCGGCTTAGCGCCGACTTGGCGAAATGGGGGTTCCGGCTGAGAAAGCGGTCGGGCGCGGTGTGGAGGTTGGTGAAGTTGCAGCGCCCGCCGCCCGAGATCCGGATTTTCTCGCCCGGTGCCTTTGCGTGATCGACGACAAGAGTGCGCCCGCCCGAATGGGCGGCGCACATCATGCCGGCGGCGCCGGCGCCAAGGATCAGGGTGTCGACGCGGGTCTCTTTCATGGCGGGGCGGGGTCTCCGGGTGGACCCTTTGCCTAGCGGCTTCGAACGCGATTCGCCATCTGCCGGAATCGTGATGTTTTTCTGGCACTTTGGGGGGGTATTCGTTACTCTGAAGGTCAGACCCGGACAACCGGGCGGAACGAGGCAGACGAGCGACGCTCATGACGGAAATGGTTTACGGCTCTGTCCCCACGCGGGACGGAGAGCCCATCCTACCCAGGTGGTGGCGGACGATCGACAAATGGTCGATCAGCTGCGTGTTGATCCTGTTCGGCATCGGCCTTTTGCTGGGCCTCGCGGCGTCGCCGCCCTTGGCCGAGCGTAACGGGTTCGGCGCGTTTCACTATGTCGAGCGGCAGGTCGCCTTCGGCATGATGGCGATGGTCACGATGTTCGCGCTGACGCTGATGTCGCCGCAGACGATCCGGCGGCTTGGTGTCCTGGGCTTCGCGGCGGCTTTCGTGGCGTTGCTGCTGCTGCCGGTTTTCGGGACGGATTACGGCAAGGGCGCGACCCGGTGGTTCTCACTGGGGTTCGGGTCGGTGCAGCCGTCGGAATTCCTGAAGCCCGGTTTCATCATCGTCGCGGGCTGGATGATTGCCGCCTCGAACGAGGTGGCGGGACCGCCGGGCAAGACGTGGTCTTTCGCGATCGCGCTCTTCATCGCGCTTCTTCTCGCGCTTCAGCCCGATTTCGGGCAGGCCTGTCTGGTCCTGTTCGGCTGGGGCGTGATGTATTTCGTGGGCGGCGCGCCCTTCTTCGTGCTGGCGGGCATCCTCGGTCTGACACTCCTCGGCGGCGCGGTCGCCTATCAGAATTCCGAGCATTTCGCCCGGCGGATCGACGGGTTTCTCTCGGCCGAGGTCGATCCGACGACGCAGCTTGGCTATGCCGCGAACGCCATTCGCGAGGGCGGGTTCCTTGGCGTGGGCGTGGGCGAAGGCACGGTGAAATGGTCGCTGCCGGATGCGCATACGGATTTCATCATCGCGGTCGCGGCCGAGGAATACGGGCTGATCCTGGTTCTCGTGATCATCGCGCTTTACATGACGATCGTTCTGCGCTCGCTCTTCCGGCTGATGCGCGAGCGTGACCCGTTCATCCGGCTGGCCGGAACGGGGCTGGCCTGCACCTTTGCCGTGCAGGCGATGATCAACATGTCGGTGGCCGTGCGCCTTTTGCCGGCCAAGGGCATGACGCTGCCCTTCGTGTCCTATGGCGGGTCGTCCGTCATCGCGAGCGGTATCCTGATCGGGATGCTTCTGGCGCTGACGCGGGTGCGCCCGCAGGGCGAGATCCGCGACTATCTGATCCGGAGCGGACGGTGAGCGCCGCGCCCCATCTTGTCATCGCCGCGGGCGGCACGGGCGGGCATATGTTCCCCGCTCAGGCGCTGGCCGAAGCGATGCTGGAGCGGGGCTGGCGCGTAACGCTGACGACGGACGCGCGGGGTGCGCGCTATACGGGCGGCTTTCCCTCTGCCGTGACCATCCGCGAGATGCCGAGCGCGACCTTCGCGCGGGGCGGCGCGCTCGCCAAGGCGCTGGTGCCGTTCCGGCTGGCGGCGGGGCTCTTGACGGCGCTCGGGCGCTTTCTGTCGGACCGGCCCACGGTGGTGGCGGGCTTTGGCGGCTATCCGTCGATCCCGGCGCTTGGCGCGGCATGGGCGCTTCGCATCCCGCGCATGATCCACGAACAGAACGGCGTTCTGGGCCGCGTGAACGAGGTCTTCGCCCCCCGCGTCGACCGCGTGGCCTGCGGAACGTGGCCCACGGCGCTTCCCTCGGGCGTCGTGGGCGCGCGCACCGGCAACCCGGTCCGCTCGGCGGTTCTGGACCGGGCGGGCGCGCCCTATCCCGGCCTTGATGGCGATCTGGGTATCCTCGTCATGGGCGGCAGTCAGGGCGCGCGCATCCTGTCCGAGATCGTGCCCGAGGCCATCACCCGCCTGCCCTCGTCCATCCGCGACCGGCTGGCCGTTTCGCATCAGGCGCGGGCCGAGGACGAGGCACGGGTGCGGGAGCATTACGAAGCGGCGGGCATCCGGGCCACCGTGCGCCCCTTCTTCGACGACGTGCCGAAGCGCCTGGCCGAAGCCGCGCTGGTCGTGAGCCGGGCGGGCGCGTCCTCGGTCGCGGATATCAGCGTGGTCGGGCGCCCGTCGATCCTGATCCCCTTCGCCGCCGCGACCGCCGACCATCAGACAGCCAATGCGCGCGGTCTGGCCGAGGCAGGCGGCGCTTTGCTCATCCAGGAATCCGAGCTTGACCCCGCTTCTCTCTCCGAACACATGCTCGCCATCCTGACGACGCCCGCCACCGCAGATCGTATGCGGCAGGGGGCGCTTTCGCACGGAATGCCAGATGCCACGGATCGCCTTGTCTCGCTTGTCGAGGAGCTGGGCGGGAAAGGAACGCCATGAACGCCGCCGCCGTTACCAAGCTGCCCACCGATATGGGGCCGATTCACTTTGTGGGTATCGGCGGGATCGGGATGTCGGGGATCGCCGAGGTGCTGCTGTCGGCGGGCTATACCATTCAGGGCTCGGACCTGAAGCGGTCGAAGATCACCAACCGGCTGGAGGAGCTGGGGGCCACGATCTTCGAAGGGCAGAAGGCCGAGAACCTGGAAGGCGCCGAGGTCATCGTGATCTCGTCCGCGATCAAGCGCGGCAACCCCGAACTGGACGAGGCGCGGCGGCTGGGCCTGCCCGTCGTGCGGCGGGCCGAGATGCTGGCCGAGCTGATGCGCCTTCGCTCGAACATCGCGGTGGCGGGCACGCACGGCAAGACGACCACCACGACGATGGTGGCGGCCCTTTTGGATGCGGGCGGGATCGACCCGACGGTGATCAATGGCGGGATCATCCACGCCTATGGATCGAACGCGCGTGTGGGTGCGGGCGAATGGATGGTGGTCGAGGCCGACGAGTCGGACGGCACCTTCAACCGCCTGCCTGCGACGATCGCCATCGTCACCAATATCGACCCCGAGCACATGGAGCACTGGGGCACGGTCGAAAACCTGCGGAAGGGTTTCGACGATTTCGTGTCAAACATCCCCTTCTACGGGCTGGCCGTTCTCTGCACCGACCACCCCGAGGTGCAGGCGCTAGTGGGGCGCGTCACAGACCGGCGGGTCGTGACCTTTGGCTTCAACGCGCAGGCGGACGTGCGGGCGGTGAACCTGCGCTACGAGCGCGGGATCGCGCATTTCGATATTGCGCTCTCGAATGACGAGATGCTGATCGAGGGCTGCACATTGCCGATGCCGGGGGACCACAACGTCTCGAACGCGCTGGCCGCCGTGGCGGTGGCCCGGCATCTGGGCATGAAGGCCGTCGAGATCCGCGAGGCGCTGGCCGCGTTCAAGGGCGTCAACCGTCGCTTCACCAAGGTGGGCGAAGTGGACGGTGTGACGATCATCGACGATTACGGCCACCACCCGGTCGAGATCGCCGCCGTGCTGAAGGCCGCGCGGCAGGCGACGGATGGCCGGGTGATCGCCGTCCATCAGCCGCACCGCTTTTCACGGCTGTCGAACCTGTTCGAGGATTTCTGCACCTGTTTCAACGATGCCGATGTGGTGGGCATCGCCGAGGTGTTCGGCGCGGGCGAGGACCCGATCCCCGGCGCGACTCGCGAAGACCTCGTGGCCGGTCTGATCCGCCACGGGCACCGGCACGCGCGCGCCATCGTGTCAGAGGACGATTTGGAACGGCTGGTCCGCGAGCAGGCCCGGCCGGGCGACATGGTGGTCTGTCTCGGCGCGGGCACGATCAGCGCATGGGCGGGCAACCTGCCGGGACGGCTGATGAAAAAGGCGGGCTGACGGGCGGAAACAGTCTGTTCCCGGCCCTTCGGGGCATTTATGTCGAATTTGTGGCAGTAATTTGGTAAACAGAGGGCGAATGTCCGCTGCGGATGTTCGGTTTGTACAAGTATCCCAACCGGCAGAATGCCGGAAAGTAACGAGTGAAGACTGCCATGTCCCCTATCGAACGCGTTCGCCAGCGCTCGAAGGCCCGGTCGATTCTTGGCCTCGACGGCGCACCCTCGCTGGAAGAAATCCGCAAGGCCTATCGCCGGAAGGCCTTCGACATCCATCCTGATCGCGGCCATGGATCGAGCGACGATCTGGCCGAGCTGAACGCCGCCTATGCGCTGCTGACAGGCGATATGCCGGAGGCGGCCAATGCCGCGCCCGAAGAGCGCAAAGTCTCTGCGCGACGCCCTACCCGGCCCGAACTGGGCATTCGCGTCCTTGCCGTGGACGAGATGACGATGAAGCGTGCCGAGCGGCTTCTGGCCGAGACGCGCGAGGATGCGTCGGCCGAGCATGTCGCGGTGAATATCCGCCAGACGGGCCGCCGCCTGACCTATCTCTTCTCCAGCCGGTTGTCCCAGGGGCGGAACCGCATCGCGCTTCCGGCTGAGATCCTCGCCTCGCCCGTGCGGAACACGCCGCGCATCATCACCTTCCGTTCGGCCAATGCGGGGCGCGGTCAGGTGCGCCTGCCCCGCGATCTGGTGACGGCGAATTTCCCCGGCGCGACCGAGGTGGTCCTGCAATTCGGCGTGGCGGTGAACTGACCGGCTAGGTCGCCGAGGCGAAGGCCATGTCGATCATCCGCTGCGTGCCGCGGCTGAATTCGAGCGGGACGGGATAGGCCTCTTCGCCCCGGAGGGCGCGGCCGAAAGCCTCGACCTGTAGAACGTATTGCCGTGCTTCGGGCCAGCGCCAGGTTTGCTCGCTGCCGCCCGCATCCAGAGTGACGGACGCCTCCTTGTAGACGCCCGCGTTGAAGGGCGCCGTCAGGATGACCCGCCCCTTGTCGCCCAGAAACTCGACCCGCTGGTTGGGGTGCATCCGCATGGAGAGAAGCGCCTCCATCCGCACCTCGCCGAAGCGCGCGCGGACCGAGGCGATGGTGTCCACGTCGTTCTCCCATGTGATGTCGGCATCGACCGTCTCGGGTTCGGCGCCAAGGACGAAGCGGGTGGCGCCGAAGGGATAGACCCCGATGTCCCGGATGCCGCCCCCCGCCGTTTCGGGGCGGTTGCGGATGTTTCCGGGGCTGGCGGCGTTGTTGTAGGCGAAGATGCTGTGGACGTGGCGAAGCGTGCCGATGGCGCCGTTTGCCACGAGGTCGCGCGCCTTGTGCCACTGGGGATGGTGCAGGATCATGTAGGCCTCGGCGGCCAGAAGCCCGGCCTTGTCCCGCGCGGCGATGAGGCTGTCGAACTCGTCTTCGGTCAACGCGATGGGCTTCTCGGTCAGGACCGGTTTGCCGGCGGCGAGCGCCTTGAGCGTCCATTCCACGTGGAGGTGGTTGGGGAGCGGTACGTAGACGGCGTCGATATCCGGGTCGGCCAGAAGCGCGTCGTAATCGTCGAAGACGCGCAGGCCCGGCGCCATGGCGGCGAACGGCGCGGCCTTGTCCGGCGACGAGGTGGCAAGGCCCGCGAGGACGGCGTTACCGGCCTGATGAATGGCGGGGGCCATGTAGTTCTGGGCGAATTTGGCGGCGCCGAGAACGCCCCAGCGGATCGGATCGGTCATGCGGTTTCCCTGTCAGTTGGCGGATGTCACGCCCGGAAGCGCGGCGACGAGCCGGGCGAAATGCTCGCCCCGCTTCTCGAAATTGTCGTACTGGTCGAAGCTGGCGGCGGCGGGGGCTAGGAGGACGGTGTCGCCCTCCTCTGCCTCTTCTGCGGCGCGGGCGACGGCGGTCTCCATCGTCTCGCAGACCTCCAAGGGCAGGTCGCCAAGGTCGAGCGCGGTCTCGGCGGCGTGGCGTCCGATGACGTAAGCCTTGACCACGTTTTCGGTGGCATTGGAGAGGCTGCCGAGGCCGCCCTCCTTCACCTGCCCGCCGACGATCCAGCGGATGCGCGGGAAGGCGGCGAGCGCCTTGGCGGCGCTGTCCACATTGGTGGCCTTCGAGTCGTTGACGAAAGTCACGCCGTCTTTCTCGCCCACCCGCTGGCTGCGGTGGGGAAGGCCACGGAAGCTCTTGAACCCTGCCTCGATCTGACGGGGCCCGAGACCGATGGCACGGAGTGCTGCATAAGCCGCGGTGGCGTTCTGGTGGTTGTGGGCGCCCGGCAGACCCGCGATCTCGCGCATGTCGATCGAGCCCACCTGTTTGCCCTTGCGCGTCTCGGAGAGGAACCCCTTGCGGACGAAGACCGACCAGCCCGGCCCGCCCAGCTTGGTGCCCGACGAGATGCGGATGACGCGCATGTCCTCGGGGCCTTCGGAGAGCTGGTTGGCGAGGAAGCGGCCTTCGGCCTCGTCCACGCCGATGACGGCGCGGTCCGGTCCGCCCTCGCTGAAGAGCCGCCGCTTGGCCGCGAAATAGCCGCCCATGCCGCCGTGGCGGTCGAGATGGTCGGGCGAGAGGTTGGTGAAGACGGCGACGTCGGGCGTGAGCGCGCGGGCGAGTTCCGTCTGGTAGGACGAGAGTTCGAGCACAACCACGCCGCCGTCGCCCGGCGGGTCTATATCAAGGACGCCGCGCCCGATATTACCCGCCAGCTGCGCCTCGCGCCCGTCTTCCACCAGAACGTGGTGGATCAGCGCCGAGGTGGTGGATTTGCCGTTCGAGCCGGTCACCGCGATGACGCGGGGGGGGGTGTCGAAGCTGTCCCAGTCGGACTGACCGAGCGAGCGGAAGAACAGGCCGATATCGTTGTCCACGGGCACGCCCCTATCGAGCGCGGCGGCGATCCAGCGGTTGGGCTCGGGGTAGAGATGGGGGATGCCGGGCGATACGACGAGGGCGGCGAGGTTTTCCCATGTCTCAGAGCGGGACGGATCGGCCAGCTTCAGGCCCTGCGCCTCGGCTGCCTCGCGCGCGGTGGCGCTGTCGTCCCAGACCAGCGCCTCGGCGCCACCCGCGGCCAGCGAGGCCGCCGCCGCCTGCCCGGTACGGCCAAGGCCCAGCACCAGAACGCGCCGCCCGTCGAAGCCAAGTGTCGGAATCATGCCTGCCCCCGTCTTTCGGGGCGGAGATTAACGGCGGTGACGGGTGGGCGCCAGCGGATCACGGGGATCAGGCGGCGTCTTCGTCATCGACTTCGAACTGGCCGGACATGCGGCGCCAGAGGATGCCCCAGTACATGCCGATGGCGAGCACGATGGAGAGCGCGAGCAGCACCGCCCATGTCAGCGCTCCGGGGTTGTTCAGGCTGACGATGCCGTAATCCACCAGGACCCAGATCAGTGCGGCGATCACGGCAAGGATCAGGAGCGCGCCCAACCGGCCGATGCCCCGGAAGAGTGCGGTCAGGAACAGCGCATAGGCCACCAGCAGAAGAAGCCCGACCAGCACAACCATGGGCGTCGCATCGGACCACGAGGCGCGCGCCCAGTCGTAATAATCGTAGCGGGTCGGGTTGAAGGTGAGCGCCAGCAGAAGGAATGCGGCGATCCAGCGGATGAGAAATCCCATTGTGAGCTCCCTAACGGACTTTCAGCGTGGCCAGCCCGACAAGGGCGAGGATCAGAGAGATGATCCAGAACCGGATGACGATCTGGCTTTCGGCCCAGCCGCGTTTCTCGAAATGATGGTGGATGGGGGCCATGAGGAAGACGCGCTTGCCCGTGGCCTTGAAATAGGCGACCTGAATGATGACGCTCAGCGCCTCGACCACGAAGAGGCCGCCGATGATGGCGAGCACGATCTCGTGCTTGGTGGCGACGGCGACGGCCCCGAGCGCCCCGCCAAGGGCGAGCGATCCGGTATCGCCCATGAAAACGGCGGCGGGCGGCGCGTTGTACCAGAGAAAGCCCAGCCCCCCGCCGATCAGACCGGCGGCGATCACGAGGACTTCGCCGGTGCCGGGGACGTAGTTGATGCCGAGGTAATCGGTGAAGTCGGTGCGGCCCACGGCATAGGCGATGACGCCGAGCGACCCCGCGGCGATCATCACCGGCATGATGGCCAGCCCGTCAAGGCCGTCGGTCAGGTTCACGGCATTGGCCGCGCCCACGATGACGAGCATCGAGAAGGGGATGAACAGGAAGCCAAGATTGATCAGCACGTCCTTGAAGACCGGGAGCGCAAGCTGGTTCTGCAGCTCGACCGGGTGCAACTGCGTCGCCCAGACGCCTGCGATGGCGGCGATGGCGAAGCCGATGGCAAGACGCGTCTTGCCCGAGATACCCGCATGCGTATTTCGTGTAACCTTCTGATAATCATCGATAAAGCCGATTGCACCAAAGGCGATCGTGACGAAGAGCACCATCCAGACATAGCCGATATCGAGCCGCGCCCAGAGAAGCGACGAGGTGATCAGCGCGCCAAGGATCAGGACCCCGCCCATGGTGGGCGTGCCTGCCTTGGTCAGGATATGGCTTTCCGGCCCATCATCGCGGATCGGCTGGCCGTGGCGCTGGCGTTTCCTGAGAAGGTCGATCAGGGGCCGACCGAAAAGGAAGCCGAAGACGAGCGCCGTGAAGAACGCTCCGCCTGCGCGGAAGGTGATGTAGCGGAACAGGTTGAAGACGTCGCCGCCATCGGAAAAGGCCGTCAGCCAGTAGAGCATGTCATTCTCCCGTCTCGTCCTCGGGCGCCGCATGGCGGTCGCGGCCCAGTTTGCGCAGCGCCTCGACGACAAGGCTTACTTTCGAGCCTTTCGATCCCTTGACCAGGACCACGTCGCCTGCGTCGACCAGCGCGTGGGACTTGGACGCCATTTCCTCGGCGGTTTCAGTCCAGCGGCCCCGCCGGGATGGCGGCAGCGCGTCGTAGAGAACGCGCATCCGGTGGCCCACGCAGTCGACGCGGTCGACTTGCGCCATTGCGGGGTGATCGGCAAGGCCTGCGTGAAGCGCGGCCTCGGATGTGCCGAGTTCCAGCATGTCGCCAAGGATGGCGATGCGCCGACCCTGCCCCACGCGGCCTACCCCGTCCTTGGGCGTGATCGAGATCAGCACCCAGAGCGCGGCGCCCACAGAGGCCGGGTTGGCGTTGAACGCGTCGTCGATCAGCTCGATGGTCAGGTCTTCGACCGGGTCGATGGGCAGCGTCTCGCGCCGCCCCCGCCCGCGCGGCACGCGCCACTGGCCCAGATCGCAGGCGGCGACATCGGCATCGGCGCCCACGATTACCGCGACGCCGTAGACGGCGAGCGCGTTCATCGCGAAATGCCGGCCCGGTGCGCCGACCTTGAAAAGGAACTCCGCGCCCCGGAAGGTGCCGTGGACGACGCTCGCCCCTTCGGAGAGCGAGATATCGGTCGCCCGGAGCGCCGCGCCCGGCAAAGCGCCGAAGCCGATGGCGTCTTCCGCATGGGCCTTTGCCGCATCTGCCAGAATGCGTGCGGTTTCGACATCGGCGTTGAAGAGCGCCGTGCCGCCGGGCTCAAGCCCTTCGAAGATCGACGCCTTCTCGCGCGCGATGCCCTCGATCGACTCGAAGGCTTCCAAATGGGCGGCTGCGACGGTGGTGACGACCGCCACATGGGGGCGCGTCAGGCGGCTGAGGGGGGCGATTTCACCGGGGGCGTTCATGCCGATCTCGACCACGGCGAAATCGGTGTCCTCGGGCATTCGCGCCAGCGTCAGGGGCACGCCCCAGTGGTTGTTGTAGCTGGCCTCGGCGGCGTGACAATTCCCTTGCCGTTCAAGGACATGGCGGAGCATCTCCTTGGTCGAGGTCTTGCCCGCAGAGCCGGTGATCGCGACGACCTTCGCGCCTGTTCGGGCCCGGGCGGCGCGGCCAAGGTCGGTGAGACCGTCGAGCACGTCGGTGACGATCAGAAGGGGTGCGTCTGCCGCCACGCCCTCGGGGCGGCGGCTGACCAGCGCGGCGGCGGCACCCTTGGCGAGAGCGTCGGCCACGAAATCATGGCCGTCGCGCTCGGCCTTGAGTGCGACGAAAAGATCGCCCGGCTGGATCGTGCGCGTGTCGATGGAGACGCCGGTAACCTGCCAGTCGGCCCGGCCCTCAAGCGTGCCGCCTGTCGCCTCGCGCGCGGCTTCTGCCGTCCAGAGCGCGCTCACGCGGGTCTCCCGTCGAGAGCGGCGACGGCGACGCTGGCCTGTTCGACGTCGTCGAAGGGCAGGACCGCGTCGCCCACGATCTGGCCGGTCTCATGGCCCTTGCCCGCGATCAGAAGCGTGTCGCCGGGGCCGAGCGCGTCGACGCCGCGCAGGATCGCCTCGGCCCGGTCGGCCACTTCGGACACATCGGCGCCCCCCAGATTCGCGCCCTTGAGGATCGCGGCGCGGATGGCGGCAGGGTCTTCGCTGCGGGGGTTGTCGTCGGTCACGATGGCGATGTCGGCATGGTCGGCGGCGGCGCGGCCCATGAGCGGGCGTTTGCCGCTGTCGCGGTCGCCGCCCGCGCCGAAGACGACGATGAGCCGGCCCATGACATGGGGGCGGATCGCCTTGAGCGCGGTGGCAAGCGCGTCGGGCGTGTGGGCGTAATCGACAAAGACCGCCGCACCGTTGTCGCGGCGCGCGGCGAACTGCATCCGGCCCCGGACGGTCTGAAGCGCGTGGAGGCTGTCGAACACCTCGTCCGGGTCCGATCCGGTACCGATGCAGAGACCGGCGGCCAGAAGCGCGTTATCCGCCTGAAACCCACCGATCAGGCCAAGCGAGACGTGACGCACGCGCCCCGCCCATTCGAAGCGCAGCTCCTGCCCCGTCTGGCTGAAGCGCTGGCCGAGAATGCGGAGTGCCACGCCGTCGTCGCGCCCCACGGTCAGGAGGTCCTGCCCCATATCCTCGGCGATCTCGGCCATGCGGGGGCCCCAGTCGTCATCCATGTTGACGACGGCGGTGCCGTCCTCGTCCAGAACGCGGTTGAAGAGACCCGCCTTGGCCTGAAAATAGTCTTCAAAATCAGTGTGATAGTCCAGGTGATCCTGGCTGAGATTGGTGAAGGCCGCAGCCGCCAGACGGACCCCGTCGCAGCGCCGCTGCGCGAGGCCGTGGGACGAGGCCTCCATCGCCGCGTGGGTGATCCCCGCCTCGGCCAGCCGGGCCAGCATCCGGTGCAGAGTGATCGGCTCGGGCGTGGTGTGTTTGAGCGGCGCGGTGAAGGCGCCTTCGACGCCGGTGGTGCCGAGGTTGACCGCCTCGCGGCCCATCTCGATCCAGAGCTGGCGGGCGAAGGTGGATACGCTGGTCTTGCCGTTGGTGCCGGTGACTGCGACCATGGTTTCCGGCTGCGCCTCGAACCAGAGGGCGGCGGTGAAGGCGAGCGCCTCGCGCGGGTCCTCGGCCACGACGACCGGCACGCCGGCGGCGGCGATCTCGTTCGCGGCGATGGCCGCGCCCTCGCGGTCGGTCAGGATGGCGCCCGCCCGCATCCGAAGCGCGTATTGGATGAATTCGGCGCCATGGACCTTGGTGCCGGGAAGCGCGGCGAAGAGGTGGCCCTCTTTCACGTCGCGGCTGTCGACCGAAAGGCCCGTGATCCGGGTCTCGGCCCCGCCGCGCGCGGCCAGCCCGAGCTCGGCCAGTGTCTTTGTCTTCGCTCGGGTCTGCATCCGCTCAGCCTCTTTTTATCAGTCGCTGCGCGCCAGTGTTACACCTGTCAGCGCGGGGGGTTCAACGGCTGGTGCCAGCCCGAGAAGCGGGGCGGCGCGGCGAATGACCTCGGCGGCGACGGGAACGGCGGTCCAGCCGGCGGTGCGGCGGGGTTCGGTGCCGCTGGTCTCGACCGGCTCGTCCAGCGTCACGACAAGGACATAGCGGGGATCGTCTGCGGGGAAGACGGTGGCGAAGGTCGCGATCACCTTGTCTTCGTAATAGCCGCCCTGCGGGCGCGGCTTGTCGGCGGTGCCGGTCTTGCCGCCGACGCGGTAGCCCGGCACCTCGCCAAAGCTGGCCGTGCCACGGGTGACGACGGCGCGCAGCATCTCGCGGGCCTGCCGGCTGGT
This sequence comes from Kangsaoukella pontilimi, assembly GCF_009830125.1. GTDB lineage: Bacteria > Pseudomonadota > Alphaproteobacteria > Rhodobacterales > Rhodobacteraceae > Kangsaoukella > Kangsaoukella pontilimi. The sequence goes on along the minus strand of NZ_WUPT01000001.1, from coordinate 305,117 downwards.
ATCCTCGCTGACGACGCGCGGGCCGAGGGTGGGCGCGTCCTGCCTCAGGATCGTCGGCGTCACCTTGCGCCCGCCGTTCAGAAGCGAGGCATAGGCGGTCGCCAGATGCAGCGGGCTCGCCGAAATGCCGTGGCCGTAGCTGATGGTCATGGTCGAGATCTCGGACCAGTTTGGCGGCAGAAGCGGGCGCGCCCCTGTGGCCTCGATCAGCTCGATGGGGGCCGCTTCGAGGAGGCCGAGCTGGCCGAGGAAATCCTGCTGGCGCTCGGTCCCGATCATCATGGCGATGCGCGCGGTACCGATGTTGGAGGATTTGACGATGATGTCCTCGACACTGAGTTCCGAGCCGTAGTTGCGGAAATCGCGGATCTTGTGGCGGCCCCATGTAAGCGGGCCGCGCGTGTCGATGACGGTCGAGCGGCTGACGAGGCGTTCTTCGATGCCCTGGGCGGCGGCGAAGATCTTGTAGGTCGAGCCAAGCTCGTAGACGCCCTGCACCGCACGGTTGAAGAGCGGCGAGTCGCCCGGATCGCCCGAAGTCAGCGGGCGGGGCCGGTCGTTGGGGTCGAAGTCGGGAAGGCTTGCCAGCGAGACGATCTCGCCCGTGTGCACATCCATCAGGACCGCCGCCGCGCCCTTGGCGTTCATCAGGCGCATACCGCCTTCGAGCACGCGCTCGACCGCCGCCTGCACGGTCAGGTCCAGCGACAGGGCCAGCGGCACGTCGCCCCGGCCCGGATCGCGGAGGACGTCGTCCATCGCCTTTTCCACGCCGGCGACACCCACGACCTCGGCCGAGGACACGCCCTCGCGCCCGAAGCCCGCGCCGCCAAGGACGTGGCTTGCCACCTTGCCGTTCGGATAGAGCCGCATCTCGCGCGGGCCGAAGAGAAGCCCCGGCTCGCCGATGTCGAAGACGGCCTGTTGCTGTTCGGGGCTGATGCGGCGCTTGATCCAGATGAATTTCCGCTCGCCGGTGAACTGGCGGATGAGCCGCTCTTCGTCGAGATCGGGGAAGATGCGCGCCAGCGCCCTGGCCGCGCGCACCGGTTCGATCATCTGGGGCGGCTGCGCATAGAGGGAATGGGTGGTCAGGTTGGTGGCCAGAATGCGGCCGTTCCGGTCGGTGATGTCGGCGCGGGTCGCCACGATCTGCGCGCCCGAGGCCGCCGCGCGCGGCTCGGCCGGGTCGGAGGCGGCAAGCGCCGTCATCTTGAGCGCGACCATGAAGAAGGCGCAGAGGAACACGACGCCAAGGACCAGAAGCCTTCCTTCGGCGCGTTCACGCTGTCCGTCGCGGGCCGCTTCGTGGCGGCGGGCGAGGTTTTCGCGCTCGATCGCGTCGGGGTTCTCGCCCTCTTTCCGGGCGGCGAGGATGCGGGCGAGCGGTCTGAGCGGCGTGCGGGTCATTGGTCGGCCTCGTCGCGGAGCATGACCTCGACCGGGTCCATGACCGGACCGAGAACCGGTTCGGGATAGCTGATCTGGTCGATATGGCCGAAATGGTCGGGGCGGAGCGGCAGAAGGCCGAGGCGGTCGAAATTCATGTCGGCCAGATCGGCAAGGCGTTCGGGACGGTTCAGATAGGCCCATTCGGCGCGAAGGACGCCGGCGCGCTCGCGCAGGTCGGCGATTTCGGTGCGAAGCTCGCGGACTTCGCGGAGGCTGGCCTGGGTCTGGTAGTTCTGGTGATAGGCCCAGACGGCAAGCCCCATGACGAGGCAGGCGGTGACGATGTAAAGAAGCGATTTCATCGGCGGTCCTCTCCTCTCAATGCGAGGCGCGGCAGCCCGAGTGTGCTGCGGTCCACCGGCCCGGCGGGTGCGTCGGTGCGCCGCCCGACGCGGAGCGTGGCGGAACGGGAGCGCGGGTTGCGGTCGATCTCGTCCTTGTCGGCGGTGATGCCCTTGTTCCGGGCGTCGAAGCGGGGGGCGTTCGTGGCCTCTTCCGGCTGGTAGCGGTTGCCGCCCCCGCCCTTGCCGGAACGCGCCTGAAAAAAGCGTTTCACGACGCGGTCTTCCAGAGAATGGAACGATACGACGGCCAGCCAGCCGCCGGGTTTCAACACGCGTTCCGCGGCCTCCAGCCCGTCGACCAACTCGCCGAATTCGTTGTTCACCGCGATGCGAAGCGCCTGGAACGTGCGGGTGGCCGGGTGGCTCTGGCCCGGTTTGGGCCGGGGCAGCACGCGCTCCACGATGGCGGCCAGCGCACGGGTGGTGACGATGGGGTCGGTGTCGCGCGCCGTGACGATGGCGCGGGCGATCCGGCGCGAGGCGCGTTCCTCGCCGTAGTGAAAGAGGATGTCGGCCAGCGCGGTCTCATCGGCCTCGGCCACGAGGTCGGCGGCGGAGGGGCCGGACTGACTCATCCGCATATCCAGGGGGCCGTCGGCCATGAAGGAAAAGCCACGCTCGGCCTGATCGAGCTGCATGGACGAGACGCCAAGGTCGAGGACGACGCCGTCGACCGGGGCGTCAACCGCCTGATCCAGCTTGGAAAACGTGCTTTCGACCAGCGTGAGCCGGGGGCCGTAGTCGTCGGCCCAACCGGCCGCCATCTGAAAGGCGAGCGGGTCGCGGTCGATGCCGATCACGCGCTCGGCGCCCCCGTCGAGCAGGCGGCGCGTGTAGCCGCCCGCGCCGAAAGTGCCGTCGATCCAGACGCCCCCGATGGGCGCGCAGGCGTCAAGGATCGCGTCGATCAGAACGGGGATATGCGGTGCGTCCTGCGGTGCCCGGGCAGCGGCGGCCATCGCTCAGACCTCCTCCTCGCTTTCGAGGAGGGTCCAGATGTCGGCCCCGCCAAGGTTGTCGAGAAGCTCTTCCACGGCGCTGTCGTGACGCTCGTGCGTCTCGGGCTTCCAGATCTGGAAGGTGTCGCCCATGGCGATGAAATAGGCCTCGCCGTCGATCCCGATCTTCTGCCGGAGCTTCGCGGGAAGGACGATGCGCCCCGTCTCGTCGACGGTCAGCGGCATGGACTGGCCGTGAAAGACCTTTTCCATCGCGCGCCGCTTGGTCGAGCCGCGCGGAAGCGCCGCGATGGCGGCATCGACCTCGTTCGCGGCGTCGATGGTGAAACATTCAAGAAAATCACGGCGCTCGTCGCCATAGACGATGACGAACTCGGGCGCCTTGCCTTCGGTCCAGGACGGGTCACCGGCCTCCAGAACACGGCGAAAATGGGCCGGGATGGACACCCTGCCCTTCGCGTCCACCTTCTGGACGCCTTCGCCTCTGAACATCCGAACCACTGTCCCGCGGCCCTTTCAAATTCTGCCCCGTCAAACCGAAAACGGCGGATCGAACTGCTGCCAGTGTTCGATCCGCCGCCCTCGTCCCGTCTCCGGGATAGTCCAGCTGCGCGCGCCACCTGGGGGGATGTCTGCTCGCCCGCGCGCCGGATCCTTCGTGTTGGAAAAGCGGTGCCTGTATGAAACCTGCTCTTTTTTGGGTCGCCGGGGTCGTTGTCTGCCCCGTTGTGCGCTGTCCCGCTCTTCCGATGTTTGGAAGGTGCCATGGGAAAACATGGGAAGCAATAGAAAATTTGGGAAATCATGGGAACGGACGGCGCCATTGAGCGTTGAGCCCGGTCGCTCTGGCCGAGATATTGGGTCTATATTTAGATTTTTGGCGCTTTAAATACTATATATTGATCCATTAGAAGCCCTCAAGAATTTCCCAAAAATTCCCGGACTTCTGGGAAAACAAGGTCAGGAGCGCCTCAAACACACCCAGAATCGCTTGAATCACCCCGCGTGAAGACAGGCAAGCCCATGCGGACCCGCAGGATAGAAGCTCGTCCCATGGATGCCCACATGGCTGCACAGCCGGATGGCCCGGGCGCGGGTCTCGCTCGCCTGCGGCTGCGGATAGGGACGTTCGGTGTTGATACGGGACGCCGGCGGCGCGGTCAGCCCATGCCGCCGCCGATCAGGCGGCGCGCCAGATGGCCATAGGCCTCGGCCACCGGCCCGTCGCCCAGGGCCACGGGTGTTCCGCTGTCACCGGCAACGCGCACGTCGAGCGACAGGGGAATCTCGCCCAGGAACGGCGCGCCGAGCGCTTCGGCCTCGGCCCGGACGCCGCCATGGCCGAAGAGGTGCTCTTCATGGCCGCAATTCGGGCAGACATAGGTGGACATGTTTTCGATCAGGCCCAGCACCGGGGTTTTCAGGGTCGCGAACATGTCGATGGCTTTCCGCGCATCGAGAAGCGCCACGTCCTGCGGGGTGGAGACGACGATGGCCCCCGTCACCTGCGCGCGCTGGCAGAGCGTGAGCTGCACGTCGCCCGTGCCCGGCGGCAGATCGACCAGCAGAACGTCGAGTTCGCCCCATTCGACCTGTGTCAGCATCTGCTGGAGCGCGCCCATCAGCATCGGCCCGCGCCAGACCACCGCCTTGGCGGGGTCGAGCATGAAGCCGATGGACATGAGCGTCACGCCGTGGGCGTGGAGCGGGATGATCGTCTTGCCGTCGGGCGAGCCGGGGCGCTTGTTGATGCCCATCATCTTGGGCTGGGACGGACCGTATATATCTGCGTCCAGAAGCCCAACGCGCCGCCCCTCTTTCGCCAGCGCCACGGCGAGGTTGGACGAGACGGTGGATTTGCCCACCCCGCCCTTGCCCGAGCCGATGGCGATGATGCGGTCGATGCCCGCGATCCGCTCGGGCCCGCCACGCTGGGGTGTGGGATGGCCGCCGATCTTGAGCGAAGGGGGCGCGCCGGCGCCCGGCTGCGGGGTGGCCGGGGGCGCTTTGGCCGCCGGGCCGTGAGCGGTGAGGACCGCGGACACCTTGTCGACGCCATCGAGAGCCGCCACGGCGCGTTCGGCCGCATCGCGCAGAGGCGCAAGAGCGCGGGCAGTCTCGGCATCGGGCGCCTCGATCACGAAGGAGACGGCGCCGCCATCGATGGAAAGGGCACGGATCAGGTCGCGGGAGACCAGATCTCCGCCTCCGGGCGCCTCCAGCGCTTTCAAGCTGTCAAGGATTCCTTCGCGAGAAACTGTCATGGCGGCCGCTTTTTGTTCGGATTGGTAAAGTAATTGTTCCCACCGTGCCGATTTGGCAACCCCACACGGAGACGCTGCCGAATTCATGGGCGTTTTGCTTAATTTACCGAAGGTTACCCATGCAATTGCTGCATAGCAGCATTGAAAACGCGGGCATTGTGCATCCGCAGCATCGGCATATGTTCGGATCATCGAGTTGACGAGCGGACAGAAACGAGCCGCGAAAGGACATGATTATGAGTGCAATGGACATCTTTTCCCGCCAGACCACGGCGCGCCCGAACCGGGTTGCAGGACTGGTCGGTGAGCTGAACGAGCGCGTGCAGCGCTACAAGACCTACCGCCGGACGCTTGACGAGCTGGACAGCCTGTCCGACCGCGAGCTGATGGATCTGGGCCTGTCGCGGTCGATGATCCGCGCCATCGCCTACCGGGCCGCCTACGACGGCTGACGCGAATTCCGAGATCAGAGGCCCCTCCTCCTCCCTGGGCTCTCTGTAAACGGCGGCGGCACCCTCCTCCTCCCTGGTGTCGCCGCACAAATTCCCGGGCCGGTCGCTGACCCGCCCACCCGAGATCAGAGGCCCTTCCTCCTCCCTGGGTTCTCTGACGAGCGCGGCGGCACCTCCTCCTCCCTGGTGTCGCCGCAGAATTCCCGGGACGGTCGATGACCGTCCCGACATCAGATCAGAGGCCCTTCCTCCTCCCTGGGTGCTCTGTAATATGCGGCGGCACCTTCCTCCTCCCTGGTGTCGCCGCTTTTTTTTGCGGGTGCGGGGGATGGCGGGCCAACCGGTGCGCAACTCGCGCGTGGTCCGTCAGGTGGGTCACTTTCGATCATGCGACACAGAGCTCGACGGGCGTGCTCGTTGACAGAGGCAATGTCATCGCTGAAAAATCTGCATGTCGTATCGGGCAAGGCAGCAGGCAGTCAGCGGCGTTGCAAATAGTCTACGAAGAATGGCCACTGAGGGTATGGTATAGTTCCGCGGGTTCTGCGGATAGCCGAGCACTGGCGGTCTCGTTCTCTTCAATTGGCCATGTGCACGAGGAGTACCCGCCACCCGAATTCGTCGGCACCTGTCAAGCGGTTGCGGGGCACGTCTTGTATGTATCCGATATCAGCCGAAGCTGGCTCAACGCTCATGACCTCCATGGGCGCGTTCAAGCGATCATCGAACGGTTTCAGCAAGAGCTCCGAACGGATCGTCTTTTCTTTATCGGCACGTCGATGGGTGCTTTCTCGGCCGTTGTGATGTCGCAGTTGATGACTGTGGACAAAGTGCTGTCGTTCTCGCCACAATATTCACCCATGTACAGACATGTTCCCGAGGAACGGCGCTGGCGGCGCTATCGAAAGCTGCTGAGAAACCACAAGTTTCCGACGATCTGCATCAACTCATCAAGGGCTGCCGACTTACTTGTCCTGCATGGCGGCACTGACGACGAACTGGTCCACGCGAAACGGTTGGACGCACGCAGAGCGGGTGTGGTGCATATCGAATTGCAACTTTACAATCACAATCTGGCGGCACAGTTGAAGGCGGAGGGCATTCTTCTGCCGCTGGCAACGGCTTTCTTTGGTGCTGACAATCAAAAATACCTCGAACTCGTGCCCCGGCCGTATTCAATCCTGTCTGCGTCTCCAAACGACCTCTAGGAAGAGCATTGAGGGTCAAACCGGAGGCAGCACAGCCGACGAGCGACACCGAGATTAGCCGTAGGCGGCTTGGACCAACCACGTGGAGTTCCAGGCTGGCTCGCAGAATGAGAACAAAACCAGCGTCTATAAAGCAACACCGCCCTACCGGTTCACGATGTCGTTGTGCATCGCCCGGATGAGGTTCGAGGCGGTTTTCTCGAACATGAAGGGCAGGATCGCATGGATCAGCGCGGCGCCGCCGGCGGCGAAGAGCCGGGCTGCGAAGCGGGACGCAAAAAGCAGGTGCTCGAAATAGGTTTCGTCGACGCTGGCGGGGTGCTGGGTGAAGGCGCGGGAGAGCGTGGTGATCATGGCGGCGGTCCTTTCGTTCGCGTGTTCGTTTGGACCAAACTACCCGGTCGGCGCCGCAAAGACTTCCCAAATGCCGCGACATACTCCAATATATTGCAACATATGTCACGCGATTTGGAATATCATGGACGATACAGACCGCCGCATCCTGAGCCAGCTTCAGAAAGATTGCGCCCAGCCGCTCGACGCGCTGGCCGAGCGAGTGAAACTCTCGCGGAACGCGCTCTGGCGGCGCATCAGGCGGCTGGAGGACGACGGCGTGATCCGGGGGCGTGTGGCGCTGCTGGATGCCGGGAAGATGGGTGTGGGCCTGTCCACCTTCGTCATGGTCAAGGCGCGCGAGCACACTGCCGAATGGCTGACCGATTTCCGGCGCGTCGTGTCGGAAATGCCCGAGATCACGGGCGCCTACCGGATGAGCGGCGATCTGGACTACATGCTCAGGGTGCGTGTGGCGAGCGTTGCGGATTACGACCGATTCTATCAGCGCTTCATCGGGCGGCTGAAGGCGTCGGACGTGTCGGCCAGCTTCGTGATGGAAGAGATCAAGGAGACGACCGAGGTGCCGGTGTGAGGCAAAGAAATTGAACCATAACTAATGGGAATGCACGCGTCATTGCCCGGATCGCGCGATAGAGACAATTCTGGCGAACAACTCGTCATTTCCAAATCGGATATTCTCGATAATCGGGTTCATCGCCGCGAAGATCGCAAAATCATCCCGCTTGTGTTCCACGATCATGGACAGGAGCGCCTCAGCTGCCATCTCTATCGGCTTTGTTTTCAATGACCTTCGCGTTAGGAGTCGCCCGACAACGGGTTTTCTCACGACATTTCCCTGAATTCGCCAACCTGGCGTCGAAACGCGGAGACCGAGCGAGAGTCCGTAATCCGCCCCCCGGCCGTCCTGCTCGATCAGATAACTAGGCGTTCCACGAGAAAGCGAGCTTACGTGAGCATGAACACGGAAGCCGACATGAAGATCTATTTCATCGTAGATGTTCAAGCCTGTCGTGGGGGTCTCGTAAATTCGCATGAATTCAATCTCATGTGAGCGGCAGAACTCCTCGACCACTGGGTTTTTGCCATGTAACGCACAACGGATTCGGGCGTCCGGAAAGATGCTGGAAAGGCCTCTCCAAAGCCGCTCAAAGCCACCCAAGAACTCGGCTGGATAGTGCGGATCACTTATGACGATCTCGCGAACATGCGGTGTTCTGGACAGCTCACGAGACCTCGTTGGACCGAATGCAACGTCACCGCGGTAGACGGACTGCGTCACACCGTGCGCCTCCAGAAACGCCTGCGTCAGAAAACCTCGGGATGTGAAGGCTTTTGCGTGAAGAGCTGTTCGGGACAGCAGATCAAAATCCACTTGGGAAAAGCCAGTCTGGACCATTTCACCCGACGCCATCTCAAGGTCCGTTCCGGCGGCCACTACTGAGAATGACGCTTTTCTCCGAAGGATTTCTTCCAAGAATCCGTACACCTGAGAAAGGTTGCTTCTTATTGCGAGACAAGCGAAGACTATGTGGTCACAGCCTTTAATGAATTCACTTGCGGCTTCAGCCGAAGTCTCACGCCATATTGACATGATCTCTGCTTGATCATCGTGGCGACGGAGAAATTCCCCGGTGGCATGAGTTATCAATGCGTCTCCGATATTCATGCTTCCGTGTTCGGGATAGGTAGATACGATGCCGTAGCGCATTGCCGATGACCTGCTCTTTTTTCAATTGATCAATGGTTTCGTTTTCCTTGAAATAACGTGATTCTAAAAGGGAGATGGGGCCAGTCTGCGCGCCATGGGAGCGTATAGGTAGCCCTCGCGCTGTTATAGAACGGCACGATGACGGACAGAAGCGGTTGGGCGGTTGAAGGCATCGGCTCGGACACGGCATTCCCTTGTTTGCCAATGCTCAAAACAGGATAACATCTCTGGATCAAGGCGTGAGCCATTTTCGGCACCCTTGGCCACGGTGAGGAACCGCGCCGGTATCTTACGGTTTTGATTCCGCAAACCCGAAAGGACAGAGAATGCGATGCCTGGCTATCCTGATAACGATGTTCTGGCCCCTCTCGGCTCTGGCGGAGCCGGTGAACATCCGCCCCGGCATCGCCTCGGTCACTGTGAAAACGCCGAACGGGCCTCGGGAGATCTCGCGCATTCAGGACAATGCGCATGAGGTCACGGGCGAATGGGCCAGGACCTCGCGCGCCTGTCCGCCGTTCTGCATCCAGCCGATGTCGCCCGCCGAAGGGGTGACGACGATCGGTGAGCTGGAGCTTCTGGAGATGCTGGCCGACCCCGAGACGATGGTGATCGACAGCCGGACACCGGATTGGTACGCGGGCGGCACGATCCCGGGCGCGGTGAACATCCCTTACACGCAGATCATCGACCAGCTTGGGCAACTGGGCTGCGAACCGGATTTCGAGGGCTGGGACTGTGAGAATGCCGAGCGCGTGGCGCTCTTCTGCAACGGGCTCTGGTGCGGGCAGTCTCCGACCGCGATCCGCAACATGATCGAAGTCGGATACCCGGCCGAGCGAATCTTCTATTACCGAGGCGGGATGCAGTCCTGGCGGGTTCTGGGGCTGACGGTGACGGGCGAGTAGCCGGTCCTCCGCTCAGAACGGCGCTTCGACGTCGCCCATGCCCACATAGACCGTTTTCCGCTCGGTATAGTGCTCGATCGCGGCGAGGCTGTTTTCGCGACCCACGCCCGACATCTTCGAGCCGCCGAAGGGCATTTCCACGGGCGCGGCGTTGTAATGGTTGATGTAGCAGGTGCCCGCCCGGAAGGCCGCCGCCACGCGGTGCGCGCGGCGGATGTCGTCGGTGAAGACCCCGGCGGCGAGGCCGAAGGGGGTGTCGTTGGCGCGCCGGATGACCTCGTCCTCGCTGTCGAAATCGAGGACGGAGAGGACGGGTCCGAAGATTTCCTCTTTCGCGATGGTCATGTCATCGGTGACGCCGGTGAAGACCGTGGGCTCAACGAAGAAGCCGTCGCGGTTCGCGCGGCGGCCGCCATGGGCCAGCGTCGCGCCCTCGGCCACGCCTTTCTCGATATAGCCCAGGACGATGTTCATCTGCGCCTCGGACACCATGGGGCCGTAATTCGTGGCCTCGTCCAGAGGATCGCCCATGACCACGCCTTTCAGGCGCTCTCGCAGGCGGTCGACGAAGGCGTCGCGGCATGTGCGCTCGACAAAGACGCGGGTGCCGTTCGAGCAGACCTGACCGGAGGAATAAAAGTTGCCGAGGATCGCGCCCGAGACGGCGCGGTCGAGATCTGCGTCGGCGAAGACGATCATGGGGGATTTGCCGCCCAGCTCCATCGTCACGTGGCGCAGACCCTCGGCGGCGGCGGCGTAGACCTTTTGCCCCGTGGGGACCGAGCCGGTCAGCGAGACCTTGGCCACGCGAGGATCGGTGACGAGAGAGGCGCCCACCCCGCCCCTGCCCTGCAGCACGTTGAAGACGCCGTCGGGCAGGCCCGCTTCCTTCAGGATTTCGGCCACGCGGAGCGCCGAGAGCGGTGTCGTTTCGGAGGGTTTGAAGACCATGGTGTTGCCGCAGGCGAGCGCGGGGGCGGCCTTCCAGCAGGCGATCTGGGTCGGATAGTTCCAGGCGCCGATGCCAACGCAGACGCCAAGCGGATCGCGCGTGGTATAGGCCCAGTCGCCGCCCGGCAGACGAAAGGTTTCGCCCGCGATGGTGGCGGCCAGTCCGCCGAAATATTCAAGCGCATCGGCGCCCGAGGTCGCGTCGGCCACCAGCGTTTCCTGCAAGGGCTTGCCGGTGTCCAGCGTCTCGATCTCGGAGAGCGCGCGGTTCTCGTCCCGCATCATGTCGGCGGCGCGGCGGAGGATGCGGCCCCGCTCGGTTCCCGAGAGCGCCGCCCATTCCGGCCCGGCGCGCTTTGCGGCGGCAAGCGCCTTGTCCACCAGCGCAGGCGTCGCCTCGTGGAGTTCGGCCAGCGTCTCGCCCGTGGCGGGGTAGATGCAGGTGATCGGCGCGCCCGCGTCGTCCTCGATATAGGCGCCGTCGATGAAATGGCTGGCTTTGGGTTGTGCGCGCATGACGGATCCTTTCGAGTTCACTCCGACCGTCTCACCACGGGCAGAGCCAAGGAGCAAGGGGGCTCTGCCCCCGGGCTCCTGCCGGAGCCTCCCCCGGGATATTTTCAAACAGGCGAAGCCAAGTGCGCTTTCATGTTCAAGCGCCCGCGTGTCGCCGCTAGGGTTCGCCAATGAGCCAGCCTGTGAGAGTCGCGGACAACCCGATGCTCGGCATCCTTCTGATGCTGGCCTTTTGCGTGCTCGCGCCGTTCGCGGATGCGGTGGCCAAGCTTTTGGGCACGCGGTTCGACGTGGGGCAACTGGTCCTGATCCGTTTCGCGGCGCAGGCGGCGATCTTTGCGGCAATCGCTCTGGCGATGGGCCGGTTCGAATGGCCGACGGGACGGGTCGGGCGGCTGGTGATCTGGCGGACGGGGCTGCACATCATCGGCACGGGTACGATGTTCCTGGCGCTGACCTTTCTGCCGCTGGCGGACACCATCGCCATCGCCTACGTGATGCCCTTTCTGGTCCTTCTGCTGGGCTTCCTGTTTCTGGGCGAGGCCGTCGGACCGCACCGGATCGCCGCCTGCATCGTCGGCTTCGTCGGCACGCTGATGGTCATCCAGCCGAGTTTCGCCGCCGTAGGCTGGCCCGCACTGCTGCCCGTGGTGGTGGCGGTGGATTTCGCCGCCTTCACGCTGGTCACGCGGGCTGTCGCCAAGGATATCGACCCTGTGGCGCTTCAGGCGGCGTCGGGGATCATGGCGGTGGCGGTTCTGGCTCCGGCGATGCTGATCCTGTCACCCCTCGGGGTGCCGGGGGCCGGTATCACGATGCCGGGCGGCGGAGACTGGGGGCTTCTGGTGCTGATGGGGCTCCTGGCGCCGATCGGGCACCTGTTCTTTGCCTTTGCGCTCAGGATCGCACCGTCCGCCACGCTGGCGCCCATGCAGTACCTGGAAATCCCCGTGGCCGCGGTTCTGGGCTGGCTGATCTTCCGCGAGTTTCCGAACGGGCTGGCGCTGGCCGGGATCGTGGTGACCGTGGCCGCAGGGCTTTACGTCGTGCTGCGGGAGCGCCGGCTCAGCCGCGGAGCGCCGACAACGCCGCGGGGAGTGCCGCCCGCGGAAGGATGATCAGCATTCCGGGCGCGTCGAAGGCGAGGCTCACCTGCCCCGTCGCCTCGTTCGAGGTGCCGACGCGGCCCATCGGGTCGAGGTCCAGCCCGTCGATGGGCCAGCGGAGCCCGGTCGAGCGGCCCCGGACGGGCGCCATCGGGAAGAGAGACACCCGCGTGCCGGGCAAAAGGTCCAGCGTGCAGGCGTCGGGCGCCGCGAAAATCACATCCTCTGCGTCGATGAGCGCGGTCGGCGGCCCGACCCGACGCGCAAGAACCGAGACGGCGGCGAGCGCATGGTCCGACCGGCCGCCGGTAAAGCCCGTGGCGAGGATGAAAGGCGCGTCGATGCGGGACAGGCATTTCTCGAAATCGGTGCTGTCCTGCTCGGCCACGTGGTGGATGCGGTCCTCGGGAAGCGCGTTGCGCGTGGCCGGATCGAGCGAATCGAGGTCGCCGATCACGCGGTCGGGCATATGCCCCCAGCCAAGGACGAAGTCCGCGCCGCCATCGGCTGCCACCAGCGTCGGCGCCGATTTCAACGCTTCGTCAAGGTCTTCGCGCCTAGGATCGCCCGCGCCGATCAAGGTCACGCCGCCCCGGGATTGCACTTGTGCCCTATCCATGTCCGAATAGTCTCATGCCCGGTTCAGCCCGCCACATTTCTGTCGCGAAAATAACCCGCGATTACCATAAGAGCGTTCCTATTTCCGTCCCGTCGCTTGGTAAACAGAATGTTGAACAATCGGCAGAAAAGGCCGCGCACTGATGAGTGACCAGAACAAAATCCTGACCGTTTCCTACGGGACTTTCAGCTGCACGCTCGAAGGGTTCGACGATCCGTTCGGCACGATGCGCGGGATTGCCGAGTATTTCCGGGACCTCGCCGCCGAGGACCGCTATTTCGGGGCCGAGCCGCCGACGCCGGACGTGGAAGCGCTGCAGGCCATTGCGCAGAAGGCGATCCGGAACCGGGTCGATGCCCGCGTGGGCGAGACGGGTATTGCGCTTCGTGCGACAGATACGGTCGAGGATGCCGAGATCGCCGAGGCGCCTGCGCCGCGGTCCGAGCCTGCTTCAGAGGCCGCGCGCGCGCCCGAGCCGGCCCAGCCCGAGGTCGCAGAAGCGCCAGTTGCGGAGGCTGCGCCTGCGCGTGCCGAGGAGGTGTCCGACACCGCGCCTCTGGCGTTTGACGACGATTACCTGATGGCGGACGAGCCAGAGGATGTGCTGACCGTCGACATCGACGCCGCCCCCGCGCGCCGCGAAGGCGCGCCGGAAAGCATCGCGGAAAAACTCCGCCGCATCCGCGCCGTGGTGTCCCGCAATATCGAACCCGCGCAAAGCGCCGTTCCCGGCTTCGACGCCGAGGATCAGGGCGATGACGACGCGTCGGCCCTTGCGCCCCCCCGCCCCCGCCGCGACCGCGCGCTGACCGAGACCATCGCGTCGATCTCTGCCGATATCGCCGAGGACGAGGACGAAACCTTCGAAGCCGCGGACGACGCGCACGCGACTGCGGCGCCTGAAACCGAAGAGAGCCGCGCCGCTGCCGAGACCGCGCCCGAGGCCGGTTCGAATGCGGTGGACGCCGCGGATGATGCCGAAGACGACGAGGTCCACGAGGCGGAATTCCTGTCCGGGGACGCGCCCGACGAGTTCGAGGACGACGACTTTGACGACGACGACTTCGACGACGTTGAGGACATCCGCGATGCCGCTCCTTCTGCGCCGGTCACGGAAACCGGCGAGGATGACGGCGATCACACCGCGCAAGACGCCGCCAGCGTCGCCGCGACGATCGCGGCGCTGAACAAGGCACGCGTCGATGAAGAGCCGGTGACCGAAGCTCTTGATGAAGACGACGAGGACGCTGTTGCCGAGACTGAGACCCCCGAGTGGGATTTGCTGGCCGACGACGATGACATTGCGCCCACGGAAGTGTCGGCAAAGGCCCGCGAGGACGCTGAAGCGCTGGCCTGGGCACCGCCGGTCGATGACGTGGCCGAGTTGGACACTGCCGAAGATGCGGTGGAGCTGGCGCCCACAGCCGATGCAAAGGTTGAGACCGATCTGGACGACCACTCTGACGATGCCGCGGATGCGGATGAGGACGAGGCTCCTGCAGCGACTGCATCGGCGGATGACGTCGAAAAGGCAGAGACGCATGAGGACGACGCCACCCGTTCGGCGGCCGAAACCCTTGAACCGCTGTCGGAAACCAACGGCAATGTCGGCCGCCTTCTGAAGGAGACCGACCAGAAATTCGCAGAGGACGAAGGCGTCCGCCGCCGCCGCGTGATCAGCCAGATGCGCGCCGCCGTGGCCGCGACCAAGGCCGACCGCTTCTTCTCGAAAAGCGTCAGCCCGGAAGAGAAGACCGAGGCCGAGCAGAGCCCCTATCGCCGCGATCTGAACCGGGTCATCACCTCCGAGGTCACACCCGGACCGATCTCGGCGCAGCCCTCCGAAGAACCGGCGGTCAAGGCCGCTCCCGTTCAAGAGGCGGCGCCAGAGCCGCGCAAGCCCGCGCCGCTGGTCCTTGTGTCGTCGCAACGCGTCGATGCCGAGCCGACACCCGTCGCGCCCCGCCCCGCCAAGCCTGTCGGCACATCGGGCAGCTTTGCCGAGTTTGCCGCCGACATGGGTGCGGAAGAGCTTCCCGATCTTCTGGAAGCCGCCGCCGCCTATTCCGCCTTCGTGGAAGGCCAGCCGCATTTCTCGCGCCCCGAGATCATGAAGCGTGTGGCCCGGATCGACCCGGCCCTATCGCTGTCGCGTGAGGCGGGGCTCAGGTCCTTCGGGATGCTGCTCCGGCAGGGGAAGATCCGCAAACTTCAGCGCGGTCAGTTCACCATCGCCGAAGATACGCGTTTCAACCCCGCGCATCGGATCGCCGGGGAATAACAGCCGCGTCCATTCGGACAGAACGCCGCCCGCCGGGCGGCGTTTTCCTTTGCATCATTGGAAAAACCGCGACTGCCACACTCGAATTCCGCCCCGTCCCGCTTGCCTTGTGGCGGGATGCGGCTTAGCACGGGTGCGCAGCGCCGAAAGGACTATCGCCCGATGTCAGACGATCCGAAAACGCTCGTGTCCACCCAGTGGCTGGCCGATCACCTCGGAAACCCGGATCTGCGGATTTTCGACGCGTCTTGGTATCTGCCCGACATGGGCCGCGATGCCCGCGCGGAATACGAGAAAACCCACATTCCGGGCGCGCGCTTTTTCGATATCGACGAGATCAGCGACCACCGCTCCGCCCTGCCCCATACCGTGCCGCCGGTCGAGAAGTTCATCAGCCGGATGCGCGCGATGGGCGTGGGCGACGGTCATCAGGTGGTGGTCTATGACGGCGCGGGACTGTTTTCCGCCGCACGTGTCTGGTGGCTGTTCCGGCTGATGGGCAAGACCGACATCGCCGTTCTGGACGGCGGCTTCGCGAAATGGACCGCCGAGGGCCGCGAGGTCGAGGACATGCCCCCCCTGATGCGCGACCGGCACATCACCGTGACGCGCCAGAACCAACTGATCAAGGACGTGACGCAGGTGGCACGCGCCTCGAAACTGGGTGATCACGAGATACTGGACGCCCGCGCGCCGGGCCGCTTCGCCGGCGCCGAACCCGAGCCGCGGGAAGGTCTGCGCGCGGGTCATATCCCCGGATCGAAGAACGTGCATTACCGGACGCTTCTGAACGATGACGGCACGATGAAGGGCCCGGCCGCGCTTCGTGCAGTGTTCGAGGGGGCGGGCGTGGACCTGTCGCGCCCCGCCATCACCACATGCGGATCAGGCGTGACAGCGGCGATCATCAGCCTGGCGCTGGAACGGATCGGGCATAGGGACCACGCGCTTTATGACGGGTCATGGTCGGAATGGGGCATGTATCCCGACCTGAAGGTCGAGACGGGATGACCATCGAACCGGCCGGAACCAAGCTCGATTACACGGTCACATGGCTCGAGATGACCGAATGCCCCGACTGGGGCTGGCCGCCCTTGCCGGTGTCCTCGAATACCTCGCTTATCCGGTCGGTCAATCCGCCCGTCTGGTGGTTTCTCGCGCTCTACGACGCGGTGGGCCGGGATTATGCGTGGGAAGACATCCACAAGCGCGAGCATGACGAGATCGCGGAGTGGCTGGCAAGCGAGCGCATGTCGCTTTACGTGCTGATGGGCGATGGCTGGCCGCAGGGCTTCTTCCTGCTGGAAGACATGGGCAATGGCGAGGTCGACCTTGCCTATTTCGGGATGGTGCCGGACGCGGTGGGCAAGGGGCTGGGAAGCTGGCTTCTGAAAACCGCGATCCTGACGGCCTGGGCGCGCCCGGGCGTCTCGAAACTGACCGTCAATACCTGCACGCTGGATCACCCGCGTGCGCTCCAGACCTATCAGAAAGCGGGATTCGTGCCGGTCCGGCGCGAAGACCGCAGCCGCATCACGACACGGGACCGCGATCTGTCCCGCATTCCAGACTGAGGACACCCCAATGCTGACCGACCTGAAGCCGCAACCCGCCGACAAGATCCTGGCCCTGATGGAGGCCTTCCGCGCCGACCCGCGCGAGACCAAGATCGACCTGGGCGTCGGCGTCTACCGCAATGCCGAGGGCGTGACGCCCGTGATGCGCGCCGTTAAGGCGGCCGAGCGGCAACTGGTCGAGACGCAGGAGACCAAGGCCTATACCGGTCTTGCCGGCGACCCGGCCTATGCCGCGGCGATGCGCGGCCTGATCCTGGGCGATGCGGCCCCTGCGGACCGGATCGCCGCCGTGGCGACGCCCGGCGGGACCGGCGCGGTCCGGCAGGGGCTGGAGCTGATGCAATATGCCGACCGGGCGGCGACGATCTGGCTTTCGGCGCCCACTTGGCCCAACCACCCGTCCATCGTGCGCTATCTGGGCGTGCCGATGAAGGAATACCGCTATTTCGATGACGCCACCCGGATGGTGGATTTCGACGGCATGATGGCCGACCTGGCCGGAGTCAAGGCGGGCGATCTGGTCCTGCTTCATGGCTGCTGCCACAACCCGACGGGCGCGAACCTGACGGAAGAGCAATGGCAGACGGTGGCGGATCACCTCGAAAAGACCGGGGCGATCCCCTTCATCGACATCGCCTATCAGGGCTTCGGTGACGGTCTGGACGAGGACGCCTATGGCACCCGTCTTCTGGCGAGCCGCCTGCCAGAGGTCATCATCGCGGCGAGCTGTTCGAAGAATTTCGGCGTCTACCGCGAGCGGACGGGCCTTCTGATGGCGATCGCGCCCAACACGAAGGCCCGGGGCGAGGCGCAGGCGACGCTCGCCTTCCTCAACCGCCAGAACTATTCCTTCCCGCCCGATCACGGGGCCCGCGTGGTCCAGATGATCCTCGACACGCCGGAGCTCCGGCAGGACTGGGCATCGGAACTGGAAGACGTGCGGCTCGGAATGCTGGACCTGCGCGAACAGCTGGCCTCGGCCCTGCGTCAGAGAACGAATTCCGACCGGTTCGATTTCATCGCCGGGCACCGGGGCATGTTCTCGCGCCTTGGCGCGACGCCGGAACAGGTGGCCGCAATGCGGGAAGAGCACGGCATCTACATGGTGGGCGACAGCCGGATGAACATCGCGGGGCTGAATGCGGCGACCGTGCCGATCCTGGCCGACGCGATCGTCGCCGCGGGCGTCTGAGAGGGGGGCTGTCTGCCCCCTCCGCGCGCTGGCGCGCGCATTCACCCCCGAGGATTTTCCGGACCCAAAGAAGGAGCCGTTAACCTTAATGCGCGTTAAGGTTAATGCGCCCTTCTTCGCGCCATTGCGGGAAAAAGCTACCGGCTGGCGCGCGTCGGTCTGGTTTTCTTTGGGTCCGGAAAATCCCGGGGGAGGCGTGCAGGGCACGCCGGGGGCAGAGCCCCCTACCCGTTCCGCCGCAAGACCGCTCCGGCAAGGTAGAGCGATCCCGCGATCAGAACCCGCGCATCCGGTGCGTCCCGCACGATATCCGCGAGCGCCGCGTCAAGGCTATCCGACACTTGGGACGGCAGCCCGACACGCCCCGCCGCCGCCGCCGTCGCCTCGGGCGGCAGCGTCGCGCTTTCGCCCGGGATCGCAATGGCGCGCAGAGAGTCAACCTCGGCCGCGAGCGGGCGAAGATATCCTTCCACATCCTTGGTCGACAGCATTCCGCAGATCAGGTGGGTCGGCCGTTTCGGCATGGCCCGCAGCACCGCTGCGAGCGCCTGACCCGCAGCCGGGTTGTGGCCGCCGTCGAGCCAGAGTTCGGCCCTGGGCGCAGCCTCGACCAAGGGTCCGGTCTTCAGGCGCTGCATCCGCGCGGGCCAGTAGGCATTCGTCACGGCGCCCTCGGCGGCCTCTTCCCCGAAGCCGAGGTGGCGAAGGGCCGCGATGGCCATGCCCGCATTGCCGATCTGATGTGCGCCTAGCAGGTTGGGCAACGGCAGGTCGAGCAGCCCGGTCTCGTCCTGATAGATCATGCGGCCACGTTCTTCGAAGGCGTGCCAGTGCTGACCGTGGGCCAGGACCGGCGCACCCAGACGCGCGGCTTCCGCCTCGATCACCTCGAGCGCCTCGTCATGCTGAGGACCGACGACGACAGGGACGCCGCGTTTGATGATCCCCGCCTTCTGGTACGCGATCTCGCCCACGGTCTCGCCCAGGAATTGCTGGTGGTCGAGGTCCACCGTCGTGATGATCGTCAGCGCCGGCTTGTCCACGACATTGGTCGCATCGTGCCGTCCGCCGAGCCCGACCTCGAGAAGCGTCCAGTCGGCGGGCGTCTCCGCAAAGGCGAGAAAGGCCGCCACGGTCGTGATCTCGAAATAGGTGATCTGGCCGCCGCCATTCGCCTCGTAGACCCGGTCGAGGATCTCGGTCAGACGCTCTTCCGAGATGATCTCGCCCGCGACGCGGATACGTTCATGAAACCGCGCCAGATGGGGCGAGGTATAGGCGTGGGCGCTCTGGCCCGCCGCTTCCAGCCCGGCGCGGATCATGGCCTGGGTCGAGCCCTTGCCATTCGTGCCGGCCACATGGATCACGGGTGGAATTTTGAGATGCGGATCGCCCACGGCCTCAAGGCAGCGCCCCATGCGATCGAGCGTCAGGTCGATCACCTTGGGATGAAGCGCCATCATGCGTTCGAGGATGGCGTCGGAACCGTTCGTCATTCTGTCGGACCTACTGGGGTGCGATGCGCTATTCGGCGGCCTTGGGCTCTGGCGTGGGCTCGGGTTCCTCGGCGGGCAAATCCGGCGGCGGCAGGTCGCCCATGACGGCAGGCGGAAGCCCCATGAGCATTCGTGTGATCGTCACCAGTTCGAGCTTCATGTCGCGGCGATGCGTCACCCGGTCGAGCATGCCGTGATCCAGCAGATACTCGGCCCGCTGGAAGCCTTCGGGCAGCTTTTCGCGGATGGTCTGCTCGATCACGCGGGGGCCGGCGAAGCAGATGAGCGCGTTCGGCTCGGCGATATGGACGTCCCCCAGCATCGCGTAGGACGCCGTGACGCCGCCCGTGGTCGGGTGGGTCAGGACCACGATATAGGGCAGGCCCGCATCGCGCAGCATCTCGACGGCAACGGTGGTACGGGGCATCTGCATCAGGGACAGGATACCCTCCTGCATCCGTGCGCCGCCCGCAGCAGAGAACAGGATCAGGGGCCGCTTCAACTCGACCGCGCGCTCGGCGGCGGCGATGATGGCGTTGCCCACATACATGCCCATGGAGCCAGCCATGAAGCTGAAATCCTGCGCCGCCGCGACGATGGGCGTACGCCCGATCTCGCCTTCCGCGACAAGCATCGCCTCTTTCTCGCCGGTCTGTTTCTGGGCGGCCTTGAGGCGTTCGGGATACTTCTTCTGATCGCGGAAATGCAGCGGATCCGCCGTTGGGAGGGGCACTTCGACCTCGACGAAAACACCGTTGTCGAACAGGGCCGTGAACCGGTCACGGGGGACCAGTTGCATATGGTGGTCGCAATTCGTGCAGACGTTCAGATTGTCGGCCAGTTCCCGATGAAACAGCATCGTCCCGCATTCCGGGCACTTGGTCCAGAGGTTCTCAGGGACTTCCCGCCGCGAAAACAGCGAGTTGATCTTGGGTCTGACGTAGTTGGAAATCCAGTTCATGCGCGGGCCTTCGGTTCCCGTTTTGCCTGACAGAAATAATCGTCCCGCCGGGGGAATGCAACGCAAAGGGTCATGACGCGGTCGCCCGGCGGATCGCGTACCAGACCCCGAGCAGGATCAGGACGTCGAACAGCATGAAGGGCGAAAGCGTGATCGGCTCGAGCAGGCTCTCGTTCGTGCGCCAGAACCCAAGCCCCGTGACCGAGCCCTCCGTCGCCACGACGAGGACGGCAAGGGCGTTGTTCCCGAAGTGCCAGCCCCAGGCCGCGCCGAGCGATCCGGTCCGCGCGGTCAGGTCGCCCGCCAGAAGGCCGAAAAGGGCGGCGAAACCCACGTAAAGCCAGGCATTTCCGCCCGGCAGGCCGGGTGCGAAATGCGCGAAACCAAAGAGCAGCGCGGGCAGAACCAGCCAGAGGATCGGACTGCGGAACCGGGCGGCAAGCTGGCTTTGAAGGTATCCCCGGAAGAACAGCTCTTCGGCGCCGGTCTGCATCACAAGCGCCACGAGCGCGAAAGGGAGCCAGAAGAGCCAAGTCGACAGGTCGAGATTGCGCACGACGCCCGTTTCGCCCTGTGCGAGGCTGCGGGCCAGAAAGAGGACGCTCGCCACAAGAAGGGTAATGCCGGCGGCAATGGCGAAATGCCTGAGCACGCGCGGCCCGCGTCCGATCAGCGACTGCCGTGAGCGGCCCTGCCAGAGCGCCGCCGCCGCAAGTGTGGCAAAGGCCAGACCGCCGACCAGCACGAGGTAGAGAATCGAGCGCGAAGGGACATCAGCCGCTCCGCCGAACATCAGCCGCATGGCGCTGGCCAATCCCTCTCCCTCGACAAGGGCCACCGCGAGTATCGCAGCGCCAGCCCACAGGAAGGTCAGAAGGATCGCCGTGACGGCGCCCGCGATCAGCCGCCAGAGCGCAGGGCGATGGCGTGCGGCCTCGATCATTGGGGTGTAGGGCGCGTAAGACATTGCCGAGAGCTATGGTGGCCGGGTGGCAGGGTCAACGCCCAACCCTGTCCGGAGGTGACGCGGTAAGATGGGATTAACCAAAATCGGCTAGGTTGCCCGCATTTGTCGGGGCCTGTCTTGAAAACCCTTTGCCTGATCTCTTTTCTGAGCGCTTTGCCGCTCGTTGCTGCGCCGGGGCCGGTCCTTGGCGGCCATTTGGCCGGGGACGGCGCGCTGATGGCGGAGCCGTTTCAGGGCGCGGGCCTCACCTCGCGCGGCGCGCCGTTTTCCTTTGGGGCCGATACGGACGCGCCGTGGCACGGCCAAAGCTTTCGCGCTGGCAGACCTCTCTGGTCCGAGTGTCCGTCCCGTCCCTGCCTGCCGGCGACTGCGCGACCGATGATGCCCGGGTTCCCGTCAGGCGAAGGACCGCCACCGGGTCTGTCGAAAACGGATATCGGCGTTGTCCCCCTGCCCGGAGCCCTGACGGTCTACGCGGCGGCCCTGTCGGCCATGGGCGTGGGGATTGCCCGCAGGCGGCGCCTAAAACGGCCAATCCGGCCCCGAAAGTGACCAAGGGCGCTTGCCCGCCGCCGCGCCGTCGCCTATCCCTCTGGCGATCTGCCGAGGGAGGCCCATGATGCTCAAGAAGAAATTCGACAAATCCAATCTGCCCAGCCGCCACGTGACCGAGGGCCCCTCGCGCGCGCCGCACCGGTCCTATTACTACGCCATGGGCATCTCGGAAGAAGAGATCGCGCAGCCCTTCGTCGGCGTCGCGACCTGCTGGAACGAAGCGGCCCCCTGCAACATCGCGCTTAACCGTCAGGCGCAGGCGGTGAAGATGGGCGTGAAGGCCGCAAGCGGCACGCCCCGCGAATTCACCACGATCACCGTGACCGACGGGATCGCCATGGGCCACGAGGGCATGCGCTCGTCTCTGGCCAGCCGCGAGGCCATCGCGGACACGGTCGAGCTGACCATGCGCGGCCATTGCTATGACGCGCTGGTGGGTCTGGCGGGCTGCGACAAGTCGCTTCCCGGCATGATGATGGCGATGGTGCGCCTGAACGTGCCGTCGGTCTTCATCTACGGGGGCTCGATCCTTCCGGGCCGGCTGAACGGTCAGGACGTCACCGTGCAGGACGTGTTCGAAGCCGTGGGCCGTCACCAGGCGGGCGATTATTCGGACGAAGAGCTTGCCGTGCTCGAGCGCGTCGCCTGCCCGTCGGCGGGCGCCTGCGGCGGCCAGTTCACGGCGAACACCATGGCCTGCGTCAGCGAGGCGATCGGCCTTGCGCTGCCGAACTCGTCGGGCGCCCCCGCCCCCTATGAGAGCCGCGACCAGTATGGCGAGGCCTCGGGCGAGGCGGTGATGAACCTGCTTGAAAAGAACATCCGCGCCCGCGACATCGTCACGCTGAAGTCGCTGCAGAACGCGGCGCGCGTCGTGGCCTGCACGGGCGGCTCGACCAATGCCGGTCTGCATCTGCCCGCCATCGCGCATGAGGCGGGGATCGACTTCGACCTCGACGATGTCTGCGAGATCTTCCGTGACACGCCCTATTTCGTCGACCTGAAGCCGGGCGGCAAATACGTGGCCAAGGACCTTTACGAGGCTGGCGGCGTACCGGTCGTGATGAACGAGTTGCGGAAGGCCGGTCTGATCCATGAGGACTGCATCACCGCCACCGGCGAGACGATGGGCGAAGAGCTGGACAAGATCACCCGCAAGGCCGATGGCCGCGTGATCTATCCGGTCGAGACGCCGATCACCAAAACGGGCGGTGTCGTCGGGCTGAAGGGCAACCTCGCCCCCGAGGGCGCCATCGTGAAGGTGGCCGGCATGTCCGAAGCCGATCAGGTCTTCACCGGCCCGGCCCGCGTCTTCGAATGCGAGGAAGACGCCTTCGCCGCCGTCCGTGCGCGCGAATACAAGGAAGGCGAGGTCATCGTCATCCGGAACGAAGGCCCTGCCGGCGGCCCCGGCATGCGCGAGATGCTGGCCACCACGGCGGCGCTGTCCGGTCAGGGCATGGGCAAGAAAGTCGCGCTGATCACCGACGGCCGCTTCTCGGGTGCGACGCGCGGGTTCTGCGTGGGCCATGTTGGGCCGGAAGCCGCGCATTGCGGCCCCATCGCCTTGATCCGCAATGGCGACATGATAACCATCGACGCGATCAAAGGGGCCTTGTCGGTCGACCTGACCGACGAGGAGCTGGAAGAACGGAAAAAGGACTGGGCCGGCCCGAAGCCGACGATCTACGCCTCCGGCGCGCTGTGGAAATACGCGCAGCTGGTGGGGTCGACGCGTCTGGGCGCCGTGACCCATCCGGGCGCGAAAGAGGAGGCCCATGTCTACATGGACCTTTAAGATCACCGCTCTGGCCGCCGCCCTCGGGCTGGCGGCCTGTTCGGGGGGCTTCGACATCACCAGGAACGCGCCGCAGGCAGTGAAGCTGCCGAGCGGCGTGGTCGTCAGCGGCACGCGCGGCTGGTGCGTGGACGAGACGACGACCCGTGCCGATGGCGACGCGTCGGTCGTGGTCTTCGGAAGCTGCGCGGCCATCGCCAAGAACGCGCTCCTGCCCCGCCCCGGCGTGCCGGGCGTCATCACCGTTTCCGTGGACAACAGCACATCCGGCACCGCGCCGGCCGAGGTGCTGGACGCGTTCTTCGCTACCGAGCGGGGCCGCGCCGCGCTTGCCCGCGACGGTCGCGCGTCGAGCGTGCGTATTCTCGAGACGCGTCAGTCCCGAAACGCGCTCTTTCTCCACGCGGTCGACCGCAGCCCGCTGGCCGACGATGCCGCCGAGGATTACTGGCGCGCGATATTCGATCTTGGCGGGCGTTTTGTCAGCGTGTCGCTCGTCGGTCTGTCCGAGGCCCCGATCCCGCGCGAAGAGGGTCTGAGAACTCTGGAAGCCCAGATCGAGCGGCTTCGCGCGGCGAACAGCTGACGGCGCAGAGCGCCACGCGAAACCCCGAGTTATCCACAGGAAACCGGCCCTCATATCCGTTTGATCACTTGCCCGGATATGGGGCGGGTGGCTAGACTGGCTACAAGATGATGTGGCGATCAGGCAAATGAGCGGGCTTTTGAGCGGTGTCCTCGACCGGCGCACCCTGCGTCGCTGGTCGCGTGCCGCTGAAGAGGCTGAAACGCTGGACCCCGTGCAGCTTCAGCGGCTGCGTCAGCGGGCCCGCGCGCTTGGCAAGCGGGTGGACAAGGCGCTTTCAATTGCCGAGGGGCGCCTACAGCTTCCGCTTGCGGGTCACGCCGCGATCCGCCGGCCCATGCATTCCGACTGGGCCTGGCGGCCCGATCTCTGGACCTATCCGGCCTCGCCCCCCGGCCTCGCCGCCGTGCGCACCAAGACGCCGTTCGGGAAAGAGGCGAAACTCTTCCATGACTGTCCGCTGTCGGAACTCACGATCCGCCAGATCCGGAACACTTCGCCCGAGGATGTCGCGCCTTTCGGCCTCAGGCTGGACGTTTTCCGCTTCGACGGCTCGTTCCTGAGCCTCGTCCTCGACCTGCCCCGCGAGGCAACCGAGGGTCTGACCCGCCGTCATGTGATCCGCCTTGAGATCCGGGCCGAGACCGAGAGCCCGCTGGAGATCTTCGGGCGGCTGAACGTCAAGCACGGCCCCAATGTCGAGCAGATCGTCCGCGAGTTCGACCGCGACCGGGGCGAGGCGATGGTGGAATTCGATCTCGGCCCGACGGCACTCGACGAGCGGCGGGTCGAGCGCGCGTGGCTGGACCTGATCTTCGAAGGCCCGGACATGAACCAGATCATCCTTGGCGACGTGACCATGTCGCGCCGCCCCCGGGCGGAGGTCTGAGGGTGGCGGGTCTGGTCCTGACACGGATGCGGCTGGCCGGCGGGGTCTGGGAGGGGCTTCTCTCGGGCCGTGGCGAGCTGCCGCCCCTGCGGGTCCGCCACCGCGACCAGCTGGTGGCCGAGCCCGAAGCCGAGGCGGTCGCGGGCGGCTGGTTCGTGCGCTTCCGCCTGCCGCTGGACCGGCTGTCGGACGGGGTGCAGACCTTCGTGATCGAGGACGCCTCGACGGGCGATGCGCTGGCGCATGAAACGATCATCGCGGGCGATGCCGCAGAGCAGGACCTGTCCGCCGAGGTCATGCTGCTCCGCGCCGAGCTCGACATGCTCAAGCGCGCCTTCCGCCGTCACTGCGCCGAGGGCTGATCGTCCGGCGGCCCTGCGACGGGCGGCGCAACACGGGCGCGGCCCTTCAGCATCGCTTCGCGGATCGCGATGAAGCTGACCGAAGCAAGGATGACCATGCCGCCCAGGACGACCCAGATGTCGATCCCCTCTCCGAAGACCAGCCAGCCCAGAAGCGTCGCCCAGACCAGTTGCAGGAAAGTGGCGGGCTGTGTCACCGCGACAGGCGCGGCCCGAAAGGCCAGCGTCATCGTGTAGTGGCCCGCCGTTGCGAAGACGGCGACGAGAAACATCCAGCCCAGCTCTGCCGGTGTCGGCGTCCGCCAGACGGTTGCGGCGAAGGGCACAAGCCCGAGGGTAACCGATAGGGACAAAAGCCCCACGACGACCGCCGGCGACAGGTCGTCCGACAGGCGCTTCGCGCTCAGGTAGCTGACAGCGAACAGGATCGCGGTCGCCAGCATAGCGAGGTGGCCGTCGGTCACCTCGCGCAGACCGGGGCGCAGGATCAGGACTGCGCCGAGGAATGCCACCATCACCGCGGCGATCCGGCGGCGCTGCAGGCGCTCGCCCAGAAAGAGCGCGGCCCCGAGGGTGATGTAGACCGGCGAGAGGTAGTTCATCGCCGTCACCTCGGCCACCGTGATCCGCGTCATCGCGTAGAACCAGAGGATGACGCCAAGGGTATGCGCCATACCGCGGAGCGCCGCCAACCTCAGATGAACAGGCGTGATGCGCGCCGCCAGCATCGGGCGGATCATCGGGATCAGGAACACAAGGCCCAGCGCATAGCGCAGAAACGCCGCCTCCGCCGCCGGCAGGTCCGCCGCGCCATGCTTCACCACTGCCGTGACCGCGACGAAGAAAAGTCCCGTCACCAGCATCCAGAGAACGCCGGCCACGGGTCGCGAGGCTATCGGGCCGGCGGGGTGGGTCATTCTGGCCTTATGCGCCCGCGCCGGCCCGCGCTCAAGACGTCACGAGCAGAACGGCGAGCGACCACATCAAGAGCGCCATTCCCCCGTCGAGAACCCGCCAGGCCGTGGGCGACGCGAAAACCGGCTGCAACAGACGTGCGCCATATCCGAGCGCCAGGAAGAACACGGCCGAGGCACTGAACGCGCCGGTGCCAAAGGCCCAGCGTCCGGCTCCGTAGCCGGACGCGACCGAGCCGAGAAAGACGACCGTATCAAGATAGACATGCGGGTTCAGCCAGGTCAGCGCCAGACAGGTCGCCGCCGCGCGCCCCGCGCTCTCGACGCCATTGGCCGCCGGATCGAGCGCCTTCGGCGGCCCGAGCGCAGCGCGCAGGCTCATAGCGCCATAGACGGCGAGAAACCCGGCGCCCGCCCACTTGATCCAGCGCTCGGCCTCCGGCACCGCCCCGACCAGCGCACCGAAGCCCGCGACGCCTGCAAAGATCAGGATGAATTCCGAGAGGCAGCAGATCGCCACCACGAGGCCCACATGGCTGCCCTTCAGCCCCTGCCGGAGAACGAAGGCATTCTGCGCCCCGATCGCCAGGATCAGCGACGCGCTCAGTGCGAAACCGGCAAGATAGGCGCCCATGTCCCCGTCCTTCTTCTGTTCCGAAATACTCCGGGGGAGGCTCCGTCAGGAGCCGGGGGCAGAGCCCCTGACGCGCGGCCCGGTACGGGCCGCGCGGATCGGCTCCGTCAGGAGACGAAATCAGGCGGAGAGCTGCTCCATGACCTCGTCCGAGATCTCGAAATTCGCGGTGACGCGCTGCACGTCGTCATCGTCTTCCAGCACTTCGATCAGCCGCATCAGCTTCTGAGCGCCGTCGAGGTCCAGTTCCGTTGTGGTCGTGGGCTTCCAGATCAGCTTGGTCGATTCCGCCTCGCCCAGATCGGCTTCGAGCGCGGTCGACACTTCGTTCAGGTCGGTGTCGGCGGTGTAGATCGTGTGGCCCTCTTCCGAGCTTTCCACGTCCTCGGCGCCTGCCTCGATCGCCGCCAGCATGACGGTGTCCTCGTCGCCCACATCCGCCGCGTAGACGATCTCGCCCTTTCGCTCGAACATGAAGCTGACCGAGCCGGTCTCGCCCAGGTTGCCGCCATGCTTGCCGAAGGTCGAGCGCACGGTCGACGCGGTCCGGTTGCGGTTATCGGTCATCGCCTCGACAATGACGGCCACGCCGCCGGGGCCGTAGCCCTCGTAGCGGATTTCCTCGTAATCGTCGCCGTCACCGGCCTGGCTCTTGGAAATCGCACGCTCGATCACGTCCTTGGGGACCGAGTTCGACTTGGCTTCCTTGACGGCCAGACGCAGGCGCGGGTTCTTTTCGGGGTCCGGGTCGCCCATTTTGGCGGCCACGGTGATTTCTTTGGACAGTTTCGAGAACAGCTTCGAGCGGGCCGCATCCTGGCGCCCCTTGCGGTGCTGGATATTCGCCCATTTTGAATGGCCTGCCATGGCGCCTCAACCTTCAACGATGATCGTGATCGGCGACGGTATAGGCCGGTCGGAGTGTCAAGCGCAAGAGCGCCCGCGATTAACCTTCTGCGCGAAAATTTCTCCAAAAATTGAGGCAAATTACCTAAAGCCGTCGCCGCGCGGGCAGAAGTCCGGTTTTCCCCGGTTTTCAGTAATGAGTATCACATGTTCCCAGTCTCCTGCCATTGCGCCGGCCTGCCGGGCCGTGCCGCCCCCCCACGCTCTTTCAGGACGACCGACCGGAGGGCAGCGCCATGAGCGGACCCACGAACGGGCGCGCATTCGGCGCCTCTCTCGGCCATGATCGTCTCGGACAGCATCCCCTTCCAGATCGGCCTGCGCTCGACGCTTCGCGCAACCGGGCTCTTCCGCGAGCTGATATCCCTGACCGACGCCGAGGATGCGCTGCTGACGCTTGCGGACGAGCTCGTGGACATCGTGTTCGTCCATGCCACCCCTGAGGGGGACATCCCGTTGCTGGACAGGGCCGTTGGTTCGGATGTGGCAAGGTCGCTCGAAGGCCGCGTGGTCGTGCTGTGCGAAACGCCCCTGCCCGACGCGGAGGCGACGGCGCTCAAAGCACGGGCCGAGGTCCGCGACATCGTCGGTACGCCTCTCGCGGCCTCCGTGATCGAGCGGCTCGTGGAAGACCTTCCGCCGCGGCACGGCCGATAGGCGCGTTCAGGGCGTCAGAGGCCAGATCAGGGGGATCATGAGCGAGGCGAGCAGGCCGATGGAAAGGTTCAGCGGAACGCCCACTTTAAGGAAGTCGGTGAACCTGTACCCGCCCGGCCCGTAGACCAGCATGTTGGTCTGGTATCCGATGGGCGTCGAAAACGCCGCCGAGGCCGCGACCATGACCGCCACCACGAGCGGCCTTGGATCGACGCCGAGGGCCAGCGCGAGCCCGATGGCGATGGGCGTGATAACGACCGCGACCGCGTTGTTGGTGACGAGTTCTGTCAGGACCGAGGTGACGAGGTAGATCGCCCAGACGATGGCCCAGGGCGGCAAGCTCTGAAGTCCCGGCGCGATGCCGTCGACGATCATCCGCACAGCGCCCGTCGCCTCAAGCGCCGCACCGATGGCCAGCATGGCGAAGATCAGCGCCAGAAGGCGGCCCTCGATCATCTCGAAGGCTTCCTCGGCGTCGATGCAGCCTGTCAGAAGGACGACCGCCACGGCGAGCACCGAGAGAAGGAAGATCGGCGCCACGCCGAACGCGGCCAGCGCGACAATGCCGAGGAGTGCCGCCACCGCGATGGGCGCCTTTTCCCGCCGGTAGGCGCGCTCGGTCGGGCGTGCGACATCGACCATGTCCATGTCCGCGGCGAGACGCTGAATGTCGCCCGGTGCGCCTTCGAGCAGTAGCGTGTCGCCCACGCGGACCACGAGATCGTCGAGCTGCCGCCCGATATTCTGGGACCGGCGATGGACGGCCAGAGGATAGACGCCATAGCGGCGGCGGAGGCGCATCGCTCCAAGGGACCGGCCCACCATGCGGCAGCCCGGCGTGATCAGCACCTCGACCGTCGTGGTCTCAATCGAGGACAGACGGTCGACGCTTTGCAGCGCCTTGCCCTCGGTCAGGCCAAGCACCTCTGCCATCTGGGTTCTGAGGACCACCCGGTCGCCCGGCTGAAGCTCGACGCCCGAGAGGTCTCGCCTGAGCGAGGCGTCGCCCCTCAATACGTCGATCAGCCGGACACCATCGCGCTTGAAGAGGTCGATCTCGCGGACGTTCTGGCCGATGAGCGCGCTTTCCTCAGGAACGGCGAGCTCGGTGAAAAATTTCATCTTCGAGCGGTCCGACAGGAGGCTCGCCATGCTGTCGCGCTCGGGCAGAAGGCGCGGTCCGAAGAGGCGCAGATAGAGCATCCCCCATGCCACAAGGACGATGGCGAGCGGTGTAACCTCGAAGATGGTGAAGGCTTCCAGCCCCTCGGCCCGTGCGACGCCGTCGACCAGAAGGTTCGTCGATGTGCCGAGAAGGGTCAGCGTGCCCCCCAGGATTGCGCCGTAGCTGAGCGGGATCAGCAGTTTTGACGCGGCAAGGCCCAGCTTTTTCGCCAGTTGCACGAAGACCGGGATCATCACGACGACGACCGGCGTATTCGACACCACTGCCGAGGAGAGGACGACGAAGGCCATCAGTCCGCCAAGCGCCATGGCCGGGCGCACGCCGGCCTCGGCCTCGATCCGCCTCGTGAACCAGCTGAGCGCACCGGTCCTGACCAGCGCGCCCATGACGATGAACATGGCCGCGATGGTCCATGGCGCGGGGTTCGACAGCACGGCCAGCCCGGCGTCATAGGGCAGAAGCCCGAGCGCCAGCAAAAGCGCCACGCCGCCGATGGCCACAACCTCGGTCGGCCAGCGTTCCCAGAGAAACATCGCGAACATCGCCGCGACCACGCCCAGTGTCAGAAGCGCGGCAGTCTGGCTGGCGGGGTCCACAAGCTCGATCATGGGGTCGATGGTTGTCCGGTTTCGCCCGCGCGTTCAAGCGCTGTCCGTTGGCGCGGCTGCACCAGCAGGACGCCCGCGAGGATCACAGCCATCGCCGCCCAGACCCAGAGCGAATAGCGCTCGCCCAGGATCAGCAGGGCCCAGAACACACCGAAGCCGGTCACGAGGTAGCTGACCTGAACCGCGAAGACCGGCCCTGCCCGGCCCACCATCCAGACATAGGTGGTGTAGACGGCGGCGTGGATCAGCGAGGACGCCACCAGCGCCCATTCGGGGGCCCCGAAGCTCTCCATCGGGTCGATGAAGCTGTTGGTGCCCACCGCAATCGGCAGGGCGACGATCGCGCCCACGACGGAACCGCCGAAAAGCACTTCGATCGGGTCCAGCCCCGCCGTGCCCCAGCGGGCCACGACATTGCCTTCAAGCGCGTAGAAAAGGGGCGCGATCAGGGCCAGTGGCACGAAGACGATCATGGCGCGGTCGGGCAGGCTTGTCCCCGGCGCGACGATGATCAGGACGCCCGCAAGGCCGATGAGAAGCCCCATCAGGCGGACCGGCTGGAACTTTTCGTTCCGCAGGATAAGCGCGATGGGAAAGGCGAAGACCGGGACAAGCGACAGAAGAATCGAGATCAGGCCGGACGGCAGGTGGCGGATCGCCTCGAAACTGGCCGAGTTGGGGAGAACCGTGCCGATGAGCGCGATCAGGAGGTAGACGCGCATCGCCGGGCCGTCCCAGCGGATGCGCCGCCGCCTGAGCGCCATCACAAGGCCCAGCACCACAGCGCCGATGGCCAGTTGCCAGAACACGAGGCCGGGGGCCCGGTGCCCCTCGCTCACCGCGATCTTGCCGAGGGGCTGGGTGATGCCCCACCCCGCCCCCATGACCACGAGGGCCGCGAAAAGCGCGGCGCGGCTGGCAAGGTCTGAAGGCGCGGGCGCGGTCATTGGGGCAGATGAACGCGGACGCATCGCCGGGGCAAGCGAATTTGCGCAGCGTCAAAGACGACGGAGCGCGGAATGTCCAGAATCCGGGCATTACGCATGAGGAGGATGAGAAAATGAAAACCGGACTGACCCTGATACTGGCCGTTTTGGTGCTGTCGGCCTGTACGGCGGACGACACCTATCCGCTCTCGGGCGAGGAGTGCACGGCGGCCGATCCGGTCCAGACGCTCGACGCATCGGATTGCGCTTCGCTGCCGGCAGCGAGCGGCGGGACCTTCTGAACCGGGACTTGCAGAGCCGCGCGGGCGGGGTCGGGCGTCAGCCGTCCTCGCCCGCGTCGAGCATTCCGCCGTCCTTCACGATCCGGATGGATTTTGCCTTGCCAGTGCGGTCGTCGGTCTCGATCAGCGCGCCGCTCAGCGTCGCCTCGCCCAAGGCAGGCTGGAAGCGGCCCTTGCTCATGCCCGTGATGAAGCGTCGGAGCGGCTCTTCCTTGTCCATGCCGATGACCGAGTTGTAGTCGCCGCACATGCCGGCGTCGGTCTGGTACGCCGTGCCGCCGGGCAGGATCATCATGTCGGCGGTCGGAACGTGGGTATGAGTGCCCACGACCGCGCTGGCCCGACCGTCGCAGAAGTGACCCATCGCCATCTTCTCGGACGTCGCCTCGCAATGGATTTCGATGAGGCTCGCCTGAACGAGACCGCCCATCGGATGCGCGCGCAGGACGGCGTCCACCGCAGAGAACGGATCGTCGAAAGGCCGCTTCATAAAGACCTGCCCCAGCACCTGCGCCACCAGCACCTTGCGCCCGCCCGGCGCGTCGAAGACCCGCGCGCCCTTGCCCGGCGCGGCCTTCGAGAAGTTGAGCGGCCGGATGATGCGGGGCTCCCGCTCGATATGGGTCAGCATGTCCTTCTGGTCGAAGGCATGATCGCCCAGCGTGATGACGTCCGCGCCCGCGTCCAGAAGCGTCTTGGCGTGCTCGGTGTTCAGCCCGACGCCGGAGGTCGCGTTCTCGGCATTGACGATGGCGAAATCGACGCGCAGGCGCTCGCGCAGGCCCGCCAGTCGGTCACGGACCGCGTTCCGGCCTGCACGGCCCATGACATCGCCAAGAAAGAGAATGCGCATGGCCCTGCCCCTAGTGCGCGCGGGCCGATGACGCAAGCGGAAGCGGCGCGTTCGTCATGCGCCGAACCGCCTGATCCGCGCCTCGGTCACGATGGCGTCGAGCGGCTGATCTGTCGGCTCGGCCGGAAGGCGCTCGGTCCATTGCGCTTCGTAGGCAAGACCGATGGCCGTGACGGGACCGCTTGGTCTGAGCTTGGCGAGCGTTCTGTCGTAATGCCCCGCGCCATAGCCCAGCCGGTGGCCGGCATCGTCGAAGGCGAGCATCGGGACCACCAGCACCTCCGGCGTGACCGGGT
This sequence comes from Kangsaoukella pontilimi, assembly GCF_009830125.1. GTDB lineage: Bacteria > Pseudomonadota > Alphaproteobacteria > Rhodobacterales > Rhodobacteraceae > Kangsaoukella > Kangsaoukella pontilimi. Next base: position 272,327 of record NZ_WUPT01000001.1, on the reverse strand, counting down.
CATCCACTGCGGGAATAGCGACGCCGAAGCCGTCGACCTCCATTGCCGCGCCGGGTTGCCAGCGTCGGAAGGCGAGCGGAGCGTATCCCGTGGTCACGGGAAGGCAGACGTCGCGCCGCCGGGCGAGGCCCTCCATCACGGGGCGGGGGTCGATCTCGGTCCGGATCGGCCAGAAGAAAGACACCGGCCCCGTCGTGGCGTCGATCTCGGCCAGAAGCTGCGCCAAGGCGGGCGCCGGATCGACCGTGCCATGGGCCGCCGCCCGCCGGGCGCGGGCCTCGGCCCGGAGCGCTGTTTTGTCGGTCACAGCAGGACCATGCTGGCAAGGCCGAGGAAGGCGAAGAAGCCGACTACGTCGGTGACCGTCGTGACGAAGGTGCCCGAGGCCAGCGCCGGGTCGATCTTGAACCGGTCGAGCACGATGGGGATCAAGACGCCGGCCAGCCCTGCGGCCAGAAGGTTGATGACCATGGCGACCGCGATGACGACGCCGATCATCGGCTGACCGAACCAGACAAGACCCACGATGCCCATGACCACGGCGAATATGAACCCGTTCAGAAGCCCCGCGCCCGCTTCCCGGCGGATAACGCGAAAAGCGTTGGCGGCGGTCAGGTCGCGGGTGGCGATGGAACGGACCGCGACGGTCATCGACTGCGTGCCCGCGTTCCCGCCCATCGACGCGACGATGGGCATGAGCACCGCCAGCGCAACGACGGCGGCGAGCACATCCTCGAAGATCGAGATCACGAGCGAGGCGAGGATCGCCGTGGCGAGGTTGACCGCCAGCCAGGGGAAGCGGCGCTTGACGATCTCGAGGGTCGAATTCGACAGGCTCTCGTCGCCGACGCCGCCGAGGCGCAGCACGTCCTCCTCGTGCTCTTCGTCGAGAATCGCCATGGCGTCGTCGATGGTGATGATGCCGACGAGGCGGCCTTCTTCATCCACGACCGGGGCCGAAATCAGGTGATACTGGTTGAAGGCGTAGGCCACGTCGCCCTCGTCCTCGGTCACGTCAAACGTGCGGAAACTTTCCTCGGTGATATCCGAGAGCTTCACCTCTCGGCGGGACGACATCAGCCGGCCAAGCGTCACGTAGGAGGTCGGGCGGTGGCGCGGGTCGACCAGGATGATGTGGTAGAATTGCTCGGGCAGGTCGTCCTGCGCGCGCATGTGATCGATGGCGTCGCCCACGTTCCAGTGCTCGGGCGCGATGACGACCTCGCGCTGCATGAGACGGCCGGCGGAGTATTCGGGATAGGACAGCGCCTGCTCGACCGCGATCCGGTCGACCACGTCCAGAACCTCGATGATCGCGCCCTGCTGCTCGGTATCGAGACCCTCGATCAGGTCGACGACGTCATCCGATTCGAGTTCGCGAACGGCGCCCGCGAGAACCTCCGGCTCCAGCGCTTCAATGACCGAATCGCGGATGTCCTCGTCGATTTCCGACAGGATCTCGCCGTCGATATAGTCGCCGGCGAGCTTCAGGATCGCGTTTCGGTCATCGATCTCGACCTGTTCGAGAAGGTCGGCGATGTCGGCGGGGTGGAGCGGCTCGAACACCTCTTCGAGCTGGGCGCGTTCGCCCGCGCGGGCCGCCTCGACGGCGGCGTTCACCACCCGGTCGCGAAGCGCGTAATCGTCCTCGGTTTCGTCCTCGGGCTTTTCCTCGAGTGCGGTCTGGTCGCTCATTCGCGGTACTCCCCCGTTAGTTGATGCGCACCCTAGTGCATTCAACGGGATGGACAACAGTAACAGGAGAGTCTTTAGACAGGCTATGAACACACGCGCGTCATCTGGCGAAATTCTGGTCGGTCAGACCATCGGCTTCTCGGGCAATCCCCTGACCGAGGGGCCGGGTACGGCGCGGCATGACGCGCGGGGCGCGGTTCTGATAAAGGACGGCAAGATCGCGGAGGTGGGCAACGCTGACGACCTGCGGCGCGCGCATCCCGAGGCCGATGTCACCGATTACGGGGACAGGCTGATCCTGCCCGGTTTCGTGGACGCGCATCTGCACTATCCGCAGACCGCCATCATCGCCAGTTGGGGCAAGCGGCTGATCGACTGGCTGAACAGCTATACGTTTCCGGAGGAAATCCGGCTGTCCGACCCCGCCTATGCGCGGCAGATCGCGGGCCGCTTCTTTGACCTGTCGCTCGGCCATGGCACGACCACGGTGGCGAGTTTCTGCACCGTCAGCCCGGTGAGCGTCACCGCCTTCTTCGAAGAGGCTGAGGCGCGCGGGCTTTGCGCGATCGGCGGGAAGACCTGCATGGACCGGAACGCCCCCGAGGCGCTCACCGACACGGCGCAATCGGCCTATGACGACAGCAAGGCGCTCTTGGAGACGTGGCACGGTCGCGGTCGGCTCAGCTATGCCGTCACGCCCCGCTTCGCGCCCACCTCGACCCGCGAGCAGCTGGAGGCGTTGGGCGCGCTCTGGGCCGAATTTCCCGACTGTCCGATGCAGACGCACCTGTCCGAGCAGACCGACGAGGTCACCTGGGTGGCGGAGCTGTTCCCCGAGGCACGCGACTATCTGGACGTCTACGAGCAGACGGGGCTTTTGGGCCGGGGCGGGCTTTACGGCCACGCGATCCACCTGACCGAGCGGGAACGGCGGCGGCTTCTGGAGGAAGGCGGCGCGCTGATCCACTGCCCGACGTCCAACACGTTTATCGGGTCGGGCCTGTTCGACATGGGCGGGCTCGCGGCGGAAGGCCAGATCATCGGACTGGCGACCGACACAGGCGGCGGCTCGTCCTTCTCGATGCTCAGGACCATGGCGGCGGCCTATGAGATCGGGCAGTTGCGGGGCACTCCGCTCCACCCCTCGGCGCTTCTCTGGCTGGCGACGGAGGGCTCGGCGCGGGCGCTGAGGCTGGAGCATCGGGTGGGTACGCTGGCCCCCGGGACGGACGCGGATATCGTCGTGTTGGATCTCGCCTCGACGCCTGCCATCGCGCAGCGCGCGGCAGAGGCGAACGACATCTGGGAAGCGGTCTTCCCGACCATCATGATGGGCGACGACCGGGCGGTGCATGACGTGCGCATCGCCGGCAAGCGGTGGCAGGCCGGCGCATGATCGCCTTCGCCGCCGCCGTCTTTTTTCTAATCGTCACGCCGGGACCGGGTGTTCTGTCCCTTGCCGGGGTCGGCGCGGCCTTCGGACGGCGGCCGGGGCTGGCCTATCTGGCGGGGCTGTTCGTCGGCACGAACCTTGTGGCGCTTCTGGTAGTCAGCGGTCTGGCCGCCGCAATGCTGGCCGACCCGCGGCTGAGGGTCGTGCTGATGGCCCTGTCGACGCTCTATCTGGCCTCGATCGCGCTTCGGGTCGGGCTGGCGGGGGCCAAGGTCGCGTTTATCGAGCGCGCCCGCCCGCCGGGGTTCACGGGCGGCCTTCTGCTGCAGCTCATCAACCCCAAGGCCTATGCCGTGAATACGGCCTTTTTCTCGGGCTTCGCCTTCATGCCCGAGGCACCGACGACCGAGATCGTCCTCAAGTTCCTGATCATGAATGCGATCTGGCTGCCCATCCACCTGGCGTGGCTGGAGGCCGGTCTGGCGCTGAAGCGGCTGGAGCTTCAGCCGCATGTCCAGCGGCGGATCAATATCGCCATGGCAGCGGCGATGCTGGCCGCCGTGGCGCTGGCGGCCTGGGCGGCGTTCTAGGCCATCAGCCGCGCGAGAGACGTGCGGCCGTCGCTCAACGCGCGGTCTGCGTCGATGGTGACGAGGTGCCTGTCACGGACCACCGCGCGGCCGTCCACGAAGAGATCCCGCACCGCGGACGGTCCGGCAAGGACCAGCGCTGCGGGGTCCCAGCTTCCGGCGCTTTCGATGCCGCTTACGTCCCAGATCGCAATATCCGCACGGAAGCCCTGCGCGATCACGCCGATATCGTCGCGGCCCAGCACCTCGGCCCCGCCCCGCGTGGCGAGCATCAACGCCTCGCCCGCGCTCATGGCGTCGGCTCCGTTCGCCACCCGCTGCAGCAGCATCGCCTGCCGCGCCTCGGCGATGAGGGACGCCTGATCGTTGGACGCCGAGCCATCCACACCCAGCCCCACCGGCACGCCCGCATCCCGCATGGCGCGGACCGGCGCGATGCCCGAGCCAAGGCGGCAGTTCGAACAGGGGCAATGCGCGACGCCGGTGCCGGTGCGGGCGAAGAGCGCGATCTCGGACGGGTCGAGTTTCACTGAATGGGCGTGCCAGACATCCGGCCCGACCCAGCCCAGATCCTCGGCATACTGACCGGGACGGCAGCCGAAGCGTTCGAGGCTGAAGCGCACGTCCTCGTCATTCTCGGCCAAATGGGTATGAAGCCGCACGCCTTTCTCGCGGGCGAGGATCGCGGCATCCCGCATCAGCTCGCGGCTGACCGAAAAGGGCGAACAGGGCGCGACACCGACCCGGACCATCGCGCCGGGGCCGGGATCGTGGAAGGCGTCGATGACGTCGGCGCAATCCTTCAGGATCGCGGCCTCATCCTCTACCAGACTATCGGGCGGCAGTCCGCCGTCCTTTTCCCCGATGGACATGGAGCCGCGGGTGGGATGAAACCTCAGCCCCACTTCGCGCGCCGCCTCGATCGTATCGGACAGGCGGACGCCGTTCGGGAACAGGTACAGGTGATCGGACGAGGTCGTGCAGCCCGAAAGCGCCAGTTCGGCGAGGCCGAGCGTGGTTGCCACGCGCACGTCCTTGGGCGTGAACCGCTCCCAGATAGGGTAAAGCGTTTTGAGCCACCCGAAAAGAAGCGCGTCCTGCCCCGCCGGCACCGCGCGGGTGAGCGTCTGATAGAAATGGTGATGCGTGTTGATGAGGCCCGGCGTGACCACCGTGCCGGTGGCGTTCACAACCTCGGCCCCGGGCGCGTCGAGCGCGTGACCCACCGCCACGATGACACCATGCGATACGTGGATATCCGCCCCGGTCAGCGCGCTCCCGTCCATTGTCAGGACGTGGTCCGCGCCACGGATCAGAAGCTCGGTCACAGGGCGCCCTGCAGGATGGCGAGCGCCGCGGCATGGAGTTCCGGCGTTGCGGCGGCAAGCGCCGTGCCGCCCCGATGCGCCGGTCCGCCCGCCCAGTCTGTGACGATGCCGCCCGCCGCCTCGATCACCGCGATGGGCGCCTGAATGTCGTAGGCCTGAAGCCCGGCCTCGATCACGAGGTCGATCTGGCCCGCCGCCAGGAGCGCGTAAGCGTAGCAGTCGCAGCCATAGCGGGTCAGGCGGGCCTTGGCTGCCACACGGGCGAATGCCGCGCCCTCGTCCGGCGTGCCGACCTCGGGGAAGGTGGTGAAGACCGTCGCTTCGCTGAGGGCCGTCGTCTCTCGGACGGCCAGCGCCCCGCTGCCATGGGGGCCGTCGAACGTGGCGCCGTCCGGGCCACCGTAGAACCGCTCGCCGATATAGGGCTGGTCGATGATGCCGAGACGCGGGCCGCCCTCGTCGGACAGGGCGATGAGTACGCCCCATGTGGGCGTCCCAGAGATATAGCCGCGCGTTCCGTCGATAGGGTCGAGCACCCAGGTCAGACCGCTGGTCCCGGCGCGCGAGCCATGCTCTTCGCCAAGGATCGCATCCTCGGGGCGGCGTTCGGCCAGAATGGCACGCATCGCGGCCTCGGCGGCGCGATCGGCCTCGGTCACCGGATCGAAAGCCTCGGACTTGGACCGCGTGACCAAATCGGCGCGCCGGAAAGACTTCAGCGTCTCGACGCGCGCGGCATCGGCCACCGCATGAGCGACGGCCTTAAGTTCGTCGAGATCATTTTGGGCGAGGGTCAATCAACGGCTCCGGTCCAGCGACGGCTTGGACCGGCGTACGCAGCGTGGACGAAGCGGTCAACCCGCCTCAGGCAACGTCGCTCAGCACGCGGGCCAGTTCGAAGAGGCGCCGTCTCTGCGTCTCAGGAATGGCGTAGTAGGACCTGACAAGCTCCAACGCTTCCTTGTCCGCGAGGATATCGGACGGAAGGGCCTGATCCGAGGTTTCGGCCTCGTTCGAAATTCCTTCGAAGAAAAAGGAGACGGGGACGCTCAGCGTCTCCGCAATATCCCAGAGGCGGGATGCGGAAACGCGGTTCATACCAGTTTCGTATTTCTGAATTTGCTGGAACTTGATGCCGACCTTCTCGGCCAGTTGCTGCTGGGTCATACCAACCATCCAGCGACGGTGCCTGATCCGCTTTCCCACGTGGACATCAACCGGATGTGTCATAGCGGCTCCTTTTACAACCTGCGCCTTACATGCGCCGAAAACATACAACTTGAAAAGCTGTCTTTTTGGTTAGGACCACGACATTTTCTGTCGCCAGCACGGAAGCCGCGCAATATCGTGGACCCTTCATAGCACTTCAGGTTGTATACTATCGTATTTTTGACCACTTGTGGTGGATTGATTTCACTTGTGGCGGAAAATGGCCCTCACCAAACATGGATGACCGAAAATTGAGCGAGAAAGCGGGTACTCGAAGCTGGGTCGTAGAGGCACCGAGCGGGGCAGCGCGGCTGGTCGACGGCCAGATGCCTGCGCCGGGAGAGGGTGAGATTCTCATCGAGGTCGCCGCGACGGGCCTGAATTTCGCCGATCTTCTGATCATGAAAGGCACGTACCAGGACACGCCTCCGTTTCCGCTGACACCCGGACTGGAAGTCGCCGGCCGAGTGATCGAGGTTGGCGGAGGCGTCGACCGGTTCACGCCCGGCACACGTGTTCTGGCCTATACCGGCAAGGACGGGCTTGGCACGCATCTGGTGACGGACGCACGGCGCGTGCTCGCCCTGCCCGATGAGATGGACGATGTGACCGCCGCCGGATTCCAAATTGCCTATGGAACGTCGCACCTTGCGTTGACCCGGCGGGCACGTCTCCAGCCCGGTGAAAGGCTTCTTGTTCTGGGCGCGGCCGGCGGCGTTGGCCTGACCGCAGTCGAGCTGGGGAAGGCCTTGGGCGCAAGGGTTGCCGCCGTTGCACGGGGCGCCGAGCGGCTAGAGGTTGCGCGGCGCGCTGGCGCTGATGAATTGATCGACCCGGACAACGAAGTCGATCTTGTTGACCGCTTCCGCGCCGCCGGTCCTTTCGATGTCGTCTACGACGCGGTCGGCGGCGCCATGGGGGAAGCCGCGCTTCGGGCGGTTGCGCCGGAGGCACGCTTCCTGCTGATCGGCTTTGCAGGCGGCGAGGTGACCCGGCTCAAGGCGAACCACATTCTGGTCAAGAACACCGACGTGATCGGCGTGCATTGGGGCGCCTATCTGAATTTCGCGCCCGAGGCGTTCCGGCAAAGCCTTTCCGAACTGCTCGGATTGTATACAGAAGGCCGGATTTCTCCGCATGTCAGCCATGTCCTTCCGCTCGAAAAGGCGGACGACGCGCTGGCGCTTCTGCGCGAGCGGAAGAGCACCGGCAAGATCGTGGTCACCGTCAGCCAGTAAGCGCGAGGCGCGGCGCCCCGTAGGCTCCGCGCACGATGTCGGCAAGGCTGTCGCGCACCGGATCGGACCCGACATTCGACACGTAAAGGTTGATTAGCTTCAGACCCATCTGCGGAAGCGCGCCGCCGTGAGGAACCTCCTCCAACTGGGGCGAAGCGGTGCCTTCGATTTGTGCGATAATCGCGAAATCGGCTGCGACGGTGGCCTCGACGGTGCGGGTCGAATCGGAATCGACCGCCATCTCCCACGCGATGCCGGCCGCATCGAGCGACTTGTGCATCGTCTTGCGGAACTGGCAATGCGGCTCGGACGCCAGAGGCAGGGGCCGCTTCTGCCAAGCCGTACCCGCCGGCGCACCGTACCAGAGCATCCGTTTTTCGCAGAGCGTCTCACCGCCGGGATCGACATGGTCTTCCGTTGTCAGGATCATGTCGCAGCGCCCCTCGTCGAACAGCTCTTTCAGCCTCAGCGTCCATGAGGACAGAAGCTGAACACGCATCCGCGGGAAATCGGCTGCGAAGGATTTCAGCACGCGCGGGATTGCCGGGTAGACGATGTCATGGGGAACGCCGATGGTCAGCACACCTTCGAACCCGCTGTCGGTCATCTCGGCGAAGACATCGTCATTCAGCTTCAGCATCCGCCGCGCATATCCCAGCAAACGCTCGCCCGAGGGTGTCAGACCGATGGTGCGCCCGCTTCGGTCGAGAAGCGGAAGGGCCAGCGATTCCTCCAGCCGCTTGAGCTGCATCGAGACCGCCGACTGCGTGAGGTTCAGCATCGTCGCGGCGCGGGTCACACCGCCCATATCGGCCACCGCGACGAAAGCACGAAGGGCGGTCAGGTCCAGATTTCTGGGCATATCACAATCCTTGATGGATCAATTCAAAAACATTCGTTTTCAAAATGTACAGCGATAGGGCAAATACATCAAGCGAGATGATGAAAGGACATCAAAGCATCACGCATTGGAAAGGATACGTTATGACCGTCAACACTTGCAATACCGCCCTCCCAGCCCCCCTCCGGCGCCGCCGCACGGGTGTGCTTCACATGATCGAAGCGATGATCGCGCTGTATCGACAGCGCGTGGCCCTGGCGAAGCTGGATGCACGCATGCTCGACGATATCGGCGTATCCGCTTCCGAGGCGCGCGTCGAAAGCCGGCGCGCGCCCTGGGATCCCCCCAGCTATTGGCACCTGTGACAATATTCCCGAGCGAAACACTTCGTTTTTGAGCGGCTTTACTTGAAAAGACGGCCATTCCTGCCAATATCGAACAGGAATGGCCGGTTTTTCGCCGGTCATCGATAGTTCAACCTTGGGAGATAGCTTTAATGGCTGAATATCAGACCGTCCGCACCGCACCCGGTGTCCGCACGGCCGAGATAGACGCGGGCCTTCGCGCGCACATGAACAAGGTCTACGGCACGATGTCCGTGGGCATGCTCATCACGGCGCTCGCCGCCTGGGCGATTTCGGGCCTTGCCGTCACTTCCGATCCTTCCGCCACCGGCATCATGATCCGGGAAGGCGAATATCTGTCCGGCCTCGGCGCCGCGATCTACACGTCGCCGCTCCGCTGGGTGGTCATGCTGGCGCCGTTGGCCTTCGTGTTCTTCGGCTGGGGCGCCATGATGCGCCGCGCGTCGTCGGGCGCCGTGCAGCTTGCGTTCTTCGCGTTCGCTGCCCTGATCGGCCTGTCGCTCAGCTCGATCTTCCTGGTCTTCACCGACTACTCGATCGTGCAGACCTTCCTCGTCACCGCAATCGCCTTCTCGGGCCTCAGCCTCTGGGGATACACCACGAAGAAGGACATTTCGGGCTGGGGTTCGTTCCTGATCATGGGCGTGATCGGCCTCTTGGTCGCGATGGTGATCAACATGTTCCTGGGTTCGCCCGCCATGATGTTCGCGATCTCCGCCATCGGCGTTCTGATTTTCGCGGGCCTGACGGCCTTCTACACGCAGGACATCAAGAACACTTACGTGGCCCACGCGGCCCATGGCGATCAGGAATGGCTGGACAAGGCCGCCTATGACGGCGCGCTGAGCCTCTACATCAGCTTCCTGAACATGTTCCAGTTCCTGCTGATGTTCATGGGCAACCAGGAATAACGGGACCTGATATCTCGACACAGAAGGCCGGTGGGAACACCGGCCTTTTTCATTTCAGTCGATACGAAGCCCGGCCGTCATTCGGTGAAGCCATGCGCGGTAGGCGTCGTATCCGATCTTGTTGGCCTTGGCCCTGAGCGACGGCTTCATACCTTCGTAGCGCTCGAGCGTGACGCCGTGCAGGAAGGACAGTTTGATCTTCAGGTAGGCCAGCGAACAGGCATCGAACTCGTCTTTCGAGAGGACCTTCTGCTCGGCAAGCCCCGCGCAACTTCTGTACCGGACGTAAAGCCTTGAGCGGTAGTCTTCGAGCGCCGCAGCATCCCGGAAGTCAGGTTTCAGCATCTCGCGCACCTCAATTACAGGAGATGCAGTAGCGAGTACCGGACCGGTCGTAACAAGCACCATACCAAGGAAAAGAGAGCGAAGCATGAGGCGGCTCCAGTTCTGGCGAAGGGACTTTGAAGTCTTCAGCCTGCGCGAAGACCACCCCCTGACGCAAGGGAAACCCAATCTCCGAAAATGCCGCCCGCGTTGCGCGGAACGGGGCTCAGACCTCGGTGCCGCCCATTTCGTCCCGCCAGCGGTAGACCGGCTCGTAGCCCAGAAGGCGTCGCGCCTTGGTGATGTCGTAGACCGTCTCGTGTTCACCAAGCTCGCGCTTCATCGGCACGCCATCGTAGTAGCGTGACACGATCTCAGACGTCGACAGCGCCACCGACGGATCGGCGTTCGCCACGTTGAACACCTCGTATCCCAGCCCGTCTGTGACCAGGCAACGCTGCACCATCAACCCCAGATCGCGCGCGTCGATATAGGCGAAGATGTTCCGGCGCCGAAGCGACGGGTCAGCAACATAGGCCGGGAAATTCTGAGCATATTCATGGGGCTCGATCACATTGTTGATCCGAAGCCCATAGATATCTGCCCCGCTCCGAAGCTGGAACGACCGTGCCGTCACCTCGTTCACGACCTTGGACATGGCATAGCTGTCCTCGGGGATCGTCGGATGCTCTTCGTCCACCGGCAGGTACTCGGGAAGGCGCTCGCCCCGGTTGAAGCAGATGCCGTAAGTGGTTTCGGAGGAAGCGAAAATGATCTTCTTCACGCCCGTCTTCAGCGCCGCGTCGATGACGTTGTAAGTGCCGAGCGTGTTGACCCGGTAACATTCCGCATCGCTGTTCAGAAGGATGCGGGGCACGGCGGCGAAATGGACGACCGCGTCAAAGCCCATGCGCCCCTCGTCCAGATCGTCGAAGTCGCGATAGCCGGACATGACATCGACCATCTGGCCAAGGTCGGTGATGTCCGCCAGCCGGTTGGCGACGCCATCAAGCTCGAGCGGCTTCAGATCGATGTTCAGGACGCTGTGGCCCTGATCCATGAGATAGGGGATGACATGGCGGCCAGCCTTGCCGGTGCCGCCGGTGAAGAGAATGCGCATGGGGCTCTCCCTTTTTCAGTTCGAGTGGTCTTTGGGCGTGTTCTGCCGTCAGCTAGCGCGACGAGGCGGACTAGCCAGCCGCGCGCGCCTTTTCCTCGGCCGCCTCGGCCAGCGCCTCGGCCCGTGCGGCCAGTTCCGCCAGGGTCTCGGACACCTCGTTCGGGATGACCGCCACCTCGACGCGTTGCGGCTCGGGCTGCGGACGGGTCTGAAGCTCTTCGATCCACGCCTCCTGCTGGGCGATCTTGTCCTCCAGCGCCTTGACCTTGTCGTCCACGCCGGCGGTCTTGTCGGCAAGCATGAGGCCCGCCATCAGCAGCATCCGCGCCTCGGGAAGGCGGCCGATCTGGTCCATCAGCGTCGAGGCCTCTTCGTCGAGAAGCCCGGCTGCGGCGCGCAGGTAATGCTCTTCGCCCTCCTGACAGGCCACGGTGAAAGGGCGTCCGCCAATGGTGATCTGAACTTCGGGCATTCTCAGGCCTCCTTCAGCGCGGGTTCGAGGGCGGCGAGGATCTCGTCGATTTCGGCACGGTCGGACGCACGCCGTTCGCGGAGCGCCTCAAGCTCGCTCATCATCGCGGAATTCACGAGATGCGGCTCGGCCAGACCTTCGGCATTCGCCTCGCGCAGCGCCTTGTTCGAAGCGCGGAGTTCGTCATTGACCGAGCGCATCCGCTGAACCTCGCCGTCGCGGGCGGCCAGCGCCTCGCGCAGCTTGGCCACCTCGGCTTCCAGCCCGGCGACATGGGTTTCCTGTTTCTCCTTGATGGCGCGCACCCGCTCTTCAAGCTGCGCGTTGGCCATCCGTTCGGCTTCCAGTTCCGCCGCAAGTGCCGCGCTGTCGCCGGTATCGGGCGCCGTCGCCCCCAGCCGGTCGAGCGCCTGCCCTGCCCGGTCCAATGCGCCGACGATGCGCCGCTGAAGCTCTTCGAGATCGCTCATCTGCCTGTTCACCCTTCTGACGGTCCGCCACGCGTGACCCGAATCGGGGCCGCATGACCCTGTTTCCCATGTCATACGAAGCCCGGACGGGGTTTTCACCCCTTTTCCGCGCCCAGAACGCCCGGCCAGCGCTTGAACTCAGCCCCCCGCCTGCTATCAACCGGGCGACCGAGCACCTTGACAGCAGAGGGACTGCCCAAGTGGACATCGCCACCCTGAAAGAGCTTCACCCCGACCATTTCGCCCGCGCAACAGCCGTCCGCACCCTTGCGATGGACGCTGTCGAGGCCGCGAATTCCGGACACCCGGGCATGCCGATGGGCATGGCCGACGTGGCAACGGTTCTTTTCGAAAAGCACCTCAAGTTCGACGCGGCTGCGCCGAACTGGCCGGACCGGGACCGTTTTATCCTGTCCGCAGGCCATGGCTCGATGCTGATCTACGCTCTGCTCTACCTGACCGGGTACGAGGACATGACGCTGGATCAGATCAAGAACTTCCGTCAGTTGGGCTCAATCACGGCGGGGCACCCCGAATACGGCCACGCAAGCGGCATCGAGACGACGACCGGCCCGCTGGGTCAGGGCATCACCAACGCCGTCGGTTTCGCGATGGCCGAGGAATCGCTCCGTGCGCGTTACGGCAAGAAGGTCGTCGACCACTACACCTATGTGATCGCGGGCGACGGCTGCCTGATGGAGGGCATCAGCCACGAGGCGATCGGCCTCGCGGGGATGCAGAAGCTGTCCAAGCTGATCGTCCTCTGGGACGACAACAACATCTCGATCGACGGCAAGATCTCGCTGTCCGACGTGACCGATCAGCGGATGCGCTTCAAGGCGGCGGGCTGGCATGTGCTGGAATGCGACGGCCATGACCCCGAGGATATCGACCGCGCGCTGACGCAGGCGAAATCGTCGAAGAAGCCGACCATGATCGCCTGCAAGACCCATATCGGCTTCGGCTCTCCCAACCGTCAGGACACGGCAAAGGCCCACGGCTCGCCTCTTGGCGCGGACGAGATGCAGGCCACCAAGGACGCCTATGGCTGGGCCCACGGCCCGTTCGAAGTGCCAGGCGACGTCCTGGACCAGTGGCGCGCCATCGGCACGCAGGGCCGTGCCGCCCGTGACGAGTGGTCCGAGCGCTTCGCGTCGCTGTCGCAGTCGCGCCAGAACGAGCTTGAGCGGATGTGGTCGGCCACGCCGCCGAAGAAACTCGCCAGCACGATCCGCGCGCTGAAAAAGCAGATTTCCGAAAGCGCCCCCAAGGTCGCCACGCGGAAGTCGTCGGAGATGGTGCTCGAGGTCGTGAACCCCGTCATGCCCGAGAATATCGGGGGATCGGCTGACCTGACCGGCTCGAACAATACGCTGACCGCTGATCTGGGCGTCTTTTCGCCCGACAACCGCAAGGGCCGTTACGTCCATTTCGGCATTCGCGAGCACGGCATGTCGGCGGCGATGAACGGGATGTATCTGCATGGCAGCGTCCGGCCCTATGGCGGCACCTTCCTGACCTTCACCGACTACGCCAAGGGCGCTATCCGCCTGTCCGCTCTCATGGGCATTCCGGTCACCTATGTCATGACCCATGACTCGATCGGCCTTGGCGAAGACGGCCCCACCCACCAGCCGGTGGAGCATCTGGCGGGTCTCCGCGCCACGCCCAACATCAACGTGTTCCGCCCCGCCGACACGGTCGAAACCGCCGAGGCCTGGGAAATCGCTCTGTCGTCGGAGAAGACGCCGTCGGTGCTGGCACTGTCGCGTCAGAACCTGCCGACCGTCCGCACCGAGCACAAGACCAAGAACCTGACGGCTCAGGGCGCTTATGTCCTTCGCGATGCCGAAGGCAAACGTCAGGCGATCCTGATGGCCACCGGCTCGGAGGTCGAGATCGCCATGGCGGCCCGCGACCTGCTTCAGGCCGAGGGGATCGGCACGCGCGTCGTCTCGATGCCGTGCTGGGAACTGTTCGAGGAACAGGACGAAGCCTATCGCCGCAAGGTTCTGCCCGCCGGGCCGGTCCGCGTCGCCATCGAGGCGGCGATCCGGTTCGGCTGGGACCGCTGGCTCTTTGGCGAGCGGGGCAAGCGCGAAAAGTCCGGCTTCATCGGGATGCACGGTTTCGGCGCCTCGGCCCCTGCCCCTGAGCTTTACAAGGATTTCGGCATCACCGCCGAGGCGACGGCCGCGAAGGTAAAAGACTTGTTGGAAGGCCGCTGGTCGCCCGACGCCCGCACCTGACCGCTGCGACAATTCTGGACAGGGGTCCCGGCTTGCCGGGGCCCTTTTTCGTTCCATGTTCACCGGTCAGACAAAGACTAGCGAACAGGAGAGGACGACATGAAAAAACTGTCAGTATTCAGCGCGATTGCGCTTGCCGCCGCTACGCCCGCACTGGCCGATGACGTGGCCTATACCGTGGATGGCGAGGCGTTCACCGGCTACTATGCGCAGGCCGAAAATCCCAAGGGTCTGGTCCTGATCATCCACGACTGGGACGGCATGACCGATTACGAGCGCCAGCGCGCCGACATGCTGGCCGAGATGGGCTATAATGCCTTCGCGCTCGACATGTTCGGGGACGAGACCCCGACCGAGACCATGGACCATCGCATGGCCGCCACCGGCGCGCTCTATCAGGACCGCGAGCGGATGCGCGCGCTGATCCAAGCCGGGATCGCACAGGCGACCGAAGCGTCGGACGTCGATACGATGGTCGTGCAGGGCTACTGCTTTGGCGGGGCCGTCGCGCTGGAGATGGCGCGGAGCGACATGGCCGACATGGCCGAGGGCTATGCCACATTCCACGGCGGCCTCGGCACGCCCGAGGGTCAGGGCTGGGACGGTGACGAGCCGCCGGTTCTGGTGCTGCATGGCGGCGCGGACACGTCGATCACCATGCACGACGTCGCCGGTTTCGCCGAGGAAATGGAAGCGGCCGGCAACGTCTACACGATCGAGGTCTACTCGAACGCGCCCCACGCCTTCACCGTCTTCGGCTCGAACCGCTATCAGGAGCGGGCCGACACCGAAAGCTGGGAAGCCTATTCCGAGTTCCTGGGCGAGCTGCTCGACAGCTAAGCCGCCGAACGAGGTTCCAGCGCCCGCCACCGGAGCCCCCGGTGGCGGGCGTTTCCTTGCCTAGCTCAGATGCTCGCCGAAAAAGGCCAGCGTCCGGTCCCAGGCCAGCGTCGCCGCCTCTTCGTCGTAGCGTGGCGTCGTGTCGTTGTGGAACCCGTGGTTCACATCCGGGTAGAAATGGACGCTGAACTCTTTCTGGTTCGCCCGGAGCGCCTCGGAATAGGCGGGCCAGCCCGCGTTGATCCGGTCGTCCAGCCCCGCGTAGTGGATCAGAAGTGGCGCCTCAATCGACGGCACGTCCTCGGCCGCCGCCTGACGCCCGTAAAACGGCACCGACGCCGCAAGGTCTGGATAGGCCACCGCCAGCGCGTTACAGACCCCGCCGCCATAGCAGAAGCCCACAGCCCCAACCTTGCCGGTGCTGTCCGGGTGGTCGCGGAGGTATTCGAACGCGGCGAAGAAATCGCTCATCAGCTTGCCGCCATCCACCGTGCGCTGCATCTCGCGGCCTTCCTCATCCGTGCCGGGATAGCCGCCGAGCGGCGTCAGCCCATCCGGCCCGAAGGCGAGATAGCCCGCCTTGGCGGCGCGGCGGACGACGTCCTCGATGTAGGGGTTCAGGCCCCGGTTCTCGTGCACGACAAGCACGGCGGGCAGAGGGCCGCTGGCATCGGCGGGACGCGCCATCAGGCCGCGGATGGTGCCGTGACCCTCGGGGCTGTCATATTCCGCGATCTCGGTCACGATGCCGGGGTCGTCCGGCGCGACCTGCTGCGCCCAGGCGTAATTCGGCTGAAGCTGTTCAAGGATCATCGCACCGGTCACGCCGGCGGCGGCATATTTCCCGGCGCGCGCGATGAAATCACGCTTGGTCATCTTGCCGTGCACGTAGCCGTCGAAGATTTCCAGAATGCGGGGATCGAAATCGCTGGCCTTGCGGCGCGGGGGCTGGGCGTTGGACATGAATGCTTCTCCTGAAAACGATGCTTCAGGATACGTCCCGCCCCCGATTCCTCCTAACGGAGTCTGAGCGCCCTAGCTGCAATCGAGCGTATAGACCGACGCATCCGACGACCTGAGCGGGTTCGACGCGACGAGGCATCCTGTCCGCGCCCGGATGACCGTAGGAAGCGACGCCACCGGCGAAGCGCCTTCGGCAATCGCGTAATTCTGCCCGTTCAACTCGATCTGGCGCATGCCATAGGTGCGGCTTTCGACCGTCACGGCCAGATTTGCCTCCGGCACGCGAAGTTCCGAATTGCGGTAGCTCAGCGCCTCGGCGGGCGACGGAGCTCCGGCGATGGCACCGCGGTAGATCGGCAGCGGCTCCAGCCCGTCCATCGAAAATTCGGCGCTGGTGGCCTGCGGCAGCACGCCCGGCTCGCCCCCCATGGGGCCGAAGCCTACGCCTTCCCGGTCGGAACATGCCGCTAGCACCAGACAAAATGCGCCCAGAAGACCTGTCTTGAAATACATGAGATCCCTCACTTTCGGCTTTCTCCGGCCAAGCGTTGCATACGGACCGCCGGAAAGTCGATACCCGGGCGGAGCGGCACCGTCACGGGGCCGAGCGACTGAAACCCCATTGCCGCATAGAACGGCACCGCGGTCAGCGTCGAGAGGCAGTCCAGACGTTCGATCCCGGCGTCTTCGGCCGACCGGAAGACATGGCTTATCAGCCGCCGCCCGATGCCTTCGCGGGTGCGGGCCGCGTCGGTGACCACGTGCCGGATGTGGCCGACGCCAGACGCGCCGGAAAATCCCGGCGGCGCGGCTCGGGTCCAGCCGCCTGCGCCGACGAGGACGCCCGCACCCTCCTGAACAACGTAGTAAGTCCCGCTCGCCAGCAAAGCGGGATTGGCGCGCGAAATCACCGGCACCGCGGTCACAAGGACCGAGGCCGGATAGTCCGCTTTCAGGAGGGCCGGATAGCTTCGTGCGAAGAGCGCGTCGAGCGCGGCCAGATCATCGGGCCGGGCGGTCCTGACGGTGAGCGTGTCGGCGGACATGAGAGGTCTCCAAAACGAAAAAGGCCGCAACCTTTCGGCGCGGCCCATTCGAGTGTCTGAAGCGGCGAAGATTACTTGATCTTGCCTTCCTTGTACTCGACGTGCTTCCGCGCAACCGGATCGTACTTACGTACGGTCATCTTCTCGGTCATCGTGCGCGCGTTCTTCTTGGTCACGTAGAAGTGGCCGGTGTCCGCGGTCGAGTTCAGACGAATCTTGATAGTCGTCGGCTTCGCCATGTCTCGTCTCCTGATAGGGGTCGCGATGGGCCACCCCGTGAAATCCTTGAAGCCCGCCTTCTAGCGACTGGACAGGGCCTGTCAACCGGAAATGCGGGGTTCCGCACCGCTTGGAAACAACACCGCCAGCAGCGATTCCACCTGACCGTCCTTGTTCATGATCGGGCTCATCAGCATGTCGAACTTGCCGCTTTTGGCCTGAAGCCCCGCGAGTCTGACGGCATCGCCTGACAGAACCCGCCTCATGCCCTCCGTAAGGGGTTCTTCGGCCTCTTCAGGCCAGAGCTCGGTCCATCGTCTTTGGACGACATCACCAAGGCCCTTGAGGCCGAGAGAAGAACAGGCCGCATCGTTGATGAACCCAACGCGGCCATCGGAATTCAGGATCACCGCACCATCGAGGCACCGCCTGAAAAAGGCGAGCGAGAACGTCGGTTCCAGCTTCGTCGGCATATTGCCCTCGCCGTCAGTCGGATCGAGGACCTCCATGTGTCTTGATTGATCACCCACAGCAATGACCTTCCTGTTCGCAAGTTGACACTACGCCTGACATGTCAGGTTTACAACACAGAAGACCCACCCAGCAGAACGCAACCATTTGAAACGGTTGAGTTTATCTTATGTTTAATTGCGCGGAAGGTGCATAAGCCGGATTCTGTACCGGCGCGGATGCGCCGGCGATGACCATTCATCTGGGCCCGCCGTCACCGGCGCGCTCTAGCTGCCAACCCGGACCCCGGAGCCGAAGCGCGCCCGTGTGAGGTCCCTATTTGGCATTGCTCCCGGTGGGGCTTGCCGTGCCGGTCCGGTTGCCCGTCCCGCGGTGGGCTCTTACCCCACCGTTTCACCCTTGCTCCGCGCGGACGCGGGGCGGTCTGTTCTCTGTGGCGCTTTCCCTCGGGTTTCCCCGGCCGGGCGTTACCCGGCACCGTTGCTTCGTGGAGTCCGGACTTTCCTCTCACCGCCCCCGAAAGAGCGGCAAGCGGCCATCCGACCTTCCGCGCAAGCGCGATCTAGGCGCTCGCCGCGCCTGGGTCAACGTGTCATGACATCGGGCGCAAGGGGCGCGACGGCACGCGGCGCGACATGCGCTCGCCCACGTCTGCCGGGAAATGACGGGCGAGGCCTGCCATCATGGCGTCGTCTGCGGGGCCGCGCGGCCCCGAGGCATCGGGCCTGAAGCGCTGCCGGAACGCGTCGAGGATCAGCGCCTCGCCCAGTTCCACCGGATAGCCGAACGAGGCGGCATTCCGCATGAAATCGCCCGGAAGGGAAGGCTCGGGCCAGATGGACAGCCCCTTCTCCGCCAGTCGCTTCCAGTCGAACTTCCGGCCCGGATCGGCCTTTCGGTCAGGCGCGAAATCGGAATGGCCGATGACGGCCTTGGGGTGCATGTCGTGGCGGCCAAGGATATCGGCCAGCAGCGTTTCGAGCGACCGCATGAGCGGTTCTGCGAACGGCGCCTGGCCGTCATTGTCCAGTTCGATCCCGACCGAGCGCGAGTTGACGTCCTCGCGCCCTGCCCAGCGCCCCTCGCCCGCGTGCCAGGCCCTTTTCGCCTCGTCCACCAGCCGAAAGACCTGGCCAGACCGGCAGATCAGGTAGTGGCTCGACACCTCGCAGTCGGGATCGCAGAGGCGGTCAAGCGCTGCCTCGGTGCTTTCCATGCCGGTGAAATGCAGGACGACGAGCGTCGGCCCGGCCTCGCCCCGCCGTGGACCGAAATTCGGGGACGGGCGGTCGAGGATGGTCATGGCGCTCAGCCTCCGCGCGCCGCGCGGAACGGGCTTGGGTCCCAGAAACAGGCGAAACCGTCACCGTCGGGGTCCAGCCCGCGCCGGTCACGCTCGGGTCCGCCAGCGGCAAGGAAATCCTCCTGCGCCTGATCGGCGGTCGAATAGCGCGCACAGTTCCGCTGGAAGCGCGATGCGCTGACGGTGCCCGAGCGACGGTAGACCTGCTCGCCAACGCGGTTCTGCGACGACAGAGCGAAGGCCACGACATTCGGGCGACCGCTCTCGGTTCGTTCGGGAACCGGGACCGGGGCGACTTCCTGTCGTTGTGCGCGGAGGCGCTCGAGACGCTCGGCATCGCTTTCGATGGTCTCCCGGCCGGCGACGGCATCGAAGCTCTGTTCGTCCGAGATGGTCGGGTTGTCGGTCCCCGCCACGACCGTGCCGCCTACAGGCGGCAGGGTGGACGTGAGCGGCGCCGTCCCTGCGGTTGGCGCGACATTGGGGCCGGTCGCCGTTGTGACGGGCGCGGTACCTGCAACGCTGCCGGGGCGCGTGGCCTCAAGCACCGCGAGCGTCTCCTGCCCGATCACCGCCTCGGACGGCACAGGGCGCGGGCGCATCGCCTGCAGTTCGGCGTCGCGTCGGGCGCGCTCGGTGGCGTAATAGTCGTAATCCGAGAAGCCGACACCGGGATTGCTGTCGGGAACGGGGGTCGAGCACGCCGCCAGAAGGCACAGCGCGCCGCCGATAAGAATGCGTGAGGTCATTGAACTGCCCGGCTTGTTTTGCTCGTTGCCGGGCAGTTTACCACCATTTGGCGGGCTTGGAAACAAAGCCCGCGCGGTCCTCGATCGCTTGCGCGACGTTCATCAGCGCACCCTCTTCCCAAGGCTTGCCGATAAGCTGAAGGCCGAGAGGCAGACCGTTCTGGTCGAGCCCCGCCGGCACAGCAATGCCCGGCAGCCCGGCAAGGTTGACGGTCACCGTGAAAACGTCGTTCAGGTACATCTGCACCGGATCGTCGAACTCCTGCCCCAGCGGAAAGGCTGCGGACGGCGTGGCGGGCGTCAGGATAGCGTCGACGCCTGCGGCGAAGGCATCGTCGAAGTCCTTCTTGATCAGCGCCCGCACCTTCCGCGCGCGGTTGTAATAGGCGTCGTAGAAACCGGCGGACAGCACATAGGTGCCAACCATCACGCGGCGCTTGACCTCGGCCCCAAAGCCCTCGGCGCGGGTTTTCTCGTACATCTCGGTCACACCGTCGCCTTGGCCCAGCTTGGCGCGGTGGCCGTAGCGCACCCCGTCGTAGCGGGCGAGGTTCGACGAAGCCTCAGCAGGAGCGATGACGTAATAGGCAGGCAGCGCGTATTTAGTGTGAGGCAGGCTGATATCGACGATCTTCGCGCCCGCATCTTCCAGCATGGCACGCCCCTCGGCCCAGAGCGCCTCGATCTCATCGGGCATCCCGTCCATGCGGTATTCGCGGGGGATCCCGATGGTCTGGCCCTTGATATCGCCGGTCAGCATGGCCTCGAAATCCGGCACGGGGATGTCGGCGCTGGTCGAGTCCATCGGGTCGTGCCCGGCCATGGCCTTGAGCATGATGGCGCTGTCGCGCACCGTCTTGGTCATCGGCCCGGCCTGATCCAGCGACGACGCGAAAGCGATGATGCCCCAGCGGCTGACGCGGCCATAGGTCGGCTTCAGCCCGGTGATGCCGACAAAAGCCGCAGGCTGGCGGATCGAGCCGCCGGTATCTGTGCCGGTCGCGGCAAGGCAGAGGTCCGCCGCCACGGCCGAGGCCGACCCGCCCGACGACCCGCCAGGGGTCAGAGGCGTGTCATCGGCGCCTCGCCACGGGTTCACGACATTGCCGTAGACGCTGGTCTCATTACTGCTGCCCATGGCGAATTCGTCCATGTTCAGCTTGCCGACCATGACCGCGCCCGCGTCAAAAAGCTGCCGTGTGACGGTCGATTCGTATTCCGGCTTGAACCCGTTCAGGATGCCCGACGCGGCCTGGCTGGCGACGCCTTCGGTGCAGAAGAGATCCTTGATGCCCAGAGGGATGCCGCACATGTCCGGCGCATCGCCCGCTTTCAGGCGCTGATCGGCTGCATCGGCCTGAGCCCGCGCGATCTCGGCGGTGGAATGCACAACGGCGTTCAGAGCTCCGGAGCCCTCGACAGCGGTCAGGCAGGCCTCGGTCAGATCGACGGAGGTGATGTCACCCGCGCGCAGCTTGTCGCGCGCCTCGGCGATGGTGAGTGCGTTCAGGTCGGTCATCGGCGTCACTCCACGACCTTGGGCACGGCGAAGAAGCCTTCGCGCGCGTCGGGCGCATTCGACAGGATCTTGTCCTGCATGCCCCCGGCGGTAACCCCGTCCTGACGCCGCTTCAGGCGCATCGGCGTGACGCTGGTCATCGGCTCGACGCCATCGACATCGACCTCGTTCAACTGCTCGACGAACCCGAGAATGCGGTTGAAATCCTGCGCGAGCGCGGGAAGGTCGGCATCTTCGACCTTGATCCGGGCAAGTTTCGCGACACGGCGGGCGGTTTCGACGTCGATCGACATGGGGCTGAGTGTCTCCATCACTATCGGGCACGCATCTAACCCGCACGCGCCCCCCTCGCAAGCACCCGTGGCCCGGCTTTGGCGCGCAAGGCGCTCCCCTGCCCATTATCGGCGCGAAAATATTCCGGCGGAAGCTCCGGAAGAAGCCGACTCGCCTTTCGATCACAATCGGAAGCGCCGATCGTTGCCTCGTGTCGATGGCACCAACGCGATTGGTACAACATTGTTCGCCGGGATATCGAAACGCTTCACGGAGCAGAGCCCCCTCTGCCCTCTGGTCTTTCCCCGCATTTGCGGAAACAGTCCCGAGCATGAGCGTTGCCCTCGTCATCCTGCCCATCGCGCTTGTCATCCTGACGGGCTGGGCCGCGCGCCGGTCGGGTTTCGTCCCGCGCGATGCGTGGCCGGGGATCGAGACGCTCAGCTTCCGCCTTCTTATTCCCGCAATCCTGATCGACGCCATCGGCGCCGCCGACCTCGATCCGGCGCGTATCGGGCCGCTTGCGATATCGCTCATCGGGACCGTTGCAATATTGGGCGGCATCGCGCTTGCCATGCGCGCCGTGCTGCCAAGATCGAAAGTTTCGAATGCGTCGCTGTCGAGCCTCGTTCAGACCTCGACCCGGTGGAACGCCTTCATCTCGCTGGCCGCAGCCGATCTTCTCTACGGCCCCGAGGGCGTTCTGCTGATCGCCGTGGCCATGGCCGTGCTGATCCCCTTCATCAACGTGGGCAACATCCTCATCATCGCATCGCTGGTGCGGGCCGAGGCCGGATGGCGCGGTGTTCTCAAAGCGGTCGCGACCAACCCGATCATCATCGGCTGCGCCATCGGCCTTGTGCTAAACCCGCTCGGCGGCCTGCCCGAGCCGCTTTCCAACGGCTTTCAGATCGTGGGCCGTGCCGCACTTGGCGTGGGCCTTCTGGCGGTGGGCGCAGGGATCGAGGTGAAGCGTTTTCTGGCTGTCTCGCGCACGGTGGTCCTCGCGGTGCTGATCCGGCCCGGCCTTGCGCCGCTCGTCTTCCTCGGCCTCGGCAGCCTCGCTGGCCTCGCCGGACCCGAGCTTGTGGCGGGTGTGCTGGCCACGGCGATCCCCGCGGCCTCGAACGGCTATATCGTGGCCCGGAAGATGGGCGGCGATGCCGAGCTCTTCGCCGATATCCTCGCCTGGCAGACGCTTGCGTCCCTTCTTGCCCTGCCCGCCTACCTTGCCCTTGCCGCCAGTCTCTGACGGCGCCAGGTCTCGATCATCCAGCCCAACATCACCGCGTTCAGACAATGCCAGACGAAATGGGTGCCGATCCGCGTGGTCTCGCAAAACATCTCATCGACCGACCGGAACGTGAGCGACACGCAGAGGATCGATGCCCCAAGCGCAAGGTTCCCGCCCAGCCGCCGGTCGCGCGTCGCCAGAAGCCCCGCGTAAAAGAAGATGATCAGCGGCAAGGGCCAGTAGCCCGACGAGATACGGAAGAAGGGCAGCGCGTCGAAGACCTGATTGGCCGCTGCGGAGAACGGGATGTAAAGCGCCGCGCCCAGTATCGCCGCCGGCACCGGCCAGCCCCAGAAGTCGCGATTGGCGAGGAAGATGTAGAAGAGCGAAAAGAGGATGATCGGAATCACATCGAGCGTCACCGCCCAGACCGTGGCATGAGTGTGAAACAGCCACGACCCGATCCCGATGGCGAAAAGGATCGCCGACAGAATGCGCCCGTCCCTCAGCCCGCCCGTCCGCCGCCACATCACCACGGCGGCGACGAGGAAGGCGATATTGGTCAGCGCATTCAGCGGCTCGGACCAATAGGTCAGGTCGGTCCGCTCGCAATAATTGTCGAAGGCTCTTGTCCAATCCATCCCGCCACCTGTTATGCTCACGCTCTGACCACCTAGGGAGGACCGCATGAAAATCACGTGGCTCGGACATGCCAGCTTTCGCATCGAAATCGAAGACCAGATCCTGCTTGTCGATCCCTGGTTCTCCGGGAACCCGGTCTTCCCCGAAGGCCGCGAGGCCGAGGCGACCGAAGGCGCGACCGCGATTCTTCTGACCCATGGCCACGGCGATCATACGACGAATGCCGTTGGTATCGCCAAAGCCAAGGACATTCCCATCGCCTGCATCCACGAATTGTCCAACATTCTCTCGGGTGACGGGGTCGAGACCATCGGCTTCGGCAAAGGCGGCACGATCAGCTTCAACTCGGTGCTGGTGAGTATGGTGAACGCGGTCCATTCCTCGTCCATCGATACAGGTGGCACAGCCGCCACCTATGCAGGCGGCGAGGCCGGGTTCATGATCCGGGGCGAAGGTCGCACGATCTATGTCTCGGGCGACACCGACATCATGGCCGACATGGCGTGGATGGGCGAGTATTACGCCCCCGATATCGGCATCCTCTGTGCGGGCGGACACTATACGATGGACATGAAGGCTGCTGCCTGGGCCGCGAAGAAATACTTCGACTTCAAGACGGTGATCCCCTGCCATTACAAGACCTTCCCGCTCTTGGCTCAGACGGCAGATGACCTTATCGCGGGCCTTCCGGGCGTCGACGTGAAAACGCCCGATGTCATGGAGACCATCGAGATTTGAGCCTCTTCCGGAAGCCCGGCGCCAGACGGCGCGGCGCCGGGAATTTCTATCAGCTCTGGATCACGGATTTCGGTCCGGACAAGACCGCCGTTGCCCGTGTCATCGCCGGGGAATGGGACAGCGAAACGGATGAGGGCTTCATGGCGGTTCTCGATAGAACCCCCTGGCTCTACCAGTCGCTCGATGCAGGCCCGGACACGTTCAGCCTGCTGAACATCCTCGCCCACCCCCTTGAGAATGCCGGCGCACGCACCGAGATCACGGCGGCGGACAGCCCGGACACGCCCTATCGCGGCTCCTGATCCCGGCGCGCGGCAAAGAACGCGCGCAACAGATCGGCGGCCTCTTCGGCCGCGATACCGTCATAGACCTCTGGCCGATGATGCGCCTGAGGGTGGGATAACACCCGCGCCCCATGGGCGACACCGCCCGACTTCGGGTCCGCCGCACCGTAGTAAAGCCGCGCGACCCGCGCCGCCGCTATGGCCGCCGCGCACATGGCGCAGGGTTCCAGAGTGACGTAAAGGTCCGCGCCCGTCACACGCTCACTGCCGAGCGCCGCTGCCGCCGCGCGAATGGCGAGAATCTCCGCATGTGCAGTCGGATCGGACAACTCCCGCGTACGGTTGCCCGCGGCCGCCAGAACCTCCCCGGTGGCACTCACCACAACGGCCCCCACCGGCACCTCGCCACGCGCGCCGGCCGCTCGCGCCTCCTCCAGCGCCCTGTCCATATGACTGCGGAAAACCATGCCCGGTGATCGCCCAAGGCCGTCCCTTCCGCAACTCCCTTCTTCTTGGTGCCAATACTCCGGGGTGCGCGAGGGGCAGCGCCCCTCGCAGAACGCGATCGCGGGGCAATCGCTGACCGCAATTGCCCCGCAATTGCGCCCACCGCGACGTGGCGAAGCCGCGGCGCAATCCCTTTCCGCCACCACGCGGATAGGGTAGAGGCGTCTCATGACGAAAACCCCACCAGACGGACAGCGCATCGCCAAGGTTCTTGCCCGGCGGGGCGTCGGCTCACGCCGCGCGGTCGAGGCGATGATCGAGGCGGGCCGCATCACAATGAACGGCAAGCCCGTGACCAGCCCTGCGCTGAACGTCACCGGCACCGAGACCTTCACGCTTGACGGCAAGCCCATCTCCGAGCCCGATCCGCCGCGCCTCTGGCTCTATCACAAACCCGCCGGCCTCGTGACGACCGAGCGCGACGAGAAGGGTCGTCCCACCGTCTTCGACAATCTGCCCGACGACATGCCGCGCGTGGTGTCGGTCGGTCGGCTCGACCTGACCTCCGAGGGGCTTCTGCTTCTGACCAATGACGGCGAGATCAAGCGGCGGCTGGAGCTTCCCTCCACCGGCTGGCTTCGGAAATACCGCGTCCGCGTCAACGGCACTCCCGAGGACGCCACATTCGAGCCGCTTCGGAAAGGCGTGACCGTCGACGGAGAGCGGTTCCAGCCGATGACGGTCACGCTCGACCGGCAGCAGGGGCGCAACGCGTGGGCCACGGTCGCGCTCCGCGAGGGGCGGAACCGGGAGATCCGGCGCGCGATGGAATCCATCGGCCTGACAGTGAACCGTCTGATCCGTGTCAGCTATGGTCCGTTCCGGCTGGGCGATCTCAAGCCGGGCGCGGCGGAAGAGGTCAAGGCGCGCGTGATGCGCGATCAGCTTGGCCTAGAGGCGCCGGAAAAGGACACCCGCGTCACCCGCACGCCTCGCAAGCCCCGCCGCCGCTAGAACGGACCGCATCCCGGAGTGTCCCTGCGGAAACAGCCCGATTTTCCGGCGGCCTATAGCGTCCCCCCAAGGCATCGCCTATGTTAAGCCCAGTAACGAAGGGACCACCCGCCCTGATGCAAAGGTTAGTGCTTGCTGCTTTGTTCGTCGTGGCCGTTGTCGCGATCGGTGCCGTTCTGGCCAGAGGCGCCGCGCGCCTGTTCGAGGCATCCGGTGACGACACCGCCAGGGCGACGGGCAATGCCATGCAGAGAACCGCCTTTTTCCTGCTCCTCGTCGTGATGATCTACGCCGTGATGACAGGAGCATCCTGATGGCCGAACGCTACGGCGGCAAATACAGCCCCGGTGCGGCCAAGGCCCCGCGCCGCCGCTCGAAAACGGGCGCGCGGGTGAATTTCCTGCACATCGTCCCTTTCGTGCTGGTGCTGACCGCGTTTCAGCAACCCCCGGTCGGCATGGCCATCGACCTTGTGGCGTTCGCCGTACTGCAGCTTGCGGCCTGGCTGACGCGTGAAGGGCTGCGGGCCGAAGAGGCCTATGAGGCGCGGAACGTCGCCAAGCGTCCGGCCATCCCGCGAAAGCTCTTCGGCAGTGCCATGATCGGCCTCGGCCTTGCCCTCGCCGGCCTGGACCCCGAGACCATGTCGCCCCTGAACCCCGCCATCTTCGCGATCCTTGGGGCCATCCTGCACGCCGTCTCCTTCGGCGCCGACCCGATGCGGGACAAGGGCGCCCCCGGCAGCGACAGTTTCCAGAACGAGCGTGTCGCGCGCGCCGTGGACGAGGCCGAGCGCCACCTCGCCGCCATGCGCGAGGCGATCGGTCGGGCCGGGGTGCCTGCGCTGTCCCGCCGGGTCGACGCGTTTGCCCGCACCGCGCAGGCCATGTTCCGCGCGGTCGAGGACGACCCCCGCGACCTGACGGGCGCGCGCCGCTATCTCGGCGTCTACCTTCTGGGGGCGCGCGACGCGACGATACAGTTCGCAGACCTCTACGCGAAATCGCGCAACGACGAGGCGCGACGCGATTACGAGGCCCTGCTCGATGATCTGGAGACCTCGTTTTCGGCGCGGACCGAGAAGATGATGCTCGACGACAAATCCAGCCTGGACGTTGAAATCGAAGTCCTTCGCGAACGGCTTGCCCGCGAAGGCGTCAGAACCAGATAACATGCAAAATCAATAACTCAGGGAACTTTACTCATGTCCGATACAGTTCGCCAGAAGGCCCAGGAAAGCGAGACGCTGGTCCGCGAGGTCAGCGAGGTTCATTTGCCCGTCCCCACCGAAGAGATCGTTTCCTACGAGGCCGCAGACCCCGGTGTCAGTGCCGAGATCGAAAAGCGCATCGGCGAGCTGGACATGACGAATACCGGCTCAATCGTCAGCTTCGGCTCGTCCGCACAGGTCGAACTGCAGGAGATCAGCCAGGCCATGCTGGCCGATGTCCGGAACAAGGATGTGGGACCGGCGGGCGACTCGCTCCGTGAAATCGTATCGACGATCCGGGGCTTTTCGGTGAGCGAACTTGACGTGCGCCGCAAGCGGTCATGGTGGGAACGGCTTCTCGGCCGCGCCGCGCCGATCTCGAATTTCGTGGCCCGCTTCGAAGAGGTGCAGGGCCAGATCGATAAGATCACCGACAACCTCCTGAACCACGAGCACAAGCTCCTGAAGGACATCAAGTCCCTCGATCAACTCTATGACAAGACGCTGAATTTCTACGACGAGCTTGCCCTCTACATCGCCGCTGGCGAGGAAAAGCTGAACCGTCTCGACACCACCGACATCCCTGCGAAGGAAGCCGAGGTTCAGGCCGCGCCGGAGGAAGAAGGCGTGATGAAGGCACAGGAGCTGCGCGATCTTCGCGCCGCGCGCGACGATCTGGAACGGCGGGTCCACGACCTCAAGCTGACCCGACAGGTCACCATGCAGTCGCTGCCGTCGATCCGGCTGGTGCAGGAAAATGACAAGAGCCTCGTCACCAAGATCAACTCGACCCTCGTAAACACTGTACCGCTCTGGGAAACCCAGCTTGCTCAGGCGGTTACGATCCAGCGCTCATCCGAGGCCGCCGAGGCCGTGCGGGACGCCAACGACCTGACCAACGAGCTCCTGACCGCCAATGCCAAGAACCTGCGCGAGGCCAACAAGACCATCCGCGAAGAGATGGAGCGGGGCGTCTTCGACATCGAGGCCGTCAAGGCCGCCAATGCCGACCTGATCGCCACCATTCAGGAAAGCCTGCAGATCGCCGACGAGGGCAAGGCCAAGCGCGCCGCCGCCGAGGAAGAGCTGCGGAAGATGGAAGCGGAGCTGAAGGATACGCTCGCCGCCGCGAAGGCTCGTGCCGATGGCACCGGCACCTCGACCGGCCAGAGCGTTCCCTCCGCCTGACCGACGGGCATGCGGCGCGCGGCACTAGCCTTTGCGATGGCGGCCCTGCTGGCGGGCTGCGTGGAACCGGGCGCGCTTCGGAACAGCCCCGTCCCTGACGCGCGCCCGTCGCAGCCGCCCCCGCAGGAACGGAGCAGTGAGAGCGCGGATATCGAGACGTTCTATTCCCGCGTCGAGCGCCGGCTTCTGACACAGGGGCTTTTGCGCACCGATGGCGGCGGGCCGGACGTGCCCTTCACGGACGAAATGCTGGCGCGAAACTTCCTCGCACTGGCCTTCACCGAAGAATATTCGGATATCGGCGGCCG
The DNA here is from genome assembly GCF_009830125.1 of Kangsaoukella pontilimi. Lineage (GTDB taxonomy): Bacteria > Pseudomonadota > Alphaproteobacteria > Rhodobacterales > Rhodobacteraceae > Kangsaoukella > Kangsaoukella pontilimi. The sequence continues at coordinate 243,674 of NZ_WUPT01000001.1, read as the reverse complement.
CGTCACGGCCCGGCCCCGCGCCTCGACCCTGCACCGGTGGGACGGTCCGGTGCGCATCACGCCGGTTTTCGGCGCAACGGTTCCGGACGAGGTCGTCGCCGCCGACAGCGTCTTCGTCGACGGCTATGCGCGGCGTCTGTCACGGGCGACCGGGCATCCCGTGACGACAGCCAGCAGCGGCGGAAACTTCACCCTCTTCGTTCTTCACGATCAGGACCTGCGCCGGATCGGCCCGCGTCTCAAGGCGCGGCTTCCGGAAATCTCCCAGTCCGAGATCGCATTTGTCGAGGCCCTGCCGCTCGACGCTTATTGCATCGTTTTCACGTCGGATCCCGACAATTCCGGGCGGATCGCCGCCGCCGTCGCCATCGTGCGGGCCGAACTCCCCGACCCGCTTCGCCAGTCCTGCTATCACGAGGAACTGGCCCAGGGCCTTGGCATCGCCAATGACAGCGACCTCGCGCGACCGTCTATCTTCAAGGACGATGACGAATTCGGCCGCCTGACCACCCATGACGAATATGTCCTCAGGCTTCTCTACGACCCGCGCCTCACCCCCGGCATGTCCGAGGCCGAGGCAGCCCCCCTTGTGCGCGAGGCCGCACGCGCCATGATGGCCCCGGCCATCTAGCCAAGACAGGAGACCCCGATATGGGCATTTTCGACTTTCTCTCCGGCGAATTCATCGACGTCATTCACTGGACCGACGACACTCGCGACACGATGGTCTGGCGTTTCGAACGCGAGGGCCACGCGATCAAGTACGGCGCGAAACTGACCGTCCGCGAGGGTCAGGCCGCGGTCTTTGTCCACGAGGGGCAACTGGCCGATACGTTCATGCCGGGCCTCTACATGCTCGAGACGAACAACCTGCCCATCCTGACGACGCTTCAGCACTGGGACCACGGGTTCCGGTCGCCCTTCAAGTCAGAGGTCTATTTTATCTCGACCCGGCGCTTCACCGACCTCAAATGGGGCACGAAGAACCCGGTCATCCTGCGCGATCCCGAGTTCGGCCCGACCCGCGTGCGCGCCTTCGGTACATATACGGTAAAGGTCAGCGATCCGGGCCGGTTCCTCGTCGAGATCGTGGGAACCGATGGCGAATTCACGATGGATGAGATCAGCTTCCAGATCCGCAACATCATCGTGCAGGAGTTCAGCCGCGTGATCGCGACGGCGGGAATCCCGGTCCTCGATATGGCGGCCAATACAAAAGACCTCGGACGGATCCTGGCAGAAGCGATCTCGGGGACGATCTCGGCCTACGGGCTCGAGCTTCCCGAACTCTATATCGAGAACATCTCGCTGCCGCCGGCAGTGGAAAAGGCGCTCGACGAGCGCACGTCCCGTGGCGTCGTGGGGAGCCTTGACGAGCACCTCCGGTACAAGGCGGCAGAGTCGCTTTCAGAAGGCGGCGCGGCGGGCGCGGCCATGGGAACCGGCCTCGGCGCCGGAATGGGCATGCAGATGGGCGGGATGATGATGGGCGGACAGGGCCCCTGGGGCGCGCGCCCGGCTGCACCCGCTGCCCCGCCGCCACCCCCGGTCGAGCATATCTGGCACGTCGCGAAGGACGGTCAGACATCCGGTCCCTTCTCGAAGGCGGAGCTGGGGCAGATGGCTGCCAAAGGTGACCTCGCACGCGACAGCTGGGTCTGGACACAGGGACAGGATGGTTGGGAACGGGCCGAGGATACCGAGCTTGCCCAGCTCTTCACCGTCGCGCCGCCTCCACCTCCAGGGCCGGAGTGACCGGATGCGACGCACCTCCATTTTCTTCTTGGATGAAATACTCCGGGGGAGCGCGAGGGGGCAGCGCCCCCTCGCCTGCCGCGTTTCGTCCCGAAACGCGGAGCGCGATTTGCCTCAAATCGCGGTCGTCGCATGACCCGCAGGCGCCTCGTCATCTTCTGTCACTGGAGCACCGCCTTTCTTCTGGCGGTGCTCCTGATTGAAGGGCGTGGCGCTTCGTCGGGTCTGATCTGGGCCTTCTCTGCCCTCTGCCTTGTCTGGGCAGCCAGTTACGCCATCGGGCGTGGCCCGCTCGGGCGACCGGGACCGAAGCTCACCGGCTGGCTGCGCCCGGCCCACCGGATTCAGCACCACCTGCTCTACCTTGCCATGACGGCAGCCGCCGTGCTCGTGGTCTGGCAACTCGACGCCACCGCCACGGGCCGTGCGCTCAAGGTTCTGCTCTTCGCGGGCCTTCTCCACGGTGCTTTCCACCTCTGGCGCCACACGTCCCTCTTCGACGGCGCGCTCCGGACCATCACGCCCCGCGCGTTCCATCACCTGCTATGACGCCCGAAGACCACAGATTTCCCTGCGACAATTGCGGCTCGGACATGCGCTTCGATCCGGGGCGGTTCGAGCTTCATTGCGACCATTGCGGAAATACCGCTCCGATCTATTCCGATCCCGCCGCGCGCTCGGATGCCGTTCGCGAACACGACTTCCTGACCGCGCTCGACGCCACGACCGGCGCGACCGAGATGACCGAGTCGCGGGTCTCGCGCTGTCCCAACTGCGGCGCGGAGGTCGAGTTCGACCCGGATATCCACGCCACCGAATGCCCCTATTGCGCCACCCCCGTCGTCACCGGCACCGGCGCCGAGCGCCGGATCAAGCCTGCCGCCGTCCTGCCCTTCGTCCTCGACGAGGAGAGCGCGCGCGACCGGATGACCGACTGGCTGGGCTCGCTCTGGTTCGCGCCGAACGGGTTGACGCAATATGCCCGGAAGGGGCGTCGGCTGTCGGGCGTCTACACCCCCTGCTGGACCTTCGACGCGGACACGAAGACGGCCTATCGCGGACAGCGCGGCACGGTTCATACCAAAACCCGTACCGTCACCCGGAACGGCAAGCCCACCCGCGTCACCACGAGCCACGTCACCTGGCGCCCGGTCTCGGGCCGCGTCGCGCGGTTCTTCGACGATGTGCTTGTCCTCGCGTCCACCGCGCTGCCCGAGCGGTTCCGGGCCGGAATGACGCATTGGGATCTGACGCGGCTGGAGCCCTACATGCCCGAATATCTCGCGGGCTTCCGCGCCGAGGCCTATACCATCGCGCTCGATGAGGCCTGGCCGATGGCACGCGGCATCATGGACCGCCAGATCGCGCGCGACATCAAGTTCGACATCGGCGGCGACCGGCAGAAGATCGACGCGATGGACACCGCGATCAGCGACGTGACCTACAAGCATATCCTCGTGCCGCTCTGGCTGGCCGCGTACAAGTATCGAGGCAAAAGCTTCCGTTTCGTGGTGAACGGCCAGACCGGCGAGGTGCAGGGCGAGAGGCCATGGTCAGCGTGGAAACTGTTCTTTGCCTTCCTTCTGGCGGCCATCGTCGCAGGCGGGATCGGATATCTCTGGGCCAAGAGCGAAGGGCAAATCTGACCGCGTGGTGCTTGCGTCCCGCCGCCCGCCTTCCTAAACCCTGTCGTGACCTATCAGGAGACCACCCGCATGATCCTTTGTTCCGGTGAAGCGCTGATCGACATGCTGCCCCGCGAAACCACGGCGGGCGAAAACGCCTTCGCGCCCCACGCGGGCGGCTCGGTGTTCAACACGGCAATCGCGCTCGGACGGCTTGGTACGCCGGTGAGCTTCTTTTCCGGCCTCTCGACCGACCTGTTCGGCCAGGTTCTGGTCGACGCGCTCGCGGCGTCCGGGGTCTCGGCCGAGCTTGCGCACCGCGCGGACCGTCCGACCACGCTCGCCTTCGTCACCCTGACGAACGGTCAGGCAAGCTATGCCTTCTATGATGAGAACACGGCGGGGCGGATGCTGAGCGAGGACGAGCTGCCTGCCGTCCCGGACGACGTCACAGCGATGTTCTTCGGCGGCATCTCCCTTGCGGTCGAGCCCTGCGCCAGCACGTATGAGGCGCTCTGCCTGCGCGAAGCGCCCCGCCGGGTGACAATGGTCGATCCGAACATCCGGCCGAGGTTCATCCGCGACGAGGCCACCTATCGTGCCCGGATCGAGCGGATTGTCGGCGCGGCGGATGTCGTGAAGCTGTCGGACGAGGACCTCGCCTGGCTGACCGGCAACGACGACACCCATGACGGGGCCCGGCAGCTCTTGTCCAAGGGTCCGGCGGTGATCTGCGTGACGCGCGGCAGTGAGGGTGTGGAAGGTCATACGCCGGATGGGATCGTGACAGTGCCCGCCCGAAAGGTGCAGGTCGTCGACACCGTGGGTGCGGGCGATACCTTCAACGCCGGCTTTCTCGCGGCGCTCCACGACGCAGGGGCGCTGACCAAAACGAGCGTCCGGCAGCTGGACGAAGACACCCTTGAAGCCGCGCTGACCCTCGGTGTCCGCGCCGCCGCCGTCACCGTCAGCCGTGCGGGTGCCAACCCGCCTCGCCGGGACGAGTTGTGAGGGCGCTGGTTCAGCGGGTCACCGAGGCTCGGGTCACGGTCGAAGGCGCGGTCATCGGGGAAATCGGACCCGGTCTGGTGGTGCTGGTCTGTGCGATGGAGGGCGATGCGCCCGATGCTCCGGAAAAGCTTGCCGGCAAGGTCGCGAAGCTGCGTATCTTCCGCGACGACGAAGGCCGCATGAACCGCGCGCTGGCCGACACGGGCGGCGCGGCGCTGGTCGTCAGTCAGTTCACGCTGGCCGCCGACACGCGGCGCGGCAACCGGCCCGGCTTTTCCACCGCCATGGCGCCCGAGGCGGGCGAAGCGGCCTATCTGGCATTTGCGCGCGCATTGAGCGATCTGGGCATCCCCGTCGCCACGGGCCGGTTCGGCGCGGATATGCAGGTTTCGTTGATCAATGACGGGCCGGTGACGATCTGGCTGGACACCGAGGCCTGAGACTTACCGCGCGGCGTCGATGACCTGCCACGTCCGGTCCAGAACGGCGCGGCGCTCCTCGACGACCCGTTCGGCGGCGGCGAGGTACGGCGCGCGGACCTCCGGCGCGAACAGCCGCATGACTTCTGCCGCAAGCCCGCCCGCGCTCTCGACCAACAGGCTCGCGCCCGCCTCTTGCAGCGCGGCGTAGCTTTCCTCGAAATCGCCAAGACCCGGCCCGTGCAGCATGACCGAGCCGAGCGCCGCCGCCTCGTAGGGGTTCTTGCCGCCAAGTGCGACCCCCGCAGGCGGCAGGGAGTGGCCCACAAAGCTGATCGGGGCCAGCCGATACCAGAGGCCCATTTCACCGATCGTGTCCGCGACATAGACCTGCGTGTCAGGAAAAATCGCATCTCCTGCCCCGCGCCGCGCGACAGCCAGTCCAGTTGCGGCGATGGCCTCGGCCAGGGGCGGGCCGTCCGCGACGTGCCTTGGTGCGAGGATGGCCAGCGCTTCCCCGTGGTTGCGTGCAATCTCCTGCGCGGCCGCGACGATGGACGGATGCTCCGACCTTTCCGTAGCCGCCGCCAGCCAGACTGGACGCGTGCCGATGGCCGCGCGCAGTTCCGCAAGTTCCACTTCATCGGCAGGCAAAGGCCGCGCCGCCGCCTTGAGCGCGCCGACGACGCTGATCCGCTCCGGCGGAGCGCCGAGGGCGCGGAAGCGCGGGACGCTGGCGTCGTCCTGCAGGAGCAGCGCGTCGAACAGGCTCAGAATATCCCGCGTCATGCCCGCCATCCGCGACCGGCTTTCGACGTTCCGCTCGGACATGCGGCTGTTGACGAGGATCATCGGGATGCCGCGCCGGTGCGTGTCGGTCATCAGTCGCGGCCAGAAGTCGAGCTCGGCGAAGACCGCGACCGAGGGCCGCCAGTGATCGAGAAATCGCCGGACGGCCTGCGCCGTGTCCATGGGCAAGAGCACGTGATGCGCGCGATCCGGCAGCCCGGCCCGGTCGAGCGCGGCGACGGAAGTGGCCGTCGATGTGGTGAGAACGACCGAGAGACCGGGAACCGCCGCCAACGCCTTTTCGATGAGCGGGATCAGCGCGAGGCTTTCTCCGACACTCAGCGCATGAAACCAGAGCACCTCTCCTTCGGGGCGCGGGGTGGTGTACTCGCCGTATTTCTCGCCCACCCGCTCGGGCAGTTCCTTGCCCTTTTGCAACCTTCTCCGCAGCGCCAGCCGCCAAAGGGGGCCGGATACTTGTGAAAATGCAAGATATGCCCGTGTCGCGGGCGACATCGGCTCAGGCGGTCCCGCGATTGAGCAGCCGCAGCATCGTGACCAGCCCGACGGGGCGACCGTCGCTCAGGACGAAGGCCGCAGAGATGCGCTTCGATTGCAGGATACTCAGCGCCTCGCCCGCCATCATGTCGGGTCGGAGCGTCACCGAGCCCTCGGTCATGATCTCACCGGCTTCTGTCTCGTGGAGCGCGGCCTGCATCGTCGATGTCGCGTTCCGCTCGAGATAGCGCCGGATGTCGCCGTCAGTGATGACACCGGCCAGCGCACCGTCGCGGGTCAGCCCCACGATGCCGTGGCCCTTTGCCGACAGAACGCCAATCGCTTCGAGGACCGAAGCCGAGGCGGCGATCACGGGCAGCGCATCGCTCTCATGCATGATTTCGCGCACGTGCTTCAGCGCGGCGCCAAGTGACCCTCCCGGATGAAAGCGGTGGAAGCTCTCTTCGGTGAAACCGCGCGCTTCGAGAAGCGCGATGGCAAGAGCATCGCCCATCGCCATCTGCAAAAGGGTCGAGGTTGTAGGGGCAAGGTTGTGCGGGCAGGCTTCTCGCACGCGGGGCAGAACAAGGGCCACATCCGCTGCTGTTGCCAGCGTGCTGTCCTCTCGCGCGGTCACAGCGATCATCGGCACCGTGCGCCGCTTGGCGTAGCCGAGAACGTCGGAGAGCTCCCGCGTCTCACCCGACCACGAGAGCGCGAGGATCACGTCCGTGGGTTGCACCATCCCGAGATCGCCGTGGCTCGCCTCGGAAGGGTGGAGGAAATAGGCGGGCGTGCCGGTGGATGAGAAGGTGGCAGCCAGCTTGGCCCCGATGTGGCCGGATTTTCCAAGGCCGGTTATGATCAGGCGGCCCTCCATACCGAGCAGCAGACCGACGGCCTTTTCGATCCGGTCTTCCAGCCCGTCGAGCGCCGCGACAAGTGTCGCAACGCCTTCGGCGTCGATGTCGAGCGCGCGCCTGACGGCGCCGAGCGCCGAGATCGTTTTCCCATCACTCACCGTAACTCTCCCAATAGTCATCGAGCCAAGTCACCGGGCAACGCACCGAGTGGGGCGGTTCCGACCACAACCGCTTGCGCCCGACCAGATCGATGGGCCGCGGATTGCCGTGAAATGCCACGATTTTGGCCCCCGGAGGCGGGTCGTAGACCGGTTTGATCAGATCGGCACCGATGCTCCGCCTCAGGTGATATTTGAAGCTCAGCACCCATCCGTCGGGCCAAGGCTCCCATGAACTGATCGTCTGCTCGATGAAGTGCTGCTCATTCTCGGCGCGGTCGTATGCAGCCTCCTTGTCGGCCATGAAGGCATCGAGAACGTCGGGATGCGCGCCGAAGTCCATCGAGAAGACGCCCGACAAGAGACGCGGCGGATCGGTCCAGGCGGCCCCACGCCGCCAGCCGCTGCCGCCACCGATGGCCCTGAATGCGCCGCCGGCTTCGAAAAACGGATCGAGCCTGTCGACGATCACGCTGTCGAGGTCGATGAACAGAAGCCTGCCCTGAAGCCCGAAGAGATCGCGAGCGAAGACGGCCAGCTTGGGCCAGGCACCGTGGTTCCAGCGCTCCTGCGGCAGGCCGAGATCGGGGATCGGGTGGGTCTCGATTCCAGAGGCCAGTCCATCTGGCTCATCCGTCAGACAGACGAAGCGAAAGGGACCGTCGATATGATCGCGTACGGCGTTGTAGAGCACATTCACGTATCGGGCGTTGTAGAGCGTGCCCCATTTCATCGACAGGACGACACGCTCGCTCATGCTTTCACCACCCGGTCGAGCGCCTGAAGTTGGTCAAGAAGCGCGGCCATGTCGTCGAGACGGACCATGTTCGGCCCGTCCGAGGGCGAGCGGGATGGTTCCTCGTGGGTCTCGATGAAGACCGCCGAACACCCCGTTGCAATGGCGGCGCGGGCCAAGGGCGGCACGAATTCGGACTGCCCTCCGGAGGACGTCCCCTGCCCGCCCGGCAACTGCACGGAATGGGTCGCATCGAAGACGACGGGAAAGCCCGTCCGCGCCATGATCGGCAGGGACCGCATGTCCGAGACCAGCATGTTGTAGCCGAAGGACGCGCCACGCTCGGTCAGCAGGATGCGCTCGTTTCCGGTGGACGCGATCTTGTCGACGATGTTCTGGACATCCCATGGCGCAAGGAACTGCCCCTTCTTCACGTTGATTGCCGCGCCGGTTTCGCCGGCAGCGAGCAAGAGGTCCGTCTGACGGCAGAGGAAGGCCGGGATCTGGATGATGTCCACCTTGTCGGCGGCAATGGCGCATTGCTCGGCCGTGTGCACATCGGTCAGGACAGGGCAGCCGAGTTCGTCCCGGATCGCGGCAAGGATGTCCAGACCCGCCTCGATCCCGACGCCACGCTTGCCGACAAGGGACGAGCGGTTGGCCTTGTCGAAACTGGCCTTGAAAACGTAGGGGATTCCGCGTTCGGAGGTGACCTCGACCAGACGGCCCGCAAGCATCCGGGCGTGATCGAGGCTTTCCAACTGGCAGGGTCCCGAGATCAGCGCGAAGGGCAGATCGTTGCCGAAGCTGACGTTCCCGACGGTGACGGTTTTCATGCGATGCCCTCGCGCTTCATGATGTCTTCGATCAGTGGCACGTCCGAGGGGTTGTTCAACTCCCAGAAGGACCGCCCGCGCGCCTCGACCTCGACGCAGCGCACCGGCACGCCATGCTCCAGAAAACGCAGTTGCTCCAGTCCCTCGCGCCGTTCAAGCCGGCCTTCCGGAAGGGCCGCGTATTGCCGAAGCGCCGAGGGACGATAGGCGTAGCAGCCCACATGGTGGAACACCGGAACGGCATCGTCTGGCGCATTGTCGTAGAAGGGCAGAACCTCCTTCGAGAAATAGAGCGCATCGCGCGAGGCCGCGAAAACGGCCGTTGTACCACCGACGCGATTGGCCTTCCGGTCAGCGCGGAGTTTTTCCAGGTGATCCCGGTCTGTCCGCAGAACCGGCGTTGCCATGACGATATCGGGATCCGCCGTCATCGCGGCGACAAGCGCCTCGACATAATGCGGCGGGGTGAGCGGCGCGTCGCCCTGAAGGTTGACGACGATGTCGGGTTCTTCGTCCAGAAGCGGCACGGCTGCGGCACAGCGCTCGGTCCCGTTCCGGCATGTGTCGGGCGTCATCAGAACCTCGGCACCGAAGGCCCGGCACGGTTCCGCGATGCGCTCGTCATCGGTCAGGACATAGACACCATCCACACCCGAGACCGCACGCGCGGCCAGCCAGCTGCGTTCGATCAGGCTTTTGGTCACGCCGGTGGCGCCGGTCAGTGCCTGTAGCGGCTTGCCCGGAAAGCGCTGCGAGGCATAGCGCGCGGGAATGAAAATCACGTGGCTCATGGGGATCGCCCCTTTCGTCTTCCTGAGCCATACGCATAATTGAGAGCGACGGCAAATATCCACACAAACCGGACGACCGCCACGCGATGAGACAGCCACGCATCCGCGACCATGCGATCCTGATTGCCGGGACGCTTCTGATGACGGCGCCTCTGGTGATCGTCTTTCTGGGCGCGGGCAACCGGGGCGGGCTGAACGGCGACTGGCGGCCCACGGCGGATTACATGGACGGTATCGTCGGCAACACCGAGGCGCTGGCCCGCCTGACCGGCGGCGAGACGACGCTGACGGGGATGGTGGGCGTGTCGCTCGCCATCGCCGTGGGTGTCGCGCTGATTACGACCCTGATATCGATGCTCGCCGCGTTCGTTCTGGTCTTCATGGAAAACCGGCTGGCCAGATGGGTCTTCGCGGCGACGATCCTGACACTCTATTTTCCGATCGAAGCGCGGATGCTGCCAACGTTCGACACGGTGCTGGCGCTCGGGCTGATCAACTCGCTGCCGGGGCTGATCCTGCCGATCCTGCCGATCGCGGTCGCCACCTTTCTTTTTCGTCAGCATTTCCGGGGCCTGCCGCCCGAGATCATGGAGGCCGCACGGCTCGACGGGACGGGGCCTGTCAAATACCTGTTCCATTTTGTCGTGCCGCTTTCGTGGCCGCCCATTCTGGCGGTTTTCCTCGTCACCTTCATGGTGGGCTGGAACCAGTATCTCTGGCCTCTGATGATCTCGACCGACAACAGCCTTTTCCCGATCATGCGGGGGTTGAACCTGGCCGGAACCGGCTCGGGGCCGAGTCTGATCCTGGGTGCGGTGTCCCTGTTGCCGCCTCTGGTGCTGGTCCTGCTGTTCACCCGCGCACTGAGCCGGGTGGCGGGGCTACGCGTCTGAGCGGGCGAGATAGGCGGCCAGATCGCGCGGACGGTCCGTCATCAGGATCGTCGCACCTGCGTGCAACAGCCTGCCCCAGACCGCATCAGGGTCCTGGAGTGCCTTGGCGTCGGACAGGCCACAGCAATGAACCGGGTCGAGCGTGTAGGTCGAAAGCGCAAGCCTATCGCCTGAAGCATCCGCAGCATCTCGAAGCTGTGCCAGATCGTCGAAATAGACCTCGGCGGCCGCGACGCCCGCCTCGACCAGAGCGGGAACAATTGCGCCCTGCCCTTTGGCGAGGTTGAGCTTGGCCATGACCATCAAACCATCGCGCTCTTCCAGAGATCTAAGCGCATCGATATCGGCCGCGTTCGCCACGTCGACCTTGACCGACCCGCGACCGGCCAGTCCCTCGGCGGCGAGAAATGCAGCGACCCGGTCGATTTCGGCGGGGAATTTCACGTCGAAGTCGAAGAACGCGTCAGCAGGTGCGCCCGTGACCGCCTCTTTCAGAAGGGGGACGGTCTCGTCCGACAGCCCCACCCCGTCACCGCCGCCGCCCGACCTCAGGGTCAGTGCCGCGATGTCGACCGACGGGACCGTTCCGACCTTGCGGGGATCGCCCGTCATGCGCGCAAGGCTCTCGTCATGCATCACCACCGGCACACCGTCGGCGGCCAGTTGCACGTCGATCTCTACGATCCCGATGGCCGCGCCGTCCGAGATGGCCCGGCGCGAGTTCTCGGGCGCCGGGCCCCAGGCGCCCCGGTGAACCGAGATCAGAGCAGGCGCAGGGCGCGCCTGCCAGCGCTGGCGGAACGCGTCGCGCGGGTGCATGGGCGTCAGATCCGGCGACCGGAAGAGGCGTCGAAGAAATGCGCGTCGTCGTGGCGGAAGGTGATAAGAGCCTCGGACGACGGCTCGGGCAGTTCGGAATCCTGAGCGATGGTCAGGTCCTGATCACCGAGGCGCGCATGGATGAGACGGGTCGCGCCGAGGTCTTCCAGCACGCCCACCTCGACGCGGAAGCCCTCGCCGCCCGACGCCACCTGAAGCCGTTCGGGGCGGAGGCCCAGCTTGATCGGTCCCGCCTTCTGGGTCTGCTGCACGGCAAAGCTCTGGCCGCCGATCTCGATCCGGCCATCCGAGAGCGTCGCATCGAGAAGATTCATCGGCGGCGCGCCGATAAAGCTCGCCACGAAGGTCGACGCGGGCTGCGAATAGACCTCGTGGGGCTTGCCCACCTGTTCGATCAGACCGTTGTTCAGAACGACGATCCGGTCGGCCAGTGTCATCGCCTCGACCTGGTCATGGGTGACGTAGATGGCCGCCGTGCCCAGCGAGCGCTGGAGCTTCTTGATTTCCAGTCGCATCTGGTTCCGGAGCTTGGCGTCTAGGTTCGATAGCGGCTCATCGAAAAGGAAGATCGCCGGATCACGCACGATGGCGCGGCCCATGGCGACGCGCTGGCGCTGACCGCCGGACAACTGGCTGGGCTTGCGGTCGAGAAACTCGCCGATTTGCAGGAGCTTCGCCGCCTCATCCACCTTGCGGTCGATCTCGGCCTGGGGGGTCCCGCGGTTCTTCAGACCGTAGGCCAGGTTCTTGCGGACCGACATATGCGGGTAAAGCGCGTAGTTCTGGAAGACCATGGCGATGTTGCGCTCGGCCGGCTCCAGATCGTTGACGACGCGACCGGCAAGTTCGATTTCGCCCTCCGTAACGCTTTCCAGCCCTGCCACCATCCGCAGCATGGTGGATTTGCCGCAGCCCGAAGGTCCGACGAAGACGACAAGCTCGCCATCCTCGACATCGACCGACACGCCTTTCACGGCCTCGGCTCCGTTGGGATAGCGCTTGAAGACGTCCTTGATGCGTAGTGTTGTCATTTTTCTTGTTCCACCAGACCTTTGATAAACATGCGCTGGAAGATCATGATGACCAGCGCCGGCGGCAGCATGGCCAGAACGGCCATGGCAAGCGCCTCGTTATACTCGGGGATATCCGCGCCGATCATCTGCTGCATGATGTTGCGGATACCGCGCACGAGCGTGAAGTAGCCTTCCTCGGTCGTCATCAGGGTGGGCCAGAGATACTGGTTCCAGCCGACGACGAACATGATGATGAAGATGGCCGCGATCATGGTTTTCGACAGCGGCACAAGGATGTCCCAGAAGAACTGGACCGGCCCCGCGCCATCGATCCGCGCCGCCTCGATCATCTCGTTGGGGATCGACTTGAAGAACTGCCGGAAGAAGAACGTCCCCGTCGCAGAAGCGATCAGCGGGATGATCAGGCCGGAGTAACTGTTCAGCATCCCCAGTTGCTGCACGACCTCGTAAGACGGCAGGATGCGCACTTCGAGCGGCAGAAGCAGCGTCGTGAAGATGATCCAGAAGGACAGCGTGGCGAAGGGAAAGCGGAAGTAGACGATGGCGTAGGCGGCCAGCATGGACACAACGATCTTGCCCACCGCGAAACCGATGCCAAGGATCAGGCTGTTCTGCGTCATCAGAAGGCCCGTCACCTCGCCGGTGAAGCCGCCTTTCTGGTAAAGCACGTTCTTGTAGGTCTCCAGGAAGTTTCCGCCCCAGGTGATCTGCATCCCCTCACGGTGGATCGTGACGTAGTCATGGGTCGAGGTCAGGAAAGCCACGACAAGCGGGCCCATCATGATGAAGACCCCGATGGCGAGCACGATGTGGTCGTAAAGCCGGATATTCGATCTCGGCTTCTGCGGTTTGGTCTTCGTTTTTGCCTTGTCGCTCGTGGCGGGCGGAAGGCGGTCGGTATCGGCGATGGCCATGGCGTCTTCCTCCTCAGGTATAATGGATCCGGCGTTCGATCAGCCGGAATTGCACGATTGTCAGCAACAGCACGAAGATCATCAGGATGACCGATTGTGCCGAAGACCCGCCGATATCGTTGCCGCGGAAGCCGTCGCGGAAGACCTTGTAGACCAGCGTGACGGGGCTGTTGCCCGGCTGGTCCTTTACGATCTGGTCGATGGTGCCGAAGGTCTCGAACATCGCGTAGGTGATGTTCAGGATCAGCAGGAAGAAAGTCGTGGGCGCCAGAAGCGGGAAGGTGATCGTCCAGAAGCGGCGCGTCTCGGACTGGCAGTCGATGGCCGAGGCCTCTTTCACCGAGGTCGGGATCGACTGGAGGCCCGAGAGGAAGAAGATGAAGCAATACGGCACCTGCTTCCATGTCGAGACGACGATCATGGCAAAGCCGGTATCCCAGTAGTCCACGCCGATCTGCAGGTGCCAGCCGAACATGGCGGCGAAATCGACGAGCGGGCCGATATGCTGGTCGAAGAGCATGACGCCGATCAGGCCAGCCACCGGCGGGGCGATGGCGTAGACCCACATCAGCAGCGTCTTGTACGTGGACTGCCCGCGAAGCACCCGGTCGGCGGAGACGGCCAGCATCATGCCCAATGCCAGCGACAGCAGCGACACGAGGACGGTGAACACGACCGTGAACCATGCCGTCCGCTTGTAGTCGGACGCCGAAAGCGCGTCGGTGTAATTTTGAAGCCCGACGAAGGTGGAGTTCCCGAAAAACGGGTCTTCCAGAAAGAACGAAGCGCGGATCGCCTCTGCGGCGGGCCAGATGAAGAAGATTGCGATGATGACCATCTGCGGCGCAAGCAGCAGGTACGGCATCCATCGGCTTTGGAATTGCGCTTTCTCCACGAAGCCCCTCCCCTTTCGGAATTATTGGTGGTCAGGGGCGCGTGGGGCGCCCCTGACGGTGGTCACGAGGACCTATCAGTTATTCGTCTGCGCGAAGCGGTCGAGAAGGCGGTTGCCCTCTTCCTCGATCACGGCAAAGGCGCTGTCGACATCCGTCTCGCCCGCGAAGATGCGGCCGTATTCACGGTTCATGACGTCGCGGATCTGGACGTAGAAGCCCATCCGGTAGCCCTTGGAGTTGTCGCCCGACGCCAGCGAGAGCTGCTGGATACCGACTTCGGCCTGCGGCGATTCCTCATAGTAGCCTTCCGCCTTGGCAGCCTCGTAGGCGGCCTCCGTGATCGGCACGTAACCGGTTTCCTGGTGCCAGAACTTCTGGATGTCGGTCGAGGACAGAAACTTGAAGAATTCCGCCGATGCGCGGTTTTCTTCGTCCGAATGCCCGCTCAGCGCGAACAGTGCAGCGCCACCGATGAAGGTCTGGGTCGGCTCGCTCGTGATCGCCTCCCAATAGGGCAGATAGGTCGCGTCGAATTCGAAGCTGGCCGAATTCTTCAGGCCGCCGAAGGAGCCGGAAGAGCCAAGCCACATTGCGACGTCGCCGTTCTCGAAGGGGGCTTGGTTGTCACCCCAGCCGGCGCCGTAGTAGCCGTACCAGCCTTTGTCGAGCCACTCCTTCACCTTGGTGAAGTGCGTCTTGATGGCATCGTTGTTCACGAGGATTTTCGTGCCCTCCGAACCGTCAAAGCCGTTGTTGTTCGTGGCGAACGGGATGTTGTGGCGCGAATGGAAGTTCTCGGTGAAGATCCACGGGCTGTGCGACTGAGCAAGCGGGATGTAACCCGCATCGACCAGCGCCGGAGCGATGGCTTCGAACTCTTCCCAGGTCTTCGGAGGCTCGACGCCGGCTTTGTTCAGCGCCTCGATGTTGTAGTACATGATCGGGGTCGACGAGTTGAACGGCATGCCGACCATCTTGCCGTCGCTGTCGGCGTAGAAGTAGCGAACGCCCGAGATGTAGGCTTCGGGGTCGAACTCCAGACCGGCTTCCTGAATCAGGTCAGCGGCAGGGATAACGGCACCGGTCGCACCGATGATGGTCGCCGCGCCCGCGTCGAAGACCTGAACGATGTTCGGCTGCTCGCCGGCACGGAAGGCCGCGATGGTGGCGGTCAGCGTGTCCTCGTAGCCGCCCTTGTAGACCGGCGTGATGACGTAATCGTCCTGCGACGCGTTGAACCGTGTAGCGATTTCGTTGGTGGTTTCACCCAACTGGCCGCCCATGGCGTGCCACCAGGTGATTTCCACCTGGGCGACGGCCTGTGACGCACCAAACGTCATCGCGGCCGCGAGTGCTATGGAGGTATATTTCATGGATTTCTCTCCCTTGGATTATCCGTTTCACCTTCTATCGGGTGCGCATGGAGTTTTTTTGACAGCGCGCCCCTTGTCCAGCGGTTTTTCGACCATTTGGACAAACAATTGATATCGCTCACGTGAGCGCTGTCAGAGAACCGCCTCAAACAGTGGCCTCGTGTTCTCCTTCGTCATCTCGACGGGGTTGCCACCGACCGACGGGTCCTTAAGCGCCGCTTCGGTGAGAACATCGAGATCCGGATCCTTGACGCCCAGTTCGGTCAGCGTCTTCGGGATGCCGAGACTGGCGTTGAACTCGTCCACGAACGCCCGGAAGCCTTCGAAACCGCCCTCGATCCCCAGATACCCTGCCGCCCGGTCGAAGCGCTCGCGGATGGCGTCCGCGTTGAAGCCGAGCACCACGGGCATGAAGAGCGCGTTGGTCGTACCATGGTGTGTATGATGCCAAGCGCCGATGGGGTGGCTGAGTGCATGGATCGCGCCCAAACCCTTCTGGAAGGCCACCGCACCCATGGCGGCGGCGCTCATCATATGGCCCCGCGCCTCGATATCCGACCCGTCCGCATAGGCGCGCGGCAGATAGTCGATGACAAGCCGCATGCCCTCAAGCGCTATGCCCTGGCTCATAGGGTGGTAATGCGGGCTGGAAAACGCCTCGACGCAATGGGCGAAGG
Source organism: Kangsaoukella pontilimi (assembly GCF_009830125.1). Taxonomy (GTDB): domain Bacteria; phylum Pseudomonadota; class Alphaproteobacteria; order Rhodobacterales; family Rhodobacteraceae; genus Kangsaoukella; species Kangsaoukella pontilimi. Next base: position 227,566 of record NZ_WUPT01000001.1, on the reverse strand, counting down.
CATCGAGCCCGGTACCCGCCGTGATGTGCCTGGGCATTCCCACGGTCAGTTCGGGGTCGCAGATGACCACCGACGGCAGCATCTTCGGGTGGAAGATGATCTTTTTCTCATGAGTCTCGCTGTTGGTGATGACCGACGCGCGACCCACCTCCGAGCCGGTCCCCGCCGTGGTCGGCACTGCAACGATGGGGTGGATCCCATCAGGGTCGGCCCGCGTCCACCAGTCGCCTATATCCTCGAAATCCCAGATCGGCCGCGCCTGCCCCGCCATGAAGGCGAGCGTCTTGGCAAGGTCGAGACCCGAGCCGCCGCCGAAGGCGATCACTCCGTCGAAGCCGCCCTCGCGATAGACCTTCAGCCCCGCTTCGACATTGGCGTCGGACGGGTTTGGGTCCACCTCCGAGAAGATCGCGCGGCCAAGCCCGCCGGCCTCGACCAGGTCCAGCGTGCGGGCGGTGATCTCCATGCCCGCCAACCCACGGTCCGTGACCAGAAGCGGCTTGGTGATGCCGGCGGCCATGCAGGCCTCGACGATTTCCGAAATGCGTCCCGCGCCGAAGCGCACCGATGTCGGATAGGACCAGTTCCCTGTCAGCCCCATGTCAGCCCTTTCTCAGGTGATAGGATTTCGGCCGCGTCAGCGCGTGAAATCCGAGGATCGAAAGACCGGCGCCCCGGCCGGTATCCTTGCAGCCCGTCCAGCAGAGCGCCGGATCGAGATAGTCGCAGCGGTTCTGGAAGACCGTGCCGGTTTCCAGCCGGTCACCGATCATCTCGGCGGCCTCGGCGTCGGCGGTCCAGACGCTGGCGGTCAGGCCGAAGCAGCAGTCGTTCATCAGCCGGATCGCCTCTCCGTCGTCCTCGACCGGCATGATGCCCACGACGGGGCCGAAACTTTCATCGCGCATCACCCGCATGTCGTGGCTGACATTCGTCAGGATCTGCGGGGTGACGTACGGCCCCTCGCCGTCATCGGCCTCCATCCGGTCGATATGGGCCACCGCGCCATCGGCCAGCGCCTCGTCGATCTGAGCGCGCACCTCGCGGGCAAAGCGGACATTGGCCATCGGTCCGAGCGTCGTCTCGGGGTCGAGCGGGTTGCCGAGCTTCTGCGCCTTGACCCATGCGATGGATTTTTCAAGAAACTCGTCGTAGAGCGCCTCGTTCACGTAGATGCGCTCGATCCCGCAGCAGCACTGGCCCGCGTTGAAGAAGGCGCCGTCCATCAGCGTCTCGACCGCGGCATCCACGTCAGCATCGGCGCGGACATAGCCGGGGTCCTTGCCGCCCAGCTCGGTCGATACGGGGATGAAGGTGCCCGCGGCGGCGCGCTCGATCGCCTGACCTCCGCCGACGGAACCGGTGAAGTTGACGAAGTCCACCGCACGCTCGCCGATGAGTGCCGATGTCGTGTCGTGATCGAGCACCACGTTCTGGATCACGTCCTCGGGCACGCCCGCCTCGTGGAAGGCCTCGACCAGACGCTCGCCCACCTGAAGGGTCTGGGCGGCGTGTTTCAGGATCACGGTGTTTCCCGCGATGAGCGCCGGTGCGATTGTGTTGATCGCCGTCATATAGGGGTAGTTCCAGGGCGCGATGACAAGGACGACGCCCCAGGGCACGCGCTTGATCTGGCGTTTGAAGCTGTCCGAATCCTCGATGACATAGGGGGCTAGACCCTCTTCCGCGATGGAGGCCATGTATCGGACACGCTCGTTGAAGCCGCCGTATTCGCCGCCGTAGCGGATCGGACGGCCCATCTGATGGGCCAGTTCATTGGCCATGCGGTCGGTTGTCTGGCCGACGATCTCGTTGGCCTTCATGACGAGGTCGATCCGCTCCTGCAGCGGGCGGTCGCGCCAGAGCATCTGTGCCAGCCGCGCCTTCTTGGCGGCGGCGAAGGCGGCGTCGCGGGACAGAACCTCGCGGCTCAGGTAGACCGAGCCGTCGATGGGGGAAATCAGGTCGATTGTCTTTGTCATGGGGTGTCCTCCGAAAGGGGAACGGGGGTGAGGTTGGAACAGAAGAGCCGCCAGCCCTCTCCCTCGGTATGGCTGAGCGGATGTAGGTCTTTTCCAGCGGACCGGGAAGAGGCGTCGCGCTGCTGCAGGGGCCGCGCCTCGGAATAGAGCATCGCAAGGGGGCGCTGCCCCCTCGCGGCCTTCGGCCGCTTCACCCCCGGGATATTTGGAAACAGGCGAAGGACAATTTTACTCAAATTGCCAGGGTTCCCCGGGACCGGGGCGGGCCGGATGCAGTTCGGATGGGCGGTGTTCATGTCAGGCGCGCTCGAAGCCCCGGGCGATCTCCCAGTCGGTGACGACCGCGTCGAAGGCTTCCTGCTCAACTTCCGCCGCGCGGGCGTAGTGATCGACGACCCAGTCGCCCATCTGCGCGCGAAGCATCTTCGATTCCCGAAGTGTTTCGGTCGCGGCGCGGAGCGTGTGCGGGATCGATGCAACGTCCTCCATTCCATACACGTCGCCGGTCACGGGATCGTCCAGCGTCAGCCCTTCCTCGATGCCCGAGAGGCCTGCAGCGAGTTGCGCCGCGCAGGCGAGGTAGGGGTTGATGTCCGACCCGGGTATCCGGCATTCGATCCGGACGCCCTTGGTACCGTCGCCCACGAGGCGGTAGCCCGCGGTCCGGTTGTCGATCGACCAAGCGATCTTGGTCGGCGCGAAGGTGCCCGGCAGGAAGCGTTTGTAGCTGTTCACATAAGGCGCGAGGAACGCGGTGATGTCGGGCGAGTATTTCAGAAGGCCCGCCACGTAGGATTTCATCGTGTCCGACATGGTGAGCTTGGCCTCGGCGTTGTAGAACACGTTCCCGTCTTCCGAAAAGAGCGACTGGTGAATATGCGCGGCCGAGCCCACCTTCTTGTGGTGCCATTTCGGAAGGAAGGTCGCGGAATGGCCGTGCGCCAGAGCGATCTCCTTGATCGCCTGCTTTGCTATGGTGTGGTGATCGGCGCAAAGAAGCGCGCCCGCGTATCTGACGTTCAGCTCTTCCTGCCCTGTCTCGGCCTCGCCCTTGGAGTTCTCGACCGGCACGCCGGCGGCCACCAGCATGTTCCGGATCGGTCGCATGACGTATTCTTCCTTGGTGGTCAGGAAGATGCTGTAATCGGCATTGTAGCCTGCAAGCGGGTCGAGGTTTATGAAACCGCTTTTCCGGGCCTCGTCATAGCTTTGCCGGAAGAGGAAGAATTCCAGTTCGGTCGCCATCATCGGCGTAAAGCCCATCGCCTCGGCGCGGGCGATCTGGGCCTTGAGCACCTGGCGGGGCGCATGGGGCACGGGTTCGTGGGTGTGATGGTCGATCAGGTCGCAAAGGACCATCGCCGTCCCTTCCAGCCACGGCACGCGGCGGAGGGTCGAGAGATCGGGCTTCATCACGTAGTCGCCATAGCCCTTTTCCCAAGAGGTCGCGGCATAGCCGTCCGGCGTGGCCATCTCGATATCGGTGGCGAGCAGGTAATTGCAGCAGTGGGTCTCGTGATACCCGGCTTCAAGGAAGGACGAGACGTGGAAACGCTTGCCCATCAGACGGCCCTGCATATCCACCATGCAGACGAGCACGGTGTCGATCTGGCCGGTTGCGGCTTCTTCCTTGAGCGTGTCGAAAGACAGGTTGGCAGTCATTTCGGTCCTTCCTCGCGGCATTCTGTGGCCGCTTCATATCTATCGGATCGTGGCAGGCGACCCCTCGGAAGAGGTCGCCTGTTTCTTGGGTTCGGGCCGTGGCCCGCAAAATGGATCAGGTATAGCGGTACGGACGTCCCGCTTTTTCCATGACGGCGTTGTAGGTTTTGAAGATCTCCACGACCTTTGCCTTGGTCTCGCTCTCGGCCGCGATTTCGTCCCAGAACACGCGGGCGGCGGCTTCGACCTGGGCCCATTCGCTGTCGGGGATCGAGGTCAGCTCCATCTTGGGACCGTTGACGCGGAGGTCCGCCTCGCCGCCCCAGTACCAGTGCTGACGATAGTAGTGCGACTGCTCGCAGCAGACCTTGAACAGCGTCTGGAGGTCTTCGGGAAGCTCGTTCCAGCGCTCCATATTGGCGAAGAAATGGCCGATCCAGGCGCCCGAGATGTTGTTGGTCAGGAAGTAGTTGGTCACATCCGCCCAGCCGACTGTGTAGTCCTCGGTGATGCCCGACCACGCGATGCCGTCAAGCTCGCCGGTCTGCACCGCCACCTCGATATCTTCCCAGGGCAGCGTCACCGGAACGACGCCGAACTGGGCAAGGAAGCGGCCCGCCGTCGGGAAGGTGAAGACGCGCTTGCCCTTGAGATCTTCCAGCGAACGGATCGGGTCCTTGGTGGCGAAGTGGCAGGGGTCCCATGCGCCGGCGCTGATGTGCTTGACGCCGACCTTCGAATACTCGGCGTCCCAGATTTCGTTCAGGCCGTACTGGTTGAATAGTACCGGCACGTCGAGCGAGTAGCGCGATGCGAAGGGGAAATAGCCGCCGAAAACGGTGACTTCGGTGGGCGAGGCCATCGAGTCGTCGTCGGACTGCACGGCGTCGATCGTGCCGCGCTGCATCGCCTGGAACAGTTCGCCCGTGGGGACGAGCTGGTCGGCGTAGAACACCTCGATCTGCATCCGGTCGCCGGCGATCTTGTTGAACATCTCGATGGCCGGATCGAGCACGTGCTCGGCCAGCGCGGGGCCGGCATAGGTCTGCATCCGCCAGCGGATCGTAGACTGGGCGAGTGCCGGTGCGGCAAGTGCGGTTGCGGGTGCGGCCGCGGCGGCACCTTTCAGGAAAGTACGTCTGGACGTCATGGGTCTATCCTCTCTCTGTTGAAATTGGCCCCGTTTGGACAGGGGTTCTGATTGTTGTCGGGTCGCGCGCGTCAGAAGCCATAGACATATCCCGGCAGCCAGAGCGCGATTTGGGGGAAGGCCATCACCACCGTCAGCGCCAGCACCATCACCAGCACGAAGGGCAGTATCGAGCCGTAGATATCGCGGAGCGTGATCTCGGGCGGCGCCATGGCGCGCATCAGGAACAGGTTATAGCCGAAGGGCGGCGTCATGTAGGCGATCTGGGTCGTGATCGTGTAAAGCACTCCATACCAGATCAGGTCGAAGCCGAGCGCGTCGACCAGCGGCACATAGAGCGGCGCGACGATCACCAGCATTGCGGTGTCATCGAGGAATGTACCCATCAGGATGAAGCTGAGCTGCATCAAGATCAGGATCGTCCACGGCCCGAAGCCGAGCTGTTCGGTGAAGAGGGACTCGATGGCCCGCACCGCTCCCAGCCCATCGAAGACGGCGCCGAAGGCAAGCGCGGCGAGGATGATCCACATGAACATGCAGGTGATGCCAAGCGTGTTCCGGACCGAGTTCTCGAAGACCTCGCGCGTCATCCGCCCCTTGAGGACGGCGGCGGCGAAAGCGGCAAGCGCGCCGATGGCCGAGCTTTCGACCAGCGAGGTCCAGCCGTTCACGAAAGGCACCATCATCGCGAAGAAGATGAAAAGCGGCAGAAGACCGGCGCGGAGGAGCCGCAGCTTTTCGGCCATGGGAAGGTCGCGGTCCTCTTTCGGCAGTACAGGGCCGAGGGACGGTGTGATCCGGCAGCGGATCACGATGTAGAGGACGAACATCGCGGCCATCATCAACCCTGGCAGGATACCGGCGAGCCAGAGTTGCCCCACCGGCTGACGCGCGATCATCGCGTATAGGACAAGCACGACTGAAGGCGGCACGAGAATGCCCAGACTGGAGCCCGCCTGTATCACCCCCGTCACCATGCGCTTGTCGTAGCCGCGCCGGAGAAGCTCGGGCAGCGCGATGGTCGCACCGATCGCCATGCCCGCGACCGAGAGGCCGTTCATCGCCGAGATCAGCACCATCAGGCCGATTGTCCCCACGGCAAGGCCGCCCGACAGGCCGCCCATCCAGACGTGGAACATCTTGTAGAGGTCGTCGGCGATCCGGCTTTCCGAAAGGACGTAGCCCATGAAGATGAACATCGGGAGCGTCAGAAGCGGGTACCACTTCATCAGCTTCATCGCGGCCGAGAAACCCAGGTCATAGCCGCCCCGGTCGCCCCATAGGAAGAGCGCCGCAACTACGGCGACGAAGCCGATGGCGCCGAAGACGCGCTGGCCCGTCAGCAGCATCAGCATCATCGACGAGAACATGAGAATGGCGATCCACTCGTAGGCCATCAGAGCTTGACCCCCACGTCATGGCCCTTGAGCCTCAGAATATCCTTGAAGAGCTCGCTTATCGCCTGAAGCAGCATCAGGAAAATGCCCGTCACCATGATCGTCTTGATCGGCCAGAGATAGGGCCGCCATGCGGTCGGGCTGCGCTCGCCACCGTACTGGAAGGAGTACATCAGGCTGTCCCACCCGCCCCAGAGCAGGATGCCGAGGTAGAAGATCAGGAAGAGGACCGTGATCGCGTCGATCTGCGCCTTCCGCCTGTCGGTCCAGGACCCGTAAAGCAGGTCCATTCGCACGTTGGAGCCAAGCTGGATCGAATACGGACCGCCAAGAATGTAATAGGCGACCATGGCGAACTGCGCCATTTCCAGCGTCCAGAGCGACGGCAGGAAGAAGGTCTTCGAGATGGACGACCAGAGCAGAATCCCCATCATCACGAAGATGCCGTACATGACGATGCGTCCGATCCAGCGGTTCAGCGGATCGACGAGGCCAACATATTTCAGCATCAGGCCGGTCATGCCGCCACCTCTTCAAGGGCGGCCGTCAGCGCCCCGGCGAGAGCGGTGGCCACGACGTCGATAGCGGCATCATCCGACAAAAGGTCGTTCCGCACCTCGATCATCACGTTTCTCAGCCCGCGCGCCGTCGCGTGCCGGGCAAGCGTGTGAGTGACGCCGTCCTTCGCGGAATAGGGCTCGTTCAATGCGGTGCGGTGCGGGCCGTCATAGGCGGCGAGCATGGCCTCCGCGAGGGTCGGGTCGGCATCATGCAGAAAGCCGATTTCTACGGCGCGAGGGGCGCCGTTCCAGACGGGCGTGAAGGAATGGATGGTGACGAGCGTCGGCGCTGTATCGAATGCATCGAGCGTGTCGGAGACGACCTTGTGGAAAGGGTAGTACAGCGCCTCTGCCCGCGCCTCTCGGTCGGCGGCGCTGAGGCTCCTGTTGCCGGGGATATCGATGGTCTCGACCCGCGCCGGTATCGCGTCGGGCGCCTCGGGCGGGCGGTTCAGATCGTAGATCAGGCGCGACCAGTTCGCGATTACAAGCGGAACGCCCAGCGCATCCGACAAACGTTCGGCTAGATGCGCCGCGCCAATATCGAAGACCGCGTGGGAATACCGATCCGCATCGGCAAGGCCAAGGTTCTCCAGATGCGCCGGGATTGCATCGGAGGCATGCTCGCAGACGAGAAGCAGCGGAAATGACCGTGTCTGGCCGATGACGGTGGCGACGTCAGCGGAAGACTCAGGTAGGATCGAGAGGGGTTCGGCAGCAACAGTCACGCCCGCATAGCACCGTCGCGCAGGCCGCCTGTCAAGCGAATTTCGTAGACTTGGCTTCTGATGGCGTCTAGCTTGTAACGATAGCTTCAGGATTGAGCACACAGGTGAAGCGGAGCACGATCGTCAAGGACAGGCTGGCCGATATGGCCGCCGATCTGACCCCGGCGGAGCGTCAGGTCTCGGACGTACTGCTGCGCGACTACCCCGTGGCGGGGCTGACGTCGATCACACGCCTGGCCGAGGCGGCGGGGGTGTCGACGCCCACCGTCATCCGACTTGCGCGGAAGCTCGGCTATGGCGGTTTTCCCGATCTTCAGGCCGCACTCAGGGACGAGGCGTCCGCACAGATCAGAACGCCCATCCTCAAACGCGACGGCTGGCCCGAGAACCGCTCGGACAGCCCGGCCTTTCAGGATTTCGCCCAAGCCGTCTTCGCCAATCTCGAAGGCACGATCGACCGGCTGGACCCGGCCTCCTTCGACCGGATCGCGGCCTGTCTGGCCGACCCGGCGCGGCACGTGGTTCTGTCTGGCGGCCGGATCACGCGGTCCAACGCAGATTACCTCTTCAACCACCTGCAGATCATTCGGCCGGGCGTGACGCTGCTGTCGCCCTCGGCCAACGTCTGGCCGCAGTACCTGCTGGACATGGGGCCCGAAACCGTCCTCGTGATCTTCGATATCCGCCGCTACGAGCGCGACCTGTTCCGGCTGGCCGAGATCGCCAAGGCGCAGAAGGCCGAGATCGTCCTTTTCACCGACCAGTGGGGGTCGCCCGTCACCAAGCTGTCTGATCACGTGGTGAATGCCCTGATCGAGGTGCCGTCGAGCTGGGACTCGACGCTCGCGATCAACCTGATCGCGGAAGCGCTCATCGCCGAGGTTCAGACCCGCCGGTGGGAGGATGCGAAAACCCGGATCGAGCGGCTGGAAGACATGTTCAAGACAACAAAGCTTTTTCGGAAGCAGAACTGACCGCCCCAGCCTCCCGAGCGGCGCATATCCGGTATGCCCAAGAATACCGTGTCTTTTGGCCCGGAATGCGTTAGGAGCACCCCCTTCAGAACAAGAAACGAGACGAGGTGGTCCATGGCGCGGGCTTTGATGGCGGTTTTCGGTGATGCATTGGCGGGTGAACGGCAAGGGCCGGACCTGAATGCCACCCAGCTCAGGATCGAACTTCTGGCCGGTCTGACCGTCGCGCTTGCCCTTGTCCCCGAGGCCGTCGCGTTCGCCTTCGTGGCGGGCGTGCATCCTCTTGTGGGCCTCTATGCCGCCTTCATCGTCGGCCTCATCACCGCGCTGTTCGGCGGACGGCCCGGCATGATCTCGGGCGCGACGGGCGCGCTGGCCGTGGTCATGGTCAGCCTCGTGGCGACCCACGGGGTCGAGTACCTCTTCGCCACGGTCGTCCTGATGGGCCTGATCCAGATCGCGGTGGGCCTGCTCAGATGGGGCAAATTCATCCGACTGGTCCCGCATCCGGTTATGCTGGGCTTCGTCAACGGGCTGGCCATCGTGATTTTCCTCGCACAGCTCAGTCAGTTCCAGGTGCCCGGCAGCGCGGAAAGCGCGGGCCACGGCATGGCGAACGGCGAATGGCTGTCGGGTACGCCGCTTGTCATGATGCTGGCCCTTGTTGCACTGACAATGGCGGTGATCTGGGCGATGCCGAAACTCACCAACGCCATCCCTGCCCCGCTTGCGGGTATCGCGATCACGGCGCTGGTGGTCATCGTCTTCGGCATCGACGTGCCGCGCGTGGGCGACATGGCCGGGATCGAGGGCGGGCTGCCCGCGTTCCATATTCCCATGGTTCCGCTCAACTGGGAAACATTCGAGATCATCCTGCCCTATGCGGTCATCCTCGCCGCCATCGGCCTGATCGAGAGCCTTCTGACGCTGAACCTTGTGGGCGAGATGACGAACCAGCGGGGCGGCGCCAGCCGCGAATGCGTGGCGCAGGGCGCCGCCAACACCGTGACCGGCTTTTTCGGCGGCATGGGCGGCTGCGCGATGATCGGTCAGTCCATGATCAACGTGAAATCCGGCGGACGCACCCGCGTGGCCGGAATCGCGGCGGCACTGTTCCTGTTGTCCTTCATTCTTTTCGCCGCGCCCCTGATCGAGCAGATCCCGCTGGCCGCGCTTGTGGGCGTGATGTTCATGGTCGTGATCGGCACCTTCGCGTGGAACTCGCTTCGCATCCTGACCAAGGTGCCGCGTGCCGATGCCTTCGTGACGATCCTCGTGACCATCGTCACGGTCGCCACCGACCTTGCCACGGCCGTGGTCGTGGGCGTCATCGTCAGCGCGCTGGCCTATGCCTGGCAGAACGCGACGCGCATCCACGCGATGACCTACGAGACGCCGGAAAGCGCCAAGGTCTACAAGGTGCAGGGCCCGCTGTTCTTCGGCTCGTCGGACGGCTTTACCGAGATGTTCCGCGTGGAAACCGACCCGCAGGTCGTCATCGTCGATTTCGAAGGCTCGCGCGTCGTGGACCAGTCGGCGCTTCAGGCCATCGAGGCGGTTGCGGCCAAGTACGAAGCGGCCGGCAAGCGCCTGCAGCTTCGCCACCTCTCGCGTGACTGCCACCGGCTCTTGTCGAAGGCGGGTCACCTGATGGTCGATAGCGACGACGATCCGGATTACGAACTGGCCGTGGACTACTCGGTCAGGACGGGCATCATCGGCGGGCACTAAGCCCCGCGGCGTCAGCCCGGCGGCAGCGCCGCGCTTTCGGACAGGACGAGGTCGGCAGGCAAACGGTGTTGCGCGATGAGGCGCGCGTTGGCGAGGTCGTTGCCCTCGGCCCGTGCCCGCGCCGCGTCGGCGTCATGGCCATGGTCGAGCCAGCGCTGAATGAGCCGCTCGCGCAGCACGTCCTCGGGCGTGTCGATCCAGACGGACATGGTCCAGAAGTCCGAGAGCCCTCGCCACGGCTCGGCATCGTAAAGAAGGTAGTTGCCCTCGACCACGACGATGTCGCAGTCCGGGCCGACGCGCCCTGCCCCGGCGATCGCCTGGTCCTGACTGCGGTCGAAGATCGGGTAGACCACTTCGTCTTCTTGCGACAGGCGGCGGATCATGTGCAGGAACCCGGCTGCGTCGAAGGTCTCGGGCGCGCCTTTCCGCGGTCGCAGACCAGCAGGATCGAGAAGCCGGTTATCCAGATGGAATCCGTCCATGGGCACGTTACGGGCCTGGCGCCCGGCCGCGACAAGCGCATGGGTCAGCGTGTCCGCCAAAGTCGACTTTCCGCTAGCAGGGGCGCCGGCGATGCCGACAAGACAGCGCCTTCCAGTGCTTTCAAGCGCCAGAACGCGGTCGCGCAGGTCCGCGACCAGATTGTCCAATGCTCTGTTCGGGCCAGCGGTCATCTGTCTTGCCGTATATCCTTTGCGGTTGGCCGCCCGTCGCGGGATCAGTTCCGAGCGTAGTCCTGCAAGGCCGCCATCGCACCCTTGGTCCAGATGAGATCGAGCCAGCGCGCGAAACTCGCGCTGAAGGCGGCGTTTTCGGACAGGTCTGCATAGATCTGACGCTGCTCGAGCCATGCCGCCGGACGCTTGCGCGCCGCTTCGGCGGCGGCGACGAGACTGTCCCAGATCGGATCGTTCGGCGCTATCTTTGTGCCGTTCTCGCGGGTGCCCTCGCACATCCGCGCCCAGAGGGCCTCGACCAGTGCCAGCCCCTCGATCGATGTTCCCGAGGCCAGACCGTCCCGGATGATCGGTAGGACAAAGCCCGGATGGCGCGACGACCCGTCGAACGCCACACGGCGCGTGGTGTCGACGATGGACGGATTGGAAAAGCGTCGCACGATCAGGTCGATATAGCTTTCAGGGGTCATACCCGGCACGGGCTTCACATGAGGCGCGATTTCCTCGTGCTGGACCTTGCGGAAGAAAGCCGCGATGGCCTCGTTTTCCATGCAGCCGGAAATCGTGTCGATCCCCGCGATCTCGCCTACATTGGCAATGATCTGGTGGCCGGCATTCAGGATGCGCAGCTTCATCAGCTCGTAATCGTGGACATCGTTCGAGAAGGTCGCGCCCACGCGATCCCAGTCGGGACGGCCAGCGCAGAAATCATCCTCGATCACCCACTGGCGGAAGTTCTCGTGCGTAACGGGTGCAGCGTCATCTATGCCCAAAGCCCGGACGAGCGCGCGCTCTTTGTCGCCGGTGGCCGGAACGATGCAGTCCACCATCGAATTCGGGAAGCTGCAGTTGGCTTCGATCCACTCGGCCAGTTCGGCATCGGACAGCCGGGCCAGCCCGACCACGGCCTGCCGCAGAATACGCCCATTCCCCATAAGGTTGTCGCAGCTTTGCGCGGTGAAGGGACCGTGCCCCGCATCGCGACGCCGGCGAAGCGCCGCGACCATCGCACCGAAGGCCGTGCGGGGACGGTCGGGGTTGGTCGCGTCATGCTGAATGTCCGGGTGAGAGGTATCGAGACCGCCCGTCGCAGGGTCCAGATAATAGCCGCCCTCGGTCACGGTCATCGCGACGATCCGGATCTCCGGCGCGGCCATCGCCGCGATCAGGGGGCCGTTGCCCTCCTCGATGGGTACGTAGTCGATCATGCCGCCGGTGACTTCGGCCGTGGTGCCGGATGGATCAAGCTCGATCAGAGTCGTCAGACAGTCCTGAGACAGAAGACGCTGACGCATCTCGCTGTCATAGGGCCGGACGCCCGCACCGATGATCGCCCAGTCAAGCGCCTCGCCCTGCTGCATGAGCCGGTGCAGGTACCACGCCTGATGCGCACGGTGGAAGTTGCCCAATCCGATATGAACGATGCCGGGCGTCAGCGCCGCGCGGTCGTAGGACGGACCTTCGATACCTGCGGGCAAGCGGTCGAGCGTTGCATTGGACAACGTGACCAGATCGCCGGCGCGGCGCGTATCGGTCTTCAGCTCATCCATTGTCCCCCATCCACGTTGTAACATTGTGCCACGATGTAATCCGCCTCGCTGCTCGCCAGAAAGACGGCCATTCCGGTCAGGTCCTCGGCGCGGCCCATTCTGCCGTAGGGCACGGCCTCGCCGACCTCTTTCTTCTTCTGGCCGGGCGCCTTGCCCTCGTACTTGGCAAAAAAGGCGTCGACGCCGTCCCAGTGCTCGCCATCGACCACACCGGGCGCAATAGCGTTCACATTGATACCATGCTGGATCAGGTTCAACCCGGCGGACTGGGTCAGGCTGATCACTGCGGCCTTGGTCGCACAGTAGACGGCGACCAGAGGCTCGCCCCGGCGGCCGGCCTGACTGGCCATGTTGATGATCTTGCCGCCCTGCGCCCGCTCGATCATGTGGCGCGCCACGGCCTGCATGGTGAAAAGCGTGCCCGCCACGTTGATGTCGAAGGTGCGCGCATAGTCAGCGCGTTCGATTTCGACGATGGGCGCCGCGGTGAAGATGGCCGCGTTGTTGATCAGGATGTCGATCCCGCCGAACGCGTCCGCGGTCGCGGCCACGGCAGCGTCGATACTGGCCTGATCGGTGACGTCCATTCTGACCGCGATGGCTGACGAGCCGATCTCGTCAGCCGTGGCGCGCGCGCGCTCGATGTCGATATCGGCAATTGCCACCCGCGCGCCCTCGCGGACGTAAGCCTCGGCAAAGGCGCGCCCTATGCCGCGCGCCGAGCCCGTGATCAGGGCTGTCTTGCCGTCGAGCCGGCTCATTCGATTCTCAGACCCTGCGCGTCGAAGCGGTGCAGGAATTCCGGGCGCGGCGTCAGGTACACGTCGGCACCATAGCCGAGCGACATCTCGCCTGTTGCACGCACGGTGAGCGGCTCTTCCGAGATAGGCGTCTGAACGTGGAAAAAGGTGTCGGAGCCCAGATGCTCAGATACGCCGACGGTGCCTTTCCACATGCCTTCGGTCGTGGAGATCTCGATATGCTCGGGGCGGATGCCGATGGTCTGAGCGTTGTGTTTCTGCGCCTCGGCACCGCCGATCAGGTTCATCTTGGGCGACCCGATGAAGCCGGCGACGAAAGTGTTCCGCGGACGGCTGTACAGTTCCAGAGGGCTGCCCACCTGTTCGATCACACCGGCCTGAAGGACCACGATCTTGTCGGCCATGGTCATGGCTTCCACCTGGTCGTGGGTCACGTAGATCATGGTGGTCTTGAGGCGCTTGTGCAGCTCGGAGATTTCCAGCCGCATCCCAACACGAAGCGCGGCGTCGAGGTTCGACAGCGGCTCGTCGAAGAGGAACGCCGCAGGCTCGCGCACAATGGCGCGGCCGATGGCGACACGCTGGCGCTGGCCGCCCGAGAGCTGACCTGGGCGCCGTTCCAGATAGTCGGTCAGGTTCAGAACCGCCGCTGCCTGTTCGACTCGCTTGTTCTGTTCCGCCTGATCGAGGCCCGCCATGCGAAGCGGGAACGCGATGTTCTTGCGCACCGTCATATGCGGGTAGAGCGCGTAGGACTGGAACACCATGGCCAGGCCGCGCTTGGCGGGCGGCACGTCCGTGGCGTCCTTGCCGTCGATCTGGATCACGCCGTCAGAGACGTCTTCCAGGCCGGCGATCAGCCGCAGAAGCGTGGACTTGCCGCAGCCCGAGGGGCCGACGAAGACGACGAATTCGCCGTCGTTGATTTCGAGGTCAAGCGGCGGGATGACCGTCACTTCACCGAAGCTCTTTTTCACCTTGTCGAGTACGATGCGTCCCATGAGTCTTTTCCTTACTTCACCGCGCCGAAAGTCAGGCCGCGGACGAGTTGTTTCTGACTGAACCAGCCAAGGATCAGGATCGGCGCAATCGCCATGGTGGAAGCTGCGCTGAGTTTGGCGAAGAATAGGCCTTCGGGGCTGGAATAGCTGGCGATGAAGGCCGTGAGCGGACCGGCATTGGCCGCCGTCAGGTTGAGGGTCCAGAAGGCCTCGTTCCATGCCAGGATGAAGTTGAGAAGAATGGTCGAGGCGATGCCCGGCACCGCCATGGGCGTCAGGACGTAGAGGATTTCTTCCTTGAGCCCGGCACCGTCCATCCGCGCCGCCTCAAGGATATCGACGGGGATTTCCTTGAAGTAGGTATAAAGCATCCAGACGATGATCGGCAGGTTGATCAGCATCAGGACGATGATCAGACCGAAGCGCGTGTCGAGCAGGTTGAACTGCACGAACAGAAGCGAGATCGGATAGAGCACGCCGACAGCGGGCAGCATCTTGGTGGACAGCATCCAGAGCAGGATGTCCTTGGTCCGCTTCGACGGCACGAAGGCCATGGACCATGCCGCAGGCACAGCCACGATGATGCCGAGCAGCGTCGAGCCGCCTGCGATGATGACCGAGTTCCAGAGGAACCGCATGTAGTCCGACCGCTGCTGGACGAGCGTGTAGTTCTCGAGCGTCCAGTCGAAGTTGAAGAACAGCGGCGGGTCGTTGATCGCCTGAGCTTCGGTTTTGAAACTGGTCAGGATCGTCCAGTAGATCGGGAAGAAGATCAGCAACCCGACTGCCCATGCGGCGGCGGTGGTGATGACCTTACGGCGGGTGGTGACTGCACGTGCCATCGGTGCCTCCTATCGGTCCAGGTTGCTGCCGACGATGCGCATCAGGAAGATGGCAACGATGTTGGCAAGAATGATCGCGTAGACGCCGCCAGCCGAGCCGAGCCCGATGTTCTGACTGTCCACCACACGCTGGAAGATCAGGTAGGTGAGCGTCCGGGTGCCGAAGGCGCCGCCGGTGGTCACGAAGATCTCGGCGAAGATCGACAGAAGGAAGATCGTCTGGATCAGCACAACGATGGTGATGGCGCGCGACAGGTGCGGCAGGATGATGAACCAGAACCGCTTCACAGGCGGCGCTCCGTCCATCTCGGCAGCTTCAAGCTGTTCGCTGTCCAGAGACTGGATCGCCGTCAGAAGGATGAGCGTCGCGAATGGAAGCCACTGCCAGGACACGATCAGAATGATCGACTGGACCGAGGCGTCAGATAGCCATGAAACGGGTTCCGCTCCGAAAAAGCGCCAGAGATGCGCCAGAATGCCGTTCACGGGGTCCATGAACATGTTCTTCCAGACCAGCGCAGAAACGGTCGGCATAACGAAGAATGGCGCGATGACCAGAAGCCGGACGATACCTTGCCCCCAGAAAGGCTGATCGAGAAGGATCGCCAGGAAGATGCCGAAGACGACAGTGATTAGAAGGACGCCACCCACGATGACGAGTGTCGCCTGAACCGAGGGCCAGAAGGCGCTCGAACCGATGAAGCGGGCGTAGTTCTCAAGGCCGACCCACTGAAGGCCGTTTTCGAGAGAGTCGCCGCGGAGCGGCAGGTAACGTTTGAAGCTGAAATACAGCGTCATCGTCAGGGGGACGAGCATCCAGCCGAGAAGCAGAATGACAGCTGGCGCCATCATCAACCGGGCGGCAGAACGGGAATGCTTCGTGGCCATGATAGATCTCCTCCGATGGTGGACGCGCCACCTCAAGACGAAAAATCAGCGAAGTCGTAACGAAATCGGCGTAAACCAGGGGGCGGGCGTTTCCGCCCCCCGGTTCGGGAGGACGCTTAGCGGTAGCCGGCGGCTTCCATTGCGTCGTTGGTGATCGCCTGAGCTTTTTCCAAGGCCTCGTCGATCGACTGCTGGCCTGCATAGACAGCCGAGAACTCCTGGCTGACTTCCGTCGCGATACCCGCGAATTCCGGGATGGCGACGAACTGGATGCCGACATAGGGCACCGGCTTCACGGTCGGATCCTGCGGGTTGGCCGCATTGATCGAGTCGAGTGTCTTCTGAGCGAAGGCGACTTCCTGGTATTCGGGCGTCTCATAGAGAGAGGTCCGCGCACCCGGGGGAACGTTGGCCCAACCTTCGTTCTCGGCGACGAGCTCGATATACTCTTTCGAAGTCGCCCACTCGATGAACTCCTTGGCGGCGTCGGCTTTCTGCGTACCGGCAGGTACTGCCAAAGCCCATGCCCAGAGCCAGTTCGAGCGCTTGTCGACACCCTCGGCGTTCGGAGCGAGAGCGAAGCCCACGCTGTCGGCAACGGTCGAGTCGTTCGGGTTGGTCACGAAGGACGCCGCCACGGTGGCGTCGATCCACATGCCGCACTTGCCCTGCTGGAAGAGCGACAGGTTTTCGTTGAAGCCGTTCGTGGCATAGCCTTCGGGGCCATAGTCGTTCATCAGGCTGACGTAGAACTCGAGAGCCTCTTTCCACTCGGGCTGGTCGAACTGGGCATTCCAGTCCTCGTCGAACCAGCGCGCGCCGAAGGAGTTGGCGGTGACGGTGATGAAGGCGCCGCCTTCACCCCAGCCGGCCTTGCCGCGGAGGCAGATGCCGTTGATGTCGTTCGCCGGGTCATCCATGGCGGCCGCCGCTTCGCGGATGAACTGCCAGGTGGGCGCGTCGGGCATCTCAAGCCCCGCCGCTTCCATCAGGTCGGTCCGATACATGACCATGGAGCTTTCGCCGTAGAACGGCGCAGCATAGAGCGTGCCGTCATGGCTGAGGCCCGAGCGCATGGCGGGCAGGATGTCGTCAACGTCGTACTCGGCCGACAGATCGTCCAGCGGCACGAGCCAGCCATTGGCGCCCCAGATCGGGGTTTCGTACATGCCGATGGTCATGATGTCGAAGGCACCGCCCTTGGTCGTGATGTCGGTGGTGACGCGCTGACGAAGGACGTTCTCTTCCAGCGTGACCCACTCGACCGTGTGACCGGTCTTGGCGGTGAAGTCGTCGGTATAGCCCTGCATGCGGATCATGTCGCCGTTGTTCACGGTGGCGATCACGAGATTTTCTGCATAGGCGGCGGTGGCGGAAACAAGCGCGAGCGCAGTACCCGCACAAAGTGCGTTCTTAAGATGCATCCTACTCCTCCCTGATTCTGGATGTCGTAGTAAAAGGTCTCATATTGTTTCCGCGCCGTCAATTTAATTTTTACGCGCGTAAACTTTTACTGCTGTCAGGCAGACTCCCGCAAGACCAGCCTTGCCGGGAACAACTCTTCGCTGCGGCTGGAAAATCGCCCGCCCGCCTCGACCAGTTCACCCAGCCGTTCGACGCTGCGGCTGGACACGGCTTCGTAATCGTGAGCCGCCGTGGTCAGTGACGGACAGGTGAACCGCGAGAACGGGTGATCGTCGTTCGACGCCACACGCAGCGCGCACCCATCGCCGCGCCCCACGCGCAAGCCCTTCTCGTAGCAGGCCGACAAAAGCCCGATGGCAAGTCGGTCGTTGCTGCAGAGAATCGTATCGCTTGGGAAGCCGCCTTCAGACAGGATTTTCAGGGCGCCGCGCTGACCGATTTCTTCGAAAGCCCAGCCCTCGCCTTCGATCTTGACCACATGGGGCTCGAACCCGAGCCGTTCGGCCATTTCCAGATAAGCCAAGCGGCGCTTGTTCGCGTTGGGGTTGGCGGGTGTCGCCATCTCGAAGAAGCAGGGCGCGTCGCCGGAGCGACACAAATACTCCACCGTTTGGGAAACAAAGCTGAAATTGTCTGATCCGACAAAGGCTTCGCCCATGCCTTCGAGGTTGCTGTCGAAAAGGACGGTCGGAATGTCGGCACAAAAACTCTCGATCGCCGAGCGATCCGAGGCGCGGCCGAGAGGCGCCAGAAGAACGCCCGCAGGCTTGATCGACCGCAGCGCTTCAAGAATGTCGACCTCGACACTGGGCACGCCGTAGGAGCTGAACAACGTGGGCCGAAAGCCTGCCTGCACGCAGCGCTGCTCGATCTGTCGCGCGATCTCCGAGAAGAACGGATCGGCCAGGAACGGAACGACGATCCCAACATTCTTGGTCAACTTCCGGTTCTGGTTGATGGCGTAGATATTCGGGCGGTACTCGTAGCGCTCGAGCGCTTTCTCGATCTTCTCGCGCGTTGTACGGCGCACGCTGTCGGGATCGTTGAAATACTTCGAGACGGTCGGACGGGAGATCCCGCTGACCGCTGCGAACTCTTCCATATTTCTAATTCTAGAAACCGACACCTTCGACCATGACCTCTTGGTTCACCCGAAAGCGGGCGCTGCGAATATTTGACCTTAGACTAGCAAAAAATATTTTCGCGCGCAAAATTTCTGAAAATAGACGTGCCCCTACTCATCAGGACGCACCCGGGCGGCAGATTTGTCGGCGAAGGCGGCAAGGCGGGCGCGGGCGTCGGGCTGGGTGTTGACGACACCTGCCACCACGGCCTCGGCATAGGCCGCATCGAGCGCGGACATGTTGGTCATGTGGCTGACCGCCGAGCAGATGGCGAAGTTGGAGAGGGGTAGGTTCTCGGCTGCCCGTCGCGCCAGACGCAGCGCCATATCGTAGCTATCGCCCTCGGCCAGGTATTGCGCGAAGCCGAGATCGACGGCTTCCGCCGCCTTATAGACGCGCCCCGTCAGCATCATGTCGATCATCCGGGACTTGCCCACCAGATCACTGACGCGGATCGTGGCGCCACCGCCTGTGAAGAGGCCCCGCTGCCCCTCCGGCAGGGCGACATAGGCGCTGTCGTCCATCACGCGGATATGCGCCGCGCTCGCCAGTTCCAGCCCGCCCCCCACGACCGCGCCCTTCAGCGCGGCGATGATCGGGACGCCGCCATATTCCATCTTGTTGAACGCCTCATGCCAGCGCAGGCACACATGCATGAAATCGGCCGGGCTTCGGTCGGCATCGTGATGCTCGATCAGGTCGAGCCCGGCGCAGAAGTGATCCCCTGCTCCGGCCAGCACGACGGCGCGGACGCCTGCGCGGGGCGCGGCCGAAAAGAAGGTGATCAGTTCCTCGATGGTCGCGATATCCAGAGCATTGCGCTTCGCGGGCCGGTTGAGCGTGACGATCCAGACGCCGTCCTCGCCCGCCTGAATGTCGAGATTGCGAAAGGCTGTCGGGTCGAGTTTCGCCGTCATTTCGGTTTTTCCATCTGGTTGAGCGGGGATGAGTCTGGCGATGCGGCGCGCGCCGCCTTCCGCGCGGCGCGCTCAGTCATCACGAGATGCGCGAGATCGCTGGTATAGTTCTGCAGCCGGTCGAGGCCTGCGTCGATTCCGTCGCCGTCCCGCGCTTCGGCAGCGGACAGGATCGCCTCGTGACAGTCGATGATCCGCGAGCGGGACCGCGCGCTGTAGGTGATCATGTTCATCAGGGGCTGCATGGCCTCGATCGCCCCGGCGAGGTGATAGGACAGGATCGGGTTCTCCGCCCCGTCGGTCAGCGCCAGGTGAAATGCGACGTCCGAGGCGCAGAAGGCTTCATCGCTCAGCCCCGGCGAGCGCTGCCGCGCGATTTCGCTCCGCATGACGCCGAGATGGCTGTCCTGCCGACGCGCAGCCACCATGGGCGCGCAGGCCCGCTCCAAAGCGAAACGCGCCTCGCAGGCTGTGTCGAAGTCCACTTCGTTCATGGTCAGAAGCAGTGTCGAGGTGGTGACAAGCTGCGCCCGCGCCTCGCCATAGGACATGCGGTTGACGAAGGCGCCGCCAAAGGCGCCCCGCTCGGTCCGGATCAGCGACTGTGCGGCAAGCCGCTTCAGCGCCTCGCGGATCGTCGGGCGCGACACGTCGAACTGCTCGGCAAGTTCGGCTTCGGACGGCAGCCGCGCGTCGACGATCAGGGCACCCGAGACGATGAGGTCGCGAAGCTCCGAGGCGATCTGCGCGGACAGGTCCGCCGGGGTGTCAGGGGCAGTTTTCATTTGTCAGACATTTAAAAGTCTGACATTTAAAAATGCAACAGAAGCGTGGGAGGAGCGTTCGGTCGCAGCGCAGATCGGGTTCGGGCCGGTTCGGGAATAAAGGCCGGACTGTCGCCGCCACCTCCAACGCCGCCGACCGACCACCGCCCTCTTGGTTCGGGAGGGACGGAATGCCCAGCCAGTTCGACACGAGTGGGCCATCTGCGGCCAACCATGTCCCCTTGTCGCCGGTCTCCTTTCTAAACCGGGCCGCCGCCGTTCACGGACCGCGCCCCGCCGTCGTCTATGGCGCCATCCGACGCAACTGGCGGGATTTCGAAGAGCGGGTGCGCCGCGTGGCCGGAGGCCTAAGGGCGCGGGGCGTCGGCAAAGGCGATATCGTCTCGGTGATCTGCCCGAACATCCCGCAGCTTTACGAGCTGCATTACGCCGTCCCGATGATCGGCGCGGTTCTGAACACGATCAACACGCGGCTTGAACCGGACACTGTGGCCTACATACTCGATCACGCCGAAAGCCGGATGATCATTGCCGACAGCGCCTATCTCGGGCTGGTGCAGGATGCGCTCTCCCGCCGTGACGGGTCGGGTGCCGAGCTTGTCACCATCGTCGATGCCGAGGGTCAGGATGCCGGTCACACCGCCGCGCTGGAATACGAGACGCTGGCTGCGTCAGCACTCTTCGACGGAACCGGACTGCCCGAGGACGAATGGCAGCCGCTGGCGCTGAACTATACGTCCGGTACGTCCGGGCGTCCCAAGGGCGTGGTCTATCACCACCGGGGCGCGGCGCTGATGGCAATGGGCACGGTCAACGCTTGGGCGGTGCCGCATTTCATTTCGTACCTGTCGATTGTGCCGATGTTTCACTGCAACGGCTGGTGCCATCCCTGGATGCTGCCGCTTGTCGGCGGAAAAATGGTGTTCACCCGCGATCCCGTCCCGGCCCGCCTCTTCGAGGCTATCGAGACCGAGAAAGTGACCCATTTCGGGGCCGCACCCATCGTCCTGCAGATGCTGGCGGAAAGCTCAGACGCGCCCGCCGCGCCGTTCTCGCCCCGCATCCGGGTGATGACCGCGGGTGCGCCCCCTCCGCCCGCCATTCTGGAGAAGACCGGGGCGATGGGCCTTGATGTGATGCAGGTCTATGGGCTGACCGAAACCTACGGCCATATCCTGCAATGCCTCTGGCAAGATGAGTGGGACGCGCTCAGCCCCGCTGAACAGGCAGAGCTGCAGGCGCATCAGGGTATCGCATTCCCGATGGTCGAAGAGGTGGCCGTCATCGACCGCGCGACGGGCGCGCGTGTTCCGAAGGACGGCCAGACACAGGGCGAAATCGCCATCCGTTCGAACACCGTCATGCGCGAGTATTACAAGGACCCCGCCGCCACGGCCGAGGCCTTTGCCGATGGCTGGTTCTGGTCGGGCGACGCCGCCGTGGTCCACGAGAACGGCTATATCCAGATCCGAGACCGCCTGAAGGACGTGATCATTTCGGGTGGCGAGAACATCTCATCGGTCGAGGTCGAGGCGGTACTCTATCGTCACCCGGACGTGCAGGCCGCCGCCGTCGTCGCCAAGCCGGACGCAAAATGGGGAGAAGTCCCGTGCGCCTTCGTCGAGCCGCGCCCGGGTGCCGCACCCGACGCCGACGCCATCATCGCCTTTTGCCGCGCGCGGCTTGCCGGTTTCAAAACGCCAAAGTCTGTCGTTTTCGGAACGCTGCCCAAAACCGCGACCGGTAAGATCAGAAAATTCGAATTGCGTCAGCAGGCCCGCGAAGAAGGATAACCCGCCATGGC
The DNA here is from genome assembly GCF_009830125.1 of Kangsaoukella pontilimi. GTDB lineage: Bacteria > Pseudomonadota > Alphaproteobacteria > Rhodobacterales > Rhodobacteraceae > Kangsaoukella > Kangsaoukella pontilimi. The sequence continues at coordinate 205,605 of NZ_WUPT01000001.1, read as the reverse complement.
CATCATCTCTCCCTCGCGCCGGCTGCGCCGGACGCCCTTTTCCGATGCGGTCGAAGCGGCGGGCGTCGGCGGGTACACCGTCTACAACCACATGCTTTTGCCGACCTTTTTCGAAAGTCCCGAGGCGGATTACCACCATCTGAAGCGCCATGTTCAGGTTTGGGACGTGGCCTGCGAGCGGCAGGTGGAACTGCGGGGGCCGGATGCGGCGCGGCTGATGCAGACGCTGACGCCCCGCGACCTGCGGGGAATGCTGCCAGGGCAGTGCTTTTATGTGCCCGTGGTGGATGAAACGGGCGGCATGCTGAACGACCCCGTCGCGGTGAAGGTGGCCGAGGACCGCTTCTGGATTTCCATCGCGGATTCCGACCTTCTGCTCTGGGTGAAGGGCATCGCGCTGGCCTACCGGATGGAGGTGCTGGTGGATGAGCCGGACATCAGCCCGCTTGCCGTGCAGGGACCGAAATCCGACGATCTGATGGCGCGAGTTTTCGGCGAGGACGTCCGCAACCTGCGCTTCTTCCGATACAGCGTTTTCGATTTCGAAGGCACCGATATCATCATCGCGCGGTCCGGCTATTCCAAGCAGGGCGGCTTCGAGATCTACGTGCCCGGCTTCGATCTTGGCCGTCCGATCTGGGACGCCCTTTTCAAGGCGGGAGAGGATTTGAACGTGCGCGCCGGATGCCCCTCTGCCGCCGAGCGGATCGAGGGCGGGCTGTTGAGCTATGGCAACGACATGACACGGGACAACACGCCCCACGAATGCGGGCTGGGGCGCTTCTGCAATACCGAGACGGCCATCGGCTGTATCGGGCGCGACGCGCTTCTGCGCGTGGCCAAGGACGGGCCGATCCGGCAGATCAGGGCCATCGAGATCAAAGAGCGCGTGCCCGCCTGCGACCGGGCCTGGCCGATCATGGCAAAGGGCAAACAGATCGGTCAGGTCACGTCAGCGGCGTGGTCGCCCGATTTCGACTGCACCGTCGCCATCGGCATGGTCCTGATGACCCACTGGGACCCCGGCACGGTGCTTCATATCGAGACACCCGAAGGCCCATTCGAGGGCACCGTGCGCGAGGCGTTCTGGGCCTGATCTGGCCCAGATGGTCAGCAGTCCGCGATACCGTCCGCGATGGCAAGAAGCATCGCGGGGTAAAGCTCCGGTCCCGGCTCGAACGCGCTGCCGATCGGGTCCAGCACCGCGATGGACGCGTCGCCCGCCACCGAGCGGAGCGCGGCGTCTGCGAATTGGGGTTCCGCGAAGACGCATGTGATCGCACCGCTTTCGATCCCGTCCCGGAACGCCGCCGCGCGCGCCGCAGAGGGCTGTGCCCCGTCCGTCTCGGACAGCGCCTGCCCTGCCTGAAGTCCGAACGACGTCTCGAAATACTGGAAGGCGTCGTGGTAGACGGCATAGCCCCGCGAAGCACTGTCGCCCAGACGGCTTGCGATCTCGCCCTTGAGGGCTTCGATCCGGGCCCCGGCTGACGCCGCGTTTTCGCGATAGGTGGCCGCATTTTCGGGATCGATTTCGCTCAGTTCGTCCGTGATGTGGTCAAGCCAGACAAGCGCGTTGGCGGGGGAAAGCCAGGTGTGGGGATCCGTCGACCCGCCATGCGCGTGGCCGTGATCGTCATGGCCGTGGTCGTCATGCATCGCGTCCTTTTCCGCGTGCTCGTCATGGCCGTGGTCATCATGCCCGTCTTCGTCGTGGCCATGATCATCGTGGCCATGTGCGTCCTCGGCGTGGTCGTCATGCGCGTGCTCATCTTTCGCATGCTCGTCATGTCCATGGTCTTCGTCATGGCCATGGTCTTCATGCTCCTCGTCGTGACCATGGTCGCCATGATCCTCGCCCATCGACAGGTCGAGAACCTCGCCGTCCCGTATCGGCAGCAGAATTGTGTCCGGCATGCCCGACAGGGCGAGGCTGTGTGCGTCCGGCCCGATCGAGGCCAGCGAGTCGGCCAGCCACGGCGTCAGATCGGGGCCGACCCAGACGAGGATATCCGCCTGTTGCAACGCCCGCGCATCCGACGGGCGGAAGGCATAACCATGCGGAGAGACCGCTGCCGGGATCAGCAAATCGGGCGTCCCCACCCCGTCCATCACCATGGATACAAGCGAATGTACCGGCGCGATATCGGTCACGACGTTCGGAACATCGGCCACGGCGGCGGCGGGGACAGCGAGGAAGACGGCACTGGCAGCAAGGGGCTTCATAAGGCGGCCTCATGTTATGTTATTACAAAACGGCGCCTTGTTATTCCGTATGGTATAACATATCAATCCCCAAAATGAGCACCGATCTGGAGACCGGATGACCGCGAAGGGATTTCACCGCCACGACCATGCAAGCTGCATCGCAGACGCGATTGAGCAGGCGGAAAGCTATTGCGCGGCGAAGGGGCTGAAGTTCACTGACCAGCGGCGGCGCGTTCTGCGCTACCTTCTGGAAGATCATCGCGCGCTCGGAGCGTATGACATCCTTGACCGCCTTCGTGCCGATGGCCTGAACGCGCAGCCGCCCGTGGCCTATCGGGCGCTCGAATTCCTCGTGACCAACGGCTTCGCGCACCGGATCGAGCGGCTGAACGCCTTCATCGCCTGCGCACATCCCGAGGCGCCTCACGCCCCCGCCTTCCTGATTTGCCGCAAGTGCCACGCCGTGGCCGAGACCGAGACAGACCCCGTAGACGGCCGCCTCGGCGCATTGGCCGAAACCGAGGGCTTTACCATCGAGGCCACCGTGCTCGAAGCCGAGGGCGTCTGCCCCAACTGCGCCGGGACGTCCGGCGCATGAGCTTGATCGACATCCGGGGCCTGTCGGTCCGTTTTGGCAACGAAACGGTGCTTCAGAACGTCTCGTTCCACGTGGACGCCGGCGAGATCGTCACGATCGTAGGTCCGAACGGTTCGGGCAAATCGACGCTACTCAGGGCGATGATCGGGGCGGTGGACACGGGCGGCGCGCAGATCGAACGGTCCAAGGGGCTGCGCATCGGATATGTGCCGCAGAAGCTTCATCTCGACCCCACCATGCCAATCACGGTACGCCGGTTTCTCGACCTGCCCACCCGCACCGATGACGCAACCGCCAACGAAGCTCTCGCCGAAGCGGGCGTGCCCGAGTTGTCGGGTCGGCAGATGTCGGCCCTGTCGGGGGGGCAGTTGCAGCGCGTACTTCTGGCGCGCGCGATCCTGCACCGTCCGCAGCTTCTGCTTCTGGACGAGGCGACGCAGGGATTGGACCAGCCGGGGTCGGCAGCATTCTATCGCCAGATCGAAACCGTGCGGCAGACACTCGGCGCAGGCGTGGTCATGGTCAGCCACGAATTGCATGTGGTGATGGCCGCCTCGGACCGGGTGATCTGCCTCAACGGCCATGTCTGCTGCGAGGGTGCGCCCGAGCATGTGGCCTCGGCGCCGGAATACCGCGCGCTGTTCGGGACCGGCACGCAAGGGGCGCTGGCGCTTTACCGGCACGAGCACGACCATGCGCATGACCATGCCCACGACCACCATCACCACCACCACCACCACCACGGAGAGCACCGGCATTGATCGCGCTTCTCGATGACTTTCTCGTGCGCGCGGCACTGGCGGGTGTCGGCGTGGCGCTGGCCGCCGGGCCGCTTGGCTGTTTCGTCGTCTGGCGGCGCATGGCGTATTTCGGGGATGCGACGGCGCACGCGTCGATCCTTGGCGTGGCACTGGCGCTGGCTTTGTCCACCTCTGTCTTTCTGGGCGCTCTGGCGGTCGCCTTCCTGATGGCGACGGCGGTGTCGGCACTCAGCGGGCGGGGCTTCGCGGTCGATACGCTTCTGGGCGTGATGGCTCATTCCTCGCTGGCCTTCGGGCTGGTGGCAGTGTCGCTTCTGTCCGGGGTCCGGATCGACCTGATGGCGTATCTCTTCGGAGACATCCTGTCGGTCAGCAAAACCGACCTTGCCGTGATCGCGATCGGGGCGGCGATGGTGCTGTCGCTTCTGGTCTGGCGGTGGGGACCGCTTCTGACCGCGACGCTCAGCCCCGATCTGGCGCGCGCGTCCGGCATCGACCCAAGGCGCGAACAGATGGTCCTGACTATTGCGCTGGCCCTCGTCGTGGCGGTGGCGATCAAGGTCGTGGGCGTCATCCTGATCGCGGCGCTTCTGATCATCCCGGCCGCCACCGCGCGGGGGCTGGTGGCAACGCCCGAGCGCATGGCGGTGCTTGCAGCACTCATCGGCGGGGCGTCGGCCCTTGGCGGGCTGGGTCTGTCCTATCTGGCCGACACGCCGACCGGCCCCACCATCGTCTCGCTTGCCGCTGTCTTCTTCATCCTGAGCACCGTCGCCGCAACGGCAACAGCGCGCCGCTGATGCCCGATGTGTTTCCGCATCGCCTCGACTGCACAACTTCTCGACGCGAGTTAGGTGACGATTAACCATCCTCCTGTTAACCGGTGAGCAACCAAGACTGGACAGGGCTTTCATGGATATTCGCGAAACCAAGCTGCCGGGCGTTTTCGTGCTGAAACCGCAGCGTTTCGGAGACGACCGCGGCTTCTTTTCGGAAAGCTGGAGCCATCGCCGGTTGGCCGACGCAGGCATCGAGGTGGAATTCGTGCAGGACAACCACTCGATGTCGTCCGAGGTGGGAACGCTGCGCGGACTTCACTTTCAGGCCCCGCCCCACGCGCAGGCCAAGCTGGTCCGCTGTGGGCGCGGGCGTCTCTTCGATGTCGCCGTGGATATCCGCAAGGGATCGCCCACATACGGCCAGTGGGTCGGTGAGGAACTGAGCTTCGAAAACGGGCTGCAACTCTATATTCCCGAAGGATTTCTGCACGGCTTTGTCACGCGCGAACCGATGACCGAGATCGTCTACAAATGCACCGACTACTACGCGCCCGAGGCGGACGGCGCGGTGCATTGGGACAGCGCGGGCATCGACTGGGCGCTGGACCGCGCGCCGATCCTTTCGGCCAAGGACGCCTCCGCGCCCCGGCTGGAGGCATTCGACAGTCCGTTCACATGGGAGGCGGCATGAAAATCCTTGTCACGGGCGGCGCGGGCTTCATCGGCTCGGCCGTCGTGCGGCACGCGGTCCGCGCGGGCCACGAGGTCGTCAATCTAGACGCGCTGACCTATGCCGCCAACCTCGCCAACGTGGCGCAGGTGTCGAACGCGCCCGGCTACGCTTTGGAGAAGGCCGATATCCGCGACCGCGCGCGGCTGGACGACATCTTCGCGCGGCACCGGCCCGATGCGGTTCTGCACCTGGCGGCGGAAAGCCACGTGGACCGCTCGATCGACGGGCCTGCCGCCTTTATCGAGACGAACATCAGCGGCACATACACGCTTCTGGAAGCCGCCCGCGCCTATTGGGTGGCCGAAGGTTCGCCCGAGACCTTCCGCTTTCACCATGTTTCGACAGACGAGGTCTTCGGCTCACTCGGCGCGGAAGGCCAGTTCACCGAGACGACACCCTACGACCCCCGCAGCCCCTATTCCGCATCGAAGGCCGCGTCTGACCATCTGGTCCGCGCCTGGGGCGAGACCTATGGGCTCCCTGTCATCCTGACGAATTGCTCGAACAATTACGGGCCTTTCCACTTCCCCGAAAAGCTGATCCCTGTGGTCATCCTGAACGCGCTCCATGGCCGGCCGATTCCGGTCTATGGCGCGGGCGAGAACGTGCGCGACTGGCTTTATGTCGAGGATCACGCAGACGCGCTTCTGACCGTTCTTGAGAACGGGAAAGTGGGGCGGAGCTACAATATCGGCGGCGAGAACGAGGCGCGGAACATCGACCTCGTCCGCACCATCTGCCGCCTTCTGGACGAGCGCCGCCCCGATGGCGCGCCCCATGACCGGCTGATTACCTTCGTCACCGACCGCCCGGGCCACGACCTGCGCTATGCCATCGACCCCACCCGTATCCGCGAGGAACTGGGCTGGCGGCCTTCGGTCACACTGGAGGAAGGCCTCGCGAAGACTGTGGACTGGTATCTGGCGAACGAGGACTGGTGGCGGCCGCTTCTGGATGTCGCGCAGGAACGCCGGGGCACAGGGGCATGAAGATCGCCGTCTTCGGCACTACGGGCCAGGTCGCGACCGAGCTTGCCCGCCGCGCGCCGGAGGGCGTGACCCTGACCGCCATCGGCCGCGACCGTGCCGATTTCAGTGACCCGGCCGCGCCGGTCCGGGCGCTGGACGGTCTGGACGCGGACGCGGTCATCAACGCCGTGGCCTATACCGCCGTCGACAAGGCCGAAAGCGAGGCCGAGCTGGCCCAGACGGTCAACGGCGACGCGGTGGGCGCTCTGGCACGCGCGCTGGCCGAACGGGCAACGCCGTTCCTCCATGTCTCGACCGACTACGTTTTCTCCGGCGCTGGCACCCTCCCCCACAAGCCGGATGACCCCACGGGCCCGCTCGGCGTCTATGGTGCGAGCAAGCTGGCTGGCGAACAGATGATCCGGCAGGCGGGCGGTCCCCATGCGATCCTTCGCACGTCCTGGGTGTTCAGCGCCCATGGAGCGAACTTCGTGAAGACAATGCTTCGCCTCGGGGCCGAGCGGGACCGCCTGACCATCGTTGCCGATCAGGTCGGCGGCCCGACCCCGGCGGCGGCCATTGCGGACGCCCTGTTCACGATGGCCCGCGCCATGGCAGGCGGCGCCAAGGGCGGCACGTTCCACTTTTCCGGTGCGCCGGACACGACTTGGGCCGATTTCGCACGCGCGATCTTCGAGGACGCGGACCTTTCGCCCGAGGTGGCCGACATCCCCACCGCCGACTATCCGACCCCCGCCCGGCGTCCCTTGAATTCGCGGCTCGACTGCGGAACCCTGAAGGAAGCATTCGGGATCGAGCGCCCGGACTGGCGGCAAGGCCTGAGAGATGTTCTGAAGGAGATCACATGACCAACCGCAAGGGCATCATCCTCGCCGGCGGCTCGGGAACGCGGCTTTATCCGCTGACCATCGGGGTCTCGAAGCAGCTTCTGCCGATCTATGACAAGCCGATGATCTACTACCCGCTGTCCGTGCTTATGCTGTCGGGCATTCGCGAAATCGCGGTCATCACGACGCCCGAGGATCAGTCGCAATTCCAGAGGCTCATGGGCGATGGCAGCCAGTGGGGCCTGTCTTTCGAGTGGATCATTCAACCCTCGCCCGATGGGCTTGCACAGGCCTATCTGCTGGCGCGCGACTTTCTCGACGGCGCGCCGAGCGCAATGGTTTTGGGTGACAACATCTTTTTCGGGCACGGCCTTCCCAACCTGCTCGCCCGCGCCGACGCCATCGGCGAAGGCGGCACGGTCTTCGGCTACCGTGTGGCCGACCCCGAGCGCTATGGTGTGCTCGACTATGACGGCGACCGGGTGACGCGGATCATCGAGAAACCCGCTGACCCACCATCGAACTATGCTGTGACCGGGCTCTATTTTCTCGATGGCACCGCGCCCGAGCGTGCTGCGCAAGTCAGCCCCTCGCCTCGTGGCGAGTTGGAGATCGTCGACCTGCTCGCGTCCTATCTCGAAGACGGCAGCCTCACGGTCGAGCGGATGGGGCGCGGCTATGCTTGGCTCGACACCGGGACCCACGGATCGCTTCTGGATGCGGGCAACTTCGTCCGAACGCTGTCGGCACGGCAAGGCCTGCAGACCGGCTCGCCCGAAGAAATCGCCTTCGAGGCAGGCTGGATAAGCCGCGACGACCTGCTCGCAGCAGCCGAGCCGTTGGGCAAGAACGCCTATGGCGCCTATCTGCGCATGATCGCGGGGAAGGACCAGTGACAACAGCCCTTGTCACCGGCGCCGCGGGTTTCGTCGGCTTTCACGCCGCGAAACGGTGGCTGGACGAAGGCTTTCGCGTCGTCGGGCTCGATTCCGTGTCGGATTACTACGATCCCGCGCTTAAGGAGGCGCGGCTCGACATCCTGAACGGGTACGAGGGTTTCAGCCTTGTACGCGACCGGGTCGAAGCGCCTGGCGTTCTCAATGACCTCATGGCCGAGCACGCGCCGCGTCACGTTATCCATCTGGCGGCGCAGGCGGGGGTGCGACACTCGATCGACGCGCCGCGAGACTATATGTCTGCCAATATTCAAGGCACCTTCGAGCTTCTTGAAGCTGCACGCGCCCATCCCGGCGCGCATCTTCTGATCGCGTCCACCTCGTCCGTCTACGGCGCGAATACCAAAATGCCCTATGGCGAAACCGACAAGGCGGACACGCAGATGTCCTTCTACGCGGCGACGAAGAAGGCGACCGAGGCGATGGCCCATTCCTATGCGCATCTTTACGACCTGCCGGTCACCATGTTCCGCTTCTTCACGGTTTACGGCCCCTGGGGGCGCCCTGACATGGCGTATTTCAAGTTCGTGAAGGCGATCCTCGAAGGGCAGCCTATCGAGATCTACAATCACGGTAACATGGCGCGTGACTTCACCTTCATTGACGATCTGATCGAAGCGGTATGGCGCCTGTCGGAAGTGCGCCCCATGCGTCCGGGGTCAGACGACCGGGTCGCCGCGCATGACAGCCTGTCCGCAGTCGCCCCGTTCCGCGTTGTGAACATCGGCAAGGCCGCGCCCGATCGGCTGGGCGATTTCATTGCCGCGATCGAAGAGGCGCTCGGGATGAACGCGGAGAAGGTCTACAAAGAGATGCAACCCGGCGACGTGCCCGCGACCCATAGCGACACGACACTTCTGCGCGACCTTACCGGTTATGCCTGCAAAACCCCTATTTCAGAGGGTATTCCGCGCTTCGTGACGTGGTACCGCGCGCATTACGGGGTCTGACCCCGCACGCACGGCGCCGCCGATCAGTACGAGTAGCCGTAGCCTTCGCTCAGGTGCCGGCACTTGTTCAGAACAATCCCGGCCACGTTGGTATAGCCCGCGACCTCGCGCTCGCATTCGTCAATCTGAGAGACCGTCGACTGCTCGGCGGCGGCCACGATAATGGCGGCGTCCATCAACTTGAGGAAGGCACGCGCCTCGTCACTGACCAGTACCGGCGGCAGATCGAAAAGCATGATATCCGGCATATATTCGGCCTGAATTTCATCCAGCGCCTCGGCAGTACGCGCGCGGGTGACCAGCTGCGCCGGGTCGCGCACCGGGCGCGATTGGCCGCAGACTATGGTGTTCTGGTCGAGGCGAAGCGCCTGATCCTCAAAAGAGACTTTTTCTTCGAGAAAATCCGCGAAGTTGGAATTTGGCGAGAGGCCGAAAAACTTGGCGACCGACGGGCGCCGGAAATCCATGTCGAAAAGCATGCCCCGAACTTCGGGCTGGCGACCGAGACCTGCGATCAGATTGCAGGCCATGGTTGTCTTTCCCGAACCGGCGGTCGCAGAGGTCACGGCGATACGGGTCCAGTCGTTGCGCCGCATCTCGAGCAGCAGCTTTGTACGAAGGATGTCGAAAGACGCCGCTTCGGCGCTGGCGCTTGCCGCGAAGATGCGGGACTGCTGCATCCGCCGCGTGGACGGCTCTGCCGCCGGAACGCCCTGCCAGACCGAGGACAGCGCTTCAGAGCGCTGTAGCTGGCGCGACTTGACCCGCGTGTGCGCCTGGCCCTGCGCCGGGCGCGAGGGCGAACCGCCCTCTCTTTTTTCCCGCGCGCGGGCCAGTGCTGCCTGTAGCTTTTCCATCTTGCGGCCTTTTGCTGTCCTCGTCAGGGTCTGAGACGATCCATGATCTTGCTGAAGATCAGGTCGAGCGGCAGGTACTGCGTGTGCACCCACCAGAGTATCGCCGGGATACCGATGGCGATCGCCAGAATAACCAGCGTCGACAGAAGGCGCTTGCGACGGCGTCCGCCGGTGGTTTCGAGATACGGAATCGTGGCCAGCGGCTGAACCCCGAGGGCCTTGGTCAGCTCGACCGGGCGCCGGATGGCGCGGTTCAGGAGCTCGGCCAGAATGAAGAACGCACCGGCCAGTCCCGTGCCGAGCATGACGCCGCCACCGGCGATCAGGGGCCGGTTGGGCGAGGTTGGCTCCGTCGGCGGAACGGCCTGTTCCAGAACCGTGATCCGCTGCCCCTTGGAGAGAACCTCGATCCGTTCTCCGGTCTGCGCGCGGGCGAGGTTGTTCAAGGCCCGGTTATGCTGCGCTTGGATATTCGCATAATCCCGCTCGAGCGCTTCAAGCCGGATGGCATTCTGAGGCGTGCGGTTGATCGCCTCTTCCAGCGCTTCGAGTTCGGCTTCGGCGCGGGCGATGTCCTCGTTGATGGCGGCCTCACGCTGGCTCAGTTCCGAAAGCTGCAAGTTCAAAACCGTTCGGGCCGGGTCTTCGGACGAGGCATCGACGCCGGTCTCGGCCGCAACCTGCGCGCGGAGCGACTGAACGCGCGCTTCCAGTACGCGGATACGCGGGTTGCTGTCGGAATAGATCAGCCGCGCCTCGGAGAGTTCGGCCTCGGCAGCGGTCAGCTGGCTCTGGTTCGCCGTAACACGCTGCGGGGCCGAATTGACTGCGGCAGTACCCAGTTCGACAAGCCGATTGCGCTGCAAGAGTATTTGCCCCAGTTCCGACCTGGCGCGGGCGATGCCGTCGCGCAGGCTGTTCTGACGCTCCAGCTTGAACCCGAGGCTTTCCGGAAGCGCATCGGAGTTCGCTTCCTTGAATTCGAGGATCTCGACACTTTTCTGAGACAGATCTGCGTCCAGCCGCTCGACCTCCTGCTCAAAAAAGTCGAGAGTTTGCTCGGCCAGCGCCTGCCGGCGGACCGAATCCTCGTTCAGGATCAGAGAGGTCAGCTGATTGACGACGCTCGCCGCGGACTGCGGTTCGTCATGCGTGAAGCTGATGTTCATCAGCGTCGCGCGGTCCCGGCCGGCCGAGGTACGGATGTTGATCTTCTCGCGCATCTGCTGAACGACTTCGTCGGGGTTCAGGCGCGGCCCGTTCTCGAAGATGCGGAATTCGTTGGCCAGGTCGATCATATTGGCCCGGCGCATCAGCCGTTGCTCGATGATTTCGAGCTGTTCCTGCGACGGCAGCTGAACGGTCGATGCGGCGAGTTCGTCGGGGATTTGCGGGCTTTCCACCAGAAGGCTCGTTGTCGCGCGATAGCTCGGCGGAAGCGTTAGCGACAGACCGACGCCGACCGCCGAGCAAATGACGAAAACCACCAGCATGACAGGCAGTCGCTGAAGGAAGACGCTCCAGTAGAATTTGACGTCGGAGTTCATTCGGCAGCCTCTCCGGCATTCGTGATGACTGGCAGGAAGATGCCGTCTTCCAGAACCTCTTCGATGATCGCCGCATCGACGACACGGCGCTCTTCGGTGGCGGTGTAGACCATGGCAAAATCGCAGAGTTTGTTCACAAGGCGCGGAATGCCGCGCGAATGTTCCGAGACCATATCGATGGCCTCGGGCGAGAATTCGTTGCCGCTGCCGCCCACATGGGTCAGGCGGTGCTGGATGTAGCCTGCCACACCCGCCCGATCGAGGGCACCGATGTGATAGGTCGCGGTGACCCGCTGCGCGAACTGGCGCAGGTCCGGGCGCAGGATCATCTGCCGAAGCTCGGGCTGACCGACCAGAATGAGCTGCAGAAGCTCGTCCTTGTTCGAATTGATGTTGGTCAGCATCCGAAGCTCTTCCAACCCCTCGACCGACAGGTTCTGCGCCTCGTCGATCAGAAGAATGACGCGCCGTCCGGCGGCGTATTCCTCGATCACGAAGTCCTGCAACTGCTGGAACATGGCGACATAGGCGCCGGTCAGATCGGCTTCGATGGACAGCGCATTAAGCGCCCATTGCAACAGCTCGCCACGTCCGCCCTGGGCGTTCGAGATCAGACCGAGGGTGATGTCGTCATCGAGGTTCTGAAGCAGCTTCTGGATCAGGGTCGTCTTGCCGACTCCGACCTCGCCCGTGATCACCGTGATAGGAGCGCGGGTGATGACGCCGTACTCGAGCACCGAGAAGGCACGCCGATGTGCGCGCGACCAGAAGAGGAAATCGGGATCTGGAAGCAGCGTGAACGGGCGTTCGGCAAACCCGAAATAATCAACGTATAGATCGTTACTCGTCATCGCCTCTTAGCCTTCGCGCGTTATGCCCGCCGCAGAAGTCCGGGAACTGGTACAATAGTCTTGTCGCAGACGACAATATGACCTTCTCGGCACGCGTCCGCAATGCAACCTCGGACTTTTCATCACGTCACCGGCGAATCGGCAACGACATTCCGATCTAGGCACCCTGTTCGTTCTCGTTTGCGCAACAGTCGTGCAGTCTTACGTCAACCGTGTTCGATTTGCGAATTGTTAACCACGACACATTTATGACGGCAGGGACGCGAAGTTCGGCAAAAAGATGGCAAAAAACGATGAAAATCCGGGCGTTCGGCTGGGTCCCGCCGCAAAGATCGACAGCGCCCCACCCGTTAAAGCCCGCTAGGCGTGGAAAAACTTTGAAGAAATGCTGCGAAATGCTAAACCTACACTGAGCCCGCAATCAAAGCGTCTGCTGCGTAAGATTGTGTCGTTAGTGTGGCTCGGTGTGTTTTTGGGGGGCCGGACTCGGTTCGGTAGTCAGTATGACGGTACACGTTACCAATGTGAGTGATCGGATCGCGGCGAATGTCGACTCGATCCCGATTGAATCTGTTTCTCCTACCCGTGGCATCTATCGCGCGGCGCTGAAGCGCGTCTTTGACGTGACGCTTGTTCTTCTGGCGCTGCCGTTCGTGCTGCCTTTCCTTGCCCTCGTGGCGCTTGCGGTCGCCACGGACGGCCATTCCCCGATCTTCGCGCAGGAGCGCGTCGGCAAGGATGGCCGCCGCTTCACCCTCTGGAAATTCCGGACCATGGTTCCCGATGCCGAGGAAAAGCTCGACCGCTACCTGGCCGAGAATGAGGCCGCGCGCCGCGAGTGGACCGTCAAGCAGAAGCTGACCAACGATCCCCGCTGCACCCGGTTTGGCCTGGCGCTGCGCCGCACCTCAATTGACGAGCTGCCCCAGATTTTCAACGTCCTTGTGGGGGACATGTCGCTTGTCGGGCCGCGTCCGATGATGCCCTCGCAGCAATCGATGTATCCGGGCCGCGCCTATTACAAACTTCGCCCGGGAATTACGGGCCTGTGGCAGGTCTCGCCCCGCAATCAGTCGGATTTCGCGGACCGCGCGCACTATGATGACGTTTACCATGCGCGGCTGTCGTTCCCGGCGGACGCCATGATCCTGGCGAAAACGCTGGTCGCGGTTGTCCGCGGAACCGGCTGCTGAGACAAAAACGCCGCTAGCGGGAGTTTGATCTTCTACCCACTGGCTGGACTTCGTGTGTGTTGTTAGTATTTCCCCGCCGTTTTGAGGGAGCTTGTGTGAAATGACGATTGCCCGAAATTTGAGATTTGCGGTGCTTGCCGCATCTGTCCTCGCCCTTTCTGCCTGCGACACTGCCGAAGAGCGCGCGCAGAAGCATTTCGAAAGCGGGCTTGAGTTGATCCAGGCCGGTGATGTCGAACGCGGCCTTGTCGAGCTTCGCAACGTGCTCACGCTGGACGAATTCCACACCGAAGGACGCAAGCTCTATGCGCGCACCCTGCGCGAGATGGGCAATGTGGCGGAGAGTTATCAGCAATACCGCTCTCTCGTCGAAACGTCTCCGGATGATTACGAGTCCCGCCTCGCGCTGGCCGAAATGGCGATCTCGGCTCAGAACTGGGAAGAGGTAAGCCGCCATGGGTCGGTTCTGGTCAATGCCAATGTAGACCTCGAAGGGACCGACATCGTCGATCTGACGCTGCGGTTCCGCGACGCACTCCTCGCCGAAGACGAGCCTGCGGTCCGGGAACTGACCCGCGAGGCCATTGCCCTGATCGACCGGCATCCCGACGACGTCACGCTGCGTCAGATCGTGGTCGAGGGCCTCGTGCGCGAGGGCGACCTCGAAGGCGCGGCCGACCAGCTTGATGCCGCGATCCGGATCACGCCCGACGACCGCCGTCTCTATATCGCCAAGGCCCGCCTTCTGGCCCAGCTTCAGGACGGTGATGCGCTTGAAGAGCTGCTGCGCCAGACCGTCGCCCGCTTCCCTGACGACAACGAAAGCAAGATGGCGCTGATCCGCCTCTATTCGAGCCAGGGCCGGACTGACGAGGCCGAGGCATTTCTTCGCGTCAACGCGGATGCCACCGGCAAAGAAGGCGACCTTGTCACGCTGATCTCGTACCTTCGTCAGTCACGCGGCAACGATGCCGCGCTTGAAGAGATCGAGACGCGCCTCGCCGCTGGCTCCGAGACCGGGCTTCTGACCGCGCTGAAAGCGGCCATCCTTTTCGAGACGGACGACCGGCAGACCGCGATCGCGCTGCTTGAAGCGGAGGTCGATGGCGCCGAACCGTCGGAACAGAACGACCGCTTCAAGGTCTCTCTTGCCAAGATGCTGCTTGCCGAAGGCAACGAGGTCGGCGCGCGGCAACTGGTCGAAGAGGTTCTTGCCCATGATGGTGCGCAGGTCGAAGCGCTCAAGATGTCGGCCACCTGGCTGATCGAGGACGATCAGCCCGAAGTCGCCATCGACCGGCTACGGGTGGTTCTGGATCAGGAACCCGACGATGCCGCCGCCATGACCCTGATGGCTGACGCACATCTGCGTATGGGCGACACCGAGCTTGCGCAGGATCTTCTCTCGCTGGCGGTCGAAGCGTCGAACAACGCGCCTGCCGAAAGCATCCGTTTTGCCCGCGTTCTGTTGAATGACGAACGCTTCCGTCCTGCCGAGGACGTTCTGATCTCGGCGCTGCGAAACGATCCGGGCAACTTGCAGATGCTGTCGATGCTGGGCGACGTCTACGTCGAGACCGAGGACTGGGGCCGCGCAAACCACGTCGAGACCACACTACGCCGTGACACAGCGGAAGCGGCGCAGGCGGCCGCGGACCGGCTTCGCCTCAGCATACTGTCCCGACGCGAGGGCCGCGATCAGGCCATCTCCTATCTGGAAAGCCTGGCCGAGGGCGAGGAAGGCGCGGAGCGCGCGCAGCTTCAGCTGATCCGCGCCCGGCTGGCTTCCGGCAATGTCGACGAAGCGGTCGAGATCGCCAAAGCGCTCCGTGCAGACCTGCCTGACAGTGCTGCTGCCGGTCTTGTTCTGGGCAACACCTATATGGCGGCAGGCGATTACGAGAACGCCGAGGGCGTCTTTAACGAGGTGGTCGACGCCGCGCCCCAGATCGAACGCGCCTGGATACAACTGTCGCGCGTTCAAAGCGCCCTTGGCCGCCGCGACGATGCGCGGGCCACGGTCGACCGTGCGCTTGCCGCCCGTCCGGATGCGCCGAACCTGCTTTGGGCAAAAGCGTCTTTCCTTGAGCGCGCCAACGACATCGACGGAGCCATTGCGATCTACGAGCAGCTCTACGAGACCAATTCGAATTCGCTTGTCGTCGCCAATAACCTGGCCAGCCTTCTGGCAACCTATCGGGAAGACGAAGCCAGCAAGCAACGCGCCTTCGCAGTGGGTCGTCGCCTGCGCGGCACCGACGTTCCGCCGTTCCAGGACACCTATGGCTGGCTTCTCTACCGCCAGGGCGAATTTGCCGAAGCTCTCACCTATCTGGAGCCGGCGGCTCAAGCGCTGGCCAGCGATCCGATCGTTCAATACCACCTGGCAATGACCTATCTCGCGGTCGAGCGAGAGGCCGATGCGCTGGCACAATTCCGCCTTGCCGTCGAACTTGCCGACGAAAACGACCCCCGCCCGCAGATGCAACGTGCAAGAGAAGAAATCGACCGCCTGGCAGATGCCAGCGTCGCTCAGTAAGGCAAACGGCGGCTGTCGCGGTCGGATCACAGTCCAGACCGCGGCCGTGTGATTGTAAAATTGCCACTTTAAATGCGGTATCCGCCTGCCGCATAGTGCTAGAAAGGCCTGGGTTATGGGTGTTCAGATGAAAACGATCGTTCTTGCTATCGTCGCGATGCTTTTTGCGACCACGGCGTTCGCGCAGGGAAACTATGCAATCCGGTCCGGTGACCGGCTGGCTGTCGAAGTGCTCGAAGACCCGTCCCTGAACAGGTCGGTTCTGGTTCTTCCGGACGGGACCATCAATTTCCCCTTCGCCGGCACGATCCGAGCTGGCGGACAGACCGCAGCACAGGTGGCGAATGCGATCACCTCGGGCATCGCGTCCAACTTCAACAGCGCGCCCAATGTCTTCGTGACCGTGACGTCGCTGCGCCCGCGCGAACCCGTCATTCCCGGCAGCGGCCCGACCGGCCCGACCGTAGACGTCTTCATGATGGGTGAGATCGGCGCACCGGGCGCCAAGGCCCTGCCCCGCGGAACCACGCTGATCCAGGCACTGGCCACCACCGGCGGCTTCACCCGCTTTGCAGCAACCAAACGCATCATCCTTCGGCGGACGGACCCGGCAACGGGGCGTCAGACCGTTTCCAGAATAAACTATAAGGCAATCGCGGACGGAACGGCCGTCGGGCAGGATATCATCCTGGCGGATGGCGATGTGATCATCGTGCCGGAACGCCGCCTCTTCGAGTAAGTAGAGCAGATGAAAATAGCGCGACCGGGACCACTTCTCCTTCTCGCGACACTGACGCTGACCACGGCGTTGCCGGCTGGCCTCCTCGCGCAGGAGGCCACAGGCATTCGTGGCACCCTGTCGGTGACGCAGGGCCTTGAATGGAGCGATAACCGCCGGCTCGACATCGTGTCCCCGGGCAGCACCCTGACCAGCGTCACCCGCCTGGGCTTTGGGGCAATCAGCGAGACGCGGACGCAACAGCTCAATTTCAACGTGGACGGCAGTATCGAAGGCAGTTTCGGTGACGGCGCGACCGATCAGGAAGATTTCCGCATCGTCAGCGACAGCATCCGCCTCGGCTATAGCAGAAGCGGGGCGAATTCGCGGCTGAGCTTCGACGCGAGCACAACCACGCGCGAGATCGACGACGATGTGATCGGCTTCTTCGTGAACGGCGAATTCGACCCGAATGCGCTGGTGCTCGACGGTGGTGAAGTCGAGCGGACACGCCTGAGCGCGCGGATCGAAACCGGTCTTGAAGGGCCCTTCGGACTGGACGTTTCGGCACGGAGTTCGACGCGCGACTATGTCGACACGACCGACCCCGAACTGGTGGATCAGGAAACCGTCTCGCTCGATGCGACGGCACGGTTCCGCATCCGGCCCAGCCTTGCGCTTCGGGCGCGCGCCGGGATGTCCGAGACCGACGAGACCGAACTCGGTGTCGTTCAGACGACCTCGCGGCGCTATCTGGGCTTCGGTGTCGAGGCCGAAAGCGCGGGCGGTTTGGCATTCACCGGGGACCTCATTCTCGACAAGTCCCAGACCGATCAGGACGGCGTAGAGGTCAGTGACGATGACGGTGTCGGCTTCGAAGTGACCCTGGAACAGGCGCGGCCGAACGGATCGGTCGGCTTCGAGGTGACGAGCCGTGTGGACAACTCGGGACGCCGCTCCTCGGCCCGCGTCCTCCGCTCGATCGACATGCCGACCGGCGCGCTCAGCTTCTCGCTGGGCCTCGTCGATCAGGAAAACGCGGATATCGAGTTTACCAGCAGCCTCGCCTACGCGCGCGAGACGCCGGCGGGCCGCGTCACCGCAAACCTGCAGCAATCGCCGTCTACCGACGCGGGCGAGGCCTTCCTGAACACGTCGTTCAGCCTTGGCCTGACGCGGGAACTGAGCCAGATTTCAGAACTGGGCGCATCGATCGAGTACGGCTCTGCACGCGCGTTCACCGAGGACGACGCGGATCGGCGGGCTACATTCGGCGTGACCTATCAACGCGAGCTGACCCGCGACTGGGACCTGACGGCGGGCCTTGAGCACACCCGCGTCGATGACGCCGACGACGAGGACCGGTCCTCCAACACCGTCTTCATCAATATCGGCCGCGACTTCGACTTCGGCTTCTGAGCCCGGCCTTGTCCGGACCGAGCGACACGACATCCCCGATCAGCAGCGGCGGCTCCATGGCCGTTGTCGTTGCGCTGATCGTCATCTGCACCGGTATCGAGGCGGTTCTGATCGCGGGAGATCTGAACCTTTTCCCGTCGTTCCGGCTCAGGCAGTCGGTCTACGAGAACCTCGGCTTCTGGCCCGGTCTTCTGGAAGACTGGCGCCCCAACTATCGCTTTCAGCCGGCGCTGATGTTTCTGACCTACGGCTTCCTCCACAGCGGGATCGTTCACCTCGCGGTCAACATGATCACGCTGGTGTCTCTGGGGCGGGCGCTTCTGGCGCGGATTTCGACGTGGCAGTTTCTGATCCTCTACGCGGCGTCGATCCTGGGCGGCGCGGCAGGCTTTGCCCTTCTGTCAGACAGCTATCGCCCGATGGTGGGGGCCTCCGGCGCGCTTTTCGGTCTCGCCGGGGCGATCCTCGCCTGGGAGTATGTCGACCGCTTCACCTTCCGCGAGCGGCTCTGGCCGGTTCTGCGGGCCGCGCTGATCCTGATTGTCCTGAATGTGGTGCTCTATTTCGCGATGGACCGCCTGCTGGCGTGGGAAGCGCATCTGGGCGGCTTCGTCGCGGGGTGGATCACCGCGCTTCTGATCGATCCGCGCGGGCGGCCTACGGCCTGAGCAGCGTCTCAATCCGCTCGAGATCTTCCATCGTGTCGATGTCATGTGACCGTTCGGGCGGCATGACATGGGCGGCTGTCCGCTCGGTCGCGAAACCACCGTTCCGCAGAAACCACTCGGCGTCGAAGACATAGACCGCGCCGTTCGGGCGATAGACCGGAGGCAGCGCCTGACGGTTGGTAAAGGGATGCGACGGGTCCGACAGTGCATGGAACCGGCCATCGCTCAGAAGGCCGTATTTCAGCACACCCCTGTCCGCTTCGGTCACGCTCATCACGAGGTCAGAGTCACCTTTGCCATAGAGCGCGACGGCGTTGCGGATGTCGTCGACGGTCCTGAGCGGCGACGTCACCTGCAGGAGGACAACAGGCCCCGTGATCCCCTGCCCCTCAACCGCGTCGGCGATCACAGGGGCCATGGGCGTGTCGTCACGGGCCAGCGCCTCGGGGCGCGGGTGCAGCGTGACGGGGGCGGTGTGCTCCATCGACAGTAGTTCGGGAATATCGGTGGACAGGATCACCCGCGCCGCGCCCGCCTCGACCGCCTGATCGACGGCGCGTTGCCAGAGGGGAACGCCGGCCAGCGGACGCAGGTTCTTGCCCGGTAACCCCTTGGACCCTGCCCGTACGGGAACGATGGCGGTAAAGCTCATGCGGCCCCCTGCCCCAGCACGGCCCGCGCGATCCGCTCGGACGCGCCCGCATGGGCGGCGTGAAAGGCGCGGTAGCGCGCGGGGTCGTCTTCAAGAGCGGCGATCAGCATGTCGGCAAGATGTCCCGGACTGTCACACACCGTCAACACGCCTGCCGCGCGGGCCTCTTCGCCGGGGAATTCGATGGTCCAGATATGCGGTCCGGTGACGACGGGCTTTCCAAGAGCCAAGGGCTCGATGATGTTATGCGCACCCTTCTCGACAAATCCGCCGCCGACGCTGACGGCGCCCGCGAGAGCGAGGTAGAAGAACATCTCGCCGAAACTGTCCCCCAACAGCACGTCCTTATCCTCCAGCGAGCCTGTGAGACTCAGATCAGCGTCGAAGACTTCGCTCCGCTGAGCAAGAGACAGTCCCGCCCCACCGATCCGGCTTGCCGTGGCATCGAAGAACTCCGGGGCGCGCGGCACCCAGATGACCAGCGGACGTGCCTCATGGGCTGCAAGCGCACGGGCGGCTTCAAGGTAGACCGCCTCCTCGCCCGCAACGACAGAGGCGAAGGTCACCACCGGGCGACCTTGCAACCGGTCGGTCAACGCCCGGGCGGCCTCCAGATGGGTGGCAGGGGGCGGGATGTCGAAGCGCGTTTCCCCCATCGCGTCGACCCGCTCCGCCCCCAGCGCGCGGAACCGCTCTGCCATTCGGTCGGATTTGGCGAAGACGCCATGGGCCAGCGCCGCCGGGTGCGTCCCGAGAAGACGCTTCAGACGCAGGGCACGGGGGAAGCTTTTGCCGGGCACCTGCGAATTGGCGAGCCAGAGGTCGACGCCAGACGCGGCCGCCGCGCTGATCATGCCGGGCCAGAACTCCATCTCCATTACCAGTCCTGTCCGGGGACGGTGGAGGGCAAAGAACCGCTTCCAGTACGGCGTCCGGTCAATGGGCGCGAACCGAATGGCGACGCGGCCATCCGCGATCTCGTCCGCGAGCGCCTTTTCCGATGCGCGGCGCCCGGCAGGCGTGGCATGGGTCAGGATCACGCTTTGACCTGCAAGCAGCAGCCGGCGGATCAGCGGCTCGGCCGAGCGGTATTCACCAAGCGACACCGCGTGAACCCAGATGTCGGCCTCGAACGGCGCACCCTCACCACGGCGTTCATCCCAATGGTCGAGATACATCGGGTCCCCGCCGCCCCGGCGGCGGAAATAGCGCCAGATCTGCGGCTCGGCGGCGGCGAGCGCGGCCTGATAGCCGGCCATGGCGAGGCGATATCTGAGGGTTGCGGGCATCTGGCCGATCAAGGCCATGCCCGTCCGGCCAAGGCAAGCCTTCTTGTGAGCAAACCCCGATTGAGGCTAGACCCATGGCAACAGTCAGGAGAGCACCCCCATGCAGATCGCCCACCGTAAAATCGGCCCCGACCAGCCGCCCCTCGTTATCGCGGAAATCGGGATCAACCATGGCGGCGACCTGGACGTGGCGCGCCACATGGTGACGCTGGCCGCGCGGTCGGGCTGCGAGATCGTCAAGCACCAGACCCATTTCGTCTGGGACGAGATGACGGAAGAGGCCAAGGAGATCCTGCCTCCCAATGCGGGCGGCAAGTCGATCTGGCAGGTGATGGAGGAATGCGCTCTCTCCGCCAAGGACGAGATCGCGCTCAAGAAACACGCCGAGGACCTTGGTCTGATCTATATCTCGACGCCGTTTTCGCGCGCGGCGGCAGATTTCCTCGACGAGCAGAACGTGCCGGCCTTCAAGATCGGCTCGGGCGAGGCGGATCACCTTCCGCTCATCCGACACATCGCGTCCAAGGGCAAGCCGGTGATCATGTCGACGGGCATGCAGACGATCGAGACGCTTCGGCGTTCGGTGGCTATCCTCGACGAGGCGGGGATCGATTACGCACTTCTGGAATGTACGAACCTCTACCCGTCGCCGCCCGAGATCGTGTCGCTGAAGGGCGTCACCGAGTTGCAGAAGGCGTTTCCCCGCGCGGTGGTGGGCTTTTCCGATCATTCGATCGGGCCCGAGATGGCGCTGGCGTCGGTTGCCCTCGGAGCCTGCATCCTGGAGCGGCACTATACCGACACGCGGTATCGGGCGGGCCCGGATATCATCAATTCAATGGACCCGTCCGAGCTGCGGCACCTGATCGACCGAAGCCGGGAGATCTGGATCGCGCTTCGGAACGAGAAGCAGCGGACGGGGCCGGAAGAGGCAGTCTATCGCTTTGCGCGGACGAGCGTCGTCGCGGATCGCGATCTGCCCGAGGGTCATCTGATCGAAGAGGCCGACATCTGGGGCCGCCGCCCCGGCTCGGGCGAGATTGCGGGATACGAGTTCGACAAGGTGATCGGTCGGCGGCTTACCCGCGCGGTCAGCCGGAACACTCAGCTTCGCTGGACCGACCTCTCGGACTAGAGGGGTTGCGCCGGGGCTGCGCCCCGTCGCGGTGGTCGGAGGGGCGCTGCCCCTCCGAACCTCCCCGGAGTATTTCCCAACAGAAGAAGACGGATCAGCGGAGCGGGTACTGGGCCAGAACCTCGTAGTCGGGCCCGCGCCTCCCGAGATGGGAGCGCATAAGGTTCAGCGCAATCGGCCGAAATGCGGGTCGGCTGAAACTGCCGTGGCGAAGGAGGAGATGCGCGAGGTCGTTCGCCGCCTCCAGGTCGCCTTCGGAATAGCGGGCCAGCGTCACGTGAGGAACGTAGCGGCGGCGCGGCAGATCGAGCCCCGCCTCGCGGGCAAGGCGCGCGGTGCGCTGATGGAGCGCGTCGAGCGGGGCCACAGGCGCGACGCCGACCCATATCGCGGTTGGCGCGGAATGTCCGAAATGGCCGATACCCTTGAGGGCGATCTCTCCTCTGCTAAAGGGCGCGGCACCGAGGAGGTCGTGCAGATCGCTCGCGGTTTCGTCCCGTACCCCGTCGCCAAGATAAGCGATGGTGATGTGAAAGAGGTCCGGCTCGACCTGACGCCCGCCGCTCATACCGGACTGAAGCCCCGCGAGCGCGTCGCGATCGTCGTCGGGGATGTCGAGGGCGAGGAAGAGGCGCATCAGACCCAGACCGCCTGGCGTTCGGTGAGGGTTGCGACGCGGGTCCGAACCTCGTCGCTGATTGCGCCGTTTCGGGGTGCGTCCCGAAGCGTTGTGAACCAGTGTTCCGGCGGATTTCGGCCCGCGCGGCGGCCCGGCCAGACGAGACCGCGGAGCACCGCCTCGGCTTCGGGCGGCAGACGCTCGGGGATCTCGGCGCCTGTCAGCGTGGCCCAGACGCCCGTCCAGAGGCGCCCGACGCTCCACGGATTGTAGCCGCCGCCGCCGAGCACGAGAGTGCGTGGCGACAGGGACGCGAGGCTTCTTGCGATCTGCCAATGGGCGTTGTTCGAGAGGGTAAGCCGCGAGAGCGGGTCTTCGGACACCGCGTCGGCACCGCATTGGAGGACGACCGCGTCCGGCCGAAAGTCAGCCACCAGGGGAAGGATGATCCGGTCCCGTATCAGCGCCATATCGTCATCGTGAAGCCCCCTCGGCACCGGCAGGTTCCAGACCTGCCCCGCGCCGCGATCTTCGAGCGCGCCGGTGAAGGGCCAGCGGCGTTCCTCGTGCACCGAGATGAGAAGGGTCTCTGTGTCATGGGCGAAGGCGTGTTCGACCCCGTCGGCGTGATGCGCGTCGATATCGACATAGGCGACACGCCGCGCGCCGTGATGCCGGAGCGACAGGATCGCAAGGACCGGATCGTTGAAATAGCAGAACCCGTTCGCCCGGTCGGGCAGTCCGTGATGGGTGCCGCCCGCAGGGGAATAGACCACGCCGCCCGTCTTCAGGAGTTCCCCGGCGAGGATCGACGCGCCCGCCGCCGTGGCGGGACGGCGGTACATCTCGGGGAAGACCGGATTGGCATGCGTGCCGAGGTGATAGCGCGCCCGGACCTCCTGTGTGACCTGTCCGGTCTCTTCCGCGTGGCGGACCGCCGCGATGTAATCCGGGTGGTGCCAGGCGGCGAGCGCGGCGGGCGTGGCGCGCGGGCTGCGGATGAAGCGGTCATCGGGCAGCCAGCCTAGGGCCCGGGACAGGTCCATCACTGTCGAGACGCGCGGGATCGCCAACGGATGCCAGCTTCCGTAGCTGGACGTCCGGTAGATCTCGTGCCCGATGAAGAGTGGAATGGCCTGCCCCGTCATGCGCCCACTTGTGCCACAGCGCCACGCCCCGAACCATGCGGCACTTCCCATCCTCCCAATAAAGTGTTAACTTTTCTCGATAAAAATTCGGGATAAGTGCCAGAAGGCATATGAGGCAACCGCAGAAGAAGATGTCAGTCGGGAAGATCAAACAGCGCCCCCTGAAGCTTGGGGGGGATGACAAGCGTAATGTCCGGACGCAATTCGGCGCCGTTTGCTGGCGCCAGCATCGGGACGAGGTGCAGGTTCTTCTTGTCACGTCGAAACGCTCGAAACGCTGGATCATCCCCAAGGGCTGGCCGCAGGACGGGGCGACCCCGGCGGAAGCGGCGATGACCGAAGCCTGGGAAGAGGGCGGCGTCGAAGGCAAAGTGCGGCCGGTCTGCCTTGGCATCTACAGCTATTCGAAGGAACGCAGCGACAACGAGAACATGCCCTGCGTGGTCGCGATCTTTCCGATCAAGGTGGCCAACCTTGCCAAAAGCTGGCCCGAGGAACGGCGGCGGAAGCGGCGCTGGTTCTCGTTGAAGAAAGCCGCGGGTCTTGTGGAAGAACCCGAGCTGTCATCCATTCTGCGCAAGTTCGATCCTTCGGCGTTCTGAGGGGTCTGCACGGTTTTTGCGCAGTCGCACGCCCGCGGCCCGACCGCGAGCGCAAACATTTCTATCGCCCTTTCCTTCCCCGCAACTATTTGATTGATTTGCACGGACCCTGATGGGTTACCGAATACGGGAGGAAAAAAATGTCTTACATGAAGACGGTGGCCGCTGCGGCCGCCATTTCGCTGAGCCTTGGCGGTGCTGCCCAGGCCGAAGAAGCAAGCTACGTGCTGGCGACGGCCTCGACCGGGGGCACCTATTACCCCGTCGGCGTTGCGCTTTCGACGCTGGTGAAGGTCAAGCTGGAACCGGGCGAGAAGATCGGCATGTCCGCGATCTCGTCCGCCGGCTCGGGCGAGAACGTGCGCCTTCTCCGCGAAAACGAAGCCCAGTTCGCGATTATGCAGGGCCTTTTCGGCAGCTATGCCGCGACGGGCACCGGCCCTGTCACCGAGGCTGGCCCGCAGGAAAACCTGCGCTCGGTCACCATGCTCTGGCAGAACGTCGAGCAATTCGTGATCGCCAGCGACTCCGTGGTCAACGGCACCCTGTCCGACCTTGTCGAGCTCAAGGGTCAGGCGATGGCGCTCGGCGCGCAGAACTCGGGCACCATCGGCTCGAACCGCGCGCTTCTGAGCGGCATGGGCATCGACATCGAGGCCGATTACGAGTTGGTCTACGGCGGCTACGGCCCCTCGGCCGAGGCGCTGCAAAACGGTCAGGTCGTGGGCATCTCCACGCCTGCAGGCGTGCCGACCGGTGCGATCTCGCAGCTTTTCGCCTCTGCCGGTGACAGCGTCACGCCGCTGAACGTGACCGAGGAAGAACTGGCCATGGCCGATGCCGGGCGGAACCTCTGGACGCCTTTCCTGATCCCTGCCGGCACCTATCCCGGTCAGGACGAGGACTGGAACACCATCGCCCAGCCGAACTTCCTGGCCACCAATGCCGATGTCTCGGAAGAGAATGTCTACATGATCACCAAGACGATCTACGAGAACCTTCCCTTCCTTCAGGCGATCCACCCGGCCACCAAGGCGATGTCGCTTGAAGCGGCGATTGCCGGCCTGCCTGTTCCGCTGCATCCCGGTGCCGCGCGCTTCTATCAGGAGCAGGGCATCGAGATCCCTGCGCGCCTGATCGCGAACTAAGCCTACGGGCATTGAACAACGCTCCGGCGCGGCCGTCCGCCGCGCCGGAGTCAAAACGGACGCGTGACAAGCGCGCCTCAGCCGGGAAATACTCCGGCGACAGGGAGGGACAGCCATGAGCGACGAGCCGCAGACGGAACTGATCTCGGACGACGCGAGGCGCGACTATTCCGGCTGGGCCGAGACGGCGCTTCACCTTCTGGCTTTCCTGATCGCTGTCGGACATATCTATGTCGCCTTCGATCCGGTCATTTCCGAGCTTCAGAGAAACGCCTACCATTTCGCGGGCTTCGCCTTTCTTGCCGCCGCCTATTATCCGCTGATTTCCGGGCAGACCCGATCAACGGGCATGAGAGCATTCGACCTGACCTTCGGCGCGCTGATCGCCGCTGCCGCCATCTATCTGCCTGCTGCCGAAACGCCGATCTATGACAGGGGTGTGAACCTGATTGCGCTCGACTGGATCGCCATCGCCATCTGCATCATCGGCGCGATCGAGCTGACCCGGCGCATGACGGGCTTTATCATCCCCGTCCTTATCATTCTGGCGCTGACCTATGTGGGCCTCTGGGGCGCCTGGATCGGTGGCATATTCAGCTTTCCGGGCCTTTCGTGGGAGACGATCGCCTTCCGTGCCATCTATGGCGACGACGCGATGTTCGGCACGATTGCGCGTATCTCGTCCACTTATGTGTTCCTCTTCATCATCTTCGGCGCGTTTCTTCTGCGCTCGGGTGCGGGCGATTTCGTCATCAACCTTGCCCGCGCGGTGGCGGGTCGGATGGTGGGCGGACCGGGCATCGTCGCCGTTATCGCATCCGGACTGACCGGCACGATCTCGGGTTCCGCCGTCGCCAACACGGCCTCCACCGGAGTGATCACCATCCCGCTGATGAAGAAGGCCGGCTTCAGGCCGCAGTTCGCGGGCGGGGTCGAAGCCGCGTCCTCGACCGGCGGCCAGCTCATGCCGCCCATCATGGGCGCAGGGGCCTTCGTCATGTCGACCTTCACCCAGATCAGCTACGAAAAGATCGTGGCGGTCGCGGCGCTTCCCGCCCTTCTCTATTTCCTCTCCGTGGCCTTCTTCGTCCGAATCGAGGCACGCCGGCTGAACCTTCAGCCCATGGAGAACGACGGTGAGACGCTCGGCTCGGCCTTCCGCAAGGGCGGCGCGAGTTTCGTCATCCCGATTGCGGGCCTGATCACGCTTCTGGTCATTGGCTTCACCCCCACCTACGCGGCGGTCTTCGGCATTTTGGCGGTTATCGCCTCGTCCTGGCTGACGGAGAACCGGATGGGACCGCGGGCCGTTTTCGAGGCTCTGATCATGGGCACGAAGGGCATGATCATGACCGCCGTCCTGCTCTGCTCGGTGGGTATCGTGGTCAACGTAATCTCGACCGCCGGTGTCGGCAACACGTTCAGCCTGATGATCGCGGACTGGGCGGGCGGCAACCTGTTCATCGCGCTCATCCTTGTGGCGCTTGCGAGCCTTGTCCTGGGCATGGGCCTGCCGGTGACCGCAGCCTATATCGTGGTCGCCACGCTCAGCGCGCCCGCCATCGCGGGCATGATCCAGGACCGGGAAGTCATCGCGGCGCTGGTGGCGGGCACGCTCGATCCGGGCGCGCAGGCCGTGCTGATGCTGGGTGCGCCCGAGACCATGGGTCTTCTCGCAGGCCCGATCCCCCATGCACAGGCTGCCGAGATTGTCCGCGCCCTACCGCTTGAAGTCGCCGCGCCTCTCCGTGACCTCGTCGTCCAGCCCGAGGCAGCGCTGGCTGCCGTGCTCTCGGCCCACATGATCATCTTCTGGCTGAGCCAGGACTCGAACGTGACACCGCCCGTGGCGCTTGCGTCCTTTACGGCTGCGGCGATTGCGAAAGCGCCCGCCATGGCGACTGGCGTTGCAAGCTGGAAGCTGGCCAAGGGGCTGTACATCGTTCCCATGATCATGGCCTACACACCGTTCCTCTCCGGGAACTGGGGCATTGCCTTCACGATCTTCGCCTTCGCGGTCTTCGGCATCTACGGGCTGGCGGCGGCGCTTCAGGGCTGTATGGAGCGGCCCATCGGCATCGTCATGCGCGCCCTCATAGGTGTGGCGGGCGTGGCCTGCCTCTGGCCCGGCGATCTTCTGATCAACGCAGCCGGTGCGGCTGCGGTGGTGGCGCTTCTGATCTTCAACATCAAGATGGGCAAACCCCGCCCGGCCCCCGCGAACGCATGAGGTCGCCCCTCCTGCGACATCGTCGGAATTGAATGGCGAGGCTGAACGCACTACTTCACGGATAGGAAACTTCGCTCTGCTATCGTGACCAGATGATCCGCTACACGCTGAAATGCGACAACGACCATCGCTTCGAAAGCTGGTTCCAGTCCGCCGAAGCCTTCGAGACCGTGCGCGCGCAGGGCTTTGCCACCTGCCCTGACTGTGGCTCCGCGAAGGTTGAAAAGACCTTGATGGCCCCGACGGTCAGACCGGCGCGCAAGGCGGCCCAACCCGTCGCGTCAGCGAATGCCGAGCCCCCGGCGCAACCGATGTCGGCCAATGCCGATGCGGATGTCGCCGAAGCGGTAAAGAAACTGAAAGAGCATATCGAGAAGAACTCGGAATATGTCGGCGACCGCTTCGCCAGAGAGGCGCGCGCCATGCACGAAGGCGAAAGCCCCCAACGCGCCATCTATGGCGAGGCGCGGCCCGAGGAGGCACGCAAGCTGGCCGAGGACGGTATCCCCGCCCTGCCGCTTCCCTTCATCCCGCGACAAAAGACCAACTGATCCGCCTTCCTCTTGCGGGCGCCGCGCCTTGCCGCTAAGCCGTCCGCGATTTGAGGGACAGGTCAAGATGCCCACGCTCGTGATGAAATTCGGCGGCACCTCCGTCGCCACGCTCGACCGTATTCGCCGCGCCGCCAAGCGCGTGGGCCGCGAAGTGGCCAATGGCTATGACGTGATCGTCATCGTCTCCGCCATGGCCGGGAAGACCAACGAACTGGTCGGCTGGGTCGAGGAGACCTCGCCCATTTTCGACGCACGCGAATATGACGCGGTGGTGTCCTCGGGCGAGCAGGTGACAGCGGGCCTGATGGCGCTGACGCTGCAGGAAATGGACATCCCCGCCCGGTCATGGGCCGGCTGGCAGGTGCCGCTGAAGACCAACAGCGCGCATTCGCAGGCCCGGATCGAGGAGATCCCGCCGGACAACATCAACGCGAAATTCGCCGAAGGCATGCGGGTTGCTGTCGTCGCGGGCTTCCAGGGGATCAGCCCCGAAGGCCGGATCACGACCCTTGGCCGCGGCGGGTCGGACACGACCGCGGTGGCCTTTGCCGCCGCCTTCGGGGCCGAGCGCTGCGACATCTACACGGATGTGGACGGTGTCTACACCACCGACCCCCGCATCACGTCGAAAGCGCGCAAGCTTGACCGGATCGCCTTCGAAGAGATGCTGGAGCTTGCCTCGCTCGGCGCGAAGGTGCTGCAGACGCGCTCGGTCGAACTGGCGATGCGCTACAAGGTGAAGCTGCGGGTGCTGTCCAGCTTCGACGACAATGACGAAACCGCGGGCACTCTGGTCTGCGACGAGGAGGATATCGTGGAAAGCAATGTTGTTGCCGGCGTCGCCTTCAGCCGCGACGAAGCGAAGATGACCCTTCTGTCGGTGGCCGACCGCCCCGGCATCGCCGCCGCGATCTTCGGGCCCCTGGCGGAAGCGGGCGTGAACGTGGACATGATCGTCCAGAACATCTCGGAAGACGGGCGCACTGACATGACATGGTCGCTTCCCGTGAACCAGATCGCGCGGGCGGAAAAGGCGATGGCCGCGGCCAAGTCTTCGGGCGAGGTGAATTTCGCGGAACTGGTCACCGATGACGGGGTGGCCAAAGTCTCGGTCGTGGGCATCGGGATGCGCAGCCATGCCGGCGTCGCCAGCCAGATGTTCAAGGCGCTCCGCGACGAAGGCATCAACATCAAGGTCATCACGACCTCGGAGATCAAGATCTCCGTCCTGATCGACAGGAAATACATGGAACTGGCGGTGCAGGCGCTGCACGACACTTTCGGCCTCGATAAACCCGCCTGAGGCGGTTGCGCCGGCCTATCGGCCGTCGCCCGGGCAAGGGGGCTTTGCCCCCCTCGGTCCGTTCCGGACCTCACCCCCCAGGATATTTCAGGGCCGATAATGAGCGCGGCCCGCCTCCTTCTTGGAAACGGGCCGCCCGGTCATTACCGGCCACGGTCATCGGCATCCCTGCCTGTACCGTAGGGCGACCCTGTCCGATCAGCGTAAACAAAGCGTTATTATTGGCCCTCAAATATCCCGGGGGAGGCACCGAAGGTGCCGGGGGCAGAGCCCCCTGTCCGGCCAGTCATCTTTGGGACGTTTGCCAGTCCGGGTGCATCCATGGCTCGGAGGAATCCTGCGGGAGCGTTTTCCCGAGGATATGGTCGCTCGCCTTTTCTCCCACCATGATCGAAGGCGCATTCAGGTTGCCGTTGGTGATTTGCGGGAAGATCGAACTGTCGGCGACACGAAGCCCGTTCACTCCGATCACGCGGCATTCGGCATCGACCACGGCCTGCCCGTCGCTCGCGTCGCCCATCCTGCAGGTGCCGCAGGGGTGATAGGCGCTTTCGGCATGTTCCCGGATGAAGTCGTCAAGTGCGTCGTCCGTGGTGACCGCGGTGCCGGGCGAGATCTCGGATTTCACGAAGGGCTGGAACACATCCTGTGAAAAGATCTCGCGGGTGAGGCGAAGCGCCTTCCGGAAATCCACCCAGTCCTCTTCGGTCGACATGTAGTTGAAGCGGATGCGTGGCGCCGCCGCCGGGTCAGCAGACGAAAGCCGCACATCGCCACGCGAGGGAGAGCGCATCGGGCCGACATGGGCCTGAAACCCGTGTCCCTCCGACGCCGCGCGCCCGTCATAGCGAACGGCGAAGGGCAGGAAGTGGAACTGGATGTCGGGATAGTCCACGCCCGCATCCGAGCGGATGAAGCCGCAACTCTCGAAGTTGTTCGAGGCCGCGAGCCCCTTTCCCGTAAGGAGCCATTGCGCCCCGAGGATCCCTTTTGCAAGCGGGTTCCAGTAGCGATAAAGCGTGATCGGCTGTTTCGAGGCCATCTGGAAATAGACCTCCAGATGGTCCTGAAGATTGCCGCCGACGCCTGGAAGGTCGGCCAGAACCGGGATTCCGTGCTCGGCCAGATGCTCTGCCGGGCCGATGCCGGAGAGCATCAGGAGCTTGGGCGAATTGATCGAAGACGCGGCGAGAATGACCTCGCGCCCTGCCATGACATCCACCTGACCGCGCGCCGTGGCGATCCGGACGCCCTCGGCCTGCCCGTCACGGATGATGACGTTCTCTGCCAGTCCGCGCACCACGTGGCAGCGACCCGTCGCAATCGCGGGTTTCAGATAGGCGTTGGCGGCAGACCAGCGGCGGCCTTGCCAGACCGTCTGCTCCATCGGGCCAAAACCTTCCTGTTGCGCGCCGTTATAATCATCGGTTACCGGGTAGCCCGCCTGTCGCCCGGCCTCGACAAAGGCCTTGTAGAGCGGATTCCGGCGAGGGCCGCGGGTCACGTGCAGCGGTCCGTCAGTGCCCCGCCATGCGGGATCGCCGCCGTGGCCGCCGTCGTGCCATGTCTCCATGCGCTTGAAATAGGGCAGCACGTCAGCAAAGGACCAACCCGTCGCGCCCATTTCGGCCCATGTATCGAAGTCACGGGCGTGGCCGCGCACATAGACCATACCGTTGATCGAGGACGAGCCGCCGATGACCTTGCCGCGCGGGCAGACAAGGCGGCGGTTGTTCAGATGGGGTTCCGGCTCGCTGGAAAAGCCCCAGTCATAGCGGCGCATGTTCATCGGATAGCTGAGCGCCGCAGGCATCTGGATGAAGGGGCCGGCATCCGATCCGCCATATTCGATGACGATCACAGAATGGCCGGCTTCGGTCAGCCGGTACGCCATTGCACAGCCCGCCGACCCTGCGCCGACGATGACAAAATCCGCCTGCATGGGTCAGCTCCCGGAGAGTTCGGCCCCGAGGGCCTGAAGAACATGGCGCGCCGCCGCCTCGCCGTCCGGCGCACCGGGTGCCAGCCCCTGATTCAGATAGGCGCCATCGATCAGAAACGCCGCCCGCTCGGCGAGCGCCAAGGCGCGGTCGCCCGCCAGGGGCCGGAGCGCGGACAGAAGGTTCGAGCGAAGACGCCCGGCATAGACGCGGTGGAGCCGCGCCGCCTCGGGAGAGGACAGGGCGAGCACGTAGAAATTGAGCCAGGCCGAGACGACATCCGACCGAAAGTTCGACGGCGCGAACGAGCCTTCGACGATTGCCTCCAGTCGTGCCCAGGGCGCCGTCTGGCGGCCAAGGCGGCGGGTGACCTCTCGTCCATAGTCGCGGAGCACATGACGCATCGCGGCCAGAAGGATATCGTCCTTGCCTCCGAAATAGTGATGCGCCAGCGCGCTCGACACGCCTGCGCGGCGCGCGATCCGGCTGACGGTCACGTCAAGCGTCCCCGCGGCGCCGATTTCGGCGATCGTCGCGTCGATCAGGGCGGCACGTCTTATCGGTTCCATTCCGAGCTTGGGCATGTTCATACTCTTGTCAGATGTCAGGGCCGGATAGCCGGTCTTTAATTGACTCGTCAATCAATAAACAGGGGGATGCCCATGAAACTGAAAACAACCTTGTCCGCACTCGCCATCGTCGCGGCCGCGCCGGCGCTTGCCGATTGCGATACCGTCACATTCTCGGATGTGGGCTGGACCGACATCACGGCGACCACTGCGGCGACGACGCTGGTGCTGGAAGCGCTCGGCTACGAGACCGACGTCAAGGTGCTGTCCGTGCCGGTGACCTATACGTCGCTCGCCAACAAGGATGTCGACGTCTTTCTCGGCAACTGGATGCCGACCATGGAGGCCGACATCGCGCCCTACCGCGAGGCCGGGACTGTCGACACGGTGCGCGCGAACCTCGAAGGGACCAAGTACACGCTGGCCACAAATGCCGCCGGCGCCGCCCTCGGTATCGCCGATTTCGCGGACATCGCCGAGCATGCGGAGGCGCTGGACGGCAAGATCTTCGGGATCGAGGCGGGCAATGACGGCAACCGCCTGATCCTGGATCTGATCGCGGCCGATACCTACGGGCTTGGCGCGATGGAGCTGGTCGAAAGCTCGGAGCAGGGCATGCTGGCGCAGGCCAAGCGTCTGGATTCGCGCGGCGAACCGGTGATCTTCCTTGGCTGGGAACCGCATCCGATGAACGCCAATATCGAGATGACCTATCTCACCGGCGGCGAGGAATGGTTCGGCGCGGAAGGTCAGGTCTATACCAACACCTCCGCCGGTTACGTGGACGAATGCCCGAATGTCGGGGCTCTTCTGAAGAATCTCGAATTCACGCTCGCGATGGAGAACGAGATCATGGGTGCGATCCTCGACGACGGGCAGGACCCGGATGAGGCGGCGTCCGCATGGCTGGCGGCCAATCCCGGCGTTCTGGAAGGCTGGCTCGACGGTGTGACCACGAAGGATGGCGGCGACGCGATGGCTGCCGTCAAAGGCGCGCTCGGCCTCTGACGAAGTGTTTCGCCGCGTGCCGCGGCGACCGGCCGGGGGGCTTACGTCCCCCGGACCCCCGAGAGTATTTCACCAAGAAGAAAACAGACGGCGCCGGGACAGACATGCGCCGCGCACAAGGGATAGGGACAGGTGCTGGACTGGCTGACGGATAACAAGATTCCGGTGGGGGACGCAGCGGCTGCCGTCTTCGACTGGCTCCAGGTCAACGGGGCGTTTTTCTTCGATGCCCTCTCTGACGGGCTCGATGCGATGATCGACGGCATTCTCTGGGTGCTGCAAACTCCGCATCCGATCCTAGTCGTACTGGTCTTCGCAGGGCTGACCTATCTGCTGCAGCGAAGCTGGAAGGCGGCGGCGTTTACTCTTGTCGGGTTTCTCTTCATCCTGAACCAGGGCTATTGGGAGGAGACGACCGAGAGCCTGACGCTGGTTCTTTCGGCCTGCGTGGTCTGCATGGGGCTGGGCGTGCCCATCGGGATCGCGGTGGCGCACCGTCCCCGGCTTTATGCCTGGATGCGGCCTGTCCTGGACCTGATGCAGACGCTGCCCACCTTTGTCTACCTGATCCCCGCCATCGTGTTTTTCGGGATCGGCATGGTGCCGGGCCTGATCGCCACGGTGATCTTCGTCCTGCCCGCGCCGATCCGCCTGACCCATCTGGGTGTGTCGAAAACGCCGATGCCGCTGCTGGAAGCCGCGCGCGCCTTCGGTGCGACGGGCTGGCAAACGCTGGTCAAGGTCGAACTGCCTTATGCGTTCCCGCAGATCATGGCCGGGCTGAACCAGACGATCATGCTGTCGCTGTCGATGGTCGTGATCGCGGCGCTCGTGGGCGCAGACGGCCTCGGCGTGCCGGTGGTCAGAGCCCTGAACCAGGTCAACACCTCGCTCGGCTTCGAGTCGGGCTTCATTATCGTCGTCGTGGCCATCATGCTCGACCGGATGCTCAGGGTGGACCGGTCATGAGCGCGGTCACCTTCGACAACGTCTCGATCGTCTTCGGAGACACCCCGGACAGCGCCCTGCCCCTGATGGACAAGGGACAGGAGCGCGCCGAGATCCAGAAAGAGACCGGTCAGGTCCTTGGCGTGCACAACTGCTCGCTTGCGGTCGAGCATGGAGAAATCCTCGTGCTGATGGGGCTGTCGGGATCGGGCAAATCGACGCTTCTGAGGGCAGTGAACGGGCTGAACCCGGTGATCCGGGGGCGCGTTTTGGTCGAGGATGGCAAGGGACAGGTGGATATCACCCATGCCGACGCCAAGACGCTCCGACGGATGCGGCTGACGAGTATTGCGATGGTGTTCCAGCAATTCGGCCTGCTGCCCTGGCGCACTGTCCGGGACAATGTGGGGCTGGGCCTGGAACTGGGCGGCCTTTCGCGCGCCGAGCGGCGCGAGCGCGTCGACCGGCAGCTTGAGCTTGTGGGCCTCGGCGGCTGGGGCGACCGGAAGGTGGGCGAGTTGTCGGGCGGCATGCAGCAGCGTGTGGGCCTTGCCCGCGCCTTCGCGACCGAGGCGCCGATCCTTCTGATGGACGAGCCTTTCTCGGCGCTCGACCCGCTGATCCGCACACGGCTTCAGGACGAGTTGCTGGAACTGCAGGAGCGTCTGAACCGCACCATCATCTTCGTCAGCCACGATCTCGACGAGGCGTTCAAGCTGGGCGACAAGATCGCCATCATGGAGGGCGGGCGTATCGTACAATGGGGAACGCCGCGCGACATCTATTCCAACCCGTCCAACGAGTATGTGGCGGACTTCGTCGCCCATATGAGCCCGCTTGGCGTGCTTTGCGCGCGGGACGTGATGGAGCCGGCCACGGGCGGGACAACGACGACGGTTGGTGCAGACGACGAGATCGCGGATGTGATCCGTTCGGTTCTGGCGGGCGATGCGCCGGTCGCTGTCGCGGAAGACGGTGTCACAATAGGGCAAATATCCCGTGCCAGTGTGCTGAAGCGGCTTCTGAACGAGAGCTGAGGCAGCGTTTGGCAATTCCGCCCTGCGCTTGATAGAGTGATGCGAATACCGTCCGATCCGGGCGGAGAGGCATGTGGAGCGGGTCGCCCAACGGCATGACAAACGACGTCGATACCGAAAGCCGCAAGCTGCTTGGTCGCCTGCGGGAGGCCTTGGCTGAGGACAGCGCGGGTCAGGCCCGGCTGGACCGGATCACGCATATCATCGCCAGTTCGATGCAGACCGAGGTGTGCTCGATCTACCTGTTCCGGGACCCGGAGACGCTGGAGCTTTGCGCGACCGAAGGTCTGAAGGCGGAGGCCGTCCACCAGACGCGGATGCGCCTTGGCGAGGGTCTTGTGGGGCGTGTCGCCCGTGACGGGCGCGTGGTGAACGAGGCGGATGCGCCTGCGGCGCGCGGGTTCCGCTATATGCCGGAGACAGGGGAAGAGGTGTTCTCGTCCTTCTGCGGCGTGCCGATCCAGCGGTTAGGGGAAAAGCTCGGCGTGCTGGTCGTTCAGTCACGCGAAGCGCGCGCCTTTTCCGAGGACGAGGTCTACGCGCTGGAAGTCGTCGCGATGGTGCTGGCCGAGATGACCGAGCTTGGCGCCTTCGTCGGAGAGGGCGAGGCGCTTCGGGCACGCCACACGCTGCCGGCGATGTTCCGGGGCGGCGTCGCGCAGGAAGGCGTGGCCGAGGGGCAGATCTGGTTGCATGAGCCGCGCGTCGTCGTGACGAACCCCATCGCCGAGGACCCCGAACAGGAAAAGCAGCGCCTGCGCGACGCGGTTCAAACGCTTCGGATTTCGGTCGATGACATGCTCATGCAGGTGGGCTCTGAACCCGCTGACGAGGACCAGCGCGAGGTGCTTGAGGCCTATCGCATGTTCGCCCATTCGCGCGGCTGGCTCCGGCGGATGGAAGAAGATATCGACGCGGGTCTCTCGGCGGAGGCGGCAGTCGAAAAGGAACAATCGCAGGCGCGGCAGCGTCTGAACCAGGCGGCGGACGCCTATCTTCGCGACCGGCTGCACGACCTGGACGACCTCTCGAACCGGCTTTTGCGTATTCTTACCGGTCAGGGTCGCGACACGGGCGCCGAGATGCCCGAGAACCCTATCCTTGTGGCGCGCAACATCGGTCCGGCCGAGCTTTTGGACTACGGTCGCGGCAAGCTCAGGGGCATCGTGCTGGAACAAGGCTCTGTCGGCAGCCACGCCACCGTGGTCGCGCGGGCCTGGGCCATCCCGCTGATCGTCCACGCCGAGGGTGTCATCAACGAGGCGCTCAATGGCGATCACGCCATGATCGACGGGGATCAGGGCATTCTGCACCTTCGCCCCGATGACAGTGTGGTCAGCGCCTTTCGCGACAAGATCGCGATGCAGGCCAAGGCGCAGGAGCGCTATGCTGGCCTGATCGGGCAGCCAGCGCAGGCGAAGTGCGGGACGACCATTGCGCTCCACATGAACGCGGGCCTGATTGCCGACCTTCCCTCGTTGGAAAGCTCGGGCGCCGAGGGCGTGGGCCTGTTCCGGACCGAGCTTCAGTTCCTCGCACGCTCGAATGTCCCCCGCCGGGGCGAGCTGGCGGCGATCTATGCGCGGGTGATGGATGCGGCCGGCGACAAGCCGGTGGTCTTCCGCACGCTCGACATCGGGTCCGACAAGGTCCTGCCCTATATGAAACGCGAGGAAGAACCGAACCCCGCGCTTGGCTGGCGGGCGATCCGCGTGGGATTGGACAAGCCCGGTGTCATGCGGATGCAGCTTCAGGCACTCATCCGTGCCGCCAATGGACGCCCGCTGACGCTGATGTTCCCTTTCATCGCGCAGTTCGACGAGTTCCGTGCCGCGCGGCAACACGTGCTGGACGAGATCGAACGCGAGGGCAAGCTGGGCCATGACTTGCCCGAGAATATCCGCATCGGCGCGATGCTCGAGACGCCCAGCCTCGCTTTCGCACCGCGTCAGTTCTTCGAGATGGCGGACTTCATCTCGATCGGCGGGAACGACCTGAAGCAGTTCTTCTTCGCCGCCGACCGCGAGAACGAACGTGTGCGGCGGCGCTATGACACCTTGAACGTCAGTTACCTGAGCTTCATCGAGCAGATCGTGCGACGCTGCGCCGAGACCGACACGCCGGTCAGTTTCTGTGGCGAGGATGCGGGCCGTCCCATTGAAGCGATGTGCTTCGCTGCGATGGGGCTGCGCACGCTCTC
Organism: Kangsaoukella pontilimi; assembly: GCF_009830125.1. Taxonomy (GTDB): domain Bacteria; phylum Pseudomonadota; class Alphaproteobacteria; order Rhodobacterales; family Rhodobacteraceae; genus Kangsaoukella; species Kangsaoukella pontilimi. The sequence goes on along the minus strand of NZ_WUPT01000001.1, from coordinate 168,630 downwards.
GATGCGCCCGGCGTCCATCGGACCGGTCAAACACCTGCTCCGCCGTGTGAACCTTGACGATGTGCGCGCGGTCATCGACCGGTCGCGCGGGTCGGGCGTGCAATCCGTCCGGGGTGACGTGATGGAGTGGCTGAGGACAATGGGCGACTAGCCCGCCGGAAGAGCCCCAACCGCGAGCTGTCGCCGCCAGAAGCGGCCTTGCAGCAGAATGCCGGCCAGTGCCAGACCGATGGTCAGCCCCAGCCAGACCCCCGTGCCCCCAAGCGGCGTGTGAAGGCCCAGCACATAGCTCGCCGGCACCCCCACCACCCAGTAGCTGAAGGCGGCATAGAGCATCGGCACCCGCGTGTCCTGCACACCCCGCAACATGCCAAGCGCCAGCACCTGAAGCGCGTCCACCGTCTGAAACAGCGCCGCCACCGCGAGGAGCGCCGCGCCCGCGATCAGGATCGCGGGGCGGTCGGGGTCGTCGGGATCGACGAAGACGCCCACAAGGACCTCCGGCACCGTCAGGAAGAGAATCATGGTCAGCGTCACGGCACCAGCCGACAGCATGAGCCCCGCAAGGCCGGTGACGCGGACGCGGTCGGGCTCTCCCCTGCCCCAGGCACGGCCCACGCGCACGGTCAGCGCCTGACTGACGCCGAGATGCACCATGAAGGTGAGCGATGCGATCTGAAGCGCGATGCCGTGCGCCGCGAGCGCGATGGTACCGACCCAGCCCATCATGACCGAACTTGCGGCAAAGAGCCCGACCTCGGCCAGATTGGTCAGACCGATGGGCCAGCCAAGCTGGAACACCCGGCCGATCGCTTCCCAGTCCGGTCGCCAGAAATTGCGGAAGAGGTCGTATTGCGGCGTTTTCCAAAGCGCATAGGCGCAAAGCGCCACCATGCTGATCACATGGCCGACGATCGACGCCAGCGCGGCCCCGACGACGCCCAGCTCCGGCGCGCCGAAATTTCCGAAAATCAGTGCATAGTTCAGCAGGACGTTCAGAACTGCCGCGCCGATGGTGACCAGCAGGATGATACGCGTCATTTCTAGCGCGGACAGGTAGCTTTTCATCACCATGACGATCAGCGCCGGTGTGAGCCCGACACCAGCCACCGCCATGTAAAGCCCGGCGATGCGGCTGACCTCGGGGTCCTGTCCGATGGACAGGAACAACTCCTCGAAGAACAGCAGTGGGAATGTCGCGACGATACCGAAGATAACCGACAGCCAAAGGCCCATCCGTGTGGCCCGCCGCACCTGCCGGTGGTCGTCGACACTGGCCGCGCTCGCCACCATGGGCATCACCGCCCAGGCGAAACCCGACCCAACGATGAACAGGCAGAAATAGACCGGCCCCGCCAGCGACACGCCCGCCAGCGCTGTGACGTCATACCAGCCGAGCATGAGAGCGTCCGAGGTCGTGATCGCCATCTGCGCCAAGTGACTGCCGACCAGCGGCAGCCCCAGCGAGACGAGCGCACGCGCCTCGGCGCCAAGACCACGGCCTGGCGCGATCTGTTGGTCATTGATCGCCATGAGACGCCTATAGACCCGCGCCGCGGGTCTGGGCAATCAAAAGCTGACGCGATCCCGCGATCCTGTCTCAGGGGTGTTCCTGTCTGGGTGAGGCGACCTCATATCGTTTCTGAAAGGCTCGCCACCTCGGCATTCAGCCGTTCGAGATTGGCGGCCAGTTCCAGAAATCCTGGCCGCTTCGAAAGGGTAGCTTCATCCATGTAAAGCGCGCGGTTCACCTCGATCTGGATCGAATGGCGCCCTTCGTCCGGTCTGCCGTGGCGGCGGACCAGCTCGAACCCCTTGTAGGGATCGTTGATGGCAACGCTGTACCCCATGGCGCGCAGCGTCTCGACCACACAATCGGTCAGCGCGGGTGCGCAAGTGGTCCCGTCCCGGTCGCCGATCACGAAGTCGGGGCGCGCGACCTCGCCGTCCTCGGTCGTGCGGTCGCCCATGCTGGCCATGGAATGGCAATCGACGTGCACCACGCGCCCGACGCGCCCGTGCGCGGCGTCGATCTCTGCCGCGAGTGCATCGTGATAGGGTCGCCAATAGTCTTCGATCCGGGTCCTGATATCGGCGGCGGTCAGAGGGCCGTCATAGATCGGGCCGAAGGCTTTCATGTCCTTCCAGATCAGACCGATCCCCCGGCTGAGCGTCTTGGACGTTGGGTTGACCGGTCCGTCCCACCCGTCCGCGATCATGGACAGATCAAGATCATCCTCGTTCCGGTTCGGGTCGATATAGCAGCGCGGGAACAGCGCGTGGACCAGAACCGCGCCCAGCCCGGTGACGTGGCCGAACAGTTCCTCGATATGCGCATCCTCGGACCGGCGGAGCGTCATACGATCCACCACATGAGTGAAGTTCGCCGGATAGATCGACCCCGAATGCGGGCTGTCGAAGACAAGCGGACGGGTGTCCCCGATGGGGCGCTCGACACGGACGAATGCGCTCACGCGTCCCTCCAGTGATGGCAGGAAACAATGCCCGCATCGCCGGAGGGTTCCAGCATGGGACGGGTCTCACGACAAAGATCGGTCGCACGCGGGCAGCGCGGGTTGAAGTGACAGCCGGGCGGCGGGTCGAGCGGCGACGGGATCTCCCCTTCGATCGGCGCGAAATCGCGTTTGCGCTGATCGAGACGCGGCGCCTCGGCCAGAAGCGCCTGTGTGTAGGGGTGGCGCGGATTGGCGAAGATGTCCTCGGTGGGCGCGGCCTCGACGATCCGGCCGAGATACATGATCGCCACCCGGTCCGCGATATGTTCGACCACGGACAGGTCGTGGCTGATGAAGAGATAGGTCAGACCCAGTTCCTCGCGGAGGTCCATGAACAGGTTGATGACCTGCGCCTGGATAGACACGTCGAGCGCGGCAATCGCCTCGTCGCAGACAAGGAAACGCGGTTTGACGGCAAGCGCCCGCGCAATCCCGATCCGCTGGCGCTGACCGCCCGAGAACTGGTGCGCGTAGCGTTTCTTGAGGCTCGGATCGAGGCCCACCTTCCGCATCACATCGTCGACGTAGTCGGACACCTCGTTCGCCGCGACCAGACCATGCACGCGGGGCGCCTCGCCGATGATGTCCTCGACCCGCATCCGGGGATTGAGGCTGGCGAAAGGGTCCTGAAAGATCATCTGGATCGCCAGCGTGGCGGCCCGCGTCTCGGCCCCGGACATCTTCGCCACGTCCTTGCCTTCGAACAGGATGCTGCCCTCGCTCGCGGCATGGATGCCGGCCACGACACGGCCCAGCGTGGACTTGCCGCAGCCGGACTCGCCCACGAGGCCCAGAACCTCGCCGGGCTTGATCGCAAGGTCGACGCCGTCCACCGCGTGGACGGTTTCCTCTTTCACCGACGAGCCGAGCTTCGCCGCGATGCGGCCCGCCATGTCGAGCCGCTTGGTGAAGCGCTTGGAGACCCCCCGGATTTCGAGAATGGGATCGTTCATGCCGTCACCCCTTCCCGGCGGGGATGGACGCAGCGGATCTGGCGGCCATCCACCGTCTGAACGCCGGGCGGCGGGGTGCAGGCGTCGGTCGCCCACCGGCAGCGGGGCGCGAAGGCGCAGCCTTCGGGCAGGTCAAGCATGTTGGGCGTCATCCCCTCGATCTGATACAGCCGCTCGCCCCGCTTGTTGGCGGACGGCACCGAGCCGAGAAGGCCCACGGTATAGGGATGAAGCGGGTGGTCGATGACGAGGTCGGTCTCGCCCTGCTCAACGATGCGGCCCGCATACATGACCGAAATCCGATCCGCGAGGCCCGCGACCACGGCAAGATCATGGGTGATCCAGATCATCGCCGTGCCGGTCTGACGGGTCAGCTTCTGCGCCTCGTGGATGATCTGGGCCTGAATGGTGACGTCCAGCGCGGTGGTCGGCTCGTCAGCGATGATTAGATCGGGACGGTTGAGAAACGCCGTGGCGATGGCGACGCGCTGGCGCATGCCCCCCGACAACTGGTGCGGATAGGCCTGCAGCCGTTCCTCTGGCGACGGGATGCCGACGAGACCCAGCGCGTCGCGGCTCCGCTCCCATGCTTCGCGCTTGTCCACCTTTTCATGGGCGAGGATTGCCTCGATCATCTGGGTGTCGATCCGAAGGACCGGATTCAGCGTCATCATCGGGTCCTGAAAGATCATCGCGATCCGGTTGCCGCGTAGCGTCTTCAGCCGCTCTTCGCTCGCGCCCGCGATATCCTCGCCATTGAAGCGAATGGCCCCTTCGACGATCCGCCCCGGCGGGTCGATCAGGCCAAGGATGGAAAAGCCGGTAATCGACTTGCCCGACCCGCTTTCGCCCACAAGGCCCATGACCTCGCCTTTGGCGACGCTGAAGTCCACGCCATCCACCGCCTTGACCACACCGGCGCGGGTGAAAAAGTGGGTCTTCAGCCCTTCGACTTCGAGAACGGCGGTCATTTCTTCAGCCTCGGGTTCAGGACGTCGCGCAGGTGATCGCCCACAAGGTTGATCGAGACGACCGTCAGCAGAAGCGCGATACCGGGGAACACGGAGATCCAGTAGCGCCCCGACAGCATGTATTCAAAACCGTTGGCGATTAGCACGCCGAGGCTGGGCTCGGTCTGGGGCAGGCCCACGCCGAGGAAGGAGAGCGTGGCCTCAAGGCTGATTGCGTGGGCGGTCTGAACCGTACCGACGACGATCAGCGGCGCCAGACAGTTGGGCAGGATGTGCCGGAAAACGACGCGGGTGCGCGACAGGCCGAGACATTGGGCGGCTTCCACGTATTCCTTGCGCCGTTCGACCAGCGCGGTGCCGCGCACGGTACGCGCGTAATAGGCCCATTGCGCGACGACGAGGGCAAGGATGATGTTCTCGATCCCCTTGCCGAGGATCGCCACCAGCATCAGCGCGACGAGCGAGGCAGGGAAGGACAGTTGCAGGTCCACAAGCCGCATGATCACGTTCTCGACCCGCCCGCCTGCATAGGCGGCAACCAGACCGACGGCCATGCCGACGACGAGAGCGATCATGCCGGAGGCAACGCCCACCGCCAGCGAAATGCGCAGGCCATAGAGGATCGCGGAATAGAGGTCCCTGCCCGATCCGTCCGACCCCAGCCACATCGTGTAGCCGGTAAATGCCTCGCTTCCGGGCGGCAGGCGACCGTCGAGCACGTCGACCTGGCCCAGATCATAGGGGTTCTGCGGCGTGATGTAGGGGGCCAGCAGCGCCAGGATGATGATGAGGCCCAGAAGGAACAGCGCGCCCGTGGCGATCCAGCTTTCGAAGAACTCCGAGCGAAAGCGCTGGAACGGCGTTTCGACCTTCGCGGTTTCGTCCACTGTCGCGGTGTCTGCAGAGATATCGGTCATGCGCCCTGATCCTGAAGCCGGACCCGCGGGTCGAGGATGGAATAGAGGATGTCGACGATCAGATTGATGATCACGAAGAACAGCACGATGATCATCAGGTAAGCGACGACCACCGGGCGGTCGAGCTGCAGGATCGCGTCGATCAGGAGCTTGCCCATGCCGGGCCAGGCGAAAATCGTCTCGGTCACGACGGAAAAGCCGATGAGGCTTCCGAATTCGAGGCCCATCACCGTGACCACCGGTATCATGATGTTCTTGAGCACATGCACGAAGATGATCCGCCGGGTCGACAGCCCCTTGGCGCGGGCGAATTTCACATAGTCCTGCCCCATCGCTTCCCGCACGCCCGCACGGGTCAGGCGCACGGCCAGCGAGATCTTGAGAAGCGCCAGGTTCAGCGCAGGCAGGAACAGGTGGCTCAGGCCGTCTGCTGTAAAGAGGCTGCTTTCAATCCCGAGGAAGGTGGCCGTGTCGCCCCGCCCGGTCGACGGCAACCAGCCAAGTTCGACCGCGAAAACCATGATCAGCATCAGCCCCACCCAGAAGGTCGGCAGCGAGAAGCCAAGGATCGACCCCGCCATGATGCCCTTGGAAATCGGGTTGTCGGGGTAAAGCCCGGCATAGAGGCCGAGCGGGATGCCAATGACAACCGACAGAAACAGCGCCGAAAAGGCCAGTTCCAACGTCGCGGGCATGTGGTGGAAGATCAGCTTGAGCGCCGGTTCCCCGAAGATGAAGGAATTGCCGAGGTCTCCCCTCAGCGCGCCCTGCAGGAACAGCAGGTATTGCTCCCAGATCGGACGGTCGAGGCCAAGGCGCGCGATAGCTGCCTCAAGCTCGGCCTGATCGGCATCGGGGCTGACCAGCATGTAGACCGGGTCACCGATGACGTTGACGCCGAAAAAGACGATCACCGACATCAGCGCCATCACGAGGAAGGCCTGCAGAAGGCGACGGATCACGAAGGCGGACATGGTGGCTCCCCCGGCTCAGGGTTGCCGGGCCGCACGGAATGGCGCGGCCCGGCGACAGGCTTAGTTGGTCTTCTTGACGCCCATCGCGATGGTGTATTCATCCGTCCGCGGCGCATAAGCCAGACCCTTGCGGGTGCCCCAGGTATTTACCTGGAAATGCGTCGGGATGATCGCGACGGTGTCCATCGCCATCTCGGTCGCCTCGGCCAGTAGGTCCTGACGCTTGGCATCGTCCACGGTGGCGAGCGCTTCCTTGATCTTGGCGTCGATATCCGGGTTCGAGTGGCGACCGCGGTTGGTGGCACCGAGGCCCGCGTCCTTGTCAAAGGTATGGATCAGCGCCTTCAGCGGCGAGGATGCCTCACCCGAACCGGCGCCCCAGCCCACAAGGATAAAGCTGAACTCGGGCTCACCTTCGGGCGAGCCGGACGAGGCCCGTCCGAAATACACCGAACGCGGCATGGTTTCGACCGCCGTGCGGATACCCACGCGGGTCAGCATCTGGGCGATGGCTTCCGCGATCTTGGCATCGTTGATGTAGCGGTCGTTCGGGCCGTGAATCGTCATGGCAAAGCCGTCGCCATAGCCAGCCTCGGCCAGAAGCGCCTTGGCGCCCTCGGGGTCATAAGCCGGCACTTCGATGTTTTCCGACACGCCGAAGAAGCCGTCGGGCAGAAGCTGACCGGCGGGCACGGCCACACCTTCCATGACGCGGTCGACGATGGCATCGCGGTTGATCGCCATGCTGATCGCTTTACGGACGCGGACATCCAGCAGCGGGTTCTTGATTTCGCTGCCATCAAGCGCGGTGATATGGGGCGAGTTCTCGCGGAACTGGTCCATATGCAGATAGATCACGCGGTTTGACGGACCCTGATAGAGCGCGACGTCGTCGTTCCCTTCAAGCGTCGTGATGTCGGTCGTCGGAACACCCGAGATCACGTCCACGTCGCCCGCCAGAAGCGCGGCAACGCGGCTCGGTCCCGAACTGATCGGTCGGAATTCGACTTCGGTCCATTCCGGCTTTTCGCCCCAATAGTCCTCGTTCCGCTCGAACACCACGGACTGGCCGGGCGTATAGCTGACGAACTTGTAGGGGCCGGTTCCGACAGCGGCGGTGCCGTTGTTGAACTCTTCCGTGGTCGCGCCGCAACCAACGCTGTCCGAGATGATCGCAACGGTCGAAACGTCGTTACCCATCAGCGGATAGGGCTCTTCGGTCTTGAAGTGGACGGTATAGTCGTCGACCTTCTCGACGGTCTTGCCCTTGGTATAGGTCGCGAAGCTGGCCGGCGAGTTCGGCACGTTCGGCGCACGCTCGAAGGTGCAGACCACGTCATCGGCGGTGAAATCGCTGCCGTCGTGGAATTTCACGCCTTCGCGCAGCTTGAATTCCCAGGTCAGGTCATCGACCGGGGTCCAGGACACGGCGAGGCCGGGCATCAGGCGCTGACGCTCATCCTGCAGGATCAGGCGGTCGAAGATGTGTAAGGACAGCGCGTTGTTCGGACCGACGTTGTGAAATTGCGGGTCGATCGACGTGGTTTCGGACGCAAGGCCGACGGTGAGCTTTTCGGCTGTGGCCGCACCGGCCCCCAGCATAAGCGCCCCGGCAGCGACCAGCGTCGCGGTGGTCATCTTTTTCATATGTTGTCTCCCTGTGATGGCGGCAGATTTGTTCGCACAGGCGCGCGACACCACCGTCTCAATGGACAGATGCTAGCTAGCGTAATTTTCATTGCCAATGCCAAATTATATGCAACTTTGCATAGGCCAATCCAACACCAGCGGATGGTAAACCGCGTTGATCCGAACGAGGCTCAATTCATGACCGAACACCGCCACAGACTGCGCGAATTCGAGGCGCTCCGCGCTCTCGTCACGACGGGGACGACCATCGGCTCGGCGCGGCGGCTGGGAATCTCGCAATCCGCCGTCAGCCGATCCCTGGCGCAGCTTGAGGCGCGGGTGGGACGCGCCCTTTTCGTGCGCTCCTCGGGGCGAATCGAGCCCACCGCAGAGGCGCTTCGCCTAAACGAGAGGCTGGACCCGATCTTCGAGACGCTGGCCGAGATCGAAGGCGCAGACTGGGCCGCGCCCGAGGACGAGCCGCTCAGGCTGATCGTGCCACCCACGCTGGCGCATCACTTCATCATCTCCCGCGTAGCGCGGTTCCTGAAACAGCACCCGAACCGCCGCGTGCAGCTTGAGATTCAGTCCACCGACGTGCTTGTCGCTGGCATTGTGGACCTGCGCTACGATCTCGGAATCACGAGCGGCATGATCGAGCGCACGGGCGTCAGGCTTCTGCCGTGGCGACGGTCGCAGATCGTCTGCGCGATGCCCGTGGGCCACCCGTTCGAGGCGAAAACCATGATCGAGCCGCAGGACCTCGACGGGGTCGAAATGGTCGAGTTTCTCCGCCGCCTCGGGACTCGCGCAAATACCGAAAAGCTATTCGCACGCGCCGGCATTACACCCAAGACCATCGCCGAGACCGCTACGAACATGGCCGCGCTGGAACTTGTCCGCGAGGGGCTGGGCGTCACGCTCATCAACCCCTTCCCGCTTCTGACGAGCGACTTTCCCGGTGTTTCGGTCCGTCCCTTCAACGCACCTATTCACTACCAGACCAGCTTCGTCCTTCCCGCCAACCGGCCCGTCTCCGAGGCCGCGCGGCAATTCATGCGTTTCGTCAAACTCTTCACCCCGAACGACCGGTTCTCGGAACCGGTCTGACCCGAACAAGGATCACGCCCATGCCGCAACTCGACATCCCGAACAGCTACCCCGTCGAACTGACGCCCCCCGATATCTCGGCATATGCACCCGGCAACACCGGTATCCCCTATGTCTGGCGGTTCGAAAGCGGCAAGGCGGGGCCGAACGTGATGATCTCGGCCATCGTTCACGGCAACGAACCCTGCGGCGCGATTGCGCTGGACTGGCTGATGTCGTCCGACGTGCGCCCCGAAATGGGGACGCTGACGCTCGCCTTCATGAATATCGAAGCCTACGAGGCCTTCGATCCGGCCGATCCCAATGCGACGCGATGGCTGGACGAGGACATGAACCGGGTCTGGAACATCGACGTTCTGGAAGGCGACCGCGACAGCGTCGAATTGCGCCGCGCGCGCCAGGTGCGCCCTGCGCTCGAAGACATCGACTATCTGCTCGACCTCCACAGCATGCAGCACCTTGCGCCCCCCGTGATGATCACCGGCCGCCACCAGCGCGCCAAGGAGCTTTCGGCCAAGGTCGGCCTGCCCAAGCGCATCATCGGCGATTTCGGCCACGCCGCCGGGCGCCGGATGCGCGACTATGCGGGCTTCGACGAGGAAGGCGGCTCGAAGACGGCGATTCTGGTGGAATGCGGACAGCATTGGGAAGCGGCTGCCGCCCCGCTGGCCAAGGCGACATCGGCACGGTTCCTGAGTGCGACCGGCGTGATGGCGCCGGAATTCGCCGAGCCCTTCCCGCCCGAGGAGGAACAGATGTTCTACACGGTGACCCAGGCGGTGACGATCACGTCACCCGAAGGCTTCACCTTTGCCGAACCGTTCACCGGCGGCGAGGTGATCGAAAGGGCGGGCACGCTTCTCGGCCATGACGGCGAGACGCCTGTCACTACGCCAGAGGACAACATGATGCTCGTGATGCCGTCCAAGCGCCTTTATCAGGGACAGACGGCGGTGCGGCTTGCGCGGCGCGACACCTAGCCCCGGAGCCGCATCAGCTCGCGTTCATTCGGAACGATGTGGGCGGCATTGGCGATCAGAAGCCGGAACACCGCGTCCAGCACCTCGGGGTGCTGGCAGGTCGCCATGGCGCGGATCACCTGTCGCCCCCGATTGGAGGCAAGAAGATCGCGGCACACGCTTTCGCAATCGAACTCCTCGGTGTCGACAAAGGCCAGGCGATTATCGAGCTGTTCCCAGATTTTGCAGGGCGGAATTCCGGTGAGATGGGCGAATTCACTGAGAAACCGCGCGGTGATGCCCGTGCGGCCTTCTTCGATATCGGTCAGTTGCGCCTCACTGATCCCCAGCAACTCGGCCAGGTCGTCCAGCCGGAAACCGGCGCCCAGACGGTAGACCCGCAAGAGACCGCCAAGCTCCCGGTCGAAGCCGGATGCTTCGTGCGCAGCACAATTCATGAAACGAGTTGCCCCTCTCGGGTGATCACATAACCCTCGGGTGCTGTCTCGCAGATGCCAGAGATACGTTCGCACCAGGTCTTCAGAATCATCGTCGTGGTCAGCGAGGCCACCTCGGGATGCCGCGCCAGCCGGTCGCGCAGGTCCTCGATGATGCTCTGATCCGCCGCTTCGAGGAGAATGCGCATGTCGGTCGACCCGGCCGTCGACCAGCACGAAACGAGCTCGCTCCAATGCGAGATCGAGGCGAAGACCTTGCCGCAGACGTTCCGCCTGAGACGCACCTCGAACATCGCGCGGACGCCGGACGGACGTGCATCGTCCTGGTGGTCGATCTCGATCGTGAAGCGTCGGATGACGTTTTCGCGGATCAGTTTGTCAACGTGATGCCGTACGGTCGGTCGCGAAAGACCGACGATTCCTGCTATCTCGGTCACGGAGCGGCGGCCATTCTCCTTGAGCAGTTGGAGAATCATTTTATCCGTCGGACTCAACTTCATGCGTACATCCTCACTTTAACCTCAACTTTAACGCGTTTTTCGACAAAACGAAGAATTTTTTTCGATTTGAAAGGTGCGACCTCGTCAAATCAGGGTGATCCTTCAACGAAATGTAAAGGATCTCTGAAAATGGCAGCACTTCTTTCCAAAACGGAAATACCCGAAACCTTCGCATCCTCCTCCTGGCAGCGGGTCATTTTCTCGGAATTCGAAGCGACGCTCACCAGCACGGCGCGGCCCTTTCCCTGCGTGTTCGGCGTGACCGGTCACAAAGCCGATCAGATACGCTACGCGTTTCCCGATCCTTTCGACGCAGAAAGCATTGGCGCCCTCCTGACCGAATACCTCGCCGGCGCACGCGATCTCGGACGGATGACATCGCTCGTACTTTTTGCCCGGCCGGGACCCGTTCAGCATATCGAAAGCTATCGTCAGCGGTTCTGGCATCTTCTCGACGATCTCGAACGACAGGATACCACGCCGCGCCCCGAAGGCATTGCACGGGAACTGGACGATCCAAGCTGGGAGTTCTGCTACGCCGGAGAGCCGATCTTCGTCGTCTGCAACTCGCCGGCGCATGTACTCCGCCAGAGCCGCCGTTCGTCGTCCTTTATGGTGACGTTCCAGCCACGCTGGGTCTTCGACGGCATCACGGACAGCGACACACCCGCAGCAAGACGCGCGCTCGCAACCGTGCGCGAGCGGCTGGCGGATTTCGACGCCATTCCGACCGCCCCGTATCTCGGCGCCTATGGTGAGCCGAAAAACCGCGAGTTCCGGCAGTACTTCATCGACGACAGCAACGCAGCGCCCACCTGCCCGTTCCACCGGCTGGGCGCCCCCACAACCGATACCGACGACACCGAAGAAGGAAAGGTCGCATGAACCAGCACAGCACCATTCACGCCCCGCTCACAGATGTCCGCATCTTCGCGATGGAAACCGACGTCACCGACCTGCGCCCGCTGATCGAGCGCCTTCTGCCCGATCAGGGCTGCATCGAAGTGCAGCGCGATGTTCCGCACAAGGAACATGCCTGGCACCATCATGACACCGACGAGACGCTGGTGATCCTTGACGGTGCGGTGCGCTTCTACTGGGACGGCGGCGAGCGAATCTGCACACCCGGCAGCGTTATCTCGCTTCCCGCCGGGGTGCGCCACGGCTCTGTCGCGCTCGAAGACGGCGCCACCTATTTCATTGCCTTCCACAACGCGAATCTGACCCATCATGTCTGAACTAACCCGTACCATCGGCCTCGGGCGCGGCACTTTCATGATGCTGAACATCGTCCTTGGGGCCGGGCTGCTGACGCTGCCCGGCCTCGCCGCGCAGATGTCAGGCAACGCGGCGCCCGTCGTCTGGGGGGCCTGCGCGTTGGTCGCGATCCCGCTTCTGGCCGTTTTCGGCATTCTCGGCCGCAAGATGCCAAGCTCTGGCGGTCTTCCTGCATGGGTCCGTGACGCCTTCGGCCCCTATGCCTATGCGCCGACCATTCTGCTTTTTCTTGGCGCGGTCAGCGTCGGGCTACCTTCGATCGCGATCACCGGCGGCTACTATGCTTCGGCGGTGATAGGGGGCGACCCACACTTGCTTGCGGGGCTTCTGATCCTTGCCGCGGCCGCCGTGAACCTGCTTTCGGCCGAGATCGCCGGACGCGCGAACTCGGCGATCGCTTCGCTTCTCCTTCTGGTGATGGTGGTCCTCGCGACAATAGGGATCGCCACAAGCGGGACGAGCGTTGCCGAGACGCCGCTGCCCTCGATCACGACCATCAGCCCGATGACCTTCGGCGCCACGTTCATGATGATCTTCTTCGCCTTCACCGGCTGGGAAGTCGCTGCGAACCTCGCGGGCGAGTTCCGCGACCCGGAGCGCACATTCCCGCGGGCGATCGCCCTTTCCTTCGTTGCGGCGGTCGGGCTCTATCTGGCGCTGGCCTTTCTCGTCCTTAAGGCAGGTCCGGTGGCTTACGGTCCGGCGCCCTTTGCGGCGATCTTCTCCGAAAGGTTCGGGCCGGTCGGAGAGACCGCTGTGGGCGCAGTCGCCGTGGCACTGATCTTCGCGAACCTTTCCGCTGCGATCTGGGCGGTGTCTCGCATGGTCTATTCGGTCGCGCGGGACGGTTACCTGCCTGTGGCGCTGACGCGGGTTACAAAAGGCGTGCCGCTCAGGTCGGTCGGGACCACGGTCGCGGTGCTCTTGGTCGTGACCGAACTTTCTCGGGAAGGGATCTTCAGCCTTGCCGAACTGCTCGAGGCTGCGGGGCAGAATTTCCTTCTGCTTTACGCAGCGGCGGCGATTTCTCTGATGACCCTGTCGAGCGCCGCGAAACATCGCGTTCTTGCGGCACTTGGCATCACCCTCGTCGCCGTCCTGATCGCGAGCCGGCCCCTTAGCGAGCTTCAGTTCCCAGTTGCCTTGATCCTCACCGGCTTGGTCCTTGCCGGACTTCACGCAAGACGCTCCGGGATGACCGAAGCGCGTTCCTGAAAGGATACGAATGACAAGACACCACCTACGCGCCATCGATTGCGGAACGCCCGACGAGCTTCGCGCCCGAATGGTCGAAAGGGTTGCCACGCTGTCCACGCCGGAGCTGTCGCTGGTTCTGGAGTTCGCGGAACAGATCGTGACGCGCTTCGATCCGGAAACGGTCGCTGAGTTCATGGCGTGGCGATCGGACCCTCGGATCGAAAGCATCCTGCAGATCGCGGCCGCCCTGGACGAGGCCGGGCGCGATCAGCTTCTGTTCGATGCGGAACACCGGATCGAAGACGAAACAAGGGTCTGAGCCGGCGGGCGCGGTCGTTGTCCGGTTGCGGCCCTGCGCCCGTCAGTCCGCCGACACCGTCACGAGCCCACGGCCCGAACGCTTCGAGCGGTAGAGAGCTTCGTCTGCGCGGGCCATCAGCGTCTGCGCGGCTTCCTGCGTAAGGCCGGCCTCATTCGCGATGCCGACGCTGGCGGCGATATGGCACGTCACGCCTTCGACCATGATCGGCTCTTTCAGCCGCTCGACCAACCGCTCTCCCACGGTGACCGGAAGCGAGGCATCGCCGACATCGCGCAGAATTGCGAGAAACTCGTCGCCGCCGATGCGCGCCACGAAATCCGACTCCCGAAGGCACGTCCGTAGCCGTTGGGCGGCCACCCGCAGGACCGCGTCGCCGACAGTGTGGCCATATTGGTCGTTGACCGCTTTGAAATGGTCTAGGTCAATAGCCAGAACCGCGAAGGGCTGCCCGGAATCCACCAGCTTGATGACCTCGCGATCAAAGGCACGCCGATTGGCCAGACCGGTGAGTTCATCGGTCAGCGAGCGCTTCTCAGCCTCGATCCGGCTTTGCTCCAGTCTTGCGATCAGCTGACGCGCCTCTTTCTCGGCCGCCTTGCGCCCCTCGACGAGGTACAGCATCTCGACGGCCAGGTCCGTTGGCGCGAAGTCATGATGCGTCAGGTCGTAGGCGACAACCGCGTCTGCGACCTGCATGCCGAAAGAGCAATTTACCAAAAGCCCTGACTCGTCGTCTCCTACCGGCATCGCGACGCAGCGCAGACCGACATTCGGCCCGCGCGGAGAGCGAACGCGGATATGGACGGCCCGCGCAAGCGCGGCGCGCAGTTCCTGCACTCGAACAATTCCACGAGGCCTGATCACGTCGAAACGGTCTAAAAAATCCTGTCCCACAAGGTTGTCGTCGATCTTGGCGAGTGTGGGCCCGACAGCCAGAATGATCCCGTCGGCATCGAGCCGAAGGTACAGCGGCATCAGCACCGCAAGCGCATCGGAGGCGATCGGCACGCGCTCGCGTGCGGCTTCACTCGTCATCCGTTCCCCGCATTTACGAGGCGGAAATCCCGTCCGGTGGCGAAGCCGGCGTCGTGGATATTCACCGTCAGCCGCTCGCTTCCACGATACAGGCCGCGATGTTCTATCGTCGCCAGCACACCGTAGTCGTCCGCCATGCCCCGGAGCACTCCAAGCGCGACATGCGCCGTTCCGGCGAGCGGGCTGTTGATGTAGATGACCACATTCGACAGTCCGAAATCATGCACTTCCACACTTGGGAACTCCCGGCTTGGAAGAACCAGCCTCGCCCGGTCGGGAAGGTCTTCCAGAGACAGCAGGAACGTATGGAAATCGGGTCCGCCGAACCGCAGAAGCCGACGAAAGACGCCGCTGTCTGGCCATGTCACAAGGTAGTTCCCCAGATCCTCCAGCAGAGCATCACGCGGCTTTCCGCATTCAAAGGCCGCCGCCGTGATCACCGTTTCGGTCACCGTCGGATCATAGGTCACCATAGGCTCGAACGTGTCGAATCCCAGGGCCGCCGTGGCGGTAACCTCCGCCCAGACCTCCGGTCCGTTCACGTCGCAGACAAACCGTTGAATCGCCCTGTTCAAAAGCCGGTACATCGAATCCTCGCTGTTTCAGCGCCGGATTAAGGCCTTTCGATTAACAAGCTCCCAACAGGCGCTCAGAAATCCGTGGGCGCACCGCCCTCGGCTTTCCGCCGTGCGACGAATGCCTCGAGCTCCTCCCGGATCGCTGCCTCCATGGGCGGCGGTTCGAAATGGGCGATGATCTCCTTGAAAAGCCGATGCGCGCGTTCCGCTGTCCAGACCTCGCCATCGGCAGCCCAGGCTTCGAAATTGCGCCAATCGCTCACGAAGGGCTGGTAAAATGCCGTCTCATAGCGATCCTGAGTATGCTGTATACCGAAATAGTGTCCGTCGTGGCCGACCTCGCGGATCGCCTCGAATGCGATATCGTCCGGCGTGGTCGCGGTGATGTCCGGCTCCAGGTAGCGCTGCAGCATCTGGATCACTTCGCAATCCATCACGAATTTCTCCGGGCTCGCCACCAACCCGCCTTCCAGCCACCCGGCTGCGTGGTACACGATGTTCGTGCCAGACTGCATCGCGGACCAGAGACTGTTGGATGTCTCCCACATGGCCTGCCCGTCCGGCACATTCGCGGCACAGACACCGGACGCCCTGAGCGGCAGGCCGTAGAACCGGGCCATCTGCCCGGTCATCTGGGTCGCGCGGATATATTCCGGTGTGCCAAAGGCCGGCGCACCCGACTTCATGTCCACGTTCGACGTGAAGGTTCCGATGACCGACGGGGCACCGGGGCGGACAAACTGGAAAAGGGCGATCGCGGACAAGGCTTCGGCGATGGACAGCGTCACCGCGCCCGCCATCGTCACCGGCGCCATGGCACCCGCAAGTGTAAAGGGCGTGACGATAACCGCCTGACCGCGCCGGACGCACCGCAGGCAGCCGTCGATCATGGGATGGTCATGCTTGAGCGGCGAGGTCGAGTTGATGTTGGTGTACATCCGCGGCGTCGCCTGAAACTCCTCTTCGGTCAGGCCCCCGGCGATCCGGACCATCTCCATCACGTCCTCGACCCGCTCACGGCCGAGCGAATAGGCGTGCATCACCTTGTCGGTCAGCGTCAGCTTGTCGAAGAGCACGTCCAGATGCCGGACCGAGGGATGAATCTCGACGGGCTCGACCGGATAGCCTCCGGCGAAATGGATGCAGTTGAAATGCTGCGTCAGGCGCAACAGGTCGGCGCACTGGGCGCGCGTGCCCGAGACCTTCCGCCCGAGTTCGAGATCGAAATAGCTGGGCGGAGAAGACACATTGCCGAAAAGGATATGCCCCTCTCCGATGACCAGACGGCGGTCGGGGTTGCGGGGCGTCAGAGTAAAACTGGCCGGTGCGCGGGATACCATCTCCATAACCCAGTCGCGGTCCATCCGCACGACTTGCCCGTCAACCCGGCAGCCCGCCTGCCGGAAAAGCGCGAGCGCCTCCTCGTTCAGAAAGGCAATCCCGATCTCTTCGAGAATGCGCATCGCGCCGTTATGGATCGCTGCGACACCTTCCCCATCCAATGGCTCGACCGGCCGGTCGGTGTTCTTCGGCAGCCGCCAGGGCATCTGGCGAAAGACGGCGCCTCCGCGCCTTTCCCTGTTGCCCGCGCGTCCGCCGGAGCGGCGCTTCTGCGTTAATGCCTCGGTCATGCCGATCCCTCCCTTGGCAAGACCAAGTCTCGCCGCCGTCCCGGCGGTCGGCCCTCATGTTTGCGACGGCTCATGTCGCGGACAGGCCCTTCTTCTTGGTGAAATACTCCGGGGGACGGTCCGCAAGGACCGGGGGGCAGAGACCCCGTTGCCAAACATCGCGTGCGCGGCCCGGAACGGGGCGCGCTCCGCCGGATCAAACCTTGTCGCTTGCGTGGGCGGCGGCAAGCTCGGTAAGGCGCGCCGCGATGTCCTCCCGCGGCGGGCAGCTTCGGCGCGTCTCAAGGCTCACGTGGACAAGAAGCTGATCTGCTTCGGCCAGGCGCGCACCATCGGAAACTCGGCTCATCACATGGCTCAGCCCCAGCTTCTTGCCGTCCGCTAGGGTAATCCGAGTCTCGGCCCTGATCCTCTCGCCTGCAAGCGTTTCCGCCAGATAACGGATCGTGCTTTCCACGGTGAAATAGCTGAACCCCGCCGAAACATAGTCCGGCCCGGCCCCGAACGCGTCCAGAACCCGGTCTGAGGCATCCGAGAAGACCTGTCCGTAGCGGCTTTCATTCATGTGCCCGTTGTAGTCGGTCCAGTCGAGCGGGATCGTCCGCTCGACGGTTGTGAAGGCTCCTCCGCCCGGTGCAAGCGACAGCCGTTCCTCATGCGCGGCAATCGCCCGGCCGGCGGCTGCGCCCCGCGCGCGGAGTGCCCGCAGAATCGCGACAAGGTTGCCGTCCCGCTCGGCCTCCAGCTCGGCGATGCTGCGTGCATCCGACTGCGCGTCGGACTGCGCGGCGATCTTGGCGACGAGCGCATCCGTGAGTTCCGGCACGTCCACCAGCTTCGTCCAGGGCCAGGCGAGCGCCGGGCCGAACTGGGCGAGGAAATGCGCCATGCCGCCATCGCCCCCCGCGATCCGGTAGGTCTCGAACAGTCCCATCTGCGCCCATCTGAGGCCGAACCCCAGACGGATGGCATCGTCGATCTGCGCGGTCGTCGCGATGTCGTCGCGGACAAGCCAGAGCGCCTCGCGCCACACCGCTTCCAGCAGACGGTCCGCCACATGGGCGTCGATCTCGCGCGGGATGACCAGCGGAACCATTCCGATGCCCGAAAGGGCGCTCTCAACTGCCTCAAGCGCGCCGGGTACGGCCCCGTCCCGCCCCACGATCTCGACCAGAGGCAGCAGATAGACCGGGTTGAAGGGGTGTGCGACCAGAACGCGTCCTGCCCCCTCACCCAGACCCGCGCGCAGGTCCGAGGGGGTGAACCCCGAAGTCGACGAACCAGCCGGCGCGTCGGGGTTGGCGGCCAGGATATCGGAGAGGACACGGTGTTTCAGGTCCAGCACCTCGGACACGCTTTCCTGAATGTAATCCGCTTCCGCAACCGCCTGCTCCAGCGTTTCCGAAACCCTCAGCCTACCTTCCGGCGGCAATGGCCCCTCGTAGAGCATCGGCAGAGCGTAGCGCGCCTGCTCCAGCACGCGCGCCACCCGCGCGCGCGCCGCCTCCGACGGGTCGAACAGCGCCACGTCCCAGCCCATGAGCAGAAACCGCGCCGCCCAGCCGCCACCGATCACGCCGCCGCCCACGATCGCGGCCTTCCGCGCCATCAGACCGGCGCCCGCTTGGTCAGGCCAAGGCGCGTCCGCACCTCGGCGGGACCGATCACCGTCGCCCCCATGCCTTCGATGATGCCGCGCGCCCGAGCGACAAGCTCTTCATTCCGGGCAAGCCGCCCCTTGCCTAGCCAGAGGTTGTCTTCCAGCCCCACCCGCACATGACCGCCCGCCAGCACGGCGGCGGCCACATAGGCCATCTGGTTCCGTCCAAGGGAAAATGCCGAGAACGTCCAGTCCGGGGGTACCGCACTCACCATGGCAAGGAAGGTGTTCAAATCGTCCGGCGCGCCCCAGGGCACGCCCATGCAAAGCTGCACCAATGCGGGGGCGTCCAACACGCCTTCGTCCACCAGCGATTTCGCGAGCCAGAGATGCCCGGTGTCGAACGCCTCGATTTCCGGCTTCACGCCCAGCCCGGTCATCATCCGCCCCATGGCGCGCAGGATGCCGGGAGTGTTGGTCATGACGTAATCGGCCTCGGCAAAGTTCATCGTGCCGCAATCGAGCGTACAGATCTCGGGCCGGCATTCTGCCACATGGGCCACCCGCTCTTCCGCGCCCGCCATATCGGTTCCCTTGGCGTCGAGCGGCAAAGGCGCGTCGGGCGGGCCGAAGACCATGTCGCCACCCATCCCGGCGGTCAGGTTCAGCACCACGTCGGTTCCTGCGTCCCGGATGCGCTCGGTCACCTCGCGGAAAAGCGCCCGGTCCCGCGATGGCGCGCCAGTCTCGGGGTCGCGCACATGGCAATGGACAATGGCCGCGCCCGCCTTGGCGGCGGCGATGGCGCTGTCGGCGATCTCGGAGGGGCTTCTCGGCACATGCGGGCTTCGGTCCTGTGTCGCGCCCGAGCCGGTGACGGCGCAGGTGATGAAGACCTCCCGGTTCATCTGAAGTGGCATGGCTGTCCTCCCCTATCCGGCCCCATGCTAGAAGCGTCCGTCACGCCGGAATACCTCGAAAGCGGCAAAATCCGGCCTGTCCGCTACACGCCGAGGTAGCGTTCGGTGAGCGTCGGTGTGAGCTCCGCGAAATCCCCTGCCCAGCGGCTTCGTCCGCCTTCGATGATGACGGCCCGGTCGGCCACGGTCGCCAGTTCCTTCAACGACTTGTCCACGACCAGAATCGCCAGCCCCGTCTCGGCTTTGAGCCGCCGGATCGCCGCCCAGATTTCCTGACGCACAACGGGGGCAAGCCCCTCGGTCGCTTCGTCGAGAATAAGAAGACGCGGGTTCGTCATCAGCGCGCGGCCGATGGCCAGCATCTGTTGTTCTCCGCCCGACAAAGAAGCCGCGCGCTGCCCCAACCGCTCACCTAGCCTGGGGAAGAGGTCCGACACCGTCGCCAGCGTCCAATCGCCGGGCCGCGCGGCGGCGGTCAGATTCTCCTCGACCGTCAGCGGCGGGAACACGCGCCGCCCCTCGGGCACCAGCCCGATCCCGGCGCGTGCGGCGCGGTGCGACGGCCAGCCCGCCATGTCCTGACCGTCTAGCGACACCTTGCCCGTGCTCGCCGTCAGAAGCCGGCAGATCACCTTGATCGTCGTGGACTTTCCCATGCCGTTCCGGCCGAGAAGCGCCAGCACCTCGCCCGGCGCAACATCGAGCGTGACACCGAAGAGGGCCTGCGCCGGACCATAGGCAGCCTCGATCCGCTCGACGGACAAGAGCGTCATGCCGCGTCCTCACCCAGGTAGGCCTCGCGCACGGCAGGATCGCGGCGGATATCGTCCGCCGTGCCGGTGGCGATGACCTGTCCGTAGACCAGCACGCTGATCCGGTCGGCCAGCGCGAAAACCGCGTCCATGTCGTGCTCGACCAGAAGGATCGGCGCCTCGCCCCTGAGGGTGTCGAGAAAGGCCGTCAGGCTGGCGGTGCCCTCTGCGCCGAGACCCGCCATCGGCTCGTCCATCAGAAACGCCTTCGGCTCCAGCGTCAGCGCGACCGCCACCTCAAGCTGACGGCGCTGGCCATGGCTGAGATCGGCCACCCTGCGGCGCGCCTGATCCGCCAGCCCGACCCGTTCGAGCGCAGCCGCGGCGCGCTCGGTCAGGTCCCTGTCACGCATCACGTTTCCGAACAGGCGCATGACGCGCCCCGACCGCCCGAGCGCACCGAGAACAGCATTCTGAAGGACGCTGTGCTCCATCGCCAGGGACGAGATCTGAAAGGTGCGCCCCAACCCCGACCGCGCCCGGCCCACGGCATCGAGCGCGGTCACGTCGCGCCCGGCCAGTGCGACCCGCCCCGCGTCGGGCGCGATGGTCCCGGCGGTCAGGCCGATCAGCGTGGACTTCCCCGCGCCATTCGGGCCGATCAGTGCGTGGATTTCGCCCGGTCGCAGGTCGAGCGTGACGCCGCGCGCCGCCTCGACCGCGCCGAACCGCTTCGATACGCCTTCGATGGTCAGAACAGGCTCAGTCATGGGTCGCCTCCCGTCCGGCGAGCGCGCCGATGACGCCACCCCGCGCGAACAGCACCACCAGAAGCAGGATCGCGCCCAGAAAGACCAGCCAATAATCCGAGAGCCCGCCCAGCCAGTGCTCGAGGATCACGAAAAGGCAGGCGCCCACCACCGGCCCGAAGAGCCGCGCCGTCCCGCCGAGGATGATGAAGACGATGAACTCGCCCGACATCTGCCACGAGAACATCGTGGGTGACACGAAACGGTTGAGATCCGCGAACAGCGCCCCTGCCAGGCCCGTGATCGCGCCCGAGATGACAAAGGCGGTCAGCCGCAGACGGTATGGGTCCATCCCCACGGTGCGGACCCGCGCCTCGTTCTGACGCGCGGCGGACAAGGCCAGGCCGAAGGGCGATTTCGCGATGCGCCAGGACAGGAAAAGGCCCACCGCAAGAGCGACATAGGAAATGGCGAAGAAGGGGAACGGCCTGAGCGTGTTCAGACCCGGAAAGTCGTTGCGGACATAGATCGACAGCCCGTCCTCGCCGCCATAGGTGGGCCAGGAAATCGCGAAGTAATAAAGCATCTGCCCGAAGGCGAGCGTGATCATGATGAAATAGACGCCCGTGGTCCTGAGGCTGAGTGCTCCGATCAGAAGCGCCGCCAGCGACGCCGCGACGATCGCGGTCAGCCAGATCACCGGCATGGACTTGGTGCCCTCGATCAGAAACGGCGCCTCCATCAGCGGTGTGTAGGTCTGGGCGTGGTGGGCGAGGATGCCCATGGCGTAGCCGCCGATCCCGAAGAAGGCCGCGTGCCCGAGGCTGACCAGCCCGCCGAGACCAAGCGCGATGTTCAGCCCGACAGCGGCGAGTGCGAGGATCGCCGCACGGGTGGCGAGCGTGATGGTGAACGGTTCGCCCGCCCAGAGCGCCCAGAGCGGGACCGCCAGAAGCGCGGCCATGATGACGGCGTTCAGGATGGGCTCGCGGATCACGTGGCGGCTCCGAACAGGCCCGTAGGCCGAAAGACCAGCACCGCCGCCATCAGGATGTAGATCGCCATGGACGCCAGCGCGGTGCCGATCAGGTTCGCCTGGCTAGGGTCCATGAAGGTGCCGAAGGCGATGGGCAGCAGGAAACGGCCAAGCGTATCGGTAAGCCCCACGAGGATCGAGGCGACGAAGGCCCCCCGGATCGAGCCGATGCCGCCGATCACGATTACGACGAAGGCGAGGATCAGCACCGGCTCGCCCATACCAACCTGCACCGACTGGATCGCGCCGACCAGCGCGCCCGCCAGTCCCGCCAGCGCCGCGCCAAGCGCGAAGACGAGCGTGTAGAGCTTCGAGATATCCACGCCGAGGGCCGCGATCATCTCGCGGTCGGCCTCGCCCGCGCGGATGCGGATGCCGATGCGGGTCTTGGCGATCAGGAGGAACAGTCCGGCGGCCACCGCCAACCCGGCCAGGATGATCGTCAGCCGGTAGCGCGGGTATTCAATGCCAAGGGGCAGCGAGGCGGGTCCGCGCAGGGCGTCGGGGATGTCGAGGAACAGGGGAAAGGACCCGAAGAGCCAGCGGGTGCCCTCGGAGAAGATCAGGATCAGCGCAAAGGTCGCCAGAACCTGGTCGAGATGGTCGCGGTCGTAGAGCCTTCGGATGACGGTGACTTCGACCAGCGCGCCCGCCGCGGCCGCTGCCGCCAGCGCCGCGCCCAGCCCGAGGACGAAAGAGCCCGTCGCGCCCGCCACCGCCGCCGCCGCGAAGGCGCCGATCATGTACAGCGAGCCGTGGGCAAGGTTGATCAGCCCCATCACGCCAAAGATCAGCGTCAGCCCGGCGGACATGAGGAACAGCATCACGCCCAGTTGCAGCCCGTTCAGGACCTGTTCGATGAGAAGCACGGCGTTCATGGTTGCGCCGCACCCGAACTGGTGGTCATGTCCGCGCCATGGTTACCACACGCAACGCCACCCGCGCCGATCTGCCCGCAATGGCGGACATCCTGAACCCGATCATCGAAGCGGGCGGGACGACTGCCTTTGAGTCTGTTTTCACGCCCGAAGCGCTTGGCAAGACTGTGTTCGACAGAGACGATTTCATCTCGGCGGTCGTGGCGATCGATCCCGAGGGCGGGGTGGCGGGCTTTCAGTACCTCGTCCGGCTCGACCCGCCCGAGACCGATGTTGCGGGCATCGCCAGCTTCGCGCGCCTTGACCCGAAATGTCCGGGCGCGGGTCGCGCGATGATGGCGGCCACGCTGGAGCGGGCACGTGAGGCCGGCCTCAGCGGCATCGACGCCAAGATCCGCGCCGACAACGTGCTGGGGCTGGGCTTTTATTCCGCGATGGGCTTTCAAGACCGGTCCGTAATCAAGGGCGTGCCGCTGAAGGACGGCACGCCCGTGGATCGTGTGGTCAAACGTCTGACGCTCTAACCGATTACATCTTGCAATCGGCGGCGTAGGCGTCGGCGTGATCCGTCAGCGCGGTGCCGATGATCTTGTTCGTGAAGACATCGCCTTCCCGGATCACCTCGCGGACATAGATGTCCTGCACCGGGTGGTGGTTCGGACCGAAGGCAAAATCGCCACGGGTCGAGGCGAAGTCGGCTTCCAGAAGCGCGGCGCGGAACGCGTCCATGTCCGAAACATCCGCCTTGTCCATCGCCGAGATCAGCAGGTTCGCCGTGTCGAAGCCCTGGCTTGCATAGAGCGAAGGCAGACGTCCGTATTCCTCCTGGAATGATGCGACGAAAGCCGTGTTGGCCGCGTTGTCGAGATCCTTGGACCACTGCGAGGTGTTCTTGACGCCGAGCGCGGCCGCACCGACGGCCTGAAGGATACCCTGATCGAAGCTGAAGGCAGGTCCGACCACCGGAAGATCGACGCCCGAGTCGGCGTATTGCTTGAGGAACGAAATCCCCATGCCGCCCGGCAGGAAGAAGAACACGCTGTCTGCGCCGGACGCGCGGATCTGGGCGATCTCGCTTGCGTAGTCGGTCTGACCGAGCTGTGTGTAGATCTCGCCCGCAAGCGCGCCCTCGTAAAAGCGCTTGTAGCCGGTCAGTGCGTCCTGACCCGCCGGATAGTTCGGAGCGAGGATGAAGCTGTTCGCCAGTCCCGCATCGTTGGCATAAGCCCCCGCCGCCTCGTGCAGGTTGTCGTTCTGCCAGGCCACGTTGAAATAGTTCTGATGGCAGCCCTGCCCGGCCAGCGCAGAAGGCCCCGCGTTGGGCGAGAGGTAGAAGACATCCTGGTTCACCGCCGACGGGACGACGGCCATAGCCAGGTTCGACCAGATGATGCCGGTCAGGACGTCCACGTCCTCGGCCTGGATCATCTTGTCGGCCAGCTGCACCGCCACGTCGGGCTTGCGCTGATCGTCCTCGATGAGCACTTCGATGTCGTCGCGGCCCGACTGCTTGACGGCCAGCATGAAGCCGTCGCGTACATCGATGCCAAGACCCGCGCCACCGCCGGACAGCGTGGTGATCATGCCGACCTTCACGTCAGCGGCGGCAGCGGTCGCCAATGCGGCGATCCCGGCGCCGAGCGCCAGTGCTTTGAGTGTCATTGTTCTCTCCCCGGTTTGTCTTTGTTTGCTTATGGATAACGCCTCTGACGGCGTGCGCCAGCCCTTTCCGCCCTACTCGGCGATGGCGAAGACCACATTGACCTGCACGGAGACGTCGATTTCGCCTTCGGCCACCGGAACCATGGCGGCTTCCATCATCGCGCCCCGCATCATCGGCTGCGGCGCCGAGAAGCCGCCCGCCTCGGTGATGGTCTGAACCGGCCCGAGCGTCACGCCCGCCGCCTCGGCCAGCGTTTCGGCCCGCGCGCGGGCGTCGCGGACCGCCATGGCGCGCGCTTCGGCTTCAAGGGGTGCCATGTCGGACAGGCCGAAAGTGATGCCCGAGAAACTGTTCGCGCCGTCGGTCACCACCCGGTCGAGCACCGCGCCGAGACCGTCGAGATCCCGCACGCGCACGCTCAGGTCGTTGGACGCGATGTATCCGGTGATCCGGGGCGGAGAGCCGTCATTCGAGTGCTGATAGCGCGGGTCCAGACCGATCCGCGTGGTCTGTATGTCGGAGGACGCAATTCCCGCATCTGCAAGGGTGGCAAGAACGGCCGCCGCCGCTTCGGACGCCGCCGTCATAGCCTGACCGGCCGCACGCGCCTCGCGCCGGACGCCGAAAGATACGGTGGCCATGTCGGGCGCGACGGCGACCCTCCCCTCGCCGGTCACCGCGATCTGGCGGTCGGCCGCATGGACGGGCGCGGACAGGGCGGCGCCCAAACAAAGGATGGCAAGGGCAATCGGCACGGAACGGGAAAACATCATGAAACTCCTTTAATGACCCAACGAGTCTGGCGGCTTGTTCGCCGGGGAGCAAGACCGGAGAGAAGCCGCCAAAGGCACGAATTTGCCGCTTTGTGCGCGTGACGCCCCACGGCGCGCATGTTATGGGTTTGCCATGACGCAGCGATGGGGTTTCGATCTGTCGATGAGCGCGGTCCGGCTGATGCGTCGGGACGCCGGTTACTGGCGTGAAATCGCCGTCGAACCGATCGAAGGCGCGGATATCGAGGAGCGTCTGCAAACCCTTGCCGATCAGGTCGATGGCGGCCACGGCGTCGATATCTTCCTGCCGCGCGACCAGATTCTCTATACCGACGTCAAGGTAACCGACGCCGACACCGCCAGCCGCGAGATCGAAGCGGCCATGGAAGGCCGCACGCCCTATGCGCTGAGCGAACTGGAAATCGACTGGGTCATCGGGCCGGACAACATGGCGCGCGTCGCCGCAGTGGCCCGCGAAACGCTGGAAGAAGCCGAGCTTTTCGCCGCCGGGCGGGGACTGAGCGTCAACAGGTTTTCGTCGCTTTCCGATGACGAGGATTTTCCCCGCCAGCCTGATTTCGGGATGGGAAAGGACGCGTTACCACCCGCCGAAGAACCGGTGGCAGAACCCGCTTTCGCAAGCCGGAGGGAACCGGCGCCGGCTGCCGCTGCGACAGTCACAGTGGCAGAAGCAGAGACGCCGGCCGGTCCGGTCGGAGACGACGCCGAGGCTGGCGACACATCCGGCGAAGCCGCTGTTCCGGTTTCGGTAGACAGCGATGCACCGGTTGTCCGTGTCGACGATGCCGAACCGGTGATGCAGGTGGTGGCCGAGCGCCCGGCACCTCTCGACCCCGGTCCAGCCCTGCCCCGGCCCTCGGGTGCGCCGCGCGTCAGGACGGACCTGGCCCTGAGCGAAGGCGGCGGCGATGTCGCGGCCAGCCTTGCGCCGGCGGGTGGTGAGAAATACGGGCGGACACCCGTGTCATCTGCCCAACGGGTCAAAGTGCTTGCCTACGGGGTCGCCGCAGTCCTCACCCTCGGGATCGGGGCCATCGTCTGGTCGATCCTCCCCGGTGCCGAGCGCGACACAGGCCAGATGTCCCCCGAACTGAGCGAGCCGTCCCCGGCGCCTGCGTTGCCACCCTTGCCCGAGACAGACACCGCAGCGCTGCACGACGATGTCGCGCCCGTGGTGCCAGACCTGACCGCGGAACTTTCGGCACCGGTTGCGACGGACGAAGTGCCGGCGACGCCCGGTGACATGGTCTCTCCTGAGCGGGCCGGCGCGCTTGCCGACCTCGTGACACCACCATCGGATGTGCCAGGCGCGCCTCGGCCGCTTGAAATCCTGCCGACACCCCCGGTTGTGGTCGCTGCTGGCCCGGCTGACCTCGTCGCGCCCGAAACCACCGAGGTGGCGCGCGTCGCCACGCCTCATTCCTCGCCCCGGACCTTCCCGGGCAGCGTGGCACTGCCGACGCCAACGGAACTTGCGCCGGACAGCGTGATCGCTGCGGGCATCCCGCCTGAGCCGCGCAGTTCTCCGGTTCTGGCTGAGGCGACGGACACGTCTGATGCCCAACCCGCGGCGGAGACCGTCGTCGAGGCCGAACCAGCCGCGGAAGCGGATGAAGCAGACACGGCTGTCGCGCTCGCCGAACGCGCTGAACCTGACGCAGCGGAGGTTCCGGAAGAGATCGGCACGGCAGAGACCGCCTTACTGGCCGAAGATGCCGAAGACCAGGTAACGCCCGAGGCGTCCGCGACCGATACGGACGTCGCCGGGGCCGAGGTGTCGCCAACCGAGCCGGCTGAAGCGTCCGAACGCGAACTGCCGCGCCCGACCGAACTTGCGCAGTCCCTGCCAGAGCGGCGCCCGGGCGCACGGCCCACCGACCTGAGACAGGAGATCGAACGGCAGCGTTTCGGCGGCCGGACCGTTGCGGAGCTCTCCCGGATCCGGCCCGGTCGACGGCCGGAATCGGCGCAATCGGTCGCTGTGAGCGAGCGCGGCAACGCCACGCCCTCGGCCTTGGCGGTCGAGACGGCTTTCGCGCCGCGCGGACGTCCGGGCGACATGGAGACGATCGTGGCCGCGGCGCGACAGCAGGCGCGCGCGGCAGAGGTTGCCGCACTTGATGCGCCCGACACGTCGGCTGCGGTCCGCGCGGCGCTGGCCGATACCGATCTCGAACCTGAAGACGACCCGACCTCGGCGCGGAACTCGCCCCGGCTCGCCATCCCGTCCGACGCCAACGTGGCACGCCGGGCGACAGTGGAAGAAGCGATGCGCCTAAACCGGATCAACCTTGTGGGGGTTTACGGCCTGCCATCGGATCGTCGTGCGCTGATCCGCCTGCCGTCAGGGCGATATGTCAAGGTGAAGGTTGGCGACCGCATCGATGGCGGGACGGTTGCGGCCATCGGCGACAGCGCGCTTCAATACCGCAAGGGCGGCAGGACAATTCAGCTTTCGATGCCCCAGGGCTAGCCGGTCGCCGGCCCTGTTTCGCCGCCCTTCAGGCGTCGACCGGGGCGAGGGGCGCTGCCCCTCGCGCTCCCCGGAGTATTTTCACCAAGAAGACATGCAGTGTGGACGCCCCTTGCGCCGACTGTCGCGCGGGGCTGCTTCAGTTGCAGCCGAGCGCCCGGTCGAAGCTCTCGCGTCCCCGATGGCGGCCGGCGTCGCGCGTCGTGAAGCCGGTTCCGTCGAAGCGGACAGCCATGACCCGCGACCAGTCGGCGCTGGCCACGATCAGTTCGGGCAGGCCGCCGCAGTTCCGGATACCGCCTGCGATATCGGTCTCACCGATCCGGTGGTTCGTCACCCCAGGCAGGTCCGCGAGGGGAACGAGGGCGTCCGGCGCAAAGCGGAAGATGCGGAGTGTTTTGGCGAGATGCGGGCGGTCCACATAGGCAAGCTCGACCTGCCCGTCGCCGTCGAGATCGGCGGCGCCGATACCGACGGGCGCCAGCCAGCGGTTGCTGGTGCCGATGAACTTCGTGGCAGAGACCAGCCCTTCGGTGTCGTAGACGGCAAGTCGCGCGCCCAGGGTTGTATCGCTTTCCACGACAACCACCTCGGCTTCTCCGTCGCCATCCACATCGACAAGCCGTGGGGCCGTATCCTCGAACACGCGGTACTCGGGCAAGTGAATGCGGTAGAGCTTTCCATCGGCGCCGCGCAGCTCCAGCGCGCCCCACTCGATCGCGTCGCCCAGTACCCCGTGGGCATAGCGCGTCGTCGGCTCGGAGTAGACAGCTTCGCGGATGTCGAGCGCGGCAGAAGGAGTGGCGAACCAAGCCGCCACCAGACCGGCAACCGCCGCCGCGTATCGCATCAGATCTGCTTTTCGGGCATCTGGACGATGAGCCCGTCAAGCGCGTCACTGACCTTCAACTGGCAGGTCAGGCGCGAGCGCTCGGCATCGGGTTCGTAAGCGAAGTCGAGCATGTCCTCTTCCATCGCGTCCTTCTCGGGCAGTTTGCCGACCCAGTCGGGGTGGACATAGACGTGACATGTCGAACAGGCGCAGGCGCCGCCGCAATCGGCCTCGATTCCGGGGATGCCGTTATCCCGCGCACCTTCCATCACGGTCAGCCCGTTGGGAACGTCCACCACATGCTCGGTTCCGCCATGCTCGATATAGGTGATCTTGGCCATTGCCTGCCTTTCCTCGCGAATCTTCAGACCTCGACATAGCGAGTGAGGGAGGCTTCTTCCAGTCCCGGGGGCCTGATGCGCCCTAGCTGGGTGCGCTCAGCGCAGCGGGGCGCGGCTGGGGCGAGAGAGCGGCCTCGCCGCCCGCGACGGCGCTGTCCACTACACCCTCGGCGCCAAGCCTCAGTTCGAAGGGCGCCGGCGCAATGGCGGCAGGCGCAGGCAGCAGTACAGGGATCGGCGAAAGGGCCTCGCCCAGCAGGATTTGCGGAGCGCCGGGCGCCGGATCGGGAAACGACTCGAAGCCCTGGATGGGCGCGACCTTGGCAGGCACGACGGGGCGCAGGACGGCCAACGGACCATCGGGCGGCGTCGGCGCATCCGGCAGCCACTCACCCGCACGGGTCTCGCGCGGCATTTCGAACATGGGAGCGGTCAGCCCGAGCGCAGGCTCGATGGAAAAGCCGGAGAGAGTATAGACCAGAGGTCCACGCTCGACCGGTCGTGTCATCTGCCAGAGGGGTCCGACCGCGATGGCGGCCGCGAAAAAGAGCGCGGCATAAACTGCAGTGCCGGGTTTCCGCCGTTTCGGCGTGGCAGCCGAAGCGCCGGCTGCCGGCACGGGGATGACGGGCCGGGCCGGCGCATCCGCCTGATCGAGAATAGCTTGGCGCCACGCCGGGGGGGACGTTGGCGACGGCTCGGGCGGTTCTGGCTGAAGAAGAAGCGACACCGGCAGGGGCGCCGCGACCTGAGCGTCCTTCGCAGAATGGACCGGACCGACCGGCGGCTCGGCAAAGGACGGATCGTCAAATATGGCGTTGACCGTCCCGGCGGGCGCGCGTGTCGCTGGCGGCAGGTCGTCTTCTGCAGCAGGGAGAGGGCAGGTCTCGACGTCGCTCGCGGGCACCTCGCCCAAAGTCGCGCGCGGAAGGCTTGGCGGCTCGGCATCGGCGTGCGCCTGAATGGCGTTAACCCGATCATGAAAGTCGGGCGCGGCGAGGGCCATGTCATCCGGGCGGTCATCCTCGTCGACGATGACGACACCCTCTTCTTCCCAGGGCTTCAGACGCCTTGTTTTCGATGCTCCGCCATTCCGTGCCTTCTCGGCCAGCGCGACGGCACGCCGGGCACGCGCCTCTTCCAACCGCGCCTGCCAGGAGGCATCGGTGCGCGGATCGGGAAGGTCCCCGTCCAGTTCGCCTGATTTCAGAATGCGGTTCACCCGGACCCCTTGATACATCAAACAGCAAGACCCCACCCCAATGGGTGGCCTGCCCGTTCAACCTCATTCGGATCGCCAGGTCTGGTCGCCGGCTTGGTGTCGCGCGCAGGAAATACGGCGCATCTGACCGAATGATGGTCGCACTGTTTTAAGGGTTTCGCAATGTGTCCACAGGGTTCTCCACCGAATTGACCGCGTTTATGGCTTAATCGCTCTGCGCAGCGCAGGATTTGGCGCGATTGCGCAACAATTCGAATGTGATCCAGCCGACCACCTGGGCGGGTATCCGCAGCGAACGCTTGCGTGCCCTGGCAAATGTTCTATTTTTGTTCCATGACGTACCCTGCTCCCTCCGACTGGCCCAGACCTCCGGCCTGCATTCCGCATGACGAGCTCGACCTGCCCCCAAACGGGGCGCGGGTCGCCGTGGCCGGGCTGGTGCTTGTGCGGCAGCGTCCGGGAACGGCCAAGGGGGTGATCTTCATCACTCTCGAGGACGAGACCGGCATTTCCAACGTCATTGTCTGGCGCAAGATGTACGAGCGGTTCCGCCGGGCGGTGATCGCGGGCCGCGCGCTGAAGGTCACGGGACGGGTTCAGCGCGAAAGCGGCGTCACCCATATCATCGCCGAACGGATCGAGGATATCTCGGCCATGCTGGACGATCTGATCCGGCCCCAGAAGCTGCGCTATTCGGACGGGCCGGACGGCTGAAAACTCAGTCCTGCCCCTGGACCGCAACGGTTGCGCGTTCGGCCTCATCCATCAACCGGCGCTCGTTGGCGGCAACCCCGGTTTCGCCCGACATGTCCGACGCGCGCCAGACACAGGAAAAGCTCAGACCGTCCGGTCGCCAGTCGAAGGATGGCGAGCCGTCGAATGTATGCTGCGTCATCCGTCCCAGAACCGACATGCCGAACCCCGACGCCCCGTCCGGTGGGCTGATGCCGGATGACACGGTTTCGTCCCACCTGAGGACAAATCGGTCTTCGTCGCGGTTCACCTCGATCGAAAAGGCCACCTGCCCGTCTTCCTCCGACAGCGCCCCGTATTTGACCGCATTCGTCAAAAGCTCGTTACCCGCCAGAACAAGGGTCTGCGCGGCTGTACCATTCACGCGAAAATCAGGCATCGACAGCGACAGACGCGGATCCCCACTCATCGAGCCAAGTGCAGCCTCCATCAGTTCCTGAAGTGACGCGCTTCTGGCCTCGCCCTCGAAGATCACGTCATTCAGGCGCCCGAGCGCGTTGAGGCGTCCGAGGAAACTTTCGCCAAGGGATTCCAAACTATCGGAATTGCGCTGCGTCATCCGGAACATGCCAGAGACCAGAGACAACAGGTTCTTCACCCGATGCGCCATCTCTCCGGCAAGAAGCCGGTTGGCCGTGACCGCGTTCTGAAGGGCCGTTATGTCGTAATTGACCCCTATCATCACTTCGCGCCCGCCCTGCACCACACGCTTCTGACCGCGCCCGGCCAGCCATATGGTCTCGCCGTCGGGCCGGATGAACCGGAAACTGATGTCATAGGCCGAACCGCTTTTCGCGGACTCCTCCAGTGCGGCCATGACCGCGCCCTGATCGCTTTCGTGGATGCATCTAACAAAGGTCTCGGCGGGCATGGGCTGTCGTTCGTCAATGCCGGTCAGACGCTTGAGCACGTCGTCGATGAAGCAGTCCTGACTTTGCACGTCATAAACCCAGCGTCCGACATCCGCATAGTCGGTCGCCAGTCCCAACCAGGCGCTGACTTCCAGCCCGATCCGCGCTAGATACTCGCGTTGTTCGATCTCTCGATCCCTCACCACGCGCCTCCGCGACCCGAAGGCGCTTCACCCAAGGGCAATTTTACTCAAGCGACAGAGGTAATCAACGTTGTCGTGACGGAAGCCGGTCAGGCTCGTGATACAAGATCACGCTCGGCAGGTTCGTCAGGAAGGAGCTTCCAGCACGTTTCTAGTCATCGCTGACCTCCCCGGCATCCGGTTCGTGATCGTAAAGCTGCAGCGTCACCATCCCGTCGAGCCTCTCGGCCCAGAGAAAGGCTTCA
Organism: Kangsaoukella pontilimi; assembly: GCF_009830125.1. Classification (GTDB taxonomy): domain Bacteria; phylum Pseudomonadota; class Alphaproteobacteria; order Rhodobacterales; family Rhodobacteraceae; genus Kangsaoukella; species Kangsaoukella pontilimi. The sequence continues at coordinate 136,290 of NZ_WUPT01000001.1, read as the reverse complement.
CGCACTGAGACACATTCCCGTTCGGCATAGTCTATGACGATACCGCCCATATCTGGCACCGGATCGGCGTCATCAGCGGTCGCGTCTTCCGCCGCGTTCTGCACCACGGCCAGCACCTTGCTCCACCGATAGGGCCGCTCGCGAAAATCCATCACGTTTATCAGCATATCCTGCCTCCTCCCCACACCCGTCCAAGGACAGGCCGGCCCGGCTTGAAATCCCCCGGGCCAGGTCAGCCGCCTTCGAATTGGAGCGGCCTGTCAGAGGTTTAGCATGGTTAAAATATCCTTGTCGCCTGTCTCGAAGGCATAGTCCCTCGGCGGATCGTGCACTGTCGCACCTACGCCGGTATAGGTCCGGCACCGTCTCCGCCCTACTTCTTCGCCTGTTTCGAAATATCCCGGGGGAGGCCGAAGGCCAGGGGCAGAGCCCCCCGCGATTTTCCCCGAAAATCGCCCCTGGCGGCGCGGGCGTCCGCCCGCGGCGCAGAACCTCGCGGTCAGACCGCCGCCTGCTCTTCGCGGATGCGTTTCGTTATCGCCCGCTTCGAGATCAGCGAAGCCGAAATCACACCCACCGTGACGATCCCGATGATGATGGTGGACAACGCGTTGATCTCGGGGCTGACCCCAAGGCGCACTGACGAAAATATCTTGATGGGCAGCGTCGTGGCCGAGGGACCTGCAGTGAAACTCGCAATGACCAGATCGTCGAGCGACAGCGTGAAGGCCAGAAGCCAGCCCGAAATCACGGCCGGCGCGATGATCGGCAGAGTCACCAGCCGAAACGCCTCGAACGGGGTCGCGCCCAGATCCAGCGCCGCTTCTTCCAGCGACTGGTCGAAACTCACCAGCCGCGACGAGACGACGACCGAAACGTAGCACATCGCGAAGGTCGTATGAGCCAGCACGATGGTGACGATACCTCTGTCCAGCCCGATCGCGATGAACAGAAGCAGAAGCGACAGGCCCGTGATCACTTCGGGCATCACCAGAGGGGCATAGATCATGCCGGAAAACAGAGTTCGCCCCATGAACCGACCCTGCCGGACCAGCACATAGGCCGCCATCGTCCCCAGCACCGTCGCGATGGTGGAGGAAAAGAACGCCACCTGCAGCGTCACCCAGGCCGCGTCGATCATCGCCTCGTTCCGGAAGAGCTCTCCATACCACTTGGTCGAGAACCCGGCCCAGACCGTCACCAGACGCGATTCGTTAAAGGAATAGATCACGAGGATCAGCATGGGGATGTAGAGAAAGGCGAAGCCCAGGGTCAGGGACACCACGTTGAAGGCGGACAAGCGTTTCATGAATTCGCCTCCGCCTGTTTCTGCTGGTTCCTCTGGAACAGCACGATGGGCACGATCAGGATCAGAAGCAGGATGATCGCGACCGCCGATGCCACCGGCCAGTCACGGTTCGAAAAGAATTCCTCCCAGAGAACCTTGCCGATCATCAGCGTCTGGCTGCCGCCCAGAAGCGACGGAATCACGAACTCGCCCAGCGCCGGAATGAAGACGAGGAAGCAGCCCGCGATCACGCCCGGTCGGGACAGAGGCACAGTCACAAACCAGAAGGCCTGGTTGCGGGTGCAGCCAAGGTCCTCTGCCGCCTCAAGAAGCGACTCGTCCATCTTTTCCAACGTCGCGTAGACGGGCAGGATCATGAAGGGCAGATAGGTGTAAACAATGCCGACATAGACGGCGATGTTCGTGTTGAGGATGGTCAGAGGCTCGTCCACCAGTCCGATCCACATCAGGAACTGGTTCAGAAAGCCCTCATTCGACAGGATGCCGATCCACGCATAAACTCGGATCAGGAAGGACGTCCAGAACGGCAGGATGACCAGCATCATCAGCGCCGGACGCCACTCGACCGGCGCCCGGGCCATGCCATAGGCAATGGGAAAGCCCACCAAGAGCGTCAGAAGGGTCGAGATTAGCGCGATCTGCAGCGACGACAGATAAGCCTTCCAATAAAGGTCGTCCGTCGTCAGGAATGTGAAGTTCTCGAAATCCAGAGCGGAGAAGAAGTCCCTTATCCCGGCCCATCCTTCCGACAGGTCAAGCGTCGGCGTATACGGCGGGATCGAGAGGGCGATATCGGAGAGCGATATCTTCAGCACGATCAGGAACGGCACGAGGAACAGCAGCAAAAGCCACCCATACGGCACCGCGATCAGAAGCCGCCGCATCATGCGAAACCCCCGACAATTCGACTAAAATTGTGCTTCTTCTTTTCAAAAATACTCCGGGGTGTGGGGCGGAGCCCCACGGGAAAACCGGTGGCTGTCGCTGCCTGCCCGCTCATTCCGGCAGCACCAGACCGGCGGTGTCCGACCATGAAAGCCAGACCTCGTCGTCCCAGGTATAGTCGCGCCGGTCGATCCGACTGACATTGATCATCTCACATTTGATGACCTGCCCGCCGGTGGTCTCGACGTGATAGGTCGAGAGGTTGCCCAGATACCCGATGTCGAGGATCTTGCCCCAGACGCGGTTCGTACGCTCGGTCGGTTCCTCACGCGAGATGTAAAGTTTCTCGGGCCTCACCGCGAAGGTGGCCCTGCCGCCCTTGCTGAGCGACCCGCTCGCCTGCCCGGTGATCGGGTGCTGGCCCTCCGCCCAGTCGAGCGTCGCCCGCCCCTCGTCAATCGACGAGACGCGCCCCTCGATGAGGTTCACGTCCCCGATGAAATCGGCCACGTAGACCGAGTTGGGCTGCTCATAGATCTCGGCCGGCGTCGCTACCTGCATGATCCGACCGTTATCCATGACAGCCACGCGGCTTGCCACGGTCATGGCCTCTTCCTGATCGTGCGTGACGATCACGAAAGTCGTTCCGGTTTTCTCCTGGATGTCCATCAGCTCGAACTGGGTGTCCTGACGGAGCTTCTTGTCAAGCGCGCCCAGAGGCTCATCCAGCAGAAGGAGTTTCGGTGCCTTGGCCAGCGAACGGGCCAGCGCCACGCGCTGCCGCTGACCGCCGGAAATCTGGTGGGGCTTCCGCCGGGCGAAGCGTTCGAGCTGCACCAGCTTCAGCATTTCCTCCACCCGCGCCGCGATCTTGTCCTTGTCCGCACCGTCGCGCCGCAGGCCGAAGGCGATGTTCTCCCAGACCGACAGATGCGGGAACAGCGCGTAGGACTGGAACATCATATTGACCGCGCGCCGGTTCGGGGCCACACCCGCCATGTCCTGTTCGTCGATCGAGATCCTGCCTTCGGTCGGCGTCTCGAACCCTGCCAGCATCCGCATCAGCGTGGTCTTGCCGCAACCCGACGGACCGAGGAGCGCAAAGAACTCGCGGCGGTAGATGTTCAGGTCGATATTGTCGATGGCCGTGAAATCACCGAACCGCTTTGTCACCCCTTCGATGCGGATCAGAGGCACCGCATCAGGGTCGGTCCAGGGTGCGAAGACGGTCTGGTTCGGTGATGGTCTTTCGGCCATGCCTGTCCCCCAAAAGGCAGGAAAGCCCGGGCCACTACGGCCCGGGCTGGTGTTTTCGCCGGATCAGGTGCCCGACTTGATCTTGGTCCACAGACGCGTGACCGTCCGCTGCACGCGCGGCGGATAGGGCGTCGTGGTGAAGAGGTTTTCAAGCGTGGCCTCGTCCGGGTAGATCGCCGGGTCGCCGATGACGTCCTCGACCAGGAACTCTTTCGAAGCTTCGTTGCCATTGGCGTAATAGACGTAGTTCGACGCCTGCGCCATGTTCTGAGCATCCATGATGAAGTTCAGGAACACATGCGCCGCGTCGGGGTTCGGGGCATCGACTGGGATGGCCATCTGGTCGAACCACATCTGCGCGCCTTCCTTGGCGGCGTGGTAAGCGATCTCGACGCCGTTGTCGGCCTCGGCGGCACGGTCGCGCGACTGAAGGATGTCACCGGACCAGCCGACCGCCACACAGATGTCGCCGTTCGCCAGCGCGTTGATGTATTCCGACGAATGGAACTTCTGAATGTAGGGACGGATCGCCATGAAGAGCGGTTCGGTCTTCGCGATCACGTCGGGGTCATGGCTGTTAGGGTCCTCGCCCAGATACTTGAGCGCCATCGGAATCATCTCGGCCGGAGCGTCGAGCATGTGGATGCCGCATTCGCCCAGTTTCGAGATGTTGTCCGGGTTGAAGATCAGCTCCAGCGAGTCGATAGGTGCATCCTCTCCGAGCCGTTCCTGAACGGCGCCGACATTCACACCGATACCCGTGGTCCCCCACATGTAGTTGATCGAGTATTCGTTGCCCGGATCGTACTGATCGGTCCGCGCCTCGACCACGCCCCACATGTTGTCGATGTTGGACAGCTTCGACTTGTCGAGCTTCTGGAATGCGCCAGCCTCGATCTGGCGCTGCAGGAACGTGCCCGACGGCACGACGACGTCATAGCCCGAGCCACCGGCAAGCAGCTTCGTCTCGAGCACCTCGTTCGAGTCAAAGACGTCATAGATCAGGTCGATCCCGGTCTCTTCCTCGAATTTGGTCAAAAGCTCTTCATCGATATAGTCGGACCAGTTGTAGACCCGGACCTCGTCTGCGGTCGCTGCAGTCGCGGCCAGACCGGCGGCAAGCGTCAGCGCAACATATTTCAGGTGCATTTTTCTCTCCCCATTGGAAACTCCCCGAATATTTGATCAGATATCCGGTACAGAACAAGTCAATTCGGATTTCGGCGCATGATGCCGACCATCGGAGGCATGCTGCTGTGAGTGATCAAAGGTCGTTGCAAAGCCAAGTCGTCAAGCTTCCCGAGCATCAGGCGATCTACCTCCAGATCCGTAACATGATCCTTTTCGGAAGTTTAGTGCCGGGGCAAGCGGTAACCATACAAGGCCTTGTCGAAAGCGTCGGCGCGGGCATGACGCCCGTGCGCGAGGCAATTCGCCGCCTGACCGCCGAAGGGGCTTTGGAATCTGGCGACAACCGCCGAATTCACGTGCCCGAGATCACCCGTGACCGCCTCGATCAGATTGCCTTCGCGCGGCTTGCCGTCGAACCGGAGCTTGTACGTCTGGCGCTTCAGCGCATGAGCGACGACACGATCACTCGGCTGACAATTATCGACGAGGCGGTCGACCGCGCCATCGAGGACGGCAATATCGAAGCCTATCTCGAAGCGAATTACCGCTTTCATTTCACGCTCTACGAAGAGGCCAATGCCGAAGTTTTGACCAAGATCGCAACGTCGCTCTGGCTTCAGGTCGGCCCCTCCCTGCGAATCGTTTGCGGACGTTTTGGCACGGCGAACCTGCCCGACATGCATTCCGAAACGCTCGCAGCGCTGCGTGAAGGACACGCGGAACGGGCCGCCGCGGCGATCGCGGACGATATTCGGCAGGGGCTTGGACAGGTACGCCTGACGCTGGGGAAACTTCCGCATTCCGATTGACGCCTTGCAGGGTTTGATCATATTCCGAGGGACACGTTCTGCCATGGAGCGACCTCATGCCAACGATCACGAACCACATGCCGACGGCCGAGCTTCAGGCGCTCGACGCGGCCCATCACATGCACCCGTTCTCGACGCAGGACGGCTTCCGGAAGAAGGGCGCGCGCGTCATCCGCTCGGCAGAAGGCGTCTGGCTGACAGATAGCGAAGGGCACCGGATTCTCGACGGGATGGCGGGGCTCTGGTGCGTGAATATCGGTTATGGCCGCACCGAGCTGGCCGACGTCGCGGCGCGCCAGATGCGCGAGCTGCCCTACTACAACACATTCTTTCAGACGACCCATGTGCCCGCCATAGCCCTGTCGGCGAAACTGGCCGAACTGGCACCGGGAGACCTGAACCACGTCTTCTTCGCCGGAAGCGGCTCCGAGGCGAACGACACCAACCTGCGCATGGTCCGGCACTACTGGTCATCGCTCGGCAAGCCGGAAAAGTCGGTCGTCATAAGCCGGCTGAATGCCTACCACGGCTCGACCCTTGGCGGCGCCTCGCTCGGCGGCATGATCCCGATGCACGAACAGGGCGGACTGCCGATCCCCGACATTCACCATATCGGCCAGCCCAACTGGTGGGCCGAAGGCGGGGACATGACCCCAGAGGAATTCGGCATCGCCCGCGCGCGCGAGCTCGAGGCCGCCATCGAAGAGATCGGCGAGGACCGGATCGCCGCCTTCATCGCCGAGCCGTTTCAGGGCGCAGGCGGCGTGATCATCCCGCCGGACAGCTACTGGCCCGAGATCAAGCGTATCCTCGAAGGACGCGATATCCTTCTGATCGCCGACGAGGTGATCTGCGGCTTCGGTCGGACGGGAAACTGGTTCGGCAGTCAGACCCTTGGCATCCAGCCAGACATCATGACCATCGCGAAGGGTCTGTCCTCGGGGTATCAGCCCATCGGCGGCTCCATCGTGTCGTCAAAGGTCGCCAAGGTTCTGGCCGAAGACGAATTCAACCACGGCTATACCTATTCCGGTCATCCCGTGGCGGCTGCGGTGGCTCTGGAAAACCTGCGGATCATGGAGGAAGAACGGGTCATCGATCATGTCCGTGACGTGGCAGCCCCTTACCTTCGCGAAAAATGGGAAAGCCTCACCGAGCACCCCCTCGTGGGCGAGGCAAAGATCGTCGGTCTGATGGGCTCGATCGCGCTGACCCCCGACAAGGCGAGCCGCGCTGCTTTCGCGGCCCCTGCCGGGACGGCGGGCTTCATCACAAGGGAAAGGTGTTTCGCCAATAACCTGATCATGCGCCATGTCTACGACCGCATGATCATCGCCCCGCCGCTGGTCATCAGACCCGAAGAGATCGACATCCTGATCGAACGCGCCTGGCAATCGCTGGACGAATCCATGGCGCGCCTGAAGGAAGAGGGGCTGCTGAAAGCAGCGGCTTGATAGTCGCAGGTTTTTCTGCCGGCTTTCGCCGACCTGCCGGAGGGGCGCTGCCCCTCCGAACCTCCCCGGAGTATTTTCACCAAGAAGAAGACAATTTGAGTCAAATTTTCGCTTCTTCTGTTCGAAAATACTCTCGGGGGAGCCCGAGGGGGCGGACAGCCCCCTCGGTTTCGCGTGCCGCTTGAGACACTTGGCGCCGCGCCATAAGGTCGGGCGACGGGAAGGGAAGGACGGTCTATGACGGATATCCTGATCATCGGCGGCGGCGGCATGGTTGGCCAGAAGTTCGCGCATTCGCTGGCCTCGGCTCCCTTGTCTGAGGACGACAGGGTCACGCTCTTCGATCGCAGTTTCCCGGACGCCGCTCCCCTGCCGGGCGAGCGTGTTTTGGGCGACATCACGGACAGGACTGCGGTGTCGGCCCTCCTCGCCCGCCGGTTCGACATCATCTACCTGCTCGCTTCGGTCGTGTCGGGAGAAGCGGAACGGGATTTCCGAAAGGGCTACGAAATCAACCTCGGCGGCTTCTGGCATATCATGTCCCGACTGGAGGCCGAGCATGAGGATTCTGGCAACACCTATCGGCCGCGGCTTGTTTTCACCTCTTCCATCGCCGTTTTCGGACCGCCCTATCCCGAGCGGATCGACGACGATTTTCCGCCTGCGCCCGCGACGTCTTACGGCACGCAGAAAGCCGTCTCCGAGCTTTTGATCGCGGACCTGTCGCGACGGGGCATTATCGACGGCCTGTCGCTTCGCCTGCCTACCATCTGCGTGCGGCCCGGTGCGGCCAACCTCGCGGCCTCTTCGTTCTTTTCCGGCATCATCCGCGAGCCATTGAACGGACAGGAAGCGCCGCTGCCGGTGCCCGAGGATATCCGGCACTGGCACGCTTCGCCCCGTTCGGCCGCAGGGTTTCTGCGTCACGCTGCCGGGATCGACTTCGAGCGGGCCGGGCATAGGCGCGCGCTCAACCTGCCGGGCGTCTCATGCACCGTGGGCGAACAGATCGCCGCCCTTCGCGACATTGCAGGGAACGAGATCGCCGCCCTGATCCGGCCTGCCCCGGACCAGACGATCTATCGGATCGTAACGGGCTGGCCGCGGGACTTCGACCCGCAGCTTGCGCGGTCTCTCGGATTCCGCGCCGAGGCGACATTTCACGATATCATCCGCGTCTATCTCGAGGACGATTTCGCCGCACCAGTTTGAAGCTCGCGTCTTTTGCGCAGCTTTCGGGTCGCGGAGACCGGTGGCGTTTTCTACTCCGGGCAGGATCAAGACACTCGGCAGGACTGGCGCATGGACGAAAACGGTTACCACTATCAGCTCATGCGGCGCGCAATCGCCCTGATCGACGCGGAAGACGGGCGCAGCCGTACGCTTGAGGAGATCGCCGAAGAGATGAATCTCAGCCCGGCGCATTTCCAGCGACTTTTCTCGCGATGGGCGGGCGTCTCACCGAAGCGTTATCAGCAATGGCTGGCGCTGGATCACGCCAAGCGTCTCCTGGCCGAGCGGCACACGATGCTGGATACCGCCGATGCTGTGGGCCTGTCCGGATCGGGGAGGCTTCACGACCTTTTTGTCCGGTGGGAGGCGATGAGCCCCGGCGACTATGCCAAGGGCGGGGGCGGTTTGGAAATCTTCTGGGGCTGGATCGAAAGCCCGTTCGGCCCCGCCCTTCTTATGGCCACCGGGAAGGGTATCTGCGGGATCGGCTTCGCGGCAGAGACCGGCGCCGAGGCCACGATGTCGGACATGCTGTCGCGCTGGCCCAAGGCGCATTTCACCGAGGATCCGGTGGCGCTTCAGCCCTATGCCGAACAGGCCTTTCCGAGGGAGCGTTCGAACAACCCGCCCCTGCAGCTTTTCCTGATCGGAGCCCCATTCCAGATCAAGGTCTGGGAGGCACTGATGCGCATCCCTACGGGACATGTCACCACCTATGCCGATATCGCTGACGCCATCGGCAACCCTCGGGCTGTCCGCGCGGTAGGGACCGCAGTAGGGCGGAACCCCATATCATGGCTCATCCCCTGTCACCGGGTTCTCAGAAAGTCCGGCGGGCTTGGCGGATATCACTGGGGCTTGCCGGTCAAGCGCACGATGCTGGCGTGGGAAGCGGCCGAAACGGCCTGATATCGCATAACACGGGCGTGTTCTTGCCTATCGTGGCCGATTGCACCCATCTGTGGGTCGAGATGCTGGCTGAAGGGAACTTTGGGCGCTAGACCCGAGTTTATCGGCCAGTGAACGAATACTAGAACGTCAGGAAGGATGATCTGATGACTTTCACCCGCAAAACCGCCGTTGTCGGCGCCGCCAGCCTGCTGGCATTGACCGCTTGTACCGATCCCGCGAATTACCCCGGCACCGACGGTGACCGGACGCGTCAGGGCGCCATTGCCGGCGCCGCCGTGGGCGCCGTTCTGGGCGGTACGCGCGAGTCGGGCAGCGACCGGCTTCGGAACGCCGCCGTGGGCGCCGCGATCGGCGCCGCTGCCGGCGGCATTATCGGAAACGCGCTCGATGCGCAGGCTGCCGAGCTTCGCAACGATTTCGGCAATGGCGATATCGACGTGATCAACACCGGTTCCGAGCTGATCGTGCGGATGCCCGAGGCGATCCTTTTCGCCACCGACTCGGCGACGCTGAACCCGCAGCTTCGCTCGGACCTGTTCGTTCTGTCCGAAAGCCTGAACAAGTACCCGAACTCGGTCGTGACCGTGACCGGCCACACCGACAACACCGGGTCGGCCGCTTACAACCAGGACCTCAGCGAGCGCCGCGCAATGTCGGTCGCCTCGGTCCTGCGCTCGGGCGGTGTCTCGGCGGGTCGTCTGAACGTCGTCGGTGCTGGCGAAAGCCGTCCCATCGCGACGAACCAGACCGCTGCGGGCCGCGCACAGAACCGTCGCGTGGACATTACGATCACGCCGACGCGCTAAACGCCGCGCAGGCAGAAAAGAAAACGGGGCTCAAACGAGCCCCGTTTTTTTGTTCAAGTCTTGGGCGCCGCAGCCTTCCGCGGCACGGCTGAGTCAGAGGCTGGCGTCCAGCTTGGCGACAATGGCATCGCCCATCTCGGCAGTCGAGACCGGCTCCCGGCCTTCTTCACCGATCAGATCCGCAGTGCGCAGCCCGTCTGCCAGAACGGCTTCAACCGCCTGCTCCAGACGGTCGGCTTCCGCGCCCTGGTCAAAGCTGTAGCGCAGCGCCATGGCAAAGCTCAGGATACAGGCAATCGGGTTGGCCTTGCCCTGCCCGGCGATATCGGGGGCCGAGCCGTGGACCGGCTCATACAGCGCCTTGGGCCGGCCATTGGCCATGGGCGCACCAAGCGAGGCCGACGGCAGCATCCCGAGCGATCCGGTCAGCATCGCGGCGAGGTCGGACAGAAGGTCACCGAAGAGATTGTCGGTCACGATCACGTCGAACTGCTTGGGCCAGCGGGTAAGCTGCATCGCACCCGCGTCGGCATACATGTGGGAAAGCTCGACATCCGGGTATTCGGCGTCGTGGATCTCCTGCACGACATCACGCCAGAGCACGCCCGACTCCATGACGTTGGCCTTCTCCATCGAGCAGACCTTGTTGTTCCGTTTCCGCGCCAGTTCGAAGGCCGAGCGCGCGACGCGCGCGATCTCGCTTTCGGTATAACGCTGCGTGTTGATCCCGACCCGCTCGTTGCCTTCCTTGATGATGCCGCGCGGCTCACCGAAATAGACGCCCGAGGTCAGCTCGCGAATGATCATGATGTCGAGGCCGCCAACCACGTCCGCCTTCAGCGACGAAAAATCGGCCAGAGCGTCGAAACACTGTGCGGGGCGAAGGTTGGCGTAGAGATCCATCTCCTTGCGCAGGCGGAGCAGGCCCCGTTCGGGCTTCACGCTGAAGTCGAGCTTGTCATATTTCGGGCCACCGACGGCACCGAGCAGAACCGCATCGACCTCTTGCGCCTTGGCCATGGTCTCGTCGGTCAGAGGCGTGCCATGGGCGTCATAGGCGCAGCCGCCGACAAGGTCCTCGGACACGTCGAAGACCATTCCCCGCTTGGCGCCGTACCAGTCGATGATCTTGCGCACCTCGGCCATGACTTCGGGGCCGATGCCGTCACCCGGCAGGATGAGAAGGGAAGGATTGGTCATGTCAGGGTCACTCCGCAGGATTTTGCGAGCGGCGTAGCCCGCCCCTGCCGGAGGGTCAAGCACACCCCTTGCCGACCGGCGTCATGGCCGTCGGGCGGTCGGCCCGATGAGCCATTCAAATCTGAATAACCCAAGTTCGAATTTCGCCAATTCCAAAGAACAGGACAGGCGCGGATAGTCCGCCCGGCACAACGAAGGAGGCCGACATGTCCGGCACGGTTCTGATCCTTGGAGCGACGGGGCGCTTTGGCCGTCATGCCGCGGAGGCGTTCTGGAACGCCGGCTGGCGCGTCCGTGTCTTCGACCGGGCGGAGGGCGATCTGGTCAATGCGGCTATGGGCGCGGATGTGATCGTAAACGCATGGAACTCGGCTCATGACCGGTGGGAGGACGACCTTCCCCATTTGACCCAACGGGTGATTGACGCGGCGCAAGCGAGCGGCGCGACCGTGCTGATCCCAAGTCATCTGAACCCCGCCCGGCACCGGCTGGAGCGCGTCCGGATCGGGATGGAAGACACGTATCGCCGGTCCGGCGTCAGGACGATTATCCTCCGCTCAGGCGATTTCATCGACACCGAGCCCACCGGCACGCGGTTCGACCGTGTCGCTGCGGCAAAGCTCCACCAGGGTGTCGTGATCCGACCGGACCGAGCCGACGCCGCACACCACTGGGCTTACCTGCCCGATCTCGCGCGCGCCGCTGTCGCATTGGCCGAGCGGCGCGAATTTCTCGAGCGCTTCGAGGACGTGAGCTTTACGGGCTACGCGCTGACCTTCGATAAGCTGACCGAGCTTCTCTCCTCCGCCAGCGGCCGCACCCTCCGGCAGAGGGCGTTTCCAGGGTGGGCGGTTCTGCCCATGCTGCCGGTCTGGAATACGGGACGCCATCTGTTTGGGGGACGGTCTCCCAGATCGATGCCCCGTCGGATCGACGGCAGCCGCTTCGACGCGCTAGTCCCCGGCTTTCGCCAGACCCCGCCGCTGATCGCCATCGCCGCCGCCATCCGTCACCAGATCGATCCAGACAACGCGGTGGCGCGAGGCACGCTCGACCTCGCTGCTCAATAGCGCATCGGGCGGGGGCCAGAAGACACCGGCTGCCGACACCTTCAGATCGATGGAAGGCAGCAGGAGGTCAGTGCGCAGATTGCCGGGCCGGTTCGCGCCGTCGGGCCAGTCGACGGTGTCGAGGGCTGCGTCACCACGCTGTCTCAGGTTAGCGCCGCCGTCACGTTCCGAAGCGAGGACTGCGCCGACGCTTCCCGGTCGGGGATCGCGGAAGGCCGGATCATTCAGCAAGGCAGCCATCGCCTCAACTCGCCCCTCGCCATCGACAGGATCGAGATTGGTTAAGCCGGCAAGGATGACCGGCCCAACCGCCTCTTTGGCCATCAGGTGCGCCAGCCGCGTCTCATCATGGTTGCGCCGTCCGTTTCGGTCTTTCGGACCGTCGAAAACCGGCGGCGTGGCGTGCCAGACGACAAGGCTCAGGGTCTGCCCGCCGCCTATGTCGATAGGTACCGTCCAATGCGCGGTTGTCGAAAGCGCCATCTCGCCGCTGACGGCATCGGGGGCCAGATGATCGGGCAACTGTCCCCAAGGCATCGCAGTCCGATCCTGTACGCCACCCCTAAGGATCGCCCGGCGGCTGAGCACCGCCAGTCCGCCCGCACCGGCGAAAGCGGCAAAGCCGGTCTCGTCGCCAGCGCCGCCAATGCGTCCGTCCCCGTCGAGGTCCAGCCCGCTCGGGCGGCCCCGGTTCGGCGGCAGGGCGAAGCGGTAGACGTAGCGCGGCAGCCGGTCTGCAAGTGCGCCGAGTGCCAGCCCCCGGTGATCGTAGTCGATGCCGGACAGAACCAGAATGTCGGCATCCACGTGCCGCAGAACGGCTAGGGCCGCCCGAACCTGATCGTCGTCGTCCTTCAGGATGTCCCGAAGCAGAAGCCCCGGCCCGTCCCGATCGAGTTCGGTGTGAAAGAGGGCTACGCGCAGGGTCTCGGCACGAAGCGGGGCGGCCATGGCGCAGAGCGCGGCAAGGGTCAGACCGGCAAAAGCCCCTCTGACGCGTCGTCCTTTTCGCGTTCGCTCCGGCGTTTCTCGGTGATCATGGCCGCGATGCGGCCCATGGCAATACCACGCATGAAGAGAGAAGCAGGAAGAAAGGCCCAAGCCGACACCGTCCAGATCAGCGTATGCGGATTCTCCAACGACACCGATCCGAAGAGCGATGTCGCGGATTTCACCACGGCTGGTGTCAGGAATGGCAGCAAAAACCCTAATGCAACGTTAAAGCGGGCGTCCCGCTCGAGCCGCTCGACAACGTCGCCGCCTGCGGTCGGGTCGAAGGTGGGCAGGTTGACCCAGACGTTGAAGGCCCCGTTTCTGAGCGGCCAACGGCGGATGCGCTGCAGAATCAGGAAGACCGCGAGGGTCACGAGTGAAATCAGATAGGCCATGCCGGCGGCGTTGCGGACCAGTTCCACGTGCTGAACGGGCGCGTCGGGGGGCAGCATCAGAACGACAAGCCGCACAGGCGAATAGGGAAAGTCGATTACCCGTCCGACAGTCGCTCCGATCGCGTTGACCACGTCGGTCACGTCACTGGGCAGAACCTGCCCCCGGACCATGAGGGCCAGCGTGCAGAGCGTGATCGCCAGCGAGGCGAAGCGGATGCGGTTGAAGGGCGGCGCGTCGCGGAACTCGACGAGGCCGGGATAGGACGAGGCGTATTCGAAGAAGGTCAGGCTGGCGCCGAAAATGGCGATCAGCGCGACGATCTGGGCAGTGTCGGAATTGAAGCCAGGCAGGATCAGAGAGGGCAACGCCAGAACCGCGACCACGAGGATCGCGCGAATGAACGCTCCTATCAGACGAAAGATCACCGGCTCACCCTCAACGGGGGCGCTGTGATCCGCTCTTGCGGTCGCCATGCTTTGTTTCTTTCCCGCCGATTGTGGCGGTCTGCCTCAATTTTGCCCAAATTCTGCCTTCTTTCGGTCAGCCCAGCAATAACGGGTTAACCATCCTGAAGATTCTGGGCTTTTTCGTGGTGGGATTGGTGCGACAATGCATCATTTCGGCAACAAAAGCGCGTCAAATCAAGCATTTTCCCAACATCTTGCGTACTGGGTCGCGCGCACCGCAAGAGGCTTGGCATTGATCATCGGCACTGTCGCAATAGCTCCACGGCCATGGGTTTGATGATCCTTTTCCTGCTCCCAGCTGTCTCGTCTCTGTCTCCGGCACATGCCGGGGATGCACCCACCCTGCCCCTTTGGGAGCTTGGCGTCGGCGCGACCGCGCGCGTCGCACCGGATTATCCGGGTGCGTCCGAATACAACCCCGGCGGCACGGTGTTCCCTTTCGTTACGTATCGCGGACGGCTGCTCGAATTCGGGGGCGACCAGACCTTCCGGATCGTTCCCTTCAGGCTGGATCGCGTGGAAATCGGTGTGACCGTCGATGGGTCGTCTGCCGTGGACAGCCGCGACAACGCGCTTCGGGGTGCACTCCCCGACCTTGACGCGCTGGCCGAAATCGGGCCCGAGGTGAATATCGCTCTGAGCGAGCGTTCCGCGATCTTAGGCAATGGCACTGGCCGCTATGAGCTGTCTCTCCAGACGCGTGGGGTGTTCTCACTCGGGGACGGGATCGACCATGTCGGCACGCTGGGACGGCTGGCGCTGAGGTATCGGCAGAACGGCGCGTTGAAGCCCGGTGCCCGCGTCACCGCCGCCATCGGCCCGGTCTTTGCCAGCGAGGGTGTCCACGATTTCTTCTATGCGACTGACAGCTATGACGCGCGTGGCGGCTATCTCGGGACAGAGGCCGATGTCTCGGTCCGCTACCCGCTGAACGACCGTCTGCGGGTGGTGGGCGGCGTGGGTGTCACGCTTCTGAGCGGCGCGGCGAACCGCGCCAGCCCGCTTTTCGATGAAAAGGTAAACGTCTCGGCCCATATCGGCCTGCGCTGGTCGCTCTTTCAGAGCCAGCGCAGGACGACACGGGACCGGTAAACTTCAGATCCAGGGACGCTCGTTCGCGACCTTCGCCTCGTAGGCGTCGATCGAGCCCGCCGCGTTCTCGATGGTCAGGCCGATATCGTCGAGACCGTTCAGAAGGCAGTGCTTCTTGAACGCGTCCACCTCGAACGAAATCGAACCGCCGTCGGGCCCGGTGATCGTCTGGCTTTCCAGATCGACGGTCATAACGGCGTTCGAGCCGCGCTGCGCGTCGTCCATCAGCTTGTCGACTTCCTCTTGCGGTAGAACGATAGGCAGAATGCCGTTCTTGAAGCAGTTATTGTAGAAGATGTCGGCGAAGCTGGTTGAGATCACGCAGCGGATACCGAAATCGAGAAGTGCCCAGGGCGCGTGCTCGCGGCTCGACCCGCAGCCGAAATTGTCCCCGGCGACGAGGATCTCGGCATTTCGGTAGGCAGGCTTGTTCAGGACGAAATCGGCGTTTTCGGTTCCGTCCCGCTCGAAGCGCATCTCGTCGAAGAGGTTCGCGCCCAGACCGGTCCGCTTGATCGTCTTCAGGAACTGCTTGGGGATGATCATATCGGTGTCGATATTCATCAGCGGCAGCGGCGCCGCGACCCCGGTGAGTGTGGTGAACTTTTCCATTACATCAGCTCCCGAACGTCGGTCAGGCGACCTGTGATTGCAGCCGCAGCGGCCATGCCGGGCGACATCAGGTGCGTGCGGCCCTTGTAGCCCTGTCGCCCCTCGAAGTTACGGTTGGACGTCGAGGCGCAGCGCTCGCCCGGCGCAAGCTGGTCGGGGTTCATGCCAAGGCACATCGAGCACCCCGCCATCCTCCATTCAAAGCCCGCTTCCTGAAGCTTCTGAGCGATCCCCTCTTTCTCGGCCTGAAGACGGACAAGGCCCGAGCCCGGCACGATCATCGCGCGGAGGCCGTCCTTGACCTTGCGGCCTTCCATGATCTTGGCGACCTCGCGCAAATCCTCGATCCGGCCATTGGTGCAGGAGCCGATGAAGACCGTGTCGATCTCGATATCGGACAGCTTCTGGCCGGGCGTCAGCCCCATGTAGTCGAGCGAGCGGCGCGCCGCGTCCACCTTGCCGCCCGCGAAATCCTCGGGCGCCGGGACTGTTGCGGTGATCGGAAGGACGTCCTCGGGGCTGGTGCCCCATGTGACGACAGGGGCGATTTCGGCGGCGTCGAGTTTGACGATCTTGTCGAAATGGGCGCCATCGTCGGAGAAGAGCGTCTTCCACCATTCCAGCGCCATTTCCCACTGGCCGCCTTTCGGCGCATGGGGACGGCCCTTGACGTATTCGAAGGTCTTCTCGTCGGGCGCGATCAGGCCCGCGCGCGCGCCGCCTTCGATGGCCATGTTGCAGACCGTCATCCGGCCTTCCATCGACAGCGCCCGGATCGCCGAGCCGCGATATTCGATGACGTGGCCGGTTCCGCCCGCGGTCCCGGTCTTGCCGATGATCGAAAGCGTGATGTCCTTGGCGGTGACGCCGGGGGCAAGCTCGCCCTCGACCTCGACCAGCATGTTCTTGGCCTTCTTCTGGATCAGCGTCTGGGTGGCAAGCACATGCTCGACCTCGGACGTGCCAATCCCGTGGGCCAGCGCGCCGAACGCACCGTGGGTCGCCGTGTGGCTGTCGCCGCAGACGATGGTCATGCCGGGCTGAGTCCAGCCCTGCTCGGGGCCGACGATGTGAACGATGCCCTGACGGTTGTCGTCGATGTCATAGATCTCGATCCCGAAGTCCTTCGCGTTCTGGCGCAGCGCCTCGATCTGGATACGGGACTGCTCGTCCTTGATCCCCTGCAGGCGGGTCGGGTCGGTCGGCACATTGTGGTCCGGCACGGCAACGGTTTTCTCGGGCGCGCGCACGGGCCGGCCCGCCATGCGCAGACCCTCAAAGGCCTGCGGGCTGGTCACCTCGTGGACGAGGTGGCGGTCGATATAGAGATGGCAGGTGCCGTCTTCCGCCTCGTGGGCGACGTGGGCATCCCAGATCTTGTCATAGAGCGTACGGGGTGTGGTCATTTCATGAATCCTGGCTGACATGGTTGAAGAGCGCGCGAAACGCGCGGGCGGTCCGGGTCAGGAAAGTCGGGCCAGCACCGTCATGGTGGCGCCAAAGAACCGCCAGGGCAGGCGCGCGCGGTCATCCATGTCGAAAACGAGTGTCATGGCTGATCGGATACAGCCGACGCCTGAAAAGGGCAAGCGGGTGCATCATGCGGCAATGGTCTTCTTCTGTTCGGAAATACTCCGGGGAGGCTCGGTCACGAGCCGGGGCGAAGCCCCCTCTCCCGCTCCATCCGCGAAAGCCTCGTGGACAATGCACCCGCAGCAAGCATATCCTTGTCATCGTGTATTTCGAAAACGCTCACGGCAGAGCCCGGTCCCGGATATCGCAGGCTTATGACGCTCCTCTGCACCCATCAGAGACAGCGGAAGCTACGCCACGGCATCCCCGGCGCGCCGAGGCCAAGCTGAAGCAGGGCAGGCTATGACGGGTTTCTTGTTCGAGGCGGTCATCTTTCTGGTCGCGGCAGTCATCGCGGTGCCGATTGCGGTACGGCTCGGGCTGGGCTCGGTGCTGGGCTATCTGATCGCGGGTATCGTGATCGGCCCGGTGCTGGGGCTTGCGGTGGAAACCGAGGATCTGCAGCATTTTGCGGAATTCGGCGTCGTGATGATGCTGTTCCTCATCGGTCTCGAACTGAGCCCGCGACAGCTATGGGACATGCGCGCCAAACTCATAGGCCTCGGCGGGCTTCAGGTCAGCGTGACCATGCTTCTGATCATGGGGCTCTGCATCTGGCTCTTTGGCTATGCCTGGCAGACATCGCTGGCGGTCGGCATGATCTTCGCGCTCTCGTCGACGGCCATCGTGCTTCAGACGCTGAACGAAAAGCGCCTGATGCAGACCGGAGGCGGGCGCTCATCCTTCTCGGTCCTCCTCAGTCAGGACATTGCCGTCATCCCGATGCTGGCCCTTCTGCCGCTTCTGACCCTTCCGACCGTGTCACATTTCAACTCGGACGGCTCGATCATGCGGCCTTCGGATGCAGGTCACGGCGGCACCGCGGCGCATGGCGACGGGCACGGCGATGTCGCGATGTCGCTTGTCGACGGGCTGCCCGGCTGGGGCGTCACACTCGTCACGCTCGGCGCGGTGATCGTCATCATCCTTTTCGGCATGTACGGCACCCGTCCCCTTTTTCGCTTCGTTCATTTCGCGCGCCTCCGCGAACTCTACACCGCCTTTGCGCTTCTGATCGTGATCGGCATCGCGCTTCTGATGACCATGGTGGGTCTGTCGCCGGCGCTCGGGACGTTTCTTGCTGGCGTGGTCCTGGCGAACTCGGAATTCAGGCACGAGCTTGAAAGCGATATCGAGCCGTTCAAGGGCCTGCTTCTGGGTCTTTTCTTCATCACCGTGGGCGCCGGCATCAATTTCGGCGCGCTCTTCCGCGATCCGCTCGACCTGATCGGCCTGACCCTTTTGCTGATGCTCGTCAAAGGGCTGGTGCTGTATCTTCTGGCACTGATCTTCCGCATCAGGGGGCGGGACAAGTGGCTCTTCACGCTCGGCCTCGCGCAGGCCGGTGAATTCGGCTTCGTTCTGATCAGCTTCGCGTTGCAGCAAAGCGTTCTGCCCCCCGACCTGGGCCAGCGGCTTTTGCTGATCGTCGCTCTGTCGATGCTGCTTACGCCCCTCTTCTTCATCGCCTACGAGCGGCTTCAGCATCGCATGTCCGGTCCGGGCGAGACACCGGAGGCCGACGTCATCGAGGAACAGCAGCCGATCATCATCGCAGGGATCGGACGCTTCGGTCAGGTGGTGAACAGGCTTCTGATGCTGGCGGGCTTCAAGGCCGTGGTGCTCGACCACAACATGGAAGCGATCGAGACCATGCGGCGCTTCGGCATCAAAAGCTATTTCGGCGACCCGACGCGCCCCGAACTGCTCCACACCGCCGGTCTGGACGAGGCGCGCGTGCTCGTCGTGGCGCTGGACGACAAGGAGGCGGCGCTCAGGCTGATAAAATACGCCCGCTCGCGGCGGCCTGATATCCATATCGTCGCCCGCGCCCATGACCGGGTGCATGTCTACCAGCTCTATCAGGCGGGCGCCGACGACATCGTACGCGAACTTTTCGACTCGTCGCTCCGTGCGGGGCGATACGTCCTCGAGAATATGGGCCTCACCGATATCGAAGCCGCGAAGATCGAGCATTTCTTTTTCCGCAAGGATCGTGAGGGGCTGCGCGAACTGGCGAGCCTCTGGGATCCGTCCATTCCGGTCAGCCGCAACCCGGCCTATGTCGCCCGCGCCAAGGAACTGAACGCCGAGTTGGAAACCGCGCTCGTCTCGCATCTGGACGACGGCTCGCCTATTCAGCCGGAAGAAGAGATCGACGATCCCGACCTCGCCAAAGAGCAGCCCTCCGGCACCGCCGAAACGCCGCTGCCGCGCGAGGCTGGGTGATCAGATGCGCCGCCGCTTTGGCCCTGCGATAGCGGTCAGGGCCAGGATCACGCCTGATACGGTGGCGATCATGCCGGCCGCGCTGACCGAGTTGCCGAAGCCCAGCCAGAGCGGTCCATACCCGGCAAGCACATAGCCGAGCACGGCGGAGATCAGCGCGAAAGCCACGGACCACAGGACCTGGTGCACCAGCCGGTCAGTCACAAGCCGCGCGGCGGCCGGCGGGCAGATGAACATCGCGATGACGATGATCGACCCCACCGCGTCGAAAGCCGCCACGGCTGCGATGGCCGAAACGATCACAAGGCCAAGACCGATCGCGCCGACGGGCAGGCCGAGCGTGGCCGCGAAGCCCTCGTCAAAGGTCGAGATGGCGAGCGGACGCCAGAACAACGCGAGCAGCGCCACGATCAGAAGCGCGACTACCGCGATCCGGCCCAGTTCCGGCGGCAGGCCGGCCAGCGCCACGGGGTCGGTCAGAGACGCCCAGCCGGTCGCGTCGAGCCAGATCAGGCTTTCCAGATTGCCGTAAAGCGCGTGCTCGACGTCGAGGTGCACGCCCGAGGTGTCGCTCAGTTCAAGGATCAGCACCCCGGCCGCGAACATGGACGTGAACACCACGCCCATGGCAGCGCCCGGCTCGATCCGTCCGAAGCGGCGGATGCCTTCGATGGCGGCCACCGCGATCAGAGCGGCGGCGGCGGCGCCGATAAGCATGGGGATCGCCGCGATGGTGCCGGTAACCAGAAAGGCCATGACAATCCCAGGCAGAACGACATGGCTGATCGCGTCGCCAATCAGCGCCTGACGCCTCAGGATCAGAAAATTGCCCGGCAGCGCGCAAGCGACGGCTGCGAGACAACCGATCAGAAGCGGCACGAGGCTGAAGGGAACGAAATCCGCGCCGCTCATGCCGGTACACCTTTGGGCGGGCCGATCTGGGCGTCGATCTGGGCGATCTGGTCTGGGGTCAGCACGTCCTCGATCTGGGTCAGCCCGTCATAGCGGGCGGCGGCAAGCTCGAACTCGGGCGTGCGGCGGGCGACCTGCCAACGGGTCTCGTCCCTGAGCGCACGGGCAGCACGCGCGCGCCCGTCATCGGTCGCGACACCGTCGGCGCGGGCAAGACGTTCGGCGGTCAAAAGGCGGATCGTCAGCGGCTCGTAGATCGGATGCCCCTGCGCCAATGACAGAAGACCTTGCCGGATATGCACTCCGCGCTGGAAGCGCCGGTGGCGGAACCCGGCAGCGACCAGTCCCCGCGCAGGGGCGAAAAGGAGCGAGGCGCAGAAAAGTCCGAAGGCAGTCAGCACGATGATCGGCCCTGTGGGCAGGTTCGGGGTCGAGGCCGAAATCGCCGCGCCCACCCATCCCGAGACGCCGCCGATGCCGCCTGCTATCAGTGCAACGCGGTCAGCCCTTTCGGTCCAGAAACGGGCAGCTACAGGCGGGATGATCAGAAGCGCGACGATCAGGATCAGGCCCACGACCTTCAACCCGATCACCGTGACGCCCATGACGAGGCCCATCATGATCAGGTCGGTGCGGCCCACGTCGATCCCCGCCGAACGGGCATAACCCGGATCGAAGGACGCGATGGTCATCGGGCGGCGGAACACAAGAACAAGCGCCAGCGCCGCGGCGCCCCCCGCCGCGATCAGGACCGCATCCGAGAAGAGCATCCCCGCCGTCGAGCCGAGCAACAGACCTTCCAGCCCGGCCTGCCCTGACGTCGCCATGTTCTGGATCACCGTCAGAAGTACGATACCGAAGCCGAAGAAGACAGAAAGAACGGCGCCGATTGCGGCATCCTCGCTCAGCCTCGTTTGCGACGACAGCCACTGAACCGCGATCAGGCCCGCTGCCGCCGAAACGGCCGAACCTGCCAGAAGGATGCCCAGGTTACGCCCGTCGAAGCCCGCAAGGCTCATCGCGATGAAGGCGAGCGCGACACCGGGAAGGGTCGCATGGCTGATCGCGTCCGAGACGAGCGCGCGCTTTCGAAGGAACAGGAACGTGCCCGTCGCGCCGGCTGCGACACCGAGAAGCGCCGCGCCCAGCCCGACGAGCGAGGCGTTGTAGCCAAGTTGAAAGGTCAGCGCGTCGAGAAACACGGGGAAGCCTAGCCGGTCACCGGTACCGCATCGGGCCGCGCCGCCTGAAGCCGCCCGCCATAGGCCTCTGCGAGGGCGGTCTCGGTGAAGACATCCGCAACGGGACCCTCCGCGACCTTGCGGACATTCAAAAGCAGCACGTCGTCGAAATAGTCCGGCACCGTGGACAGGTCGTGATGCACGGCAACAACCGTCTTGCCCTCGTCCCGAAGGGACTTGAGAACACCGATGATCGCCTTTTCCGTCGCCGCATCAACACCGGCGAAAGGCTCGTCCAGCAGGTAAAGGTCAGCACCCTGCGCGAGGGCGCGGGCGAGGAAGACGCGCTGTTGCTGGCCGCCCGAGAGCTGGCCGATCTGGCGCTCGGCGAAATCGGCCATGCCGACGCGGTCGAGGCAGGCAAGCGCCCGGGCGCGATGTGCGCCCGTGAGACGTCCGATCAGACCGAGATGGCGGTAAAGGCCCATTGTCACCACGTCGATCACGCGAACAGGGAAATCCCAGTCGACGCTGGCACGCTGCGGCACATAGGCAATCCGGGGAAGCATGGCCTTCAGAGGCTGGCCATACATCGTGACCTGCCCCGAAAGCGGGGTGACGATGCCAAGGGCCGCCTTCAGGAGCGTAGATTTGCCCGCCCCGTTCGGCCCGACGATCGCCGTCATCTTTCCAGCGCGGATGGTCGCGTCGATCGAGAAGACCGCGGGTTTCTGACCGTAAGACACGGTCATCCCGCGAATGGCAAAGGGACTGGCGGCGCGCGCGGCCTCGGTCGCGGTGTCCTGCGCCAGCGTCAAATGCGGAGTGCTCGGGGCAAGTGTCATGGCTCAGCTTCCCGCGCTCAGGCGGCCGTTCAGCCCGCGAAGCGGCGCGTCGCCGCCGAGAGCGCTGGCGATCAGCGTGGCGTTATGGTCGATCATGCCGATGTAGGTGCCCTCGTAGGTGCCGGGCGCGCCCATGGCATCGGAGAAGAGCTCGCCCCCGATCCGCACCTCATGGCCCCGCGCCGCAGCGCCTTCGATCAGCGCCTTGACCGAGCGGTCCGAAACCGAACTTTCCACGAAGACCGCGCCGATCCGGCGCTCGACCAGCATGTCTACAAGCTCGCCCATGCGGGCCAGGCCGGCTTCGCTTTCGGTCGAGATGCCCTGAATGCCGACAACTTCATAGCCGTAGGCGCGGCCGAAGTAGTTGAACGCGTCATGGGCCGTGATCAGGACGCGGGCACTCTCCGGCACGCTCGACAGCACGCCGGTGGCATAGTCGGCAAGCGTGGAGACCTCAGTCAGATATTCGGCGGTGTTCGCCTTGAAGGCCTCGGCATGTTCGGGCGCAGCCGCCACCATCGCATCCCGCGTGGCCTCGATCGCGTAACGCCAAAGCGCCGGGTCCATCCAGATATGGGGGTCCTTGCGGTCGGCATAGTCGTCATGCGCAATGCGGAGGTCCGACGGCATGGCCTCGGCCACCGGCACGACGCGGGTGCGTCCGGCTAGATCGGCCATGAAGTCTTCCATCTGGGCTTCCAGATAGAGGCCGTTCCAGAGCACAAGATCAGCGCGTGCCAGCGCGACGATGTCGCTTCGCGTCTGGCGATAGGCATGGGGGTCGACCCCCGGCCCCATCAGCGCCTTGACGGTCACGGCATCGCCGCCGATCCGGCGGGCCACATCCGCGATCATGCCCGTAGTCGCCACGACGTCCAGAACACCGGAGGCACGCGCGGGCGCGGACATGCCGCCAAGGACAAGCGCCGAAGCCCCAAGGCCCAGCAATACCCCTCTGCGATCCGTGCGCCACGCCATGTCGTTCATCCTCCCGTGAGACCATAGTCTGAGAATAATTCTCAATGTCATAGTAAATGAGAACCATTCTCAAAAAGTCAAGGGAGACTACGAACAAAGGATCAAAATCCGCGCGAATGCCGGATTTTTGGGCGCTCTCCTGCGGAGAGCGGCCGGGTGCACAGGATTGAAAGGGGTTCAGGCTGTGGCGCGGGGACCTATCAGGAACCAGGCGATGAAACCGAAGATGGGCAGGATCAGAACGGCCGACCAGATCAGCCGCACGCCCATGCTCCGCCCCGAGCGCCAGACGTCGGTCAGCCCCCAGAGCGCAAGTGAAATGATGAAGAGCTGCAGAAGCCCGAAGTAATCCGTCATCGGATCGTGCGGTCAGTCGATCCGAACGGCGGTGCCGGCCTGCCGGTCACCCGAACCGAAACCGGCATATTCGCCCAGCACGAACCAGGCACCCACCGCGATAAGCGCCATGGCGGCGAAGGCGGTCAGCATGGCTTTCATTGCATCGTCTCCCTTCAGGTATTGTTCTTCAAATATGCGATCAGGTCGTCCCTGTCGTCTGGATTCTGAATGACCTGCATCGGCATTTTCGAGCCGGGGATATAGTGATCCGGACCCAGATCAAAGAGCAGGTCGATGGTCTCGTCGTTCCATTCGATATCGAGCCCGGTCAGCGTCTCGGAATAGAGATACCCCGGCACCGTGCCGGCCTTTCGCCCGAAGACGCCGGCGAGGGTCGGCCCGGCCCGGCGCGCGCCATCCTCGGTCAGGCTGTGGCAGATCGAGCATTTCCGGCGGAACTGCCGTTCGCCGTTCGACATCTTGTCGGGATCCTTCAGAAAACCGCGCTCGACCGTCGCCATGATCGGTGCATCCAGCGTGTTATGGGCAGGCCAGACATAGGCTGTGTCGTCGATCCCTCCGCCCAGAAGCCCCTCGCCATCGCCGGTATAGGCCAGTGCCCAGACCGGCCCCTTGGCTGCGGCGCGGAAGTCGCCGTTGATCCGCCAGTCCTCGGTCGAGACGGTCATCACATAACCCTCGCCGTCGCCCACGGCGATCTCGCCGCCATCCGGCCTGAGCGCCATCGACAGGATCGGGCGCCGCTCGAGCGTGAGGTCAGCCAGAAGCGTATCGGTCGTGCTGTCGATCACCCGCGTGCCGCCATCAACCGCGCCATAGGCGAACCAGCCGTCGCCAACGAGGATCGTGTTGACCCCGAAGCCGTGGCTAAGAAGCAGGCGTTTCTCACTCGCGGTCGCCACGTCCCAAGCTCGGATCGTGCCGTCGGCGGAGGTGGAATAGACAAGCGTCCCGTCGGGTGAGAAAGCGACATCGGTGACCGACGCTTCGTGCCCCGTCATGAACTGCGGCGCCCCCTGCCCGTCAAGCGGCCAGAGCCCCACAGAGCCGTCCCACGAGGCCGAGGCCAGAAGCGCTCCGTCGGGGGACACGGCCAATGACGCGACCTGTCCCTTGTGGCCCTCCAGACGCTCGCGTCTCTGACCGGCCTGAAGGTCCCAGACCTCGATGGCAAAGTCGTCGCCACCCGAGGCTGCGCGGCCACCGGGCAGGAAGATCGCCGTCTTGACCGCCGCCTCATGGCCTTCGAGCCAGGTCACCTCTTCCCCGCCAAGGGTCCAGTAGCCGACCGAGTTGTCGAAGCTGGCCGTCAGCGCGTGACGGCCATCGTGCGAGACGGCGGCATCCATGACCGGCCCGCCATGCCCGACGAGTAGCCGGAAATCCGCTGCGGCGGCCGGCGCCGCCATCAGCGTCAGGCAGACAAGCGCGCGGATCACGTCACTCGGCCGGGGTGGCCCCGCCGGGCGCGTCGATCTTCTGGGGGTTCTTGGACTGCACCTCTTCCACCCAGAGCGAATGGTGCTCCTTGGCCCAGTTCAGATCGACTTCGCCCGAGCCCATGGCGTCATAGGCGCCCTCCATGCCGACCGAGCCGATATAGATATGGGCGATGATAATCCCCATGAGGACGAAGCTGACGATGGCGTGCCATGCCTGCGACAACTGCATCTCGGCATGAGGTGTCAGCGTCTCGGGCAAAGCGCCCAAACCCACCGCTTCGGGCAGGCCAGTGCCGTTCAGAAGCGCGAAAGTCTTTGCGAACATCGGCAGTTCAAACGGGAAGAGGAGCGACAGGCCCGACGCAGAGATCGAGGCGCCAAGGACGATGACCGACCAGAAGATCAGCTTCTGACCCGCGTTGAACTTCTTCGCGGGCGGATGCGCCTTGGTGAAGATGCCGCCGCCCTGCAGAAGCCACTTGATGTCCGTCTTGTCGGGCAGGTTGTGGATGACCCACATCACGAAAACGAGGACCAGCGCCAGCATGAAGGCCCAGGAGACGTTGTTGTGGATCCATTTCGCGCCGAGAAGCGCGGTCTCGAGCCACGCCCCGTCCTGACGCGCCATGATCGAGGCCTCGTCGGAGAGCCCCGTCTCGGGGCGTCCGATGGCGAGCCTTGCATAGAGCGTGAAGAGCCCCGTCAGACCGAGCAGAATGAACGACCCGGCCAGAAGCCAGTGCCCGAAGCGCTCGATAGCCTTGAAACGCAGAATGGTCGCGGCAGAGCGGCCGGCGCCGATGCGGATGCGCCCGCGGATCAGGAAGAACAGAGCCAGAAGACCGATCACCCCAAGAAGGAAATAACCGCCATAGGTTCTGAGCGGGCCCTCGCGGAATTCGAGCCAGCTCATGCCACTGTCCTGTACCAGCAACGTGGCACCGGGCGCACGCACCTGACTGGTCACATCGGCGGTTCCGAAGCGGAGCGCACGCCATAGCTCGGGGTCCGAGGCCCCACCAAGGGTGCCGAGCGGGTCCGCGATCGACGCGGCACCGTCCCGGCTGCCCGTATTTTCGCGGCGGAAGTCCATATCGACTTCTTCGCCCCGCTGGCGGCGCAAGATATCCTCAAGGGTGGTGGCGCCGCCGGTCTCGGCCCGGCTCGGCGCGGCCTCGGCTTCGGTTTCGGCCGCCGACTGCGCGAGGGCCATGGGTGAAGTAAAGGCAAGCGCCAGGGCGACAACGCCCAGAAGTCGCATCAGGTGTACCACAATTATCCTCCCATCCGGGTGCCGGAGCACCGCCTTATTGTCTTTTCGCCGCTTCCAGCTTCCAGGCCATCTTATGCGCCTCGACAGATGCCTTGAAGTCGCCAAGCCCTTCGTAAACATCCGCCAGCCCGCGAGCGAAGATTTTCTCCCAAAGAGTATAGTCCATTTTCCGGGCGATTTCAGACCCAAAGCGATAAAGGTCGCGCGCCTGGCCGAGATTGCCGCGCTCCTTTTCCAGCTGTGCGTGCCACCCGACGATCTGGCACTGGGCGCGCGTATCCTCGTCCTCGGTTGCGATGGTAAGACCATCAGTGAAATGCGCTTCTGCCCGGTCCAGTTCACCGAGGTCGATCAGGCAAGCCCCCGCCACCTCATGGGCGTAAGGCAGGATCACGCGGTTGTTGAACGTGTCAGCCAGCTCAAGCGCCCGCTCGGCATGTTCAAGCGCATGCGCGGGCGCGTCGTCGGCCTGCATCCATCGGGCGACATTGTGCTCCACCCGCGCCAGTTCGGCACCTTCCGCAAGGCTGCGCGCCTTGCCAAGGATCTCTCCCGCGCTTTGGCGATTGCCACCGTGCCGCTGAATCGTCGCCAGTGTCGTCAGCAGGTCCACATGCGCCGGCTCGCTGTCCATGTGCGCGACCAGCATCAGGCCGCGCTGAACCGAGCAGTCCGCAAGATCGAGCCGGTGGCGCGAATAGTGAATGACGCCGAGAACAGAATAGATATGCGCGCGTTCGACAGGAAAAGCGTCTTCGGGCAGGGCGCCCTCGACTCTCAGCGCCTCTTGCATGGACAGGTCGAAATCGCCGCGCCATTTCGCCTGCCAGGAAAGACACATCAGCGCGAGACCGCGTTGCGTAATAGCTCGTTGGGATTTCTCGCCCTTCAGGATCGCAAGCGCGCGTTTGGCGTACTCAACGCTTTGCGTCCGGCGGCACCACCGCGACGTCCATGCGACCCGCGTCAGCAAGGCGGGGTCGCCGAATGTCAGCGCATTGTCAGGTTCCGCCTTCTGGTCCATCCGGGGCTTTGACGAGTGTTCAGATGCTACTTAATCAAGAGCGCCCCGGCCTGAGCCGGAGCGCCCAATGTCACAACGCACGCACGGCGCCACAGCAAAGGTGCGGGATCAGCCGCCCTTCTGGCCGTAGGCGGTGCCCCAGCCCCATGCGCCCGAGCCGAAGCCGCGGGCCACCACGCGCTCGCGGTAGATATCCGACACGTCGTCGCCATCGCCCGCCAGAAGCGCCTTGGTGGCGCACATTTCGGCGCAGATCGGCAGCTTGCCTTCCGCGATCCGGTTGCGGCCGTACTTGTTGAACTCGACCTGCGTCATGTCCTCTTCCGGGCCGCCGTTGCAGAAGGTGCACTTGTCCATCTTGCCACGGCTGCCGAAATTGCCGGCCTGCGGGAACTGCGGCGCACCGAAGGGGCACGCATAGAAGCAGTAGCCGCAGCCGATGCAGAGGTCCTTCGAGTGAAGGACCACCCCGTCGGCGGTCTGGTAGAAACAGTCGACCGGGCAGACCGCCATGCAGGGCGCGTCCGAGCAGTGCATGCACGCGACTGAGATCGAGCGCTCGCCCGGCGAGCCGTCATTGATGGTGACGACGCGGCGACGGTTGATGCCCCATGGCACCTCGTGCTCGTTCTTGCACGCGGTGACGCAGGCGTTGCATTCGATGCACCGTTCGGCGTCGACGAGGAACTTTGCTCTAGCCATTCTTCAATCCTCCCCTCAGGCCGCAGTGATCTTGCAGAGCGTGGCCTTGGTCTCCTGCATCTGCGTCACGGAGTCGTAGCCATAGGTCTGTGCGGTGTTGCAGCTTTCGCCAAGGACGTATGGGTCCGCCCCTGCCGGATATTTGTGTCTCCAGTCCTCGCCCTGGAAATGCCCGCCGAAGTGGAAGGGCATGAAGGCGACGCCTTCGGCGACCCGCTCGGTCAGCATGGCCATAACCTTGACCTTGCCGCCTTCGGGGCCTTCGACCCAGACCTGAGCCCCATCCCGAATACCGATGTTGTTCGCGGTGCGCGGGTTGATCTCGACGAACATGTCCTGCTGAAGCTCGGCCAGCCACGGGTTCGACCGGGTCTCGTCCCCGCCGCCCTCGTATTCGACCAGACGGCCCGAGGTCAGGATGATCGGGTAGTCCTGGCTGAAGTCGTTCTGCTGGATCGATGCGTACATGGTGGGCACGCGCCAGAAGGTCTTGTCGTCGTAGGTCGGGTAATCCGCCACCAGATCGCGCCGGTTCGAGTAGAGCGGCTCGCGGTGCGTCGGCACCGGGTCGGGGAAGGTCCAGACCACGGCGCGGGCCTTGGCGTTGCCGAAGGGCGCGCATTCGTGGGCAATCGCCACCCGCTGGATGCCTCCGGAAAGGTCGGTCTTCCAGTTGACGCCGCCGATCTTCGGCTGCCAATCCGACGGGTATGGCCCCTGCTGGGACTGTTCACCGACCTCTGCCGTGCCCTCGCGGACATAACCGGCGACGCGCTCGATCGAGGCCCGCTCTTCAGCAGTCAGATCGGCATCCCAGCCCAGGTCCTGCAGCATCTGCATGGTGAACTCGGGATAGCCGTCCTGGATTTCCGAACCCTGGCTGTAGACGCCTTCGGCGAGAAGGTTGTCGCCGTCCCGCTCGACGCCGAAGCGCGCCCGGAACGTCAGACCACCCTTCGAGACCGGCAGCGACATGTCGTAGAGGTTCGCCGTGCCCGGATGGTTCATCTCAGGCGTGCCCCAGCAGGGCCACGGCATCCCGTAGTAGTCGCCATCGGCAGGACCGCCATTCGCCCGGAGCGTCGTCCGGTCGAAGGTGTGCTGGTTGGCCATGTGCAGGCGCATCCGCTCGGGCGACTGGCCGGTATAGCCAATCGTCCACATGCCGCGGTTGAACTCGCGGGTGATGTCCTCGATCTTCGGCTCGGGGCCACGGTCGGTCTCGACCACCTCGATATTGCGGAAGAACTTGTCATCAAAGCCGAACTTCCGGGCGAACATCGCCATGATGTTGTGGTCCGGACGGCTCTCGAACAGGGGCTCCACGACCGTCTCGCGCCACTGGAGCGAGCGGTTGGACGCGGTGACCGAGCCATAGGTCTCGAACTGCGTGCACGCCGGCAGCAGGTAGGCGCCGTCGGTCCGGTCATGCAAAATCGCCGAGACGGTCGGATACGGGTCCACCACGACCAGAAGGTCGAGTTTTTCCATCGCCGTCTTCATTTCCGGCAGACGGGTCTGTGAGTTGGGCGCATGGCCCCAGAGCACCATCGCCCGCGTGTTGTCGGGCTGCTGAAGGGCCTCGCGGTCTTCCAGAACACCGTCGATCCAGCGGCTGACCGGGATGCCGCGCTCGTTCATCATCAGGCGGTCTGCACCATCGGTGCCGGCACCTTCCATCACGTCGAAGCGGCCCTTGAGCCAGTCGAGATCCTCTTCCCAGACGCGCGCCCAGTGGGCCCACGAGCCCGGCGCAAGACCGTAGTAGCCCGGCAGGGTGTCGGCGAGGACGCCAAGGTCCGTCGCACCCTGCACGTTGTCATGGCCGCGGAAGATGTTCGTGCCACCACCCGAGGTGCCCATGTTGCCGAGCGCAAGCTGCAGCACGCAATAGGCGCGGGTGTTGTTGTTGCCGTTGGTGTGCTGGGTGCCGCCCATGCACCAGATCACGGTGCCGGGTCGGTTGTTCGCCATCGTGCGCGCGACGCGCTCGAGCTGGCTGCCCGGCACCCCGGTCACACGCTCGGTTTCCTCTGGCGTCCAGCGGGCGACCTCTTCCTTGATCTGGTCCATGCCCCAGACGCGGGTGCGGATGAATTCCTTGTCCTCCCACCCGTTCTCGAAGATGTGCCAGAGAATGCCCCAGATCAGCGCAACGTCCGAGCCCGGCCGGAAGCGGACATACTCGTCGGCATGGGCCGCGGTCCGCGTGAAGCGCGGGTCGCAGACGATCAGGGGCGCGTTGTTCTGCTCTTTCGCGCGCAGAACGTGCAGGAGAGACACGGGATGCGCTTCGGCAGGGTTGCCGCCGATGATGAAGATCGCGCGGCTGTTGTGGATGTCGTTGTAGCTGTTGGTCATGGCGCCGTAGCCCCATGTGTTCGCCACACCGGCAACCGTCGTCGAGTGACAGATACGCGCCTGATGGTCGATGTTGTTCGTGCCCCAGTAGGCGGCAAACTTGCGATACAGGTAGGCCTGCTCGTTGTTGTGCTTGGCCGAGCCGAGCCAGTAGACCGAGTCGGGGCCGCTTTCCTCGCGGATCGACAGCATCTGGTCGCCGATCTCGTCGATGGCCTGCTCCCAGGAGACGCGCTTCCACTCGCCGCCTTCCAGCTTCATCGGATACTTCAGGCGACGCTCGCCATGGGCGTGCTCGCGGACAGCCGCGCCCTTGGCGCAGTGGGCGCCCAGGTTGAAGGGGCTGTCCCAAGCCGGTTCCTGACCGGTCCAGACGCCGTTTTCGACCTCGGCCAGAACGGTACAGCCGACCGAGCAGTGGGTGCAGACCGACTTGACGATCTCGACCCGGCCCTGTGCCGCTGCCTGAGCTGCCGCCGGGGCGACGCGCCCGCCAACGGTCGCCAGCGCTGCGAGGCCACCTACGGCCAGACCCGAGCCGCGGAGGAATCCGCGGCGGTCCACCTTCTTCTCACCAACCTGGGAAAGGATCGACCGGGACCGTATCGCCGACGCCCCGCCTGTCTTTTTCCTGAGCATATTCCTGTCTCCCTATTGCCCGGCCCGTTGCCTCGCCGGGACTTTTCGTCCGAGGGCGGACGTCGTCACGCCCCCTTGCGAAATCTCCGCTGTCTCAGAATCGCGCTGTATCGAGGTACTGCTTGACGTGACCCGTCTTTTTCATACCGAGGCTTGTCGGCGCCTCTTCGGCGGCGGCTTCAGTCGCGCCCGTGGCCATCGCCACGGCGGCAACCGGCGCAGCCGTGCCCGCAAGTTTCAGGAAGTCCCTTCGGCTGCTCTTCTGCTTCTTTTCGTCTTCCAAGGTGATCCTCCCTTTCTATCGTCTTGGCGACGCCGCGTCCGGCGTCAGGTGTCCATCCTGAAGGCTTCGATCTCGATCTCCATGAAGGCGCGGCCGATCTTGCCGACAGGCGCATAGAAGACCGAGTTCTCGGCGGCTTCGAGGTCGGTAAAGAAATGTCCCGCCCATGTGGCGAGATGTGTGTTGAAGAAGGCGTGCTGATCGTCGAGCGACAGCGGGTCGCCATAGGCGCCACGGATCAGACCCGCCATCATCTCGCAGAGCGTGGCGATGTGATCCTCCGGCTCTTTCACGTCGGGGTTCCGCTCGATCCCGAGCTGGGCCATGTGCCCGCGCAGCCGCGCCAGCGGCTTCTCGTTCAGGAAACCGGTCAGGTAATAGCTGGCATAGGGCAGAAGCTCGCCGCGTCCGAGACCGATGAAAAGCGTGTTGTATTCGCGTTCGACGCCCGAAGGCGCCGCAGAGGCCGCCACCTTTGCCAGGGCGGCCACGCCCTGCCCGAGGTCAGAGCCGTCTCCACCCAGTTTCGAGGCGCTTTCAAGCGTCGCGGTGTCGGGCGGTCCTGCCAGAAGACGTGCGAGCATGGCATAGAGGTCTGCGCGAAGAAGATCTTCCTCGGCAATCTGCACATCAAGCCCGGCCGTTTGGCTCTTTTGGCTCACTCGCGGTTCCCAGTATTCCGTTGCACACATTCACGCTACGGCAAGTTTTTTGTCTGGGCAAATAAATTTTCCAATCCGGCGCCTGTGGAACGTGCGCCCCGCTCTCAGGTTCGAAAGCGCATCCGTTGGGGGCGGGCCGGCGCGGGTTCACGAGCCTCCGCAGGCGCTTCCGTCGGTGCCGGATGGCCTGTGCCTTCGGGCGCGGCATGAGGCGCGTCTTCATGGGTCTCGGCCCCGGCGGCCACGGCATCATCTGTCGTCTCGTCAACGACGCTCGCCGAATCTGTTTCAGAGTCCGTCGATTCGGGCTCCGGCCTCAGGAATCCGCGCCCGACCTGATAGGCGGTCTTGAGGATCTTCAATGTCTCTTCAGGCGAGTTGAAATCCTCATCGTAGTCATTCAGCCCGTCGACATTCGCCAGAACGGGATTGCTGCGCCAGAGACGTCGAAGCGCACGTTTGCGAATCAGATCGGGTACGCCCGCCCGCATGAAGCCCGAGAAATCGTCCCCCGCCCCGAGCGTGTCGGGATCGGGCAAGCCAAGCCGCGCAAGGACCACGTCCTCTGGCTCATCCTCAAACGGTTCCGGCATGGCCCCGACGGCAGCATCGTCACTTCCGACCGCCTCAGGCATAGGCTTTTCTTCGACCCGCGCCTCTTCGGCAACGGCCCTTTTCCTTTTGCTCCAACGGGATAGAAGGCTGTCGTCGTCGCCGCTCATTTCGACGCTCCGGGCTTCAGGCCGGCCGGAGCGCGATAGACGTCCGACTCCTGGCGGATTCGCGGATCGCCCTTGCCGTCCTGCGTCAGGTCCACCCGAGCCCTGTCGCGCCGGCGTTTCTTGAATTCGGTTTCCCTGTAATGCGCCTCGCAGAAATCTCGGATCATAGCGACAAGCGCATCGGGCATCGCCACCGGCTCGACCAGCACCTCGGCGCTATCGGTGTAATCGCCCGCGATGTCCGCCGATGCCGTCACGACATGGACGTCGACTCCATGCTCGTTTTCCACATGCGCGCCCTTGTCGAGAACGACGAAGATCGACGGAGGCGTCATCATCAGTGACGTGCGGTATGAGCCCACCTCGGTCGCGTGAAGCTCCAGCCGCGCGACAGCGGCGAGGTATTCGGTATGGCCGTTTTCCTCGCGAAGAACGCGCCAGCCCGCCTCGGTGGCGCCGGGAATCAGCGCAACCGCTTTCCACGCCCATTTGGCCCAGCGCGTGACACCCGGGCTGCGGCGCAGAACGACGCCGAGCGGGATCACGATCTCCTTGGAAGCGATGTCGGTCGTTTTGCTCATGACATGACTAAACGCAGCTTGTTTGCCATTGTCAAAACAACTGACCAGTATGCCGCCGCAAGGTCGGGATTCGGAGGGAGGAGTCCGAGGTCATGGCGAAGATCGAACGGGTTATTCTGTGTTCCTGCGAAAGCACGATGGAGACCGATCCCGAAAGCGCGTCGGCGGCGCTGGCCGGGGCCAGCGTCCTCCGCGCAACGCGGGCCTGCACTGGCGATACGGACGTCGCGGCCAAGGCGCTGGCCGAAGACGGAACGACCCTGATCGCCTGCGGCCAGATGGCAGGCTTTTTCGAGGAGTTGGCCGATGAGCTGGGTGCGGGCGACCGCCTCGCCACGGCCGATATCCGCGACCGGGCCGGCTGGACGGCGGATGGCCGCGCCTTCGCCAAGCAGGCCGCGCTTCTGGCAGAGGCCGCCCTGCCCCGCCCGGCCACGCCGCTGCGCGACATCGACTCCTCGGGCACCTGCCTGATCCTCGGCGCGCCCGACGTCGTGCTCGACGCGGCCGAAGTGCTGTCCGACACGCTGGCCGTAACAGCGCTTCTGGACAGCGCGCCAGACGACATGGTGCCCACCGACCTCTTCGACGTGGCGCTCGGACGGCTGAAATCTGCGAGCGGCTCTCTCGGCCGGTTCGAGGTCGTCGTGGACGGCTATCGCCAGATGCTCCCCGGCGGACGGGGTGCCGCGCGCTTCGGCGATGCCGCGGACGGCGCCCGGTCGGGCTGCGACATCATTCTCGATCTCCGGGGCCAAGGCCCGCTCTTTCCCGCCGATCACAAGCGCGACGGCTATGTTCGCGCCGATCCAGGCGACCCGCGCCGCGTGCAGACGGCGATCGCCGAGGCGCGCGACCTGCAGGGCACGTTCGAGAAACCGATCTACATCCGCTACGACGCGTCGATCTGCGCGCATTCACGAGCCTCGCAACAGGGCTGCGACCGTTGTCTGACGGTCTGCCCGACCGGCGCAATCGTGCCGGCAGGCGACCACGTCAGCATCGACCCCGACATTTGCGCCGGCTGCGGTGCCTGCGCGGCGGTCTGCCCGTCCGGCGCCGCAAGCTATGACGATCCGCCGGTCAGCCACCTCTTCGCACGGCTTCGGACACTGGCGTCGGCGTATCGCAAGGCGGGTGGTTCCGGCGCGCCTAGGGTGCTATTCCACGACGCCGAGCATGGTGCCGAACTGATCCGCCTTTCCGCACGCTTCGGCCGCGGTCTGCCTGCTGACGTGATCCCGGTCGAGGTCCCGAACATCGAGGGCGTCGGTCATGCCGAACTGCTGGCGGCGCTCGGCGTGGGCTTTGCAACCGCGACGGTTCTGGCCGGGCCCCGGAGCGACCTGTCGGTGCCCAACCGGGAAATCGCGCTGGCCAACGCAATTCTGGAAAACGACACGCAGATTTCACTGGTTGAACCGGCCGAGCCCGACGCGCTCGAAGCCGCACTTTATGACGAGGGGCCCGCGGCCCCGCTGGACGCCGAGCCTATCCTGCCGCTCGGCGGACGGCGCGAGGTGACCCGTATCGCTGCAGCAGCGATGACCAAGAGCGAAACGCCGATTCCGCTGCCCGATGGCGCCCCATACGGCGCGATTGCCGTGGACACCGACGCCTGTACGCTCTGCCTCGCCTGCGTTTCGCTCTGCCCCGTCGGCGCGCTCGGCGACAGCGCGGATCGACCGCAATTGCGTTTCCAGGAGGCCGCGTGTCTGCAATGCGGTATCTGCGCCTCCACATGCCCGGAGAATGCAATCAGCCTCGTGCCGCAACTCGATACCTCGAAAGCGGCTCTGGAATTCCGCGTCCTGAACGAGGAAGAGCCTTTCGAGTGTATCGAATGCGGTAAGGCTTTCGGCGTCCGATCGACGATAGAGAGGATCGTTGAAAAGCTGAGTGGCCAGCACTGGATGTACACGAATTCCGACAACACGCGACTGATCCAGATGTGCGACGATTGCCGTATCACAGCACAGTATCACCAAGAGGCGTCACCCTTCCGAATGGGTGACCGGCCACGCGTCAGAACGACGGAAGACGAGATCGCGGAACGCGACAAGAACTGAAGGGGCCAGAGGGGCGCTGCCCCTCCGGACCTCCCCGGAGTATTTTTCAACAGAAGAAGCGAAAATTTAAGTCAAATTGTCTTCGCCTGTTCTGATATATCCCGGGGGTGAATTGGCCAGAGGCCAAGAGGGGGCAGCGCCCCCTCTTTCCCGCGATTGCGCAAGCAAGCGCAAATCTACTGAAGCGCCCAGTCGTCAGGCGGCTTCGGGCTTCGGCGACGGGCTGCCGCCGACCTTGCCCAGAACTTCGTCGATGGATCGGCCCCAGGCCCCGACGTCGTATTTCTCGACCGCCTTCTTGAGCTCGGCCATCCGCGCACGCTGCTCGTCCTCGCCCATGCGCAGGCCGCGAAGGATCGCCTCGTCCATCGAACGGTTCGAAAACGGGTTGGCGATCACAGCCGACCCCAGTTCGACCGCCGCGCCGGCGAATTCCGACAGAACCAGAACGCCAGCGCCGTCCGTTCTTGCCGAGACGTATTCCTTGCACACAAGGTTCATCCCGTCCGCAAGCGGTGTGATCCATGCGACGTCGGCGGCCCGGTAATAGGCCACCAGCTCCGCGAATGGGATCGGTCTGCTGATCAGGCTGATCGGTTGCCAGTCGAGTCGCCCGAAACGGCCGTTGATCCGGCCTGCCGTCTCTTCGATGGCGGCCTGCACCTCGGCATAGACGGTCATGTTCCGGTTGGCACTGACCGATACATGCATGAGCCGCACCTTGCCGTGCAGTTCGGGATTGGCTTCGAGTACACGCTCAAAGCTCTGCATCTGTTCGACGCCGCCCTTGGTGTAATCCGTTCGGCCGACCGACAGGATGAGCTGCGCATCGCCCATTTCCTTACGGATGCGGGCGACCTGATTTGCCGTCTCGTCAGTTGCTGCGCGTTCCGCGATATAAGCGGTGTCGACACCGACCGATGCGGTGTTCACGATCACATCCCGGCCTTTCCACGACAGACGCGTCGGCACTGTGCGTTCGGTCAGGGCAGTGCCTTCCGAAATCAGATCTTCCGAGACGCGCACCCGTTCCGTCACGTCGACATCCGTCAGGGACCGCGCAACCTGTACGAAATTCGCCGCGTAGCGCGGGATATGGAACCCGACCGCGTCGCATGCGAGAAGGCTTTCCGTGATTTCCTTCCGCCACGGCAGCACGTTGAAGATATCCGGCGGCGGGAAAGGCGTGTGGTGAAAGAAGGCGATCTTCACATCCGGCCGCATCTGCCGCAGATAGCCCGGCACCAGCCAGAGATTGTAGTCGTGGACCCAGACGAGGGCTCCCTCGGCGGCTTCGGATGCGGCGGCCTCGGCGAAGGACCAGTTCACTTGCCGGAAATTCGGCCAGTCGACGGGGTCGTAATTATAGCGCTCCTTGAAGCCGTGCAGGATCGGCCAGAATGCTTCTTTCGATGTGACGTGGTAGAACTGCTTGACCTGATTTTCGGTCAGGGGCAGGCGCGACACCGAATACTTGCCGTAATCATCCTCGATTTCGACGACGCGGTCGAAGCCCGGATTGGCGGTGTCCTCGGCCTGCTTCCAAGCCACCCAGGCGCCGTGATCGACCTTGCCGAAGAATGACTTCAGGGTTGGGACGATACCGTTCGGGCTCTTGTTCTCGCGGAACTCGATTTTTCCGTCGAGCTCAACCTCCTCATAGGGCTGGCGGTGGTAAACGATGACCAGATCGGATGACATGGGGGCTCCTTTCTGTGGGTGTCAGGGTGTGGGGTGCAGATTGAAGGCGCGCACGGCGTCAAGGATTCCGGCAGCGCCCACAGGTTCTGCGCGATGCACCTTATCATGGCCTTCCAGCGCGGCCAGAAGCGGAGCTTCTGATCCGCCGACGGCCACGGCCGGCAGGCCACAGGTCAGCATCGAGAAATCGTTCATCGTGTCGCCGGCGGCAAGAACACGGTCGGGCGAAAGATCAAGATGCTCAACAAGGCGCAACAGAGACGGCCCTTTGCTGACGCCCTTCGGCAGAACATCGAAATACTTGTCGTCCGAGACGAGCGTGTCGAAGCCCAGTTCAGCGACCAGATCATGCGTCGCGTCCTCGAAGGTCTCGGGATCGTAGTAATAGCTCACGCGGTAGCGGAAGGATGTCGGCTGCAACTCAAGACCCCGCACATCCTTGAGGGCGTCCCTCACACGCGGTCCGGAATCGCCCCAGCGATGAGCGATATCCTCTTCAAGCGGCCCGATCGGAGCGATACGCCCGTCCGTTGTAACATGCGCAATCGTGGTACCGACATCGCCGACGACGAACTCGGGCCAGGGCAGACCATTCTCGGAACACATCTCAAGAATGAACTCCGGGTCTCGCCCGGTGACGAAGATCAGCCCGATACTGGACCTGTTGGCTTCTATCCAGTCGTAGAGGGTGCGGCGGTCGTCGTCCGTGCCGCCCAGGAACGTTCCGTCCAGGTCGGTAGCGAGTACGAAGTCGGTTTCGGAAATCGGTCGTCCGGTGATCGATTGCTGTAGGGTCACGCAAACCTCTCGGTCAGTTTGATAAGGGCGGCATCGGCCGCCGGATGGTCGAAGGACAGGTCCATCGCACGCGGCTCGGCCTCGATGGGACGCGACCAGAGCGCAGTGAATGTCTCGGCGAGGTCCCCGCCTTCATGAAGGATTTTCCGCACCGCCTCCGCGATG
This sequence comes from Kangsaoukella pontilimi, assembly GCF_009830125.1. Classification (GTDB taxonomy): domain Bacteria; phylum Pseudomonadota; class Alphaproteobacteria; order Rhodobacterales; family Rhodobacteraceae; genus Kangsaoukella; species Kangsaoukella pontilimi. The sequence continues at coordinate 98,102 of NZ_WUPT01000001.1, read as the reverse complement.
GGCATTGAGACGCCGACACGGCGCGCGAGATCGGTGATGGACCGGGCGTTCATTTCGCCCTCCACCACGACAGGTTGACCGTCGAAACAGTCTTCACGCTTCACCCCGCGGCCAAGCTGCGTACCGAGCGACATGTTGCGCGACGTCTCGGATGAACAGGTGAGGGTCAGATCGCCGATGCCAGACAAGCCCGTCACGGTCTCGCGACGGCCTCCCAGCGCTTCGGCGAGACTCTTCATCTCGTCCAATCCGCGCGTGATGAGTGCAGCACGGGTATTCTCGGCAAAGCCCGCACCCGTCATCATCCCGCAAGCAATCGCGATGACGTTCTTGACTGCCCCGCCAATCTCGACGCCGATGAGGTCATCAGAGACATACCCTCTGAACGCACCGTCGGACAAAGAGACAGCAAAGCGCGCCGCAGGGCTTTCCGCAGGCGAAAGCCGGTCCGCATAACGGAAGTCGAAGGCAACGGTTGCCGCCGTCGGATGGCCGAGCGCCGTTTCACGGGCGAAGGTCGGGCCGGACACGGCGCCTACCGGGCGCGATCCCAGTTCTTCCTCCGCAACCTGCGTCATCAAGAGGCCCGTATCGGCCTCGATCCCCTTTGCGCAGATGGCGACGGGAATGTCTTCGGCCGCCCACTCCGCGACCGCCCGCGCCACAGAGCGCACCGAGCGCGACGGAACGACGATCATGGCCGCTTCGGCACCATCCAGCGCCTCGCTGATTTCGGTGGTCGCCGTCAGCCGTTCCGGCAAGGGCACGCCCGGCAGGTAGACGGCATTCTCGCGCTTCTCATTAATATCAAGCGCCACATCGTCGCGCCGACCCCACAGCCGCACGTCCGCGCCACCTCGAGCGAGGACCGCCGCGAGCGCCGTTCCCCACGAGCCCGAACCAAGCACCGCAACCGTTTGAAAGGGCGCCGACCGTGTCTGTCCGGCCCGCCCGTTTTTTTGTTCCCAAGACACTCGAATTCTCCTGCATTGCAGCAATCGCGTCCGCTTATCCAACCCGACCGCTGGCTAAGGGTTCCGGACAAGTTGACGCATCCCGTGCGCGAGGACAGAGCGCGCCGTGAAGGAATATCTCGAAAATAAGTTGAAAATGCTAATTTGAAGCGGCGCTCTCTAATCGAACTGCACCTTTCCCGGGCAGTCTGCTCATGATTTCAGCAGTTCCAGATGCTCATTGGAATAAATTGCCGCATCGCGGAAACAAAAGCCCAACCGGACCGTTAAGCCGTGAACGTTTCGTTAGCGGAGGGGCCAGTAAGACGGCTTCGACGCCGGGAACCCATGAAGAAAAAGAAGAGAGAGAGCATCACATGTCGAGAAAAGTGAGAACCGCAATTTTCCCCGTCGCAGGACTTGGAACGCGCTTTCTGCCGGCCACCAAGGCAACGCCGAAGGAGCTTCTGCCGGTGATCGACACGCCTCTCATCCAGTATGCGATCAACGAAGCCGTAGAAGCCGGGGTCGAGCGCATGGTTTTCGTAAGCCATCCGTCGAAGAGCGCGATTGAGCGCCACGTTATGGACGACGCCCGTCTGCGGTCGGAACTTCATGCCAAGGGCAAGGACGAGATGGCGCAGGAATTGCGCGAGAACTCGTTCACGACACCCGAAGATGATGTCGTATTCACAATGCAGCATGAGCCGCTTGGACTGGGTCATGCGGTGCTGTGTGCTGCCAAGCTCGCGCTGCCGGGGCCTGTTGCCGTCATCCTTCCCGACGACCTCATCCTTGGCGAACGCGGCGCCCTTTCCGAACTGACGCATGCCTACCAGGAGCTCGACGCGGGCCATCTGGTCGCGACCATGGAAGTTGCCGAGCAGGACGTGAACAAATACGGCGTTCTCGACATCACCGAGCGTCGCGGTCCCGCTGTTCTGGCCCGCGGCATGGTCGAAAAGCCCGACCCGCAGGATGCGCCATCGCGGGAGGCCGTCGTGGGACGCTACGTACTCGACGAGGCGATTTTTGAAGCGCTCAGAACGCAGGAGCCGGGCGCCGGCGGCGAAATCCAGCTGACCGACGCGATCGCCCGCAGCGCCGAAGCCTGCGGTGGCCTCGCAGGTTATCGCTTCTCGGGGCAGCGTTTCGATTGCGGCTCCAAGGCCGGCATGCTCTCGGCCACGCTTTACCTTGCGGCATCGGATCCGGAATACGCTGAAGTCCTTGCGGATTTCGTCGCAAGCCAACGCATGCCATCGGCCGCCTGATTTCCCCACAGGAAATCGCACCTCTCGCGCACGCACGGGCTTGAAGACGCAGCAGAGCCGCCAGTAAACTGCGTGCCGAGAGGAACGCGCGATGCCTTTTGAGCGAATTCAGCCAGAAAAGCTGTCCAACTCGGTCGTCAAACAGATCGAGCAGCTGATCTTACGCGGCATCCTTCGCCCGGGTGAGCGCCTGCCGTCCGAGCGTGACCTGTCCGAAAAACTGGGTGTTTCACGCCCTTCGTTACGAGACGCCGTGGGTGAGCTGCAGCGAAACGGTCTTCTGATCAGCCGGGCCAATAGCGGGATATTCGTGGCCGATGTTCTCGGCTCTGCATTTTCGCCTGCGCTGCAGCGGCTGTTTTCGACGCATGAAGAAGCTGTCTTCGACTACATCGCCTTTCGCCGCGACATGGAGGGGCTTGCGGCCGAACGGGCGGCGCGCCTCGGCTCCGACACGGATCTGCAGCTGATCAATTCGATCTTCGAGAAAATGGCGAGCGCCCACGCCAAGAGGGACCCCTCGGACGAGGCCCGTCTTGACGCCGATTTTCACCTGTCGATCATCGAGGCCAGTCATAACGTCGTTATGCTGCACATGATGCGTTCGATGTACGAACTGCTCCGGGCCGGGGTTTTCTACAACCGCAAGATCATGTTCCAGCAGCGTACGACCCGCGAAGCGCTGCTCGACCAGCATCGTGCCATCAATACTGCGCTTCTGGCTCGTGAGGGGGCAGAAGCACGACGTGCGGTTGAAGCGCATCTGGATTTCATTGCGCAGGCTCTGAGCGATCACCTGAAAGCCGAGAAGAACGAAAGCATCGCGCGGAAGCGCCTGGCGCACGAACAGGCACGCTAGAGCAGCAGCGGCACTCATTCACGGGTGTCGGCATGAGTATTTCGGCCAAGAAGAAGGAGCAGGAACGCAGCGCATTCGCAGCCGCGCCCTGCCGAAGGTCACACTGCCTTCTCCTTGGACGGTCATCGGCGCTCCCGCCTGTACCGTGACAACAATTTGACTCAAATTGTCTTTCTTCTTGGTTAAAATACTCAAGGTAGCTGCCTGACAGCAGTCTTGCCTTTCGGCAGGCGCATTGCCGGTCTCCGATTGCACTGTATCGACCCTGACGTTACATGCATCACACTCAGGATCGCGCAGGGGTTTCCGATGGCCAGCTATCAATATGTCTACCACATGGACGGTGTCTCCAAGACCTATCCGGGCGGCAAGAAGACCTTCGAGAATATCCGGCTCTCATTCCTGCCCGGCGTCAAGATCGGCGTCGTGGGCGTCAACGGCGCGGGTAAGTCAACTCTGCTCCGCATCATGGCCGGACTGGACAAGGATTTCTCCGGCGAGGCATGGGCCGCCGAGGGTGCAAAGGTCGGGTATCTGCCGCAGGAGCCGGAACTGGATCAGACGCTGACCGTCCGCGAGAACGTTATGCTGGGCGTGGCCGCAAAGAAGGAAAAGCTCGATCGGTTCAACGAACTGGCGATGAACTATTCCGACGAGACCGCCGAAGAGATGGCCGCGCTTCAGGACGAAATCGACAGCCAGAACCTCTGGGATCTCGACAGCCAGATCGACGTCGCGATGGAGGCGCTCCGCTGCCCGCCGGACGACGCCGATGTCACGACGCTGTCGGGCGGCGAAAAGCGCCGCGTTGCGCTCTGCAAGCTCCTGCTGGAAGCGCCAGAGATGCTGCTTCTGGATGAGCCGACCAACCATCTCGACGCCGAGACGATCGCATGGCTGCAGCAGCATCTGATCGACTACAAGGGCACGATCCTGATCGTCACCCACGACCGCTACTTCCTCGACGACATCACCGGATGGATTCTCGAACTCGACCGGGGTCGAGGCATCCCTTACGAGGGCAATTACTCGGCCTGGCTGGAACAAAAGGCCAAGCGGTTGGAGCAAGAGGCGCGCGAGGACAAGTCGCGCCAGAAGACGCTCGAGCGCGAGCTTGAATGGATTCGTCAGGGCGCGAAGGCGCGTCAGGCCAAGCAGAAGGCCCGCATTAACGCCTATAACGAACTGGCCAATCAGTCGGAGCGGGAAAAGCTTAGCCGCGCCCAGATCATCATCCCGTCCGGCCCGCGCCTCGGATCGAAGGTGATCGAGGTCGAGGGTCTGAAAAAGGCAATGGGCGACAAATTGTTGATCGAGGACCTGAGCTTCAGCCTGCCTCCCGGCGGCATTGTCGGTGTGATCGGCCCGAACGGCGCGGGTAAGACGACGCTCTTCCGGATGCTCACAGGGCAGGAACAGCCCGATGGCGGCAGCGTCGAGTACGGCGACACGGTGCAGCTTTCCTATGTGGATCAGTCGCGCGACGCGCTCGACCCCAACGCCACCGTCTGGGAAGAGATCTCGGATGGCGGCGAGGTGATCCAGCTTGGCGATGCCCAGATGAACAGCCGCGCCTATTGCTCGGCCTTCAACTTCAAGGGCGGCGACCAGCAGAAAAAGGTCGGCCTTCTCTCGGGCGGTGAGCGCAACCGCGTGCACATGGCCAAACTCCTGAAGTCCGGAGGCAACGTCCTTCTGCTCGACGAACCGACTAACGACCTCGACGTGGAAACGCTCCGCGCGCTCGAAGACGCGCTGGTCGATTTCGCGGGCTGCGCCGTGGTCATCAGCCACGACCGCTTCTTCCTCGACCGGATCTGCACCCACATCCTCGCCTTCGAAGGCGAGGCCCATGTGGAGTGGTTCCAGGGCAACTTCGAGGATTACGAGGAAGACAAAAAGCGTCGGCTTGGCCCCGACGCCCTTGAGCCAAAGCGGATCAAGCACAAGAAGTTCACACGCTGAGGCCATCGCGGGCCTTCCAAGCACCTTTGCTGAGTCCTTTTGTCAGCGCGTCGGAGAGGGACCGAATGCGGTCTTCTTTCCGGTCGCGCCGGCAAGACTGACCAAGAAACCGCGATTTTTCTGAACAAATCGAAACCTTTTGCATCTCTGGGCGTTAATTCCCCAGCAAAGGAGAAGACCGATGCAACGCGACCCCAAAGACGACCGTCATCGCCGGCAGGAGCCCGCACCACGCGATGCCCGAAAGGGAACGCCGCGCGACTGGACCTTCGATGACTGGGCGATGATCTGAGGGGCTGCGCGGCGTAAGGCACCACCGCGCAAGTTTCTCCGCTCTGATCGATCCCCCGCCAAGCCTCTGGTGCCCGCGTTCTTCGTTTCTTCCTACTTCCCAAACATCCCGATCCGCGCATATCCTTTGCGCCATGACCGCTTTCGACAGATCCGACGGCATTGCCGCTCTTGTCGCCGCCGCGCTGATGCTGGCGGTCGGCGCGATCGGTCTTCTGGAATATGCCGGGGCGCACCCGTTCTGGTCTGGCAAGGTAGCGTATATCGGCGTTCCTCTGGGACTGATCCTCGCCTGGGCAATCCGGCGGATCGGGCTCAGTCGCGGAATGCGGCTGGGGCTTTACCTGTTGGGAACGGTCGTGCTGGTCGCGGCTGCGTCCTGGGGCAAGTCGCAGTTCGCGGCCTCTTTCGCCGAGGACAGGTTCGCCGGTCAGGTCTGGTATTTCGGCTGGATCGGTGCGGCCATGTTCGCGACCGCGCTTCTGGCACGACTTCTTTCGCGAAACTGATCAGCCCGTCACCGGCGCGGCGTCCAGCGTCAGGCCCCTATCACCCCGCCGAACCAGCCAGCTTTTCTCGGGCTCTGTCCGGGCACGGCGGCGCTCCAACTGCCAGGCCTCGCGCCCGTCACCGCCGTGGCGTGCCACAAACGACCAGCGGCTTTCCACCCCCGGCGCACCGCCCTTGCCGGGCGTCAGGACAAGACCCAGAGGGGCCGTCCCCCGCTCGGCCCCGGTCTCGGCGGCAAGGTGCAGGCGGCGGATGGCGGTTAGCCCCGGCGGCCCTGGCAGGTCGGCGACGACGAGCGGCACCGCGCCTGCGCGGAGCGCCTCTTCCGCGGACCAGAGCACGTCTTCGGCCCGTTTCGGTGTGACGAAGAGAAAGCGCGACGGGTCGGCCAACGCCAGCATCCCATCGGGGTTCAGCCGCCCCGGCTCCCATGCGGGACGTATCCAGAGAACCGGGCCGGTCAGCCGTCCCGCGATCTGAACCGCAAGGGTTCGCCGGGCCGACCCGCAAAGCTCATGCGCCCGCGCCCGATCGAGGCCGAGATCGTCCAGAAAGGCCACGCGCGCCCTGTCGGGACGATGGCTTTGACGGCTCAGAAGATGGGCGGCAGTGCTGGCAGGCATGGTGTTTTTCTATCATGTTCTCTTTTTGTTCTCAATCCCCGACTTGCCATTTGTCCCCTCACCCCTATTCCTCTGACCCAAAGACAAAAGGACTTTCCCACATGAAACGCACCACGCTCGGCCGGACCGGCATCGAGGTCTCGGAATATTGCCTCGGCACCATGACATGGGGCACGCAGACCCCCGAAGACGACGCGCACGCGCAGATCGAGCGCTCGTATGATGCCGGCATCGACTTCATGGACACCGCCGAAATGTATCCGGTGAACCCGGTTCTGGCCGAAACGGTGGGCAACACCGAAACGATCATCGGCAACTGGGTGGCCAAGAGCGGACGGCGCAAGGACTGGATCATCGCGACCAAGCATTCCGGCAAGAACGGCGGCTTCGTCCGTGACGGTCGCGGCATCCACCCCGATACGATCCGGGGCGCGGTCGAAGGCTCGCTCAAGCGGCTTCAGACGGACTATATCGACGTCTACCAGTTTCACTGGCCCAATCGTGGCTCGTACCACTTCCGGCAAAACTGGGACTTCGATCCGTCCGGGCAGCCGTCCAAGGGCGAGATCGTCGACGAGATGCACGGTGTCATGCAGGCGCTGAAAGAGATGGTGGACGAGGGCAAGATCCGCGCCTTCGGTCTGTCCAATGACAGCGCCTGGGGCACGATGCAGTGGCTTGGCGCGGCGGCCAAAACCGGCGGGCCGCGCGTCGCCACGATGCAGAACGAGTATTCGCTGCTTTGCCGTCACTACGACACCGATATGGCCGAGCTTGCGGTGCATGAAGACGTGACGCTTCTTGCCTTCTCGCCTCTGGCCGCCGGGTTCCTGACCGGCAAATACCAGAACGACAACATCCCCGAAGGCTCGCGCATGTCGCTCAACGCCGAGATGGGCGGGCGGAAATCGGCGCGGGTCTTCGACGCGACCGCCGCCTATCTGGACATCGCAAGACGGCACGGATTGGACCCGGTCCATCTTGCGCTGCAATGGACCCGCACGCGGCCGTTCCCGACGATCCCGATTTTCGGCGCCACGACGATGGATCAGCTCGAAATCACGCTGAAGGCACCCGAGGTCACGCTGACCGAAGAGGTGCTGGATGAGGTATCGAAGGCACACCGCGCACATCCGATCCCCTACTGATCACGCGACGCTTGCCCGGACGTTCGGCGCTCCCTAACGTCCGGCCAACTGATCAGTGAGGAGGACAGGATGCCGGCGTTCGCCCGGTTCGCAGCGATGATGTGTTCGGTCCTTGTCCTTGGTAGCTGTCAGGAAGACGGCGTGGCCTCCCGGCCCGACGTTCCCCGCGTCCCCCCAATGGTGACCGAGGCGCGCACCCAGTGCGAACGCGACGGTGGCACGTGGGCTCTTCGGGGCAGCGCGCTCTTCACCTGCTACCGGCCTACAAGCGACGCCAACAAATCCTGTTCCTCGGGCAATGACTGCGAAGGGCTGTGCCTCGCGCGTTCGCGCACCTGCGCGCCGATCACACCGTTTCTTGGCTGTCACGAGGTTCTGACCGACGGCGGCACGAGGGCCACGCGATGCGTGAACTGATGCGCCTTGTTGCCGGTCTCAGTCTGACCGCCCTGCTCGCGGGATGCGCGGCTTTTCCGTCCTACCGCGACCAGGACGTTCCTATGACGTCCATGGCGGTGTTCGACCCCTCGGAATATACCGGGCTCTGGTACGAAGTTGCGAGCTTCGAGGCACCCTTCCAGCGCGGTTGCGAGAATACGCGCGCGCTCTATACGCAGCGCGATGACGGGACGCTCGGCGTCCTGAACCGCTGCGAGAAGGACGGCCAGACCGTTCGGATCGAGGGTGACGCCTGGGTCGTAGGACCGGGGCGGCTTAAGGTGAGCCTGTCGGGTGTGCCCTTCGCCGCCGATTACTGGGTGCTCTGGGTCGATGACGCCTACCGTACCGCGGTTGTCGGCACGCCTTCCGGCCGCGCGGGCTGGATCCTGAACCGCGAGCCCACGATCCCCTCTGACCGGTTGGCCGCGGCGCGCGAAGTTCTTGCGTTCAACGGCTACGACCTGAGCGCCCTCAAAGCGACGCCGCAGGAGCTGACGGAATGAGCCGGACGGTCGCCATTCTTGGCCTTGGACGCGCCGGGGGCGAATGGGCGCGCGACATGCTTGACGCCGGCTGGCGCGTGCGGGTCTTCGACCCCGAACCGCAGCCCTCGGGTCTTTCTGGCCTCAAACCCAAGAGCTTCGAGCGGACCGGCACGATTTCCGGCTGCGTGGCCGCGGCGGATTGGGTCATCGTCGCGGTGCCGGATCGGCTGGAACTGATGCAGAAGATCATTCAACGCGCGCAGGCCGAGGCGCCCGAGACGGCGATTGTCGCCGTTCTGTCGGAAACCCATGAGGTGGACGCCATCCAGGGCTGCGCGATCCGGCCCGGACGGGTCATCCACGTGCGCCGTCAGGACGGAGGCGGCTTCGATCTGAACGTCACGCAGCGAAACGACGATGCGTTCCGCCGTGACGCGGTTCTCGCCCTTTCGGCGCTCTCGGCGGTCCGTACCATTGGCGCGGACTACGTCCCCCCGATCCCCCGCGACTTTGCCGCCAGCGCCTGACACTTCCGATGGAACTCTGGATTATCTTCTCGGTCGTCGCGGCGGCGGCGCAATCGGTCCGCTTCGCCATACAGAAAACGCTTGCGGCCGATACGCTTGGCCCGGCCGCTGCGACGTGGGCGCGGTTCCTCTGGTCTGCACCCCTCGTCGCCATCGGTCTCTGGGCCTATCTGACGGCGACCGGTCAAACCTTGCCCGACCTGTCGCTGGAATTCTGGGTATTCGGCGCCTCGGGCGGGCTGTTCCAGATCCTTGCCACGATCTGCACCGTTGCCCTGTTCCGGCGGCGCGCTTTTTCCGTCGGCATCACCTTCAAGAAAACCGAAGTGATGCTGACGGCGCTGGCCGGGCTCGTGATCCTGGGCGATGTCATCTCGACGACCGGCGCGGCGGCGATTGCCGTCGGGTTTGTCGCGGTCCTGCTTCTGTCCAGCCCGCCCGAGGGCGGCAGCCCCTTCAATGCGGGCGCGGCGCTCGGCCTGTTGTCCGGCGTTTTCTTCGCTCTGGCCGCGGTCACTTATCGCGGAGCGACTCTGTCGATCGAGGATGCCGACCTGATCGTGACAGCCGGCACGACGCTGACCATGATCACGTTCCTGCAGACCGTCATGCTCGGCGTTTGGCTGGCCTTCCGGCAGCCAGGGCAGATCACCGAAACGCTGAAGAGCTGGCGGCGCTCCGGGCTGGTGGGCGTCTTCTCGATGATCGGCAGCTTCTCGTGGTTCGCGGCCTTCAGCCTTCAGAATGCGGCCTACGTGTTTGCCGTCGGGCAGATAGAGCTCTTGTTCTCGCTTCTGATCGGGCGGCTGATCTGGGGCGAGCGGCCCGAGCGGCGCGAGAGTGTTGGCATGGCGCTGCTGACCCTGTCCATCGTGACGGTCGCCGCGGTCGGCTAAAGCCAGATCACGTCCGACGACAGGCTGTCCGCCCGGACAAAGGGCACCCGCTCGGGCGCATCGAGGCTCGGCAGATGGCGCGACAGTTCGGCCAGCACCAGTTCGGTCACGAAGGCCGTGTCGAGCGCCCTGACCTCGGATAACGGCACCCAAGTGAGATGGGACAGTTCATCGCTGGCCTGAGGCAACGCGTCTGGGTCGTCGGCAAGGGCTTCGGCGGGGGCGAGGAAGAAGCGCGCATCAAAGCGGCGGGGCCGGCCCGGTGGCGTCACGGCGCGGAAGAAGAAGCGCAACGCGCTGGCAGAGGGCGCACCGCCGAAACCGGACCACGCCCCACCCTGCCCGTCCGTGTCCGTGACAGCGAAGCGGTGTCCGGTTTCTTCCCAGACCTCCCGGATTGCGGCGACGGCAAGCGCCTCGGGCGAGGCGTCGGTTGCGTGAAGCGTCAGGCGCTTGCGGCAGACAGTGTCGAGCGGCGTGCCCAATGCCACCCTCCCGTCTTCCGCGTCCACGGCGCCGCCGGGGAACACGAACTTGTTCGGCATGAAAATCGCGCCCTTGCCGCGCTGCCCCATCAAGACCTTGGGCGCGCGGGCGGCATCCCTCACAATGATGACGGTCGCGGCATCCCTGACGGGCACGTCTTGGTGCGCGCCACCTGTCATCTCAGCTTTCGCGGAAGCCGTGCATGCGCTTGGCCCATTGCAGGCCGACAATCGCACCCTTCAGCCTCGGCAACAGGTAGAGAGACAACGCAACGCATCCAACAGTGAAGACACTGGCGAGAACCATCGGCTCGGGTCGGAAGGTGGTGAAAGCCCAGATGATTGCGGGCGCCATGATGTGGCCCACGATCAGGATGGTCAGATAGGCGGGGCCATCATCGGCACGGTGGGCGTCGAGACGCTCGTCGCAAACGGGACAGGTTCCCCGCACCCTGAGATACGAGCTCATCATCGGGCCCTTGCCGCAATTCGGGCACTTGCGTCGCCACCCGCGCAGCATCGAGCCGCGCACGTCGCGCTCTGCCTCGTCCGAGACGGACTCGGCCTTCTGGATACCTTCGTCGAACATTTCATCACTCGCCTGTGCCATGTCCCTCTACATGGATCGGAGCGTGCGACAGATGAATGGCGCGAAACGTCCTTGCGGCGGGATGTCGCGCCGAACAGGGCAGATTCTTTTTTCGACGGAAAGGCGGGCGGCGTCCGTTTGAAGATGCATGGACGGGCAAGACGCCCATGAGAAAGGAAAAACACCATGGACAAGACAACCGTTAAGCTGATCGCAGCCGCCGCGCTGATCGGGCTGGGAACCCAGGTCGCCATCGCACAGGACGGGCGCGGAGGCGGGCCGCGCATGGATTTCGCGACGCTTGATGCGGACGGCAATGGCCAGATCGAGGAAAGCGATCTCGATGCGCTTCGCGCTGAACGCTTTGCAGCGCTCGACACAGATGGCGACGGTGCAATCAGCGAAGCCGAATTCGTTGCACATGCCGCCGAGCGTGCCGGCGAACGCGCCGCCGAGATGTTCTCACGGCTGGACGCCGACGGCGACGGCATGGTCTCGCGCGACGCCGTCGAGGCGCGTCAGGGCCGCGGAATGGGCGAGCGGCTTCTGAGGCGCGCCGATGCCGACAATTCGGGCGGGGTCAGCGAAGAGGAGTTCGACGCCGCGATGGAGCACTTCGCCGAGCGCCGCGGCGGTGGCCACGAAGGCCGGGGCGACCGCTGGGGCAAGGGGCACCGGAACTGACGACGGGCACGGCGCCGGATTGCCAGATGGTGTGTCCGGCGCTACCCAAACCGGGTGAACAGCGCTTCATCTCCACGACCGGACCCATGGGCCGACACGCCGGATGCCGCGCTTCTGGTGCGGGTCGGGCATGGCGACCCGCAGGCGGCGCGGGCGCTGGCCGGGCGGCTGGCGCCCCGGCTCTTTCGCCACGTGTCCCGGATGACCGGCGATGCCGCCGAGGCCGAGGACATCGTGCAAGAGACCTTGCTCAGGCTCTGGCGGATGGCGCCGGAGTGGCGGCAGGAAGGGGCGCAGGTCTCGACATGGGCGTTTCGCGTCGCGATCAACCTGGCGACAGACCGTTTGCGGGCAAGACGGCCTCAAGTGCCACTCGACAGCGTGGCCGAGCCGGTTGCCGACCTGACAGACGCGGTCCGCCGGATGACCGACGCCGAACGTCTGGCCGCACTCGACCGGGCGATGGCGCGCCTTCCCGAGAGGCAGCGGATCGCCGTGTCGCTCCGTCATATCGAGGAAATGAGCAATCCCGAGATTGCCGAGATCATGGACATCACCGTCGAGGCCGTCGAAAGTCTGACGGCCCGCGGCAAGCGGGCCCTGGCCGAGGCGCTCAAGGGACAGAAGGACGCATTGGGGTATCAGGATGACTGACGACAAACGGGATGATCCAGGTCTCGACCTGTTGTTTCAGACGGCGCGACAGGCACCGGCCGCCGTTCCTGACGGGCTGTGGAACCGGATCGCGGCCGATATCGACGGGCTTCCGTCCGCCACACCGACCGCTTCGCGCCCTGCCCCGCGCCGTCGCCTGTTCGAATGGCTCACAGCCGCAGGCAGCCTGACGGCGGCCACCGCCGTGGGTGTCGTCATCGGCCTGAACAGCGGCACCGGTCTCCCGGCCGGGCTGTCGTTCGTCGATACGGAAAGCTATGACCTCTCCGCCTTCATCGCCGGCGCGGACCCGAGCGTCTTCTATCTTGGCGAGGACAGCGAATGAGCGCGCCTGGTATGCCCGAAAAACCGCATCGCCGCTGGATGTGGCCACTGCTGGTGGTGTCTCTTGCGCTGAACCTTCTCGTGGCCGGGGTCATTATCGGTGCGCTGATGCGGGGCGACGGAGAACGTCCACCGGGTGCGGCGCGCTCGCTGATCGGTGAGCCTTTCGTTCGGGCTTTGGACGAGGACGATCGGCGGGCCTTCCTGCGCGAAATGGTCGGAAACCGGGATCGTCTGCGCGCGAACCGGGCCGACCTGCGCGCGCGCCTTGAGGCGCTTCTCTCCGCCATCGCCGCCGAGGATTTCGACCGCGCACGGGTCGCGGCAATCCTGGCCGAACAGCGCCAGCTTGCGGTCAGGCGTCAGGACATCGGCGAGACGCTACTCCTGGACCGTCTTGAAGGGATGAGCGTCGAAGAACGTCGCGGTTACGCCGAACGCCTTGAAAGAGCGTTCCGCCGCCGGCCCCGCGACTGAGGGGGCAGCACCGGCTCAGACGGCGACCTGCACCTGATTTCGGCCAAGAGCCTTCGCGCGATAAAGCGCCCGGTCGGCGCGCGAGATCAGGTCGGACAGGATGCCGTCGCCAAGCCCGATTGCGGGTGCGGTCAGGCGCCGTTCGCCGCGAAGCCGCTCGATCATGCGCGCGTCCCCCATGCTCAGACCAAGGCTGACCGTCACGGCGACCTCGCTTCCATCATCCAGCTTGATCGGGGACCGTCCGACGCGATTGCGGAGACGATCCGCCGCGTGGCGCGCCTGGGCGAGATTGCTTTCGGCAAGCACGATGAGGAATTCCTCGCCCCCCAAACGGGCGACAAGGTCCACCGCGCGGGTTTGTTGGCAAAGCTGGTCCGCCACCTTTCTGAGGACCATGTCGCCCACCGCGTGGCCGTAGGTGTCATTGATCGCCTTGAAATGGTCGATATCCGCGATCATCAGCGCAAAGGCCTGATCCGCCGCGCGGTCGGAGACGAGATCGGCCAGATAGGCCTCGGCATAGCGCCGATTGTAGAGACCGGTGAGAGAGTCCCGCACCGCGAGCTCCACGCTCGCCTCGGTCGAGCGCCGAAGCGTGTCCTTGACCCCCTTCAACGCCAGCACTCGTTCGAGCCTGAGCGCGATCTCTTCGCGGGCCACATCGAGCGGCACCGCGTCCGTCGCCCCATTGTCCAGCGCCTGCACCGCCGCCAGATCGTCGTCGGGATCATGCAGCACGACGATACCGGCATGGCGGGTATGAACGCGCGCCCGCAGCTCGGGCAGAAGCTGCCGAACGGGCGCCGTCGAGAACGTGCCGCTCCAATCCAGAACGAACGCTTCCACCTGCCGGGTCTGTGCATCGGCGGACAGAACCTCACGGCGGCCGCAACGTTCTTGACGCACCCCGGGCAGGTCCGGCCAGTCGATCATTGAGGGCTCAGCGTTTTCCGATACGAGGACAAGCCGCTTTTGCCGCTCGAAAGTGGCCGCACTTTCCGCGAAGCCGAACTGCATCGACGCGACGCGACGGCGGCGCAGTTCGCGGAATGGCTCCGCGCTTCGGATCACGCTCCGCAGTCGGGCCAGGAAATGGCCCGCGTCGATTGGATAGCGCAGTACCTCTGTCGCGCCAGCCTGCAGCGCGGCCAGCCGTTGGGCTGGCGCGGTGTCGCGGCTCAGGACGAGGATCGGCGGCGCGGAGGCCCCTGTCTTCGTCCGGATCGCCGGGATCAGTGCAACGGCGTCCTCGACACCGGGCCCAAGCAGAACAGCGTCGGGGGGTAGTTCCAGCAATGCGTCTGTCTCGGAAGAGGCGCCGACCGAGACATCATAGTGTCCCGCCGTCAGAAGGGACGAGAGCAGCATTCGCGCGACCGAGCTGTCCTCGATAATGGCCACACGGCTGGTCATGGATCGCCTCAATTTATTTACAATTGTTCTCTGTCGCTTCAGTCTTCGCTTATAAGGGTTAACAAAGCCTTTCCGGAGCCATGCCATGACGCCGCTATCGCGGGATTCGGCCGAACTTCTCGCCATCGAGGCGCTGTCTTGGCTGCTCGGCCAGGACGATCTCGTGACAGTGTTCATGGGCTCAACCGGCGCTGGCGCAGATGACCTGAAGTCGCGCGCGCAGGACCCGGAATTCCTGGCCTCGGTTCTGGATTTTCTTCTGATGGACGACGCCTGGATCACCGGCTTTTGCCGTGATCTGAACTACAAACCCGAATTCCCGATGCGCGCCCGCGCGGCGTTGCCGGGCGGTGCCGCCGTCAACTGGACCTGAGGCCGGTCAGGCGGATTTACGGTCCTTCGCCGGCGCGGCCTTGGGCGCGTTGTCGTCGATGAAGTTCAGAACGAGCGGGCGGATATTGTTGCGCCAGCTCTTGCCGGCAAAAATACCGTAGTGGCCCGCGCCCGGCTCGAGATGCGCGGCCTTTTTCGACTTCGGCAAGCCGGTCAGCAGGTCCAGCGCGGCAAGGCACTGGCCCGGTGCGCTGATGTCATCGCGCTCGCCCTCGACGATCTTGACCGCGACGTCCGTGATCGCGGCGATATCCACCTTTTTGCCAGCGACGGTGAAATCGTTCCGCGCGATCTCGCGGTTCTTGAAGACCCGCTCGACTGTCGAGAGATAGAACTCGGCGGTCATGTCCATCACGGCCAGGTATTCATCATAGAACCGGTTGTGCTTGTCATGGTCGCCCGCCTGGTTCTTGGCGACGCGAATGATCTGCTCGACGAAGGCCGTGGTATGGGTCTCGGCGTTCATCGACATGAACGACGCAAGCTGCTGCATCCCCGGATAGACCTTGCGGCCCACGCCGGCATATTTGAAGCCGACCCGCTGCAGGATGAACTGTTCAAGCTGGCCCATGGTCACGCGGCGACCGAAGTCGGTCACATCGGTGGGCGCGGCATCAGGGTCGATCGGACCGCCGATCAGGGTCAGGGTCCTCGGCTGCGCCTTGGGCTTTTCGGCGCCCAAGTATGCCGTTGCCGCCAGCGCAAGCGGTGCGGGCTGACAGACAGCGATCACGTTCAGGTCGGGGCCGAGATGCTCCATGAAATCGGCGAGATAGAGGGTGTAGTCCTCGATATCGAACTTGCCTTCGGACACCGGGATGTCGCGGGCGTTGTGCCAGTCCGTGATCCAGACCTCGGCATCCGGCAGGAGGCTCTGCACGGTGGAGCGCAGAAGCGTGGCGTAGTGACCCGACATCGGCGCGACCAGCATGATCCGCCGAGGCTTTTCGGGCCGCCCCTGAACGCGGAAGCGGATCAGGTCGCCGAACGGGCGTGCGATTTCGGTCTCGACGCTCACGATGTGATCGCGGCCATCCGAGCCAACGACGGCGTCAATTCCCCAGTCCGGCTTTACGATCATGCGCGAGAAGGTGCGTTCGGTGACTTCGCCCCAGGCCGCCATCATGCGGAAAGAGGGATGCGGCACCGTCCCCCAGATGGGATAGGACGCCATTGCCTGAGCGGTGGCGCCGGCCCACTGGTTCGTAATCCGGATCGTCTCCATGAGGTCGTAGGTCATCATGTAGCGCATTAGTCGATCCTCATGGTCAGGCCGGCGGGCCAAAACGTCGCTTTGCCCTATGCGCTCTCGACGGATAAGGTCAATAACAACGGGCATTCACATCGAATGCTGCACCTGCAAAGTAAGCCTTAAGCCCTGAAATGACAACAGAAGAAACCAATTCCCCGCCCGAACTGGACCGCATGAACGAGAATCTTGCGAAGATCGAAGAGCTGTCGCAGCGCCTCGTCGCGGCCATTTCGCAGAAGAAACACCATCATCCGGGCCTCGAGGGCCCCGGGCAGGATCTCTATGTCCGGGCGGCTGCGGCCTACATGGCCGAAATGATGTCGAATCCGTCGAAGCTGATCGAGCATCAGATCGGCTATTGGGGCAAGGCGCTGAAGCATTACGTCGATGCGCAGCACATGCTGGCGCAGGGCAAGCTGACCCCGCCCGAGGACAACAGCCCGACCGACCGCCGCTTCAAGAACCCGCTTTGGGAAACGCATCCCTACTTCAACTATCTGAAGCAACAGTATCTATTTTCGTCCGAGGCGATCTTTGAGGCAGTGGACGACCTTGAAGGGCTGGACGACAAGGACAAGGCGCGCGTGCGCTATTTCACACGCCAGATCGTCGACATGATGAGCCCGTCCAACTTCCTGGGCACCAACCCCGAAGCGCTGGCCAAGGCGGTCGAGACCGAGGGCCAGTCTCTGGTCGACGGCCTTGAAAATCTCGTCCGCGATATCGAGGCGAACGACGGCGACCTTCTCGTTACGCTGGCCGACAAGGACGCGTTCCGGGTGGGCGAAAATATCGCGACCTCTGAAGGATCGGTCGTTTATCGCAACGACCTGTTCGAACTGATCCAATACGCGCCCAAGACCGACACTGTCGCCAAGACGCCGCTGATCATCTTTCCGCCCTGGATCAACAAGTTCTACATCCTGGACCTCAAGCCCCAGAACAGCCTGATCAAGTGGATCGTCGAACAGGGCTACACGCTGTTTGTCGTCAGCTGGAAGAACCCGGACGCATCCTACAAGGACTACGGCCTCTCCGACTATGTCGAGAAGGGCTATCTGACCGCGATCGAAGAAGTGAAGGCGATCACTGGCGAGGATCAGGTCAACGCCATCGGGTATTGCATCGCCGGCACGACGCTGTCGCTGACGCTGGCTTTGATGGAAAAGCGCGGCGACAAGTCTGTCAAATCCGCAACCCTTTTCACGACGCTGACCGATTTCGACGATCAGGGCGAGTTCACCGCGTTCCTGTCCGACGACTTTATCGACGCGATCGAGGAAGAGGTCTCGGAAAATGGTATTCTCGACAAGTTCATCATGTCCCGGACGTTCAGCTTCCTGCGCTCGAACGACCTTGTCTATCAGCCCGCGATCCGCAGCTATATGATGGGCGAGGCACCGCCAGCCTTCGACCTGCTCTACTGGAACGGCGACGGCACGAACCTTCCCGCCTGCATGGCGATGGACTACCTGCGCGGGCTTTGCCAGGAAAACCGCTTCGCGAAGGGCGGGTTCGAGATGTTCGGCGAGACGCTGAAGATCAGCGACGTCAAGGTCCCGGTCTGCGCCATTGCCTGCGAGACGGACCATATCGCGGCGTGGACGTCGAGCTATGCGGGCGTCCAGGAGATGGGCAGCCGCTCGAAGACGTTCATCCTGTCCGAGTCGGGTCATATCGCCGGCATCGTCAATCCGCCGTCCAAGAAGAAGTACGGCCATTACACCAACGGCGACTGGTCGGGCACGCCGGCAGACTGGCGCAAGGCTGCGGAGTTTCACGAGGGATCGTGGTGGCCCCGTTGGGAGGAATGGCTGGGCAAGCGGTCGGGTCGTCAGGTCAAAGCCCGCATCCCGGGCAAGGCCAAGGGCTATCCGGTGTTGGGCCCTGCGCCCGGGAAATACGTCTCGGAAACGCCTAAAAAGGCCTAACTGTCTGATTTATTCAGAAAGAATTTTTTTGCTGCAGTGCAGCAAAGGGGTTGATTTGCTGCGCTGCAGCATGTATATCCTTTTGCAGACGCAGAAAGCGGGTCCTCCCCGCAAACACGTTAGACAAATTGGAGAGAGACCATGGCCAAGACCAACGACTACACCAAACTGATGAAAGACATGATGGGTGCCTTCCCGGTCGACACGACCGCGATGCAGGACGCCTTCAAAACCCAGGCTGCCTTTGCCGACAAGATGTCGAAAGTTGTTCTCGACGCTGCTGAAAAGTCGACCGAGATTTCGGCTTCGTGGACCAAAGCGACCATCGGCAAGTTCGGCGTTGTCACCAACGTCAAGGACGATCCGGCGGACTACACCAAAGCCATGACCGACTTCGCTTCGGCTCAGGCTGAAATGAGTGCCGAGTCGATGGCTGCCTTCGCCGAAGTCGCCAAGAAAGTTCAGATGGAAACCGTCGAACTGATGCTGGCCGCTGGCAAGGACATGGGCGACGAAGCCACCAAAGCCGTCAAGAAGGCCACCGACGACATGACCGCCGCCGCCAAGAAGGCGACCGCGAAGTAATTCTCAGGTTTCTGATTGCCAACGTCCTCCCTGTTGGCATCATCCTGACTGGCGGGCCCCCGGGCCCGCCATTTTTTTATGCTTTGCCGTTATCCGCAATGCGCACCAGGGCGTTCCGAATATCTTCATGGCTGGTCGGCTTTTCGAGAAAGTCGAACGCCTGCAGACGCTCGGACAACTCGCCCTTGTTATAGCCCGAGGCAAAAAGAACGCGCGTTCCCTGCTCCCTGAGAGATATCCCGAGTTCAGACGTGCGCTCGCCGTTTCCGAGATTGACGTCGAGCAGCGCGAAATCCGGCACGCCCTTTTCAAGCTCGCGCTCGGCTGCGCGCAGCGTATGCGCCACACGAACATCCGAGAATCCGAGATCGCGCAGGTGCTCGGAGATTTCCAGAGCCACGATAATCTCGTCTTCGACGTAGAGGATCGAACGGTCAGAGAAAATCGTAGACAACATCTTCATTAACCACATTCAGTTCTTCGTAAGGTACCGACAAAGTGACTTTCAGGCCGCTCTCCTGCCAGTCGAACACTACGTCACCATGCAGGCTTCCGGTGATTGTCGAGGCGATGAGCTGACTGCCGAAGCCGGAGCGCTCGCGCTTGGGAACGGGCGGTCCGTCGCTTTCCGTCCAGGTGAAGACCACCTTGTCATCGTTGCCGTCATCCAGCCGGAACCAGTGCAACGACACGCGCCCGGCATCTGTCGAGAACGCGCCATACTTGGCGGCGTTTGTCGCAAGCTCGTGGATGGCCATACCAATGGCAAGACAGGCGCGCGCATTCATCTTCAGAGGCGGCCCCTTCAGCGAAACGCGATCTTCGCCGTAGATGTCGCGCGTTTCCGGCCCGATCAGCGCGTAGATATCGGCGGCGCGCCAGTTCTCTTCGGTCAACACCTTGTGCGTGTGGGCAAGCGCATTGATCCGCGAGGCGAGCGTGTCCAGAACCGCCATGTCGGTCGTCGCATCCCGACGCGCCCGCGATACCAGTGCAAGCACATTAGCCAGCATATTCTTCACGCGGTGCTGCAGCTCCTGCATCACGCGCTTCAATTCGGCCGACATCTCGGTCTGTTCGGTGATATCGCGGAAGTTCACACCCACGGCGACGGTCTCGCCCTTGTTCTGAACCGGATACCAGTCGGTCAGGAACAGCCGCCTCTCGCTGCCACTGGCGGGTGTTCTGCCTTCCATCCGACGCGCGAGAACGGGCGAGCCGGTCTCCATGACGATCCCGAAGGCGTCATCCACCTGTGCGGCCAGATCGGGCACCACGTCCCGCATGTGCCGGCCGACATGGCTGTCCACGCCGAGGCCATTGATCTCGGCCATGCGCTGATTGATCCGCAGATAGGTGCCGTCGGTACCCAAAAGGGCCATGGCCTGCGGGCTGACATAGTAAAGCTGTTCGATCTCGGCGAGACGGCGCTGGCTTGAACTGCGCTCGGACTCGGCAGTGTGAAGCGCGCGTCTCAGCGCCGTCACATCGGTCATCGTACAGACGACACCACCCCGTGTCGGGCCTCCCTCACCCGTGTAGGGCTCGATATCCAGCAGGAACTGTTTCTCACCGCCCACCGACGAGATCTCTTCTTCAATCGGGACCTTCGACTCAAGGACCTGACGGCACATCCGGGTCAGCATGACCATGTCGACATCACTGCCGATATCGTCGATGCGCCGCCCCCGGTCGCTGTCCACGAAACGGAAGGCGTTGCGCGATTCGGGCGTGAAGAACCTCAACCGCAGCTCGTCGTCGAGGAAGATCGTGATGATCCGGGTCGAACGCATCAGGTTCGCCATGTCCTGATTGGCGTCTCGCAGTTCCGCGATCTTGACTTGAAGTTCTTCGTTTGTGGTCGAGAGCTCTTCGTTCGCCGACTGAAGCTCTTCGTTCATCGACATCATTTCTTCGTTCGAGCTTTTCAGCTCTTCGTTCGATGTCTCGAGCTCTTCGATGGTGGTCCGAATGGTCTCGCGCGCGCGCTCAAGTTCGAGTTCGAGC
The DNA here is from genome assembly GCF_009830125.1 of Kangsaoukella pontilimi. GTDB lineage: Bacteria > Pseudomonadota > Alphaproteobacteria > Rhodobacterales > Rhodobacteraceae > Kangsaoukella > Kangsaoukella pontilimi. The sequence goes on along the minus strand of NZ_WUPT01000001.1, from coordinate 77,312 downwards.
TCCTGCACGTAGTCGCCCGTATCGGCGCTCTGGCGCTGCATGACGATCGGGCGATCAGCATGGGCGTCGAGCCTGTCGTCGATCACGATCAGACGCGAGCCGTCTTCGAGCTGCGCAAGGCCTAGAACGATCCGAACCTCCTGCCCGTCGATCTCGCCCCGATACTCGACCTCTTTGACGTCGCTGCCGCCATCGGCTTTGACGATCAGACGTCTAAGGCTGGATTCCAGCTCAGGGATGATGAGCTGGGTAATCACCATCCGCGTGGAACCCGGTTTGATTCGGAGATATTTCGACGCGCGGTCTGAGGTATAATGCAGCCGGCCGGAACCGTCGGTCAGGACGAAGGGCGGCGAGAAGCGCGAAATCAGAGGATGCGCCAGAGGATCGCGGTAAAGCGTCTCGGCTTCGAGTTCAGCCGTCATGTCAGGCGCAACGACGGCGGTCGTATTCTGAATTGGGAAGTTCAGCCGCCGCGACGGACCCTGACGCCGCTGGAAGATACGATTGCGCTGATCGACCGTGATGAACAGGTCGTCGATGATCCGGGGCGTCTCGCTCGGGCCGAGGAACAGATAGCCGCCCTCTTTCAGCGCATAGTGGAAGACGGTTATCGCGAAGTCCTGCAACTCGTTGTCGAAGTAGATTGTCACGTTCCGGCAGGACACCAGATCGATCCGTGAAAAGGGCGGATCCTTGATAATGCTCTGGTTCGAAAACCGCACCATTTCGCGGAGCTTCGGCGTAGCCTCATAGCCGTCGGGCGTCACGGTGAAATACCGCGCCAGCAGCGCCTCGGGCACTTCGTCGATAATTGAGTTGGGGAAATGCCCCTTGCGCGCCATGCGGAGCGCATCTTCATCGATATCGGTGGCAAAGATCGCCACCTGCGCGTCACCGTCGGTGCGCTCCAGCTCCTCGGCGATGAGCATCGCGATGGAAAAGGCTTCCTGTCCCGTCGAGCAGCCCGGAACCCAGACGCGGATCTCGTCGCTGGCTCCCTTGTTCTGCACGATCTTCCGGATCACCTCGGTTTGCAGAGAATCGAATGCCGGCGGGTCACGGAAGAAGCTGGTGACGTTGATCAGGAGGTCGCGGAAAAGCTTCGCCGCCTCGCTCTTGTTCGAAATAAGCTCTTTCAGATAGGCATTTGGCTCGCTCAGGCCCAGAACGGACATGCGCACGGCGATCCGGCGCAGGAAGGTCGCGTGCTTGTACTGCCCGAAATCGTGGCCGGTGCGGTAGCGGATATGCTTGGCCACACGCTGCAGAAACTCGGCGTCAGACAGGACAGATGGCTTCAGGTCGCTCCGGATCGAGAAGTAATCGCTGATGACGTCATACATGTCCTGCGTCGGCAGGACGATGTCGTCGGCGCCCGTCTCAATGGCGCTGTTGGGCATCCCGTTATACTCTGCCTGGCTCGGGTCCTGAACGAAGACAAGGCCGCCGGCCTCTTTCACTGCCCGGATGCCGATGCTGCCGTCAGACCCTGTACCGCTCAGAACAATGGCCACGCCGCGGGGCCCGACATCCGACGCAAGGCTTTCGAAAAACTTGTCGATCGGGCGCCGCAGACCGCGCGGCGTCGACATCTTGGTCAGCCGGAGCCGGCCCTCATCGATCGTCATGAACGCGCCGGGCGGGATCAGGTAAATGTGGCCCGGTTCGACTTTGGTGCCGTCCTCCGCCGTTGCGACGGGGGTCTCGGTCCGCTTGGCCAGAAGCTCGGGTAGAAGGCTTTCGTGATCGGGATCCAGGTGCTGAACGAGGATGAGCGCCAGAGAATGCTTGGGCGGCAGGGACGCCAACAGACTTTGGAACGCCTCCAACCCTCCGGCGGAAGCGCCAACTCCTACTACCAGCGGCCCTCCATCGTTAAGACGGAGATCACCGTATGTATCGTCAGGCATCTCGTTTCGGTCCCCGGCGCACCGGTCATTCGTCGACGGCACTTACCGAAGATTGCACCACAATGACGAGAAAATCTATGCCCTATGACACACTCTGGTTGAAACCCGGCGTCAACCCGGTGACATGCCGCGCAGTTTTTCAGAGCGTCTGCGAAGGATCTCGATCGTTGCGAGAAGCAGAATGGAGAGCGTCACCAGAATCGTCGCAACGGCCAGGATCGTCGGGCTGATCTGCTCGCGCAGGCCGGTGAACATCTGCCAGGGCAGCGTCTTCTGACCTGCGGAGCCCACGAACAGAACCACGACGACCTCGTCGAACGACGTAATGAAGGCGAACAGTCCACCCGAGATCACTCCCGGCAGGATCAGCGGCATCTGCACCTTGAAGAAGGTGGTTACCGGATCGGCACCCAGGTTGGCCGATGCGCGTGTGAGCGAGCGATCGAAGCCGACCAGCGTGGCCGTCACAGTGATGATGACGAAAGGAATGCCAAGCGCCGCGTGGGCCAGCACGACGCCCCAGTAAGTGCCCTGCAGACCGACCCGGCTGTAGAAGAAATACATGCCGGCGGCCGAGATGATGAGCGGTACGATCATGGGCGAAATCAGGATCGCCATGATGGCGCGCCGGAAGGGAACGTGCGGCTGGCTGAGGCCGATGGCCGCCAGCGTGCCGAAGGACACCGACAGGATCGTCGCCATCGGCGCGATCCGGACCGAGTTCCAGAGCGCCTGCTGCCATTCCGAATTGGTGAAGAAGTCTTCGTAATGCTTCATCGAATAGCCTTCAGGGCTGAGCGACAGCATTTCTGGCGTGAAGGTGAAGAAGTCTTCGGCGTTGAAGCTGAGCGGGATGATGACCGCGATGGGCGCGATCAGGAAGAAGAAGATCAGCCCGCAGATCACGCGAAAGCCGTAGTACCAGGCTTTCTGTCCGACGGTGGCGTATGGGGGAAGTCCTGACATGTTCTTACCCTCCCAGCTTGACGTTATCGATGCCGACGATGCGGTCGTAGGTCCAGTAAAGGATCAGAACCGCCGCCAGAAGGATCGAACCCAGCGCCGCAGCCAGCCCCCAGTTCAGCGAGGACGAGATGTGGTACGCGATCCGGTTCGAGATGAAGACACCCGTGGTGCCGCCAACCAGTTCCGGCGTGATGTAGTAGCCGATGGCCAGAATGAAGACGAGGATCGAGCCTGCGCCGATGCCCGGTACCGAGTTCGGGAAATAGACCCTCCAGAAGGCGGTCCAGTCGGTCGCACCAAGGGATTTGGCGGCGCGGACATAGGCCGGCGGAATGGTCTTCATCACCGAATAGAGCGGCAGGATCATGAAGGGCAGCAGGATATGCGTCATCGCGATGATGGTGCCCGTCTGGTTGTTGATCATCACCAATCGGTTCGCGTCATCCACCAGACCGATCCAGACGAGAATGTCGTTGATCACCCCTTGTTGCTGTAGCAGCACCTTCCACGCGCTGGTTCTGACCAGAAGCGACGTCCAGAAGGGCAGGAGCACAAGGATCATAAGCACGTTCGCGGTGCGAAGCGGCAGGTTCGCAAGAAGGAAGGCGATGGGATAACCCAGGAGGATGCAGGATAGCGTGATCGCCATCGACATTATCAGTGTCCGCTGGAAGAGCAGGATGTAGATCTGCTCGTCTTCGGGGCGTGACTGGATGCCATCGGGCGTCAACTGAAGGTCGATGGAGTTCAGGAAATACCCCATCGTGTAGCGATCGGAATAGGTCTGAAGCGTGCGCCAGACCTCCGGGTCGCCCCAATCGTCGTCCTCTTCGATGAAGGCTGCGCGGTAGTCGACCACCGGCAGGCTGTCGACATTGGCCAGTGCGGCCTGAAGCTCGGCGGCACCCGGGCCGGAATAGCCCTCAATTCCCGCGCGGAGCGACTGGTCCTGAAGATCGAGGCCAAGGGCGGCAAAGACTGCTTCCCAGGGCTCTTCCTCAGCGACGACGTCTTCTTCCACTAGCGCGGTGAGAATGGCGAAGGCCGTATATTCGCGCGTCGTGCGCGGCAGGATGCTTGCGATGGTGGCCGAAGGCGCAAAGCCGATCTCGCCATCCTTCGGCTCGTCGGTCAGAGCGGCCATGCGCGCGCGCTCGGCCGCAAGCAGGTCGCCCGCCGCGGCGCCGTCGCCCGCATTCATCATGGCGTACCAGAAATCCGCCTCTTCCCAGAGCTCGTTCTGGTCTTCGAACACGTCCTGATAAAGCTCGCCGATGTCGTCCAGACCGCGCCCGGTGGAGCGGAAGGTCGACGAAATACCGGTTTGCTCGTAATTGAGGCGCGTGCCGAGCTGGGTGTGTTCCTTCGCCTCGGCGGCGACAAAAAGATCGAAGAAGAGCGCGCGGAACACGTCCGGGGACGGCAGTTCTTCGGTCGCGCTGTCCCACTCATCGAGCGCCTCGACCGTTGCGGGAAGCGTGTCTTCGACGATCGCGTTTTCGACCGAACGGAACAGCATGTCCGCGATCGGCGCGATAAAGGTGATCAGAATGAAAAGCAGAAGCGGCGCGATGAGCAGAAGCGCGCGGGTCTTCTCGCGGCGAAGCGCGCGATTGAGCGACCGCTTCAGCGGCGTTCCGTCCGCCGCCAGAACCGGGCCGTTGTCGGCGCGGTCAGCATTTCGAATGGCGTTGTCCGGGGTGGCGCCGGTGACTTGATCGGGTCCGGTTGCGTCGGTCATCAGACACCCTCCACGACGATAATGACACTGTCGGCTGTGCGACGGCGGATCTCGGCGACCTCTTGGTATCCGGGATCGTTATAGGCCGCGAGAGCGGCCTCATAGCTGGGGAATTCGATCAGGACATGCCGTTGATAGGTCTCGCCTTCGGGCACCTCTGACTGTCCGCCGCGGATGATGAATTCTCCGCCCAGCGCCTTCAGGATCGGTGTGTCCCGCTCGACATATTCCTTGTAGGCTTCGGGGTCTTTCACAGTGATGTGCCCCATTATGTAGCCTTTAGGCATGTGTGTTCCCCCGTCGGTGGCTGCGGGGCCGTGAAGCCCCGCAGTAGGTCGTTATGATTATTGGGCCAGCCAGGCCTGGAACTTCGCGTCGAGATCGTCGCGATAGTCCGCCCACCACTCGTAGTTGTAGAGCAGCGTGTTAGTGGCGTTTGCCGGATCGGTCGGCATGTGCGGCGCCATCTCGATGCCGAGGTCAGCGTGCTGACCGACAAGCGGGGCCGAAGACGCACGCGCCGGGCCGTAGGAAATGTACTTGGCCTGGTCGGCCAGACGCTGCGTGTCAGTCGCGAAGCGGACGAAGTCCATCGCGCGCGCCAGACGATCTTCGGGCAGGTCGGCAGGAATGATCCAGCCGTCAAGGTCGAACACCTGCATGTCCCAGAGCATTTCGACCGGCTGGTTCTGCTCTTCGATCACGCTGAACAGACGGCCGTTATAGGTCGTGCCCATGATGACTTCGCCATCGGCCAGAAGCTGCGGGGTGTCGGCACCGGCCGACCACCAGACAACGCTGTCCTTGATGGTGTCGAGCTTGGCGAAGGCGCGGTCCTGGCCCTCTTCGGTCTCAAGCACGTCGTAGATGTCTTCCTTGGCGACACCATCGCAGTACAGAGCCCATTCCATGTTGTTGATCGGACGGCGCTCGAGGCTGCGCTGACCCGGATAGGTTTCCGTGTCGAAGAAGGCGCAGATCGAGTCAGGCTTCGGGGCACCTTCGGGAAGAAGGTCCGAGCGGTAGCCGGCAGTCGTCGAGTAGACGATCTGCGGGATGAAGCAATCCGAAACAAGAAGATCGCCGAAGTCGTCCGACGCGTCCGAGCCGTCATCGCCCTGGGCGAGCATCTCGTCATGGTCGATTTCCATGGCAAGACCTTCGTCGCAGAGACGGATGGCATCCGAGGCCACCACGTCGACCACGTCCCAGGTCACGTTGCCGGCTTCCGCCATGGCGCGGAGCTTGGCAACGGCTTCGTTCGAGCTCGAATCCCAAACCGCGGTCACGCCGGGGTTCATTTCGAGATAAGGCTCGACATAAGCGCGCTGCTGGCTTTCCTGATAGGCACCGCCCCAGGAAACGAGCGTCATTTCATCGGCCATATGGCCGCCGGCAAAGGCACCGCCAGCCGAAACGGCCAGGGCAGTCGTTGCCAGCAAAGAAGTCGTCAGTTTCATGTTTTACTCCCATGTCCCGAACTTGATAACTGAAAGGTCCAGCCTCGGGACAGGCCACGAACCTTTCTTAGCGTCACTTCCCGGCGAGCCCGGGAAGCCTGCGTTTGCTCAGGCGTCCAGCGCCCGGCAATCCTGTGGCAACCAGCCGATCTTGACATGTTCACCGGCATTGAGCCGGACCTGATCGGCGCGGTTGCGTGTTTTCACGAAAAAGTCGTCCCGACCGGCGACCCGAAGTCGCGTGCGGAAGACATCGCCCATATAGATGAACTCGAGCACTTCGGCGTCGAGCGTGTGAGCGTCGGGGCCGAGTTCGGGGTTGAATTCCACCCGCTCGGGGCGAATCGAAATCGTCGTTCTTTCACCCGGCTGCGAGACGTTGACCGGCTTGGCGTCGATCAGAGCGCCATTGTCGAGTCGCACGGTACAGCGGTCGCCCTGAATCTGCTCGACCTTGCCGGAAAGCGCGTTGTTCTCACCGATGAACTGGGCAACGAATGCGTTTTCCGGCTCTTCATAGAGTGTGTCGGGCGGCGCAAGCTGCTGAATGCGGCCATCGTCGAAAACGGCCACGCGGTCCGACATCGTCAACGCTTCGGTCTGGTCGTGGGTCACGTAGACTGTGGTGATCCCGAGACTGTGGGCCAGATTGGTGATCTCGAACTGCATGTGTTCGCGAAGCTGTTTGTCGAGAGCGCCGAGCGGCTCGTCCATAAGGACAAGCTCGGGCTCGAACACCAGCGCGCGGGCAAGCGCGATCCGCTGCTGTTGCCCACCAGACAATTGCGCCGGACGACGGCCGCCAAAAGCGCCCATCTGCACCATGTCGAGGGCGCGTTTGACTTTTTCCTCGCGGGTCGACTTGTCGAGCTTCCGCACTTCCAGCGGAAAGGCGAGATTCTCGGCCACGGTCATATGCGGGAACAGAGCATAGTTCTGGAAGACCATGCCGATCCCGCGCTTATGCGGCGGAATGTTGTTGATGGGATTGCCGTCGAGCAGGATTTCCCCGTGCGTCGCGGTCTCGAAACCGGCCAGCATCATCAGGCAGGTCGTCTTGCCCGACCCCGAGGGCCCGAGCATCGTCAGGAACTCGCCCTTTCCGATGGACAGGTTCAGGTCCTTCACGACAAGCGTTTCACCGTCGTAGCTTTTCTGGACTCGGTCGAAAACGACAAAGCCGCTGGGTCCACTATCCAAAGCCAAGGCATCCCCACTGTTTGTGCCGCATGGTGATCAAACCCATGCGGTCATGTTTCTTTTCCTCGCGCGCATTTCAACAGTGTAGGCGCTTGGGTGCAACCCATTCGTCAAAACCGGCATTTTGGGCGCCGATTTCGGCATCGGCGCCCCCAAATCAGGCAGAGATCGCATTATGTGCCGGTCCGTACGGGAAACCGGTGATATTTTCGGCACCATCGCGGCCAACCACGAGAATGTCATGTTCTCGGTAGCCGCCCGCGCCGGCCTGCCCTTCGGGCACCCAGAGCATCGGCTCCATCGACACGACCATGCCTTCTTCCAGGACGGTATCGATATCCTCGCGCAGCTCCAGCCCGGCCTCGCGTCCGTAATAGTGGCTGAGGATGCCGAAGGAGTGCCCGTAACCGAAGGACCGGTACTGCAACAGCCCCTCATCCGCGAAGAAGCGGTTGATTTCATGGCATATTCCCGAACAGGTCGCCCCAGGCTTGATCAGCGAGATGCCAAGCTCATGCGCCGCGACATTTGCCTCCCAGAGACGCAGCGTGTCCTTGTCGGGCTCGCCCAGGAAAAGCGAGCGTTCAAGGGCCGTGTAATAGCCCGAGATCATGGGAAACGTGTTCAGGCTGAGCAGGTCTCCGGCGGCAAGGCGACGGCCCGTCACAGGGTTATGCGCCCCATCGGTGTTCAGCCCCGACTGAAACCAGACCCAGGTGTCGCGATACTCGGCATCGGGGTGTGCGTCGGCAATCGCGGCCTCCATCGCGTCGCGCCCGGCCATGGCGACGTCGATCTCGCGAACACCGGGTCGGATCGCCGCATGAATCGCTTCGCCGCCGATATCGGCCACCCGCGCGCCATCGCGGATGAGCGCGATTTCGGCGGGCGACTTTACCATCCGGAGCGACATCGCATCGGGCGCCACGTCGATCAGTTCCGGCCGGCCGAGCATGTCGTCCAGCGTCCCGCGGGCCTGCAGGGTCAGGTGATCGCCCTCGATTCCCAATCGCTTCACATCCCCGAGCAGATGGGCAACGGCCCGCCAGAAGTTGTTCCGCTTCCAGTCAGTATAGATGACATTGTCGCCATGGGACCGGCGCCATGGCTGACCGGCGTCGATATTGGCCGACACGGTCGTGCAGCGGTCCTGCGTGATGACGCAGCCATAGGGGCGACCGAAGCTGCAATAGAGAAAGCCCGAATAATAGGCGATGTTGTGCATCGAAGTCATCAGCACCGCCGGAATGTCCCGGCGTGCCATCACCGCGCGGAGCTTGGCGAGGCGGTCATCATATTCGGATTGCGCGAAAGGCAGCGGGGCCTTGTCGCCGTTTTCGCAGACGAAAAATTCAGGGCGTTCCGTGGTCATTGGCGTATCTCCCAAGGCGGACCGGTCCGGGGTCCGCGATATTGCCCCGGCGTACAGGGCCAATATCTCCCGGACCCGGGTCACACCCGGGGCAGCGACGCCATCGCTGCGGGTGGCCGCAGATTAGCACCGGCACCTGCTTGCGCAAGCGTCTTGACGCGACGGCGCTCTCCGGCGACTGATCGCATATGGCACCGATTGATCTCCCCTTCACGCTCGCTGAATACACCCGACGCCTGACCAACGTGCGCGCCGAGATGGCACGCCGCGGGCTTGACGTTCTCTTCGTCGAAGATCCGTCGAACATCGCCTGGCTGACGGGCTATGACGGCTGGTCCTTCTATGTCCATCAGGGCGTCATCGTGACCCACGAGCATGATCCGTTCTGGTGGGGCCGGCGGCAGGATTCGAACGGCGCGCTCCGCACCGTCTGGATGTCGTCCGACCACGTGCTGTCCTATGCGGATCACTTCGTACAGTCGACCGAACGGCACCCGATGCAGGATCTGGCCGGCCATCTGCTGGACATGAGCCTGGGACGCGCGCGGATCGGCGTCGAGATGGACAACTACTATTTCTCGGCCAAGGCCTATACGTCGCTGGTCGCCGCGCTGCCGGACGCCGACATCCTGGACGCGACCGCGCTGGTGAACTGGCAGCGGGGCGTCAAATCCGAGGCCGAAATCGACTACATGCGCCGCGCCGCGCGCATTTCCGAGCGGCTGGTCGATCTTGCCCGTGAGCGTATCGAACCGGGACTGCCCAAGAACATGCTGGTGGCCGATATCATGGCCGAGGCCATTCGCGGCAATGGCGAGGACTGGGGCGACTATGCCGCCATCGTGCCGCTGCTGCCGTCGGGTACCGACGCCGCCGCGCCGCATCTGACCTGGGACGGGCGGCCGTTCCGGAAGGGCGAGGCGACGTTCTTCGAATTGTCGGGCTGCTATCACCGCTATCACGCGCCCTTCTGCAGAACGGTGTTCCTGGGCGAGCCGCCAGAGACCATCAAGCGCGCCGAGGCGGCGCTGGTCGAGGGTCTGGAAGCGGGCCTCGCCGCCGCCCGACCGGGCAACCGCGCCTGCGACGTGGCCAACGCCCTCGCCGCGCCCTTGGAAAAAGCAGGGATCGAAAGGGGCGCGCGCTGCGGATACCCGATCGGGCTGTCCTATCCGCCCGACTGGGGCGAACGCACGATATCGTTCCGCGCCGAAGACGAGACACTGCTTGAAGCGGGAATGACGTTTCATTTCATGCCGGGCCTCTGGATGAAGGATTGGGGGCTGGAGATCACCGAATCCATCGTCATCCGGGAGGACGGACCGGCAGAGTGTCTCTGCGACCGTCCCCGCGAGTTGTTCGTCAAACCCTGACAGGCCGGAACCGACTTCGGATCACCCGTCGCGCCAGTTTGTCGCGCGGCAGGTGGGCGCGCGACATGCCGCCCGCTCGGATTCGGGACGGTTTGCCCTATCTCTCGGGAAACAAGTCAGGGTTTTCCAAATGTTGGATGGATTTTCGGCCGAACATCTGGCCAGATTTCAATTCGCCTTCACGGTCTCGTTTCACATCATCTTCCCGTCCTTCTCTATCGGGCTGGCCAGCTATCTTGCCGTTCTGAACGGCCTCTGGCTCTGGAAGAAAGACGAGGTCTATCTCAGGCTTTTCGAGTTCTGGAAAAAGATCTTCGCTGTCGCCTTCGGGATGGGCGTCGTCTCGGGCATCGTGATGTCCTACCAGTTCGGTACCAACTGGTCTGTCTTCTCGGACAGGGCCGGGCCGGTGATAGGGCCGCTGATGGCCTACGAGGTGCTGACTGCCTTTTTCCTGGAGGCGGGTTTCCTCGGCATCATGCTCTTTGGCCGGAACCGTGTGGGACCGGGCCTGCACATGACCGCAACCGCGATGGTCGCCATCGGGACGCTGATTTCCGCCACGTGGATTCTAAGCGTGAACAGCTGGATGCAGACGCCCGCTGGCTTCGCCATCAACGAGCAGGGTCAGTTCGTACCCGAAGACTGGTGGGAAATCGTCTTCAACCCGTCCTTCCCCTACAGGCTTGTCCACATGACGCTGGCAGCATTCCTGACCACGGCCTTCGCCGTGGGCGCGGTCGGCGCGCTGCATCTTCTGCGTGACCGCAGCAACCGCGAGGCGCGCACCATGTTCTCGATGGCGATGTGGATGGCGGCGATCGTGACGCCGATCCAGATCGTCGCGGGCGACCTGCATGGTTTGAACACCTACGAGTACCAGCCGCAGAAAGTGATGGCGATGGAAGGCCATTTCGACAGCTACCCCGAAGGTGCACCGCTGATCCTGTTCGGCATCGTGGACGAGGCCAACAAGGAGGTCGACTACGCCATTGAGATTCCGAAATTGTCATCGCTCATCCTGAAGCACGATCTGAATGCGCCAATGGACGGACTCGACACGATTCCGGACGAAGATGAGCCGCCGGTGGCCATCGTCTTCTACAGTTTCCGCATCATGATCGGCATCGGCATGGCGATGCTGGCGGTCGGGGTCTGGAGCCTCTGGGCGCGCTGGCGCGGGCGGCTGGACAGCTCGGTCTGGCTGCACCGGTCGGTTCTTGCAATGGGACCGTCGGGTTTTGTCGCCGTGCTCGCAGGCTGGATCACGACCGAGGTGGGCCGCCAGCCGTTCACGGTCTACGGGCTGATGCGGACGTCTGAATCGCTCGCACCGGTCGAGGCTCCGGCAGTCGCTGCGTCGCTCATCGCCTTCATCATCGTTTATTTCTTCGTCTTCGGCGCGGGGACCTTCTATATCCTGCGGCTGATGAACAAAGGGCCGGGCAACGCGCCGCCGCTCCGCTCGGAAGGGCCCAGTCGGACAGCCGGCATCACGCCCGCCTACCAGATGCGCGAATCCGGCAAACTGCCGCAAACCACGCCGGGAGAATGACCATGATGGCCGCATTCGATCTTCCCTTCATCTGGGCCGGTATCATCGCCTTTGCGGTACTGGTCTATGTCATCCTCGACGGTTTCGACCTTGGCATCGGCATTCTTTTCCCGATGCTCCGGACCGATGGCGACCGCGATGTCGCGATGAATTCCATCGCACCCGTCTGGGACGGAAACGAGACATGGCTGGTCCTTGGCGGCGGCGGGCTCTTCGCGGTTTTTCCGCTGGCCTATGCGGTGGTCATGCCGGCGCTCTACATGCCGATAATCCTGATGCTTCTGGCGCTTGTCTTCCGGGGCGTGAGCTTCGAATACCGGTGGCGCACCAAGCGCTGGCGGGGCGTCTGGGACGCTGCGTTCTTCGGCGGGTCGGTCATAGCCGCGTTCTGTCAGGGCATCGCCCTTGGCGCGCTGGTGCAGGGGATCGAGATTGAGGGCCGCGCCTATGCCGGTGGCTGGTGGGACTGGCTGACGCCGTTCACCGTCCTGACCGGTGCGGCCGTCACCGTGGGCTACGCGCTTCTGGGCGCGACATGGCTGGTGATGAAGACCGAAGGACACACGGCGATCCAGATGCGTGGCTATGCAATGTGGCTGGGGGCCGCGACGCTCGGCTTCATCGGTCTGGTCAGCATCCTGACGCCGTTCCAGGACCCGGTCTATTTCGAACGCTGGTTCGCGGGGCGCACGGCGATCTGGTCCGTCATCGTTCCCGCGCTTGTGGCTGTCGCAGCCTGGGTGATGTTCCACGGGTTGAGACGCGGTCATGACGTCTCGCCGTTCGTTGCGGCTCTGGCGTTTTTCACGCTCAGCTTCATCGGGATCGGGATCAGCTTCTATCCCATGATCGTGCCGCCGTCGCTGACCATTCAGGATGCGGCAGCGCCGGATTCCTCGCTCGCCTTCGCGCTTGTGGGGGCGGTGATCCTCGTGCCGATCATTCTGGCCTATACCGCCTACGCCTATTGGGTGTTTCGCGGCAAGGTCGACCCGACCGAGGGGTATCACTGATGCCGGAGGGTCTGAAACGCCTAGCGTGGTTCGTCGGCCTCTGGCTTGCCGGGGTCGGCGTGATCACGGTGGTCGCCATGGCGATCCGGGCGGTGATCCTCTGAGCCGTCGCGCGCTCTTGCGGGGCGAGCGCGCCCCTGCTCTAGTCCGGACATGTCCCGCTATGACCTGATCCTGACCTCCGCCCGCGTCCTGACCGCAACCCATGACGGAATTGCCGATATCGGCATCCGCGACGGCAAGATCGCAGCGCTTGGCGACTTGTCGGGCGCCGAGACGGGCGACCGTCGCGATCTGACCGGCAAGGTCGTCACGCCCGGCGGCGTCGATGTGCACTGCCATATCGAACAGATGTCCGGCATGGGGCTGATGAATGCCGACACGTTCGAGACCGCGACAAGATCGGCGGCCATCGGCGGCACCACCTCGGTCATCAGTTTCGCCGCGCAGGCACGGGGCCAGCGCCTGAGCGACGCGATGTCCGACTATGCTTCGGCTGCATGTCGGGGCGCAATGATCGACCATGCGTTTCACATGATCGTAGCCGACATGTCCGTGCCCTCGGTCGCGGAGGATATGCGCCGCCTGATCGGAGAGGGCCATCGCTCGATCAAAGTCTTCACGACCTACAACATTCAGCTTTCCGATCGGGAAATCTGTGAGGTCATCGGAATCGCCCGTGAGGCCGGTGCGCTGGTCTGCATCCATGCCGAGAATGACGGCCTGATCGGCTGGACCAAGGAGCGTCTGGTTGCAGCGGGCAAACACGCGCCCCGTTACCACGCCGTATCGCATCCCCGTCTGGCCGAGATCGAGGCGGTCGAGCGCATGATCCGCTTTGCCGAGTTCTTCGCCACTCCGCTTATGCTGTTTCACATCTCGACGCGCGAGGCGCTTGACGCCATCCGCGCCGCGAAGGCGCGCGGAGTGCCGGTCTGGGCCGAGACCTGTCCGCATTACCTGATGATGGCCGCCGACTTTCTGGACCGCGACGGCATCGAGGGCGCCAAGTGGATGTGCTCGCCCCCGCAACGCGCGACCGACGATCAGGTGGCGCTTTGGGAGGGGCTTGGCGATGGCACGCTGTCGCTCGTGTCCTCTGACCACGCGCCCTACCGCTTCGACGAAACCGGCAAGCTGTCGCAAGGACGCGATGTCGATTTCTCGAAGATCGCCAATGGCCTGCCGGGGCTGGAAGTCAGGATGCCGCTTCTCTTCGATGAGATCGTCTCGAAAGGCCGCCTGCCCGCGACCGAGTTCGCGAGGCTGACCGCGACCGAACCGGCGCGGCTTTACGGGCTATCCGGCAAAGGCGACATCGCGGAGGGTTTCGACGCCGATCTCGTAGTCTGGGGCCCCTACGTACAAGTGACCTACGGCCCGGACGATCTGAACGATAACGTGGGCTATAACCCGTGGGAGGGCCGGACGGTCACCGGATGGCCGGAGATGACGCTGCTTCGTGGCAAAGTTGTTGCCGAGGCAGGAGCGGTTAGGGCCGAGCCCGGCACGGGCCGCTGGATCGACCGGCCCGCTATTGGCGCGGCGACCGACCGCTCACCGGCCCCGGAATACACCGAAGCGACCATGCCATGATGCCGCCGCCGTCGCTGCCGAAGCTTGCGATCACCTTCCTCTACTACAAGGACCTTGCACGGGCCGAGGCGTTCTACCGCGAGACGCTTGGTCTGCCTCTGGTCATCGACCAGGGATGGGCCAAGATCCTGCGCCTGGCCGGGGGCGCGCATGTTGGTCTGGTGGACGAGGCGCGCGGCATGAACGACTGGCAAGCCGAGAAATGCGTGCAGCTTTGCCTTCGCGTGCCGGATGTGGATGCGTGGTACGGCTGGTCGCAAAAGGCGGGGCTGAGTGGCCTTTCAAAGCTCTTTCAGAATGACGAGATCGGCATCCGCGCCTTTGTCTTCACCGATCCCGAAGGCTATCAGATCGAGGTGCAATCCGCGACGAGGCCCGGCGCGTGACGCTCTACGTGATCAATCCGAACTCGACCCAAGCCGTGACCGACGGGATCGACCGCGCCATCCGGCTTTTGCGATCTTGGGGCTATCCCATCGAATGCCTGACGCTGGCAGAGGGGCCTCCGGGGATCGAAAGCGACGCCCATGTAGCCGGGGTCGTCGCCCCGCTCACCGCGCGCATGGCCGGGCTGACCGATGCGACCGGCTTCGTGATCGCCTGTTTCAGCGACCCGGGCGTTTCGGACCTGCGCAAGACCCATGCCCGTCCCGTCATCGGCATACGCGAGGCTGCTGTCACTGACGCGCTGACCCTGGGCGAGCGCTTCGGCGTCATCGCGATCGGCGAGCCGTCGGTGCGCCGCCATCTTGCTGCCTTCGATGCGATGGGCGTGTCGTCCCGTCTGGCAGGCGACCGTCCGCTCGGGCTGTCCGTCACCGACCTTGCCGACGCGGCCCGGACGCTGGATCGCATGATCGAGGTCGGCCGCGCGCTCTGCGATGAGGACGGTGCCGATGTGCTGATCATGGGATGCGCAGGTATGGCCCAGTATCGCGCGCGCATAGAAGAGGAAACCGGCCTGCCTGTGGTCGAGCCTTGCCAATCCGCCGTTGCCAAGGCACTTGGTCGAATTACGCTTGGACTGACACACAGAACGGGGATGACCCATGCTTGACGAAACAGCCAAAGGTGTCTTCACCATCGCCGCAACGCCCTTCCTGCCTGATGGTGCGCTCGACACGCAAAGCCTTGACCGGATGGTGGATTTCTACCTCGAGAAGGGCGCGACCGGCCTGACCATCCTCGGCATGATGGGTGAGGCCGGCAAGCTGACGGCGGCCGAGTCGGCAAGCGTTATCGAAACCGTCTGTGCCCGCGCGAATGTGCCGGTCGTGGTCGGCGTGTCGGCAGCGGGTTTCGCGGCCATCGAAGCGCTGACCGCCGTCGCCATGGACAAAGGCGCAGCGGGTGTGATGGTGGCCCCTCCCGGCAGTCTCCGGACCGACAAGGAGATCCTCGGCTACTACCGGACAGTGGGCGAACGGCTGGGCGATGTGCCGTGGGTTCTGCAGGACTTTCCCCTTGTCACCGGCGTCAAGATCGACACCGATATCATCCTGAAAATCGTGGAAGAATGCCCGCGCTGCGTGATGCTGAAGCATGAGGATTGGCCGGGGTTGGAGAAGATCTCGGCGCTTCGGAAAGCGAGCGACGCAGGCGCGCGCCGGATTTCTATCCTCTGCGGCAATGGCGGGCAGTTCCTGCTGGAGGAAATGCTGCGCGGGGCCGACGGCGCCATGACTGGTTTTGCCTACCCCGAGATGATGGCCGATGTCGTGCGCCTGATGAGCGCCGGCGACGAAACGGCTGCACGCGATTTGTTTGACGCCTATCTCCCGCTTGTGCGCTACGAGAGCCAGCCGGGCCTGGGCCTTGCGATCCGCAAGCACATCCTTGCGAAACGCGGCGCCATTGCCCATCCGACGGTGCGCGCGCCGGGTCCGAAACTGTCCGCCGACACACTGGCCGAGGTTGAGACGCTGATCGCGCGGCAAGAGGCGCGGCTCGCCGGTCTCTGAGGGCGCAAATTTCCCAACGGTCAGGGAAAACCCGCGCTTTTCTTGAAGGCCAACACAACATATAGTGTCACCAATCGGCCCGGGGACAGGGCCGCAATATCAGAGGCAAGAGTGGCCCACATCATAGTTGTCGGGAACGAGAAGGGCGGCGCGGGCAAGTCGACCGTGTCGATGCATATCGCGACGGCTCTGGTCCGTATGGGGCACGCGGTGGGTGTTCTGGACCTCGACCTTCGCCAGAAAAGCTTCGGGCGGTATGTCGAGAACCGCCGCGCCTTCAACGAGCGCGAGGGGCTGGACCTGCCCTGCCCGATCTACCGCGAGTTGCCGAATATCCGCCCCGAAACGCTGGGCCCCGGCGAGAACGTCTACGACCAGCGACTTTCCGCGGCGGTCACGGGCCTTGAGCGCGAGGTCGATTTCATCCTGATCGACTGCCCCGGCTCGCACACGCGCCTGAGCCAGGTCGGCCATTCGCTGGCGGATACACTCGTCACGCCTTTGAATGACAGTTTCGTGGATTTCGACCTTCTGGCCCGGATCGACCCCGCCACGAACCGCATCCTCGGACCTTCGGTCTATTCCGAGATGGTCTGGAACGCCCGGCAGCTCAGGGCGCAGGCGGGCCTGGAGCCCATCGACTGGGTGGTGGTCCGCAACCGGGTCGGCGCGCAGCAGATGCACAACAAGAAGAAGATGCAGGATGCCGTATCGGCCCTGGCCAAGCGGATCGGATTCCGGGTGGCGCCGGGATTTTCCGAGCGGGTGATCTTTCGTGAGCTGTTTCCGCGCGGTCTGACCCTTCTCGACCTGCGCGATATCGGCATTCACAACCTGAACCTGTCGAACGTCGCCGCACGGCAGGAACTCAGAGAGTTGGTGAAAGAGCTGAAACTGCCCGGCGTTACCGTGGATTTCTGACTGCGCGCGACGGGTCGGCACCGAGCGCGCCCGCAAAGCTCAGACGCGAACGACGGCGGCGCTCCGCCTCGTCAGAGCGGCGAAGCTCATCCTGCGAGGCAAGCGGTTGGAAGGCCCGCGAGGCGCGTTTGGAAACCGGCTTCGTTTGCGTCAGGTTGTGCCCACCTTCGGTAGCCGCGTTCCGTCTTTCGATCAGAACAGTAGCGCCAGCCATCGCAAACAGCCCAAAGGACAGAAGAAGGCAGGCCGAGAAAGCCGATGCGCCATATCCATAGGCCGCGGCGGCGCTCACGTATGTCCGCAAGCAAATGCCAGTCAGCAACACAACGACACCGGCCAGAAGCCAGCTGCGCGCTGTCATGGAGTTATGAACACGTCGAACCGCCAAAGGTCACAATCCCGATACCGCCCCCAATGTGAAGGATCATCCTGCAACAGGGCAGGAACGTGACCGTTTGACGGAAGATTGTCTTTCATTTCGTGACAGTCTGTGCGCGAACCGGGCCAAACCGGGCGAGACGTGGCAGGATTGTGACCGCGAAATCTACGCCCGAAGACAAGAAATCGTCTGTTATCTGTTGTTTTTGATATATTTTCACCTCCCCTTTCGTGGAGGCGAATTGAGGCAACCATACCAGCGCGATGGACAGGAGTTCTTTTCGATGGTTTTCTGAACATTCCAGTTCAAGGAATGTTGGCGGGACGACCATGAACATCTCGAAAGCCTCAGTGGCAGCGGGCCTTCCGGTGAAGACCGTGCGTTATTATGCTGATATCGGTCTGGTCGAGGCTGCGGGGCGCTCTGAGACGGGCTATCGCACCTATGACGAGGCCGCGATCCGTAAGCTCGTCTTTGTTCGGCGGGCAAGAGAGTTCGGATTTTCCATAGACGAGTGCCGCGAGCTTCTGGGGCTCTATTCCGACCGCAACCGGACCAGCGCGGATGTCAAGAAACTGGCCAGCCACCGGCTTGACGAGATCGAGCGGAAACAGGCGGAACTGCAATCGCTCCATGACGAGCTTTCGCATCTTGTCCGGTCCTGCGCGGGTGACGACAGACCGGACTGCCCGATCATGGATTATCTTTCGTGACGGGTGCGGGTGCCCGCACCGGAAATTCGCACTGGCGCCGCGTGCAGGTTCGTGCAGATTGCGTTTCATGACACAGACTGACGACACGGCCTTCCTGACCCGGCTTTTCGACGCCGCAGTCCGTGCCGCCGATCCGCGCGCGGCTTTGGCGACCCATCTCCCCGACAAACCCAAGGGACGCACCGTCGTTATCGGCGCGGGCAAGGGCGCGGCCCAGATGGCGGCGGCCTTTGAAGACCTTTGGGGCGAGCCTGTCGATGGCGTCGTGGTGACACGATACGGCTATTCCGCTCCGACACGCCGCATTCGAGTGATTGAGGCGGCGCATCCTGTCCCCGATCCCGCCGGAGTTCAGGCAACCGCAGAGCTTTTCGAGGCCGTGGCGGACCTTACCGAAGACGATCTTGTCGTGGCGCTGATCTGCGGTGGCGGCTCGGCGCTTTTGCCCGCACCGGCGGGCGATCTGACGCTCGAGGATGAAATCGCGCTCAACCGGGCGCTTCTGGCATCGGGCGCGCCCATTGGTGCCATGAACGCCATTCGGAAGCAGGTCAGCCGGATTAAGGGCGGGCGCTTGGCGGCTGCAGCGCACCCTGCGCGGGTGGTCAGCCTGATCGTCTCGGACGTGCCCGGGGATGCGCCGGCCGAGGTCGCCTCCGGCCCGACCGTCCCCTGCCCCCGCGACCGAGCATTGGCGCTAAGGCTGGTCGAGACCTACGGCATCGCCCTGCCCGACTCGATCCGGCGCCATCTGGACACAGCGCCCGAAGACGCGCCAGCACCCAATGCCGCCACCTTTGCGCGCGACCGCGTTTCAGTCATCGCCTCGGCGTCACTGTCGCTCGATGCGGCGGCAGAAGCGGCCCGCGCGGAAGGCATCCCGGCCGTGATCCTGTCCGACGCGATCGAGGGCGAGGCCGCCGATGTGGGCCGCGTCCACGCTGCCATCGCGCGTGAGGTGGTCCTGCGCAACCGTCCCTTCATCCGGCCGGTCGTTATCTTTTCCGGGGGTGAGACGACCGTCACTCTTTCGGGCGACGGCGGGCGTGGTGGCCGCAATACCGAGTTCCTGCTGTCCTTGGCGCTGGCCATCGACGGAACCGACGGCATCGTCGCCATGGCCGCCGATACCGACGGGATAGACGGGTCCGAGGACAATGCGGGCGCCTTCGCCGACGGGCAGACTGCGGCCCTGATCCGCAGGGCCGGTCACGACCCCGCCGCGCTTTTGGCCTCGCATGATGCGTGGGGCGCTTTCGATGCGGCCGGTCAGCTTTTCGTGCCCGGCCCGACCGGCACGAATGTCAACGACTTCCGCGCGATCCTTATCCGCTGAGCGGACGCGTCTAGTAGAGCATCCCCTGCGGCAGCGGCACCGACAGCGCTTCGCGGAAGGCCACCGAGAACAGCAGGATCACGACCGCGACGCTGACCGCCTGAATGGTCCAGGCACGCGCGCTCTGGCTTTCGAATTGGGAAATGACGATAAGGGCGAGGCCCATCAGGATGCCTGCCGTAGCGAAGCCGAGGATCGGCACGAGAAAGGCCGCCCCCATCATTACTGCCGGCACGGCGATCCGGCGCGGCCATGACCCTTCGGTCGTCTCTTCGGTCACGCGGCCCGTCAGGAAAAGCAGGATCAGCGCGAGGATGCAGAGCGCCAGCATCCCCGTTGCGATTGTGCGCGGGAAGACGCCCGCATCGGGATTGAGGTCGAAGGACAGCCAAAGCGCCCCTGCCGCAACGACGCCCATCGCGCCGATGGCAAGCGCGTCTCGCGCCACGGCGGCGCTGTCGGCGCGCGGCGCAAGCTCGGCGCGGACCCGGTCCTTGGCCATGGCGGCGCGGATGCGCGGCCAGAACGGGTAGATGAAGCTGAGGCAGGTCAGAGCGATGATCACCATGGACAGCGGCCGCCCGAAGAACTGCCCCCAGAGGTCGCCGATGGCCGACCCAATGGTCCAGCTCTGGACAAAACCCTGCTCGGCGATCCGCCCGAGGATCAGCCCGAGCACGATCGGCGAGACGGAAAACCCGCGCCGCTTGGCCACCCAGCCGATGACGCCGAGCACGACCATGATCATGACGTCCGACAGGTTGTTCCGGATCGCATAGGTCCCGATCACCGTCATGAAGGCCACGATGGGCACCAACACCGATTTCGGTGCCTTGACGATGGCGCCATAGGCAAAGCGCCCGATCAGCAGCCCGACAGGCAGCATCAGGACCGTGGCGAGGAAGAGGCCGAACATGAAGGTGTAGACGATGTCCGAGCCTGCCGAGAACAGGGACGGCCCGGTGCGCACGCCCTGAACCAGAAGCGCGCCGAGGATCACGGCGTCGGGCGGCGTGCCGGGGATACCCAGCACCAGCGTCGGGATGAAGCCGCCGCCGACGGTCGCGTTATTGGCCGATTCCGTCGCGACGATGCCGCCGGGGTTCCCCTC
Organism: Kangsaoukella pontilimi; assembly: GCF_009830125.1. Classification (GTDB taxonomy): domain Bacteria; phylum Pseudomonadota; class Alphaproteobacteria; order Rhodobacterales; family Rhodobacteraceae; genus Kangsaoukella; species Kangsaoukella pontilimi. The sequence continues at coordinate 56,702 of NZ_WUPT01000001.1, read as the reverse complement.
GCCATAAGGTGTGTCGCCCTTGCCCACGCGGCGCGCCTCGGAATAGGCGACAAGACCCGCGATGGACCCTCCGGCCCCCGGCAGAGCGCCGACGAGCGTGCCGATCAGCGAGCTTCTGGCAACGTTGAATTTTTCGCGCATCATGACGCTGATCGCCTCGGGAAGCCGGAAGCCGCGTGTGCCCTCAGCCTCCTGCAGGTGCCGTTCGGGCTTGGCGACGAGATCGATCAGGACCGGTACGCAATAGAGACCGATCAGTGCCGAGACGACCTCGACCCCACCCAGAAGGGTCTGCGAGCCGAAGGTATAGCGGACCTCGGCGCTGGTCTCGGATATTCCGATCATGGCGATCAGAATGCCCAGGCCCGCGCCGATCATGCCCTTCAGGAAATCGCCCGTGCTGAGCGCGGCGATCAGCGACAGACCGAAGATCGCCAGCCAGAAATATTCGACCGGTCCGAAGGCCAGAGCCGCCTTCGCGAGGGGCGGCGCGAGTAGGAGAAGCGCCAGCGCGCCCACAAGTCCGCCCACCACAGAGGCGAGACAGGCGACGGATACGGCAAGGTCGCCGTCGCCGCGCTTGGCCATCGGGTAGCCGTCGAATGTCGTGGCGATTGCCGAGGGCGTACCGGGGGTGTTCAGAAGGATCGCGGCATAGGCGCCGCCGTAGATGGCGCCCGTATAGATCGCGCCCAGCAGGATCAGCGCGCTTTCCGGAGCGAGCGAGAATGTGATCGGCACCAGCACCGCGACCGCCATGGTGGCCGTCAGGCCGGGGATTGAGCCAATGATGGTCCCTGCCGCCACGCCGAACAGCGCGAAAATAACGTTGAGCGGAGACAATGCCGACAGGATATACTCGAACATCTGGCGCGCCTTTCCGGACAGGGAACCGATGGCCGGCGCGGAACGCCGGCGAAGTCTGGCGACCGGCGCGCCGGTTTCTGGCGCGCCGGTCGGTGTTGATATCGGGTTTGGTTACTCGATTACGCCGGCTTCGCGGGCCGCCGTGAGATAGCCTTCGCTCTTCTCGGCCATGAAGGCGTCCATGTCAGCGCCATAGCCCACGTCGAGAAGCGCGAAACCGCCATCGATCATCTTTTTCTGGAAGGCAGGATCGGCGTTGATCTTGGCAATCGCGTCGGACACCTGCTGACGGACCTCTTCCGAGGCGCTGTTCGGAACGGCGATGCCGCGATAGGCGCCAGAGACCATGTCATAGCCAAGCTCACGGAAGGTCGGCACGTCCGGGAAGGCCGGATGACGCTCTTCCATGGCCACGGCCAGCATCCGGACCTGGTCGCCCTGCGCTGCGCCTACAGTGGTATAGCCCCAGGCAGCCTTGACCTGCTGGCCGAGAAGCGCGGTGACCGATGCGCCGGTGCCCTGGAACGAGACATAGGTCGTGTCGATCCCGGCCAGCGCGTCGAATTGGACCTGCGCCAGATGGTTCGCAGTGCCCTTCCCCGACCCCGAGAAGGTCACGGCATTCGGGTTGGCCTTGGCATCGGCAATCAGATCATCCAGCGACTGATACGGGCTGTCGGCGTGAACGACGATAGCGTCGGGCGTATAGTGGAACATGTAGACCGCCGTGATGTCCTCGGTCTGGAAGCCCACGTCACCCTGATGCGGTTTGACGATGATATGGGGCAGGTTGATGCCCATGATCTTCGAGCCATCGCCAGCCATTCCGTTGAGCTGCGACCAGCCCACGGCGCCACCGCCGCCCGGCTGATAGGAAATCACCAGCTCTTCACCGTAAAGCTCCGAGAAATGGGGCTGCTGAAAACGCGCGGTGATGTCCGACTCGCCGCCTGGGCCGAAAGGGATGATGTAGTCGACGCTTCCCGACGGGAAGTCCTGCGCCTGCGAGATGCCGGCGACGGCGCCAAAGGCTGCAGCCAGCAGCAGAGTTCTTCTTTTCATGATCTTTCCTCCTCTTAGATCGTTCTTAATTGCTTTTTTGGTGACCCCTTTGCAGGGCGTTCGTGTTTTCTTTCGCCCAAGGGCCGGCGCTCGGCCCCGGCCATGGGTTACAGTGCCGAGCCTAGCCGCATCGCTTGGCGCTATGCCAGCCCAAGAACGCGTTTGACATTTGCCACGGTAACCTCGCTGACCCGCACGTTGCTCTCGGAGGTGACCCCAGCGATATGCGGGGTCAGGATCAGGTTCGGGCAACCGTCGAACACTGCGGCGGCAGCGGCGGACAGCGGCTCGTCCTCGAACACGTCGAGCGCGGCGCCCGCGAGGCGTCCCGCTTTCAGCGCAAACGCGAGCGCGGCCTCATCAACGACGCCTCCCCGCGCCGTATTGATGAGGACCGCGTCGGACCGTATCGCCGACAGCGCCTCTGCACCGATCAGGCCGCGGGTCTCGGGTGTCAGTGGGACGTGGAGCGAGATCACATCCGACCGCGACAGCACCTCCCCTGCTGCAACGCGGTCGGCCATGTCCCATGCCTCGTGATCTCTAGGCAGCATGGGATCGCTTGCGATGACGCCCATGCCGAGAGCCCTGGCCCGGCGCGCCACCTCCTGCGCGATCATGCCGAAACCGATCAGGCCCATCGTCCGGCCCGCGATTTCGCGGCCCTGCGCGCGGCCGCGCGGCCACGCGCCCGACAGCATCTCGGCCTTCAGGTCATAGGCATCCCGCAAAAGGACAAACGCCATCGCGATAACATATTCCGCGACCGAGGCGGCATTGGCGCCCGTTGCCGGGCAGACTTCGACCCCGCGGGCCTTGCAGCCGGCGAGGTCGATATTGTCCAGACCGACCCCCAGCCGTCCCACCACCTTCAGCGAAGGGGCGGCATCCAGAAGCTCGGCATCGACCTGCGTACGGTTCCGGACGATCAGGCCGTCGGCGTCGGAAAGGCGCGCAATCAGTGCGGGCCTGTCATCCACGAGGCTAGGGTCATAGTCGACATTGGCGGCGTCTCCAAACGCCGCCAATGCTGTTTCATCCATGAACTCGGAGATGACGATCCGCACCGTGCTTACGCACTCCGATAGAGTTTGGTCATCGAGAACTCGCGGTGACCAAGGGCTTCGGCAGCCGTGTACCGGCCGTTCGCAGTACGGCAGATCATTTCGATCAGCGCATCACCGGCCTCGTCGATGGTCTGCTCGCGGCGGAGGATGCCCGAGACGTCCACGTCCACATGCTCGCCCATGGTCCGGACCGTCCGCGGGTTCGCGGTGATCTTGATCACGGGGACGATCGGGTTGCCGACCACGTTGCCCTGACCTGTCGGGAAGGTGTGGATGACGGCGCCACCGGCAGCCATCAGCGTCACACATTCGGCCGCGGCCGAGGACGAGTCCATGAAGTAGAGACCCGGACCCGAATTGGGCGCTTCTGCGGCATCGAGAATGTCGATGAACTGCGAGGTGCGGCCGATCTTTTCCAGGTTGCCGAGGGCTTTTTCTTCGATGGTGGTCAGGCCGCCTTCGATGTTGCCTTTGGTCGGCTGGCTGTCCGAGAGGTCATCGGTCTGGTGCGCGAAGATGACGTCGTCCTGATAGGCCTTCCACATCTTGTACCAGCGCTCGCCCACTTCTTCGTTGATCGCGCGCTTCTGGCAGATGTGCTCGGCGCCCGTGATTTCCGAGGTCTCGCCGAAGAAGCCGGTGATGCCTTCGGGCAGAAGCTTGTCGTACATGTTGCCCACGGTCGGGCACGAGCCGAGACCGGTGGTCGTGTCGCTCTCGCCGCATTTGGTCGAGACCCAGAGCTCGGAGATCGAGCACTCTTCACGCTGGTATTCCGACGCCATGTGCACGAATTCCTTGGCGGCCCAGCTTGCAGCGCGGATAGTCTCGAAGTCGCCCTTCTGCTCGATCGAGAATTCGGCAACCGGCTTGCCGGTGGCGCGGATGCCGTCGGCGATGCGCTTGGTCCAGCCCGGCTCGATGCCGATGACGACGACAGCGGCGACGTTGGGGTTTGCACCGGTGCCGATGATTGTCCGGAAATGCAACTCGAGGTCTTCGCCGAACTGAAGGCGGCCATACGAGTGCGGGATCGCCAGCGTGCCTTTGACGTTGTTCGCGACCGCTTCACAAGCGGCGTTCGAAATGTCGTCCACGGGCAGGATGACCACGTGGTTACGGACGCCGACGCGACCGTTCTCGCGGCGGTAGGCCTTGACGGTCATGTTTGAATATTTCGATGCCATGATCGTAGCTCCTTACCAGCGCTTCGTTTTGCAGTTGTGGGTGTGCAGATGCCCGCCCTTCGGGATGTCTGCGATGATCTTGCCGATATCTTCGCCGTACTTGATGGCGGTATCGCCCTCTTTCAGGTCCTTCAGCGCGATCTTGTGACCGATCGGAACGTCGGCACCCGCGGTCAGGCGGAAGGTCGAGTTGTCATGGGTGACACAGACCAGCATGTCGGTGCCGGCGGTCAGGCCTTCCACCACGACCACACCGACGTTGTCGTCGTGTTCGTGAACGAGAAGATGAGGGATTTCTGCCATTGCGTTAACTCCTGGGCATCAGCGTTGACGAGTTCATACATATGAATGAAGTCTTATACAAGACTAATTATAGAATAGACAGACGGCGACACTGTGCTAGCGTAGCGCGCGAATGGAGAGAAACGGATGCCAAGCCCGCTCTACAAGGTTGTCATGGACACGCTGGTCGGCCGAATCGCTTCGGGCGCCCTGCCCCCGGGCTCCATGCTCCCAAGCGAGACTCAGATCGGACGCGAGCTTGGCGTCGCGCAGGGTACGGCCCGAAAGGCTCTGATCGAGCTCGAGGCACGGGGTCTCATCTATCGCGAACAGGGGCGCGGGACATTCGTGTCCCGGCACACGACCGAAAACGCACTCTTCCGCTTCTTCCGTGTCAGAAAGCCGGACGGAACGCTTGATGAGCCCTCGCTGGTGTCCGAGGCGATCCGTGAACGCGCCGCCAAGGCCCGCGAGCGTGACACCCTCTCCGGCGCGCCCCAGCGCGTTTTCGAGATTTCCCGCCTGCGGCGGCTGGGATCGTCTACGCTGTTCAGCGAAACATCAGTCGTCTCGACCAGCCAGTTTCCCGGCCTTCGCAACCGAAGCCCGCTTCCGAACACGCTCTACGTGTTCTTTCAGCAATCCTACTCGACGATGATCCTGCGCGCGGATGAGGTTCTCACGGCAAAGCTTGCGGACGAGGCGATGGCCGAGCGTCTGGGGATTGAGTTGGGAGCCCCTCTGATGGAAATCAACCGAACCGCGTTCGACGCGCTCGACCAGGCGGTAGAGCTCCGTGCAATGACCTTTCCGGCCGGATCGCACCGCTATTTCGCGTCGCTCACCTGAGAGTAAGCACGACTGTCAGCGTGTTGAAAACGGCTTCTGAGGGAAAGTGGCGCGCTGGGGAGGATTCGAACCCCCGACCCCTTGATTCGTAGTCAAGTACTCTATCCAACTGAGCTACCAGCGCACGCGGGTTGCATCTAACGACCAGTGCCGGGGTTTGCAAGGGCGGAAATCACTCGGCGGCGCGGCCTGCCGTTACGACGGTTTTTGGAAGCGAAAGCGTGAAGCACGTGCCCTCCGGCCCCGTCGAGGTCAGCTCGAGAACACCGCCGTGCCCGCGCGCCAGTTCCGCCGATATCGCAAGGCCAAGACCCGCGCCGCCTTTGCGCGCACCGCCCTGGAAGGGCTGGAACAGATACTCCTGCGCCTTTGGCGGAAGCCCTGGCCCGGTGTCGCGGATCGTGACGCGCCACGCCTCGGCATCCTCGGCGGCTGCCACCTCAATCTCGCCATCCTTCTTGGCCGCGTCCAGCGCCTGCCGCGCATTGCGCACGAGATTCGACAGGATGCGGTAAAGCTGTTCTGGGTCCGCGCGGACCATCAGGCCGGGAGGCACGTCGTCTCGCAATTGAACGCCTCCATCCGCAATAGCCAGCCTCTCGCCTTCAATCACATCATGCACGATACGCGCCAGCGAGACGAGGTCGAGCTTTGGCGGCGGCTCTTCGGCCTTGCCGAAGGCAAGCGTCGATTCGCAAAGGTTCACCGCCCGCGAAATCGAGTTCATCAGCTTGGGCGCCATGCGCGACACGACCGGATCCTCGCTCGCCTCGATGCGGTCGGCAAAGAGCTGTGCGGTTGTCAGGATATTTCTCAGGTCATGGCTCACCTTGGCGACCGCACCGCCAAGCGCGGCAAGCCGATCCTTCTGCCGGAGCATCGAGGTCAGGTCGGTCTGCATGGCGCGCAGCGCGTGCTCGGCCTCGGCCAGTTCACGCACTGAGGCGCCGGGCTGAATGATACGTCGTGCGTCGTCCGGTGCCGCGGCATAGCTTTTCATCGCCGAAACCACGCCCTTTATTGGCTTCACCAGCAGGGCGCGGACCGCGAAGAACAGAAGCGTAGCCGTGAAGATCGAGATGACGGCCGAAAGAAGCAGAATGCGAAGCCCATAGTCGATCATGGACGCCCGCAATTCTGCGGTCGCCATCGTGATCTCGATCAGAAGCCCCGCGTCCTTTGTCGGATTTCCGATCACCCGGATGACCTCGTCCGTCGGGTCGAAAAGCCGCCCGAAAGCATCCGCGATCAGAGTCGTCGCGGGCGGCTCGCGCATGTCGAAGGTCGCAGCCACGGGCGACGGCATGGGCGAGGCCAGCATCAGTTCCCGTATCTCGTCGCGCCTGAGCACCACGTTGAAGACGCCCGCGTTCCGAAGAAGCTCAAGCTCCAACTCTGGGTCGATCATGTCGTTCGCCAGAAGGGCGAGCGAGGCGATCTGCCCGCGCTCCAGCCGGTTCATCAGATAGTCCTGACGATACCGCGCGATGGACGGCACGAAGATGAAGACTTCGGCCAGCATCACGAAGATGATGGTCAGCGCCAGGAAACGGCCTGAAAGCGAATTCGGGAACATGGCCCTCTCTTTAGCGGCGCCTGTCAGGGAATATAGTTCTGTACGAAGCGCACGACGCGTTTGACCGTAGGGTTATCAAAGAGTTTGGGCGAGAAATAGGCCCCAGCCACGCGCTTGTTGATCTCGCCAAGGGTCGGATATGGCGCGACCATGTTGGCGATTGCGCTCATCTTCAGGCCGTTCGCGACGGCCAGAGCCCAGACACCGATCAGTTCGCCTGCCTGCGCACCGACAATCGTGGCGCCCACCGGCTTGCCCTTGACCACCATCACCTTGATGAAGCCAACCGTCTTGCCCGTGGCAATGGCGCGATCGTTCTCGTGATAGTCGAAGCGCGCGACGGTGACGGCATGGCTTCCGTGGCGCTTCTTCGCCTCGGCCTCGGTCAGGCCGACCTGCGCCAGTTCGGGATCGGTGTAGCTGACCCATGGGATGTGATCGGTTTTCGCCTTCGACGGCAGTCCGAACAGCATCGAGCGGATGATGACACCGGCATGATAGCCCGCGACATGGGTGAATTGCAGACCACCTGCGGCATCGCCCACGGCATAGACGCGCTTGTTCGACACCGAGCGCAGGTCGTCGCCGACCTTGACCGCGCGGTCATGCTTCACGTTGCCCTTGTCGAGGTCGAGCTTGTCGATATTCACCTTGCGCCCGACGGCCACCAATAGGTGCGATCCGGTAAAACTACCCTTCGGCGTCTCGACGGTGATCTTGCCGTCGGCCCCGCTGATCTTCTCGGCCGCCGCCTCTTCCACGATTTCGATACCCTCGCCGCGGAGCCGGTCCAGAACAAGAGCCGCCGCCTCGGGATCGTCCTTGCCAAGTGCCTTGGCGCCCTCGATCACCGTGACCTTCGAGCCGAGCCGGACATGCGCCTGCGCCATCTCCATCCCGATGGGACCGCCGCCAATGATAATGAGGTGCTCGGGCCGCTCACGCAGATCGAAGATCGTCTCGTTTGTATGATACTCGACAGCGTCAAGGCCGGGGATCGGCGGCACGAAAGGACCCGAACCGGTGGCGATCACGATGCGCCGCGCTTCGATTATGTGCTGCCCCGCCTGCACCTCGGTCGGGCTGATGAACCGCCCGTATTCGGTGATGACCCGTACGCCCAGGCCCTCGAACCGCTCGACACTGTCTACGGGCGCGATGGTCTCGATGACCTTGTGGACGTGGTCCTTGGCAGCCGCATAGTCGACCTCGGCCGGTTTCGGCGCGACGCCGTATTTGCCGCCACTCGCCTGCATTGCATGGGCCTGATGTCCCGCCGCCAGAAGCGCCTTGGACGGCACGCAGCCATAGTTCAGGCAGTCGCCCCCCATCTTGTGCCCTTCGAGCAGCACGACCGAGGCCCCCATCTGGACAGCCCCAGCAGCCACCGACAGCCCGCCTGAGCCGCCCCCGATCACGAGGATATCTGTCTTGATCCGTTCCATGGGTCAGATGCCTTTCTTGCCGCGGAGGGCCTTGAGAAGAATGGGAAGGGCCGCAAGGGCACAAAGCCCGAGGATCGGCAGAAGAATATGCGGCTGGAAGATGATGCCTAGATCCGGCGTCTCGCCACGGGCGAAGACCTCACCCAGACCGGCGCCCACCGAGGTATAGACCACCGCACCGGGGATGATGCCCAGGAACGTGGTGACGACGAAGCGGAAGAGCGGAACGCCCACCAACGCAGGCACAAGGTTCGCCACGAAGAACGGTACCGCCGGGACAAGACGGATCAGGAAGAGCGCTTCCCACTGATTATGGTCAATGGCCGTTTTGATCCGTTTTACCGCACCTTCCGACGTATCCATCCTTGCCGCCAGCCGCTCGCCCAGCCCCCAGCGGGCGGCGAGGAATATCAGCGTTGCACCAATGGTCGCGCCGGTGATGTTGAACAGCGCACCGGGGAATGTCGCGAACAGGAAGCCGCCTGTCAGCGTCGCGATGGTGGCACCGGGCAACGAAAAGGCCACGATCACGATATAGGCCGCGATGAAGACGAGGACCGACAGAATGTAATTCGCGTCCCGAAAGGCGATCAGCGCCTCGCGGTTCTGGGCCAGCGCCTCAAAGCTGAGATGATCCCGAAGGGTGAACGCGCCGATCGCCGCCACTGCAAGTATCGCAAGAAGCGGCAGGCGGCGGAGAAATCCGTTCCCCTCTGCGGGCGTGTGGGTCATATCGGCCATTCCGGTGGTGTCCTTGTCGCGTTTCATGTTGGGCAAGAGATGGCGAAAGCGCAGCCGGATTGTCACCCGGATCACGGGCGCTTGATGCGGGGTGATGATTTCGGGCGTCCGCGGTGCCTTCTTGGCCGGACTTGAAACATTTGCACGGCTCTGCCCCGCCCGATTGTTGCAAGAACCGCCCTCTGGCCCGTTGACTTGGTCCCCCGATCCTCTTAGAGACCGGGCTTCGACACGAATTCTGCCCGAATCCGCGACGATTCAGGGCGCATAATGCCGGAGACATGCGATGAAGCGCACATTCCAACCTTCGAACCTGGTCCGCAAGCGGCGCCACGGGTTCCGCGCGCGCATGGCCACCAAAGCCGGGCGCAAGATCCTGAACGCCCGCCGTGCGCGTGGCCGGAAGTCGCTCAGCGCCTGAGCGATTTCTACGCGACTGATGAGGCCGCCGCGGGCAACCGCCGGCGGTTTTGTCGTTTGAGGAGCTTACGATGACCCTTCCCGGTCTCACCGTCCTGAAGCGCCGCGCCGACTATCTGGCCGCACAGCGCGGGCGCGCGGTGCATGGCGAGGGGTTCACGCTCCGGGCGCGCCGGTCGGGTGGAGAGGATATCCGGGTCGGTTTCACCTGTTCCAAGAAAGTCGGCAATGCCGTCGCCCGCAACCGCGCCAAGCGCCGCCTGCGCGAGGCCGCGCGGCTTGTGCTGCCAGACCACGGCAAGCCCGGATGGGATTATGTCCTGATCGGTCACAAGGAGCGCACGGCGAGCGTCCCGTTCGACCGGCTGCGCGCGTCCCTGACCGAAGCCGTCAACCGCGTGGGACAGGACAGGTCATGAGCCCCCTCGCCCATATTGTCGCGCTGCCGGTCCGCGCCTACAGGCTGGCGGTCTCGCCTCTTCTCGGACAAAATTGCCGCTTTCACCCGTCCTGCTCGTCCTATGCGCTGGAAGCGTTGGAGACCCATGGAGCGTTTCGCGGCTCGTGGCTTGCCGCCAAGCGGATCGCGCGGTGCCATCCCTGGGGAGGGTCCGGCGTGGATGAAGTGCCACCGAAACGCGACTAGCGTCTAACGGTCGAGTATTGCCTTCACATAGCCCTGCGTCTCGCGATACGGGGGCACTCCCCCGTATTTCGTGACCGCACCGGGCCCGGCGTTATAGGCCGCCAGCGCAAGCCGCCAGTCGCGGAACGTCCGGTACTGCTGGGCAAGGTACCGCGCGCCTCCCTCCAGGTTCTGCACCGGGTCGCGCGGGTCGACACCAAGGCGCCGCGCGGTCTCGGGCATGAGTTGTGCGAGGCCGATGGCGCCTTTGTGGGACACTGCCCCCGGATTCCAGCGGGACTCCTGATCGACGAGCCGCAGGAACAGATCCTCCGGCACGCCGTGGCGCCGCGCCGCGCTTCGTGCATCCTTCAGGTAAGCGCCGCGATAGGACCCGCCATAGCGCGGCACGGCGATATCCGTCATATCGGGCTTCAGCCGGACCGACCCGGCGTATTGCTGCGCGGCGCGCCCGTCCAGAAGACGGGTCTGCTTCTCGAAGAGCTTAGCGCGCGACACGGTCGCCGGATCGGCAGCGGCGACGCCCGCCAGCGCCACCGTCAACAGACAGCCCAGAATGACCCGCGTCACGATCACTGGCAGATTCCCCCGAACAGCACCCAACCAGACTAAGCATTTTTTCCCGCTTTTCCAGCCGCGCGTCCGTTCACGCCCTGTTAACCTTGAGAGCCCAAGTGTAAATTCACCCGAACGCACGAGAATCGACGGGAGGCATGTGATGGCAGGCTCAGTGAACAAGGTGATCCTGGTGGGCAATCTGGGGCGGGACCCCGAAGTCCGGCAGTTCCAGAACGGGGGCAAGGTCTGCAACCTTCGCATCGCGACATCCGAGAACTGGAAAGACCGCAACACGGGCGAGCGCCGCGAAAAAACCGAATGGCACTCGGTCGCAATCTTCTCCGAGCCGCTCGCGAGGATCGCCGAGCAATATCTGCGGAAAGGCTCGAAGGTTTACATCGAAGGCCAGCTCGAGACCCGCAAGTGGCAGGACCAGTCGGGTCAGGACCGCTATTCGACAGAAGTCGTTCTGCGTCCCTATCGGGGTGAGCTGACGCTGCTCGACGGCCGTGGAGATGGCGGCAGCGGTGGAGGCGGCGGCGGCGGTGGTTACTCCGACGACTACGGCGGGGGCTATGGCGGCGGTGGTGGCGGCGGCGGCCGCTCTTCCGGACCGGCGCCCGCCTCGGGCGATCTCGACGACGAAATCCCGTTCTGATCGGCCAAAGTTCTCTTTCTTCTTGGGAAAAATACTCCGGGGGTCCGGGGGCGGAGCCCCCGGACGGTCGGCACCGTCAGGTGCCGAAACCGCTCTGGCGGGAGGCCAGCGCCTTGTCCAACACGTCCCGCACAAGACCGCGCTGCACATCGCTCGTGACAAAGGCTTCACCGATGCCGCGCGCCATGATGAACCGGAGCGTTCCGTCCACCACCTTCTTGTCCTGCGCCATCAGATCCAGCAGGGCGTCGGCATTGGGCAGATCGCCCGGAATGTCCGAAAGATCGGTCTTCATGCCCATGTCGCGCAGATGCGCCCTGACACGGCTCGGGTCTTCCTGCGCACAAAAGCCCGCCCGGGCCGATACCTCGAAAGCCAGAGCGCAGCCGATCGAGACGCCTTCCCCATGGAGCAGCCGGTCGGAATAACCGGTCGCTGCCTCCAGTGCGTGACAGAACGTGTGGCCAAGGTTCAGAAGCGCCCGGTCGCCCTGTTCGGTCTCGTCCCGCGCGACGATCTCTGCCTTCATCTCGACCGACCGGCGGACCGCATATGCCCGCGCCGCCGCATCCCCGTCACGCAGAGCCGGACCGTTCTGTTCCAGCCAGTCGAAGAACTCCGCGTCGCCCAGAAGCCCGTATTTCACCACTTCGCCGTATCCTGCCAGGAAATCGCGGGGCGTCAGGGTTTCCAGAACGTCGATATCCGCCAGAACCAGAGACGGCTGATGAAAGGCGCCCACGAGGTTCTTGCCGGCGGGCGAGTTGATGCCGGTCTTGCCACCCACCGAGGAATCCACCTGCGCCAGCAAAGAGGTCGGAATCTGCACGAAGCGCACACCCCGGCGCAGGATCGCGGCGGCGAAGCCTGCAAGGTCTCCGATCACGCCACCGCCAAGCGCCACCACGACGTCGCGCCGCTCGATCCGTTCCGAGAGCAGCCATTCAACCGAGCGCTCCAGCGAGGCCCAGCTCTTTGTTCCCTCGCCTTCGGGCAGGCTGAGCGACACGCAGCCGATCCCCGCCCCGGCCAGAGCGGCCTCGAGCGAAGGCAGATGATGCGCCGCGACCCGCTCATCCGTCAAAACCGCCACCCGCGGGCGCGCCAGCAGCGGACCGATCTCGGCCCCGGCCCGTGTCAGAAGACCCGGACCAATCCTTACATCATAGGCGCGCTCGCCAAGAGGGACATGGACGGATTCGATGGTCACGGCTGCACCTCCAGAATGTCGGGCCGGGACAGTAGCGCCTCGACGACACGGTCGGTCATTTCTTCGATGGAAAAGCCGGGATCGGCATCCACGGCGATTTCCGCCTTGGCATATTCGGGAACGCGCGCGGCGTAGAGTTCTTCCAACGTTCGCCGCGGGTTGTCGGTCATCAGCAGGGGCCGCGTCGTCTTGTGTCGCACACGGTTCCAGAGCAGGTCGATATCCGCCCTCAGCCAGACGGCGACGCCCCGCGCGGCGATGGCCTCGCGGTTGCGCTCTTTCAGATAGGCGCCCCCGCCGGTGGACAGAATGCCGGGCGTGCCTTTCAGCAGGCGCTGTATGACCTGGGTTTCCTTCCGGCGGAAAAAGCTTTCACCATCGCGGGCGAATATCTCGGCAATGGACATGTTCGCGGCGGCCACGATTTCGGCATCGCTGTCCAGAAACGGCACATCGAGGCGGCGCGCCAGAGCCTGCCCGATCGCGCTCTTGCCCGACCCCATCATGCCGACCAATGCCACGGTTTTTTTCAGCTTGAATGGCAAAACGGCAGCGTCCCGCTTATCTTTTCGGTTGCTGGCCCTGAATGGCGTGATCTTGCCGAAAAGACCAGTTATAAACGCGACAGAACCGCCATGAGGCGGCAAAGGCCCGGCGACAGGGCCAGAGGCAGAAGGGTTTTGTTGATGCTCCGCTTGCTAAAGCTTGTTCTTGTGCTCGTGGTCTTCGTGGCGGCGATCGTACTTGGCTATGCCTATCTTGGCGATCTCAGTCCGGACCAGGAGGATGTGTCGGAGCCGTTGGAGCTGAATGCAAATTAAGGCCGTTTCCTTTTTCGCCCTCGCGGCGGGCTTTCTGTCCTGCTCGGGCGCGATGGCGCAGACCCGTGAGGCGGGCGCGCCGCTCTCGGCGATCGACTGGCTGTCGGACTCGATCGCGATCCCCGATCCGGCGCCGGAAGGCGCTGTCACGCCGCCGACTTCCGCTGCCGTGCCGGACGTGCTTGTCGCCCCGCTCGATGCCCCGGCGCCCGATCGCGCGGGCCTCATCCCCGCGCGGTCGCTTGGGTTGCAGGCGAATATCTGGGGCCGCAGCACCGCCGCCGATATCGGGCGGCGGATTAGCGACATGCCCAGGATAGACCAGCCGACGCTCAGACGCTTCTTCCGCGCGCTTCTTCTGGCCCAGTTCGACCCTCCGGTAGATGCCATCGCCGACAGCAGCCTCTTTCTCGCGCGGGTGGACAAGCTTCTCGACATGGCCGAGCTGGACGTTGCCGAGCGGCTGATTGACGAAGCGGGCGCACCGACCCCGGCCAAGTTCCGGCGCGAATTCGACATCGCACTCTTGCGGGGCACCGAAACAAAGGCCTGCGAGACGATCGAGCGCACGCCCGATATCTCGCCCACATTCCCCGCCCGTATCTTCTGCCTTGCGCGGAACGGCGAATGGGAGGTGGCCGCGCTGACCCTTGGGACGGCCGAGGCCCTGTCCCTGCTCGATCCTGACGAGGAAAAGCTTCTTCTGCATTTCCTCGACCCCGAGCTTTTCGAGGGCGATCCGCTTCCCCCGGTCCCGCTTCACCCCTCGCCTCTGACGTTCCGCCTTTACGAGGCCATAGGCGAGCGGATCGATACCGAGACGCTGCCCACCGCGTTCGCCTATACCGACCTGTCTGAGAACGTCGGCTGGAAAACCCGGCTCCGCGCGAGCGAGCGTCTGGCACGCGCCGGTGTCGTCACCGCCGAAGAATTCCTGTCGCAGGCAACGTCCCGGAAAGCGGCGGCATCCGGCGGCGTCTGGGATCGCATCACACATGTGCAGGCGCTTGTTCAGGCGCTCGACCAGGATGACGCGGCGCGGGTTTCTGCCGCGCTGCCCCAGACCTGGGCCGCCGTTATGTCGGGCGGCTACGGGCCGACCCTTTCGACCTGGCTTGCGCGGCGTCTCAGCGGGATCGAGCTCACTTCTGCTGCGCAACATGATGCGTTTGAAATCGCCCTTTTGGCGGACGACCTTGAGCTTGCAAAGCGTTATGTCGGCACGTCGGCTGAAGACAGGTCTCTCCTTGCATTGGCCGAAGGGCGCGCGGGCGAGATGAGCATTTCCGGCCCCGTAGCCACGACGATAAAGCGAAGCCTCTCGGGCCTGCCACCCGGCGACCAGTTGCAGCACCTCCTGGAAGACCAGCGCACCGGCGAGGCGCTCCTGGCCGCAATCCGTCAGCTTGCCGATGGCGCGGAGGGCGACCCTGCCGCGATCGGCGACGCGCTGTCGCTCTTCGTCAGTCTGGGGCTGGAAGACTGGGCGCGCCGCATCGCCATCGAAATCCTTCTCGACGAGGCCGCCGCATGAAGGACGCACAGCGCATCGCCACATTCCTCGAGGCGCAGGCGGCTGAGCTGGACGCGGCGCAGAACACGCGCCTTGCCTATGCCCGCGACCTTACCGATTTCTCGGGCTGGCTGGACGGCAGGGGTATGCCCCTTCTTCAAGCGGCGCAGGGCGACATCGAGGCTTATCTCGTTTCGCTCGACGCAAACGGCCTGTCCCGCGCCACGCGGGCGAGACGGCTGTCGGCAGTGCGGCAGTTCTATCGCTTTGCCTTCGAAGAGGGTTGGCGCACGGATAATCCCGCCCTTCGAATCAAGGGGCCGAAGCGCGAGAAAGCGCTCCCGAAGACGCTGACCGAAGACGAGGTAGATCGCCTGCTCACCGCCGCGCGCGAGATGGGTCGCGCCAATGACAGGGTCCGCAACACCTGCCTGATGGAGGTGCTTTACGCGACCGGCATGCGCGTCAGCGAGCTTGTTGGTCTGCCCGTACAGGCCGCCCGAGGCGATCCGCGCATGCTGCTTGTCCGAGGCAAGGGAGGGAAGGAACGTATGGTCCCGCTGTCGCCTCCGGCCCGGCAAGCGATGCGTGACTGGCTGGATATTCGCGACGCCGCCGAAGACCGGGCTGCGAAGAAAACGGGGAAGAGCGCGTCGCGTTTCCTTTTCCCGTCGTCCGGCAAGTCGGGGCATCTCACGCGGCACCGCTTCTACATGCTCATCAAGGACCTTGCGGTCGGGGCAGGTGTGACGCCGTCGAAAGTCACACCCCATACGCTTCGCCATGCCTTCGCGACGCATCTTCTGGCGCGCGGGGCCGATCTCAGGGCGATCCAGACGCTTCTCGGCCACGCCGACGTGGCAACGACCGAGATCTACACCCATGTCCTTGAAGACCGGCTGAAAGAACTGGTTCTCGATCACCACCCGCTGTCGCGCGTGGGCTGATCAGGTTTTACGGCGGAGCGCGTCGGGCAGGACCTGCTCGTCGGGCCAGATTCCGGTTTCATATATTGCCGCGAAGGGCTCCGTGGCCCCGGCACGTCGCGCGCGCTCGGCCGCGCCTACGGCGTCGTAGGTCAAGCGCTCGATCATCACGTCCCCAGCGGTCAGGACCGCGTAGCGCGTCTCGGGCCGGCCGTCATGGGACGGCAGGCCGATCGCACCCGGATTGATCCACTGATGCGCATCGATGTTCCGGTGAAACGCCAGCCCCGTGCCGCCCGCCACGATCCCGTCGACCGGACCAACCGCCTCTTCAATCGCGCCGATCTGCTCCCGGAACAGCGCTTCGGACGAAGTGGGCCAGAGAAACGCTCCCTGCCCCGGAACGCCGCCACCCAGCACCGCATAGCGCCGGTCCACTTGAACGAAGGTGGCGAGGGTTGGAAGAGCCGACAAGGCCCGGATGGCCGCGTCGGACAAGGCGGGCGCGTCCGGCCCGCCCCAGGCGGAACTTCGAGGGTCGCGCAGATCCTCCAAAGCCGCCAGATCGCTTGCGCCCGCCACCGTCGGCCAAGCGGCATCCGCAAATGCAGTAACCGCCTCTTCGCCCGCCGGCCCGATGGCAGCCAGATCGCCCGTTCCAATGACCGGTCGCCCCGCCACCATGCCAGTGAACGCGGAAAACGCGTCGATATTGCCGAAAACACCGCCCACCAGCAGCACCGGACCGTCGAAATGGCCAAAATCACGCAGCTTCACCCTGTGACACTCCCTTGATTGCCGGGCCTCCCACGCCCATAACACGTAGATTGAGGCCTGATCGACACGGGATGATGACCCCCAGCACCGAATTTCTTGACGCCGCCTTCTGGATCACCGCCGGCGCGATCCTGGGTTTGCTTGTCCTGTCCGCCTTTTTCTCCGGGTCTGAGACCGCGCTGACCGCCGCGTCGCGGGGCAAACTCAAGTCGCAGGCCGAGAAGGGATCGAAGGCCGCCGAGCGCGCGCTTGCGATCACCGAGGATAACGAACGCCTGATCGGCGCGGTCCTTCTGGGCAACAACCTCGTCAACATTCTGGCCGCGTCCCTGGCAACCGCGCTCTTTACCCGCGCCTTCGGGGAAAGCGGCGTTGCGCTTGCGACGCTGGTGATGACGGTCCTCGTTCTGATCTTTGCGGAAGTCCTGCCCAAGACCTACGCCATCTCGAATTCCGAGAAGGCGGCGGCGATGGTCTCCGCCCCAATTACCGTTGTCGTTCGGGTCTTCTCACCAGTCGTGACCTTCGTGCGATTCCTCGTCCGGGGGGTTCTCAGAATCTTCGGCGTTCAGATCGACCCGGACAGCAAGATCATGTCGGTGCGCGAGGAAATCGCCGGTGCGCTGCAACTGGGCCATTCCGAAGGCGTGGTCGAAAAAGAGGACCGTGACCGGATTCTCGGCGCGCTCGATCTGTCCGAGCGGACCGTAGAAGAGATCATGCTTCACCGCAGCCAGATCGAGATGATCGACGCAAACCTGCCGCCGCAGCAGATTCTCGAGCTTTGCCTGAATTCCGCGCATACCCGTCTGCCCATCTACCGCGATCAGCAGGAGAACATCATCGGCGTCATCCACGCCAAGGACCTGTTGCGGGCCATGTATGCGCGCCGCACCGAGTTCGCAGGCGACGCCGATCCTTTCGAGGGGTTCGACATTCTGGAAGTGGCGATGAAGCCCTATTTCATCCCCGAGACGACGACGCTGGACGAGCAGATGCGCCAGTTCCTCCGTCGCTCGACCCATTTCGCTCTGGTGGTGGACGAATATGGTGCGCTTGAAGGCCTGATCACGCTCGAGGACATCCTCGAAGAGATCGTGGGCGAGATTACCGACGAATTCGACATCGACGAAGAGCACCCCCTCCGCCGTACCGAGGCCGGTGATGCCATAGTCGACGGCGCCATGACGATCCGCGACCTGAACCGCGCAACGGACTGGAACCTTCCCGATGACGAGGCAAATACCATCGCCGGGCTGGTCATCCATGAGGCGCAGACGATCCCGAACCGGGGTCAGGTGTTCTCGTTCCACGGGTTCCGCTTCGAGGTGCTCGAGCGGCAGGAGAACCGGATCACCGCGCTGAAAATCGCCAAGCTCTAGGTATCAGCGCTTCTCGAAAAAGATCACGACCTCGCCGATATCCAGCCCGTAGCGGCGCACATAGGCCTTGTTCAGCAGGCGATCCTCGCCCAGAAGCCACATCCAGTCGTCGAAGGTGACCCGCATCGTCTCGGTCGTGCCATCAGCTGACGGGATGGGCAGATCGATCGTGTAGGCCCAGTTGAATGTGTCGCCCCGCTCCTCACCCATTGCGGTCCCGATAACGCCCGGCGCGCTCCCCTGCCAGGTCTGGTCTCCGGTCTTGGTCAGCGTCCAGACCCGTCGCTCCGTTGCGCCATCCTCATAGACGAAATCCTCGACCAGCGTCAGCGTCTCACCGTTCCAGGTCCCTTCGATGGTGACGTCAAAGCGGCGGCGGACCGTGCCGAAGAGATCCTGAAACTGCCCCTTCGCCACTGTTTGACCTTCGAAAAACGTCTCGAGGTCCAGATCGCGGTTGCTCATTTTCGGATCATCGAGCGAGGGTTTGCCCGTGCATCCGACCAGAAGGACAAGGGCAGCGGCGGCAAGATGCTTCATCGTGCTCTCCTTTTCGGTGTTACGGCCTGAGCCACACCATGGATCAACCCGCGACAAAAAAGTGGACGGATGACGCGACGTCCGCTAGGACACCGGCATCGCCACATTCAGCAAAGGAGGGGCGTCATGACGAAATCGATGCACGTATCCCGACTTTCCCCGGCGAAACACAGTCTCCAGCTTTGCCGACGCGGCTAAGCGACTGACCTGGTCCCGGCGGACACCGTCCGCTTTTTTTCCAGCACCAAACCACACCACCTGACAGGCAAGGTCCATTTTGAGGCCGCCTGTCCATTGCACCGAAAGGGACCGGCACAATGCCGGTGATTGAACCAGATGACTGCTCTCAGACTTGACCGCGGAGCCGCGGCGAAAGGCTCGATCGAAACCGCTATCCGCGACCACGGTGCAGCCCGCGTGCTCTGGGCTGCACTTGTCGCGCTGCTCCGTGCCAGAACCCCGGCGCAACCCCGCCCACCGGACGCCGGGCGGCTCCCGCCCTATCTGAGGCGGGATGTCGGCCTGCCTCCGGTATCGGAAAAGTCGGACTGGCGGACATACCGTTAGGACTTGTCCCGGGGCGTTTGCCGCGCCCCGGGCCACGGGACTTCTTGCCGGGCCACGCGAAATCCCCTAGCACGAGCCCATGCTCGACGACGGGGACGATATCCACCCGCTCTTTCACGGAGCGCCGGCCACGACCGAATTCCGCAAGCTGCGGAAACGGATCATCCGCAACGTGCGCGAGGCGGTCGACCAGTACGGCATGATCACGAGACCGAAGGCGGGCGGCGATACGCCCCGCTGGCTGGTCTGCCTCTCGGGCGGCAAGGACAGCTATACCCTGCTGGCGGCGCTCTACGAGCTGAAATGGCGGGGCCTGTTGCCGGTGGATCTCTTGGCCTGCAACCTCGATCAGGGCCAGCCGGGATTTCCGGCGACGGTCCTTCCCGCATTTCTGGAAAAGATGGGTGTCCCCCACAGGATCGAGTATCAGGACACCTATTCCGTCGTGATCGACAAGATCCCCCAGGGCCGCACCTTCTGCGCGCTTTGTTCGCGGCTCCGGCGCGGACATCTTTACCGCATCGCCCGCGAGGAAGGCTGCGATGCGATCGTGCTGGGCCATCATCGCGACGACATCCTCGAAACCTTCTTCATGAACCTCTTTCACGGCGGCCGCCTTGCGACCATGCCGCCGAAACTTCTGAATGAAGAAGGAGACGTCCTTGTGCTGCGCCCCCTCGCACATGTGGCGGAAGAGGATTGCGACCGCTTCTCCCGGGCCATGAATTACCCCATAATCCCATGCGATCTCTGCGGGTCGCAGGACGGTCTTCAGCGCCAGCAGGTCAAGGCGATTCTGGACGGCTGGGAAAAGAACAGTCCCGGTCGGCGCCAGGTCATGTTCCGCGCCCTGATGAATGCCCGGCCATCGCATCTTCTGGACCCCAAGCTCTTTGATTTTCGGAATCTCTCCCCCGATTAACCTTTCCTAGAGAACGGAAGTGGTAGCGGTGGCCAAGTTTTCGAACGCAGGAGAGTTCCTTGTCCGCGACCCGCCGCTGTTCCGACCCGGACGCCGATCAGAAATGGCGCTGCTATCTGCCTTTCCTCGGGCTGTTCCTGATCCCGCCGGTCGTGCTCTTCTCGAAGTACTTCGCAGGAGTTCCGGGTCTGGTTTTCGCGGTCTTCGCCATGCCTCTCGCCGTTGCCCTGCTCGTCGCGCGGCTCCGTCGAGCCGATCAGATTGCGTCCCGACTGTCCTTCGCCGGCCTGAACTCGCGCCGGGTCGCGCTTCGCTGGCTGGAAGAACGTATGCAGCGCGATGTCGAGCGAAACAAGCTTGCGGCGCTTGCGGTCTCGATCGACCGGCTCGACGAACTGACGGATGACTTTGGACACGACTGCGGAAAATTCGTGTTGGCCGAGGTCAGCGCACGCTTGCGGCGCTCTCTTCGTGACGAAGATCTGGTGGTCGAGGGCGACGTTACCGATTTCCTGATCTGTCTCTCGCGCATTCGTGCGCCACAGCGCGAGACCGTGTCGCGACTCGTGCGACGTCTGAAAGGGGTCGTGGATGTGCCGGTGGACTATCTCGGGCGTCCCATCTTCATCACGACGACCTATGGGACGGCAGCTTCGCGATATATCAACGACATGTCGGCTTCGGCCCTTCTGGAAGCGGCGGAGCACGCCCATGAATGCGCCCTATCGAAGGGGCTGGGTGCGACCTGCGACCTTCTGGACACCCGTCTCGGCGGCGAATCCGGCGATGCCGAGCTTCTTTCTGAGGTGACGCACGCCCTTGAGAACGGACAGATCACCGCCTGGTACCAGCCTCAGCTCTGCACCGACAGTGGAGAGATATCCGGGTTCGAGGCGCTGGCACGATGGGAACACCCGAAGCGCGGCGTCGTATCTCCGGGCAGTTTTCTTCCCATCATCGAACGCGCAGGCCTGTCGCATCGTCTGGCCCAGGTCATCCTGACCCATGCGCTCAGCGCGGTACGTGCCTGGGATCGCGCCGGTCTGAAAATACCGTCTGTCGGCGTCAACTTCTCGTCGCGCGAGCTGCGCAATCCTCACCTTGCCGAACAGCTTCGCTGGGAGCTCGACCGTTTCGAACTTTCGCCTGACAGACTGACCGTCGAAGTGCTCGAATCCGTCATCTCGGAATCCCATGACGATGTCATTTCCACGAACCTTCGGGCCATTTCGGCCATGGGCTGCAGGATTGACCTCGACGATTTCGGAACCGGCGCGACAAGCATCCTGAATATCCGCCGTTTTGGGGTCAGCCGGATCAAGATCGACCGTCGTCTCGTCATGGGCCTCGACAAGGACAAGGACCAGCGCGACATGATTTCCGCGCTTCTCGCCATGGCAGAACGGCTGGCCGTTGATACCCTGGGCGAAGGAGTCGAATCGAAAGAAGAGCATCTTCTGCTGTCGCAACTCGGTTGCGGTCACGTGCAGGGGTTTTCAATCGCGCGCCCGATGCCACTTGGCGATACGCTCACATGGGCGGCCGATCAGGAAAGCGCCGCGGTCGCCGCACGGGAACTTTCGATCACGCCCGTACGGGGCCGCCTGCAAGACCGCTAGCGATGCCTCGCCTTGCGGGAAACAGGACGTGGTTTTCGGAGCGATGAACACCACTTGCCTATGACACAGTGTCCGCCGGGCCAGAAAAACCGGGAAACCGCTTGACCTTTGCACGGCGGGGCGGTTGAACCACCTGCAATTCAAGCCAAGGGTGGCCTGTCATGGACGAGCAGAACCGCAATCTCCTGCTGGCAATGGTGCTGAGCACCGCCGTGCTCTTCATTTGGTTCATTCTCTTCCCGCCGCCGGAGCCGGTGCCGCAGGACGAGACTTCAGCCGTCTCCGCAGATGGCTCTGTCGCGCTTCCGGGTGGCGTCCCCGCCGCGGATGCCGGAACCGACGGTGGCCAGACCGCCGCGACGGACACCACCCCCACTTCGGCCGCTGCCGTGGCGCGCCTTCCGATTGACACCCCCAGCCTCTCCGGTTCGCTGTCGCTTGCCGGTGGACGGATCGACACGCTTCTTCTGAAGAACTACGACACAACGATCGAAGACGGCGCACCCGAGGTGCAGCTTCTGTCTCCGCTTGGGACCGCTCAACCCTACTACACTTTGTTTGGCTGGGCGCCCGGCGGCGCGCTGTCGGCAGACGATGTTCCCGGCCCTGACACGACATGGTCCGTTGCTTCGGGCGAGACGCTTTCGCCCGGAAATGACCTTGTTCTGACATGGCAAAGCCCTGCCGGGCTGACCTTTACCCGCACCGTTTCGGTCGACGACCGGTTCATGTTCACGGTCACGCAGACCGTCGAGAACACAACGGACACGCCGGTCCGCCTTGCGCCCTACGGAGTCGTGGCACGCCACGGTGAACCGCAGAACCTGATGGGCTTCTTCATCATTCACGAGGGCGCGATCCGCATGACGGATGGCGAGTTGACCGAGACCGACTATGACGACATTCCCGACCTCCGCGCCGATGAGGTCTGGGGCCCGTCTTCCGACGTGGTTGAGGTGCAGGAAAGCGGCTGGATCGGATTCACCGACCATTACTGGATGACCACGCTCATCCCGCAAGCGGGCGAACCCTTTACCGCAGTCACTCAATACGTGCCTGGCGCCGATGTCTATCGCACCCTCGCGCGGCATCAGACCATGGACGTGGCTCCCGGTGCCAGCGCAACGACCACCACGCAGGTCTTCGCCGGCGCCAAGGAATGGGAAACCATCCGCGACTACGAGGCCGGACGCCGCATCGAAGGCTTCACCCCGTCGCTCTCCTATTTCTTCGGTTTCTCCGAACAGACTGGGATCGACGGCTTCATCGACGCGATCGACTGGGGCTGGTTTTATTTCCTGACCAAGCCGATCTTCTTCGTACTGCACGAGCTGAACGCCCTGATCGGCAACATGGGTTGGGCCATCATTGGCCTCACGCTGTTGATCAAGGCGATCCTCTTCCCGCTTGCGCGGAAGTCCTATGTCTCGATGGCGCGCATGAAGGAACTGCAGCCCGAGATGGAGAAGATCAAGGAGCGCGCGGGCGACGACCGCCAGAAGCTTCAGACCGAGATGATGGCGCTCTACAAGAAGGAAAAGGTGAATCCGGCTTCAGGCTGCCTGCCGATCCTTCTGCAGATCCCGATCTTCTTCTCGCTCTACAAGGTGATCTTCGTCACGATCGAACTGCGCCACGCGCCGTTCTTCGGGCCGTTCCAAGACCTGTCCTCGCCAGATCCGACCTCGATCTGGAACCTCTTCGGGCTTTTGCCCTACGGAGCGCCCGAGCCGACCAGCTTCCTTGCGCTGATCTTCATCGGTATCCTGCCTATCCTTCTGGGCATCTCGATGTGGCTTCAGCAAAAGCTTAACCCGGCCCCCACCGATCCGACGCAGGCGATGATCTTCGCATGGATGCCCTGGGTCTTCATGTTCATGCTCGGCGGGTTCGCCAGCGGCCTTGTGATCTACTGGATCGCGAACAACACGATCACCTTCACGCAGCAGTATCTGATCATGCGCTCCCACGGCTACAAGCCCGACATCTGGGGCAATATCCGCGCCGGCGCGCGGGCGAAGGCGGATGCCAAACCCGCCAATGCGGATGCTGCTCCCAAGAAGACGACCGGACAGAAGAAACCCAAGAAATGACCGGTCGGCTCGCCACGATCTGGCGGCACCCGATAAAGTCGCACGGACGGGAAAGCATCGATCGCTGCCAGGTGACGGCCGACCAGACCCTGCCCTGGGACAGGGTCTGGGCCGTGGCACATGAGGCCAGCGAGGCGGATGGGAGCACATGGGTGCCCTGCGCCAACTTCGCCCGAGGCGCCAAGGCACCCGGGTTGATGGCGATCAGCGCGAAAGTGAATGAGCCCGACAGGACCCTGACCCTGTCCCACCCTGACCTAGGTGCACTGACGCTCGACCCGGACAACGCAGCCGAGGCTGATGCCTTCATCCACTGGGTCATGCCTCTCGCACCCGCCGACCGCGCCCTGCCGGCCCGCGTCATCCGCGCACAAACGCAGGGCATGACGGATTCTCCCTATCCATCGATCTCGCTGATCGGCACGGCCAGCCTTGACGCGCTGTCCAACGAAACCGGCACCCCGCTCGACCCGCGGCGTTTCCGTGCGAATTTCTGGATCGACGACCTTTTCCCGTGGGAAGAGTTCGACTGGATCGGCAAGACCGTCACGATCGGAGACGTTCCCTTCCGCGTGGAAGAACGGATCACACGCTGCCTTGCCACCGCCGCCAATCCCGACACCGGCCGCCGCGACGCAGACACGCTCGGCGCGCTGGAAGAAGGTTGGGGTCATCGAGACATGGGCGTCTATCTCCGCGCGACCGGGCATGGCACAGTGGCGATAGGCGATACCCTGACGGTGGCATCCTGATGCAGACACTTCCCTTCCCTCTGAGCGCCCCGTCCGAAGAGGCGCTCCGCACCGGAGAAGCACTCTTCCGGCGCGAGACCGACTTCCTCAAAGGTGTCGTGGCGATGAACGGCCTACCCCCTGCAGACCGTGTTGAGGTCTGTTTCGCCGGTCGGTCGAACGTGGGGAAATCGTCCCTGATCAACGCATTGACCAGCCGCAAGGGACTTGCCCGCGCATCGAACACGCCCGGCCGGACACAAGAGATCAACTTCTTCACGCTGTCCGATAGCCACTACCTGGTCGACCTGCCCGGCTACGGCTTCGCCAACGCCCCGCTCAAGGTTGTCGAGGCATGGCAGCGGCTGCTGAAGGCCTATCTGGCCGGTCGCCCTACGCTTCGCCGCGCCTTCGTGCTGATCGACGCGCGCCACGGCATCAAGTCGGTAGACAACGAAATTCTCGAACTTCTCGATCGCTCGGCCGTCACCTTTCAGGTTGTCCTGACCAAGGCCGACAAGGTGAAGGCCAAGGATATCGAGCGCGTTCTCGATCAGGTGCGGGGCGAGTTGGCAAAACACCCCGCGGCCTTCCCTGAAATCGTGCTGACATCGTCCGACAAGGGCGACGGGATCGACACGCTTCGCGCCATCATCGCGACTGTCGCTTGAGACGACCGTCCTAAACCGCTAACGATGCGGCAGGTCTCTGGATAGCGCGATGAAAAAGCAGGACTTCATGGAACGTGACTGGGCGGCGACCGCCGCGACCCTGAACTATGCATTGCCCATGCTCCAGCGCTATGACGGCGCGACGGTGGTGGTCAAATTCGGCGGCAACGCCATGGGCGACGATGAGGCCATGGCCAGCTTCGCCCGCGACATCGTCCTGATGCGTCTTGTGGGTGTGAACCCGGTCGTGGTCCATGGCGGCGGTCCGATGATCAACGAGATGCTCGCCAGACAGGGTATCGTCAGTGAATTCGTCCGCGGCAAGCGCGTGACCGACAAGGCCACGGTCGAGGTGGTCGAGGCGGTGCTCTCGGGCCTCGTGAACAAACGGATCGTGCAGGCCATCAACGCGCAGGGCGGCAAGGCCGTGGGCATCTCGGGCAAGGACGGCAACCTGATGATCTGCGATCAGACCGACCCCGAGCTGGGCTATGTCGGCACGCCGGTCGAGATGAACACGCAGGTGCTCCACACGCTGTTCGCCGCCGAGATGATCCCCGTCATCGCCCCCATTGGCGTGGGCCGGGATGGCGCGACCCTGAACATCAACGGCGACACCGCCGCGGGCGCCATTGCGGCCAGCCTGAATGCGGACCGGCTTCTCCTTTTGACCGATGTCGCGGGCGTGAAGGACGCCAGCGGCAACGTGGTCACCGAGCTAACCCCCGAAGCCGTCGCACAGATGACCCGCGACGGTGTAATCGCGGGCGGTATGATCCCCAAGACCGAAACGGCGCTTGCGGCAATCGAGGGCGGGGTCCGCGCCGTTGTCATCCTGGATGGGCGTGTACCAAATGCCTGCCTGCTCGAGCTCTATACCCAACAGGGCGCCGGCAGCATGATCCGCCCGCCGAGATGACGCTGGACACCCTGCGCGCGCTTGCAGCAGAGGACCGGCTTGCCGATTTCGGCGTATTTCACTCGACGGAAGACGATGCCCCCGGCCCCGGCACCATCGTCCTTCTCGGTCCGGATGAGCCGGGATTCTGGGCCCATGTGACGAATGCACCCGAGTTCGCTGACACCCGGCCCGATCCACTCGACCGCTGGTCGCGCCGCGTGATCTCGGCTCTGGCCGATCGCTTGGGTGGCACCGCGCTTTTTCCCTTCGGCACACCGCTTCATCCCTTCATGACATGGGCGCTGCGCTCGGGGCGGGCATGGGCAAGCCCAGTGCAGCTTCTCGTCCACGACCGCGCCGGACTGATGGTCTCGTACAGGGGGGCGATCCACCTCGGATATCGGGCCGACCTGCCATCCACCACGTCCGACAGTCCGTGCCGGGACTGCAGAAGCCAACCCTGTCTTACCGCCTGCCCCGTGACGGCGCTGACCTCCGGCGGCTATGACATTGCCGCGTGCCACGCCTGGCTCGACACCGGCCCCGCCTGCATGTCCCAGGGCTGCGAGGTCCGCCGCGCCTGCCCGGTCAGCCGGGGCTATGGCAGAACCGACGCCCAATCGGCCTTCCATATGGAGCGCTTTCACCCGTGACCCTGACACTGATCCTGACTCGCCACGCCAAGTCCGACTGGGACGATCCCGCGCTCGACGACTACGACCGCCCCCTGAACGCGCGCGGTAGAAGATCTGCCGCAGCGATCGGCTCGTGGCTCGTTGCTCAAGACCTGCAGCCCGATGTGGTGCTCCTCTCCGGCGCGCGCCGCACGGTCGAGACCTGGGAGGGCATGGCATCCCGCTTTCCGGAAACCTCGGTCGAGACGGTCGGCAAGCTCTATCTCGGCAATGCCGCCGCGATACTCTCGGCACTCCGGGCGCAAAGCGCCCCAACCGTCATGGTGATCTGCCACAACCCCGGCATCGCCGATTTTGCGCGGCGTATGGCAAGGACGCCGCCCGACCACCCGCGCTTCGGCGACTATCCGACGGCGGCAACGACCGTGATGCGGTTCGACGTCCAGACCTGGCAAGAGATCGACTGGTCCTCGGCCGCTGCGGCAGCCTTCACCGTACCTCGGGACCTGTCTGAAGCCTGAGCGGCTTCTTCTGTTCGGAAATACTCCGGGGGAGCGCGAGGGGGCAGCGCCCCCTCGCCCACCGCGACGCGGGCGACAGCCCGCGGCGCAAAACCTAGTGACCCAGGATCTGGCTCAGGAAGAGCTGCGTCCGGTCCGACTTCGGATTGTTGAAGAACTCTTCCGGCTCGTTCTGCTCCACGATCTGACCGGCATCCATGAAAATGACCCGGTTCGCGACCTGACGCGCGAAGCCCATCTCGTGGGTCACGCAGAGCATGGTCATGCCCTCTTCAGCCAGCTCGATCATCGTATCGAGAACTTCCTTGATCATCTCGGGATCGAGCGCCGAAGTCGGCTCGTCGAAGAGCATGATCCGGGGCCGCATGCAGAGCGAGCGCGCGATGGCCACACGCTGTTGCTGGCCACCGGACAACTGACCCGGATACTTGTTCGCCTGGTCCGGAATCTTGACCTTTTCGAGGAAGTGCATCGCCGTATCCTCGGCCTCTTTTCGGGGGGTCTTGCGGACCCAGATCGGCGCGAGGGTGCAGTTTTCCAGGATCGTCAGATGCGGGAAGAGGTTGAAGTGCTGAAAGCACATGCCAACCTCGGACCGGATCTTGTCGATGTTCTTCAGATCGGACGACAGGGTCGTGCCATCGACGACGATGGACCCAGCCTGATGCTCTTCCAGCGCGTTGATGCAGCGGATCAGCGTCGATTTACCCGAGCCGGACGGGCCACAGATGACGATCCGCTCGCCCCGGTAGACCGTCAGGTCGATATCGCGAAGAACGTGGAACTGTCCGTACCACTTGTTCATCTTGGTGATTTCGATCGCGACCTCGTCAGAGACTTTCATCGCGGTGCGATCGGCGGAAATGGGGTCGGTCATAGCCATGTCAGGTCACCCTTTCTCAGCGGTGGTCTGTCGCAAGACGGCGTTCCAGCCACTGCGAGTATTGCGAAATGCCGTAGCAGACGATGAAGAACAGAAGCGCCGCGAAGCTGAACAGCTCCCAGTAGACGCCGTTCCAGTCCGTCGAGGCGAGGATGGGTCCGCGGATCATGCCCACGAGGTCGAACATTGAGATGACCGACACAAGCGTGGTGTCCTTGAACAGGCCCACCGCCACGTTGACGATGCCGGGGATCGAAATCTTCAGCGCCTGCGGCAGGATGATCAGCCGCATCGCCTGCGGATAGTCGAGGCCGAGGCTGTCCGCCGCCTCGTACTGACCCTTCGGCAGCGCGGCAAGGCCGCCCCGGATCACCTCGGCGATATAGGCCGAGGCGAACATCGTGATCATGATGATCACCCGCAGGATCAGGTCGAAGGTCGTGCCCGGCGGCAGGAAGTAGGCCAGAACGACGTTCGCGACGAAGAGAAGCGTGATCAGCGGCACGCCCCGGATGAACTCGATGAAGACGACGCAGATCCACTTGATGATCGGCATGTCCGACTGACGCCCGAGCGCCAGCAGGATGCCGAAGGGCAGCGACAGGGACACGCAGACCGTGCCGAGGATCATGTTCAGCATGAAGCCGCCCATATCCCGCGACGGGACCGCTGTCAGAAGCGTGTCTTCCGAGGCAACCGCGTCGACGACATAGCCGCCCAGCCACCATGTGAGAAACGCCGCGACGATGGCCCCGAAGAAACCCATCGCGAAGCTTTCCTTCACGAACCGCTGGAAGACGAAATAGCCCACGACAAAGCCCAGAAGCGCCAGGATCGGCGCCAGGATCGTGCCGCCCCAGATCAGCCAGTAGGCGATGAAGGGATAGAGCCCGGTAAAGATCAGGAGCTTACGCGGCAGGTCGAAGAACAGAACCGGCGCTGCCGCAAGGAACAAAAGCACGAAGGCCAGGGACGGACGCCAATAGAACTCGGACGGGTACTGAAAGCCGAACAGAAGCTGGTTCCAGCGATCAGTCAGAACCGAGAAACAGCCGCCGGTCACGCCCTGAAGGACGTCCCGGCACTCCGAAAGGCTGGAGGTGTTCCAGACGCCGTTCAACACCCAGGGCAGCACGAAAGTGGCAAGCTGGTAGATGAAGTAGATTGAGACCAGCGTCAGAAGCGTATTCGCCCAGCCCGAGAACAGGTTCTCGCGCACCCATTTGATTGCCCCGGTCTCCATCGTCGGTGGCGGCGCTGGCGGGATCTGGGTTTCTCGGACGAACGCGACGGTTTGTGCGTGTGTATCGGACATCGATCAACGCTCCTTCAGCTTAACGCGTTCGTTGTAGACGTTCAGGATCGCAGAGATGCTGAGCGAGATCGTCAGATAGAACAGCATCAGAAGCAGGATCGCCTCGATCGCGCGGCCGGTCTGGTTCAGCGTGATGCCGCCCAGCGTGCCAGTGATGTCCATGTAGCCCACAGCGATCGCCAGCGACGAGTTCTTGGTGATGTTCAGGTACTGCGAGATCAGCGGCGGGATGATGACTCGAAGCGCCTGCGGCAGGATCACGAGGTTCATGATCCGCCCCGGGCGCAAGCCCAGCGCAGCAGCAGCTTCGGTCTGGCCCTTGCTGATCGCCTGAATGCCCGCGCGGACGTTCTCGGCGATGAAAGCGCCGGTGTAGATCGCCAGAGCGAACCAGAGCGCAATCAGCGAGCCCCTGATCTGGATACCGCCCTGGAAGTTGAAGCCCTGTAGCGCGGGATACTCGAGCGAAACGGGACGGCCCAGGATGTAGTAAGCCAGGATCGTCGGGATGAAGAACAGCGCGAGCGACGGCCAGAAGACCGGCAGCAGGTTACCCTGCTCGTAGAGCTGTTTGCGGGCATAGCGCCGATAGGCCCAGATCGCGACCAGCGACGCCAGGAAGATGACAATCAGCGCAGTAGAGCCGGCTTCCCAGATCGGTTTCGGCGTATAGACACCGCGGTTGGTGAAGGCGAAGGCGTCAAAGACCATACTCGCGGTCGCGTCGTCACCCCGGAAATCACGCGGCCCCGGCAGGCTGACCGTCATGATCGAGAAAATGATGATGATCCAGATGAGGACCGGAACGTTCCGGAAGGCCTCCACATAGACCGCCATCAGCTTCGACACGAGCCAGTTCTTCGACAGTCTGAGAACGCCTGCGAAGACGCCAAGAATGGTTGCCGTGACACAGGCAAGGAAGGCCACAATCAGCGTGTTCAGGATGCCGACGATCGACGCGCGCATATGCGTCGACTGGCTGTCATAGGGAATTGGCCGCTGGTTGATGTCGTAACCGGCAGGCTCGCCCAGGAATTCGTAGGATATGTTCAGACCGGCGGCGGCAAGGTTCGCGACCAGGTTCATGCCCAGATAGGCCATGATCACGATCAGGATGACAAGTGCGATGGCCTGGAATGTCAGGGAACGATAACGCGTATCGTTGATCAGCATCGAGAGGCGGAAGCTCTCGCGCGGCGGGTCCGTGAGTGTCGTCATGAGCGACGCATCCCCCTTCTGTTGTCTCGGGTCTTGTCCGACCTGCGCCCCCCGCAGGTTCTGCCCGTTATCGCCACGCCGCGGTTGGCCCGGGGTCATGGCAGAAGGGCGCGGGATGACCCGCGCCCTTCGTTTATCGTCTTAGCGGAACGGCGGTGCGTAGAGCAGGCCACCTTCGGTCCACTGCGCGTTCAGGCCGCGCGCCAGACCGATCGGCGTGTTCTCACCGATGTTGCGCTCGAAGATTTCGCCGTAGTTGCCGCCGACCTTCAGAGCACGCTGTGCCCATTCGGCGTCGAGGCCGAGCATTTCGCCGAGCGTACCGGCCGAACCCAGAAGACGGTTGATTTCCGGATTGTCGGTGCCCTGCGACAGCTCGTCGATGTTGGCAGAGGTCACGCCGTACTCTTCAGCAGCGATCAGCGCGTTCAGGGTCCAGCGGACGATGTCGCCCCACTCGTTGTCGCCGTGGCGAACAAGCGGACCGAGCGGCTCTTTCGAGATGATTTCGGGCAGGATGATGTGATCGCCCGGGTTCTCGAAGGCAGCACGGGTCGCGGCGAGGCCCGACGCGTCGGTCGTGTAGGCGTCGCAGGACCCGGCAAGGTACTGCTGCTGACCTTCGGCGTTGGTCTCGATCGGGACCGGCTCGTAGCTGATGTTGTTGATGCGGAAGAAGTCCGCAAGGTTCAGTTCGGTCGTGGTGCCGGTCTGAACGCAGACGGTCGCGCCGTCGAGTTCCTTGGCCGAGGTCACGCCCAGCTCACGCGGAACGATGAAGCCCTGACCGTCGTAGTAGTTGATGCCGACGAATTCGAACTTCAGGTCGACGTCGCGCGAGAAGGTCCAGGTGGTGTTCCGGGCCAGCATGTCGATTTCGCCCGAGGCAAGCGCGGTGAAGCGGGTCTTGCCGGTGGTCGGGATGAATTCGACGGCGTTGGCGTCGCCGAGAACAGCGGCAGCAACAGCGCGGCAAACCGCAACGTCGAAGCCTTCCCAGTTGCCATTCGAATCCGGCGCGGCGAAGCCGATCAGACCGGTGGTCACGCCGCAGTTCAGCGTGCCGCGTGCCTTGACGTCGTCAAGCGTCGCGGCGCTGGCCACACCACCGGCAATGGTGGCGGCTGCAAGCGCGCCGTAGAAAACTGTTTTTTTCATTTTTACCTCTTCCTGAGTTTCCGCCTTTTCGGCGGTGCTGCAGGCCCTCCCAGGCCCAGATGGTCTTACGGGCCGCAAGAACGGCCCGACAGCGTGGATTTTGGGCGATTTAGCTTTGGAACGTCAAGGGCAAGGGCCGGAAAACCAATTCTGTGCCGAACGATAGCCCGTTTGCAGCGATCAGCGCCGCAATCCGTTGATGACGCCTAGTTTTTTAGCAGAGTTTAAGAATGCACCGGCGTGATTGAAGGCAGCTTTACGTAACGTCGCCCTCTCTGCAGCCTCCTCGTCCTCGCCCCACTGCTCGGTCTGGAAGGTTTCATCCACAATGGATGAGGCCCAGAGGCTCCCCAGCGAATCCCGATCATGCAATGCGGCGACCCCGATGACGTAGGACCCCGAGAGCGTCACTAGGTCGTGGAAACCGGTCAGTTCGAAGTCGCTCAGCCGCGCCATTTCGCGGGTCAGACGGTCAAGCGAGGCGTCGGGCTGATCGACGGGCATGACCCCTTGCGTCACATTGAACGACACGCCGAACGCTGCCGCCGCCCAGTCCAGAAGCGGGTCCCATGCCTCGGCCTGACGGGCGATCAGTTCGGCCGGCCCGTCCGCGCGGTAAAAGAGCAGATCGGTCGCTGCGTAGCCTGACAGATGGGCGATGACATCGGCCCGCTGCGGCCCGACCTTGTCCAGCGCCGAATTGGCCGAGCGTGTCCAGGGCATGACGGCCGGATCGATCACCTTGTCGACCGCGCGCCATTCCTCGGCGATGCGGTCGGCCATGTCTCGGGCCGGCACGATGAGATGCGCCTTGGCGGGGGTCTTCACGGGGCGGCTGTCGAGAAGAAGCGAGAACCCCTCATCCTCTTCCCTGACCGTCACGTCCTGCCAGAACCGTTTTGCCGTCCAGCCGCTCATTCCAGCTCCTCGAATGGATCGGCAGGCACATCCTCGGGCCGCCAATCCAGCATTTTCCACGTACGTGTCATGTGCTCGGGCAAGGGCGCGGTCAGCGAGATGCGATTGCCCGTGATCGGATGGTCGAAGCTAAGGCTGCGGGCATGCAGATGAAGCTTGCGGCTGATCTCGCCGCCCAGTTGGGCGCCCCAGCCGTCGCCAAGGTTCTCCTGCCCCGAACCGCCGTATTTACCATCGCCCACGATCGGATGTCCAAGAGCCGCCATATGCGCGCGTAGCTGGTGGGTCCGCCCTGTCACCGGCACGAGAGCGACCCAGCTGACGCGGGTTCCAAGCGATGAGAGAACGGCGAAATCGGTGACCGCCCGTTTTGCGCCGGGCGTGTCGTCCATGTCCCGCGGCTCGACGGGAAGCATCTTTTCCCCCTCGCCCTTTCCGCCGTGCCCCGGCGCTTTCACCAGCCCGTATCGGATGGTGCCCATGCGAGGCGACGGCACGCCCGCAACGGCAGCCCAGTAGATTTTCCGCGTGTCGCGGCTTCGGAACGCATCGGCGAGGCCATTGGCGGCCCGTCTGGTCCGAGCCAGAAGCAGGATGCCTGACGTATCCTTGTCCAGCCGGTGAACCAGCCGCGGTTTCTCGTCCAGCCCGAAGCGGAGCGCCTCTGCCATGCCGTCCACATGCCGAGTCTGGCCTGAGCCACCCTGTGTCGGAAGGCCCGGCGGCTTGTTCAGCGCGATGACGTGGTCGTCGCGGTAGATCACCGCGCGGCGGATCATTTCGGCGTCTGCCTCGCTGACCTTGGGCTTCTCGGTACGGACGATCTCGGAGGGTTCAGGCAATGGCGGCAGGCGGACAAGCTGCCCCGCCTCGACGCGCGTGGCGGCCTTCACCCGCCCGCCATCGACGCGGATCTCGCCCTTGCGGCACATTTTCTCGATCCGGCCCTGCGGCACATGCGGAAACCGCCGCCGCAGCCACCGGTCAAGCCGCTGATCGCCCTCGTCGGGGGCGACTTCGACGGTCCGTACGCCGCTCATGTCACCAGCCCCCGGCCAAGGCAGACGCCCGCGACCAGCGCGCTGATCGACAGGACGACCGACAGGCCGACGTAGGCCGCCGCTTGCCCTATCGCGCCCCTCTCATAAAGCGTCACCGCTTCAAGCGAAAAGGCTGAGAAGGTTGTGAAGCCACCCAGAAGGCCCGTCATCACGAGGGGTGACAGATGTGTCCAGCCGCGATGCGCCGCCAGAACCACGAATAGCCCCATCAGGAACGAGCCGAGGACATTCACCGTGATAATGGCGGTGGGAAAGCTCGTATGTCCGAAGGCACGGACGATCCCCAACCCCGCCGCATAGCGAAGCGTGGCGCCCAGGGCGCCGCCGATTGCAACAGATATAAAGGGACCGATCATGCCGGGGTCTGTCGCGTGCGGCGGCGTCGATGTCAACTCTTCCGCTTCGCGCGCAGCTTGCGGAAATAGTCGAGCCGTTTGCGCAATTCCCTCTCGAAGCCGCGCTCGACCGGCTCGTAGAAGCTGGGTCGCTCCATGCCTTCAGGGAAATAGGACTGGCCCGAGAAGCCATCTTCGGCATCGTGGTCGTATTCATATCCCGCGCCGTGGCCGAGGTCTTTCATCAGCTTCGTTGGGGCGTTCACGATATGCATGGGCGGGGGATGCGACCCGGTCTCGCGCGCCGCGCGGCGGGCCGCCTTGTAGGCCACATACCCCGCGTTGGATTTCGGCGCGAGCGCAAGGTACGTCACCGCCTGCGCCAGCGCCAATTCGCCCTCGGGGCTGCCGAGGCGCTCATAGGTCTGCCAGGCCTCAACGCAGACCGACTGCGCCTGCGGGTCGGCCAGCCCAATATCCTCAACCGCCATTCGCGTGATGCGGCGCGCCAGATAGCGGGGGTCCTCGCCCCCTTCCAGCATCCGCGCGAACCAGTAGAGCGCCGCGTCGGGGTCAGAGCCCCGAACCGATTTGTGAAGGGCCGAGATCAGGTTGTAATGCGCGTCGCCCGACTTGTCGTATTGCGCGGCCCGGCGGGACAGGCGCGCCGAGAGACCGGCGCTGTCCAGTTTTTCGGAGAGGTTCCAGGCGGTCACCTGCTCCACAAGGTTCAAGAGGGCGCGACCGTCCCCATCGGCCATTTCCTGAAGCGTTTCGCGAGCCGGACCGTCTAGAGGCAGCGCCTTACCCAATTCGGCCTCGGCGCGCTGCGTCAGACGCTCGAGCGAGGCGAGCGACAGACGCTCCAGCACCAGCACCTGTGCGCGTGAAAGAAGCGCCGCGTTCAATTCAAAGGACGGGTTTTCAGTGGTGGCGCCGACAAGAACGATCGTACCGTCCTCCATCAGGGGCAGGAAACCGTCCTGTTGCGCCTTGTTGAACCGGTGGATCTCGTCGACGAAAAGAAGCGTTCCCTGCCCGTTCGAACGCCGGTGCCGCGCGGCCTCGAAGACCTTTTTCAGGTCAGCGACGCCGGTGAAGATTGCACTGATCTGCACGAAACTCAGATCGGTCTCGGCGGCCAGAAGCCGTGCGATTGTGGTCTTGCCCACGCCCGGCGGGCCCCAAAGCACCAGTGACGACAGCGACCCGCCGCGCAGCATCGCGCCGAGCGGACCGTCGGGGCCAAGAAGCTTTTCCTGTCCTATGACTTCGTCCAGCCGGCCGGGCCGCAAGCGGTCCGCCAGCGGGCGCGGGCCGTCGTCCCTCTTGGGGCTGGAAGGGGTGTCGAACAAATCCGCCATGGCGTGAGGCTAAGTCGCCCCGGCCATGGCGGAAAGGGGAATCGTCAGTGCAGCTTGGTCGCAAGCGAGATATTGATGCAGACGCTCCGGTCGCCGTCATCGGTCTCGATCACCGGCCCGGCGGGCACGCAGTCGATTCCCGTCCGGCGGGCAAGACGCGGCGAATGTTCGGGCACGATCCCGATCAGCGACGTCGCCCCCAACGTCCGGGCCGAGCGCACCATCTCGTCGATGAGCGCGATCTGCACCCTCAGCCTCAGCCGCGACGGGACCGCGTCCGAGACGAAGACCCGGCTCGATTCCCAGATATGCGGCGCGACGGGTGCATCTTCGAACAACAGGTCCTCCGGGATCGACTCCAGAAGCCCGAGCTGCGCGTCCCGGATCATGTAGGAATAGATCCCGCAGCGCGCCATGGTCGGCGTCAGCCGAACCCCGGCCAGCACCTGCCCCAGCTCGTGAACGGCCACCCACCGGCTGGCCGGCGTATCGTACTGGTCGTATTCCATGCCGTCGGCCACCGGCAGATCCCAGCGGTTCCTCTCGACGAAGGTCCGGTAGCGCGCGCGAAGCATGTTGGCAAAAAGCTCGCCATGGTTGTGCATATTGTCGAAGGAAAGGGTCGTAACTTGCATTTGTTCAGCCTCCAAGCTGGGTTGTGAAACCGTCTTGGGGAGGCTGTCAGCTTAGAGAAGCTGGTACTGCCTTGCCTTCTTGAGCGCCTGTGCCGTCGTCCTTGCCCCAAGCCGGACCCGCGCCGACTGAAGTCGTGCCTTGAATGCACTTTCCGAGATCCCCAGCTTTGCCGCCGCTGCTGTATGGCGGTCCCCGTCAGCCAATAGACGCAGCGCCTCGACCTGGGCTGGCGTCAATTCCGTGGGCGGCTCCGCCGCCACATGCAGTGCGTGGACGATATGCTGACCTTCGGCCATTTCGGCGTCGCTGAACTCGCGATCGGCACGGGCGAAACCGACGATGGTGCGCGAGGTCAGTTGCCCGCAGGACACCACGACGCCGTACTTCAGACCATGGTTCCGGGCCTGATCCATGATGCCGAACGGATCGGGCAGCCGTATTTCACTCCACCGCGTGACGCCTTTCTTGCTCAGACCCCAAAAGACGAGCGGGTCGCGAAGGGCATAGGCGTTCTCGTCATAAGTCCGCGTCCAACATGGATCGTAAGTGCGCACGTAGACCATGGGCGACGCGAAGCGGATATGCAGCCCCGCCGAAAACCCCGCCGGCGACATCGCCGCGAGCGCGTCGAAGCTGTCCTGCATCCGGGGGCGCGCCCTATCGCCGTGCCGCGCAACCTCGTCCTTGATCAGCGAGGCATAGTCCTGATTTCCGCGCCACATATACTCACCTGTCAAATCATCTGGAGTCGCCCGCGACCAGCTCGCGAGGACGGTACAATAATCGACTTCTTCCTGATTGACCTGTCCAATTGGACATCTTGGCAGGCGATCTGTCAACTTTAAATTGTATGTAGGCCCAGACAGTCAGCGTATGGTGTATCAAATGGCGTCCAACAGGCAGCTTATTGTATTCCTCAACGAGGTCCCGAAAGATGAGTGTACGGAGCTCGTGTCCTTCCTCGCGCTGAGCGATCGCAGAAGGTCGTCCCACAGGTTCGGGCCGGTGAACGAAGCCGACGAGCTTCTGGTGACGATCAGCCTGACCCGAACGTTGAAGGGACGCCAAAACTGAAAAAGCCGCCCGGAGGGGGCGGCTTTGGCAGTGTCGGAGCGTCCGATACTTATTCTTCGGCGGCTTCTTCCGCTTCCAGTCGGGCGCGGTCGCCGGCGCCTTTGGCGTCGAGATCGCGGTCCACCAGCTCGATAATCGCCATCGGAGCCATGTCGCCATAGCGGAAGCCGGCCTTCAGGACGCGGGTGTAACCACCGGCGCGGTCCTTGTAGCGGGGGCCGAGAACCTCGAACAGCTTGGCCACATGGGCGTCCTGCTTGAGCTGAGCAGCCGCCTGACGGCGGGCGTGCAGGTCGCCCCGCTTGCCGAGCGTGATCAGCTTGTCAGCGATCCGCTTGAGTTCCTTGGCCTTGGGAAGGGTCGTCTTGATCTGCTCATGTTCGATGAGCGAGCCGGCCATGTTCGCGAAAAGCGCCTTGCGGTGCTCATGAGTACGGTTCAGGCGGCGGTAACCACGTGCGTGACGCATTGTCTTGTCTCCAGTCTTTGCCCTCTACGGGCGGTTTTGCTTTGTCCGGCCGGCGATGCGTGTCACCGGCTCACCTTGGGGCGCTTGACGCCCGATCAGGGTGCGGGCCGGACTGATGTCCGGCCTGCTCCTTAAGTCCTAGAACTGGTCCTCGAACTTCTTGGCCAGGTCTTCGATGTTCTCCGGCGGCCATTCCTCGACATCCATGCCAAGGTGCAGCCCCATGCCCGACAGAACCTCTTTGATCTCGTTCAGCGACTTGCGGCCGAAGTTCGGCGTGCGCAGCATCTCTGCTTCGGTCTTCTGGATGAGATCGCCGATATAGACGATGTTGTCGTTCTTCAGGCAGTTGGCCGAACGCACCGACAGTTCCAGCTCGTCCACCTTCTTCAGCAGAAGCGGGTTGAACTCGAGACCGTCATCGTCGTCCTGACGCGTGGCCGATTCCGGCTCGTCGAAGTTGACGAAGATCGAAAGCTGGTCCTGCAGGATGCGCGCGGCATAGGCCACGGCGTCGTCCGGCGTGACCGAGCCGTCGGTTTCCAGTTTCAGCGTCAGCTTGTCATAGTCGAGCACCTGGCCCTCGCGAGTGGGCTGGACGTCATAGCTGACACGGCGCACGGGCGAGTAGATCGCATCGACCGGGATCAGGCCGATCGGCGCGTCCTCGGGACGGTTCTTGTCGGCCGAGACATAGCCCTTGCCGGTGTTGACCGTCAGTTCGATGAACAGGTCCGCGCCGTCGTCGAGGTGGCAGATCACGTGATCCTTGTTCAGGATCTCGATACCGGCGGTTTCCGAGATGTCACCGGCGGTGACGACCTGCGGGCCCTTGACCGAGATCGACAGGCGCTTCGGCCCTTCGACATCCATACGGATCGCGACGCCCTTGAGGTTCAGGACGATGTCGGTGACGTCTTCACGCACACCGGCAACGGACGAGAACTCGTGAAGCACGTTGTCGATCTGGACGCTGGTGATCGCGGCGCCCTGAAGCGACGACATCAGAACGCGGCGCAGCGCGTTGCCGAGCGTCAGGCCGAAGCCCCGCTCGAGAGGTTCGGCGACAACGGTCGCCTGACGCGCGGGATCGTTACCGGGCTTCACGTCAAGCTGGGTCGGCTTGATCAGTTCTTGCCAGTTCTTGTGGATCATGTGGCTCTCCTCAATTCTGGTCCGCAGCCCATGTCCGAAGACTGCAAGACGCCCCGAGGTAAAAAAGGCGAAGACGGGCCATGCGAAATCGCAGGGCCCGCCCGAAATTCAGGCGTCGTCAGACGCGGCGGCGCTTCGGCGGACGGCAGCCGTTATGCGCGATCGGCGTGACGTCACGGATCGAGGTGATCGTGAAGCCAACAGCGGCCAGCGCACGGAGGGCCGACTCGCGGCCGGAACCGGGGCCCTGCACCTCGACTTCGAGGGTGCGGACGCCATGTTCCTGCGCCTTGCGGCCAGCATCTTCGGCAGCCATCTGAGCGGCGTAGGGCGTCGACTTCCGCGAGCCTTTAAAGCCCATGGTGCCAGCCGACGACCATGCAATCGCGTTGCCCTGAACGTCCGAGATCAGGATCTTGGTGTTGTTGAACGACGAGTTCACATGCGCCACGCCGGTGGCGATGTTCTTCGAGACCTTCTTCTTTCCGCGCGTGCGGGTATCACGTGCCATGTCTCTGATCCTCCCTTATTTCTTCTTGCCGGCGATCGGCTTCGCGGGGCCTTTGCGGGTCCGCGCGTTGGTGTGCGTACGCTGACCGCGCACAGGGAGGTTGCGGCGATGACGCAGACCGCGGTAGCAGCCAAGGTCCATCAGGCGCTTGATGTTCATCTGCGTCTCACGGCGCAGGTCGCCTTCGACCGTGTAGTTGGCGTCGATATGCTCGCGGATGGCGAGGACTTCGGCGTCCGACAACTCGTTCACGCGACGGGTCTGTTCGATGTTGACGGCGTCGCAGATGGCTTTGGCCGATGCGGGACCAATGCCGGTGATGTAGGTAAGCGCGATGGGAACCCGCTTTGCAGTCGGGATGTTCACGCCAGCAATACGTGCCACGAAATCTGTTCCTTTCGTTGCGAGCCCGTAACTCCAGGCCCTTTTTTCACAACGTAAGCCCGAGCGGATAAGGCTCGGGCTTCGCTATAGCGATTCTCTTTCGAGAAGGCGGTATCTATGGTGTTGCGACCAAGGCGTCAAGGCCGTGCGGCGCCGTTGTCAAGAGTTTTCCGAGACGCCCTGTTAACGGCTGAAATCAGCCGTCCAGAACCGCCGAAATGCCCGCCGCGACCTCGTCGATCTCGCCCAGACCGGGCACCCAGCGAAGCTGGCCCTTGGCGTGGTAATAGCCGATCAGCGGAGACGTTTTCTTGTAGTACTCCATCAGCCGGGTCTTGAGGCTTTCCTCATTGTCGTCGGCGCGACGCTTGAACTCGGTGCCGCCGCAGTTGGAGCATTTGCCGTCGGCCGGGATCGGTTTGGTGATGTCGTTATAGACCTCGCCGCAGTTGCCACAGGTCGACCGCGCGGTGATCCGCTGGACCAGCGCGTCGTCGTTGACTTCCATCGCGATGACCGCGTCCAGCGTCTGACCATGGTTCGCAAGCAGATCGGCCAGAGCGTCGGCTTGGGCAAGCGTACGCGGAAAGCCGTCAAAAATCAGGCCCCCGCCGGTTTCACCTTCGAGCTTCTCCTCGATCAGGCCGATGACGATTTCGTCGGTGACAAGCTCGCCCGCGTCCATGATCGCAGCCACCTTGTTTCCCATCTCGGTGCCGGACGTCCGCGCCTCGCGCAGCATGTCGCCCGTCGAGAGCTGGATCATGTTGCGTTCGTCGACGAGGCGTCGGGCCTGAGTCCCCTTCCCGGCCCCCGGCGGTCCGAGGAGAATGATATTCATCGTCTGGCTGTCCCTTTGGTCTTCCCGCGCTTTTTGCCGCGCAGCTGTGATTTCTCGATCAGCCCCTCATACTGATGGGCGAGCAAATGAGACTGAACCTGCTGGATAAAGTCCATACCCACCGACACGATGATGAGGATCGAGGTGCCGCCGAAATAGGCCGTGATGGCCAGGTTCGTGCGCACGATTTCGGGCATCATGCAGACAAGAGCCAGGTAGCCAGCGCCCAGAACCAGGATGCGGTTGACCACGTATTCCAGGTATTCCTCGGTCTTCTTGCCGGGACGGATACCGGGCACGAAGCCGTTCTGGTTCTTCAGGTTGTCGGCCACGTCCTCGGGCTTGAAGGCCACGTTAAACGTATAGAAATACGTGAAAAAGACGATCATGCCCCCGAAGAACAGGAGATAGAGAGGCTGGCCCGGCCCGAAATAGGCGAGGATCCAGCTCATCACCGGGCCGGCATTGCCACCCGAGAAGGTCGAGAGCGTCGTCGGCAAGAGCAGGAGCGAGGACGCGAAGATCGCGGGAATGACGCCTGCCGGGTTTACCTTGATCGGCAGGTGCGACGATCCGCCGTCATAAACCTTCATGCCGACCTGCCGGCGCGGGTACTGTATGTGGATCTTGCGCAGACTTCGTTCCATGAACACCACGAAGACCAGCGTCGCGATCAGCATGATGACGATGCCGAGAATCACGGCCGTGGACAGAGCGCCCGAGCGGCCCTGGGCGAAGAACTGCGCCAGCGCTCCGGGAAGTTCGGCAATGATGCCCACATAAATGATCAGCGAGATGCCGTTGCCCACGCCGCGCGCGGTAATCTGCTCGCCCAGCCACATAAGGAACATCGTGCCGCCGACCAGCGTGATGACCGTCGAGGCACGGAAGAACCAGCCTGGATCGGTCACGAGGCCGCCGGCCTCCATGGAAACGGCAAGGCCATAGGCCTGAACTGTGGCCAGGAACACCGTGCCGTAGCGCGTGTACTGAGTGATCTTGCGGCGGCCCTGCTCGCCCTCTTTCTTCAGCTGCTGCAGGGGCGGCCACATGGACGCCAGAAGCTGCACGATGATCGAGGCCGAGATATAGGGCATGATCCCGAGGGCGAAGATACCCATCCGGCTCAGCGCACC
The DNA here is from genome assembly GCF_009830125.1 of Kangsaoukella pontilimi. Lineage (GTDB taxonomy): Bacteria > Pseudomonadota > Alphaproteobacteria > Rhodobacterales > Rhodobacteraceae > Kangsaoukella > Kangsaoukella pontilimi. Next base: position 15,057 of record NZ_WUPT01000001.1, on the reverse strand, counting down.
ACCCGTGAACATGCCGAGGACACCCGCGATGCCGCCCGCCGCCTGCTCCATGAAGTCACGAAGCGCCTGACCGTCGATGCCCGGCACCGGAATATAGGTGCCGATCCGGTACACGATCAGAAGGCCAAGGGTGAAAAGGAGGCGTTGCCGGAGCTCGGTTGCCTTGCCGAAAGTGCTCCAACTGACGTTCGCCGCCATTTGCTCTGCTGCAGATGCCATTCGCGGTCTCTCTTATGAAAGCGCCGCCGGCCCGTTCCCCGGTCGGCGGCGCTGGAAAACTTGAGAAAGTATGTAAGCGGCCCGGACGCCGCTCACAAGCGCTTACGCTTCGGCCGACGCGGATGTGACGGTCAGTGAGCCGCCCGCCTTCTCGACCGCCTCGATCGCGGATTTCGACGCGCCGGTGACGGTGATCGTCGCCTTGGCCGTGAAATCGCCCTTGGCGAGGACGCGGATGCCGTCCTTCTTGCGGCGGACGAGGCCGGAATCGATTAGCTCGTTCTCGGTGATCTCGGTGCCGAGCTTGCCTTCGTCGATGAACTTCTGGATCAGGCCCAGGTTGACGACGGCGTATGCCTTGCGGTTCGGCTTGTTGAAGCCGCGCTTCGGCAGGCGCTGGTAAAGCGGCATCTGGCCGCCTTCATAGCCGTTGATGGCCACACCCGAACGCGATTTCTGACCTTTGATACCGCGGCCAGCGGTCTTGCCCTTGCCCGAACCGGGGCCACGGCCCACGCGTTTGGCTTTTTTGGCGGCGCCGGGATTGTCCCGGAGTTCATTCAGCTTCATGTCGCTTCCTTTCGAGCCGGACACGCCCCCGAAAGCGAAATGGGACGGACACGGCGTTTCTTGGTTTTCAGTCGCCCCTGACGGGACCCGCGGGCTATAGAAGAAAGGCCGCAAGCACGCAAGCCCCAACTGGGAGACGCTGAGGTTTAGTCCCCGAGAGAAGCGAGACCAATCAGGATCGCGACACCTGTAACCACAAGCGCCGCATCGAAGGCCTCGACCGGCTGGTCGCGCTGCCCCATGCTGACGCAACCCGACAGGGCGAGAACCAGCGCCAGCGCTTTGAGTGGCGGTCCAACTGTTGCCTTAAGCATTTTTTCGCCCCTCTCGTTTTGCCAGATTTTCGCGAGTCATGCGCAAGCCGAGCTTCCAGTAATAGACCCGATAGTATCCGTCCCGCCCTAGCCGCACGGCGTCGGGGCGGATGCGCAGGACATCCTGAGCCATCACGCCGCGCCACGTGGTCCGTTTGCCCCGATAACGGAACGTGTAAAGCGGCAGGCCATTCGGCGCGGTCCCGACCCGCCGGATGTCGGTCTTGAGCCGCTCATCGCTGGCCGAGGCCACCGCATAGATGACAAGACCCGCGAAAAGGGCCACGCCCGCAACGACGCCCAGAACCACCTGAGCGACCGGGTGCATGTCGTAGATGCCGCTTTCCTCTTCAGACGGCTCGCTGACGTCGGTCGATGCAGCCTCTGCGGCAACGGTGTCAGCGCTCGGCTCCGGCTCTGCGTCACGTTCCGTCGCACAGGCAGCAAGCAGCATCAGAACGGTTGAAATGACGACAATCAATAGCGCACGCATGGCCCCTCCCCCATGGTTCAAGCCTGTCCCCTAACGGAGTGAGCACGGTCATGCAGTCTACCCCGCCGGTCTTCGTTCGCGCGCATGCGATAACCTCGCCTCACATATCTATCATGATATGTGAAATTGTCGCAACAAAATCATCTGGTTGAAAAATTCCCAGCCTGAAACGTGAAACGCCCCGGCATTCCTGCCGGGGCGTTTCCTGTACCTTCGAACCTTAGAGCGGAGCCGGACCGGCCCCGTACCGGGGTCAGCCGCGCTCTTCGATGATCTCGACGAGGTGCGGGATCTTGTTGACCATGCCACGGACGGCGGGCGTGTCTTCCAGCTCGCGCGTCTTGTGCATCTTGTTCAGGCCAAGGCCGATCAGCGTCTGACGCTGGATGGCCGGGCGGCGGATCGGGGAACCGATCTGTTTGACTACGATGGTTTTCGCCATGATCAGGCCTCCTCAGCGACTTGGGCCGACGAATCCGGCGCATCTTCACGCTTGGGCAGGATGTCGGCGACCTTCTTGCCGCGACGCTGCGCGACCGAACGGGGCGATGCCTGCTTCTGAAGACCGTCGATGGTTGCCCGGATCATGTTGTAGGGGTTCTGGCTGCCGAGCGACTTGGCGACGACGTCCTGAACGCCCAGCATTTCGAACACGGCACGCATCGGACCACCCGCGATGATACCGGTACCGGTCGGAGCGGTGCGCATCACGATACGACCGGCGCCATGACGGCCCTCGATGTCGTGGTGCAGGGTCCGGCCCTCGCGGAGCGGCACGCGGATCATCTGGCGCTTGGCCTGTTCGGTTGCCTTGCGGATCGCCTCGGGCACCTCTTTGGCCTTACCCTTGCCGAAGCCGACGCGCCCCTTCTGGTCACCGACGACGACAAGCGCGGCGAAGCCGAAGTTCTTGCCGCCCTTCGTGGTCTTGGAGACCCGGTTGATGGCGACCAGACGGTCAGCGAATTCAGGCGTTTCGTCGCGGTCGCGGCGATTACCTCTTTGTTGCGGTTCTCTGGCCATGTGGCCTCCTGTTCAGTCTGGGCGGTCGCCCGTGGTGTCCAACCCAGGTGAGCGTCAGCGCTCCCGGGTCATCGGAGCGGCCCCTGGGGGCCGCCCACGCTTAGAGTTTCAGCCCGCCTTCGCGCGCTGCGTCGGCCAGTGCCTTGACCTTGCCGTGGAACAAAAAGCCGCCACGGTCGAAATAGGCCTCTTCGATGCCCGCCTTCTTGGCGCGCTCCGCAATCGCGGCGCCCACCTTGGCTGCGGCTTCGACGTTGTTCTTGCCGACGACGCCGAGGTCCTTTTCGAGCGACGAGGCCGAGGCCAGCGTCGTGCCGGCCACGTCGTCGATCAGCTGAACGCTGATGTTCTTCGACGAGCGGTGCACCGACAGGCGGGGCTTGCCGTTGTTGACGCTGCGAAGTTTGTTCCGGACGCGCAGACGGCGCTTCTGGAACAGCTCTCTTTTGGAAAGTGCCATATGTCCGGTCCTTACTTCTTCTTACCTTCCTTGCGGAAGATATATTCGCCTTTGTACTTGATCCCCTTGCCCTTGTAGGGCTCGGGAGCACGCCATTCGCGGATGTTGGCCGCGACCTGGCCGACGAGTTGCTGGTCGATGCCCTCGACGATGACTTCGGTCTGCTTCGGGGTGGTCACGGTGACCCCCTCCGGCACGTCGAAGATGACGTCGTGGCTGTAACCCAGGTTCAGAGTCAGCTTGTTGCCCTGAGCCTGCGCACGATAACCGACGCCCGACAGTTCAAGCTCTTTCTTGAAACCATCGGTAACACCGGAGACCAGGTTCGCGACCATGGTGCGGCTCATGCCCCACTGCTGGCGCGCGCGCTTCGACTTGCCGCGCGGCTCGATGGTGACCACGTTGCCCTCGACGACGATGGAGACATCGTCGGTCGCGGTGAATTCGCGGCTGCCCTTCGGGCCTTTGACGGTGACGGTCTGGCCGGAGACAGACGCTTCCACGCCCGACGGCAGCTCGACCGGTTTCTTACCAATCCGAGACATCCATCCCTCCTTAGAAGACCGTGCAGAGCACTTCGCCGCCGACATTGGCGGAACGCGCTGCTGCATCCGACATGACACCCTTCGGCGTCGACACGATCGAAACACCCAGGCCCTGACGGACCGACGGCAGGTCGCTCACGCCCATATAGACGCGGCGGCCCGGCTTGGAGACCCGCTTGAGTTCGCGGATGACCGGCGTGCCTTCGTAGTATTTCAGGCTGATTTCGATGGCCGGGTGGCCATTCTTGTCCGTGGTTTCTTCGAAGCCGCGGATATAGCCTTCGTCGGCCAGCACTTCGAGAACCCACTTGCGGAGCTTCGAAGCCGGCGTGACCGTGGTGGACTTGCCGCGCATCTGGGCATTCCGGATGCGGGTCAGCATATCACCGAGAGGATCGTTCATCTCATACCCTCCTTACCAGCTCGACTTGACCATGCCCGGGACCTGACCGGCAGAGCCGAGTTCCCGAAGCGCGATCCGCGACATTTTCAGCTTGCGGTAATAGGCGTGGGGACGCCCCGTCAGCTGGCAACGGTTGTGAAGACGGGTGGGCGAGCTGTTGCGCGGCAGCTTGGCAAGCTTGAGCCGGGCCTTGAAGCGCTCTTCCATCGGCTTCGATTCATCATTCGCGATTTCCTTGAGCGCAGCGCGCTTGGCGGCATACTGATCCACCAGCTTCTGACGCTTCTTCTCGCGTTCGATCATTGCTTTTTTAGCCATGTCGTTTTCTCCCGAGGCTCAGCTGTTGAACGGCATGTTGAAATGCTTCAACAGCGCCTTGGCTTCCGCATCCGTCTGAGCGGTCGTGCAGATGATGATGTCCATGCCCCAGACCTCGTCGACCTTGTCGAAGTTGATCTCGGGGAACACGATGTGCTCCTTCATACCCATCGCATAGTTGCCACGGCCGTCGAAAGCCGTGCCCTTGACGCCGCGGAAGTCGCGGACGCGGGGCAGCGCGATGGTGATGAGGCGGTCCAGAAATTCGTACATCCGGTCGCCACGAAGGGTGACCTTGGCGCCGAGCGGCATGTCTTCACGGACGCGGAAGCCGGCGATCGACTTCTTGGCCTTGGTGATGACGGCCTGCTGACCGGCGATGGCGGTCAGGTCTTCCTGAGCCGACTTCGCCTTCTTCGAGTCCTTAACGGCCTCGGCACCGGCGCCGATATTCAGGACAATCTTGTCCAGGCGCGGGATCATCATGTCGTTCTTGTAGCCGAATTCCTCTTTCATGGCAGCACGGATGCTGTCCTTGTAAGCGGCCTTCAGGCGCGGGGTGTAGGTAGCGGCGTCAAGCATCAGATCGCGTCCCCCGTGGTCTTGGCGAAACGAACCTTCGCGCCGTCTTCCATGCGGAAGCCTACGCGGGTCGCTTTGCCGTTGGCATCGAGAAGGGCCAGGTTCGACAGGTCGATCGGCATCGCTTTCGGGATGCGGCCGCCCTGGCTGTTCTGGCTCTGCTTGGTGTGACGGATGGCCATGTTCACGCCATCGACGACAGCCTTGCCGTCCTTGGGCATAACCTGGGTGATTTCACCCTGCTTGCCCTTGTCCTTACCGGCGAGAACGACGACCTTGTCGCCTTTTTTCAGTTTAGCGGCCATCTTACAGCACCTCCGGGGCGAGCGAGATGATCTTCATGAAGTTCTTGGCGCGAAGCTCGCGAACAACCGGTCCGAAGATACGCGTACCGATCGGCTCGTTGTTGTTGTTGAGGATCACGGCGGCGTTCCGGTCGAAGCGGATCGCGGTGCCGTCTTCACGGCGGACTTCCTTGGCGGTGCGCACGACGACGGCCTTACGGACGTCGCCCTTCTTCACGCGACCGCGCGGGATGGCTTCCTTGACCGAGACGACGATGATGTCGCCCACGGATGCGTATTTACGCTTGGAACCACCCAGAACCTTGATGCACTGAACCCGGCGAGCACCGGAATTGTCAGCAACATCCAGATTGGTCTGCATCTGGATCATTTGGTTTCTCCCGACCTTTGGGACCGCTTTGCAGTCATTGGCCCCAGGGTTTCGCTAAAACTGGAGAAGCGACCGCCTTATTCGGCGATCACCTCCCAGCGTTTCGTCTTCGAGATCGGCGCGCATTCCTGAATGCGGACGACGTCACCCACCTTGAAGGTGTCTTGCGGATCGTGAGCCCGGTATTTCTTGGACTTACGAATGGTTTTCTTGAGGACCGGATGCGTAAAGCGGCGCTCGACCGAGACGGTGACGGTCTGGGCGCTGGTGACGGTGCCTTGAAGTATACGCTTGGGCATCGATTACGCCTCCGCTGCCGCGCCAGCGGCCTTTTCGTTCAGAATGGTTTTCACACGTGCGATGTCACGGCGTACCGTGCGCATACGTGCGGTGTTCTCAAGCTGGCCGGTAGCCTGCTGGAAGCGGAGGTTGAAGGCCTCCTTCTTGAGGGTGGTCAGCTCGTCACGAAGCTGATCCGGCGTCTTGTCACGCAGTTCCTGAGCACTCATGCCCGTTCTTCCTTTCAACAATCACCGGAAGGCCCCCAAAGGGTCACCTCGAATCCGGTGGAGTAGGTGAATGAAGGCGCCGTATAGGGGGTACTTCCCTGCGTGGCAACCCTATTTCTTCAGACAATCGCCGCAGGTGCCATGTCGGTCTTCCGGGGACGTCATTCGACCCAGTAGCGCCACGGCGGGTCAGACAGGTGATCGCGTGCGAAATCGTATTTCCACTGCAGATTGCGTTCGACCGACGTCTCGCAGATGGCCGCTATCCTGCCCACATCCAATGGGCCGTTCTCGCGCAAGTACAGACGCAGCCCCGCAACCGGGCTGAGCCGCATGTCGCAGATTTCCTCGTGACCCGATAATTCCATCCAGTCCTGAATAACGTCGCTGCCGTAATCCGGCCAAACGCCGAGCACGGGGTGCATGTGAAGGGCAACGAGTTCGGGCGCGTAGGCGTCGAGGATCTCGGGCGTCACCCCCTGATGGGCGACAAGAGCGCTGCCAAGACCGATATTGTCGAGGGCCACCAGTCCGCTTCTGTAGGCCACGATCCCCGCATCGCCCACCAGGATCGTGGGCTTGCTTTCCAGACCGGCTGCCTGTTCGGCGAGCTCCTGACCAAGCGCACCATGCGCGAAAGATATGCGCGGCGTGTAGGTGGCGATATGCATGACCTCGTTCCATCGGACCGATGCGCCCGCGTAGAGCACGCAGATCACGGCGAACAGGATCCGCGGATAAGTCCGCATCCAGACTGGCAGGGAAATCGAAGTCAACGGGCTCTCGCCGCTCTTGCCGTAGCGGGCAAGCGCGTAGGCGGCGAAAAGGTAGACCGATCCGAAAATGTGAAAGCCGAACCGATCCACATAGTTCATGGTCAGTTTCGACGCAGAATAGACGACCACGACAGGCAGGAAGAAGGCGATGGCGAAAAGCGTGGCCCTCCACCGTCCGAGCAACAGCGGCAATGCCAGCGGCACCAGCAAGACCACACAATACAATGTCACGATCAGCGAGCCCTCGCCCGCGGATTTGACGTAGAACGTATTCGGTAGGACATACCCGAAATAGCTTCGGTGCCAGAGCATGATCGCCGCAAACAGGAGGATCGGCAGCAGGACGGACACGGCAAGCAGTGTCCGCTTCTCTCTCCACCAATGCCCGGCCGCGTCGTCCCGGAATGGTGTGGGAAGAAGCGAGGCAACCACGAAGGCCGGGAACAGCCCCAGCAGCGTCCAAGCCTCGGGACGGCAGGCAATCAACACCGCAACGCAGACGCCGGCGGCAAGAAAACGGCGCTGATCCAGACAAATCAGAAGCAGGGCCAACGTGACCACGAAAAGATAGGTTTCGAGCCCCGAAAAGAGGTGCACCATCGTCGTCGGGACGGCGGTCAAGCACAGGATCGCCGCGAACATGACTATCGCTCGTCCGGAAAGCCGCATGAACAACCAAGTGGACAGGCAGAGAATGGCAAGCGACACGAGCTTGAAAAACACGACCATATCAAGACCCAACGCCGCCGGCACAATGGATAGCGCCGCGTAGACGGGGTTCGTGTAGGCCTGCGTCAGATCGAAGCTCGACGGATTGTATCCCCAGATACCGGCATCGACCAAATTCTTGCCGTAGCGCCACGAAATGTAGGCGTCGTCGACGGTGAACCGAGCAAAGACGAAGCCGGATACAAGAGTGAAAAGAGCCGCAAGAAACACTATTGGAGAAAAACGGCTGACCTGACGGTCGGTCGCAGAGCGGGAGTATTCGGTCAATTGGGAAGCCTTGCCTCGTTACTCGAGTCCATCTTGTTTTGGGCGATCCGCGCCTCGACATCGCGCAAGAGCGCCTCGGTCTCTGGATCGTCGATGCCAAGCTGGCGGGACTTCTGGACGATGTTCCGAAGGTAGTCCGCGCTTGTTCCGATCAGCCCCTCGCCCGTCGCCAGGTATTCGACCTGTTTCTCGCGCGTCAGGTCCTGTTGAATGACCTCGGCTGTATGATCGGCCACCAGAATCAGGGTCGTCTCGGTGCCAAGATCGGTTTCGGCCGGGTGGAATAGCGGGATATAGGCCGGCCCGACCAGTTCGCGTCGGCAGAGGATCTCGGTCTCCCGCTCGATCAGGTGTTCGGGAATCCGAAAGATCAGGCCATTGCACCCCTGCCCCTCGTCCAATGCCGCCATTACGCCGGGACGGTCTTCCGAACCGCGTGCCATATCCTCGACCAGAATGAACCGACGCTCGTAACCTTCGATACGGGCGCGCCGGACCTCGGAAAAATGAAAGGCAGGGTCCCACATCAGCGAGCCATAGCCGAAAACCCAAAGGTCACCCGGCGGCGCATTGCGCAGCATCTCGCGGCGGAGCGCTTCTCTCGCCTCGTTGTCGTAGAACTCGCCCGGGTCGCGACCGTTCTCCTGATAGACGCCGAGAAGCCATTCGAGAGTGAAATTCCGAAACCACGAATCTTCGGCCGGCGTGATTTGGCCGCGGAGTTCTGGGTGATGCCGGAAGGGGTCGGTCATGCCGGGACGTTATCCGCGTTGGCTCAGCTTTCCCACTTGTAATTGAAGCTGACGCTTATGCGCTCGTCCTCGGCCATGTTCATCGGCACTTCGTGGCGAAGCCAGCTTTCCCAGAGCAGGACATCACCCACCGCCGGGGCCACGTAAACGAACTGCTTCAGATACTCGGGCGCGTCCTTTGTCCGTGTCGGTGCCGCCATCATCATCTGAAGACGCGGGTCCTCGAACTTGATCGCGCTCGTGCCGTCCGGCATGACGACATAGGTGGTGCCCGAGATCACCGAGTGTGGGTGGATATGCGCGGTGTGAATGCCGCCTTCGGGCAGGATGTTGATCCAGAGGTCTTCCAGAACCAGCTTGCCCTCGCCCAGATCGAAGGCGAGTTCTTTCGCGAAGGCAGCCACATGTTTGTCGAGCGCCTTCTTGACCGCTTCGAAGATCGGAAAACGCCAGGGCAGATCACTGAGCGAGGCATAGGACGTGTAGCCCGGATACCCCTCGGCCTCGCACCACTCCTGCCCCGCCTCATCATCCTCGGCGATGGAATAGCAGGACGCGGCGAGCTCGTCCGCATCAACGGCGGGGCCGTGATCCGAGAGGCGCGCGTGGTAGAGGGGGGTGGCAAAGAGGTTGGTGATCTTGGGCATGGCGGATTCCAATTTTGTCGGTGCCGGCCTATAACCCATCCACCTGCCTCCCCCAAGTGCAAGAACCACCACGTCATGCCACGTTTCATCTCGATCGACGATGCCACGCCGATCCTCTCCGGTGCCAGCCGCGTTTCAGTAGTGGGTATCTCGGGAGCAGGGAAGTCGACGTTCTCGCAAGAGCTGGCCCGGCAACTTGATCTGAAGTATGTCTCACTTGATCGTGATATGCTTTGGCTGCCCGGCTGGACCATGCGCGACCGCGCCGAACAGAGGGCGCTTCATGACGCTTTCGTTGCCGAAAACCGGTGGGTCATCGACGGCACGACCATCGGACTCATGCGCACCCGCCTGCCCCGAAGCGATCTTCTAATCTGGCTTCGCGTCCCCCGCCATAGGGCCCTTTGGGGTGTCGCCAGACGGGTTGCAAAAGGCTATGGCCGCGTGCGCCCGGACATGGCCGATGGCTGCCCCGAACAGATTCCCGATTTCGAGTTCCTGCGCTGGATCTGGACCTTTGAACGCAAGCAATCGCCCCGCCTATTGGCCGCGATTGAGCAGTATTGCAACGACTTGCCTGTCCTTGTCCTTCGCAGTCATCGCGAGATTGAGGCACTGCTTGGCAAGCTGCGCGAACGCGGCACATACCCGGCCCAAAAACGAAAAGGCGCGGAATAAACCGCGCCTTTCAATGATATGGCAAACTGGGTTCAGAAGCGGCCGCGTCTTACCAGTCTTCGCGCATCACGGTGCGGGTCTTGACCGGAAGCTTCATCGCGGCGAGGCGGAGCGCCTCGCGGGCGACCGCGTCGCCGACGCCGTCGATCTCGAACATGATACGGCCCGGCTTGACCTTGCAGGCCCAGCGGTCGACCGAACCCTTACCCTTACCCATCCGGACCTCGATCGGCTTGGCCGAAATCGGGGTGTCGGGGAAGATACGGATCCAGACGCGGCCCTGACGCTTCATGTGACGCGTCATGGCACGACGTGCGGCTTCGATCTGACGCGCGGTGACGCGCTCGGGCTCGACCGCCTTGAGGCCGTAGGTGCCGAAGTTCAGATCCGAACCGCCCTTGGCTTCACCGCGGATGCGGCCCTTGTGCATCTTGCGGAATTTGGTGCGCTTTGGCTGCAGCATCTCTCATTCCTCTCCTTAGCGACGGCCGCCGGCGCCACGGGGCGCGGGACCTTCCTGAAGCTCCTGCTGACGCTTGTCACGGGCCGACGGGTCGTGGTCCATGATCTCGCCTTTGAAGATCCAGACCTTGATCCCGATGATGCCGTAGGGCGTCATGGCTTCGGCGAGTGCGTAGTCGATATCGGCGCGGAGCGTGTGCAGCGGCACCCGGCCCTCACGATACCACTCGGTCCGCGCGATCTCGGCACCGCCCAGACGGCCGGCGACGTTGACGCGGATGCCGAGAGCACCCATGCGCATGGCGTTCTGAACCGCGCGCTTCATCGCACGGCGGAACGACACGCGGCGCTCGAGCTGCTGCGCGATCGATTCAGCGACAAGCTGAGCATCAAGCTCGGGCTTGCGGACCTCGACGATGTTGAGGTGCAGTTCGCTGTCGGTCATCGCGGCGAGCTTGCGGCGCAGACCTTCGATGTCAGCGCCCTTCTTGCCGATGATCACACCCGGACGGGCCGTGTGGATCGTCACGCGGCACTTGCGGTGCGGACGTTCGATGATGACGCGGCTGACGCCGGCCTGCTTGCACTCTTCCTTGATGAACTCACGGATCTTGATGTCTTCGAGCAGAAGATCACCGTAATCCTTGGTGTCGGCGTACCAGCGGCTATCCCAGGTGCGGTTGACCTGGAGGCGCATGCCGACGGGATTGACCTTGTGACCCATTATGCTTGCTCCTCGACTTGGCGGACCTTGATCGTCAGTTCCGAGAACGGCTTGACGATGCGGCCATAACGGCCACGGGCACGCGGGCGACCGCGCTTCATCGTCAGGTTCTTGCCGACATAGGCTTCGGCGACGACCAGCTCGTCCACATCAAGGTTGTGGTTGTTTTCGGCGTTGGCGATGGCCGACTGAAGACACTTCTTCACATCTGCCGCGATCCGCTTCTTGGAGAAGGTCAGATCGGCCAGAGCCTTTTCGACCTTCTTGCCACGGATCAGCGCCGCAACCAGGTTAAGTTTCTGAGGCGAGGTGCGCAGCATGCGCGTCTTTGCCATCGCCTCGTTGTCCGCCACGCGGCGCGGATTCTTTTCCTTGCCCATGACTTACTTCCTCTTCGCTTTCTTGTCGGCGGCGTGACCGTAATAGGTCCGCGTCGGCGAGTACTCACCGAACTTCTGGCCGATCATGTCCTCGGTCACGTTGACCGGGATATGCTTCTGGCCGTTGTAGACGCCGAAGGTCAGCCCCACGAACTGGGGCAGGATGGTCGAGCGGCGCGACCAGATCTTGATGACCTCGTTGCGGCCCGACTCGCGGGATTTCTCGGCCTTCTTCAGGACATAGCTGTCGACGAAGGGGCCCTTCCAAACTGAACGGCTCATGTTTACCGGCCCTTCTTCTTGGCGTGACGCGAGCGGATGATCAGCTTCTGCGACGCCTTGTTCTTGTTGCGGGTACGGCGACCCTTGGTGTCCTTACCCCAGGGCGTGACCGGCGTACGGCCACCCGAGGTACGGCCTTCACCACCACCGTGCGGGTGGTCGATCGGGTTCATCGCGACACCGCGAACGGACGGACGCTTGCCCTTGTGGCGCATGCGGCCGGCCTTGCCGAAGTCCTGGTTCGAGTTGTCGGGGTTGGATACCGCGCCAACCGTGGCCATGCATTCCTGGCGGACCATGCGCAGTTCGCCCGAGGACAGGCGAATCTGAGCGTAGCCACCGTCGCGGCCGACGAACTGGGCATAGGTGCCCGCGGCGCGTGCGATCTGACCGCCCTTGCCCGGCTTCATCTCGATGTTGTGGACGATCGTGCCGATGGGCATGCCCTGGAACGGCATCGCGTTGCCCGGCTTGACGTCGACCTTCTCGCCCGAGACGACCTTGTCACCGACAGCCAGACGCTGCGGGGCAAGGATATAGGCCTGTTCACCATCGTGATACTGAATCAACGCGATGAAGGCGGTCCGGTTCGGGTCGTATTCGATCCGAATGACCGTCGCCTCGACGTCGTGCTTGGTCCGCTTGAAATCAACGATACGATAGAGACGCTTCGCGCCACCGCCGCGACGACGCAGGGTGATCCGTCCGGTGTTGTTCCGGCCCGCCTTCTTGGTCAGACCCTCTGTGAGGCTCTTGACCGGGCGACCTTTCCAAAGCTCCGAACGGTCGATCAGCACCAGCCCGCGCTGGCCCGGCGTCGTCGGCTTGTACGACTTGAGTGCCATGCTTTCTGTCTTCCGTTTGCTTTGGGACTTGAGTCCCGTTCCGAATAAGGATGGCGGGGTAAACCCCGCCATACCGTTCTTGTCAAGCGATCAGGGTCAGAGACCCGTGGTCACGTCGATCGTGTTGCCCTCTTCGAGCGTCACATAGGCTTTCTTGACGTCTTTCCGCTTGCCCATCTGGCCGCGGAAGCGCTTGGTCTTGCCCTTGGTGATGGTGGTGTTGACCGCCTTCACCTTGACACCGAACAGGCCTTCAACCGCTTCCTTGATCGCCGGCTTGTTGGCGTCCATCGCCACCTCGAAGACAACCGCGCCATTCTCGGACGCCATGGTCGACTTTTCGGTGATGATCGGCTTGCGGATCACGTCGTAGTGTTCTGCTTTCGCGCTCATTTCAGACGAGCCTCCAGTGCTTCGACACCCGCCTTCGTGATCACCAGCGTGTCACTCTTCAGGATGTCATAGACATTCGCGCCCATGGACGGCAGCACGTCGATCCCGTCGAGGTTGCGTGCGGCGCGGGCAAAGCCCTCGTCCACCTGCGCCCCGTCGATGACCAGCGCACGCTTCCAGCCGAGGTCCTTGACCTGCTTGGCCAACGCGCTCGTCTTGGCGTCCTTCGCGACGGCTTCGTCGATGATGACGAGGCTGCCGGTGGCCGCTTTCGACGACAGGGCATGCTTCAGGCCGAGCTTGCGGAACTTCTTGGTCAGCTCGTGACCATGGCTCCGCGGCGTCGGGCCCTTGTAGATGCCGCCCTTGCGGAAGATCGGCGCGTTCCGGTCACCGTGACGTGCGCCGCCGGTGCCCTTCTGGCGATAGATCTTCTTGGTCGAGTAGCTGGTCTCCGACCGCGTCTTGACCTTGTGGGTGCCTTGCTGGGCGTTGTTACGCTGCCAGCGGACGACACGGTGAAGGATGTCGGCGCGGGGTTCGAGACCGAAGATCTCGTCGCCCAGATCGACCGATCCGGCCTTCCCGCCGTCCAGTTTGATCACGTCGAGTTTCATTCCTCACCGTCCTTCTTTTCGACATCCGAGTTATCGGCGTCGGAACCTTCTTCAGCGATCTGCTCTTCGGCTTCCTTCAGAGCAGCTTCCTGTGCGGCGGCTTCCTCGGCCAGACGCGCCTCTTCGGCGGCCTTGGCTTCGGCTTCCGCAGCGGCGGCGGCCTCAGCAGCCAGACGCTCGGCCTCTTCGGCAGCCGACTTCAGCGCGGCGGGGAGAATGACGTTCTCCGGAACCGGCTTCTTGACGGCATCCTTCAGAGTGACCCAGCCACCCTTCGAGCCCGGAACGGCGCCCTTGACCATGATCAGGCCACGGTCGGCGTCCGTACGGACAACCTGCAGGTTCTGCGTGGTCACGCGGGCGGCGCCCATGTGACCGGCCATCTTCTTGCCCTTGAAGACGCGGCCGGGGTCCTGACACTGACCGGTCGAGCCGTGCGAGCGGTGGCTGATCGACACGCCGTGCGACGCCCGGAGGCCGCCGAAGTTGTGCCGCTTCATCGCACCCTGGAAGCCCTTACCGATCGAGACGCCGGTGACGTCCACGAACTGGCCTTCGAAGTAGTGGTTCGCGGTGATCTCTTCGCCCACGCCGATCAGGTTTTCCGGATCGACCCGGAATTCCGCGATCTTGCGCTTGGGCTCGACCTTGGCAGCCGAGAAATGGCCGCGCATGGCCTGGCTCGTCCGCTTGGCCTTGGCAGTACCCGCACCGAGCTGAACGGCGGAATAGCCATCCTTCTCGGCGGTGCGCTGAGCGACCACCTGAAGCTTGTCGAGTTGAAGAACGGTCACAGGAATCTGCTTCCCGTCCTCCATGAACAGGCGGGTCATGCCCACCTTCTTTGCGATAACGCCGGAGCGCAACATGGGGAGCCCTCCTTAAACCGAGATCTGGACGTCGACGCCGGCGGCGAGGTCGAGCTTCATCAGCGCGTCCACGGTCTGCGGCGTCGGGTCGATGATGTCGAGAAGACGCTTGTGCGTGCGGATCTCGAACTGGTCACGCGACTTCTTGTCGATGTGCGGACCACGGAGAACCGTGAATTTCTCGATCTTGTTCGGCATCGGAATCGGGCCGCGCACCTGTGCGCCGGTCCGCTTCGCGGTGTTCACGATTTCCTGCGTCGACGCATCGAGCACGCGGTAATCGAAGGCCTTGAGCCTGATACGGATGTTCTGGCTGGCGATGGCCATGTGCTTATCCTTTCGTTGAGAGGTGGAGGCGGGTGTGCCCGCCCCCACGTCGAACCGTTTGTTGTGACCGAGCGATTACTCGATGATTTTCGAGACGACGCCTGCGCCGACGGTGCGGCCGCCTTCGCGGATGGCGAAGCGGAGCTTTTCTTCCATCGCGATCGGCGCGATCAGCTCGACCGTGAACGACACGTTGTC